>NZ_BSDB01000002.1:77500-1376226 GCF_030268025.1 Parageobacillus sp. G301
ACGTGTTACTCACCCGTCCGCCGCTAACCGAACAGAAGCAAGCTTCCGTTCGGTCCGCTCGACTTGCATGTATTAGGCACGCCGCCAGCGTTCGTCCTGAGCCAGGATCAAACTCTCCAAAAAGAAAGTTGATTAGCTTTTAATTCGGCACTGACACCAAAGGTGTCAAGCCGCCTCCGCTTTTCTTATTGTCTAGCTTCAGCGCCTAGCTCTCTTGTGCCAAATAACCTTCCCCCTCGAAGTGCAAGCACTTCATCGGGTGAAGAACATTTGGCTTCGAGAGCTGATCGCGTCGCTTCAGCTTTTCTTATTGACGCTTGCGTTTTGTTTAGTTTTCAAGGAACTTCAAACTCTAAATGATGACAGCTATTAAATAATAACTAAAAGCAAAATAAAAGTCAACATGTTTTTTATAAACATTTATAAATTTATTTGTTTTTTCTTCAAGACAGGCTTTATTCTATCACTATTATTGCTGTTGTTCAAGAGTATTTTTCTAGAAAAAATTTTTTGCTCCATCCATCGTTAATCAATAACTTCTTCAATATGAATATCTCGATGTTCACTTAGAGAAAGAAATTCGTCTTTATCTACGATTTTGACAATTGGTCTTGTTGGCGCTTCCCGCTGCATAAAAACAATTTCCGCCATTTCACCGTTCGATAATTTGACAACTTTCCCTATATGAAAATTTATCAAACTGTCCAGTAGTATTTGTATCGCTTCCATACTCAATTTACCAAAGTGCTCGACTTGAATTTTTTCAAGTGCTTTAAAAGGCGATTGTTTTCGTCGATAAAGACGTTCGGACGTCATCGCGTGATAAACGTCAGCTACGGCTACTATTTTACTATAAGGGTGAATTTGCCGATCACGAATTCCAAACGGATAGCCCGTTCCATCATTGCGTTCATGATGCTGCAATACAGTTAGCTTTACTCCTTCTTTTAATGACGTTATTTTTCGAACCATTCGATAGCCAAACACGGTATGTCGCTTTACTTCTTCATATTCGCTAGTAGTAAGCGCAGATTTCTTCGCTAAAATTCTCTGATCAACCTTCGCCATGCCACAGTCAGATAATATACCCGCCAGCACAATTTGATAACAGTCCCCTTTACTATAATCTAATTGTTTTGCTAAAAATCCAGATAATAAACCAACACTGACAGCGTGATGGTATAAATAGTCTTCTTTTGTGGCATAACGATATAGCGTTAATAGCTCTTTTCGATTATGTACAAATCTATCGAATAAAGGGATAATAATGTCTCTTATTTCCCCTATATCGATAGGAAAGCCTGACTGCCAAGATTGAAATGCTTTTTTATATTTTTGAACCGCTTTCAGATAAAGCGATATCGGCTGCTCATTGCTAGTGTTATCGCCATCATGCTGTCCAAACAATTCAGCTGGTCTAAATGGATTGCCATTTGCCAGAACTGGTCTGACGCACACTTCCTCAATCAAAAATTTTTCCAGTACATTTAATAACGCTGGCGTCAGTACAGTATTTTTGGGCATAATTGTCTTTTTTGTTTTACCTAGTACATCTTCAGCAAGAATACATCCTTCTTGCAATTGATGAAGTTTCGCCCGGATCATTGTACTACACTCCTACTTTCGTCCTTTATTCCATAATCTTATACTAACATTGATGGTACGATAGTTGTAGTGCTTTACATAAAAAATGGCTCAAAAGGCAACACCTTTCGAGCCATTACAGCAATTAATGATTCTCTTCTTCGTCTACTTCATTTTCTTTCTCTTCTTTTGGAACTTTCGCTACGGTAGCAACATATTCATGTTCATCATCGTCGGATAAGCGAATTAATTTTACGCCTTGTGTATTTCTTCCCATTCGTGAAATGTCACTGACCGCAATACGAATAAGAATGCCTCCTGCAGTAATGAGCATTAAGTCTTCTTCACCAGTCACCGTCTTCACCGCAACAACCGAACCATTTTTCTCCGTAATGTTGCACGTTTTGAGTCCTTTTCCGCCACGGCTTTGTATACGATATTCCGAAGCCGGGGTACGCTTGCCATAGCCCTTTTTCGTAACGACTAATACATCGCAATCATCTTCTAAAATTTCCATGCCAACAACTTCATCGCCATCTTCGAGGGTAATAGCTTTAACTCCTGTTGCGCTTCGTCCCATTGTTCGTACATCGGTCTCTGGAAAACGAATGAGCATTCCGTTTTTTGTCCCGACAATAATATGTTTCGAACCGTCGGTTAACTTCGCGGAAATCAACTCATCTCCTTCACGCAAATGAATGGCGATTAGACCATTGTTACGAATATGGGCAAACGAAGATAATGGCGAGCGTTTGGCGATTCCTTGTTTTGTTGTAAAGAACAAATATAAATTATCATCAAATTCATTGTTAATAGGGATAATGGTGTTAATCCACTCGTCTTTATCAAGTTCTAAAAGATTAATGATTGGGATTCCTCTAGCGGTTCGACCAAATTCAGGAATTTCGTATCCTTTCGCCTGGTATACTTTTCCTTTATTTGTAAAGAATAAAACAGTATCATGGGTCGATGTGATCAAAAGATGTTCCACAAAGTCATCTTCGCTCGTATGCATTCCTTGGACGCCTCGTCCGCCTCGTTTTTGGCTTTTATACGTTGAAACAGGAAGACGTTTAATATAGCCTTTATGCGTGAGCGTAATGACGATGTTTTCGCGCGGAATTAAATCTTCATCGTCAAATTCTTCGATTCCTCCAATGACGATTTCTGTTCTCCGCTCATCGTTAAACCGCTCTTTAATTTCCGTTAATTCATCGCGAATAATTTGTAAAACTTTCTCTTCATCGGCTAAAATTGCTTTTAATTCGGCAATTAAGCGAATAAGATCTTGATATTCTTGTTCGATTTTTTCTCTTTCCAATCCTGTCAATCGTTGCAAGCGCATGTCTAAAATCGCCTGTGCCTGTCTTTCGCTGAGCGAAAATTGCTGCATAAGTCCTTCTCTAGCGATTTCTGTCGTTTGCGAGCTGCGGATTAAGTTAATCACTTCATCGAGATGATCAAGAGCAATACGCAATCCTTCTAAAATATGGGCACGCGCCTCCGCTTTTTTCAATTCATATGCCGTGCGGCGGCGAATGACGGTTTTTTGATGATCTAAATAATGCTGCAAGCATTCTTTTAAGTTTAATACTTTCGGCTGGCCGTCAACAAGCGCGAGCATGTTAATACCAAAGCTCGTTTGCAGTGCCGTATGTTTGTATAAATTGTTTAATATTACTTTCGAGTTCGCGTCTCTTCGCACTTCGATGACAATTCGCATTCCGCTGCGGTCCGATTCATCGCGCAAATCAGTAATGCCGTCAATTTTCTTTTCACGGACAAGCTCGGCAATGCGTTCAATTAATTTTGCCTTGTTGACTTGATAAGGGAGCTCGCGGACAATGATCATTTCTTTCCCGTTTGATTGTTGTTCAATCTCGACTTTGGCGCGCAATGTAATCGAACCTCGGCCTGTTTCATACGCTTTGCGGATGCCGCTGCGTCCAATGATTTGCCCTGCTGTTGGAAAATCCGGTCCTGGAATATATTCCATTAAATCCGCTACAGTCATATCAGGATTTTTACTTAACGCCAAAATCGCGTCGACCACCTCGCCGAGCTGATGCGGCGGGATGTTCGTGGCCATCCCGACAGCGATCCCTGACGAACCGTTTACTAGTAAATTTGGGAAGCGCGACGGCAATACGACAGGCTCTTTTTCCGAACCATCATAGTTATCTTGATAATCAATTGTATCTTTGTTAATGTCACGCAGCATTTCCATCGCGATTTTGGACATGCGCGCTTCCGTGTAACGCATCGCTGCAGCCGCATCGCCGTCAATGGAACCAAAGTTTCCATGACCATCTACAAGCACATAACGATAGTTAAAATCTTGTGCCATGCGAACCATCGTATCATACACCGCTGCGTCACCGTGAGGGTGATATTTACCGATGACTTCACCGACGATGCGGGCAGATTTTTTATAAGGCTTGTCCGCGGTCATTCCGAGGTCATGCATTGCATATAAAATACGGCGGTGCACCGGTTTTAACCCATCGCGTACATCAGGTAATGCGCGCGATACGATGACGCTCATCGCATAGTCAAGAAACGAAGAGCGCATCTCTTGGCTAATATTGACTTCGCGGATGCGCGGATTTTGATTTTCTGACATTCATAAAAACCTCCCTTATAAAAAATTTTCGGCGGGGAGGGTGATTGCTCAACACTCTCCGATTAAATGTCTAAGTTTTTCACATATCGCGCATTTTCTTCAATAAACTGCCTTCTCGGTTCTACTTTGTCTCCCATTAAAATCTCGAATGTTTCGTCTGCTTCAATCGCATCTTGCAAACTAACTTGAAGAAGCGTTCTTGTCTCTGGATTCATCGTTGTTTCCCATAATTGTTCCGGATTCATTTCTCCAAGACCTTTATAACGTTGAATCGTCGGTTTCGGATTTTCCGGCAATTCCGCAAGAATTTTTTCAAGCTGCCGATCATTATACGCGTATTTTACCTGCTTGCCTTGTTCAATCTTATAAAGCGGAGGCTGGGCGATGTATACATATCCCCGCTCGATAAATTCGCGCATATAACGATAAAAGAAAGTAAGCAATAATGTGCGGATATGTGCCCCATCGACATCAGCATCTGTCATAATAATGATTTTATGGTAACGCGCTTTCGTAATATCAAAATCTTCACCAATTCCCGTACCTAACGCAGTGATGATGGCGCGAACTTCATTGTTCGATAAAATTTTGTCAAGCCGCGCTTTTTCGACATTGATAATTTTCCCGCGCAACGGCAAAATCGCTTGAAAATGGCGGTCTCTCCCTTGCTTTGCCGAACCGCCGGCAGAGTCTCCTTCGACCACATACAATTCACTGATAGAAGGGTCTTTCGAGGAACAATCCGCTAGTTTCCCAGGCAAGTTAGAAATTTCAAGAGCGCTTTTTCGTCTTGTAAGCTCACGCGCTTTTTTCGCCGCTAACCGTGCCCGCGCCGCCATCATGCCTTTTTCGACAATTTTTCTTGCTATCGTTGGATTTTCTAATAAAAATGTTTCAAATTGTTCCGAGAAAATTGCATCGGTAACCGCCCGTGCATCACTGTTTCCAAGTTTTGTTTTTGTTTGTCCTTCAAACTGCGGGGACGGATGTTTAATCGAAACGATCGCTGTCAATCCTTCGCGAACATCTTCTCCGGTTAAATTAGGGTCATTATCTTTCAAAATTTGATGTTTGCGTGCGTAATCGTTAATAATGCGCGTCAATGCTGTTTTAAAACCGGATTCGTGCGTTCCGCCTTCATGTGTGTGAATGTTGTTAACAAAAGAATAAATATTGCTACTATAACTATCGTTATATTGGAGAGCAATTTCCACATAAATACCATCGCGCTCACCAATGATATAAATCGGTTCCTCATGAAGCACTTCACGCGTCCGGTTTAAATGTTTAACGTAAGATTTAATACCGCCTTCGTAATGATATTCGTTTTTCCGATTTTCTACTCGCTTATCTTCAAGCGTAATTTTAAGGCCTCGATTTAGGAAAGCAAGCTCACGAAGACGGGTTGCTAACGTTTCATAATCAAATTCTGTCGTTTCCGTAAAAATTTCCGGATCAGGCTTAAAACGAACGGTGGTACCTGTCCGATCCGTTTCTCCAATCACTTCTAAATCCGTACAAGGTACGCCGCGTTGATATTTTTGATAATGGATTTTCCCGTCCCTGTGTACATATACTTCCAATTCTTCGGATAGAGCGTTAACGACAGAAGCGCCGACGCCATGAAGTCCGCCCGACACTTTATAACCGCCGCCGCCAAACTTTCCTCCTGCATGAAGCACGGTCATAATGACTTCGACAGCAGGGCGCCCCATTTTCTCTTGAATATCAACAGGAATGCCACGACCGTTATCCGTAACAGTAATGCTATTATCTTTTTCAATCGTAACGTTAATTTCTGTACAGTAACCAGCTAAAGCTTCATCGATGCTATTATCTACAATCTCCCATACGAGATGATGCAGCCCTTTTGGACCCGTGGAACCAATATACATCCCCGGCCGTTTACGGACTGCTTCCAGCCCTTCTAATACTTGAATTTGGCTCGCATCATACGTATGTTCGACTTTTTGTTCCATTGTCATGCGAATCACCTACGCTTTCTTTCCAAACGTTCAAAAGATTAATCACAAAGAGGGGCGGTAATGTGACCGGAATGGACTTTGTAAATTGCTGCTTCCTTGATGATGTCATGTTCGATTCCTTCAATGCTTGTTGTCGTCACAAACGTTTGCACTTTTTTCCGAATTGTATCAAGAAGGTGGGTTTGCCGAAAGTCATCTAGTTCAGATAGCACATCATCAAGTAAAAGAATGGGGTAATCACCAATTTCGGAAAAAATCAATTCGATTTCTGCCAACTTGATGGATAATGCTGTTGTGCGTTGTTGCCCTTGAGAACCAAATATTTGGACATCTTTTCCGTTCACGCTAAATGCAATATCATCACGATGCGGACCAGCAAGCGTCATTCCTCGCTGGATTTCTCTTTCTTTTATTGTAGCAAACTTTTCACTATATGCTTCTATTATTCTAGACAATTCTATCTTTTCTGATACATCAACAGAAGGTCGATATTGAATTTGTAATGTTTCTAATCCGCGGCTAATTTCGTGATGAATTGGCGCCGCCCATTTTTGCAGCAAAAGCAAAAATTCATACCGCTTTAGCGTGATTTTAGCTGCCAGCGGAATGAGCTGTTCTGTTAAGATATCTAGTACTGTTTCATCTTGCTGCTCGCGCGTTTGCAACATTTTTAAATAATGGTTTCGCTGCTGCAAAAGCTTTTGGTATTGGCTCAAATCATGTATATAAACAGGGGATACTTGCCCAATTTCCATATCGACAAAACGCCGTCTCACTTGCGGGCTTCCTTTTACTAAATTTAAATCTTCCGGGGCAAACATCACGATATTCAAATGACCAACATATTGACTTAATCGCTGCTGTTCAATATGGTTGCATTTCGCTTTTTTTCCTTTTTTTGAAATAATAAGTTCAAGCGATAGCGCCCCATTTTTTTTCATTGCCTTTCCTTCTATTTTAGCATAGTCTTCGTCCCAGCGAATGAGATCTTTGTCGTTTGTTGTCCTGTGCGACTTCGCCATCGCCAATACATAGATGGCCTCCATCATGTTTGTTTTCCCTTGAGCATTCTCCCCTAAAATAATATTTACGTTATTGGCAAATTCTATCGTTTCACTCTCGTAATTACGATAATTTTTTAGCGATAAATGTGTTAAAAACAACGGCCCTTCACCTACTCTGCCCTTGTTACAATAAACGTTCCGAGTCCTTTGACTTCGACTATATCCCCATTTTTTAATTTCCGTCCACGCCGATTTTCTCTTTCTCCGTTGACAAGCACTTCATTCGTTTGCAGAAACCATTTCACAGCACCGCCTGTCCCAACGGCTTGAATGAGTTTTAGCAATTGACCAAGCGTAATCGTTTCTGTCGTAATCGTTACTCTTTTCTCCATTCATCATCGCTCGCTTTCTAAAAACTGCCCATCTCTTTATTTTAACGAAAAAATAAAATATTAGCAAAGAAAGCTGCTAGAACTTAGCAGCTTTCATAAACATTAATACGTTCTTACTGGTAAAATAAGCTGAAGCATGGAGTCGCTATGGAGAGGACGAAGTAAAAATGGACGCATTGCACCAGTAAAGCTAATTTGAATGTCGGTGCCATCAAGCGCTTTTAGCGCATCCATCATATATTTTGCGCTAAAGGAGATCTTTAATTCCTCTCCTTCGATCGATTCGCTTTGAATTTCTTCCGTTACTTTTCCGATTTCCGGAGAAATAGAAGAAATTTCAATAATGCCGTCATTTAGCGTTGTCAGTTTCACAACATTGTTTCTTCCTTCTCTTGCTAATAAAGATGCGCGGTCAATAGCTTGTAAAAACTCTTTTGCGTTAACGATAATATCGGTTTTGCTATCTGTTGGAATAAGCCGGGTAGTTTCTGGATAATTTCCATCAAGCAATCGAGAGAAAAACAATAAATGTTTTGTTTTAAATAAAATTTGATTCGCCGTGATGACAATATCAACCGGGTCGTTGCTATCATCTAAGATTTTGCTCAATTCATTTAAACTTTTTCCCGGAATGACGACGTTATACGATTGCTGGTTTTCCGTTTCTATTTTCGCTTTTCGTAATGCAAGACGATGGCTATCTGTTGCAGTACAGATTAATTCCCCATTTTCGATTCTCCAATTTACACCTGTCAAGATCGGTCTTGTCTCTGAAGTAGAAACAGCAAATACTGTTTGACGAATGATTGTTTTTAACAAGTCAGTAGGAATTTTAAAAACATTTTCTTCCTCAATTTGTGGAAGTCTTGGATACTCTTCCGCGTCAAGCCCGTTTAAACTGAACTCCGCTTTTCCGGAACGGATCACCGTTAAAAAATTAGGCTGTACTTCAATTTCAATCGTATTTTCTGGTAGTTTTTTTACGATTTCTGAAAAAAAGCGAGCTTGCAGCACAATACTTCCGGTTTCTACTACTTCGACAAGCACTTTGTCTTCTTCTTCCGTAGGAATAAAAGATTCAATCGAAATGTCGGAATCGCTTCCTGTTAATGTTACTCCTTGTGAAGTTGCCGCAATTTTAATTCCAGTCAAAATCGGAATCGTCGTACGGGGGGACACAGCTTTCATAACATCTTGAACACTTTGAACTAGCGCTTCTCGATCAATTTTGATTTTCATCACGTAAGGCCTCCTACAATGATTAGGGAAATAAATTATTTTTTTATAATAAAATAAAAAAGAATAAAATCGTAATACTAGTAATAATGCTTGTTGAAATGTGGATAAGTAAAAAAAGTAAAGGAAACACAGTCTGTCCACATGTGGATAGACTGTGTGTAACCATTCGCTAGTTATTCACAATTGTTTTAATTTCTCTTCAATCTCTTTTATATGTTTTTGCAGCTGGGCATCTGTTTGGAGAAGCTTAGAAATTTTTTCATGAGCATGAATGACCGTCGTATGGTCACGGCCTCCAAATTCATCTCCAATTTTCGGCAATGAACAATCGGTAAGTTCTCGCGAAAGGTACATAGCGATTTGGCGCGGAAAAGCGACAGATTTCGTTCTTTTCTTAGCTTTAAAATCTTCTAGTTTAATATTGAAATGCTGGCCGACGACGCGCTGAATATCTTGAATGGTAATAACTTTTGGTTTTGTACTCGGAATAATATCTTTTAACGCCTCTGCCGCTAAATCAGCAGTAATTTCTTTATTGATCAGTGATGAGTAAGCTACAACGCGTATGAGGGCTCCTTCCAGCTCGCGAATGTTAGAGTCAATTTGATTAGCGATATACAGCATCACTTCATTCGGAATATCAAATCCTTCCGCTTTTGCTTTCTTTCTGAGGATAGCGATCCTCGTTTCTAAATCGGGAGGAGTGATATCCGTAATAAGCCCCCATTCAAACCGTGAGCGAAGACGGTCTTCCAATGTCGGAATCTCTTTTGGCGGTCGATCGCTGGAGATAACGATTTGTTTACTTTCTTCATGCAATGTATTAAACGTATGGAAAAATTCCTCTTGAGTTTGTTCTTTTCCCGCTAAAAACTGAATATCATCAATTAATAGGACATCAACGTTCCGATATTTGTTGCGAAAATCGTCGGGACGATTGTCACGAATCGCGTTGATAAACTCGTTTGTAAATTTTTCTGATGATAAATACACTACTTTCGCGGACGGATTATGTTCAATGACGTAATGGCCGATCGCGTGCATTAAATGCGTTTTACCTAAGCCAACCCCGCCGTAAATAAATAGCGGATTATATGCTTTCGCCGGCGCTTCTGCCACCGCTAAAGAAGCTGCATGGGCAAAACGATTGCCGGAACCGATGACAAACGTGTCGAACGTATATTTTGGATTCAGCATGCTTTGCGGAAAATCCGTTGATTCCTCGTATGACTTTCGGTGCTTTTTCGAAGATCGCTGAAATTCAAAATCATCTTCGGATTGATTAGGAGGAGTAATGAACTTGATCAACAGTTCTTCTCCAGTGATGTCGTAAATGGTTTCAGCAATCAAGCGAGAGTAGCGGGAATCAAGCCAGTCTCTTGCAAACTCGTTTGGGGCTATGATGACAAGCGTGTCACCTCGTAAAGAGTGGGCTTTTGTTGATTTTAACCAAGTTTCAAAGCTTGGCTTGCTAATTTTCTTTTCGATTTCCCCGAGCACACGATTCCATAAATCATGGATGTTTTCCACCCGTTGCCCCCTCCTTTGAGTCGTTTAAAAAAAGAATCTGTGGAAACAACATAATAATAAGGAAAAAAGATGGTATTTCGACAAAATCCACTACATGTGGATAACTTTATAAACAAGTTGTGAAAAAACATATCCACAATATATCCACAAAATGTGGATAAATTTTTTTATTCACACAATTATCCATAATGAAAACACAATAATAATAGCAAATAAACTAGCATGTTGCAATGGATTTTTAAAATTATCCACAAAAGAAAGGCGTTGTGAAAAAATAATTATCCACATAGGTAAAAGATGTGAAAAAATTGTCGATAAATTATGTGGATATGTAAGATGGTGTCTAAAAAAATTATCCACAACCTCGTGAACGAGAGAAAAATCCTGGAGCGGTTGACATTTTGCTAGATTGTTCAATATAATTAGAAAGACTGCCCGTAACAGTTATTCCTCAGGGAGGTGTCATAGATGAAACGGACATACCAACCAAATAAACGGAAGCGCAGCAAAGTTCATGGGTTCCGTGCGCGCATGAGTACGAGAAACGGCAGAAAAGTGCTTGCGCGTCGTCGTCGTAAAGGAAGAAAAGTATTATCCGCATAGGCCACTGAAACTTCAGTGGTCTTTTTTCTCAAGAGGATAGTGATTATAGAAACTGAAAAAGGTGGAGTGTTTCCGCACGATGAAGAAAAAGTATCGCATAAAGAAAAACAAAGAATTTCAAGAAGTGTTCCAGCGCGGTACATCGATGGCGAATCGACAGTTTGTTATTTATATGCTTGACCGTCCTGAACAACCGTATTTCCGGATCGGTTTATCAGTGAGTAAAAAACTTGGGAAGGCGGTTGTAAGAAATCGAATTAAACGTTACATTCGACAAGTTTTTTTGGAGATGAAAGACGATATTATGCCTCAAAAAGATTATGTGATTATTGCTAGGCTCCCAGTTGCAGAAATGACATATTTTGAGGTGAAGAAAAGCTTGCTGCATGTATTGCGCAAGGCGGGCGCGCTGAAAAGAGATATAAAATAAGGCATCTATTTTACTCCCGATGCTACGGTTTCTCGCTGAAAAAAGAGCGCCCACTTTGTTTGAAATGATGCTAAAATACATATTTAGGGTAATGTGAATTTGTTGGTTAGGAGGAAAAAGATAGTGAAGAGGCGAATTTGGTTAACGGTTGGGTTAATGGCATTGCTTGCACTCATATCGGGCTGTACGCAAATTAACGAACCAATTACGCCGGAGAGCAAAGGTTTTTGGAATGAGTATATCGTTTACCCGCTCTCTTGGCTAATTAAATATGTCGCTAATGCTTTAGGCGGAAACTTTGGATTGTCGATTGTTATTGTAACCATCTTCATCCGTTTGCTTATTTTACCGTTAATGATCCAGCAAACAAAAAATGCGAAAGCGATGCAAGCGCTACAACCGGAAATACAAAAGCTTCGGGAAAAATATAGCTCTAAAGATATGCAAACACAACAAAAGCTCCAGCAAGAAATGATGTTGTTGTTTCAAAAGCACGGTGTAAATCCGATGGCAGGTTGTTTCCCAATTCTTATTCAAATGCCGATTTTAATTGGATTTTATCATGCCATTATGCGTACGAGAGAAATTGCAGAACATAACTTTTTATGGTTTGATCTCGGTGAAAAAGACCCATATTATATTTTACCGATTGTCGCAGGGATTACGACATTTATCCAACAAAAAATAATGATGGCTGGCGCTGGACAACAAAATCCGCAAATGGCAATGATGCTTTGGATGATGCCGATTATGATCGTGATTTTCGCAATTAATTTCCCAGCTGCTTTATCGCTTTATTGGGTAGTCGGGAATATTTTCTCTATTGTGCAAACGTACTTCATTAAAGGGCCGAATGTGGACTCTGCTCATTCAGGAGGAAAGAAAAAGTGAAAGAAGTAACCGCGACCGCCGCAACCGTAGATGAAGCTGTGCAGTTAGCGCTGCAACAGCTCGGTGTTTCGAGGGATCGTGCAGAAATTACGGTGTTGGATAAAGGAAGAAAAGGGCTGTTTGGGATTTTTGGAAGCAGACCTGCAGTGGTAAAAGCAAAACTTATGATAGATCCAGTAGAAGAAGCAGAGTTATTTTTAAAAAATGTTGTAAAACAGATGGGAGTAACAGCAGCAAAAATAGAGAAGCAACAAGATGGCAAGCGGGTAACATTCATGATCACAGGAGAACAAGTAGGTTTATTGATCGGAAAACATGGACAAACATTAAATTCATTGCAATTATTGACTCAACTTGTCGCAAACCGCTACGCAAAAGAATATGTTTCCATTATCGTCGATGCGGAAAATTATCGGGAGAGAAGAGAAAAAACGCTGATTCAGCTGGCGCGGAAGTTGGCGGAAAAAGCGATAAAAACTGGAAAAGAAGTAAAGTTGGAGCCGCTTCCAGCGCATGAACGAAAAATTATTCATAATGCATTAGCGAACTATAAAAACGTAACTACCTATTCGGTTGGAGAAGAACCACATCGTTATGTTGTAGTATCTCCAATCATGTAAATCCACATTGATGAAAAGGGGGCTATCTCTGAAACAAGCGAGGCAGCCTCTTTTTCTTCTTTTTTTGTTTACATTTTTTAGGTTTAAGGATGAGCACTTCATGTTGTTATTCACATGTGGATAAGTTAAAATTGAAATGATTAACGAAAAAAATGTGGATAGATCGTTATTGACAACGGTAGTTGTCTAACATATAGATAGATTGGCTTTTTGTCAGCAAAAAGAGGTGAGGAATTGATGGAATTTGATACGATTGCTGCGATCTCCACGCCGATGGGAGAGGGAGCAATCGCGATTGTCAGACTGAGCGGCGACGAAGCGATTGCGATCGCTGACCGCATTTTTCAAAGTCCAAGCGGAAAACGTCTTAAAGACGTTCCGTCACATACGATTCATTACGGTCATATTGTGGATCCAAAAAGCGGCCAGACGGTCGAAGAGGTAATGGTATCAGTGATGCGAGCGCCAAAGACGTTTACAAGGGAAGATGTTGTTGAAATTAATTGCCACGGCGGTTTAGTATCGGTTAATCGTGTGCTGCAGCTCGTATTAACCAATGGGGCGCGGCTTGCTGAGCCAGGAGAATTTACAAAACGCGCATTTTTAAACGGACGGATTGACTTATCTCAAGCGGAAGCGGTCATTGATTTGATTCGGGCGAAAACGGACCGAGCGATGAACGTGGCGCTGCAGCAAATGGAAGGACGCTTATCAAAATTAATTCGTGAACTGCGGCAGACGATTTTAGAAACACTTGCCCATGTGGAAGTGAATATTGATTATCCGGAATATGATGATGTGGAAGAGATGACGCCGCATCTGTTAATGGAGAAGGCGCAATACGTGCGGGAGCAAATTGAAAAATTGCTGCAAACCGCGCAACAAGGCAAAATTCTGCGCGAAGGTTTGGCAACGGTCATTATAGGAAGGCCGAATGTCGGGAAATCATCGTTATTAAATGCGCTTGTGCACGAAAATAAGGCGATTGTAACGGATATTCCTGGAACGACGCGCGACGTGATCGAAGAGTACGTGAATGTCCGCGGTGTCCCACTTCGGTTAATCGATACGGCGGGAATTCGCGAAACGGAAGATGTCGTCGAGCGAATTGGTGTAGAACGTTCGCGACAAATGTTGAAGGAAGCCGATTTAATTTTGCTTGTGTTAAATTATCATGAGCCGCTGACAGAAGAAGATGAAAAGCTTTTTGAAATGGTAAAAGGGATGGATTTCATTGTTATCGTTAATAAAACAGATTTACCAAAAAATATCGATATGGATCGGGTCAAACAATTAGCGGACGGCCGCCCGATCATTACGACATCTCTATTGCAAGAAAAAGGGATTGAAGATTTGGAAACGGCCATTTCTGAAATGTTTTTCAGCGGCTCTGTTGAAGCAGGTGATCTTACGTATGTTTCGAATTCGCGTCATATCGCCTTGCTTCATCAAGCCAAAAAGGCGATAGAGGATGCGATTTCTGGAATTGAATCGGGAATGCCGGTCGATCTTGTACAAATCGATTTAACAAAAGCATGGGAGCTTCTTGGAGAAATTATTGGGGATACGGTGCACGAAAGCTTAATTGATCAACTGTTTTCACAATTTTGTTTAGGAAAATAACGAAGGAGGTACGTAAGCTGTATGGACTATCATGGAGGTTCATATGACGTCATTGTCGTTGGCGCCGGCCATGCTGGATGCGAAGCGGCGTTAGCGGCAGCGCGCATTGGTGCGAAAACGTTAGTGATTACATTAAACCTTGATATGATCGCATTTATGCCATGCAATCCATCGATCGGCGGTCCAGCAAAAGGAATTGTTGTTCGTGAAATCGATGCGTTAGGCGGGGAAATGGCAAAAAATATTGATAAAACGTACATCCAAATGCGGATGCTCAACACTGGAAAAGGTCCAGCGGTGCGGGCATTGCGAGCGCAAGCAGACAAAGTGTTATATCAACGCGAAATGAAAAAAACGCTTGAAAATCAAGAAAATCTTACATTATTGCAAGGAAAAGTGGAACGTTTGATCGTGGAAGACGGCGTGTGCAAAGGGGTTGTTACCCAGACGGGAGCACATTATTATGCAAAAACGGTTGTTATTACGACAGGGACATTTTTGCGCGGAGAAATTATTATTGGAGACATTAAGTATTCCAGCGGACCGAACAATCAACAGCCATCGATTAAGTTGTCCGAGCATTTAGAAGAGCTTGGTTTTAAGCTTGTCCGCTTTAAAACAGGAACACCGCCGCGCGTCAACAGCCGCACGATTGATTATAGCAAAACGGAAATTCAGCCAGGTGACGATGTTCCGCGGGCGTTTTCGTATGAAACGACGGAATATATTACCGACCAATTGCCATGCTGGCTTACGTATACAACGCCAGAGACACATCGGATTATCGACGAAAACTTACATTTATCGCCAATGTATTCCGGAATGATCAAAGGAACGGGTCCGCGTTATTGCCCATCGATTGAAGATAAAATCGTGCGTTTCCATGATAAACCGCGCCACCAAATCTTTTTGGAACCAGAAGGACGCGAAACGGAAGAAGTATATGTGCAAGGATTGTCGACAAGCTTGCCGGAGCATATTCAACGGCAGCTGCTTACGACGATTCCTGGTCTTGAAAAGGCGCAATTAATGCGGGCGGGCTATGCGATTGAATATGACGCAATCGTTCCAACTCAATTGTGGCCAACGTTGGAAACAAAACTAGTGAAAAACTTGTATACAGCTGGACAAATTAACGGAACGTCCGGATATGAGGAAGCGGCGGGACAAGGAATTATCGCTGGCATTAACGCAGCCCATCGGGCGCTTGGAAAAGAAGAAATTATTTTAAGCCGTTCGGATGCTTATATTGGCGTGTTGATTGACGATCTTGTCACAAAGGGAACGAATGAACCATATCGATTGTTGACATCCCGTGCGGAATATCGCCTGTTGCTTCGCCATGACAATGCTGATTTGCGTCTGACCGAGCTTGGGTATAAAATCGGCCTTATTTCTGAGGAACGTTATCAAAAATTTTTGGCGAAAAAAGAAGCGATTGAAAGAGAGAAAAAACGGCTAAAATCCTATATCATCAAACCAACTAAAGAAGTACAAGAAGTGATTCGCCAAGCAGGCGGAAGCGAGTTAAAAGACGGCATTCGCGCTGCGGACTTGTTGCGTCGTCCGGAAATGACATATGAACATATTAAACAGCTTGCTCCGGCGGAAGAAGAGATTTCACCGGAAGTGGCGGAACAAGTAGAAATTCAAATTAAATACGAAGGATATATTCAAAAATCGTTGCAACAAGTCGAACGACTCAAAAAAATGGAGAATAAAAAGATCCCAGAAGATATCGATTATGATGCCATTCACGGCTTAGCAACAGAAGCGCGTCAAAAACTAAAACAAGTGCGACCATTGTCGATTGCGCAAGCTTCGCGCATCTCAGGGGTAAACCCTGCAGATATTTCGATATTATTAGTGTATTTAGAACAAGGAAGAATCGCACGAGTGTCGAATGAATAAAAATTAGGGAAAGGATTGGCGTATGGATACAGCACAGTTTCATACCATGCTTGAGGAGAAAGGGATTTCTCTCTCTTCTCAAGCATTGGCACAATTTGAGCGGTATTATGAGTTGTTAATTGAATGGAATGAAAAGATGAATTTAACTGCCATCACGGACAAGCCCAGCGTGTATTTAAAACATTTTTTTGATTCTCTTTCTCCGGCTTTTTACTATGATTTTTCCCAATCATTATCCATTTGCGATGTAGGCGCAGGTGCAGGATTTCCAAGCGTTCCGTTAAAAATTTGTTTTCCGCATCTGAAATTGTCGATTGTCGATTCATTGCAAAAGCGCATCACCTTTCTCGAGCATTTAGCAGCCGAGTTAGGATTAACCGATGTCGCCTTTTATCACGATCGGGCCGAAACGTTTGGAAGAAAAAAAGAATTCCGCGAATCATTTGATATTGTCACTGCAAGGGCAGTGGCGCGAATGTCCGTATTAAGTGAGTTGTGTCTTCCGCTTGTCAAAGTGAATGGCACCTTTATCGCCATGAAAGCCGCCTCGGCACAGGAAGAATTGGAACAAGGGAAAAAAGCGATTGATGTGCTTGGCGGGGAAATTTCCGCGATCGAGCGGTTTATGCTGCCGATAGAACAAAGTGAACGAACGATTATTTTTATTCAAAAAGTGAGAAATACGCCAAACAAATATCCTCGCAAACCGGGAATGCCAAATAAGCAACCAATTCAATGAATTTTTTACAATCTAGGGGAGAGTTTTTAAAGGTGGTGTAAGGGGAATGAAGCATCCTTTCTCTCGCTTCTTTAGCTTTGGAGAAAAGGAACAGGAAGAGATGATGGGAAAACAAGAAAAAGAAGAAGTAAGAAAAATTCCGGTTTCTAAAATTGTTCCAAACCGCTTTCAGCCACGGACGATTTTTGACGAAGAAAAAATTGAAGAACTTGCATTAACGATCCATACGCATGGCATTATCCAGCCGATTGTTGTCCGCGAGTGCGAGGATGGAAAGTTTGAAATTATTGCAGGAGAACGAAGATGGCGCGCCGTTCAAAAGCTCGGTTGGTCGGAAATTCCAGCGATTATTAAAAATCTAAATGACAAAGAAACCGCTTCAGTAGCGTTAATTGAGAATTTGCAGCGTGAAGAGTTGACGCCGATTGAGGAAGCGATGGCGTATGCGAAGCTATTAGAGCTACATAATTTGACACAAGAGGCGTTAGCGCAACGGCTTGGAAAAGGACAATCGACGATCGCAAATAAACTGCGTCTGCTGAAGCTGCCGCAAGAAGTGCAGGAAGCTCTGTTGCATCGAACCATTACGGAACGTCATGCACGCGCATTAATCGTCTTAAAAGATAAAGAAAAGCAATTAAAATTGTTGCAAGAAATCATTGATAAGCAATTAAACGTGAAGCAAACGGAAGATCGTGTGTTGAAAATGCTAGAAGCGGCGAATCCGAAACCGAAACCAAAACGAAAAGCATTTAGTAAAGATATGCGCATCGCCGTCAACACCATCCGGCAGTCGCTCACCATGGTGGCAAACAGCGGCGTTGCTGTTGATTCAGAAGAAGAAGAATTTGAAGACTATTATCAAATTACGATTCGCATTCCGAAAAAGTAATGAACCAAAGAATGTTTTGCCTCATCAAGTTATCTTTGATGGGGTTTTTTTCTTTCTATAAAATAGAAAACAAGTCCATTTTATTTGTTTCATGTTAAAATAAACAATATGAGTAAGAATTAGAGGTAGGTGGCATCGTGGGCAAAGTAATTGCAATCGCAAATCAAAAAGGCGGAGTCGGAAAGACGACGACAGCGGTTAATTTAGCAGCTTGTTTAGCGCATATTGGAAAAAAAGTATTACTTGTGGATATCGACCCACAAGGAAATGCGACGAGCGGAATCGGAATTGAAAAAGGAGACGTCGATGAGTGTATTTATAACGTTATTATTGGGGATTTAAAAGCGAAAGATGTGATAAGACCAACCAATATTGAAAACTTACATATTATCCCGGCAACCATTCAATTAGCGGGGGCGGAAATTGAGCTCGTATCGGTTATTTCGCGTGAAATTCGTTTAAAAAATGCGCTCGATCCGTTGCGGGAAGCATATGACTTTATTATTATCGACTGCCCTCCTTCATTGGGATTATTAACGCTAAACGCATTAACGGCAGCCAATTCCGTTCTTATTCCTGTTCAATGTGAATATTATGCGCTTGAAGGACTTAGTCAGCTTTTAAATACGATTCGGCTTGTACAAAAACATTTAAATCATGATTTACGGCTTGAAGGCGTTTTGTTAACGATGCTGGATGCCCGTACGAATTTAGGTATTCAAGTTATTCAAGAAGTAAAAAAATATTTCCGCGAAAAAGTATATAACACGATCATCCCGCGAAACGTCCGGTTAAGTGAAGCGCCGAGCCATGGAAAACCAATTATTTTGTACGATGTCAAATCACGGGGCGCGGAAGTATATTTAGAATTGGCGAAGGAGGTGTTAGAGCGTGGCTAAAGGTCTTGGCAAAGGAATTGATGCGTTGTTTTCCAATTTGACGTTAAAGGAAGAAGAAACAATAAAAGAAGTGGATATTCGCGAACTTTACCCAAACCCTTATCAGCCGCGGAAAGTGTTTCATCAGGAAGCGATTGAAGAATTAAAGCAGTCGATTTTGCAGCACGGGATTTTGCAGCCATTGATCGTGCGGAAAAGTATAAAAGGGTTTGAAATTGTCGTTGGGGAACGGCGTTATCGCGCCGCAAAAGAAGCGAATTTAAAAACCGTTCCGGTTGTCGTGCGTGAATTGACAGATGAGCAAATGATGGAACTGGCTCTGTTGGAAAATTTGCAGCGTGAAGATTTAAATCCGATTGAAGAGGCAATGGCTTATAAAATGTTAATGGAAAAGCTGCATCTTACACAAGAAGAGATTGCTAGCCGCGTAGGAAAAAGCCGCCCTCATATCGCCAACCATCTTCGTTTATTGTCGTTGCCAAAGGACGTACAAAAGATGCTTGTAGATGGAACGCTTTCGATGGGGCATGGCCGTGCGCTGTTAGGGCTGAAGCACAAAAATAAGATGAAATTCGTTGTTGACCGTATTATTCGCGAGCAGTTAAACGTCCGCCAACTAGAAAAGCTCATTCAAGAAATGAATAAAAATGTTTCACGTGAAACACCAAAGCGAAAACCGGTGGAAAAAAGCGTTTTTCTGAAGGAAAGTGAATCTTTGTTAAGGGAAAAATTTGGAACGAATGTAACGATTAAACAAACTCGAAAAAAAGGAAAAATTGAGATTGAATTTTTCTCTTCTGAAGATTTAGAAAGAATACTAGAATTGTTAGATGTGCGATTGGATGAATAAGTAGGCCATCATCTTTGGTGGTTTATTTTTTTATGGTAATGAACGGGAGGAAACGCATCGTGGTACTATTAGGGACGATTGTAAATGGAATTTGTATTGTGGTCGGGTCATTGCTAGGGAAATTATTCCAACATATCCCGGAACGATTAAAAGCAACGGTGATGGGAGGAATCGGGCTTGCCGTAGCGTTGCTAGGAATTCAAATGGGGATGAAAAGCGAACAATTTCTCATTGTCATTTTTAGTCTTGTTTTTGGCGGAGTGTTAGGAGAAATATGGGATTGGGACCAAAAACTAAATCAGCTCGGTGAATGGGTCGAGAAAAAAGTAGGAGGGGACCAAGAAGGAAATATCGCAAAAGGGTTTGTCAGCGCCACATTATTATTTGTCATTGGAGCAATGGCGATTGTTGGCGCGCTTGATAGTGGATTGCGCGGCGACCATCGCGTCCTGTATACAAAATCGATTTTAGATGGCTTCACGAGTATTATTTTAACAACAACACTCGGTATTGGCGTTATTTTTTCGGCGATTCCTGTTATGATGTATGAAGGAGGAATCGCGTTGCTTGCGACGCAAATTGAGCGATGGGTGCCAAAAGAAATTGTTGATTCATTCATTACTGAATCGACGGCAACAGGAGGAATTTTAATTATGGCGATTGGTTTAAATATGCTTGGTATTACGAACATACGCGTAGCGAATTTGCTGCCTAGCATTATAGTAACTGCTTTCGCGGTTTCTGTTCTTCATTTTTTTTAAAAACAAAGAACCCCCCTTCTTGTTCATCGCAACAAAGAGGGGATTTTTTATGATTAGAATGGCTGTTGGGGATCTTTGACGATGGTTGTATTCGTCCAAAATTCCTTTCGGCTTAATTTTCGATCAGCCTCATAAATGCCGTTGGCGATCGTTTTTGCCATGTTCATCACAAGATGAAGACGAGTATTTTGCAAAACGAAAAATTCCATAAATCCGCTAACGTTCACTACTCCGGTAATATGAAGATCACCGACAGGTGGAAGCTGTTTATTCACCCCGGCGCCTGGCCGTACCGGCCCTTTTGCGATTGTAATGGCGCCAACGCTTTTGAGCCGTCCTAAGCAAGCGTCAATTGCAATCATGAATACGTCGTCATGAATTGAACGAATCGCGGTGATTTTTTCTTCTAGGTTTACGGCATGGATCGGCTCTTCCAATGTCCCATATACATGGAAGTGAGAAAGGTGCTTTTCTTTTAGCATCGTACCAACAAGCGGTCCGAGCGAATCGCCGGTAGAGCGATCCGTACCGATACAAACAATGGCGGCAGGCTGCGATAAAGGGGAAGGAAGCAGTGAAATAAGCCGCAGCGCTATTAACGTAGAAGCTCCTTGTTCATCATGAAAAATACGCTCTCTATCATCTTTGGATGAGAAAAAAATAGATGGTATACTCATCATACCCACTCCTAATTGTCATCAAAGTATTAACAGTATACGGAAAAAACGAAAATTATATACATTATGTTTATTGCTACAAATTGATTTGTAATCTTGTTAAAATAGTTGATGCAAAGCGTAAAATGATGCAGAGGTGTGAACAACATTGGATACAGTGAAAAAGATTTTAGACCCTTTATTTGGATTTGCCGCAAATGAAGATTTTTGGGTGAAATTAGGGGCAGGAACGCTCAAAATCATTATTATTTTAGTATTATGCATGATTGTGACGAAGGTTTTAAAAGTTGCGATACATAATATTTTTAAAATGCGGCAAAAAGCTCCAATCCGCATTTCGGAGCGGCGGGAAGCAACGTTGTTGCGACTGCTGGATAATGTGATTAGGTATGTACTATATTTTATTGCGCTGATTATGATTTTAGATACGTTTGGCGTGGAAGTAAAAGCAATTTTGGCAGGTGCCGGTATTGTTGGGCTTGCTGTCGGTTTTGGCGCGCAAAGCTTAGTGAAAGATGTCATTACCGGATTTTTTATTATTTTTGAGGATCAGTTTGCGGTTGGGGATTATGTACGAATAGGTAATTTTGAAGGATATGTTGAGGCAATTGGCCTAAGGGTAACCAAAATTAGAAGTTGGACAGGGGAAATTCATATTCTGCCAAATGGAAGCATTGCGCAAGTGACGAATTATTCTTTGAATAATAGCATTGCGGTAGTGGATGTCAACATCGCTTATGAAGAGGACATTGAAAAGGTAGAGGAAGCGATTCTCGAACTTCTGCCGCAATTGCCGGCAAAATATGAAGATATGGTTGCCCCGCCTGAGTTGTTAGGCGTTCAAAATTTAACGGCTTCTGAAGTGGTCATGCGTATCATTTGTGAAACGAAACCAATGCGCCACGTTTCCGTAGCAAGAGCGATTCGCAAAGAAGTAAAAATGCATTTAGATGAAAAAGGAATTAAAATCCCATATCCACGCCTTGTTCTTCATGATCGCAATGAACAAGAAAAACAATCTGCTCAGCAAGCAAAGGGAAACGCCTAAGCAAAAGACGGGGGTGAGCCAATGGAAAATAAAGAGTTTGGATTATATGATATCGTGGAAATGAAAAAGCCGCATCCGTGCGGAACAAACCGCTGGAAAGTGATTCGTTTAGGCGCGGATATTCGCATCAAATGCGAAGGTTGCGCTCATAGCGTGCTGCTTCCGCGAAAAGAATTTGTACGAAAGATGAAAAAAGTGTTAGTGAAGCATGAGGAGTAACAGCCTCATGCTCTTTCTATAACGAAAAGGAGAGGAGAGTTATGGAAGAGATACGCGTCACATCGTGCCCGTTAAATTGTTGGGATGTGTGCGGATTAAAAGTAACAATTCAAAACGGAAAAGTAATAAAAGTAGACGGAGATGAAACACATCCGATTACGCAAGGAAAGATTTGCAGCCGCGGCCGTATGCTGGAAACGCGGACGAATTCCAGCAAGCGTCTTCTTTATCCGCTGAAAAAAATCAATGGCCAATTTGTCCGTATTTCGTGGGAGCAAGCATTAGACGAAGTCGCGGAAAAAATGAAAGAAATAAAAGAGCGTTATGGAACAACTGCTGTACTTCATAGCCATGATTATGCGAATAACGGGCTGTTAAAAAATTTAGACCAGCGTTTTTTTAATTGCTACGGCGGTGTGACTGAATTGACAGGCAGTCTATGCTGGGGGGCCGGCATCGAGGCGCAAACTTGGGATTTTGGCAATTCTTATAGTCATGCTCCTGAAGATATTTATCATAGCCGTCACGTTGTCATTTGGGGACGAAATGTGGCGCGGACGAATATGCATTTATTTCAGCATCTTCTTGCCGCAAAAAAACGAGGAACAAAAATCATCGTCATTGATCCGCTATTTCAGCAAACGGCGCAAATTGCCGACATGTATATATCGGTCAAACCGGGGATGGACGCATTTTTGGCGATGGGAATTATAAAAGAAATGCTGCGCTTAGGTTTGGAAGACCGAGCGTTTATTGAACAGCATACCATTGGGTTTGCCGATGTCGAGGCGGTACTGGAAAGTATAACGATGGAAAAAATTGAGCGTCTCACGGAAGTAGACCGCGACGTGATGACGCAATTAGCTGTTATTTACGGAGATCGTCCAACTGCGACATATTTAGGGCTTGGCATGCAGCGATATGCCAATGGCGGCAATACGATTCGCTGGATTGACGCGCTTGTAGCGATAAGCGGCAATGTTGGCATTCCGGGGGGCGGGGCGAATTTCGGCAATCTACAAGTCGGACAATGTTTTGATATTGCCGCGCTTGCGCTTCCAGAGCGAAAAACAGCGTTCCGCACGTTTACAATGATGAAGCAGGCGGAAGGAATTTTACAAGCGACGAATCCTGAAATAAAAATGATCGTCGTCACATGCGGCAATCCGCTTACACAAGTGCCAAACACAAATGTCGTGAGAAAAGCGTTTCAGTCGGTGGAAACGGTCGTTGTGTTCGAACAATTTATGACCGATACCGCCGAACTGGCTGATTATGTATTTCCGGTAACGACGGTATTTGAGGAAGAAGACATTTATTATTCGTCGATGTACCATGCTTATGTCAACTATGGGCCAAAGCTCGTCGAACCGCCGGGTGAGGCAAAATCCGATCTTTGGATTTGGACGGAGTTGGCAAATCGTCTTGGGTTTGGAGATGATTTTGCTTATACGAGAGAAGAGTTTTTAAAAATGGGGTTAAAGCCGTTGGAACGCTACGGAATCACGCTCGAACGGCTGAAAGAGGAAAAACATTTGCTTCTCCCGGTTCAGTCTGTTCCATGGAGCAATTGCCGTTTCCAAACGCCAAGCGGCAAATATGAGTTTACTTCCGCGTTGGCGAAGCAAAAAGGAATGAACGGCAAACTGCAAATCATGTATCCGGCTGAGTCGGAAATAGCCAATCCGTTATTAGCAAAAAAGTATCCGTATCGTTTATTAACCATTCATCCGCTTCGCTCCAACCATTCGCAACATTATCATCTTGTTGAATCCATTCAATCGATCAAAATTGAAGTATCAAAAGATGTGGCCAAGGAGAGAGGATTGGCGGAAGGAGATAAAGCAAGAGTGTTTAACGACCGAGGCGAATTAATTGGAACGGTAAAAATTCTTGCGAAAGCCCATCCGAAAACGATCAATATCGATGAGGGGCAATGGGCGAAGTTTGGCGGTGCTGTCAATGTATTAACATCGGACCGCGAATCTGATAACGGATGCGGAAGCACATTATACGACTGCTTAGTGAATATTGAAAAACTAAAGAAATGACTAGCTTACGAATGCGCTTGTCATTTTCTTTTGGACTCACTATAATGAGGAAAGATGTGAACGGAAAAGAGGAGTGGAAAAATTATGGGATTAACAGCAGGAATCGTCGGTTTGCCGAACGTCGGAAAGTCGACGCTATTTAATGCGATTACAAAAGCGGGAGCAGAATCTGCTAATTATCCTTTCTGTACAATTGAACCAAACGTTGGTATTGTTGAAGTGCCGGATGAGCGGTTGAAAGTGTTGACGGAAATGTTCAAACCGCAACGTACGGTACCGACCGTGTTTGAATTTACCGATATTGCCGGAATTGTAAAAGGGGCAAGTAAAGGAGAGGGGCTTGGGAATAAATTTTTATCGCACATTCGCCAAGTCGACGCCATTTGTCAAGTTGTTCGTTGTTTTAAGGATGAAAATATCACCCATGTAGCGGGAAGAGTCGATCCGCTTGCGGATATTGAAACGATTAATTTAGAGCTAATTTTCGCCGACTTAGAAACGGTCGATAAACGCATAGACCGCGTCGGCAAAATAGCGAAACAAAAAGATAAAGACGCCGTTTTTGAATATGATATTCTGGTGCGCCTGAAAGAAGCGTTCGAAGCAGGAAAACCAGCGCGTACGCTTTCATTTACAGAGGAGGAAATGAAAGTAGTCAAGCAGCTTCACCTATTAACGATCAAACCGATGTTATATGTTGCTAATGTCGGTGAAGAGGATGTCGCTAATCCAGATGCCAACCCGTTCGTCAAACAAGTTCGCGAATTTGCGAAAAGCGACAATGCTGAAGTGATTGTTGTTTGCGCGAAAATTGAAGAAGAAATCGCTCAATTGGATGATGAGGAAAAAGATTTGTTTTTACAAGAACTTGGCATTCAACAATCGGGGCTAGATCAATTAATTCGTGCATCATATAACTTGCTTGGATTGGCAACGTTCTTCACTGCAGGGGAACAAGAAGTGCGCGCATGGACGTTCCGCCGAGGGATGAAAGCGCCAGAGTGCGCGGGAATTATTCACTCCGATTTTGAACGGGGATTTATTCGTGCGGAAACGGTTTCTTACGAAGATTTAATCGCAGCTGGGTCGATGGCGGCGGCACGCGAAGCAGGAAAAATCCGGTTGGAAGGAAAAGATTATGAAGTACAAGATGGCGATATTATTTATTTCCGCTTCAATGTTTAATATTGCTTATCGTTTTCTAGCATGATATAATCAAAAAATGTGAGTAATCTTTTACTCCTTGCCCTTATCAAAAGGGCCGTTTAGACCAAAAGGAGGTGACTAGCGTGAGAAAGTACGAAATCATGTACATTATCCGCCCAAATTTAGACGATGAAGCGAGACAAGCAGTAGTGGATCGTTTCAATAATATTTTAAAAGAAAATGGTGCGGAAATTACAAATGTGACGGATTGGGGCAAACGCCGCTTAGCATATGAAATTAAAAAATACCGTGACGGTCATTACATGATTGTGAATGTCGTCTCTGAGCCAAAAGCGGTGCAAGAGTTTGACCGTTTAGCAAGAATCAGCGACGATATTATCCGTCATATTGTCGTAAAAGAAGAAGAATAATTTTTTTTTAAAAATTAAGAGGTGGTTCTGATGATTAATCGCGTAATTCTTGTAGGAAGGTTAACGAGAGATCCGGAATTACGCTATACTCCAAGTGGGGTGGCTGTTGCCACGTTTACGCTTGCTGTCAATCGTCCGTTTACAAACCAGCAAGGTGAACGTGAAGCGGATTTTATTAACTGCGTTGTTTGGCGTCGTCAAGCCGAAAATGTCGCGAATTTCTTAAAAAAGGGAAGTTTAGCCGGAGTAGACGGTCGTTTACAAACCCGCAGCTATGAAGGTCAAGATGGAAGGCGTGTATATGTAACGGAAGTGGTTGCTGATAGCGTCCAATTTCTTGAGCCGAAAAGTAGCACAGAACAGCGTGGAGTGGCAGCAGGCGGCTACTATGGGGAGCCATTCCCATTTGGACCAGATCAGAACCATCGCAATCCAAACGAAAAAGATTTTAGTCGCATAGATGAAGATCCTTTTGCAAACGATGGTCAAACAATCGATATTTCGGATGATGACCTACCGTTTTAATCAAAAAGCAAAAGGCGCCTTGATCGGATAAAGATAAAGGAGAAAGGAGGATATATGATGGCAGGACGTAAAGGCGGACGCGCAAAACGCCGGAAAGTATGCTATTTCACAGCGAACGGAATTACACATATCGACTATAAAGATGTAGACTTGTTAAAGAAATTCATTTCGGAGCGCGGCAAAATTTTACCTCGCCGTGTTACTGGCACAAGCGCGAAATATCAACGCAAATTGACGGTTGCTATTAAACGCGCTCGTCAAATGGCATTATTGCCATACGTAGCAGACGAATAAAATACGAAAGCAGTAAGGGGGAAATCCTTACTGCTTTTTCTATTTATTTCTCCGTCATTGCGATATGATGGACGTAAGGAGGGAGAATGGAAAATTGCGAAAAACGCAAATCATTACGGAGGCGGCGATTCAGCTTGCTCTGTTTGCTGTTTTATTTTTAGTTTCCCTATATGTACCGCTGTTAGGGATGGTTGCTACATTATTTTTATCGTTGCCGTTTACGATTTTTACGATGCGGCACGGTTATGCATATGCGCTTCTTTTGCTTGTGGCTTCACTTATTATTTCTACGCTGATTGGTTCACTGCTTTCTTTGCCGGTTGCATTGATGTTTGGAACGGCAGGGATTGTGATTGGGGGAATGCTTGCCAAAAATAAAAGCCGTTATATGATTTTACTGACGGGCGCGCTTATATTTCTTATGAACATAGTCATCGATTATATCATCTCCGTAAAATTTTTGCAGATGGATATTATTCAGGAAATGCTCTCAGCATTTCGCCAATCATTTGAGACCGCGATGCAAATTATGAAAGGAATGGGGCAGACGCCGACAAAACAATTACAGGAACAATTTGAACAAGGATTGGAACTTATAAAATATGTAACCCCGACGCTGTTTGTCATCGCTGCTTTCTTGCTTGCCTACGTAACAATGGCCGTCTCTATCCCAATTTTAAAACGATTAAAGCTGCCAGTCGGCACGTGGCCTCCGTTTCGTGATTTTACATTGCCAAAAAGCTTATTATGGTGCTATTTGCTCGTGCTTGTTATTTCATTCATTCCGTTAGAAAAAGGAACATTTGCCTATCTTGCCGTTTTAAACGTATATTATTTATTACAGCTGCTTTTTATTGTTCAAGGGTTTTCTTTCTTGTATTATGCTGCCAATAAAAAGAATGTACCGAAAGGAATCGTGATCGGTGGAACGATCCTATGCTTATTCCTGCCTTTTTTACTTTATCTTATCGCGATATTAGGTATAATTGATTTAGGATTTGATTTGCGAAAACGCATATGATAATTGAATAAGGCAGATTATTTTTCTATGTAGGAGCTGACTTTTGAATGTCTCATTTTTATGAAAGGAAAGCGTATCGCTATCCCTTATACGCTTTTATTGCATTATCGGTTGTTTTTGCAGCGTTTTTGTTTTATTTTCAATGGATATTAGGGATAGTTAGCTTTTTGCTCCTTGGTTTTGTACTTTATTACGTGATCCATTCACAACGGTCATTATATGCAGAGCTTGAGCAATATATTTCCAACTTGTCGTATCGAATTAAAAAAGTTGGCGAAGAAGCATTAATGGAAATGCCCATTGGAATCATGTTGATTAATGATGACTATGAGGTAGAATGGGCGAATCAATTTTTAGCTTCTTGCTTTAAAGAGCAGACGTTAATAGGCCGTTCGTTATATGATCTTTCTGATCCATTAGTCGCTTTATTGAAGCAGGAGCAAATAAATGAAGAAATCATTAACATTCATGGAAGGCAATTTAAAGTCATTATAAGACGCGAGGAAAGGCTTCTTTACTTTTTCGATGTGACGGAGCAGGTAGAATTACAAAAACAATATGAGGCAGAACGATTAGTATTAGCCATTATTTTCCTTGATAATTATGATGAAATTACACAAGGAATGGATGACCAGGCGAAAAGCCAGATGAATAGCCATGTGACGTCCATTTTGAACAAATGGGCGAATGATTATGGGCTATTTTTAAAACGGACGTCGTCCGAGCGGTTTATCGCTGTCTTGAATGAGCATATTCTCAAGCAATTGGAAAAAAGCAAGTTTTCCATTTTAGACGAAGTCCGTGAACAGACGATGAAATATAATGTCCAGTTAACGTTAAGTATTGGGATTGGCACTGGTGTATCATCGCTTCCGGAATTGGGAGCGTTGGCACAATCCGGTTTAGATTTAGCGCTAGGCCGCGGCGGCGACCAGGTTGCCATTAAACAAGGCAACGGGAAAGTGAAGTTTTATGGTGGAAAGACCAATCCAATGGAGAAACGTACAAGGGTTCGTGCCCGTGTCATTTCTCATGCGCTTAGGGAATTGATTACAGAAAGCGACAAAGTGCTGATTATGGGGCATAAATACCCAGATATGGACGCACTTGGAGCTGCTATCGGAATTTTAAAGTTAGTACAATCCAATCAAAAAGAGGGATTTATCGTCATTGATACGGCACGAACGAATTCTGGGGCACAACGTTTAATTGAGGAATTGAAAAAGCATTCGGAGCTATGGTCAAGATTTATTAAGCCAGAACAAGGGCTTGAGTTGGTTACGGAGGATACGTTGGTTATTGTTGTTGATACGCACCGTCCTTCATTAGTCGTAGAAGAAAGATTATTATACCGTACAGATCATATTGTTGTTATTGACCATCATCGTCGCGGTGAAGAATTTATTAATGATCCGATTCTTGTTTATATGGAACCATATGCGTCTTCCACTTCTGAACTGGTGACTGAACTGTTAGAATATCAGCCAAAACGGATGAAGCTGTCGATGCTGGAGGCGACGGCGCTTCTTGCAGGAATTGTGGTTGATACGAAAAGTTTTACGCTTCGCACAGGTTCACGGACGTTTGATGCTGCTTCTTATTTACGTGCTCAAGGCGCTGACACTGTTTTAGTGCAAAAATTGCTAAAAGAAAGTATCACAAATTATGTAAAGCGGGCAAAAATTATTGAAAATGCGTCTATCGATTCGAGAGGAATCGCCATTGCAAAAGGGGATCCAACAGAAACATATGATCAAGTGTTAATTGCCCAAGCGGCTGATACGCTATTAACATTAAGCGGAGTCGTTGCTTCGTTTGTTATCTCAAAGCGAACGGACCAAACGATTGGCATTAGTGCTCGCTCCTTAGGAGATATCAATGTTCAAATCATTATGGAAAGCTTAGGAGGAGGCGGCCATTTAACCAATGCTGCTACACAGCTTTCCGATATAACGATAGAAGAAGCAGAACAGCGCCTGCGAGCAGCAATTAATGATTATCTAGAAGGAGGTAAGGAATCATGAAAGTCATCTTTCTTAAAGATGTAAAAGGAAAAGGAAAAAAAGGGGAAATTAAAAACGTCGCTGACGGATACGCAAACAATTTCCTTTTTAAACAAGGGCTTGCCATTGAAGCAACACCAGCAAACATAAAAGCGCTAGAGGCGCAAAAACGAAAAGAACAACGGCAAGCGGAAGAGGAGCTTGCAAAAGCAAAACAATTAAAAGAAAAGCTAGAACAAATAACGGTGGAATTGTCCGCGAAAGCTGGGGAAGGCGGTCGTTTATTCGGATCGATTACAAGCAAACAAATTGCTGAAGCTCTTCAATCCCAGCACCAAATTAAAATTGATAAGCGTAAAATCGAACTGGACGATGCCATTCGTTCATTAGGATATACGAATGTACCTGTAAAACTTCATCCGGAAGTCACAGCAACATTAAAAGTACATGTGACCGAACAAAAGTAAATTCGTTTCCCCATCAGGTATATCGGTAACATGAGAATAAAATGTGATTTTATGAGGATGTTTTCCTCATATAATCACATTTTTCTTATGGCAGGAAAAACGGGGGAAAAAGGTGGTGAAATCACATGAACGATCTATTTTCAGAACGAATTCCTCCGCAAAGCATCGAGGCGGAACAGGCTGTGTTAGGCGCTATATTTCTTGATCCTTCCGCCTTGACATTAGCTTCGGAAATTTTAATTCCGGAAGATTTTTATCGTGCTTCCCATCAAAAAATTTTCCATGCGATGCTTCGCGTTGCGGATAAAGGAGAGCCTGTCGATTTAGTCACAGTGACGGCGGAGCTTGCCGATACGCAGCAATTGGAAGAAGTCGGCGGAGTGTCATATTTAAGCGAACTGGCCGATGCTGTACCAACGGCGGCAAACGTTGAATATTACGCGCGCATCGTGGAAGAAAAATCGGTGTTGCGCCGCTTGATTCGCACCGCCACGTCGATTGCGCAAGACGGTTACACAAGAGAAGATGAAGTAGATGTTTTGCTTGACGAAGCAGAACAGAAAATCATGGAGATTTCACAGCGCAAACATTCAGGCGCATTTAAAAATATTAAAGATGTCCTTGTGCAGACGTACGATAATATTGAAATGCTCCATAATCGAAAAGGCGAGGTGACGGGAATCCCGACTGGATTTACCGAGCTTGACCGCATGACATCGGGATTTCAGCGCAGCGATTTTATTATTGTTGCGGCCCGTCCTTCTGTAGGGAAAACGGCATTTGCTTTAAATATTGCGCAAAACGTAGCGACAAAGACGAATGAAAACGTCGCGATTTTTAGTTTGGAAATGAGCGCCCAGCAACTAGTGATGCGGATGTTGTGCGCGGAAGGAAATATTAACGCGCAAAATTTACGGACAGGGAGGTTAACGCCGGAAGACTGGGGCAAGCTAACGATGGCGATGGGAAGCTTGTCGAACGCCGGCATTTATATCGATGATACGCCTAGCATCCGTGTCAGCGATATTCGCGCCAAATGCCGCCGCTTAAAGCAAGAAAGCGGTCTTGGCATGGTTGTCATCGACTACTTGCAGCTCATTCAAGGAAGCGGCAGAAATAGAGAAAACCGCCAACAAGAAGTTTCGGAAATCTCCCGTTCTTTAAAAGCGTTGGCTCGTGAATTAGAAGTGCCGGTGATCGCTTTATCCCAGCTTTCTCGAAGCGTCGAGCAGCGCCAAGATAAGCGGCCGATGATGTCCGATATCCGTGAATCCGGAAGCATCGAGCAAGATGCGGATATTGTCGCCTTTTTATACCGCGACGATTATTACAATAAAGATTCGGAGAATAAAAATATTATTGAGATCATTATTGCCAAACAGCGGAACGGCCCAGTCGGGACCGTACAGCTTGCATTTATTAAAGAATACAACAAGTTCGTTAATTTGGAACGCCGTTTTGATGATGCGCAAATTCCGCCAGGAGCATAATGAAGAACAGGTGCCGCTTTTTTCATAGGCACCTTATATTTTTTTCATTTTCACGAGAAGCCTCCCGATGCAGGCTCGAGTAGAAGGAGACCACCTTCTCCTACGCGGAAGCTTTTTCGATGGAGGTAGTAACAAACTCCCACCTCTTTATGGAATGAAGATGCGAGGGATTTATACACGAATAATAAATGATTAATATATATAAATGTTCGTGTTTTATTGACTTTCCCTTGAAAAACTGCTACACTTACAATGTTTATATCGAGTTAAAGGTGGAGGTGCTCGCCATGTCGTCAGTCGTCGTTGTCGGGACGCAATGGGGCGATGAAGGAAAAGGAAAAATTACTGACTTTTTATCAGAAAATGCAGAAGTCATTGCAAGATACCAAGGCGGAAACAATGCTGGGCATACGATTGTTTTTAACGGAGAGAAATATAAATTGCATTTAATTCCGTCCGGAATTTTTTATAAAGATAAAATTTGTGTTATCGGAAACGGAATGGTAGTTGACCCGAAAGCGTTAGTGGCGGAGTTGAAATATTTGCACGATCACGGCATTTCAACTGATAATTTGCGCATTAGCAATCGTGCGCATGTTATTTTGCCATACCATTTAAAACTGGATGAACTCGAAGAAGAGCGGAAAGGCGCGAACAAAATCGGCACGACAAAAAAAGGGATCGGACCTGCGTATATGGATAAGGCGGCGCGCGTCGGCATCCGCATTGTCGATTTGTTAGATCGCGAAGTATTTGAAGAAAAATTGGCTCGTAATTTGCAAGAGAAAAATGTCCTTTTTGAAAAAGTATACGGCGTCGAAGGACTTAAACTAGAAGATATTTTAGATGAATATTACGAATATGGACAACAAATTGCCAAATATGTTTGCGATACGTCTGTAGTGTTAAATAACGCGCTTGATGAAGGGCGCCGTGTTCTCTTTGAAGGCGCACAAGGCGTCATGCTTGATATTGACCAAGGAACCTATCCATTTGTTACTTCCTCAAATCCAGTCGCTGGTGGCGTGACGATCGGTGCTGGGGTCGGACCAACGAAAATTAAACATGTCGTCGGGGTTGCAAAAGCGTATACGACTCGTGTCGGCGACGGTCCATTCCCGACAGAATTACATGATGAAATTGGCGACCGCATCCGCGAAGTCGGCCGTGAATATGGAACAACGACAGGCCGTCCACGCCGTGTCGGTTGGTTTGATAGCGTTGTTGTCCGCCATGCTCGTCGGGTTAGCGGTATTACAGATTTATCGTTAAACTCGATTGATGTTCTTACTGGTATTGAAACGTTAAAAATATGTGTTGCTTATCGCTATAAAGGAAAAGTGATCGAAGAATTTCCGGCAAGCTTAAAAGTGCTAGCGGAATGTGAGCCAATTTATGAGGAACTTCCAGGATGGTCAGAAGATATTACCGGTGTAAAAAGTCTGGACGAACTGCCAGTCAACGCCCGCCATTATGTAGAACGCATTTCTCAATTAACGGGTATTCCGTTATCGATTTTCTCTGTTGGTCCAGATCGTTCGCAAACAAATGTTGTTCGCAGCGTATATGCGTGAAATATTTATAATATGTATAATAAAAGCGTAGATGCAGCAATGTATCTATGCTTTTCTTTTTGTTTCTCCTTTAAATGGCAAATGGTTATGAGTGATTTCATTTTGATAACATGATAAATTAATAATGGTAAATCTATTTCTGATTCCATCGTAAAAGGAAGGATGTGAAGAGAATGATGGAAAAACGAATTCTCGTTGTTGATGATGAGAAGCCGATTGCGGATATTTTGCAATTTAATTTGCAAAAAGAAGGATATGAGGTAATTTGTGCCTACGATGGAGAAGAAGCGTTGCAAAAAGTCGAGGAAATAATGCCGGATCTTATTTTGCTTGATATTATGCTTCCACAAAAAGACGGTATGGAAGTTTGCCGGGAAGTACGGAAAAAATACGATATGCCAATTATTATGTTAACTGCAAAAGATTCAGAGATTGATAAAGTACTTGGTTTAGAATTAGGGGCGGACGACTATGTAACAAAGCCGTTCAGTACGAGAGAGCTGTTAGCGCGGGTAAGAGCGAATTTACGCCGTCATTCACAAATTGCCGCGCAGGAAGAAACGAACGATACGAATGAGATTATTATCGGTTCTCTTGTTATTCGTCCTGATGCATACATCGTTTCGAAACGGGGAGAAACGATTGAATTAACGCATCGCGAGTTTGAATTGCTGCATTATTTGGCAAAACATATTGGACAAGTCATGACAAGGGAGCACCTGTTGCAAACCGTATGGGGATACGATTATTACGGTGATGTTCGTACTGTTGATGTCACGGTGCGCCGTCTCCGCGAAAAAATTGAAGATAATCCATCACACCCTTCATGGATTGTCACACGACGGGGAGTCGGATATTATTTGCGCAACCCAGAACAGGAGTAACGAAAGCAAATGAAAAAAGTAGGCCCATTTCGTTCGATTCATTTCAAGTTTGCCGTTATATACGTTTTGCTTATTCTCATAGCGATGCAAATTATCGGTGTTTATTTTGTTAGAAAGCTGGAAACGGAGTTAGTGCAAAGTTTTAAAAATTCCCTGAATGAACGGGTGACGCTATTAGCGTATAACGTGGAACAAGCGATGAATAAAGAAAGAGATTCGAAAAGTCCGATGTTAGAAGAAGATATCCGCTCCCTTCTCAATGATTTTGTTTCCGATGACATTTCTGAAGTCCGTGTCATCGATCATAAAGGCAAAGTGTTAGCTACATCGAATCCATATATGCAAAATATCGTTGGAAAGCGGACAACGGAAATTTATGTGAAGCGATCGCTTGTGACTGGGGAAATCGTCGATCAAATGTTCATAGATCGGAAAGGACACCGTATGTATATTTCTTCTACTCCAATTAAATCGAGTGGAGAAATAAAGGGAGTTATTTACATCATTGCTTCGATGGAAAACGTATTCTCGCAAATGAAACAAATTAATACAATTTTAGCAACGGGAACCGGAATAGCTCTCTTTATTACTGCGGTACTCGGGGTTCTTTTGTCACGCACGATTACTCGTCCGATTTCAGATATGCGAAAACAAGCGTTAGCGATGACAAAGGGAGATTTCTCCCGCAAAGTAAAAATTTACGGTTATGATGAAATCGGACAATTAGCAATGACGTTTAACAATTTAACGAAAAAGCTGCAAGAAGCACAAGCGACAACAGAAGGGGAACGGCGCAAGCTTGAATCCGTATTAACACATATGACAGATGGAGTGATTGCCACAGACCGCCGCGGCAGAATTATACTCATTAATGATGCCGCCTTAAACATTTTGAATGTTTCACGTGAAACAGTACTGTCGAGTTCCATTATCGATGTACTTGGAATTGGCGACCAATATACGTTTGAAACACTGTTGGAGGAGCGGGATTCGCTCATTTTAGATTTTAGTACGGATGAAGAGCTATATATTTTGCGTGCATCGCTTTCTGTGATTCAAAAAGAATCAGGATTTATTAACGGATTAATTGTCGTATTGCATGATATTACGGAACAAGAAAAAATTGACCGCGAACGTAGAGAATTTGTTGCCAATGTTTCACATGAGCTTCGCACTCCGTTAACGACGATGAAAAGTTATTTGGAAGCATTAGCGGAAGGAGCTTGGCAAGATAAAGCAATCGCTCCTCGGTTTATCGAAGTAGTGCAAACAGAAACAGAAAGAATGATTCGCTTAGTCAATGACTTATTACAGCTTTCTAAACTGGACAGTAAAGATTATAAGCTAAATAAATCATGGGTAAATTTTTCGGAGTACTTTCATAAAGTGATTGACCGTTTTGAATTGACAAAAAGCGAAAACATTACGTTTGTGCGAAAAATCCCAAAAGAAGCGATTTTTATTGAAATCGATAAAGATAAAATTACGCAAGTATTAGATAATATTATTTCCAACGCCATCAAATATTCTCCACAAGGCGGAAAAATTACGTTTCGCGTTAGAGAGCTTGCCGATGAAATTATTGTGAGTGTCAGCGATGAAGGAGTCGGTATTCCTAAGGCGGATCTCGCGAAAGTGTTCGAACGGTTTTATCGTGTCGATAAGGCAAGATCACGCAAACTCGGCGGTACAGGGTTAGGATTAGCAATTGCGAAAGAAGTGGTGATCGCTCATGGAGGAACCATTTGGGCGGAAAGTAAGGAGCATAAAGGAACAACGATTTTCTTTACTTTACCGTTGGAAAGAGATCAAAAGGATGACTGGGACGATGTATGAAGCAGCAAAAACAGTCGTGTTGACGTTTTTAGTATTAGTGAGTATTGTGCTGACGTTTGTATTATGGACATACCACCCAAAATACGATGTTTTGCAAAATGATGAGTACGTTCAGAACGTTTCCGTCAGCAACACCCAAGTAGATCCAGCGATGATTGTTCAACCTTCACAGCTGTTGTTTCATAAAAATAATGCTCATTATGGAATTGTACAAGAAGAAGAAGCAAATCAGATTTTAAAAGAAATCAAAAAATGGTCCATTGATGATTTTGAAAATATTTCCGATACGATTCCAAAAGGAAAATTTTTATCGTTTTTACACGAAAAAGAGAGACTAGAACTCGTTTATCCCGATAGCATCCCTATTGATGTTTATCGTTCTATTTTTCAAATTGAAGACAAAGGAATAAAACATATTAGTTTTGACCGTATAATCATTCCATTAGTGAACAAGGACGAGCTTTCTATTTATTTTATTTCTACGGAAAAACGCAAGGTATATAAAGCAATTGCAACGGATGTATCACTTTCTGAAATTAACAAACTCGTAATGGAGCTAGATAAATACCCGCGCTATTTCCCTTATGTGATTAATGAAACAAAGCAAATTTTTTTGCCTGAAAAAGAGGTCACAATGAATCGTCTTCAATATTATACGGACGAGCTTGACTCTGATAAATTTAAAGAGGCGCTGTTTAGCGATCCTAGTTTTGTGAAAAAAGATTTAATTACATTTGGCGAGGAATATACAGATGGATCGCGATTAATGGATGTAGATTTTTTACAGCGAATGTTGTTATATGTAAACCCAGCGGCGCGGACATTGAACGGTAGCGAGAATCAAAAAAGCGATAATTTAATTCAAAAGAGCATTGACTTTGTCAATGAACATGGCGGCTGGACCGATATGTATCGCTTTGCTAGATGGAATGAGGACGAACGGACCGTCGTATTTCGCCTAATGGTCAACAACCACCCTGTATTTAACGAATATGGCATGTCTGAAATAGTACAAATATGGGGAAGCAGCGATCTTGTAAAATATCAGCGTCCTCTATTTCGTTTAGAAGTTGCCGACCGTGTGAATGTGCCAAGGACGTTATTATCTGGTCATGAAGTGATTAAAAAAATAGAAATGATGAAGGGATTTAAAAAAGAATTAGTAAAAGATATTGCGGTAGGATATGAGCTGATAAAAGATCCGGAACGAGAAAAAGTGATTATTTTAGAACCATCATGGTTTTGTTTATACGGTCAGACGTGGAAGAAGATACCTTTAGATGACCAAGAAAAAGAACAAGACAGCAAAAAGAGAGGAGGGAACGTAAGTGGATTGGAGTAAAACAAAAACGATTTTTATTATTACGTTCCTCATCCTCGATTGTTTTTTAGGATATCAATTTATGGAAAAGCGAAATAGCAGCCAATTAGATGTCATTTTGGAAACAACGATTGAAGAACAATTGGAGGCAAACGGCATCACTTATGTAGAGCTTCCAAAAGAAATAACGAAAGCCACTTATGTCAGCGGGAAAAGCAAAAAGTTTACCGATGAAGAAATAAAAAAATTGCCTGGCCAAAAGGTGACGGTAAACGATGGAACCGCTTTGAAAGGGACATTTATTCATCCGATATCGTTAAATTTCAAAGATCCATATCGATTGAAAGAATTTTTACAGCGGCATATTATCGATGGAAAAAAGTATACGTTTTGGACATTTGACGAAAAGTCAAATACCGTCGTTTGCTACCAAACGTATAATGGAAAAATAATTTACAATAATGAAAGCAGTAAACTATTGATACATTTAAATGAAAAAAGCGAAGCGGTATCGTATGAACAAACGATGTTAGATGATTTACAAAAATATGAGAGAAAACAAGATATCGTCCCAGCTATTAAGGCAATTGAAACGTTATACAAAAAAGGGTATTTACAACCCGGGGACCGCGTCACATCGGTTGAACTAGGATATTACGGCCTGGTTCAGTTTACCACTTCTCAAGTATTAACGCCGACGTGGCATATCGTCATTAATGGAAAAGAAGACTATTTTATTAATGCATTCGAAGGACAAATCATTAATGATGAAGGAAAAATTTTGGAGTGAGAAAAATGGCGATGCAGTTTAGCGTTTTAGCAAGCGGCAGTACAGGAAATGCATTTTATATAGAAACAGGACAACAGAGGCTGCTTGTCGATGCGGGATTAAGCGGAAAGCAATTAGAACAATTATTCGAGCAAATTGATCGCGATTTGCGTGACTTAACGGCGATTTTAGTGACACATGAGCATAGCGATCATATTAAAGGATTAGGCGTCATTGCGCGAAAGTATAAACTGCCTATTTATGCGAATGAAAAAACATGGAAGGCAATGGAAGGGTTAATTGGTGATATTCCCACCGAGCAAAAGTTTATTTTTCCATTAGGCAAAGTGCGTTCTTTTGGCGATCTTGATGTAGAGTCGTTCGGTGTATCACACGATGCGGCAGAGCCGATGTTTTACGTATTTTATCATGAAGGAAAGAAACTTGCGTTAATTACGGATACAGGCTATGTTAGCGATCGAATGAAAGGGACGATCAAAAATGCCGATGTATTTATTTTTGAAAGCAATCATGATGTGGAAATGCTGCGAATGGGAAAGTATCCGTGGAACGTCAAGCGCCGCATTTTAAGCGATGTTGGTCATGTTTCTAATGAAGAGGCGGGGCTAGCGTTAGCCGATGTGATCGGAGACCGCACAAAACGAATTTATTTAGCGCATCTAAGTCAGGATAATAATATAAAGGAATTGGCTCGGATGACGGTAGCGCAAACGTTGGCAAACAGAGGATTGGCAATCGGAGATCAGTTTGATTTATATGATACCGACCCGAAAATAGCAACGAAACTTGTGTATGTATAATCGCCATTTCGTCAAAAATAGGTAAATATGTTTGTCATGAGTGTTGGTTCATCAGCACGTCTATGTGTTGATAAATGGATTTTCCATTCTTTAAAAGAGTATAATGGGAATAGATATGCTTTCTTTTTGAACAATGATCGTTGCTGAAAGGGTTGATGCGCATGGGATATTATGATGATCACTACGAATACCAAAAACAAAAGGGAAACCGTGGCCGCTGGTTTTTTTCTGCGTTAGTTGGAGCTGTTTTAGGAGCGTTATTAGTAGTAATTTCTGTCCCGGCTCTTTCAAAATGGGATGTGCTTCCTTATCAAGTTACACCGAGAGAGAGTGAACAGGTACAAAATGGAGAAACAGCAAAAGAACCTGCTATACGGCAACAAGTTTCTGTCGACGTGTCAAGCCAAGTAACAAAAGCGATTGATAAAGTATCCGATGCGGTTGTTGGCATTGTAAACATTCAAGAAGCGAACTTTTGGTCGCAGGGCGGAGAAGCGGGAACTGGTTCAGGCGTCATCTATAAAAAAGAAAATGGGAAAGCATTTATTGTGACGAACCATCATGTTGTCGAAAACGCCAGTGAATTAGAAGTAAGCTTAAAAGATGGAACAAGAGTTCCAGCGAAGCTGTTGGGAAGCGATGTGTTAATGGACTTAGCAGTATTGGAAATTGATGCGAAGCATGTCAAAAAAGTAGCTGAGTTTGGCAATTCAGATACAGTCAAACCGGGAGAACCAGTCATTGCGATCGGCAATCCGCTTGGGTTGCAATTTGCAGGTTCTGTTACGCAAGGAATTATATCAGGAACGAATCGAACCGTAGAAGTTGACTTAGACCAAGATGGTACTCCGGATTGGAATGCAGAAGTATTGCAAACGGATGCTGCCATTAACCCGGGCAATAGCGGTGGCGCCCTTGTCAATATTCAAGGGCAAGTTATTGGCATTAACTCCATGAAAATTGCCCAAGAAGCAGTGGAGGGAATTGGATTTGCCATCCCAATCAATACAGCGATTCCGGTAATTTCAGATTTAGAAAAATACGGACAAGTACGCCGCCCATATATGGGGGTAGAACTTCGCTCCTTAAGCGATATTTCTTCTTATCATTTGCAAGCAACCTTGCACTTGCCAAAAGATGTGACAGAAGGTGTGGCTGTCATTCAAGTAGTGCCAATGTCTCCAGCAGCGCAAGCCGGATTAAAGCAATTTGATGTGATCGTAGCATTAGATGATCACAAAATTCGTGATGTGTTAGATTTAAGAAAATATTTGTACACAAAAAAATCGATTGGCGATACAATGAAAGTAACATTTTATCGAGACGGCAAAAAACATACAGTGACGATAAAATTAGAGAAAGAATCGTTTTAACCATAAATAAAAAAACAAGGAGCGCTATCTTCGCTCCTTATTCTTTTTCCACATGTGGATAAAAGGAGATGAGAACATGTTTTTCTGCTGTGAAGAACATATCGATTTAGCCATCGACATGTATGTGGATAAAATGGAACAAGCGCCTAATATTTCGTTTATTTCTGTGGATAAGTCGGAGAAATCATGCGATTTTTGTACGAATAAAGCCGCATATATAGTGGGGAACTAATGTTTTTTACACAATATGTGGATATATACTGTGTATATGTGGATAAATACTGTGGATATTTTGTTTGTAAAGTGGGGATGAGTTGTGCATATTCACATTATTTCTGTTGGTAAGTTAAAAGAAAAGTATTTGATGCAAGGAATTGACGAATATAAAAAACGATTATCCAGTTATGCGAAAGTTGACATCATTGAAGTTCCTGATGAAAAAGCGCCGGAACATTTAAGTGAACAAGAAATGGAGCAAATTAAACAGCGGGAAGGGGAACGCATTTTAGCGAAAATTCCCAATGATGCGTATGTGATTGCCTTAGCGATCGAGGGAAAGATGAAATCGTCTGAGCAATTTGCCGCCAGCATAGACAAACTTGCCACTTACGGAAAAAGCAAAATCGCCTTTATCATCGGCGGTTCGCTCGGCTTAAGCAAACAAGTGATGCAGCGCGCCGATGAAGCGTTATCGTTTTCCAAAATGACGTTCCCGCACCAGCTGATGCGTCTCATTCTCCTTGAACAAATTTACCGTGCGTTTCGGATTAATCGGGGGGAGCCGTATCATAAGTAATTTTATGAACGAAACCCCGTTTCTGGTTGGATCGTAATCAAAATCAAGAAAAGGAGCGGCACCTAAGACGCCACTCCTTTTGTCTTTTTATTTATGCTTTTTTCCAGTTCGTTACGATTTCCACACCAGCTGCTTTCAATGTATTAAATACTGGGCAGCGGCTATCGGTCAACTCTTGAAGCTTCTGGATGCGTTCTTCTGGTTCACTCGTCTTTACTTCTGCGGAAATTTCCACTTTTTCGAAGTAAGTACGAACGTTTGGATCGCCCATATAGCCGCGCGGGTCGAGTTCTCCTTTTACAGAAAAAGATATTCTTTGAAGATCAAAGTTGATCTCTTTTGCCACCATGTTTGCCATAATGCTTTCGCAGCCGATAAGCGCGCCCAGCAAAGTTTGAAGTGGATTCGGCCCCTTGTCGTTGCCGCCTAGTCTTTCCGGTTCGTCAATATAAAAAGTATGGTTGCCCGTTTTAATTTCGGATGTAGTTCCTTCAGCAACACCTGAAGCTGTTAATTGTACGCGTGCCATTTTCCATACCTCCTAATGGTGGTTTCATTATAGCTCTTGTTTGAATAGCAAGTCTGTAATCCAGTTCCTTTATAAAATGTGAAATAGCATACATTATGATTACCATCCTTTAAGTTAGTCATGCATATCCTTCCTATTGTTAAAGTAAAAATAAACCACTATATGTTTAGGGAAGAATTGTTTGTAATTTACAAATTATGGTACTTGTCGCAAATAGAATTATTTTACAATTCCCCTCCAGAAGATATGGAAAAGATTAATAAATGGACACACCACGCTAAAATACGAAAACATACGATTATCCAGACCGCCCGAGATGGTTCGGGGTGGACTTTACTTTATAATGGAAGGCGCCTTACGCCTTTATACTGTCAATAAAGATAGAAGCCGTGATCAAAAAAGTCACGGCTTTAAGTTTACCCTTAATATGATCCTGCTTCTTTGTTATCCATTTTCGTGTAGAACGTTAATGGGAAGACAATGATCTTGACCTACTATGTAGACGAAAAAGAGCAATCATTATGTTTGTTTCACGTGAAACAGTCATAACTCTTGTGCTTTTTTCGTATTCTCCTGATATGAACCTCTCCCACCTATACTCCGTTTATCACGCCAAAAAGGCAGCAGGGGGTCTATTATTTTTCTCTTTCCAATGGATCAACGTTGATACATCATTGTTCCTATCGAAATGGTTGTATATGGATATTTCACTTCTAGCCGATACCCTATCTTTCCCGAGTTGTTTCGATTGGAGCAACAATTCATCTGCGTAAACGTATGCTTTTTCCATTGATACAGCACCGCCTGTTTGAAAGAAATACAAACCGAAGGAAGAAGTATAGGTAATGGATGTTTCTTTTAATTCATATTCTACTTGTACAGCGCTATTTCGAATCGCTTGCAAAATCGTTTCTATCAAATGAATGCTTTCATCGAACGTACGGTTTCGGAGGAATATCGTAAATTCCTCTCCGCCGCTGCGGAATAAGAATGACAATAGAAATAAAAAAGATAGTAAAAATTACTTTCCCCGCTTGTAACAACATCGTTCATTCGGTACCGTCAAGAATTTTGTGTAATGTAAGATAGATAGGGTATCTCTGAAATGGATTTAGAATAGAGGGGGGGATATTTCCTCCACACAGGAGACTGAATATTCAGTCTCTTGTGTGGAAAGGGAGAATCCCCTTATTTTGTTTATTTACAATATTTGGTTAACAATAACGTTCTTCAAACATTCGTTGAAGAGCTTCATGCGCTTCGGCAAATCCTCGTAACTTTCTTCCTGCCCATTTCTCGTTAAAATCTTGAATCGTCAAATACACGATTTTTTCAGCGGCTTCTAAACTGCTCAAACTGTTCATGGGCTTGAGACGTTTCCGAATCTCCTTGATCATTCGTTCGATGGCATTGGTCGTGTAAATCACACTTCGAATACTGCTTGGATAATCCATAAATGTAAGGAGGACATCCAATTCATTGGCCCAAGATTGGACTTCTCTCGGATACTTGCTTGACCATTTCGATTCAAACTGTTGAAACATCTCCAGTGCCATTGTTTTATTCGGAGATCGATAAATGAGTTTCAAATCTTCCGCCATTTCGAATTGGTCTTTTTTCCGAACACGACTGAGCGTGTTACGGACTTTGTGAACGACACAACGCTGTACATCGGCTTTCGGATACACCGCCTTAAAGGCTTCCTCCAACCCAGGTAGTCCATCGAATACGCCCAGAAGCACTTCCTTGACGCCCCTGTTGTATAGTTGTTGAAGAATCTCCTGCCATACATAGGCACTTTCCTGTCCTCCCACAAAGAAATCAAGAATTTCGCGATATCCTTCTTCGTTCACCCCTAACACCACATAAATGACTTCTTTCTCCACGGTTTCGCGACGAAGTTTTACGTATAAGCCATCCAAATATAAGACGGAATAACGCTTGTGCAGTGGACGAGTGTGCCATTTCTCGATGTCTTCCTTCACTACATCGGTAATACGGCTGATCGTTGCAGGAGAATAGGCATTGCCTAAAATTTGTTCAATAAACTTGCCAATTTCACGCGTACTCACGCCACTTTGATACATTCTGATGACGGCTTCCTCGAGCCAGCCGGTGTGGCGTTGGTAAGGAGCGAACAATTGGGTTTGAAATTCTCCGTTTCGGTCTCTTGGGACCAAAAGACCTTCAATCCGGCCGTATTGTGTATCTAGATTTCGTTGATAGTAGCCGTTTCTCATATTCGATGTTCCGGCCTGTTCTATTTCGAGGAAATTCTTGATTTCTTCCCGCATGATCAGTTCTAATTTTTCCTTTACAAACTGACGAATGACACTTTCCAGTTGATTTGCCCAGTCGACATTCGGTATACTTCTTTTAGACATAGGTAGGGTTCTCCTTTCTCTGGAATGTGTTGTGGTCCAAATCAGAGAATACCCTACCTTTTTTCTTTTGGTCTAGCAAAATGCTTTACACAAAATTTTATACATCATCGTTTAATACTAAGTCATAGAACTACATAATAATTTATTGACAGGACAAGCTAAAAAGTGTTAGCATGAGTTTTAAATAACCAATAATGAATGATGGATATGTAATTGTCTGATTTGATATCCACGTATATGGTTATGAAATATAATACCCTTCATTGATTTTAAGCATTGAATCGATGCGATGACCCGAAAGGTGAGATTACGAGCGGTTGCTTGTCAATCGAAGGTGGTTTGAAAGGAGCTATTCAATGAAAGAGTTTCATACGTTCGGTTGGTATGCCGCCAGGATTTCTCCACATTTGCCGAAAAAGGCGTTTCAACCTGTTCCGTCCCGCCTATTTGGAGGTTTCGCTTATTTGTCGTTAACCATCGGCTGCATCCTCGCTGTTTCTCTCTTGCATCTTCATCCTGTATGGAATCTCCTCCTAGCTGTTGTGTTAGGTTCCAGCTTTGCGGCATTGGGATTTTTAGGACATGAAATTTTGCACGGCACGGTAGTACGAAAGCCGTGGCTGCGTGATATTCTTGGCGCGATTGCATTTTGGCCTCTATGCACAGGTCCGAAGCTGTGGCGAAAATGGCACAATGTGACTCATCATGTACACACACAAGATGAAGAAATGGATCCGGATGCATGGCCTAGTTTAGAAAGGTTGGCCAAAAGCCGTCTATTGCGCTGGGTATACAAAATTCCGTTTCCAATTCGTGCGTTTTTCGCTTTTAGTTCATTGTCTGTTATGTTTACGCTTCATTCCATCAAGATGTTAATCTATTTCTTCAAAGATTTTCAGCCGAAAAATCGCAGTGTGGTGCTGCTTCAGTTTTTCCTGCCATGGTCCACATGGATTGGGCTGTTGTTTTTCATTGGATTTGAGCGTTGGTTTTTTGCCTTTTTGCTGCCTTTGCTGATTGCTAATTTTATTGTAATGAGCTATATCTCTACGAACCATCATTTAAATCCGTTGGTGCCGGTGAATGATCCGCTGGCAAACAGCCTTACCGTAACGGTGCCAAAGTGGATAGATGTGCTTCACTTTAACTTCTCGTATCATACCGAACATCATCTGTTTCCAGCGATGAGCTCGAAATATTACCCGTTAGTGAAGGAGCACGTTAAACGAATGTGGCCGGATCGGTATCACGAATTGCCAATGGGAAAAGCGTTAGCCGCGCTTTGGAAAACACCGAGAGTATATTATCAGCAAAACGAGCTGATCGAGCCGCGGCAAGGACATGTTTACGGTTCGTTAGGCAATGGGTTGGATCCAGAAAATATTACTTATCGAAACATGGAGGCAGTGCCGTTTTCCAGCTTGGAAGAGAAACCGATAATCATAAAAAAAAGCAGTGGGAAAAGAGAAAAAGTAACAAAGGATTCTTCATCATGAGAGTGATGAAGAATCCTTTTTACTTGATGTTGTCTTGTTCATGACGCCTGTCATCCGTCGTTTCGTTTGAACCATATTTGACACTCCTTTTTCTTATTTTTACAATCATTATGATAAAAAAGAAAATTGAAGCGATTATTAATAAAGTGTAATTATTGTGAAAATGTTGAAGAAGGAAGGAGATGTGTTGTATCCATTTACGAAGGGGTTATCGTTAATCGGATGATGAAGATTTTAGGGAGAAATATAGATGTGATGGAATGAGAAGGTATCATTATTGGTTTTGGAGATAAAGGGAGAATTGGTCATGTTCATGAGGGCGTTGTTTGTATGAAAGGGGAAGCTGTTATGGATATTCAAGTAAGCGCCGCAGGAGCCATCGTAGCACTGGTTGTTGCCATTGTGTTGATTTTACGGAAAGTTTCCCCCGCCTACGGGATGATTGCTGGTGCTTTTGTCGGCGGAATCATTGGCGGGGGGAACGTGACAGATACGGTCACGGTGATGATGGATGGAGCAAAAGAAATGATTCCTGCGGTATTGCGCATTTTGGCGGCAGGAGTGTTAGCCGGGGTTTTAATGGAATCGGGGGCAGCGGCAGCGATCGCTGAAACGATCGTTCGAAAGCTTGGGGAAAAGCGGGCTTTGCTTGCGCTTTCAGTGGCGACAGCGCTGCTGACTGCGATCGGCGTGTTTGTGGATGTCGCAGTCATTACCGTTGCGCCGATTGCGTTAGCGATCGCAAGCCGCGCCAACTTATCAAAAACGGCGATTTTACTGGCGATGATTGGCGGCGGGAAGGCGGGGAACATTATGTCACCGAACCCGAACGCCATCGCTGCTGCGGATGCATTCCATATTCCGTTGACATCATTAATGGCAGCTGGAGTCGTCCCAGCAATATTCGGGCTCGCTGTTACGTATATTATCGCCAGAAAACTTGCGCAAAAAGGAACGCTTATTTATGATGTGCAGGAAAGAAAAAGCAGCGGACAAACACCTTCGTTCTTTGCGGCTATTATTGCTCCGCTTGTCGCGATAGTATTGCTTGCATTGCGGCCGTTGTTTGATATTGCGATTGACCCAATGATCGCCCTTCCGGTCGGCGGTATCGTTGGTGCGCTGGCGATGAAAAAAGGGAAGAAGTTGAATGATTATGCTATATCCGGGTTATCCAAAATGTCTGACGTTGCCATCATGTTAGTCGGAACAGGGACATTAGCGGGCATTGTTGCCAATTCCTCGCTAAAAGATGTTATCATTAACGGTTTGGATCATTTCGGGTTACCAGCATACGTGCTAGCGCCGATTTCCGGGATTTTGATGTCTGGGGCGACTGCTTCCACGACGGCGGGAACAGCTGTTGCCAGCAGTGTATTTGGTGAAACGATGATGAGTCTAGGTATTTCCGCGTTAGCCGGGGCAGCGATGGTTCATGCCGGGGCGACCGTATTGGATCATTTGCCGCACGGAAGCTTCTTCCACGCGACAGCGGGCAGTGTCCATATGGAGGTCAAAGAACGGCTGAAACTAATTCCGTATGAGTCACTCATCGGCTTGACACTGGCTGTCGTATCGATGATGATTTTCGGAGTCTTCCAATGATTTTCATAATCACAATGAGGAGGAAAGAGGATGAAAGTGATTATTGCGCCAGATTCGTTTAAAGAAAGCTTATCCGCGCTTGAGGTGGCGAACGCGATTGAAAAAGGGTTCCGCGATATATTTCCTGAAGCGGAATACGTGAAAATTCCGATGGCAGACGGCGGAGAAGGGACGGTTCAATCATTGGTCGATGCGACAGGCGGGCGAATTGTGAAAACGGAAGTGACAGGACCGCTTGGGGATCGTGTCCAAGCCTTTTTTGGCATGCTTGGGGATGGAAAAACAGCAGTCATTGAAATGGCGGCCGCCTCTGGATTGCACCTTGTTCCAAGTGAAAAGAGAAATCCGCTTGTGACGACAACGAGAGGGACAGGGGAATTGATTCTCGCCGCGCTAGACGAAGGAGCCGAGCATATTATTATCGGCATCGGTGGAAGCGCGACAAACGACGGCGGGGCTGGCATGATTCAGGCGCTTGGCGGGCGTCTTTTAAACCGACATGGACAGGAAATCGGACCAGGGGGCGGGAGCTTATCCGAGCTTGCCGACATTGATTTGTCAGGACTCGATCAACGGTTAAAATGTGTAAAAATTGAAGTTGCGTGCGATGTTGACAATCCGTTGACAGGTCCAAAAGGCGCCTCGGCGGTTTTCGGTCCGCAAAAAGGAGCGACGCCCGAAATGGTCGTGACATTGGATAAAAATTTACATCACTATGCCGATGTCATTGAACGAGTGTTAGGAAAGCAAGTAAAAGATATTCCTGGTGCCGGGGCGGCTGGAGGACTTGGCGCTGGATTACTTGCCTTTCTCGATGCGAAGCTGAAGCGTGGAGTGGAGATTGTGTTAGAAACGGTGAATTTTCATGAACGAATTCAAGGCGCATCGCTAGTGATTACGGGGGAAGGACGCATCGATGGGCAGACGATTTTTGGAAAAACGCCGATCGGCGTAGCAAAAGCGGCAAAACAATACAATATTCCGGTCATTGCCATTGCCGGCTCTGTATCCGATGACAGCGATGTCGTGCGAAGCCATGGAATTGATGCGCTTTATAGCATTGTCCCGGGAATTATTCCATTAGAAAAAGCATTAGCAAATGCTCGGTATTATGTTACCCAAACCGCCCGAAATATTGCGGCGGTTTACAAAATTGGAACAAATATGAAGTAAAAAAGGTTCTTTATCCCAGAACCTTTTTTAATTTTTACTATTAAAAGAAAATTTAAAATATTTTATAATAAATATATTATTATAGTAAATACAGGGGGATGAATATGGAACAATTTGTGGATTGGTTAAACAGCATTATTTGGAGCCAATATTTGGTCTATCTTTGTTTGGCAACCGGTCTTTTCTATTCGTTGCTCACTCGCTTTTTGCAAGTGAGGCATATGAAAGAAATGATTAAACAAATGTTTCAAGGCAAGAGCTCTGAAGCAGGAATTTCTTCTTTCCAGGCTTTATCGCTCGCGTTATCCGGACGGGTTGGGACAGGAAACATAGCAGGTGTCGCGACTGCTATTGCATATGGAGGTCCTGGTGCCGTATTTTGGATGTGGCTCATTGCTTTCGTAGGGGCAGGTTCCGCTTTTGTGGAAGCAGCGCTCGCGCAGGTGTATAAAACGAAGCAGGACGGTCAGTTTCGCGGCGGACCAGCCTACTATATTGAAAAAGGGCTAAAAATGAAATGGTATGCGGTATTGTTTGCTATTGTTACGGTGTTGGCGACCGGGGTGCTGTTGCCGGGTGTGCAAGCCAACAGCATTGCCGCGGGAATGGAAAACGCGTTTGGCATCAGTCCGACGATTACAGGAATCGGAATTGCCGTTCTTTTAGGCGTCATTATTTTCGGGGGTGTGAAGCGGATTGCCCGTGCGGCCGAATTGATTGTTCCATTTATGGCGTTAGGATACATTATAGTGGCTTTATTTATCGTATTTGCGAATATTACCGAACTCCCTCATGTACTCAGCTTAATTTTCCGAAGCGCCTTTGGTATGGATGCGGCGTTTGGAGGAATTCTTGGTGCCGCAATTTCGTGGGGAGTCAAACGAGGAATTTATTCCAATGAAGCGGGACAAGGAACTGCACCGCATGCAGCCGCTGCCGCAGAGGTGTCGCATCCGGCGAAACAAGGCTTAGTTCAAGCATTTTCGGTCTATGTCGATACATGGTTTGTTTGTTCGGCAACTGCATTTATGATTTTAATTACCGGCATGTATAACGTAACACCGGAGGGAAAGGCGCCGATTGTGCAAACACTTGGCGATGTAGAGCCGGGACCTATTTTTACGCAGAAAGCAGTTGAAACGGTATTCCCAGGATTCGGTGCCCCGTTTGTTGCGGTTGCTCTATTCTTCTTTGCGTTTACGACCATTATGGCGTATTACTACATGGCAGAAACAAATTTAGCTTATATTACAAGGAGAATGAAAGCTAGCTGGCCACAATATGTGTTAAAAGTGGCGATTTTAGGGGTAGTGTTTTACGGATGCGTCAAAACAGCAAAACTAGCTTGGACACTTGGCGATATCGGTGTCGGAAGCATGGCATGGCTCAACATTATCGCGATTCTTTTATTAACGAAACCAGCATTAAAAGTTCTTAAAGATTTTGAAGAACAGAAAAAGGCTGGCAAAGACCCAGTCTTTGATCCGGTGAAACTAGGCATTACCGGCGCGGACTTTTGGGAAAAAGAATATCCAACTTCCCATGCTAAAGCGGTAAATGAAGATTGATTATATCGTAAAAAGAAAGGGAGCTGTCTCATATTTAAGAGGCAGCTCCTTTTTGTACTAGAGGCCATGAAGCAATCATTTCGAGCGTTCCGTTTATGGAAAAACGCCCAAATTGATATGGAAGAATGAAATGATCCCCTTTTTTTAGATCGTATGAACCGCCTTCCGACACTAGCTTACCTTCTCCATTAAGAACGCTAACGATGAGAAAATGTTTCGTTTGGTCCAAGTTGACAGTTCCATTAATCTCCCACTTTTGTACACCAAAGTAGTCACTTTCGATAAATGTTGTAATGGTGGCATCGTCAACTTGGGTGATGTTCGGATGAACATTCGCGTCGCGATGTGGAACGGTAATGACGTCTAACGCTTTGTCTAAATGCAGTTCGCGTTTTTTCCCGTTGCTGTCGACGCGGTCATAGTCATAGACGCGGTATGTTGTGTCAGAGCTTTGTTGTGTTTCTAAGACAAGCGTCCCTTCGCAAAGGGCGTGAATTGTGCCGCTAGGGACATAGAAAAAGTCGCCAGGTTTAATCGGAATTCTGCGAAGCAACTTGTCCCATTGGCCGGTTTCCATCATTTCTTTCAGTTCTTCTTTCGTTTTCGCATGATGTCCGTAAACAAGTTCCGCATCTTTTTTGCAGTCAATAATATACCAACATTCTGTTTTTCCAAATTCGCCATTTTCATGTTTTTGTGCGTATGCGTCATCAGGATGCACTTGCACTGATAAATCAGCGTTGGCATCTAAAATTTTCGTCAACAAAGGAAAACGGTCTGATGGAAAGTGGCCGAATAAGTCGCGTCGCTCTTCCCATAATTGTCCAAGCGTCATTCCTTGAAACGGCCCGTTTTTAATCACGGTTTGTCCGTTTGGATGTGCGGAAACTGCCCAGCATTCCCCTGTGTGTGCTGACGGGATGGAATAGCCGAATTCGTCCGCCAATTTCGTGCCGCCCCAAATTCGCTCTTGAAAAATAGGAGTGAGAAAAATTGGTTCGATTTGCACGGAAATCACCCCTTTATAGAGTTATACAGGCTTTCCTAACTTCATTATACAAAAATATTTCTGTTTATACTTGTTCAAATAATTGCATGACTTCCTCTTTTGTTTTGGCTTGTAGAAGATGTTCGCGAAACTCGTCATCCATTAGTTTCCGTGATAAAAGCTGAAGAATTTTTAAATGTTCGTTACCCGCTTGTTCTTCCGGTACAGCGATCATAAAAATGAGCTGAGCTTTTTCACCGTCTAAGCTGTCCCAGTCCACGCCGCTACGTTTTACCCCGAAAGCAACACACGTTTGTTTTACAGCATTGCTTTTTCCATGAGGAATCGCAATTCCAAATCCGATGCCTGTACTTCCTTCCATTTCTCGATGATAAAGTGATTGTTTATACGCTTCTTTGTCGTATAGGGCGCCAGAACGATCAATCATGGCAACCATTTCTTCCATAATCTCATCTTTCGTTTCCCCTTTTAGTTGCAACTCAATTAATTCCATAGTCATTAATTCTGTTAATTTCATTTTTGATTTCTCCCCTTTTCTAGATTTGAAGTAATTGATAAAATTCATCTGCTGTTTTGCAGGTAGATAGCTGTTTTAGCGTTTGCTCGTCTTCGGAAAGAAGAGCTATTTCTTGAAACAGTTTTTTTATTTGACTGTTATCGTTGAGACGGTGGGCAATCATCAAAACAAATTTTACCTGCTCGCCATCCCAATCAATTGGCGACGATAAACGAGCCACGGCAATAATAGATTGATTAATCCATTGAATTTGGCCATGTGGAATGGCGATTCCTCCACCGATATATGTTGAGGAAAGTGTTTCCCGCTCTTTGGCGCTTTGTCCATATAGCGATTCTACGTATCCTCGTTTGCAAAGTTCATTTGCTATATAATCAATCGCTTCAAAGCGACTGGCAACTGATATATCAAGAAAAATACATGAGGGGTTTATTAGTTGTCTCAGCATTTCATAACGGCGTGGCTGAGACACACGTTCTACCCATTGTTCTATCATGTCAAGTTCTTGTTTTGGCAGCAACGGGCTTACCGTGATCACAGGAATTTTTCGATGTTCTAATGGAACAGTACTAATAAGCAAATCTGGCTTTGTTGCAGCAATGATTTCATTGAGTTTCGCGATAGATGCAACAGCAGCAATCTCTAATTTTGGAAATGCAGCGGATATCTTTGCTTCGATGAGTCGGGATGTTCCTGAGCCAGTGGCACAAACAATAACCGCTCTTATTTTTTCAATTTTATGCTGTATCCGTTCCAAAGCCGCTTGAATGTGAAGAACAATATAGGCAACCTCATCTTCGGGAATTGGAACGTTTGCTTTTTTCTCCACCTTTGGAATCAGTGACAATACGATTTCAAACGGATAGCGATACATTTGTTTGATATCTTTTAATAACGGATTTTTTACGGCTAACCCGTTCCGCAATCGATTGAGTGTAGAATGAACATGAATCGTAAGCCCAATTAATAACTCTTTATCTTCACGTAACCGTTCATCGGTATGCAAAGAAATATCGTGAATAAGCTCTTTGACGATTTGCAATGCTTCGTTGTCCATTTTTATTAACAGTTGCTCGATATCTTTTTTTTCGTTTGTCTGATCGTATCGCAATCTCGCGCCAAGCAGATGCAACGTGATATACCCGATTTCTTCATCGGGGATTTTTACGGCAACCCATTGTTCGATTTGTTTTGCCAATTGTTCGGCAAGCCGATACTCTGGTTTCATTTGCAGCTCTTGCAATTGATTTGCATTGATATCGATACGATGACCCGTTTTGATCCGTTTGATTGCGATAGCGATATGCACGGTTAGACTGATCACAGATTGATCGGTAAGAGGAAATTCAAGCCATTCATCCATTTTTCGTATTTCTTTTTCAATCAAAGCGAGTTCGTATGGCTTCAATACGTCTTCGATTAATTTTAGTTGCTTGGCATCGAATATATAGTAAGAATGGTCTACAAGAAGTTCTACTAATCGCGATAAGGCGGTTCGCCATGCCTGTTCGGTTCCTTCTACTTTTATGCCGAGGTTGGGTTTCCGGATAAGTACAAGGCCGAACGATTGCAACCATTGTTCGATTTCTTCTAAATCATTTTGAATAGCTGATTTACTAATATAAAATCGTTCGGCGAGCTGTTGCATCGTTACCGGTTTGTCTTCTGTGAGAAGTATTTTTATGAATTGAAGTTTTCGGTAATCTTGAGAAGGATTTGTTTCTTCAAGCCGGGTCAAATCATGAAGAAGCTTTTGTTTTTCCGTCTCCTTCCCTCTAATAATGACTCCGACACTTGGTTTTCGCTCTATAACAATGTTTGGGTATTTCTCGGAAAGAAATTCATCGAGTGCTTTTAAATCGTTGCGAATCGTTTTTTCCGAACAAACTAGTTGATTTGCCAACGTTGCAACCGAAGTATGCGTATGAGCAGCTAATAACTGCTTTAATAATTGTTTGTGGCGGGAAAGCATCGCTGCTCACCTCCTTTTTCAATAGATAAAAAGCGAGAATCTTTGCTATAAGCAAAGATTCCGGAAATCGAACTAAACTGGTTTTTTAATGGCATTGACAAGTAAAGCAGTGACAACCATTCCGATAATGATAGATACGAAAAACATCGGTACATGTTCTACAGCTTGGAATACGGCAACAATCGGACCACCATGTGGTACATGGTCGGTAACGCCGCTTAACATGGCGATGACGGAACCTACCATCGAACCGATCATAATGCTTGGGATGACGCGAAGAGGATCTCGCGCTGCGAATGGAATAGCACCTTCAGTGATACCGACGAGTCCCATAGCGAGTGCCGCTTTTCCAGCTTCCCGTTCTTCTTCCGTAAATTTGGATTTATTCAGTAACGTTGCTAATCCTAGTCCAAGAGGCGGTATACAAATTGCTACAGCAATCGGCCCCATAATATGGGTATTCCCTTCTGCAATCATAGCAGAACCAAATAAAAAGGCAACTTTATTGACAGGTCCTCCCATGTCAAACGCAATCATTGCTCCGAGAATCATGGCAAGAATAATCTTGCTAGCTCCTTGCATACTATTGAGCCACGAAGTAAGCGATTCCATAATGCCGGCAATTGGCTGTCCAAGGATGAAAATAAAAATGACAGCTACAAGGATCGAAGAAAATAATGGAATGACAAGTATTGGCATAATAGGTTGAATGATTTTCGGAACAGGAATGCTTTTAATCCATTTTGCGATGTAACCAGCTAAAAATCCAGCGATAATTCCTCCAATAAATCCAGCGCCTGCTTCACTGCCATAAAAACTTCCATTTGCAGCGATATAACCACCAATCATGCCAGGCGCGAGACCAGGTCGATCAGCGATGCTCATTGCGATAAAGCCAGATAAAATTGGAACCATGAAGGTAAAGCTAGCCGATCCTACATTGAGAATATCATTCCATATAGATCCTTTTGGAATAACGAGCCCTTTGTCCGTCGGCTCACCGCCAATAGCGAGAGAAAGAGCGATTAAAAGTCCGCCGATTACGACGAATGGAATCATATAGGAAACGCCATTCATCAAGTTGCGGTAAATTGGATTTTGTTTTTGTTTTCGTTCTGTTTTCACTTCTTCAATAGTTTTGAGTGTATCGGACTGTGGCTTTCCGTATACGGGAACTTCATTGCGTTCAAATTTAGCAATGAGCTCTTCAGGTTTACGGATACCGTCTGTGACGGATGCCTCGAGCACTCGTTTTCCATAAAAGCGGCTTTTATCTACTTGTTTATCGGCAGCGATGATAATTCCGTCTGCGGATTGAATATCCTCTGGAGTTAGCTCATTTTCCACTCCAATGGAACCTTGTGTTTCTACTTTTATTTCATGTCCCATTTTTTCAGCTGCTTTTGCTAGTTTTTCAGCGGCCATATATGTGTGGGCAATACCGTTAGGGCATGAAGTAATGGCAAGCAGTTTCATGTTGTTACCCCCTTTTTATTGTAAACCTTTTCACAACTTCATATTAACGTAATTCGACATCGGAAATAGAATAAATAGATACCGTAAGTTCCGGTAAAAAGTTGTGGAATAGAGAAAAGGGCCGCCTTATCGGGCAGCCCTTTGTTATGATGGATCGTCCTCTATTTTGTTTAAAGGATATTTCGCCGGTCCTTCGACGACATCGCCGTGAATGGAGAATCGCGAGCCGTGGCAAGGACAGTCCCATGTGCGGTCGCCGCTGTTCCATTCCAGTTCACATCCCATGTGGGTGCATGTCGTGTCAACGATGAACAATGCCCCGTTTTCGTCCTTATACGCACCGGCACGTTTCCCGTTCACGACAACAACTGCGCCTTCGCCGTTTGCCAAGTCTTCCGGATTGCGGACGACCACCTCCACTTTTCCTTCGATGAGGTGTTTGGCGACATCAAGGTTTTGCGTGAGAAAATGTTTGACGCTCGGATCGGCATAAAAGCGCGACGGCGTATATAAGTCATGGTAGCGGTTGTCGCGTCCCATGACTAAGTCGCTGAGCAATAGCCCCGCGATTGTCCCGTTGGTCATCCCCCATTTTCGGTATCCTGTCGCGACATAGATGTTCGGCGTGCCTGCGGTCATGTTTCCAATGTAAGGAACTTTATCAAGTGTCGTTAAATCTTGCGCCGACCAACGGTATGGGATGTCAGTGACGGTAAATAGCTGAGAGGCAAAGCTTTGCAGTGCCTCGTAATGTCGCATCGTCGGGACGCCCTGTCCTGTCTTGTGGTTTTCGCCTCCGATTAAAATCAAGTTTTCCCCGTTCATCGTTGTGTAGCGGATGGACCGCTTCGGGTTATCAGCGCTCAAATACATGCCGCCTGGGTATTGCTCCGCTATTTTGGCTGCCAATACGTAAGAGCGCTCTGCGTACATGCGTGAAAAATAAAAGCCGCCGTCATAAAACGGAAAATGGGAACAAATGATGACATGTTCACACGTAACCTTTTTTTTGTCGCGGGTGACGACGGCAAGCGCCGCTCCTTGCTCGATATCGGCGGCGGGCGTGTATTCGTAGATTTTTCCACCTGCCTCGACAACAGCGTCGACTAGTTTCATTAAGTATTTCAGCGGGTGAAATTGCGCTTGATTTTTCATCACTACCGCAGCTTTCACAGGGATCGGAAGAGGAATCGATTCAACAAACGCTCCGTCAATGCCAAGCTTTTCATATGCCTTCCATTCGTTTATTAATTTTGTTAACGATGAGGAGGAATTGGTGTATATATATGCATCTTGCTCAATAAAATCGCAGTCAATCGCTTCTTGTTCGATTGTACTTCGAATAAAACGCAATGCTTCCGTACATGCTTCGTAGTACAGTTTCGCCTTTTCCTGTCCAAGGTGGTTGATTAATTCATCATAAATGATATCATGCTGAGCAGTAATTTTCGCGGTCGTATGTCCTGTCGTTCCGTTCAGAAGACGATCCGCTTCTAATAAAGTGACGCGCACTCCCTGTTTAGCAAGCAAATAAGCGGTCGTGATACCAGAAATTCCTCCGCCGATAATGGCGACATCGGTGCGAATATCTTCTTCTAGTTTCGGAAACGATGGAAGCTCGACAGATGTCCGCCAATACGGCTCTAGTGATGAAGGAAGAGATAGCATATGTAACAAAAGCCCCCTTACTGTGTTTTAATTTATATTAGTTTTGCTCACTTTTAGAAAAACTATCCATCTATTTTCCAACATGCAATAAACGTGTTGGGCATCTTCTTTCTTCTTTTTTTGGCAACTACACGCAACGAAAACGAAAGATGATACAATAAGAATAAAGAAGGAAGTAAATATTTTTATAAAATAATAATTAAAGGAAGATCGGAAGTGAATAAATATTCAAGTTTTTATGATGGGAATTCAACTGTTTGGCATGATAGTTCCATTTTGGAACACTATGGACTGCATGAATTAAATTTTGAATCGGTGAAAAGCTACCGGGAAAAGTTTGCAGCTGTCAAGCCAAACCATCCATGGAATGGGTTGGAGACGAAAGAATTTTTATACAAGATCGGTGCATGGGGGAAATTGCGAGATAGCAGCAAAGAAGGAGTTACATTAGCAGGGTTATTGATGTTTAGTGAGGAACGCATTATTACAGAAGTTTTACCGCAATATTTTCTCGAATATCGGGAAAGTTTGAACGGTATAGTAACGAACGATTGGACAAAGCGATTCACCTCTCAAGATGGTACATGGTCTGGCAACTTATACGATTTTTATTTTAAAGTGATCTCACAGCTTAAAAATAATGATATGGATCGCTCCATGCAAATTGCGCTGCATGAGGCGCTTGTAAACGCGATTGTTCATGCGGATTATTTAGGAGAAGGCGGGATTATTGTAGAAAAAGAAAACGGTGTGTTTCGCTTTGCCAATCCAGGATTATTTCGCATTCCGATTGATTCTGCTCTTTCCGGTCATATGAGCAATCTTCGCAATCCGAATTTGTTTAAAATGTTTATTTTGATCGGTCTTTGCAAGCGGGCTGGTTTCGGGTTAAAGCATATTGTTACAACATGGAGCAACCCTCAATACAAGCAGCCTGAATTTATTCAACATTCGAATCCAGAACGAACTGTCGTGATATTATATCCGTTCGATTTTCCAGATGAAACAGCTGCATCATATGAAACAGATATATATCAAGATATAGAACAGCATGATGATAGTGAAATGGATCTTACGTTAACGGAAGAAGACCTGAACTCCATAAATAAGCAGCAAAACTCCGTAAATAACGAAGATAGCTCTATAAATAGCGAAGAAAACTCCGTAAATAAACGAGAAAACTCCGTTAATAATCCGTCGGAATCCATAAATAACGGTGTTGACTCCGTAAATAACGAAGAAAACTCCGTGAATAACGAACCTAACTCCATAAATAAACGTCTTAACTCCGTAAATAATGAACTATCTTCATCTGATCCGTACAAAGAAAAGAGTGAAATCGATGAAAAACTATGGAACATTGCGGAGTTAGCGAGAAAGAAAAAACGATTGCCTCCAAGTGTGATGGAAAATATTATTTTGCAGCTTTGCGAGCAAAGGCCGCTGATGTTAAAGGAACTAGCAGCACTATTGGAAAGAACGCCAGATGGACTAAGGAATAACTATTTAGGAAAACTGATAGAGGAAGGAAAAATTCGTTTAAAATATCCAGATCAGCCGAACCATCCGAAACAAGCGTATATGAAAGCGACCGAATAGGAAGGCGCCCGTTAGGCAGCCTTCTTTTTTTATGTCATATCGGAGCCTTTTGCGATGTGTGATAAATGGTGCGATAACAGATGTTGATTAGAAAATACGACTCAGGTCTTAGAGAAAAATAACGCCTCGGCTCATTATCGAAATATGAAACGGTTGGTAGGATGGAGACAGAAAGGAGGGAGAAAAAAGTGAAAAAAATCGGATTGTTTATCATCGGTGCGATTGCGGCGGTTACGCTTTTTGCCAACCTTGGTTCTCTCGCTGTTTTGGCAGTGAGCCTTGTCATTTTGTATTACGCTTGGAAACGATGGATGAAAGCGGAAACAACGATGAAAAAACTGTTTTGGATCGCGATCGGAATCATCGCTTTCGTTGCTTCCGCTTCGAACGCGCCCGCGCTTATTGCGGTGGCCGCGGCGTATGTGTTGTATGTAGTTTATAAGAAATGGAATGAAACAAAACAGACGAAAGAAATCGATGACCCGTTTGCTCATTTTGAAAAGCAGTGGGCAGAGTTAGAACGAAGCTTTTAAAGGAGGAAAACCGTGATGGCTGATTTATTAACGAGAATCAAAAATATCATCATGGCTGATTTGCATGAGATGATCGATCAAAAAGAAAAGCAAAATCCAATTGCCTTATTAAATGAATATTTACGGCAATGCGAAAAGGAAGTAGAAAAGGTTCGTCATCTGCTTGAGCGGCAACACCTATTGAAGACAGAACTTATGCGTGAATACAATCAGGCGAAAGAGCTTGCGGATAAGCGGAAGTACCAAGCGCAAATCGCTTCCCAAGCGGGGGAAAATGAACTATATGAATTCGCCGTTTCGGAACAGACAAAATATGAAGAAAGAGCATCGCAAATACAAGAGTTGCTTCAAGAAGCAACAAACGAGTTAGAACAGCTGGAAAGAAAATATGAAGAAATGAAACATAAATTAAAAGATATGTACATTCGCCGCATGCAGCTCATGGGTCGGGAGAATGCCGCCCGCGCGCATTATCGAATGGATAAAGTGCTGCAAGCAGGATGGAACGATACCGCTTATTCTCGTTTTAACGAAACGGAACAATACTTAGAACGCCTGGAACAAAATATCAAAGCCAATTACTATGCAAGCACGATTGACGCACGCATCGCGCAATTGGAGAAAAAGCTAAATTCAATTTCATAACGAAACCGTGGAATTCCAAAAGGGCGTATACATATTAGCGCCCTTTTTTCACTAGCTGTATAATGGAGATGCGGCAATCGTTATAAAGGAGGGAGGAAAAAAGATGTTTCGTCAGCAAAAAACAGATTACGCCGCTTGGCTTGTCATGATCGCCATCGTTCTCTTTTTGGCAGAGTTGCTATTGTTTCAACATGGAAGTGTTTTCTTCCTGCTCTTCGCGATTGGCTGTATGTATATAGGGCGAAAGCGGATGCCGAAGCTGTCAGGTGTTGTTCTGTTTTGGTTTGGACTCATTAGTTTCATTATTTCGCTAGCTAGCATGGTGACATTTCGCATTTCATTGTTTTTTATTTTGGTGTATATCATTTGGCAGTACATGCAATCGAAAAAAGCTCCTGTGCAGATACAGCCAATCATGACCGAGCGAAAGCATGAGGAATCCTCCCTCCTTGAGCGAAAACCGCGTTGGAAAAACAGCTTCTTTAGCAGTCAAAAAACACCTGAACATGTTTATGAATGGGAAGATATTAACATTCAAGGCGGGATTTCCGATGTGGTGATTGATTTAAGTTATACGGTGCTTCCGAAAGGAGAAGCCGTCATTGTCATCCGCCATTTGATCGGGAATGTACAAATTCTTGTGCCATATGAGGTGGAAGTGCTCCTGCACCATTCAGTGATCTATGGCTCCGCTATCGTTTTTGAGCGAAAGGAAGCGAATTTGTGGAACGAAACCATTTGTTTTCAAACAAAAGGATATGAGGAAGCGGAGCAAAAGGTCAAAATAATCACCTCGATGATCATCGGAACAATCGAGGTGAAGCATGTATGAATATAATGCAGCGTTATATTGTCATGGGAATTGGCTTTTCGTTGTTCGTTTTCATCGTTACGGCGGTGCTCATATTTATCACGTATCCGTTACCAAAATGGTCTTTATTATGGGAAAAAGAAATAATGGGTGTTCCGTTTCTTTTATTTATGGCGGGGGTTAGTGTTGCCGCAGGAACAGCGTTTGGCACTGTGTTCGGATTTTTTTGGCAAAAACAGTGGCGAACGGTGATGGATTCGCTTCGCCAGCTCGAACATGGCCAGCCTGTTTCCTCTATAGAGCCTTCAAAGCTGAAAGAAGTGGCGTCGGTGGTAGCGCACATTCAAAAAATTCAAAAGCAGATGACGGAACAAGTGAAATTGTCGCAGCGGCTTGCCAATGAAAAGGCGGAAGAGCAAGAAAAGCGGATTCAAGAGATCATTTCCCAAGAACGGCATCGGCTTGCGCGCGAGCTTCATGATTCGGTCAGCCAGCAGCTGTTTGCCGCTTCGATGCTTATTTCCGCCATCAATGAAACAAAGACGTTTTCTGATGAGCGCGAAGAAAAACAGTTTCGTTTAATTGAGGAAATGATTCACCAATCGCAATTAGAAATGCGGGCGTTATTGCTTCACCTTCGCCCGATAGCCCTCAAAGGCAAATCCCTAAAAGAGGGAATTCAAGAGTTATTGATGGAACTAAAGCAAAAAGTGCCGTTGCACATTGAGTGGAAAGTGGAAGACATTCCGCTTGATAAGGGAGTAGAAGACCATTTATTTCGCATCTTGCAAGAGTCCATTTCCAATACGCTTCGTCATGCAAAGGCGACAAAATTGGAAGTATTGTTGGTAAAACGAGACCAACTTGTCATTTTGCGTGTATCGGATGATGGTGTCGGTTTCGATGTTGATCAAGTGAAAGCAGGATCGTACGGCTTGCAAAATATGCATGAGCGCGCGCTGGAGATCGGCGGGACGCTGCAAATCGTCAGTGTGCCGAATCAAGGAACACGGTTAGAGGTGAAAGTACCGATCATAGAGGAGGGGACATTGTGATCCGTGTCTTATTGGCCGATGATCATGAAATGGTGAGAATCGGCGTTTCTGCGTTTTTGGCGTCGCAGCCGGATATGGAAGTGGTGGGAGAAGCCGATAGCGGCAAACGAGCTGTAGAGCTGGCACTAGAGCTGCGGCCAGATATTATTTTAATGGATTTAGTGATGCCGGAGATGGACGGAATTGAAGCGACAAAGCAGATTATCGCCCAATGGCCGGAAGCAAAAATTATCGTTGTAACGAGCTTTTTAGATGATGAAAAAGTGTATCCGGCTTTGGAAGCTGGAGCAACGAGCTATATGCTAAAGACGTCGAAAGCGAACGAAATCGCCAACGCGATCCGTGCGACGTTTTACGGCCAATCGGTGTTAGAACCGGAAGTGACGAATAAAGTAATGACAAAAATGAAACAAAAGAAAGAACTTCTTCCTCACGAAGAATTGACGAACCGGGAGATGGAAGTGCTTTTATTAATGGCGCAAGGAAAAACGAATCAAGAAATCGCTGATGAATTGTTTATTGCCGTAAAAACGGTTAAAGTCCACGTCAGCAACATATTAAGCAAATTAGGAGTACAAGATCGGACACAAGCGGTCATTTACGCGTTTAAACATTCTCTAGTCAAATAGCTTCCGTTATTCGGTTCGTTGTTAAAATATTTGCTCCTTCCCCATAGAAAGAGGATGGCACATATATGAAGCAGCGGCCATCCTTTTATGTGGAAAAAGTTTCCATGGAAGGAAGGAGGTTATCATAAAAACAATTACGTAAGAGGCACTGTATCTTCTGTTCCGTTTAGGATTCGTTGTGCCATTTCCACGCTTTCTTCCGAAGGAGGTTCAATTCCTTCCAAAGGATACTTCAATCCAAGCGCTTTCCATTTGTATACTCCTAATTTATGATATGGGAGAATTTCAATTTTTTCTACATTATTTAACGTGCGAATAAAAGCGGCGAGACTGCGCAAATCATTCGGGTCGTCTGTAATGGTTGGAACGAGAACATGTCGGATCCAAACAGGAAGGTTTTTTTCGGATAAGAACCGAGCAAATTGTAAAATATGTTGATTTGTTTTTCCTGTCAGCTTCCGATGTTTTTTTTCGTCAATATGTTTTAAATCAAGCAAAATTAAATCAGTATAGGAAAGCAATTCGTTTAATTTTTGCTGGAACGACGCTTCCGCCGTGTAGCATCCTCCTGACGAATCGATCGCTGTATGAATGCCGAGTTTTTTGCATGCTTTAAATAGCTCGATTAAAAAGTCGATTTGCAACAAAGGTTCCCCGCCGCTGACGGTAATTCCGCCGCCGGAAGCGTTGATAAACGGCAAATACGTTTTTACATCATCGATAATTTCTTCTACGGTCATTTCTTTTCCTTTTCCGATTTCCCATGTGTCGGCGTTATGACAATATTGACAGCGCAGCAAGCATCCTTGTGTGAAGATGACATAGCGAAGGCCTGGGCCGTCGACGGTGCCGCATGTCTCAATCGAATGAATAAACCCTTTCATCGGATGGTCTCCTTCCTAAGAGAAATATACCCCCTCAAGAAGGAGGGGGAGATCGTTACATCGTTTCGTGGAACGTGCGGTTAATGACGTCAATTTGTTGTTCACGAGTTAATTTAATGAAGTTGACGGCATATCCAGAGACGCGAATCGTTAATTGCGGATATTTTTCTGGATGTTCCATTGCATCTAATAACGTTTCACGATTCAACACGTTAATGTTGAGATGGTGTCCGCCTTTTTCCATGTAACCATCTAAAATGGCGACAAGATTGCGAACACGGGTTTGCTCTTCTTTTCCTAAAGCTTTCGGCACGATTGAGAACGTATTAGAAATGCCATCTAATGCATGTTCAAATGGCAATTTCGCGACAGAGCTTAACGAAGCGAGCGCTCCCTTCGTGTCACGGCCGTGCAGCGGGTTCGCTCCCGGAGCAAACGGTTCGCCAGCGCGACGGCCATCTGGCGTATTTCCTGTCTTTTTCCCGTATACGACGTTCGATGTAATCGTTAAAATCGATAACGTATGTTTTGAATCGCGATACGTTTTATGTTTTTTCAATTTCGTCATAAAACGTTCGACTAAATCAACCGCAATTTGGTCGACGCGATCATCGTTATTTCCGTATTTCGGGAAATCTCCTTCGATTTCAAAATCAACGGCAATGCCGTTTTCATCTCGAATCGGTTTGACTTTTGCGTATTTGATCGCACTTAACGAATCAGCGACAACCGATAGTCCGGCGATACCAGTTGCCATCGTGCGTAAAATATGCGAATCATGAAGCGCCATTTCAATGCGTTCATAACAATATTTATCGTGCATGTAATGAATGACATTGAGTGTATTAATATAAAGTTCCGCAAGCCATTCAAGTACATGATCAAACTTACGCATGACTTCATCGTAATCTAAATATTCGGATGTAATTGGCGCAAACTCAGGACCAACTTGTATTTTTAATTTTTCATCAACGCCGCCATTAATCGCATATAACAATGCTTTCGCAAGGTTGGCGCGCGCTCCGAAAAATTGCATTTGTTTGCCAATTCTCATTGGCGATACGCAGCAAGCAATTCCGTAGTCATCGCCGAATTCAACGCGCATTAAGTCGTCATTTTCATATTGAATCGAGCTTGTTTTTATCGACATTTTCGCGCAATATTCTTTGAACGCTTCCGGCAATTGTTTCGACCAAAGTACCGTTAAGTTTGGCTCTGGCGCAGGTCCTAAGTTATCCAACGTATGAAGGAAGCGGAACGAGTTTTTCGTGACTAACGGACGACCATCGATCGCCATTCCGCCGATCGATTCTGTTACCCATGTCGGGTCGCCGCTGAATAGTTCGTTATATTCCGGCGTTCTTGCGAATTTGACAAGGCGCAATTTCATCACAAAATGGTCGACAAGTTCTTGCGCTTCTTTTTCTGTTAGCGTACCTTCTTGTAGGTCGCGTTCGATATAAATGTCTAAGAAGGTGGACACGCGGCCTAAGCTCATCGCTGCGCCGTTTTGTTCTTTAATAGCGGCGAGATAAGCGAAATAGAGCCATTGGAATGCTTCGTGTGCGTTTTGCGCTGGTTGGGAAATGTCGTAACCGTAGCTTAATGCCATTTGTTTCAATTCGTTTAACGCGCGAATTTGTTCAGCAATTTCCTCGCGAAGACGGATAATGTCTTCCGTCATCGTTCTTGCGCCAGTGTTTTTCAAATCCTTTTGTTTTTCTTCAATCAGACGATCGACGCCGTATAATGCTACGCGGCGATAGTCGCCAATAATGCGGCCGCGTCCGTACGCATCTGGAAGACCGGTGATGATTCCCGCTTTGCGCGCTAATTTCATCTCTTCGGTGTAAACGTCAAATACACCTTGGTTATGGGTTTTTCGGTATTCGGTAAAAATTTTTTTCACTTCGTCGCTTACTTTGTAGCCGTATGCTTCGCATGATTGTTGCGCCATGCGGATGCCTCCGAACGGCATTAATGCGCGCTTAAACGGTTTATCTGTTTGAAAACCAACGATTTTTTCCAAGTCTTTGTTTAAATAACCCGGTCTGTGGGAAGTGATGGTAGAAACAATGGATGTATCCATATCGAGAACGCCGCCTTTTTCGCGTTCTTGTTTCGACAATTCCATCACTTGTTCCCACAATTTTTTCGTTGCTTCCGTAGGTCCTTCTAGAAATGATTCATCCCCATAGTAAACGGTGACGTTGTTTAAAATAAAGTCACGGACGTCAATGGACTTTTTCCATTTTGACCCTTTAAAACTACGCCACGGGTCTAATACAGCAGTAGCTTGTTTCATAACAGATCCCCTCCCAATCGCCTGTAACTATAACAGACTGAAAAAATATATATAACAGATTTCAACTATACAATACTATATTTATTGACGCCTAGAACTATCTATTATTGAATAGTTTGTGAAATGTTGAACAATATTAATTGAATGACGGTGTTGGTATGTAACAGGGGGAAGGGAGAAATGATCATCAATGAACATGAAGAAGGATGTAAAAAAATAAACATCTCCATCCCTATAAAAGGGATGGAGACGGTTGTTTAGCTAACTTGCCTTTTATCAGAAGGGGAGGCATGGCGCTTATGCATGCCTTTTGCATAATAGACGACAACGAGCAAGATGAGCCAGGCTGGTCCAATGATAAGTGCGATTCGTGTGTCAGGGAAATATGCCATTAAACCGGTAACTCCGACTAAAAAGGCGAGAGCGATATAAGAGCTAAAAGGATAAAGCGGCATTTTATACTTTAATTGTTTTTGCTTTTCTAGGCTTAAACGTTTACGGAACTGCAATTGCGAAAGCAAAATAATCGCCCATGTCCAAATCGCGCCGAATGTAGCGACACTTGTGACCCATTGGAATACTTTTTCGGAAACGTAGTTTAAATACACACCGACTAACATCGCTAACGCCGTGACGATGAGGGCGACGCCTGGAATTCCGCGCTTCGTCAGTTTAGCGAAGGAAGATGGCGCTTCTTTTTGCTCAGCCAAGTTGAAGAGCATGCGGCTTGTGCTGAAAATTCCACTGTTGCAGGAAGACAACGCAGCCGTTAAAACGACAAAGTTGATGATTCCCGCAGCGGCGTGAATGCCGATTTTTTCAAATGTTAAGACAAACGGGCTTCCTTTTTCGCCGATTTCGTTCCAAGGGTAAATGGACATGATGACAAATAATGCGCCCACGTAGAAAATTAAAATGCGCCAAAATACGCTATTGACCGCTTTAGTCAGCGATTTTTCCGGATTTTTCACTTCGCCGGCCGTAACGCCGAGCATTTCGATTCCTAAGTAGGCGAACATCACCATTTGCAAAGACATTAACACACCGGTAAAGCCGTTCGGGAAAAATCCACCATGTTCCCAAAGGTTGCTGATGCCTGTGGCGACTCCGCCATTGCCGATTCCGAATAGAATCATGCCCAAGCCAACGATGATCATAAATACAATGGTGACAATTTTAATAAGCGCAAACCAAAATTCTAATTCCCCATACGCCTTGACAGCGAGGAAATTGATTAATGTCATCATCATTAAAGCGGCTAGCGCCCATATCCATCTTGGCGTATCAGGGAACCAAAATTGCATATAAATGCCGGCAGCGGTGATTTCCGCGATGCAAGTAACTACCCATAAAAACCAATAGTTCCACCCGGTTAAATAACCAGCAAGCGGTCCTAAATAGTCATGCGCGTAGCGGCTGAATGAACCGGCAACCGGGTTTTCCACGGCCATTTCGCCGAGCGCGCGCATAATAAAGAACATAATCACGCCGCTTACCGCATAAGCAAGCAAAATCGCCGGTCCCGCTAATTTGATGGAAGATGCAGAGCCAAGAAATAGCCCCACCCCAATCGCTGCCCCAAGAGACATAAGAGAAATATGTCTTTCCTCTAATCCACGATGTAATTTTTGTTCATTTTTTGGAGTTTGCATAATCGTTTCCTCCTATCGATCGGGACAATTTTGTAAAAAGCAAATAAAAAAATAAATTATTTTAAAAATTTTTTAAAGCGTTTACATTTAATATAGTACATGCTGAATAAATATTTGTAAATGTATTTATATATGAAATAAATGGTATTTTTGTTATTTAAATAAAATTAATAATATCCTAATAAATATATCATTTGCTTTGTAATATGTATTATGGTTCATGATAGGCAATAAAAAAATGGGAATGTATGGATTTATTAAGAAGTTTTTCGGCTTGTTGTGTTTGCTCGCATTGTCAAAATTTTGTACAATGAGATTCGTTCTAGGTAGATTATTAGAAGAAACGAAGGTGATGGCAATGAACGAGCAAGAAGCAAAAGCGTTCATTGAACAGCTGCAAAAAGATGGGTTTTTGACGGAAGAAACGCGTCTTATTTGGGAAATGATTTTACCCGAACGGTTAAAGCGGATGTATAATGTACTTCAAAAGCGGACGCGTTATATTACGGTATTGACTGAAGCAGTCGATGATCCGCACAACCAAGCGGCGGTGTTGCGGACAGCGGAAGCGTTTGGCGTGCAGGATGTGTATGTCGTCACTGGAAAAGCGCCGTTTCAGCCGAACCCGCTTGTGACGCGACATGCTGATAAATGGCTGACGCTGCAGCAAAAACCGGATATTGTAACGACGATTAAAGAGCTGCAAGCAAAAGGGTATCAAGTGTATGCCAGCTATCTCGGCGAAGGCACGCTTCGCCTTGGCGACATCGATGTGTCGCGGCCGACGGCGCTTCTATTTGGCAACGAGCATAGCGGTGTGTCGCAAGAGGCGATTCGTGCCGCTGATGCGACGTTTATGATTCCAATGTATGGGTTTGTCCAAAGTTTTAATATATCAGTGGCGGCAGCGCTTGCGTTATACGATGTAACCGAGAGAGCGCGCCAACAAGCAGGCGAGCGCTACCATTTATCATTTCAAGAAAAAAAGGAGCTATTTGAAAAATGGATGTGGCAAACGTTAAATCCGCGCATTCGCGAACGGCTGGCAAAGCAGCTGGGTCGTTCTGTTTAGCCTTCCCTAAATGCGAGGGAAGGCTTCTTTTTTTTGTTTGCGGATGGAAGCAGCATGGCGAAGACCAGCCTCTTTCTGTTGTGGTCCGTAAAAAAACCTCGCCGCTTTGTTGCGGCGACAAGGCAAATACAAAAGTTACAGCACCTTTGACAAAAACGATTTTGTCCGTTCATGTTTCGGATTGTCAAAAATTTCGCCTGGCGTGCCTTCTTCGATGATGTAGCCGCCGTCCATAAACAGGACGCGGTCGCCGACTTCGCGGGCAAAGCCCATTTCGTGCGTGACAACGACCATGGTCATTCCTTCATTTGCGAGCTGTTTCATGACGGCCAGCACTTCCCCGACCATTTCCGGGTCTAAGGCGGACGTCGGCTCGTCAAACAGCATCACTTTTGGTTCCATCGCCAGGGCGCGAGCGATCGCGACGCGCTGCGCTTGTCCGCCCGATAACGAATCCGGGTAGGCGTTTGCCTTTTCTTGCAGCCCGACTTTTTTAAGCAGCTCCATTGCTTTTGCTACTGCTTTTTCGCGCGGCCATTTCCGCACTTTTACGGGAGCAAGCGTGATGTTATCGAGCACGGTCATATGCGGGAATAAGTTAAAACGCTGGAACACCATTCCGACTTCTTCACGCACTTTGTTAATGTTTGTCTGCTTTTCTTTTATGTTGATTCCGTCAATGATGATTTCTCCTTCATCGAAGTCTTCTAAAAGGTTTAAGCAGCGCAAAAAGGTTGATTTCCCGGAACCGGACGGGCCGATGACAACAACGACTTCCCGTTCGCGGACATGGGCATTAATTCCTTTCAGCACTTCTAGGTTGCCAAATGACTTTTTTAAATTGCTTACTTTAATCATTGGTTTGAATACTTCCTTTCCAAATAATGTAGTAGTTTACTGAGGGAAAGGGTTAAAAGCAAATAAATAAACGCCACGGTTAAATATGGTTCCCAAACGCGGTAGTACTCTCCGGCAGCCGCTTTTCCCCAATACATAAGTTCTGGGGCGGCAATGACAAGGCCGAGGGACGAGTCTTTAATTAAAACGATAAACTCGTTTCCAAACGGCGGAATCATCCGTTTTAACGCTTGCGGCAAAATAATGTAGCGCATCGCCTGCGCATGCGTCATACCGAGCGAGCGGGCGGCTTCCATTTGCCCTTTATCAATCGATTGAATGCCGGCGCGGAAAATTTCCGCCACATACGCTGCCGAGTTTAAGGACAGCGATACAACCAGCGAGACGGTCGCGCTTGGCTGGGCAAAAAACAGCGGCATAACTCCAAAGTGTACAAGCAGCATTTGTACGACAAGCGGCGTGCCGCGGAAAAAGTTAATGTACCATTCAAACGGGAACCGGACGAGCCGCTTTGTTGACATTTTGCCAAGGCCGATCATAAGACCGAGAATCGAGCCAGCAATGATGGCGGCGATCGAAACCCCGATAGTTAATAGCACCCCTCTCAGGAAAAACGGGGCGTATTCCTGAATAATTTCAAAACGAAAATCCATCAGTCCTCACCTTTCTTATAAAAAATGCGTAACTAAAATAAAGTAGTTACGCATTTTTCGATGTTCGCGCGCTTATTGTTGTTTCAATAAGTTATCGACGTTTGGCTCTGTTCCAAACCATTTTTTATAAATCTCGGCGTATTTGCCGTTTTCCATCAGTTTTTTCAATGCTTTGTCTATTTTTGGCTTTAAGTCGCTTCCTTTCGGGAACATCATGCCGTAAAACTCCGATTCAAAGTGTTTTGAATCTGGAATGACTTTAATTTTTTTGTTTGGATTGTTTTTTACATATTCGCTTGCCACCGCGTTGTCCGTGACGACTGCATCGACGCCGCCGTTCAATAATTCCATAATCGCCACAACCGTGTTTTCGAATTTTTTAATGTTTTTATTGCCTTTGCCTAGCAATTTCTCTACTGCTTCCTGTCCAGTCGTAGCGTTTTGGACTCCGATCGTTTTGCCTTTTAAGTCAAGCGCGTTTTTGATTGGACTATTTTGTTTCACCATAATCATATGAGTGGATTCAAAATAAGGAATGGAGAAATCGTATGTTTGTTTCCGCTTATCATTGATCGTGATGCCGGAGATCGCCATATCGATTTCTTTGCTTTGCAATGCGGCAAAGAGCGGATCCCAGCCGATATTTTTCAGTTCATAGTCGATGCCAGCTTCTTTCATAACCGCATCTAACAAGTCAACGTCAAAACCGACAATTTCCCCTTTATCCATGTACTCAAACGGTGCAAACGCAGCGTCTGTTCCGACGATAATTTTTTTCTTTGTTTCCTCTTTTCCCGAAGAGGAAGAAGAACTCGGTTCCGCTGATTTTCCGCCACATGCAGCCAACGCTGTAAGCAACGCAAGCACTACAGCGAGAATTGCTCCTTTTTTTATCATGATAAACATCCCCCTTTGTGCGACCTTTGATGAATAAATACATACTATCAATCTATCAATATTTTTACATTTATGCAATACTATTTATAAAAATAATTATTTGAATATTTTGGTTAATATACATCGTGTTAATAAACCTCTTCACTATTATATTCTATTAGTTGAATTTCAATTTATAATATTCTTGAAATAAATGAATATTCATTTTTATAAAATAATGTAGCAGAAGTGGGTTGGTTTATTTTTATATTATAAATTAAATGAATATTCGTTTTGTTTTTTGGAAAACCTTATAATATATTTATGTTCTAAACAATTGGAAAATTATAATTATTATTGTAAAAATAATATTCTTTCGTTATGATGATAAAGAAGGCAACAAAGGAAAGGGGAGAATGCTTTGGTATTGATTTCTGTCGCAGTGTATATGATTGGGATGCTTCTTATTGGGTATTGGGCTTATAAACGTACGTCCAACCTTTCCGATTATATGCTTGGGGGAAGGACGTTAGGCCCTGCGGTCACAGCGCTCAGTGCGGGGGCTTCCGATATGAGCGGTTGGCTGTTGATGGGGCTTCCAGGAGCAATGTATGCGCAAGGATTAAGTGCATCATGGATTGTTATTGGGCTTACGCTCGGAGCATATGCGAACTGGTTGTATGTTGCGCCTCGTTTGCGTGTATATACGGAAGTGGCAAATGATTCGATTACGATTCCAGAATTTTTGGAAAATAGATTCGGCGATACATCGAAGCTGCTTCGGTTAATTTCCGGTCTTGTTATTATGATTTTCTTTACCTTTTATGTATCTTCCGGTCTTGTATCTGGAGCGGTGCTGTTTCAAAACTCATTTGGCACAAGTTATCATGCAGGGCTATGGATTGTTGCTGGTGTCGTTGTTGCGTATACATTGTTTGGAGGATTTTTGGCTGTTAGTTGGACCGATTTTGTGCAAGGAACGATTATGTTTATTGCTCTTATTCTTGTTCCGGTCGTAACGCTTTTCCATACGGGCGGTGTCGGCGATACGTTTACTACCATTAAAAACATTGACCCTAATTTGCTCGATTTATGGAAAGGAACTAGCTTCCTCGGTATTATTTCGCTGTTTGCGTGGGGGCTCGGTTATTTCGGACAACCGCACATTATTGTCCGTTTTATGGCGATTTCATCGGTCAAGGAAATGAAAAATGCCCGCCGCATTGGAATGGGGTGGATGATTTTCTCCGTTGTCGGCGCGATGTTGACAGGGTTATTTGGAATCGCTTACTTTTCTGAGCACGGTCCGAAGCTTGGCGATCCGGAGACCGTCTTTGTCAAGCTCGGAGAAATTCTATTTCATCCGCTCATTACCGGATTTTTGCTTTCAGCGATTTTAGCGGCGATTATGAGCACGATTTCTTCGCAGCTTCTGGTGACGTCAAGTTCCTTAACGGAAGATTTATATAAAGTATTATTCCGCCGTTCGGCTTCGGATAAAGAATTAGTTTTCGTCGGCCGGCTTTCCGTGCTCATTGTAGCGTTAGTAGCGTCGGCGTTGGCGTATACGAAAAACGACACGATTTTAAACTTGGTCGGCTATGCGTGGGCAGGTTTTGGCGCTTCGTTCGGTCCCGTCATTTTATTAAGTCTGTTCTGGCGGCGCATGACGAAATGGGGTGCACTTGCCGGCATGGTCGCAGGAGCAATGACCGTTATTCTCTGGACGCAATCAGCGTATTTAAAAAACTTGCTTTATGAAATGATTCCAGGCTTCGCTGCGAGTTTGGCGGCGATTGTGATCGTCAGCTTGTTAACAAAGGCGCCGGAAGGTAAAATTGCTGAGCAGTTTGACCGTTTCAAAGCATCGTTATAAGAAAAAAACCCGGACGTGTTGTCGCATCCGGGTTTTTTTTTCGTTAAATCGGCAGCAATTCCACTTCCGTTTTCGTTTTTAAGTTTTCTATCATGTCATGCCAGGCGTCTGATTTGTTTGGCAAAATCGCATAGTACGTTTGAAGAAAGCGGATGATGAGATCGGCCGGCAGCGTGTCTCCCTTATGGCTATAAGATAGGAAGCAAAAATCAAGGGCGGATACCGCTTCCCCATCATTTTTCCACGAAGGGTGGACGTACGGAAAGTTAAGCTTGCGGTAGCCGATATGGGATAACACTTCGCGGCGGACGTAAGGGTCCATCGGTTTAATGCCGCCGAACGAATGATCTTGCACGCGATAAGGATCGTAAATTTCCGCAAACATGCCCAATAGCTCGTTGCCGTGCTTTGCGGCCATCCCTAGCAAATCTTTCTCGCGGTGTTCCATTAAAAAGCGGCCGATGCCAAGCCCTTCTTTGCCGATGATTGTGAAGTCCGTCATCGCGACGTTCATGTCCGGGTAGTAGCGGTATTCGGTCGCGCCGACGACATTATCGTCTAGTATGGCGACACAGACGCGTAAATTCTGGTCTTGGAGCGGTTCTTTCCACAGCTCAAACTCGAGCACTTCTTCTTCCGGAAATACCGTTTTTAGCAACTCATACATTTTTGCAAAAAGCGGGTCGTCAATGCTTGTAATTCGTACGTATTTCATCGATTCGTCCTCTCCCTTATTTCCAGTCTGGGTACAAGTCGGTGCGGCGGTCGCGCCATGTCGTCACCGAACCTTTTTCCCGCACTTTATACAACAGCGACAAGTCGAGGTCGGCGGTGACAATCATGTCGTCGTTGATTTCCCCTTCGACTAAAATGCCGCGCGGTGGGAACGGAATATCGTTTGGTGTAATGACCGCGGCTTGGCCAAAGTTGGCGCGCATGAAGTCGACGGTTGGCAGCGAGCCGACCGTGCCTGTCGTGACGACATACACTTGGTTTTCGACGGCGCGCGCGTGGCAGCAATACCGTACGCGATGGAATCCATGACGGTCATCGGTGCATGATGGGCAGAAGATGACGTCTGCTCCTTTGGCGCGAACGATGCGAACGGCTTCCGGAAACTCAATGTCATAGCACGTCAACAGCGCGATCGTCCCTTTTTCTGTTTCGAACACATTGATGCTTTCTCCCGGAGTAATGCCCCATTCTTTTACTTCCGTCGGAGTAATATGCAGCTTTGCTTGTTGATGAATTTGTCCGTCTGGTGTAAATAAATGGGCGACATTATATAACTTTCCGTTTTTGCGAATAACATGTGTGCCGCCAATTAAGTACATGCCCGTTTGTTTCGCTAACGAAGTGAATAGCTCGTAATACGGTTCTGTATAATTTGGCAAGTCATCAATGGTTGCGGCTTTTCCTGAATTGGTCGGAATGGATAACAGCTGGGTGGTTATAAATTCGGGAAACAGGACAAATTCCGCTTCGAACTCTTGTGCGGTTTTTACGTAATGGGTTACTTGATCGGCAAATTGCTGGAACGAATCAATGGTATGGAGATGGTATTGAACAGCAGATACTCTCAATCGATTCACACATCCTTCTTTTAATAAATTATTTGTTTTTTTTATAATATTATCACGTTTGTTTTTTTGTATAAAGCAAAAGGAAAGCAGGAGATATTCCTCCTGCCTCATTATTGATGATAGCGGCGGTACGCGCCATGATTTGTTGGCCCGACATATTGGTTGAGCGGGAAAGAATGGCGAATTGCTTCCGTAATGAACTCCTTCGCCGTTGCGATCGCTTCTTTCACCGGCTTTCCTTTCGCAAGTTCTGCAGCGATCGCAGCGGAGAACGTGCAGCCTGCGCCGTGTGTATAGGTTGTTTCGATGCGATCGGATTCCAACAATTCGAACGTTTTTCCATCGTATAGGACGTCGATCGCTTTTTCATGAGGAATTTTGCGTCCGCCTTTTACGATTACATATTTTGCGCCAAGCTCATGGATTCTTCCCGCCGCTTCCTTCATATCTTCCACCGTTTCAATGCGGCTTAGCCCGCTTAATTGTGCTGCTTCGAATAAGTTTGGTGTTACTACTGTCGCTTTTGGCACAAGCACTTCGCGATAGCATACTGTGTTTTCCGGATGAAGCGGTTCGTCCGCTCCTTTACATACCATTACCGGGTCAATGACAACATTGGTCAATTGATGTTTTTCAATCGTTTTTGCGGCAAGTTCAATGATATCTGTTGTCGGAAGCATGCCGGTTTTCATCGCGTCGATTCCGACGCCAACAATAATGGTTTCGAGCTGCGCTTCGATAGTAGCGAGATCGACCGGAAACACTTGATGAAACCATTGTTTATGTGGATCCATCGCGACGATCGTCGTAATCGCGGTCATTCCGTATACGCCAAGTTCTTGAAACGTTTTTAAGTCCGCTTGAAGGCCAGCGCCGCCGCTGCTGTCAGAACCGGCGATGGTCAGTGCTTTAGGCATTGCCATGGTGCATTCCTCCCTCGTATGTATCATGATTCTTTAATAATAGCATAAAATCACTTCGATAAGATAGAAAAGTGATTGTGGCAAAGGAATAAAAAACCGGCACTGCGCCAGGCGCGCAGTACCGGTATGATGGATTAATTTGCGATTAGTTGTTTTCCTAGCGCTTCTTCCACTGGGACATAGTTGTAGCCAAGGTCGCGGGCAACTGCTTCGTAAGTGATTTCGCCGTTTGCGACGTTGACGCCAAGTTTTAACGCCGGGTTGTCTGCGATGGCTTGATGAACACCTTTGTTAGCGATTTGCAGAGCGTATGGAATCGTTACGTTCGTTAATGCGAGCGTGGACGTTCTTGGAACCGCCCCAGGCATGTTGGCAACCGCATAGTGAACGACACCGTGTTTGACGTATGTTGGGTTGTCGTGCGTCGTGACGTGGTCGCTTGTCTCGACGATACCGCCTTGGTCAATCGCGACATCGACAATGACAGAACCTGGTTTCATCGCTTTGACCATTTCTTCTGTAACAAGTTTTGGTGCTTTTGCTCCTGGGATTAAAACAGCGCCGATCACAAGATCGGACTCTGCGACCGCTTGAGCGATGTTCATTGGGTTGGACATTAATGTCGTAATTTGGTGGCCGAAAATGTCATCTAGCTCGCGAAGGCGGTCTGCGCTTAAATCAATGATCGTTACATCTGCGCCTAAACCAACTGCGACTTTTGCCGCATTCGTTCCGACAGTACCACCGCCGATGATCGTCACTTTACCGCGGCTTACTCCTGGAACACCACCGAGAAGAATGCCTTTTCCGCCTTTTGGTTTTTCTAAAAATTGTGCGCCGATTTGCGCCGCCATGCGTCCTGCTACTTCGCTCATCGGCGTAAGAAGCGGAAGGGTGCGGCCGACTTGTACAGTTTCGTATGCGATCGCAATTACGCCTTTTTCTTTCAGTGCACGCGCCAATTCCGGTTCTGCAGCAAGATGCAAATACGTGAATAAAATTAGTCCTGGGCGGAAATAGTTATATTCGCTTGGCAGCGGCTCTTTTACTTTCATGATCATATCCGCTTTTGCCCATACGTCTTGTGCTTGATCGATAATTTGCGCTCCAGCGCTTGCATAATCTTCATTAGTGAAACCGCTTCCAATTCCTGCGTCTTTTTCCACTAACACCGTATGTCCAGCTTGAACGAATGACATAACGCCCGCCGGCGTGATCGCAACGCGGTTTTCGTTATTTTTAATTTCTTTTGGTACCCCAATAATCATGAGTGAAATTCCTCCCTCGTATTTTGGCCTTAATTATATTATAAATGGTCGTAATGATTTTTTCTTTGTTAAGAAGAAAAAAAGAAGCGCTATCATTTTGTGGATTTCCACAAATTAATGGAGCGCTTCATATTTGGCAAGTTTAATATCGATATATAGTTTTACTTTTTGATTGATATCATGTAAGTCAATTTCACCAATTTCGGCGATGCGTTTTAGTCGGTAAGCAAGGGTGTTTGGATGAATGTTTAACGCTTTCGCCGTTTCATTGACATTGCTGTCGTGGTCGAAAAAGATTTCAAATGTTTCGACTAAATCGCTATGATGTTTTTGATCATACGATTGTAATTTGAGTAAAGCCGTGTTGGTAAACTCTCCTTGTCGTTTTTTCTCTAACAATAAATCAAAAAATTGATAAATGCCCAATTGTTGATATCCATAAATGGAGCTAATTTGCGCCGGAAACTTTTCTTTCATTTTCAGCACTGTTAAAGCTTCCTTGTAGCTTTTTTCGATGCATGTATACGTTTCGTATATACCGCCGAAGCCGCTTTGAATGCTGTTAATGTGAAATCGCTCCTTCATTTTCGTCGCGAATGATTGGATAAAGCAGTTAAACTCTTGCAGCGGTTGATTTACATTTTTCGGTGTTGCCAATAAAATGACATCACTCCGGTCTGTCGTATACAGAAGAAGTTGAATTTGTTGAGTTGTCTGTAACAGATAAGAAATTTGTTTTTCAATCTCTCTCGTAATTTCGTTGGCAAGCCGAAAAACGATGACGGAAAATAAAGGAGCGGTCGGGATTTGCATTATCTCGAAATTTTCTTTAATTTCTTCCTCTGTCGTCATATGTCCCGTCAACAGCTTCCAAAAAAATTCTTGAACCCGTTCTTCTTTTTTATTTTTGCGCATATACAGCTGCAATACTTTATTTTTCGCCGCTTTTGCTGCTTTTTTTAACAGCTCCATATCCTCTTTCGATAACGTGCGGTCTGTTTCCAATGCCCAAATAAATCCGATTACTTCGTCGTTTTTCCAAATCGAGACGGCGACACGACTGCCGAGACCGACTTCGGAAATAGCCGCGACACGGACAGGGTCACGACTGTTTAATAACGCCGGGATCGCCCCTTGCTTCCATAAACTATTAATCACTTTTTCGGGTACGCGCCGGCTGATAATTGTTGCGGTACGCGCCGGATCGGTATAGTCATCGTGAGCGCTATAGGCGATGAGCCGATGGTTTGCGTCTTCAATCGTAATCGGACATTGCAACAGATCGCTAATATGGTCCGCAAATTCTTCGAGGCTGTCGAAGTTCCCTTGAAATGGGTCGTCGTGATGATTCATATCCGTTTCCCTCGTTTCATAACGTGAATTTGTGGAAATGCACAAACAAAAAATTGTTTGTTTTTATTTTAGCACGAAACCAATTTTTGAGAGGAGTGTGCAGGGGCTTTATTATAAAGGAACCGATTATCAAAGTGTAGCAACAGATGGCATAAAAACTTCTGACATCGGCGGGAAATTGACTATCCGTGAAGTGGCGGACGAGATTTGCCGACGCTTAAGACAATGAGCATAGCCAAAATATGAATTTCCAATGAACTTATATCGTTATTCTTTGACAAATGTGGCATTTCCATTTACCCTAAATATGAAAAAGGATGGGATTGTGACTGCGACTGCAGGCAAGACCTAAGACGAACACGATGGTGGCGTTTTAGGTCTTTTTTGTTCATTTATCTCGTTTATTTAAAAAGAAGAAAGGATGAACTACATGTTTAAAAAATGGTTTGGCAAAAAAGAAAAGCCGATTCATGAAGATGTGGTTGCGCCGTTGGCAGGCACAATCAAGCCTCTAGAAGAAGTTCCTGATCCCGTTTTTTCGCAAAAAATGATGGGAGACGGTATCGCGATTGAACCAACGGAAGGAGAAGTCGTTGCGCCTGTCAATGGGGAAGTCGTACAGGTATTCCCAACAAAACACGCGGTCGGTTTGCGTTCGGAAGCGGGCGTAGAGCTGTTAATTCATGTGGGATTGGAAACGGTTTCGATGAATGGCGAAGGATTTACAGCGCATGTAGCAGCCGGAGACCGTGTCAAAGCCGGCCAGCGTTTATTAACGGTAGACCTAGATCTTGTCAAACAAAAAGCGAAAAGCACGATCACACCGATTATCGTGACAAACGGCGATGCCGTGGCAAGCTTGCAAAAAACGTCTGAAACGAAGGCAACAAAAGGAGAAACAGTCATTTTTCATATCGAAACGAACAATGCGTAATAGCGAATCAATCGGGGGATGAAGCCATGGCGTTAAGAATCCATAAAATTTTAAATAACAATGCGGTTGTCGTGGTAGATGATGGAAAAGAAAAAATTGTCATGGGAGCTGGGATTGCCTTTCAAAAAAGAAAAAACGATATTATTCCTCCTTCGAAAATCGAAAAAATTTTTGTGATGGAGGAGGAAAATGAAAAGTTTCAACAATTATTGCGGACATTGCCGGAAGAGCATATTGAAATTGCCGAAGAGATTATTAGCTACGCGGAGGGACAGCTGCAAGCCCCGTTAAACAATCATATTCATATCGCGTTAACGGATCATTTATCATTTGCGCTTGAGCGACTGGAGCAAGGTTACCGCATCCAAAATAAATTGCTCAATGAAATTAAAGTGCTGTACAAAAAAGAATATCAAATTGGACTATGGGCGAAACAACTCATTAAAGAGAGGCTCGGCATCGAAATTCCAGACGATGAGGTAGCACATATTGCGCTTCATATCCATACTGCTAAGATGGATGCCGCCAGCATGAATAAAACGCTTCGGCAAACCACGCTTATTCGCGAAATGATCGATATTATTCAAGCTGAACTAGGCATTGATATTGATGAAGAAAGCATTTCGTACCAGCGGCTGCTTACCCACTTGCGTTTTGCGATCAACCGCATTGAAGACCATGAACGGCTTCATTCGATGGATGATGAAATGCTTATGCTTATTCAAACAAAATATGAAAAAGAATATGCTTGCGCAAAAAAGATGGCCGAGCATGCAAAAAACGAATATGGTCTCGAGTTTCCTGATGCGGAGCTTGCTTATATCGCTCTTCATATTCAACGGTTACAAAAACGTTGACGAACGATTTCGAGTCGATTATAATGAAAGCGCATTACAAAAAAAATATTGTGGGATTGTGACTGCGAGCGCAGGCAAGACCTAAAACGTATGAAGGGAATGGCAGATTGTTTCTGTCATATATGCCCTTTGTATGTTTTAGGTCTTTTTGTTTTTCTTCAAAAAATATAAAAAGAGAGGGGTTCACAAATGAATTACGAACACGTCGCAAAACAACTCATTCCATTATTAGGCGGGAAAGAGAACATCATCAGTGCCGCCCATTGTGCGACAAGGCTTCGCTTAGTGTTAAAAGACGACAAGAAAGCGGACACAAAAGCGATCGAGAACATCGAAGGAGTGAAAGGGGCGTTTTCTAGTTCCGGGCAATATCAAATTATTTTTGGTACTGGTGTTGTCAATAAAGTATACGACGCGTTTGTAAAAGAAACGGGATTGCAGCATGTAAGCGCGGATGTTCATCAAGAAGCGGTCAAGCAAAAAATGAATCCATTAGCACGCCTGGCGAAAACGTTATCCAACATTTTTGTTCCGATTATTCCTGCGATTGTCGCCAGCGGTCTATTGATGGGACTATTAGGAATGATGAAAGCGTTCAAATGGGTTGCGCCTGACAGCCCATGGTATGTGCTGCTCGATATGTTTTCCAGCGCAGCGTTTATCATCTTGCCAATTTTAATTGGCTTTAGCGCTGCAAAAGAGTTCGGCGGCACTCCGTTTTTAGGAGCAGTCATTGGCGGGATTATGACACACCCTGCGCTATTGAATCCGTGGGGATTGGCAGAAGCAAAACCGGAATATATGCATTTTCTCGGCTTTGATATTGCAATGATTGGTTATCAAGGAACGGTCGTTCCGATTTTGCTTGCAACTTATGTGATGTGTAAAATCGAGCGGGGGCTGCGAAAAGTCGTTCCACATGCGGTCAGCTTGCTTGTTGTTCCGTTTGTAACGGTCATTGCGACAGGGTTTATTACGATTTTAGCGATAGGTCCGTTAGGGAATCTACTTGGCGATGGGATTACAACGGTGCTCAACTTTATTTACCATTATGGCGGCGCGCTTGCTGGACTGCTTTTCGGCGGCTTGTATTCGATGATTGTCATTACCGGCGTGCATCATAGTTTCCACGCGATCGAAGCAAATTTACTAGCGAAGCTCGGTGTGAACTATTTACTGCCGATTTGGTCAATGGCTAATGTGGCGCAAGGAGGTGCAGGCTTGGCGGTATTTGCGAAAGCAAAACGAGCCAAAACGAAAGAAGTCGCTCTACCATCAGCATTGTCAGCATTTTTAGGAATTACCGAACCAGTCATTTTCGGGGTGAACTTAAAATACCGTAAGCCGTTTATTGGCGCAGCAATCGGCGGCGCGTTAGGAGGGGCGTATGTTGTGTTTACCAACGTTGTCGCGAACGCCTACGGATTAACCGGTATCCCGATGATTGCCATCGTTGCTTCGGAAGGAATGCAAAATTTAGTAAACTATTTAATCGGGTTTGCTATTGCGGTAGGCTCTGCGTTTGTTGCAACATTATTGCTCGGATTTCATGAAGAAGAATGAATCAGGCAAGAAGGATCTTGCCTGATTGGTTGCAATAGAGGTGAGCAAAATGAAATCGGAAAAAGAACAACAACTAATCGAACAGGCGTATGCCGAAATCGAAAAATATCAAGACATGGTAGAAAAAGACTACTATCGTCTTCATTATCACTTAATGCCGCCGGTCGGGCTAATGAACGACCCGAACGGATTGATTCATTGGAACGGAGTTTACCATGTGTTTTATCAATGGATGCCATTTCATACTGGGCATGGCGCCAAATTTTGGGGGCACTACACATCTTGTGACCTCGTTCATTGGAAACAAGAAAACATTGCGCTTGCCCCCAGTGAATGGTTTGATAAAAACGGATGCTATTCCGGAAGTGCAATTGACAATAATGGTGTATTAACATTATTTTATACGGGAAATGTGAAGGATGAACACGGCAACCGCCAGACGTACCAATGTATGGCCGTGTCAAAAAACGGCATTGACTTTGAGAAAAAAGGGGTTGTGGTGAAGCTTCCTGACGGCTATACGGCGCATTTTCGCGACCCGAAGGTTTGGAAAAAAGGCGAAAACTGGTACATGATTGTCGGAGCCCAAAGCAAAAGTTTAGATGGGCTTGCGGTGTTATTTCGTTCAAAAAATCTTTTTGATTGGGAACATCTCGGCGCGATTGCCGGAGGAAACTTGAATCAATTAGGCGATTTTGGCTACATGTGGGAATGTCCCGACTTATTTGAATTGGATGGACAAGAAGTGCTCCTTGTTTGTCCGCAAGGGTTAAAAGCGGAAGGAATGAAGTATCATAACGTATATCAGTCCGGTTATTTTGTCGGTCGTCTTGATTACGAAACGGCCCAATTTCTTCACGGACCATTTACCGAATTAGACCGCGGTTTTGAATTTTACGCCCCGCAAACGATGCTTGATGCAAAAGGACGGCGCATTTTAATCGCCTGGATGGGAGTTCCCGGTCAAGATGAGGATAAGCATCCGACCATTGCGCATCGCTGGATTCATGCACTAACATTGCCGCGTGAGTTGAAACTGAAAAATGGTAAGTTATATCAAACACCAGTTGAAGAGTTACAAATGTTGCGAAAGGATAAAATTGCATATTCAAATGTCACGATTGCGAACGAAGAAATGATGTTAGAAGGAATCAGCGGGGATGTTATCGAGCTTAATCTAGAGAATATTCGATTATTAGGGGGCATAATGGAAATTGCTATTCGCAATACGGCGCGCATCATTTACAACAGCGGTGAACGCGTGCTAACGTTGGAGCGCAAAAGTTTTGCCAACGGTCTGACCGAAAAAAGACAATGCCGTTTGGAACGTTTGCATTCGCTGCATATGTTTTTAGACACGTCCTCGATTGAGGTATTTGTGAATGAAGGGGAAGAAGTATTTACGGCACGGTTCTTTCCGTATAAAAATAATCAAACGATTTCATTCGCCGCAAATGGGCACCTTGTTTTTGACATCCAAAAATGGAGTTTGTAACGCCGCACCTGCCATAGGTGGCGGCGTTATTTTTTGCTAAAATAAGGGAGAACGATATCAAAAATAATGGGGGATCGGGATGAAATGGCAAACGACGCAACAATTAAAGCAATTGCTTTGTCATTTAGTTGAATATCCAAGCATTAGCGGGACAGAAGCGGAAGTGTTACTTGCACAATACATCACGGAACAGTTGCGCACACTTGATTATTTCCGGGGAAATAATAATTTTGTGCAATTGCATCCGACAGGTGATGGCCGTTATTTTGTAACCGCACTGGTGAAGAAAGCGGAACAAGTGCGCGATACCGTCATTCTCATCAGCCATTTTGATGTGGTCGATGTGCAAGATTACGGGGCATGGAAGGACGCCGCGTTTTCTCCCGAAAAGCTGACGGAGCGGTTTTACGAACAGAAACAACAGCTTCCTTCTGATGTGCAAGCTGATATGGAAGAAGGGGAATGGTTATTTGGCCGCGGCGTGATGGATATGAAGTGCGGTCTTGCTCTTCATATGTCGCTGATCGAGCAAGCATGCCAAGGAAAGTTTGAAGGAAATTTACTGCTGCTTACGGTACCGGATGAGGAAGTGAGCTCGGTAGGAATGCGTGCGGCCGTGCCGATCCTTGTCGAAATGGCAGAAAAATACGGATTAACCTATCGGCTTGTGCTTAATTCCGAACCGATGTTTACTCGCTACCCAGGGGACAAAGCGAATTACATTTACACCGGCTCGATTGGAAAAGTGCTGCCGGGCTTTTATTGTTACGGAAAAGAAACGCATGTCGGAGAACCGTTCGCAGGGCTAAATGCCAATTTCATGGTGGCGCAAATCGCTAATGAATTAGAATTTAACACTGATTTTTGCGAAGTGTTTAGTGGGGAAGTCAGTCCGCCGCCGACAAACTTATTGCAGACCGATTTAAAAGAAGAATATTCTGTGCAAATACCGCATCGCGCGGTAACGTTATTTAATTTATTTTTGCAGAAAAGGTCGCTCGACGACGTGACGAACTCGTTAATCGCGATCGCAAAGCGGGCGGCAAAACGCATCGAAGAGCGTTATAACGATGAAGCGTCCCGCTTTGCGAAACTCGAAAAATGGGCGCCGAAACCGCTGTCTATCAACGTATTCACTTTTTCAGAGTTAAGAAAGAAAGCAGTGGAGATGGTTGGATTAGAAAGAATCGAACAGCTTGAAGCAAGCGTTTTATCAACGGAAGCAGCGAAAGACGAGCGGGAGAAAACGATCAAACTAGTCGACCGGCTTGCTATACTTTGTAAAGATTTCGCGCCGATGATCGTTCTTTTTTATGCTCCTCCGTATTACCCGGCTGTCAACGCCAGCAGCGATCCGCTCGTTCAGCGTCTTGTTGCGAAGCTGCAAAAATACGCGCAAGAAAAGCATGGTATTTCTCTTGTGCAGCAACATTACTTCGGCGGAATTTCCGACTTAAGCTATGTCGGCTTGCAGCAATCTTCATCTTCTTTACAAGTCCTTACCGATAACATGCCGGTGTGGAATCGCGGCTATCATTTGCCGTTTGATGCGCTTGCAAAATTCAATGTGCCGGTGCTTAACATTGGTCCGATCGGACGCGACGTCCATCAATGGACGGAACGCCTCAACGTTCGTTTTGCGTTTACGACGGTGAAATCGTGGCTGGAGTATACAATTAACGAAGTATTTGCAAGATAGCATAGCTGAGGATAAGTCAAATGGCTTATCCTCTTTTTATATCTTTACTTAAGATTATATCGTATATTAAGATATATTTGAAAGAGGAGGGACAAAAATGCAGATTGACGACATGATCGAAACGATTAACGAGCAATGGACCGATATTTATTACTTGCTGCACTATGTAAACGAGGACAATCTTACACATCAAGCCATTCGCTTGCTGCAGTATATTGAAAAAAACGGAGAGGCAACAATTGGAGATTTAGCAAAGCATTTGGCAGTATCTCATAACACGGCTTCCGAACATACAAAGCGGTTGATAAAAAAAGGCCTGGTTAGTAAAAAAAGAGGCAGCCTTGATGAGAGGAAAGTATTTGTTGTGTTAACGGAGAAAGGAAGACATATCTTATATCGGCATACCCGATTAGACAAAGACAAACTAAAAGAAGTTTTCAAACAAATGGATGAATCTGATTTAGAACTCATACAAAAAGCGTTTACCATTCTTAGTGAGGGAGCGAAAAAATGTTTGCGCTAGTCAAAGTAGTTGTTTCCGCTATTGTGATCGGCTTTGTAACAGAAGTGGCCCGGAGATATCCAGCCATTGGAGGAATCATTGCGGCATTACCGCTAGTCAGCTTGCTAAGTTTATTTTGGTTATATTTTCAAGGAGAAGAGGCAAAAATTTTAAGTAAGTTTGTGTATGGGGTGTTATGGGGATTTCCGGCAACCGCGTTTTTATTGCTGATTATCGCTTTATGTTTAAAAGCTTCTTTTCCATTCATTTTATCAATCGGGCTAGGGATAGGCGGTTGGGGAATATTTCTTATGATGCAAAACATTCTATTTAAAAATATCTTTTATTGAATCATCCGGCAAAACCCCCTATAATGATGTAAAATGATGTCTTTACACTTGTAAAAATAGGGGGATTTACATGATTCAACAAACGATTTCACAGCGAAAGCTGTTAGGAGTTGCCGGGCTTGGCTGGATGTTTGACGCGATGGATGTTGGCATGCTGTCGTTTATTATCGCGGCGTTGCGAAAAGATTGGAACTTAAGTGTCGAACAAATGGGATGGATCGGCAGCGTCAACTCCATCGGTATGGCAGTCGGCGCGCTGTTATTCGGATTGTTGGCCGACCGCATCGGCAGAAAAAACGTGTTTATTATTACACTATTATTATTCTCGATCGGAAGCGGGCTATCTGCCTTAACGACGACATTGACGGCGTTTTTAGTTTTACGTTTTCTTATAGGAATGGGCTTAGGCGGAGAACTGCCGGTTGCTTCGACGCTTGTATCAGAAAGCGTGTCGGCGCAAGAACGCGGAAAAACTGTTGTACTGCTGGAAAGCTTTTGGGCAGTCGGCTGGTTGTTATCCGCATTAATTTCGTATTTTGTCATTCCAACATACGGTTGGCAAACAGCGCTATTGCTTGCGACGATTCCGGCGTTATACGCCCTATATTTACGATGGGGATTGCCTGATTCGCCAAGGTTTACAAGTGCGCGCAAAGAAGAAACCGTATGGGACAACATCGTCAAGGTTTGGTCGTCTTCTTACCGGAAAGAAACGTTCATGCTTTGGGTGCTTTGGTTTTGCGTCGTATTTTCTTACTACGGTATGTTTTTATGGCTGCCAAGCGTAATGGTCATGAAAGGGTTTAGCTTAATTAAAAGCTTCGAGTATGTCTTGATTATGACGCTGGCGCAATTGCCTGGCTATTTTAGCGCCGCATGGCTTATTGAACGAGCGGGGCGGAAATTTGTGCTCATCACGTATTTGATTGGTACGGCCGCGAGTGCCTATTTCTTTGGCAACGCGGATTCGCTTGCGCTGCTCATGACCTTTGGCATTTTACTATCGTTTTTTAACCTTGGCGCATGGGGAGCGTTATACGCCTATACTCCAGAGCTTTACCCGACTTCGATTCGCGGCACGGGAGCTGGGATGGCGGCGTCATTTGGACGCATAGGCGGCATTTTAGGACCGCTTTTCGTCGGCTATCTTGTCAATAGCCATATTACGATTACAACGATTTTTCTGATTTTCTGTATTTCTATTTTCATTGGCGTTATTGCGGTATGGGTGTTAGGAAAAGAAACGAAGCAACAGGAATTGGCATAGCGGTTGACAAAAAGGGGAAGGAGCTTATACCTTAAGGGTAATTGCTCCTTCTTTTTTGTGGGGAGAAAAAGAGAGGCGGTGAGCGGACTTTGCGTCCCTTTGTATCGGTTGTCGTTCCCACCTATAATCGTCTGTATCCGCTTGCGGAATTATTAGAATCATTAAACAGACAGACATATCGTTATTTTGAAGTGATCGTTGTAAATGATGGTGGCGAGCGTGTTGATGATATTGTCGCGTTATATCCAGAGTTGCGCGTCCATCTCATCCATTGCCGCGACAATGTCGGACATGTCGAGGCGAGAAATATCGGCGTTAAAGCGGCAAAAGGGGAACTCATTATGCTTTGCGATGATGACGATATATTGCTTCCTTGTCATATAGAGCAAATGGTTGCGGAAATTGCCGATGTGGACTTCGTTTATTCAGATGTAGAAATTTTCCATTATCGAATCGAAAACGGACAGCGTATCCCGACAGACCGCTTCTTATTCGCTTATGAATATGACCGGGAAGCGATGCGGAGATTTTCTACATACGTTCCATCCGGGAGTTTATACCGAAAATCGATTCATGATCACCTCGGTTATTTTGATCCGAATGTTCACCATTATTGGGATTGGGACTTTTTTTTACGCGTGTCCGAGGCGTTTCGCATCAAGCGTGTCGCGGTCGCGAGCGTATTGTACGCTTTTTCCAATGATGGAGACAACTTGTCGCGACAGATGAGCGACAAACGACAAATGTACTTAAATCGGTTAAGCGAAAAGCACGGGCTTGGAAATTTGCCGATGAAAAACTTTTGGTTGCTGCTTGATGAGCCGGAAGTGAAAAAACGAAGAGCAAAAAGCAAGATTGTTTGGGATGGAACGCCGATAATATCAAGACTGTGTCGTTTAAAACATGTTTAAAAAATGGTGTTGGCCATTGACGAGCGTTTTTTGATTTTGCTATTATAATTAGCAAAATGGAATATGCTGTAACGATGATGGATCGATAGTAGTTAGCCCTCTCTTCCATAGCGAGCCGGGGACGGTGGAAGCCTGGCGAAGATGGTTAATGAAACGGCAGTCCGGAGTTACTTTCCTGAAAAAGTGGATGCGCAGGTCGCATCAACTAGGGTGGAACCGCGGGAGTCACGCTCTCGTCCCTAGGCATAAGGCCTAGTGGCGAGAGCGTTTTTGTATGTCTAAAGAAAATAGTAAAGGAGGAAACAGTTATGTCAGTGACAATGGAGCAAATTGTTGCACATGCAAAACATCGCGGCTTTGTATTTCCAGGTTCAGAAATTTACGGCGGCTTAGCAAACACATGGGATTACGGCCCATTAGGAACGGAATTAAAAAACAACATTAAGCGGGCATGGTGGAAAAAGTTCGTTCAAGAATCACCTTATAACGTCGGTTTGGACGCGGCGATTTTAATGAATCCAAAAACGTGGGAAGCATCCGGCCATTTAGGCAACTTCAATGACCCAATGATTGACTGTAAACAATGCAAAGCTCGTCACCGCGCTGACAAGCTGATCGAAAATGCGTTAGAAGAAAAAGGAATCGAAATGGTCGTCGATGGTCTTCCGTTTGAAAAAATGGAAGAGCTCATTAAAGAGCATAATATCGCTTGCCCAGAATGCGGCAGCCATGATTTTACGAACATTCGTCAATTTAATTTAATGTTTAAAACATATCAAGGAGTAACGGAATCAAGTGCAAACGAAATTTATCTCCGCCCGGAAACGGCGCAAGGCATTTTCGTGAACTTTAAAAACGTCCAGCGTACGATGCGAAAAAAACTGCCGTTCGGCATCGCGCAAATCGGCAAAAGCTTCCGCAATGAAATTACGCCAGGAAACTTTACGTTCCGTACCCGCGAATTCGAGCAAATGGAGTTAGAATTTTTCTGTAAACCTGGTGAGGAGCTAGAATGGTTTGATTATTGGAAACAGTTTTGCAAGCAATGGCTGTTGTCATTAGGCATGAAGCCGGAAAACATCCGTCTTCGCGACCATACGAAAGAAGAATTGTCGCACTACAGCAACGCCACAACCGATATTGAATATAAATTCCCGTTTGGCTGGGGCGAGCTATGGGGAATTGCGTCACGTACGGATTATGATTTAAGACAACATATGGAATATTCCGGCGAAGATTTCCGATATATTGACCAAGACACGAACGAACGTTATATCCCTTATTGCATTGAGCCATCTCTTGGGGCGGACCGCGTGACGCTTGCGTTCATGATTGACGCCTACGATGAAGAGGAGCTGGAAGACGGTACGACACGGACAGTGATGCGTCTGCATCCGGCGCTAGCTCCTTATAAAGCAGCTGTCTTCCCGCTGTCGAAAAAACTATCGGAAGGCGCGCGCCGCATTTATGAAGACCTATCGAAATATTTCATGGTGGACTATGACGAGTCTGGTTCGATCGGCAAACGTTATCGCCGTCAAGATGAAATTGGTACACCGTTCTGTATTACGTACGATTTCGATTCCGAGCAAGACGGCAAGGTGACGGTGCGCGACCGCGACACAATGGAACAAGTGCGAATCCCGATTTCAGAGCTAAAAAACTTTTTAGAAGGAAAAATTCAATTTTAAGTTCGAAGGAGAGCGCCTTTATTGATAAGGCGCTCTCAGCTTATCGACAAGCTGGAGACGGTTGGCAAGTGCTTCAACATCATCGGTTTTATCTGCGCCGAATTCACCGATCGTGCTAGCTTGCAGCGATTTGGTGCTGTTCATTTGCCTGTTTCGGTTCATTGCTGAATGGTTTTATATTGAAGTCGGCTGTGGTACATTAATGGTGAACAAACGAGAAGGAGTTATGCGTATGGCGATTTTAAAAAATGACTGGGCTCCATTGCTCGAAGAAGAGTTTCACAAGCCGTATTACATCAAACTGCGCGAATTTTTGAAAGAGGAATACCGTACGAGAACGATTTACCCTGATATGTATGATATTTTTAATGCACTTCATTATACGCCGTATGCGCAAGTGAAAGTGGTCATTCTAGGGCAAGACCCGTATCACGGACCAGGACAGGCGCATGGATTGAGTTTTTCCGTCAAACCGGGAGTTCCGATACCACCATCGCTAGCCAATATTTTTAAAGAGCTTCATGACGATTTAGGGTGTTACATACCGAATAACGGTTATTTAGTAAAGTGGGCAAAGCAAGGAGTATTATTGCTAAACACTGTATTAACAGTAAGGCGCGGGGAAGCGAATTCACATAAAGGAAAAGGATGGGAATTTTTTACGGACCGTGTGATAGAGCTTGTTAATGAAAAAGAAGATCCCGTTGTCTTTCTTTTATGGGGACGGCATGCGCAAGCGAAAAAAGAACTGATTACCAATCCGCGTCATCATATTATTGAAGCGCCTCACCCAAGCCCATTTTCCGCAGCGCGGGGCTTTTTTGGGCATCGTCCTTTTTCGCGAACAAATGCCTTTTTGCAAAAAGTGGGGCGCGAACCGATTGATTGGCAGATTGAAAATATTTAAAACGAGCGGGAAGAGATGACAGCGCTAGGAGTTCAGCGTGATTTTATGTAGATAGGAGTGAAAGGAGTTGCATATACCGATCACCACCATTTTAACGAAAATGGAGGAACAGCTGCGGCAGGCGAAGACGACTGCCAGCCCGCAGCATCTGCGCGAGCATATCGCCATTGTCCGTGCTCTTTGCGATTTGGTGTTAGAAGAAGAAACAAAAGAAATGACCGTTTCTCCTTCCGTGGAGGTGTCGCCGCTTTCCATCTCACAAGGGAAAAGTGAGCGGATCGAAATCGGAGATGACGCAAACGGACCATCGTTATTCGATTTTTAAGTTAAGATTTTCTTTTCTCATAATCGGTAGACAAAAGGGAATAATGGTCAATAAGCGGAGGTGACCATATGCCAGATCGTTTTGATTTTTTCCCTTTTGTCGATACCGATGCAAATGAAGTAAAATTGACCCATGATCGTTACGAAGTATACGTAAACGGCGATTTTGTCGGATATAAAACATTGTTTAGCCCAAAAGAGGAAATCATTGATATTGAAGAGTTTTTGCATCATCAAGGATTTTCGAATGTGACGGCAAAAGTGGATGGAGATCACTATGAAATTCATGCCGATCGCGATTCGGCGGAAAAAGTAAAACAAGTATTAGAGATGTATTTGCAGCAGCGATAATGCGGCCCTTCCTGAGCAGAAGGGTTTTTCTTTTGTGTGGAAATACGTTATCATAGTGATGGAAAATTGTTCATGAGAGGACGGAGATCAATGAAAATGTTTGTGCTCCTTGGAGCGATCAATGCATTTTTAGCGGTTGCGCTCGGGGCGTTCGGAGCGCATGGGTTAGAAGGAAAAATTCCGGACCGTTACTTAGAAATATGGAAAACGGGCGTACAATATCAAATGTTCCACGCGCTCGGCTTGTTTGTCGTTGGTCTATTGCTCGGTAAGTTTCCGAATATCAGCCTATTGACAACAGCTGGCTGGATTATGTTTATTGGCATTGTGCTTTTTTCCGGAAGCTTATATGTGTTAAGCGTGACGCAAATCAAACCGCTTGGGATGATCACCCCATTTGGCGGCGTTGCCTTTTTAATCGCGTGGGTGCTGATCGGTTATGCGGCAATGAAAATAAGTTGAAAGGAGCGTTTCCATGAAGCGCTCCTTATTTTTTGGAATATAAACGGTTCTTTGCGGGTGGCAAATGGCCGAAAGTTTTTTCTGACGTTCGTTTACAGGGATATGCCAAAAACAAAGAGCAATCCGAAGACCCAGTGATGCCAGGCCGCCCATTTCATACCGCTAATTTCATCCATCCGTTCGGCCCCATGGCGGAAACACCAGCGAAGCCGAATGGCTAGCGGTAGAGCGAGCAAGGCCGCTCCCGCTGTCCATGGAACGATATGAAAAGCGATCAAACTAATCATGGACAAGTAGGCGAGAGTGAGTATAACGGAAAGAAGATGTACAGCGCCCGCGCGTCCAAGAACGATCGCTAAGGTGTGACGAAATGTCCGGTCTTTTTCGATGTCGCGTATATTGTTAGATAAAATCATGGAAGCGATCAGCAGAGCGAAAGGGAGAGAAACGGCAAAAACTTGGACATCGGGCGGATCGCCTTGCACGGTATAGGCGAGGGCCGTGGTCACCGGACCCATGAATACAGCAGCGACAAGCTCCCCTAAACCTAGCGATGATAAAGGACGAGGACCGGCCGAGTAGGCGTAACCGAACAAGATTCCTAACGCGCCGGCGATGGCAATCCATAAATGGCTGTGCCAGGCTAAGTATGCGCCAAGCAGCGCCGCCGCAGCGAGCATGACGCCGGCGACAGCAGGAATAGCATGATGGGCGGGACCGCGGCCAAATGATGGATCTCCGGGTGCCGCCCACTTGTCGCGGTCTTGACCGCGCAGGACGTCAAAATAATCATTTAACATATTTGTCGCCGCTTGTACCAACAGAGAGGCGACAAACATCGCCGCAAACATGTCGGCGCGGACGTGCCCTTTTTTAGCGGCTAAGACGGTGCCGGCCAGCACCGGGCCGATCGTACCAGTGAAGGTCAGCGGCCGCATGAGGTGAACCCACGAAAATCGATAAGACCAGTTATGACGACGATAACCAGAACGATGTTCCTTCTTGATGCCCAATCTGTTCACCTCCTTGCAGCGTAAGTAACTCTTCTATCAGCGCAGCAAAAGCATACAGATGATCAAAGCGACAAAGCCGATCGCTTCTACCGACTCTACGGCGACGATGGTCGCCATTGCCTTCGCCAGCGGCGCGGTGTCACCGCTTTCTGCTTGTTGCCAAAGGGAATCGTCGGTAAAAATGTTCATTGCCTGCCGATAGCCGACAAACACTCCCCATACCAAGGTCGCAATGCCGATGAGAAGAGCGGCCAGCCATATATGGCCGTATGTCGTGTTCCACAAGTCATGCCAGTGGCGGATCGGTCCAGCGACGGTACCGAGCAAAATGCCGGTTATGATCACTCCGGAGCCTGCCAATGTAAGCGGCCAATGCGTCCATCGCATAAGAGAACGAAAAAATAGCTGCTGCTGGGAAGTCGGCATTGTTTTCGCTACGGGGTAGATCCCCCAACCGATAAAGAAAATGCTTCCTACCCAAATCACCGCGAGAAAGATATGCATTCCTAGCAGAATTTCATGAACTGTCCAGGCCATGCCAGGCCACCTCTTTTGCTTTGTTCGAGACCATTATACAATGCAGCATGCGGGCTAAGTGTGATTGGCATCACATAATTGGGGTGAATATGCGGCCAGGTTGAAGCTTTTCCCTGAGGCGGCGCGGCGTGGGATGGCATAAAAAAATAAGGTTGCCGCTAGCAACCTTATTTTTTGCGGTTATCGCGGGGAATAGCTGCTCAATTGCGCTGTCGCCCCAGCAAACGGATATTCGTAGGCAATTTCCCCGTCAAACGTAATATAATCAAGGTAAATCATCGGCAATAAGTAGCGCATTTCCGTTTGCGGGTCTCTCAAGATTAAATGGTCGCGCCCCGCCGCTTCGATGGTTCCGCGGAATATTTTTGCGTTCCACTCGCGGTTGTTTTCAAACGTCATATATACGGTAACGAGTTTTCCTTTGTTGAGGCGCAAAATGTTTTCAATGTAAGACTCTTCGATTGGCAGCATGCCAGGGATGGACGGCTGGCTTGCCATTGTCGGTGTTTGCGCCGCGAAAGAAGGCGCCTGCAAACCAAATTCAGAAGTTGGCGCCATCATTGGCTGTTGGTACGCTGTCATTGGTTGTTGGTAGTATGGATAAGCCATTGGGTAGTAGGTTTGTGGGTACATATATCCATATGGATACTGCTGATAAGGTTGATAAAATTGATAAGGTTGATACGGTTGTTGACGCTCATCTTCTAGCGGGTTATACGCATTTTCATATGAATTATTGGACATAGGGGAACCTCCTCTATGAAAATTTAATATACTCTTGGGCAATCACTACGCGATGGCGCATAAAAACAATGCGACTTATAACGACCGACGTTCCATTGGTTAAACCATTGCGGTGGACATTCTCCTGCCGGTTTAAAAAACCAAAGCGCGTTTGTCGCAGGATGGTATCGCCAGCCGCGAATCACTTGACGGGCTAATTGAATGTCTAGTTGTCTTGCTCGTTGATAAAAATATCCTTTTTGCACTGCTTCAAAACCGCCCGGGCTTTGAAATACCATTTGGCGGATGGTGCGTATTCCCCGAAAGTCAAGGCAATCGGCAATGCAACGGTTCACTCCGACGTTTCCTACCATTAACATGCCAAGTCTTCCGTCACCTTCTGCTTCTGCCCGCATCAGTCTTGCCAGCAATTTGACGTCCTCATCTGTGTGTGCCACAACAGCCATGTCGTCACCTCAAATATCATTTTTCTCGACAATAATAGGCTATTGCGGAAGCGAGAAATGGTGACAAATTTATAAACGAATTTCTGATTTTATATTTATGGGGAAGAAAAACGGTATATGACAGAAAAAACGGAGATTGTCCAAAAAAAATCGGGAATGCTTAAAAAGCAAAGCATCCCCGTCGAGGTTACACGTGTAAAAATACCGGTACTTTTTCTACTGTTAAACGATTTCCAACAAAGAACGATCCAAATTCTCCGTAGCGGGCGCTCACTTCGTCAAAGCGCATCTCATAAACAAGCTTTTTAAATTGCAATGCGTCATCAGAGAATAAGGTAACGCCCCATTCAAAGTCATCTAAGCCGACGGAGCCGGTGATAATTTGCGTCACTTTGCCGGCATATTTGCGGCCGGTCATGCCATGGGCGCGCATTAAATTGCGGCGTTCTTCCATGGAAAGCATATACCAGTTGTCATTGCCTTGACGACGCTTGTCCATAGGATAGAAGCAAACATGTTTCGTTTTCGGCAAAATTGGATAGAGGCGGCGGCGCACTTCCGGAATTTGATAAGGATCCTCGTCGCCGGAGGCTAAGTAGTTGCTTAGCTCGACAACAGAAACATATGAATAGGCTGGCACCAAAAATTCGGCTAGTTTTGTTTTGTTTAGCGCCGTTTCGATTTCATTTAATTCTTCGATCGTCGGACGTAAAATCATAAACATAATATCTGCCTTTTGACCGACGATTGTATAAATGGCGTGGCTGCCTTCTTGTTTATCTTCTGTTTCTTGCCATTTTTCGACTAAAGATAAAAACTCACGAATCGCTGCTTCACGCTCATCACTCGTTAACGTTTTCCAAGCGCTCCAGTCGATCGAGCGGAAATCATGAAGACAATACCAACCATCGAGTGTTTGTGCAGCTTCACTCATTATATTCACTCCTTATATGTAATTTACAGTTCTACTATACCATAGTTTAGCCAAAAAACACGCGAATGTCGCATGTAGAAGCCAGTAAACTGAATTATTTTAATAAATCGACTATTCATTGCGAGTGCTTAAATTGGTTGCGTTTCTACATAATAAGAGTATCCTAGTATATGGGGATTTTTTATATTGAGGAGGATTATTCGTGAGTAGCGATTTATTTTCTGCCTTAAAACAAAAAGTAGTAGGAAAACAACGGAAAATTGTGTTTCCAGAAGGTCTTGACGAGCGTATTTTAACTGCGGTAAGCCGTCTGGCCAATGAACAAGTTGTCATACCGATTGTGATCGGCAACGAGGAAGCGGTAAAACAAAAAGCAAATGAGCTTGGATTGACCCTTCCAAATGTTGAAATCATCGACCCGCATCAATACGAGGAAATGGACGAGCTTGTCAAAGCATTTGTCGAACGCCGCAACGGAAAAGTGACAGAAGAAGCGGCGCGGGAAATGCTTCTGGATGAAAATTACTTTGGCACCATGCTTGTGTACATGGATAAAGCGCATGGGCTTGTAAGCGGTGCGGCACATTCGACTGCCGATACAGTAAGACCTGCTTTGCAAATTATTAAAACGAAACCAGGTATCCGCAAAACGTCAGGCGTATTTATTATGGTGCGCGGTGACGAGAAGTACGTGTTTGCCGATTGCGCAATTAACATTGCGCCAGACAGCCAAGATTTAGCGGAAATTGCTGTAGAGAGCGCCAACACCGCAAAAATGTTCGATATCGAACCACGTGTGGCGATGTTAAGCTTTTCGACAAAAGGATCGGCGAAATCACCGGAAACGGAAAAAGTCGTCGAAGCGGTGCGGCTTGCGAAAGAAATGGCGCCAGACTTAGTGTTAGACGGCGAGTTTCAATTTGACGCGGCATTCGTTCCATCTGTCGCGAAAAAGAAAGCGCCGGATTCGGTCATTCAAGGAGATGCGAATGTATTTATCTTCCCAAGCTTAGAAGCGGGAAATATCGGTTATAAAATCGCTCAGCGTCTCGGTAATTTTGAAGCAGTCGGTCCGATTTTGCAAGGGCTGAATAAGCCTGTTAACGACCTGTCTCGCGGCTGCAATGCGGAAGATGTATACAAGCTTACGCTCATTACCGCGGCGCAATCGCTATAATCGAAAAAAGGGTGACAAGTGGTCACCCTTTTTTCATATTGTGATATAATTTTTTGCAGATTACTTCGTTAAGGAGAAAAGCAATGGTTCACGAATTGTTGCAACAGGCGAAATGGCGCATTATTGATCAGTCGAATTTCGGCCCGATGTTTGATGCGAAACAATCGTTTGCGATCGATGATACACTTTGCACATCGGTAGGAACGGGACAGTCTGATACGGTCGTTCGTACATGGGTTCATTACAATACGGTAGTATTGGGGATTCAAGATGCGAAGCTCCCCTATTTGCACGAAGCGGTGTCATTTTTAAAGACGCAAGGGTATCACGTCATTGTCCGTAATTCTGGGGGGCTTGCCGTCGTGCTGGATGAAGGGGTGCTCAATATATCCCTCATTTTTCCGGAAACGACGAAAGCAATTGATATCAACCAAGGATATGAAGCGATGTGGCAGCTTATACAGGCGATGTTTTCGGCTTACAATAAAACGATTGAAGCGAGGGAAATCGTCGGTTCGTATTGTCCGGGAAGCTATGATTTAAGCATTGCTGGAAAAAAATTTGCCGGTATTTCTCAGCGGCGCGTGCGCGGTGGAGTCGCGGTGCAAATTTATTTATGCATAAATGGAAGCGGATCAGCGCGAGCGGAGTTAATCCGGCAGTTTTATGAGCTTGGACTAAAAGGAGAAACGACGAAGTTCGTATACCCGACGATTGTTCCAAGCACGATGGCATCGCTTTCCGAATTGTTAAACGAGGATTTGACAATACCGTCGGTCATGCTTTTGTTGCTTCGCACGCTGCAATCGTTTGGCGGCGAGCTTTATTCGTCCGCTTTGACCGGGGAGGAGCTATCGCTATACGAATATTATTGGGATCGGATCGTCAAGCGGAATGAGAAAGCGTTGATGACACAATAATGGCTGCCTCGATGGAACCGGGCAGCCATTATTTATTCTGCGATTTTTTCCAGATTTCCGTTTTGGTCCATTCGGAATTTGAGCGTTTGCCGCTCTTCTTCCTCTTGCAAGACAAGTTTGCGGGCTCTATTAATAATTCTTACTAATGTTTCATAATCTTCTTGAATCGTGGAAGAGTTTTCTTCTAATTTGGCAATTTTCTTTTCTAATTCTTCATTTTTTGCGCGCATTTCTTCATTTTCTTTTCGTAAACGCTCGTTTTCTTTTGCTAATGCTTCGTGGTTGCGGTGAGTTGTTTTTAATGTTTGTAAAAAGGCAATCACGTGATCGATCGTCATCGACGCTGTTTCATTGGAAGGAGATACAACAGCTGGTAATTGGGCGATTTCTCCTATTTCCTCCAAAGAAGGAACCGGTGGATTGTACAACAATTTTTTCTTCCCGCCTTGCTGTTTTCCTAAAAGGCGCTGCCGTTCTTTTCGCTGCCGTTTGGCGAGCTGCAATGCTTGCTCATAGCGACGCCGGACAACCGCGTTCCAGCGGAATCCGCAGGCAGCTGATGTTCGGTTTAGTTTGTCTCCAACTTCTTCAAACGCGTTAAGCTGTGTACTTCCTTCCCGCACATGCCGCAGCACCGTTTCCGCTAATAGCAAATCATCTTCTTCTGTCCATGCATCTTGACGTTGTTTCATTATTCTCAACTCCCTTTTTTTCTTGTTTGCTAGTAGAAGCATGGACAAAAATAGTAAATTTTATACTATTTTTAGTTTCCGTGAATAAAAATTTGCAAGAGTTGCTGTCTATGCGAAAAAAGAACTTGCTGACTTTCGTTATACAAACATAAGGAAGTAAATGGAATCAAGACTTCAAGCAAACAAACTTGCATTGGCGAAAAAGAAGCGTTAGAATACACGTTAGTGTAATCCACAGGGCAAGCGAAGAGAAAGGGTGACAAGAGATGGCGAATGAATTTCGCGTCTGTGACGATTGTAAAGCACCAAATTTAAAAACGTTGATTCCCCGTTTGAAAAAGCTAGATCCAAACGCGACGATTAAAATTGGCTGCCAGTCGTATTGCGGTCCCGGCCGCAAAAAAACGTTTGCCTTTGTCAATAACCGTCCAGTCTCCGCGCTGACAGAAGATGAGCTTATTGAAAAAATTGCCGAAAGATTAAAGAAAAGCTAAAATCGCCTTCATTTTTTAAGAAGAAGGTGATTTTTTGTTTCTATTTTTAGGAAATACTGATAGTTGAAGGGGGAAAAATCAAGTATTTTTTTATCATTTGAAACGGCTTATAATAGATTCATGTTAGAAATGAAAGAGGGGATAACATGGTATATCCCGGCGGGCAACTTAGTGAGGAGAAAGTATTTAAAGATCCAGTTCATCGATATATACACGTTCGCGACAAAGTTATTTGGGATTTAATCGGAACGAAAGAATTTCAACGATTGCGCCGCATTAAACAGCTCGGTACGACGTATTTGACGTTCCACGGCGCCGAACATAGCCGCTTTAACCATTCGCTTGGAGTCTATGAAATTATTCGCCGCATTGTTGATGATGTGTTCGTCGGCCGCGAACATTGGGACCATAGTGAACGGCTCCTATGTTTATGTGCGGCCCTGCTGCACGATTTAGGCCACGGTCCGTTTTCCCATTCATTTGAAAAAGTATTTCATCTTGATCATGAAGATTTTACCCAGGCGATTATTTTAGGAGATACGGAAGTAAATGAAGTGCTTCGGCGCGTAGGAGAAGATTTTCCAAAAAAAGTGGCCGAAGTCATTGCGAAAACATACCCGAATAAACTTGTTGTCAGCTTAATTTCGGGTCAAATTGACGCTGACCGAATGGATTATTTGTTAAGAGATGCGTATTATACCGGCGTCAGTTATGGCAATTTTGATATGGAGCGGATTTTGCGCGTCATGCGCCCGCGCGAAGATCAAGTGGTCATTAAGCGAAGCGGCATGCATGCGGTGGAAGACTATATTATGAGCCGCTATCAAATGTATTGGCAAGTATATTTTCATCCAGTGACGCGCAGTGCCGAAGTCATTTTAACGAAAATTTTGCATCGGGCGAAAAAGTTGTATGAAGAAGGATACAATTTTCAAACGAAACCGATTCATTTTTATTCTCTCTTTACTGGAAAGGTAGATTTGCAAGATTATTTAAAGCTTGATGAAGCGGTCATATTATTTTATTTCCAGCAATGGCAAGACGAGCGTGACGCGATTTTAAGCGACCTATGCCGTCGTTTTGTGAATCGTCATTTATTCAAATATGTCGAATTTAATCCAACAAATGAACAGATGACAAAGCTGATCGAACTGACAAACTTATTTAAAAAAGCGGGCATTGATCCGGAATATTACTTAGTTGTCGATTCTTCTTCCGATTTGCCGTACGATTTTTATCGTCCGGGCGAAGAAGGGGAGCGGCTGCCGATTTACTTGTTAATGCCGAACGGAGAGCTCCGCGAACTGTCACGGGAATCGGTGCTTGTCGATGCGATTTCCGGAAAGCGGAGAACTGACCATAAGCTATATTTTCCAGCTGATTTCATTTATGATTTTTCAACGAAGCGGACAACCAAGAAAAAAATTATCGAAATTTTAGAGGGTTAGGAGATGACGGGGAGTGTTCACAGAGCATGCAAAAGTGATGAAGGCGTTGGCGGCAGCTGGGGAAATTGTTGGTCGCAAAAAGCTACAAAAAATGATTTACATCGCGAAAAAATTACAGTTTCCGTTTTACGAGAAGTTTGACTTTCACTTCTATGGACCGTATTCCGAAGAATTGACATGCCGCGTTGAGGAGCTTTGCGATTTAGGATTTTTGCATGAAGTAAAAGAGAAAAAGGGCGGTTATTTCCAATATCGCTACACGTTGACGGAAGCAGGAAAGCAGTTTTTAAACCACTACGAGTTGGACATGCCTCATTTACAAGAATGTATGCAAGATATGAATGAACAAAATTCGCGGTTTTTGGAACTCGTATCGACATTGCTGTATTTTGAGCATTTAACGAAAGAAGAAGTGAAAGAAAAAGTATTTTTATTAAAAAGCAAGCAGCGTTATACGGAAGAAGAAATTGAGCAAGCGTATGCGTACATAGAGAAATTGCGCGCCAAAGTAAAAAACGAAGTCCACGCCTGAACGGGACTTCGTTTTTTTGTTGCGTTAATGCGGCAGGAAGGCAAGCTGATAGAAGAAGAGGACGGCAAAGATATAAACGAGCGGATGTACTTCACGCCATTTACCGCGCGTGATTTTTAACAGCGGGTAGGAAATAAAGCCGAGCGCGATTCCCGTTGCAATGCTTGAAGTAAGCGGCATGCTTAAAATAATGAGAAACGCTGGGAATGCCTCATCGAGCTGATCCCATTGAATCCGGGCGATGTTTCCCATCATTAAGCTGCCGACGATAATAAGCGCCGGCGCGGTAATCGCTGAAATGCCGGATACGGCGCTAACAAGCGGCCCGAAAAAGGCGGATAATATAAATAATATAGCGACCGTTAACGCTGTAATACCTGTGCGCCCTCCGGCGGCGACGCCCGAAGAAGATTCGATATAAGCGGATGTTGGGCTAGTGCCGAACATTGCTCCGATCGTGGTTGCGATAGAGTCGGAAAGCAATGCTTCACGGACGCGTGGCATCGTTTTTCCTTTCATCAGTCCGGCTTGCTGGGCTACGCCAATCATCGTTCCCGTCGTGTCAAAAATCGTCACAAGCAAAAAGGAAAATACAACGGCATACAATCCGTAATGGATGACATCGCTAATGGCGGTAAGCGGATTGGCGACAACAAGCCCTTCCGGAAGCGATGGCATAGAAACGAAGCCTTTTTCAAATTTCAATTGTCCGGTGAAATAAGCAATCACTCCGGTGATGACCATCCCGAAAAAGAGCGCGCCGTTGACGCCAAGCGACATAAGCACAAGCGTAGCCGCTAAACCGACTAACGTCAGAATGACCGATGGGGAGTGCAAATCCCCTAGCGCGACTAAGTTTTGTGGATGCGCTTGAATAATGCCGGTGAGGCGCATGCCGATAAATGCGATAAACAAGCCGATTCCAGCGGTAATGCCATGTTTTAAGTTTTCTGGAATCGCTTCGATCAGCTTGCTGCGAAATGGCGTCAGCGACAAAATGACGAAAATGATTCCGGCAACGAACACAGCCGAGAACGCCACTTCGTAGGAAATATTGCCATGCGAACCAACAACGGAGTAGGCAAAATATGCGTTTAACCCCATTCCCGGCGCAATTGCGATCGGATAGTTCGCAAACAGCGCCATCCATAGCGTTCCGATGACGGTAGCGATAATCGTGGCGGTGAACACTTGGGAAAATGGAACGCCGGCATCCGATAATACAACAGGGTTCACGACGATGATATATACCATTGTTAAAAACGTCGTAAATCCTGCAATGATTTCTGTTTTTAAATTCGTGTTATGTTTCGTTAAATCAAACATCGTTTACCTCCAAAAAACGAACATTTTTAAATGCATATATAATAATATTCGTTTTTAAAAAAATTAGCAATAAAAAAAAGCAAGGAACATAATAAAAGTTTCTTGCCTTCATGCTTATTATTCGTCGCTCAAACGTTTTCCGCCAATAGCGTAATGATTTTTTGACATTTCTTCAATAAAAACGACAATTTTGTCTTTTGAGGCGCCTGTTGTTTCGGCGACCGCTTCTGTTACTTTTTCGACAAGCGCCTTTTTCTGCTCTTCCGTACGTCCTTCGAGCATTTTGATCGTAACATAAGGCATGGCCCGTCCCGTCCTCCTTTTGGTCATCTGTCGCGTTTATTATATCATGAAAAATGGAACTTTAGTCCACTTTTTCTGTCAAATCATGTATACTTAAGTAATAAATGAATGGAAAAAGGAGTTAAAAAAAGTGGAACAATTATTGCCTTATTCGCTTAATGAAATTCCATATGTGTTTATGACGCTTGCGATTGCTTTTTCAATTCACGAATTTGCCCATGCCTATGTCGCTTATAAGTTCGGAGACCCGACGGCAAAAAACGAAGGAAGATTAACGTTATCGCCGTTTGCCCATCTTGATTTGCTCGGTACATTGCTTATTTTTCTCGCTGGACTTGGCTGGGCAAAACCTGTTCCAGTGAATCGTTTTCACTTTAAACATCCTCGCCTTGCCGGGATTCTTGTATCAGTTGCAGGCCCCTTAAGCAATTTATTGCTTGCCGCCCTTGGTTTTCTTGTGTGGTATAGCATGATTTATTTCGGAATTATGCAGGCGATCCCAGATTGGTTTGCTGCGGGATTTGATTTATTTTTTCAAATTTTTATTGGCTTAAATACGGTATTGTTTGTATTTAACTTGCTTCCATTTCCACCGCTCGATGGTTATCGGATTATCGAGGATTTGGCCCCGCAAGGCATTCGCGCGAAAATGGCGCAGTGGGAAAGTTACGGAGCGCTTATTTTTCTTATTCTTGTGTTGACGCCGCTTGACCGCTATACGATACAGCCGATTTTTCATGTGGCGATTCCGTTTGTATTAGAAAACTTGCAATCATTTTTTTCTACATTATTCTTTTTTTAAGTCGTGAAGGAGGCGTTTTTGGATGGAGAAGAAAAAGAAAACGATCGGGTTTAATATCATTAAAGATGATCCAACGGGCGGCCACGGCGGGTTTGGCGCAGGGGTATTAAGCTTGGAAAATGTTTCTCCGGTGATTATCGATGTCGAAGCGGGGGAAGCGTTCGTAGATATGGGAGCGATGCATGCCCGGAGCGCAGTGGAACGGGGAATTAAATTTTTGCCAAATCGCGATGAAGTGCCAAACGGAAAACCGTATTGGATCGTATGGGTAACGATTGAGCGAAAAGAAGATGGACCGTATTATGCCGGCGTAACGGCGTGCGAAATGACGGTCGACAGGGAGGCTCGCCGCGGCTATAAACTGCTTCCAGAGCATGTAAATCGTTTAGATAAGTCATTAAAGCGCCATATTATCGTGGATCATATGGATGAGAAATCAAAACGGGTGCTTGCGGACTTTTTAAAGCAACACGATATCGAAATGTGGAATCGTTCGAGTGAGGAATTGAAAAAAGGACTCGAAGGCGAAAAATAACAAGAGAAGATGTCCAATGCTTTCATGAAATTCCATATATGTGACATTTTTGTGAATGTTATGTGACGAATACTTGTCGTCTAACAGGAAAAAGGGTAAACTAGACCTAAATGTATAACACAATAAAACTAGGACAGGAAAACCCCTCAAGCGATTTCGCTTGAGGGGTTTTCCTTTAGAACCAAGGAAACAGTTTTTCAAACCAATTTTTCTTTTCTTCTTTTTTCTTTGATTTCTTTTGATGTAAATGGTCGGTGCAGTAGTCGTTCGGTTCTGAGCCAGAGATATAATAAGTAAGACGCTTTACCGGACATGACTTTGTCGCAAGTTTGCCGTTATCCGGGTCGACATAGACCCCAACGACCCCTTTGGTTGGTTTAAACTTTTTCTTTGGTTTTCCTTGCAAACTTTTTTCCATAAATTGCACCCAAATTTGTTTTGCATATTGTTTTTCCGCAATTTTATCAATCGTTTCCCCGCGGTCGTAACCGGTCCATACCCCTGCAACTAGTTGTGGCGAAAATCCAATCATCCAGCTATCTGTTTCTGTTGTTCCCGATTTTCCTGCGTATGGGCGTGTGATCTCCTTTCGAATCGATTGCCCGGTGACTGTTGTATAATCATTTAATTTCGGATCAAACATGCCTGTCATCAGCTGAGTCGTTACATATGCGGCGTCCGGATCTAGCACTTGTTTGCTTGATGGTTTGTATTCGTAAATTGTTTCTCCATGATGATTGACGACTTTTTTAATAAAAACTGGCTCGACTTTTTTGCCGTTATTGGCAAATACGCTGTAAGCTTTCACCATATCGATCACTTTCACCGGCGATGTTCCGAGCGCGAGTGAAGGAACAGCTTTTAATTTGCTTGTAATGCCTAGTTTTTTCGCTGTCTCTACCAGTTTTTCCTCACCGATAAATAAATGCGTTTTTACAGCAAAGACGTTATCCGATAACGCGATGGCTTGAGCGAGGGTAATCGAGTCGTTCGCATAGTAGTTATTGTAGTTATGTGGTGTATACGTTGCTTTTCCATTGTCAAAGGCAAAGGTGGTCAACTCGCTTCGCATTTGTGTCGACGGCGTAAATCCCTGTTGAATGGCTGCGTAGTATAGAAATGGTTTAAACGTAGAGCCCGGCTGCCGTTCCGCTTGCACGGCGCGGTTGAAAGGGCTTTTGTTGTAATCTCTGCCGCCGACGAGCGCTTTTACTTCTCCTGTGCGCGGATCCATCGCTACAAGTGCCGCTTGAATGTTCGAGTGAGGGTCAATGATGTTATGAATGTTTTGTTCCGCAATTTCCTGCATTTTCGTATTCAGCGATGTATACACGCGCAATCCGCCCATTTCAATCGTGCGTTCATCCAATCCTAATTGATTTCGCAGCACATATTTCACTACATCTTGAAAATAAGGGGCGATCTTTTTCGTTTCTATTTTGTGATGGGGAGAATAAACAAGCGGTTCTTTATACGCTTGTTCTGCTTCTCTTTTGCTGATGTATCCAGTTTGCGCCATTGACAAAAGCACCGTTTTTTGCCGCGCTTTTGCCCGCTTCTCATCAATAAGTGGCGAATAGTAATATGGACCTTTCGGAATTCCGGCTAACATTGCCGCTTCGCTTAAGGTAAGCTGTTTTGCCGGTTTTCCAAAATAATAATGAGCAGCCGCTTCAATTCCGTAAGCGCCATGGCCGTAGTAAATGGTGTTTAAGTATCCTTCTAAAATTTGTTTTTTGCTGTAATTCGCTTCGAGGCGAATCGTATATAATGCTTCTTGCAATTTCCGCGTCCATGTTTTTTCGTGATTCAAAAATAAATTTCGCGCATATTGCTGGGTGATGGTGCTTGCTCCTTGCACTTTCGCCATCGCCTTTATATCGGCGATAATGGCCCCGATAATGCGCTTTATATCAAAGCCGTGATGTTCATAAAATTTCCGGTCTTCTACAGCAACCGTTGCTTGTACAATATAGGGGGATATATCATCAAGGTCTACCCAGTAACGCGTCTGCCCGTTATCGCTCTCGCCGATTTTTGTGCCATCATCTGCATAAAAAATTGTCGTTTGCGGCACGGCTAAAGGTGGGGCTCCTTTTAATTTGGCAAACGCGATCAAACCGGCAAGCGTAACGACGAATAAGATTGCTAGGATAAAACTAATAAAAACGAATGCCCGAATGTATTTCCATGTTCCGCGAAACCGGCTGCTTGGAATGATTTCCAACGTTCATCACCTCATGATCGTCTTTGTATTAGTATGCAAAAATTTTTTTTATTTTAAACATTTTTCTATTAAGTTTCGCTTGCATTTTTGCTAGATTGCTCTATACTTTTTCATGTTTGGTTTTTTCTTTACCAGGGAAAGATGAAAAGTAGTATATAGTTATGATAGACGAAATGAGTAAAGGAAGGGTTGTTGAAGATGGAATTATGGTTTACGGAAAAGCAGACAGAGCATTTTGGCATTACAGCGAGAATTAAACGAACTTTACATACAGAGCAAACCCCATTTCAAAAGCTGGACATGGTGGAGACAGTAGAGTTCGGCAATATGCTTATTTTAGACGGAATGGTGATGACAACGCAAAAAGATGAGTTTGTGTATCACGAAATGGTTGCACACGTTCCGCTCTTCACCCACCCGAATCCGGAAAATGTGCTTGTCGTTGGCGGCGGCGATGGCGGTGTTATTCGTGAAGTATTAAAACACCCGAGCGTAAAAAAAGTGACATTGGTGGAAATTGATGGGAAAGTTATTGAATGCTCAAAAAAATACCTTCCGGAAATTGCTGGAAAGTTAGATGACCCGCGTGTAGAAGTAAAAGTGGATGACGGTTTTATGCATATTGCGAAAAGTGAAAACGAATATGACGTCATTATGGTCGATTCGACAGAGCCAGTCGGTCCGGCTGTCAACTTATTTACAAAAGGTTTCTATGCTGGAATCGCAAAGGCTTTGAAAGAAGACGGCGTTTTTGTCGCGCAAACAGACAACCCTTGGTTTAAAGCAGACTTAATCCGTAATGTTTATCGCGATGTTCGCGAAATTTTCCCGATTACGCGTCTATACACTGCCAATATCCCGACATATCCAAGCGGTCTATGGACGTTTACGATCGGCTCGAAAAAATACGATCCGCTTGAAGTAAGCGATGAACGCTTCCACGATATTGAGACGAAATATTACACAAAAGAGCTTCATAAAGCTTGCTTTGTTCTGCCGAAATTTGTCGCTGATTTATTGAAGTAAGGGAGGGGCATGACGATGCGATTTGATGAGGCGTATTCGGGCAATGTGTTTATTAAAAGCCATCCGAATTTTGAGGAAAGCGAAGCGGTGATTTACGGAATGCCGATGGATTGGACGGTGAGCTACCGCCCTGGTTCCCGCTTCGGTCCGGCACGCATCCGCGAAGTATCGATCGGCTTGGAAGAATATAGCCCGTATTTAGATCGCGAACTTGAAGAAGTAAAATATTTTGATGCGGGCGATATTCCGCTTCCGTTTGGAAACGCGCAGCGCAGTTTAGAGATCATTGAAGACTTCGTGGATAAAATTTTAGCGGCCGATAAATTCCCGCTTGGCATCGGCGGCGAACATCTCGTTTCTTGGCCGGTCATTAAAGCGGTGTATAAAAAATATCCCGATTTAGCGGTCATCCATATGGACGCTCATACCGACTTGCGTGAACATTATGAGGGCGAACCGCTGTCTCATGCGACGCCGATTCGCAAAGTAGCAGAGCTTATCGGCCCGACCAACGTATTTTCGTTCGGCATTCGTTCTGGCATGAAAGAAGAATTCGAGTGGGCGAAAGAGAACGGGATGTACATTGCGAAATTTGAAGTGCTCGAGCCGCTAAAAGAAGTGCTTCCAAAGCTAGCTGGGCGTCCGGTGTACGTGACGATTGACATCGACGTTTTAGACCCTGCCCACGCCCCGGGCACGGGAACGGTCGACGCCGGCGGCATTACGTCTAAAGAACTGTTGGCGGCGATCCATGAAATCGCGAAATCGGATGTTCGCGTCGTCGGAGCGGATTTAGTGGAAGTAGCGCCTATCTATGACCATTCGGAACAAACCGCCAACACCGCAAGCAAACTCATTCGCGAAATGATTCTCGGCTGGGTGCAAAAACGGAACGCATAAACGAGGTGGAAGGTCGTTTTTCTGGTGCAGGCAAAAAGCATCCTTGCTATGGTAGCGAGATATGCTCATGACAAAATATTTGCAACGAAAATCCTGCCTTTGATTGAAAAAGGCAGGATTTTTTATATTTTTTTGGGAATATAGACGGGTACGGAATAATATAGTTTAGTATCATTATCACTGTATGAATGTTAATAAATAGTGAAAAAGGAGGAATATTACATTGGGGGTTCGATTGATTAAAATTTCCGCAATTTATTTTGCCATCGGCGTTTGCCTTGGATGGTACATGTCCATTTCCCACTCGTTTACATTAACACCTGTCCATGTTCATATTAATTTGCTTGGCTGGACCGCGTTAACGCTAGCCGGAATTATTTATCATCTATTCCCGCAAGCGGCGGCGACGAAATTAGCAAAAACCCATTTTTGGCTTCATAATATCGGGTTGCCGCTTATGATGATTGGACTTATTTTTGTCGTTTATGGCAACCATGCGTTTATTCCCGTTACTGCAATCGGAGGCACGCTTATCGTTATTGCTGTTATTATATTTACTATTAATGTTTTACAACATGTAAAAGAATAGTTATGTAAGAAGGCGGCATCTTTGAAAGATGCCACTTTTGTTTTGTTCATCATAATGGTCCCCAATCAAACGATTCATTTAGGAAATGTTGAAGATAGAATGGCGGCTCCAAGCATGAATATATTAGGAGCGGATAATCATTCATCATTTTTATGATTTATTCATGATCCGCACGTCTCATCCTCTTGAACATTAGGAAACGATTCCTTTATACTTAATAAAGTTAGTTATTACTTGTTTTTGATCATAAGGATGTGTCCTTGATGGAAAAGCAACACGGAATTCCTATTCGCCTCAAGCAAATTACCAATATTCGCGACGGATTTCGCAAAGAAACGGTTGCTTTGGAAACGGAAGGATTTTACTACATAAAAGAAAATGCCGTTTATTTGCAATTTGAGGAACAGCAAGAACTAGGCAAAGTAAACACGGTGATGAAAATAACGGATCATGAAGTTGTCGTAATGCGGTCCGGAGCGGTTCGGATGCGCCATGTCTTTCGCAAAACAGAAGAAACGACTGGACACTACCATACTCCGTTTGGACAGTGGACGATAAAAACAAAAACGGACAATATTGAATTTCGGTATAATGAAAAAAGAAAGAAAGGACACCTATTTTTATCGTATCAATTGGAGATGCAAAACGAACAAGCAGGACGTCATGCGATGACGATCATGTTTAAGGAGGCATAGATTCATGAATATTGTCGAACAAATGAAAGAACGCATTAAAGAGGAAATTAAACGCGCTGTCGTAAGCGCAGGGCTTGCTGCGGAGGAAGAAGTGCCAGATGTCATTTTGGAAGTACCGAGAGAGAAAGCGCATGGGGATTACTCGACAAATATGGCGATGCAGCTAGCGCGCATTGCAAAAAAACCTCCGCGCGCAATTGCTGAAGAAATCGTCCAGCATATGGATAAAACAAAAGCGTCGATTGAAAAAATTGATATTGCCGGTCCTGGCTTCATTAACTTTTACATGGACAACCGTTACCTTACGGAGCTCATTCCAACGATTATTCAAGCCGGCGCATCTTACGGTGAAACAAATGTCGGAAAAGGACAAAAAGTCCAAGTGGAGTTTGTTTCCGCGAATCCGACTGGGGACTTGCATTTAGGGCATGCGCGCGGCGCGGCGGTTGGCGATTCTTTATGCAATATTTTAGAAAAAGCGGGGTTTGACGTAACGCGCGAATATTATATTAACGATGCCGGAAATCAAATTTACAATTTGGCGAAATCGGTGGAAGCTCGTTATTTCCAAGCGCTCGGGATCGATAAAGAAATGCCGGAGGACGGCTATTATGGCGAAGATATTATCGAAATCGGGAAAAAGCTCGCCGAGGAGCATGGCGACAAGTATGTTCATATGGATGAACAAGAACGTCTCGCCTTTTTCCGCGAGTACGGACTCAATTATGAATTAGAAAAGATTAAAAAAGATTTGGCAGACTTCCGCGTGACGTTTGACGTTTGGTATTCGGAGACATCTTTATACACAAGCGGAAAAATTGATGAAACGTTAGCCATATTGCGCGAACGCGGGCATATTTACGAAAAAGATGGCGCGACATGGTTCCGTTCGACAACGTTTGGCGACGACAAAGACCGCGTCTTAATTAAGAAAGACGGTACATATACGTATTTGTTGCCGGATATCGCCTACCACCAAGACAAGCTGCGTCGCGGCTTTACAAAAATCATTAACATTTGGGGCGCAGACCACCATGGTTATATTCCTCGGATGAAGGCGGCAATTGAGGCGCTTGGCTATGATCCTGACGTGCTCGAAGTCGAAATCATTCAATTAGTCAATTTGTATCAAAACGGCGAAAGAGTGAAAATGAGCAAACGGACCGGAAAAGCGGTGACCATGCGCGAATTAATGGAAGAAGTCGGTCTTGACGCGACGCGTTACTTCTTTGCGATGCGCTCAAGCGACACCCATTTAGACTTTGATATGGACCTTGCCGTATCGCAGTCGAATGAAAACCCAGTGTACTACGTACAATACGCTCATGCGCGCGTTTCTAGCATTCTTCGTCAAGGGGAAGAACTGCAGTTATCGTACGAAGGAGATTTGCAGCTTGATTATATCCAAACCGAAAAAGAAATCGAGCTATTGAAAAAACTAGGGGAATTTCCAAGCGCAGTTTCGGAAGCGGCGATCAAACGGATGCCGCATCGGATCACTGGCTATGTTTTTGAATTAGCGTCAGCATTGCATAGCTTTTACAATGCAGAAAAAGTACTGGACCCAGAAAACATCGAAAAAAGCCGTGCCCGTTTAGCGTTAATGAAAGCTGTCCAAATCACGCTACAAAACGCTTTAGCGCTCATTGGCGTATCCGCTCCAGAAAAGATGTAAGAGAAGTGAAAGCCGGAAAGCCGAAAAAACCGAAGACGTTTTTTTACAATAATGATACAATAGATACGGGATCGAGGGGGAACTTTGCGAGTGACCCCTCTTTCTTATGGGCATAATGACAATAAAAAACACACATGGAGGAAAACTGATGAAAGAAGTGATTTTATCATTAGTGACAGGCATCGTGGTCGGTTTCTTATTTACGCTGTTTCGTTTGCCGATCCCTGCTCCTCCAGCATTAGCGGGCATTGCTGGCATTGTTGGAGTATACCTAGGAATGAAAGTGTTTGAATGGGTAAGTTATTTTTGGAAATAAAACAATGTTGAGGGCGATTCCTCAACATTGTTTTTTTAAATCATACGCTACAGCCATGCAGAAAGGAGGGTAGATATCGATTCTTTGCCGCGCTGCCATAATGTGCGCTTTTTCCAAAAATCGAGCGTCAGCGGTTCCGAGCGAGCCAGATCATGCCTGATCGCTTCTTTTACTTGCTGCACAAAATTGCGATCATAAATATAACAATTGATTTCGCTATTTAAGAAAAAGCTTCGTTTATCAAAGTTAGTCGTACCGATATCACAACAATCTTCGTCAATGACCATCGTTTTGGCGTGATAAAATCCTTGATAAAACCGATAAATATGTGCTCCAGCTTTTAAAAGGCGGTAAAAGTAAGGATATGCGGCCTCTTTGACAAATAAGTGATCGGCTTTTAACGGTACGAGAATCGTCACCTTTACTCCGCGGGATAGTGCATCAAGCAGTGCGTTCATCACAGCGCTGCTAGGGATAAAATACGGACTTCCAATGATCAATTCTTTTTTCGCTTGGCGAATGAAATCGATGAATTGTTGTTCTAACAAATAACCGTTCGTGGCAGCAAGCTGGTGAGAAACCGTTCCTTTTTGAAGAGGAGGAAAATATTGATCTTCCACAATCGATGTATTTGTCGCTTCTTTCCAATCACGGCAAAACTGCATTTGTAAATCGCCAACCCCTTCTCCTACTATTTTCAAATGGTAATCACGCCACTCGCCGAATTTTGGATCTTGTCCAACATATTCTTTGCCGATATTAAAGCCGCCGATATATCCGATTTTTCCATCAATGACGGTAATTTTCCGGTGATTCCGCCGGTTTAGCCGATAAAAGAAAAATGGAAAACGCGGTTTATGTGCATACGCGAATTCGATGCCGCTTTCTTTTAAGGAACGTATCAATTTTTTTGGCAATCCGAAGCTGCCGACCCAATCGACAAGAAGACGAACGCGAACGCCTTCTTCTGCTTTTTGTTTTAACAATTGAAAAAATTGCTGGCTAATTTCATCCGTCTTCACGATATAAAACAAAATGTGTATATGATGTGTTGCCTTGCGAATTTCTGCAAAATAATCGGCAAATAGATGTGTACCGTTTATGAAAAAAGAAAGATCGCTTTGGCGTTCTGGATACACGATTTTTTCTTTTTTCTTTTTGTAAAAGTATTCTCCCAGCTTGTCATCGAGATAAATTAGCGCTAATATAATAACAATAACGAAAAGTACAATCATTTCGTGCCCTCCTGATTACATCGTTATTTATTAATGTACCCGTCATGAGAAAAAATAGCAGGACAACTTGTAAAAACATTATTGACTGAATGCTCATTCATTATGTAAAATAAACACAAGGTTATAATTCTGAAAATTTATTCTGTTGTAAATATTTTTGATGATCATCTCATCGATTTAAAGGGGGAAGGGGAGACAATAATGAATTCACTGTTAGTCATTAATTTTCTCGCATTTTTAATTGTAACCGCTTACGCTGTCTACTTGTTTGTCTACTTGGTTAAAACTCGCGCCGCTTACATTAAACTCGGTAAAAAAGTCGAGTTTGATGACAAGGTAAAAGAGCGTCTCCAAAAAATTTGGGTGAACGTATTTGGACAGAAAAAGCTATTAAAGGATAAAAAAAGTGGAATCATTCACGTTATGTTTTTCTACGGGTTTATTCTTGTTCAATTCGGGGCGATTGACTTTATTATTAAAGGTCTTGTCCCTGGGGCGCATCTTCCGTTAGGGCCGCTTTATCCAGGCTTTACGTTTTTCCAAGAAATCGTTACTTTGCTCATTTTGATCGCAGTGTTCGCCGCGTTTTATCGCCGCTATATTGAAAAACTCGTTCGTTTAAAACGAGATTTCAAAGCTGGTCTAGTGTTGATTTTTATCGGCGGATTAATGATCTCCGTCTTGTTTGGAAATGGAATGAGCATGATTTGGCACGGTGAGGAAGCCTCGTGGAGCGAACCGGTCGCATCATTCATCGCTGGCGCTTTCAGCTGGGTCGGCGAAACAGGTGCAGCAGTATTGTTCTTTATCGCTTGGTGGGTGCACTTATTGATTTTGCTTACATTTTTAGTATATGTACCACAATCGAAGCATGCTCATTTAATTGCTGCGCCGATTAATGTCTTTTTCAGCCGTTTGTCCCGGCCAAAGCTATCGAAAATCGATTTTGAAGATGAAACGCAGGAAGCGTTTGGCGTCGGAAAAATTGAAGATTTTACGCGAAAGCAGCTCATCGATTTATACGCCTGTGTCGAATGCGGAAGATGCACAAGCATGTGTCCGGCAACAGGAACTGGGAAAATGTTGTCGCCAATGGATCTAATTTTAAAACTGCGCGACCACCTGACTGAAAAAGGGGCGGCCGTTACGTCCCGCGCTCCGTGGGTGCCGACGTTTGCCTTTAAAAATACGAGAGGTAACCAATTGGCGTTTGCCGCGCAAGGAGTGCAGGAACAAGCGGCGGCATTGGAGATGCCAAGCCTCATCGGCGACGTCATTACCGAAGAGGAAATTTGGGCCTGTACGACATGCCGCAACTGTGAAGACCAATGCCCGGTCATGAACGAGCATGTCGACAAAATTATTGATTTGCGCCGCTATCTTGTGCTGACGGAAGGAAGAATGAACCCAGATGCGCAGCGGGCGATGACCAATATCGAACGCCAAGGAAACCCATGGGGATTGAACCGCAAAGAGAAAGAAAACTGGCGCGAGCTTCGCGATGATGTGCATATTCCAACAGTAAAAGAAGCGAAAAAAGCTGGCGAAGAGTTTGAATATTTATTCTGGGTCGGCTCAATGGGGGCATTTGACAACCGCAGCCAAAAAATCGCTTTGGCGTTTGCGAAATTGTTAAACGAAGCTGGCGTGAAATTTGCGATTTTAGGAAATAAAGAGAAAAACTCTGGAGACACGCCACGTCGCTTAGGAAACGAATTTTTATTCCAGGAACTCGCGGCCAACAATATCGCGGAATTTGAAAAAGCGGGCGTGAAAAAGATTGTGACGATCGACCCGCACGCATATAACACGTTTAAAAACGAATATCCTGATTTTGGATTAGAAGCGGAAGTATACCATCATACAGAACTGCTTGCGAAGCTTATTGAAGAAGGCAGATTAGTACCAAAATACGAAGTAAAAGAAAGAGTTACTTTCCATGACTCCTGTTATTTAGGCCGCTACAACGATGTGTACGATGCGCCACGTAAAATTTTGCAAGCAATTCCGGGCGTGGAGCTCGTGGAAATGGAACGTAACCGCGAACGAGGCATGTGCTGCGGTGCAGGCGGCGGTTTAATGTGGATGGAAGAAACAACAGGCAATCGGATTAATGTTGCTCGTACAGAACAAGCGCTTGCCGTCAACCCAACGGTCATCAGCGCTGGCTGTCCATACTGCTTAACGATGTTAACCGACGGTACAAAAGCAAAAGAAGTCGAAGATCGCGTCACTACTTACGACGTCGCAGAACTGCTTGCTAAATCCGTATTTGGCGAAGAAAAGGAAGCTGCTTCATAAAAAATAATTGAATATATAATTCTCATTTTTTAAAATATTAGTATAATAGATAGAGAGGGTGTGCGCTCAAATGTACACCTTCTCTTGACCATCAACATCGAGCGAGCGTTCAGTCTGCATTGTTGTAATCGCTTTCTTGAGCTGGTGGTCAAGACATATAAACAAAGGGGAGAGGTTTTATGGGAAAAACGGTTATTTTAAGTGGGGTTCGCACACCGTTTGGAAAATTCGGTGGAGCACTGCAGCCGCTTACGGCACCTGAGCTTGGCGGCATTGCGATCAAAGAGGCGCTTCGTCGAGCTAACATTAGCGGTGAGCAGGTCGATCAGGTGATTTTAGGAACGGTGCTGCAAGGTGGACAAGGACAGCTTCCATCCCGTCAAGCGATGCGTTATGCCGGCATTCCATGGGAGGTGCGGACGGAAACGATTAATAAAGTATGCGCTTCAGGAATGCGGAGCGTTACTCTTGGTGATCAAATTATCCGCCTAGGAGATGCGGAAGTCATCGTCGCAGGCGGAATGGAATCGATGAGCAACGCGCCATATATTTTGCCAAATGCTCGTTGGGGATTACGAATGGGCGATTCTACCGTAAAAGATTTAATGGTGTATGACGGGCTGACATGCAGTTTCACCGGTGTGCATATGGGTGTGTACGGTGGTGAAACGGCGAAAGAATTAGAAATTTCCCGCAAAGAACAAGATGAGTGGGCATACCGCAGCCATCAGCGGGCGATCGCCGCGATGGAAGCCGGATTATTAGCGGAAGAAATCGTACCAGTGGAAGTTCCGCAACGTAAAGGAGCGCCGCTATTGGTGGAGCATGACGAAGCACCAAGAAAAGATACATCTCTCGAAAAGCTGGCGAAGCTCCCGCCTGTATTTGATCCAGAAGGGACGGTAACAGCGGGGAATGCACCTGGGGTCAATGATGGTGCTGCGGCGCTCGTGTTAATGAGCGAGGAAAGAGCAGCGCGGGAAGGAAGAAAGCCGCTCGCAACGATTTTGGCACACACATCGATTGCAGTGGAAGCAAAAGACTTTCCGAAAACGCCAGGGCTTGTGATTAACGAATTGCTTCGCAAAACAGGGAAAACGGTCAATGACATCGATTTATTCGAAATTAACGAAGCGTTTGCCGCAGTTGCATTGGCTAGCATCAAAATCGCTGGCATCGATCCAGAAAAAGTGAACGTCAACGGCGGCGCGGTCGCATTAGGCCATCCGATCGGCGCAAGCGGTGCGCGCATTATCATTACATTGATTCACGAATTAAAACGCCGTGGCGGCGGCATCGGAATCGCGGCGATTTGCAGCGGCGGCGGTCAAGGCGATGCCATTATGGTGCAGGTATAGAAAAGCTGAGGTCGCCCCAATTTCGCCTAAAGGCGGCCCGCATCCTGCGGGCAACGGCGAAATATCGCCGTTCTAGCTCCCCCGAAGCGAAATGTTCTTTGCGCGCGGAAGTGCTTGCACTTCAAGGGCGAAGGTTATTTCGCACAAGGGAGCTAGACAATAAGAAAAGCAATAGTCTCGATATTCCATCAGACAAACTGTACTTCACTTGGAAATGACTAAGGATAGGGGATGTGGAACAATGGACGTCAAAACGATTATGGTTATCGGTGCAGGACAAATGGGATCTGGCATTGCGCAAGTGTGCGCGATGGCAGGATACGACGTTTTCTTGCATGATATTAGCCAACAACAGCTCGACAAAGGATTGGCGAATATCGAAAAATTGCTGTCACGCCAAGTCGAAAAAGGAAAATTGACAGAAGAGGAAAAAGAGGCGACATTGTCGCGGCTTACTCCTTCAACCGATTTGCAAAACGCCGCGAAAGCCGATTTAGTCATTGAAGCGGTCGTCGAAAACATGGATGTTAAAACAAAGTTGTTTGCCCAGCTTGATGAAATTGCTCCGCCGCACACGATTTTGGCGACAAACACGTCTTCGCTGCCAATTACGGAAATCGCAGCGGCGACGAAGCGGCCGGAAAAAGTGATCGGCATGCACTTTATGAATCCGGTTCCTGTAATGAAACTTGTAGAAATTATCCGCGGATTGGCTACCGCCGATGAAGTATATGAAACGATTGAAGCGATTACGCGCAAGCTGAACAAAGTTCCGGTGGAAGTCAATGACTTCCCAGGCTTTATCTCGAACCGCGTGCTCATGCCGATGATTAACGAAGCGATTTACGCGTTATATGAAGGGGTCGCGACAAAAGAAGCGATTGATGAAGTAATGAAGCTTGGCATGAATCATCCGATGGGACCGTTGACATTAGCGGATTTTATCGGGCTGGACACGTGCTTATACATTATGGAAACACTTCATGAAGGATTTGGCGATGATAAATACCGCCCATGCCCGTTATTGCGCAAATATGTGAAAGCCGGCTGGCTTGGCCGCAAAACAGGCAGAGGTTTTTACACGTACGATTAATCAGCAAAGAAGGTGGCATACATGAATTTACACTTTACAGAAGAGCAAGAAATGATGCGGAAGATGGTGCAAGAATTCGCGCAAACGGAAATCGCTCCATTTGTTGAACGCATGGAACAAGGCGAATTTCCGCGCCCGATTTTAAACAAAATGGCCGAACTCGGTTTGATGGGAATTACCGTTCCTGAAGAGTACGGCGGTGCGGGAATGGACTTTATTTCCTATATTATCGCCATCCATGAAATTTCGAAAATTAGCGCTACAGTTGGTGTCATTTTATCGGTGCATACGTCGGTCGGCACCAATCCGATTTTATACTTTGGAACGGAAGAGCAGAAGAAAAAATACGTTCCAAAATTAGCCAGCGGCGAATATTTAGGCGCTTTTTGCCTTACTGAACCGGGCGCCGGATCGGATGCGAAAAGTTTAAAAACGAAAGCGGTCCGCCAAGGAGACTACTACATTTTAAACGGCTCGAAAATTTTTATCACCAACGGCGGAGAGGCGGATACGTATATCGTATTTGCCCGCACCGATCCGAATGAAAAAGGAAGCCGCGGCATTTCCGCCTTTATCGTCGAAAAAGATACGCCGGGATTTATCATCGGCAAAGACGAGAAAAAAATGGGGCTTCATGGTTCACGGACGGTGCAAATTACGCTGGAAGACGCGAAAGTGCCGGCAGAAAACTTGCTTGGCGAAGAAGGGCAAGGCTTTAAAATCGCAATGGCCAACCTCGATGTCGGGCGCATTGGCATCGCCGCGCAATCGCTAGGCATTGCCGAAGCGGCGCTCGAACATGCGACCGCTTATGCGAAAGAACGCATCCAGTTTGGCAAACCGATCGCCGAACAGCAAGGCGTTGCTTTTAAGCTTGCCGATATGGCGACAGCGGTCGAAGCGGCGAAACTGCTTGTCTATCATGCCGCGTTTTTGCGCGCGCAAGGCCTCCCATGCGGAAAAGAAGCATCGATGGCGAAATTGTTTGCCTCCAGAACGGCGATGGAAAACGCCATTGAAGCGGTGCAAATTTTCGGTGGCAATGGCTATACGAAAGATTATCCGGTCGAGCGGTTGTTCCGCGATGCAAAAATTTGTGAAATTTACGAAGGAACAAGCGAAATTCAACGTCTAGTCATTAGCAAATATTTATATCAATAAATAAATGGGGGATCGGGATTATGAACTTTCAGTTAAGTGAAGAGCATGAAATGATAAGAAAAATGGTGCGCGAATTTGCTGAAAAAGAAGTAGCACCGACTGCAGCCGAACGGGATGAAGAAGAACGATTTGACCGCGAAATTTTTAATAAAATGGCTGAATTAGGCCTTACCGGAATTCCATGGCCGGAAGAGTACGGAGGTATCGGCAGCGATTATTTAGCGTATGTCATCGCAGTAGAGGAGCTATCGAGAGTATGCGCGTCTACCGGGGTAACGTTGTCTGCGCACATTTCACTCGCAAGCTGGCCGATTTACAAATTCGGCACAGAAGAACAAAAGCAAAAATATTTGCGCGCGCTTGCGACAGGTGAAAAACTTGGCGCATATGGCCTTTCGGAACCAGGTGCCGGTTCGGACGTCGCCTCCATGAAAACGAGGGCTGTAAGAGATGGCGACTATTACGTGCTAAACGGCTCGAAAGTATGGATCACCAACGGCGGCGAAGCGGAAATTTACGTGGTGTTCGCCGTAACCGATCCAGAAAAGCGCCATAAAGGAATCAGCGCCTTTATCGTTGAAAAAGGCACACCAGGCTTTTCGATCGGGAAAAAAGAGAAAAAACTCGGCATTCGTTCATCGCCGACAACCGAGCTTATTTTTGAAGATTGCCGCATTCCGAAAGAAAACCTTCTCGGGCAAGAAGGGGAAGGATTTAAAATCGCGATGATGACGCTTGACGGCGGCCGAAATGGAATCGCTGCACAAGCGGTCGGTATCGCGCAAGGAGCCTTAGACGCAGCGATTGAATATGCAAAACAACGGGTGCAATTTGGCAAACCGATCGCTGAACAGCAAGGAGTTGCTTTTAAACTTGCTGATATGGCGACCGCCATCGAAGCGGCGCGCCTGCTTACGTATCAAGCGGCATGGCTCGAAACAAACGGTCTTCCGTACGGCAAAGCATCGGCGATGGCGAAATTGTTTGCCGGCGATACAGCGATGAAAGTAACGGTCGATGCCGTGCAAATTTTCGGAGGCTACGGCTATACGAAAGATTATCCAGTCGAACGGTTTATGCGCGACGCAAAAATTACACAAATTTATGAAGGAACGCAAGAAATTCAACGTCTCGTTATTTCGCGGATGCTTACAAGATAAGCATTCCGCGGCATACAGGTGATGCATATGAAAAAACGGGAAGTGATAGCGTCCGTAAAAGATGAAAAACTGGTGAAAAAACGCCGTAATCAAATGATTAAAGGGGCCATTGCCTTGTTTAAACAAAAAGGATTTCACCGCACGACAACGAGAGAGATCGCGAAAGCCTCGGGGTTTAGCATTGGAACGCTTTATGAATACATTCGCCAAAAAGAAGATGTGTTATATCTTGTCTGTGACCGTATATATGACGAAGTGCGCGAACGGATGGAAAAAGATATCGACACCCATCACGGGACATTGGAAAGCTTTAAATTAGCGATTGCCCGTTATTTTAAAGTCATCGATGATTTGCAAGACGAAGTGCTTGTAATGTATCAAGAAGCAAAATCGCTTAGTAAAGAATCGCTGCCATATGTGCTCAATAAGGAAATACAAATGGTCGCGATGTTTGAAAAAATTTTGCAGACGTGTGTCGACAATGGGGTATTTCAGTTAACAGAACAAGAAATTAAATTGTTCGCCCATAACATCTTTGTTCTAGGGCAAATGTGGGCGTTCCGCCGCTGGGCGCTGCAAAAAATGTATACGCTCGATGAGTACATTGCATTGCAAACGGAATTATTGCTAAAGGGAATTATGGAGAAACGGTCATCATGACAAAGGGGGAGAAAGGATGGCACATATTTACCGTCCAAAGCATCATGTTCGTTTTGTGACAGCTTCTAGCTTATTTGACGGACATGACGCATCGATTAACATCATGCGCCGCATTTTACAAGCAAGTGGAGCGGAAGTGATTCATTTAGGACATAACCGTTCCGCTAATGAAATTGTGAACGCCGCTATTCAAGAAGATGTGCAAGGAATTGCGGTATCTTCCTATCAAGGCGGACATATGGAATTTTTCAAATATATGTATGACCTGCTTCAAGAACGTGGCGCTTCCCACATCCGCATTTACGGCGGTGGCGGCGGCGTCATTATTCCAAGAGAAATAAAAGAGTTGCACGAATACGGAATTGCGCGTATCTTTTCGCCGGAAGATGGCCGCAAGCTCGGATTGCAAGGCATGATTAACCTCATGCTCGAAGAATGTGATTTTCCGACTGTAACAGAAATTACCGATGAATTAGAGCGGCTGCCAAAAGGGGACGTTCAGGCGATCGCTCGCTTGATCACGCTATGTGAAAACCGTGTTGATGTGACGAATGAAGCAGCTGCGGCGATGGAAACAGTGCTGGAAAAAGTAAAAGAGCTGACGAAACCGGTGCCAGTTATCGGAATTACCGGTACAGGCGGATCCGGGAAGAGTTCGCTTACCGATGAGCTTGTCCGCCGTTTCTTAAACGAAATACCAGATATTAAAATCGCGATTTTATCGATTGACCCGACGAAACAAAAAACAGGCGGCGCGCTTTTAGGTGACCGCATTCGCATGAATTCGATCAACACACCGCGCGTGTATATGCGCAGTTTAGCGACGCGAAATTCCCGTTCCGAATTGTCGCTTGCGATTAAAGATGCCATCTCGGTCGTCAAAGCGGCAGGGTTTGATTTAATTATCGTCGAAACGAGCGGGATCGGCCAAGGTGACGCGGCGATTGCCGAAGTATGTGATATTTCGATGTATGTGATGACAAGTGAATTCGGAGCGCCAACACAGCTTGAAAAAATCGATATGATTGATTATGCGGATTTAATCGTCATTAACAAATTTGAACGAAAAGGCTCCGAAGATGCGAAGCGTCAAGTGCAAAAACAATATCAGCGCAGCCATCAATTATTTGATAAAGACCTTTCCGAAATGCCGGTATATGGCACGATTGCGAGTCAATTTAACGACCCGGGAACGAATACGCTATTTGTGGCGCTTGTTGATCTCATTAATCAAAAAGCAGGAACCAATTGGAAAACAAGCTTAAAAACCGTATCGAATGTCGAAAAACATAACGTCATTATTCCGAGCGAACGCCGCTACTATTTGCGCGAAATTACCGAAACCGTTCGCAACTATCATAAACGCGTCGAACGGCAAGTAGAAATCGCGCGCCGCTTATTCCAAATCGAAGGAGCGATTGAAGCGGCAAAAGAGCGCGGTGAAAGCGAAGACGTCATCGCGTCTTTAGAGACGCTCAAACAACATTACGAAAACGAACTAACGCCGGAATCAAAACGAATTCTTGATTCATGGGAAGACTTGAAGGCAAAATACTCCGCAAAACAATTCGTGACTAAAGTTCGCGATAAAGAAATCGTAACGGACTTAACGACCAAAAGTTTATCAGGATTAGATATTCCAAAAGTGGCGCTGCCGAAATTCAAAGACTATGGCGAAATTTTGCGCTGGGTGTATAAAGAAAATGTTCCGGGTTCGTTCCCATATACAGCAGGCGTCTTTCCATTTAAACGGCAGGGAGAAGATCCGAAACGGCAGTTTGCCGGGGAAGGAACGCCAGAACGGACGAACCGTCGCTTCCATTATTTATGTAAAGAAGATAAAGCGAAGCGCCTAAGCACCGCGTTTGACTCGGTAACGCTTTACGGTGAAGACCCAGATTACCGGCCAGACATTTTCGGGAAAATTGGGGAAAGCGGCGTCAGCGTCTGTACGCTCGATGACATGAAAAAATTATATAAAGGCTTTGACTTATGCGACCCGCTAACGTCCGTATCGATGACAATCAACGGTCCAGCACCGATTATTTTAGCGATGTTTATGAACACGGCAATTGACCAGCAAGTCGAAAAGCGGGAAAAAGAGCTAGGCCGCCCGCTTACGAAAGAAGAGTACGAAGAAGTAAAAGCATATACGCTGCAAACGGTGCGCGGTACGGTGCAAGCTGATATTTTAAAAGAAGACCAAGGACAAAATACGTGTATTTTCTCCACCGATTTCGCCTTAAGAATGATGGGCGACATTCAAGAATACTTTATTAAAAATAAAGTTCGCAACTATTACTCTGTTTCGATATCGGGATATCATATCGCCGAAGCAGGAGCAAATCCGATTACACAGCTTGCATTTACGCTTGCCAACGGCTTTACGTACGTCGAATATTATTTAAGCCGCGGCATGAAAATTGATGATTTCGCGCCAAACCTTTCGTTCTTCTTCAGCAACGGCTTAGATCCGGAATATTCGGTTATCGGCCGGGTGGCGCGCCGCATTTGGGCGATCGCCATGCGGGAAAAATATGGAGCAAACGAACGCAGTCAAAAGCTGAAATATCATATTCAAACATCAGGCCGGTCGCTTCATGCGCAAGAGATTGATTTTAATGATATCCGCACAACATTGCAAGCGTTAATAGCGATTTATGATAACTGCAACTCGCTGCACACCAATGCCTATGATGAAGCGATCACAACACCGACCGAAGAGTCGGTCCGTCGAGCAATGGCGATTCAGCTGATCATTACGAAAGAATTTGGTCTCGCGAAAAACGAAAACCCGCTTCAAGGCTCTTTCATTATTGAAGAGCTTACCGATTTAGTCGAAGAAGCAGTGTTAAAAGAGTTTGAGCGCCTCAACGACCGCGGCGGCGTGTTAGGCGCGATGGAAATGCAATATCAGCGCGGAAAAATTCAAGACGAATCGATGTATTATGAAATGAAAAAACATAGCGGCGAGCTTCCGATTATTGGAGTGAACACATATCTCAATCCGAACCCGCCGTCTGAAGAAGAGCTGAACAATATACAGCTAGCGCGCGCGACATATGAAGAAAAAGAATTGCAAATTAAGAACTTGCGTGAATTCCAAGAGAGAAATAAAGATAAAGTAGATGCGGCGCTAGAGCGTCTCAAACAAGTCGCGATTAGCGGCGGCAATATTTTCGAAGAGTTAATGGAAACCGTAAAAGTCGCAAGCCTTGGACAAATTACGCGCGCTCTCTATGAAGTTGGCGGTCAATATCGCCGCAATATGTAACGTTGAAAAAAGGAAATCGCTTGCCGATTTCCTTTTTTCATGGCATAAAAAATATGGGTTATGATTTACAGTTCGCTGCAAAACATGCTTTCTACGATTGTCAAAACAATTTTATGAGGAAATTCGCATTTTTTTCAGTAAACATCTAGCATAAACAACGAGAATTTGTTTATAATGAATGGTATGTATTCGAATCGCATTCATCGCCAGTTTACATAGGAAAGGGAGTGCCGAATTTGAGTTTGCAGCAATACTCTCAAGAGGAATTGCGAGAAATGTCGTTTGTGGAACTCGCTAGTCTCGTTTTATCTGAAAAAAGGGAAGCGTTATCGTTCCAACAGCTTGTGAATGAAGTTGCTGCGCTAATTGGTTTATCGGAGCAGGAAGTAAAACAGCGGCTTGCTCAATATTATACAGATTTAAATATTGACGGTCGTTTTATTTGTGTTGGAGAAAATGTCTGGGGTCTGCGCGTTTGGTATCCGTTCGATCAAACAGAAGATGAAACGGTAATGATCGCCAAGCCGAAGAAGAAGAAAAAAGCGCTTGATGATTATGAGGATTACGATGATATTATCGATGATGAAGATATCGATTATGATGATCTTGACGAATATGATGAAGACGAGCTTGATCTTGATGAAGACGAGCTTCTTGATGATGACGAATTTGATCTCGACGACGACGAAGCGTTTGATGACGAACTTCTTGATGACGATGAATTTGACTTAGGAGATGACGAACTGGACGAAGATTTAGATATAGACGTCCCGGAAGAAGATGAGTAATATTCTCTTGACTTTATCCATGGAACTATGTAAAATCTTATCTGGGCTCTTAAAAACAGACGGTACAAATATATCGCTCCCTTACATATACGTAAGCGGAGCGTTTTTTATTTTTGTATTTGGCACACACTTAAACTGTTATATATATTTCGGCAGGGGGGAACACAATATGACAAAATATATTTTTGTTACCGGCGGTGTCGTATCATCGTTAGGAAAAGGGATTACGGCGGCGTCGTTAGGCCGGTTATTAAAAAATCGCGGCTTGAACGTAACGATTCAAAAGTTTGACCCATATATCAATGTAGACCCGGGAACGATGAGTCCGTATCAACATGGAGAAGTGTTCGTTACTGACGATGGCGCAGAAACGGACCTCGATTTAGGACACTACGAGCGCTTTATTGATATTAACTTAAATAAATATAGCAACGTAACAACGGGAAAAATTTATTCCGCTGTGATCAAAAAAGAGCGCCGTGGGGATTATTTAGGAGGAACGGTACAAGTTATTCCGCACATTACGAACGAAATTAAAGAACGAGTATTTCGGGCCGGTCAAGAAACCAATGCGGATGTTGTCATTACGGAAATTGGCGGAACGGTCGGCGATATTGAGTCGTTGCCATTTTTAGAAGCGATTCGCCAAATCAAAAGCGACGTTGGCCGCGACAATGTAATGTACATTCATTGTACGCTTGTTCCATATATTAAAGCGGCTGGCGAAATGAAAACAAAACCAACCCAACATAGCGTAAAAGAACTACGGAGCCTTGGCATTCAACCAAACGTCATCGTCGTTCGCACCGAGATGCCAATTTCTCAAGATATGAAAGAGAAAATTGCGCTATTTTGTGATATTGATCCGAAAGCGGTCATTGAAGCGCGCGATGCGGATACTTTATACGCTGTTCCGCTTATGCTACAAGAGCAAAAATTGGATCAAATCGTTTGTGAACATTTGAAGTTAGACTGTAAAGAAGCGGACATGACGGAATGGAAGGCGCTTGTCGAAAAAGTGCGCAATTTGTCGCGGACAACGAAAATCGCGCTTGTCGGAAAATACGTGGAATTGCAAGATGCGTACATTTCTGTAGTAGAAGCGTTGCGTCATGCCGGATATGCGTTTGACACCGATATTGATATTAAATGGATTAACTCCGAGCATGTAAATAAAGAAAACGTAGCCGACTTATTGAGCGATGCGGACGGCATTCTCGTGCCAGGCGGATTTGGCGACCGCGGCATTGAAGGAAAAATTGAAGCGATTCGTTACGCGCGCGAGCAGAAAGTTCCATTCCTCGGAATTTGTCTCGGAATGCAGCTTGCTTCGATTGAGTTTGCCCGCAATGTAGTGGGGCTGAAAGAAGCTCATTCCGCTGAATTTGACCCGAATACACCTCATCCAATTATCGATTTATTGCCGGAACAAAAGGATATAGAAGATTTAGGCGGAACGCTTCGACTAGGTCTTTATCCTTGCAAATTGTCAGAAGGAACGCTTGCCTACGAAGCATATCAAGATGAAGTCATTTATGAACGCCATCGCCATCGTTATGAGTTCAACAATCAATATCGTCAAATAATGGAACAGCACGGATTCGTCTTTTCCGGTACAAGTCCGGACGGCCGTCTCGTCGAAATTATTGAGCTAAAAGATCATCCTTGGTTCGTCGCTGCCCAATTCCATCCGGAATTTACATCACGGCCGACAAGACCGCAGCCATTGTTCCGTGATTTTATTAAAGCATCATTAAAACAATAATCGTGATTGCACAAAAAAGGACTATCTTCCGCATAGGTTAGATAGTCCTTTATTATTACTCATATTCTTCTAAAATGTCATAAATGGTAAGCAACAGACAATAGTATGCAAACGAGGCTGTAATGACCGTCGGGAAGCCAATGCGGCTGCCATCCTCTTTCGGAACGATCGGCTTTAGCAATTTGCTGTCGATATGGACATCGACAATGTCAACTAGTGACGGTTGCTCATCTTTGACCACAGCGGAAATGGCGGCAATTTCAAGACCTTGTTCTTTTAATCGTTCGGCAAGACTGATGGCGTCTTTATCATTGGAAAATCGCGCAATCAATAAAACGCGATCCGTTTCATCGATATCATTGCGAAGATGTCCATTTTCCATTAAGCGTACCGCTTTTGGCAGTTTATCTTGTCCGCAGAGAGCCTCGATGACAACGGCTTCCATTTCGTGAAATCCGTGAAGCAAAATGCGCCCTTCTCCGATGATCGCCTGTGCGAGCAGACGCGCTCCATCCTCGAATGCCATTTCTTCTTCTTCGGCAATTTTTTTCAAATAACCGATCATTTGAGTCGTAAAAATTTTCACTGTTCGTCCTCCTTTCGTTGCTATTATATAATAAAATGATTTGCTAATTGGAATTTATCCAAATGCAAAAAATTTGGCAGGAAAATAACTGAACGATGCGAAACTAATAACATGGAAGAAAAACAAAGAATTGAGGTGCATAATAGCGATGGGAAGTAAAATTTTAATTGTTGATGATCAATACGGGATTCGCATTTTGTTAAATGAAGTGTTTCAAAGAGAAGGATATACGACATATCAAGCCGCTAATGGCATGCAAGCGCTGGAAATTGTCCGCAAACATCAACCCGATTTAGTGTTATTAGATATGAAAATTCCTGGAATGGATGGAATTGAAATATTAAAGCGATTAAAAGAAATTGATCCAGATATTAAAGTGATTATTATGACTGCTTACGGAGAACTCGATATGATTCAGGAAACAAAAGAATTAGGCGCGATTATGCATTTTGCGAAACCGTTTGATATCGATGATTTGCGCGAGGCAGTAAAAAAGCATTTAGTTTCGTAAGAAAGTTGTCATAGTTTGCTCTAAGTTACAATGTTGCTGTTTTGTTTATAAGTTGGTATGCTTATTAACGTAAGACTATTGACGCCTTTCATACATATCCCCCGTTGGAATGACGCATAGCTATATTGAAGAAAGGCGAAGACGTTAAAGCATAAGGAGGATTTTACTATGCCTTTAGTATCCATGAAAGAAATGCTTAATAAAGCGTTGAAAGAGAAATACGCTGTCGGTCAATTCAACATTAATAACTTAGAATGGACGCAGGCGATTTTAGCCGCGGCAGAAGAAGAAAAGTCACCGGTGATTCTCGGAGTGTCTGAAGGCGCGGCGCGTTATATGAGCGGTTTTAAAACGGTAGTAAATATGGTTAAAGGATTAATGGAAGATATGAATATTACCGTTCCGGTAGCGATTCATCTTGACCATGGTTCTAGCTTCGAAAAATGTAAAGAAGCAATCGATGCCGGTTTTACTTCTGTCATGATTGACGCCTCCCATCATCCATTTGAAGAAAACGTCAAAATCACCTCTCAAGTGGTGGAATATGCTCATGCACGCGGTGTATCGGTAGAAGCAGAATTAGGTACGGTCGGCGGCCAAGAAGATGATGTTATTGGGAAAGACATTATTTATGCGGATCCGAAAGAATGTGAAGAATTAGTCAAACGGACGGGAATTGACTGCTTGGCTCCTGCATTAGGTTCTGTGCACGGTCCGTACAAAGGGGAGCCAAAATTAGGTTTTGCGGAAATGGAACAAATTCGTGATCTAACTGGCATTCCGCTCGTGCTTCACGGTGGTACAGGCATCCCAACAGAACAAATTCAACGTGCTATTTCTCTCGGTACATCCAAAATTAACGTCAATACAGAAAACCAAATGGCATTTACAAAAGTCGTCCGCGAATTGTTAGCGAAAGACGAAAAAGTATATGACCCTCGCAAAATTATCGGTCCTGGCCGCGATGCGATTAAAGCGACAGTAATCGGGAAAATGCGCGAGTTTGGTTCTTCCGGAAAAGCAGTCCAATAACATTTTCAGGTAAAAAGGAAAAACCGCCTAACGGAACAACGAACGTTGTGACGTTATCGCGGTTTCCTTTTCTTGCCCCATCAATGATAAGGGAGGATATCGCCATGAAATTTTTTATCGATACGGCAAATTTAGAAGAAATTAAAAAAGCGAATGAGCTCGGGATTTTAGCCGGTGTGACGACAAACCCTAGTCTTGTTGCGAAAGAAAATGTCCCATTCCATGATCGTCTTCGCGAAATTACGTCCATTGTTTCCGGGTCGGTTAGCGCGGAAGTGATTTCCACGGATGCAGAAGGAATGATCGAAGAAGGCGAAGAACTAGCAAAAATTGCCCCGAACATTACGATTAAAGTGCCGATGACAAAAGAAGGGCTTAAAGCGGTAAAGGTATTTAGCGAAAAAGGGATTAAAACGAACGTTACATTAATTTTTACAGCAAACCAAGCACTATTAGCAGCACGTGCCGGAGCAACATACGTGTCTCCATTTCTTGGTCGTCTAGACGATATCGGTCATAACGGTTTTGAACTCATTTCCACCATCGCCGACATTTTTAATATCCACGGAATCGATACAGAAATTATCGCTGCCTCCATTCGCCATCCGCTTCATGTAACGGAAGCTGCACTAAGAGGAGCGCATATCGCTACTGTTCCGTACAAAGTATTAATGCAATTGTTTAACCATCCGTTGACGGATCAAGGAATTGAAAAGTTTTTAGCAGATTGGAATCGGCAAAAATAGAAGTCAACTTCTCGTTAAAGAAGGGAGACTATAATGGAAAAAATCAAAATTATCGGCGGTGATCCGCTGCAGGGAACGATCAAGGTAAGCGGCGCAAAAAATAGCGCCGTTGCCCTCATCCCTGCTACGATTCTCGCTGATTCACCGGTTACAATCGAAGGATTGCCGGACATTTCTGATGTGCGAATTTTAGGCGACTTAATTAAAGAGATTGGCGGAACGTTCCATTTCGATGGCAAAAAAGCGGTCATCGATCCGACCAATATGGTACCGATGCCGCTGCCGAATGGAAAAGTAAAAAAATTGCGCGCTTCGTATTATTTAATGGGAGCAATGCTTGGTCGTTTTAAAAAAGCGGTTGTCGGGCTGCCAGGAGGCTGCCATCTAGGTCCGCGCCCGATTGACCAGCATATTAAAGGCTTTGAGGCGCTAGGAGCGAAAGTAACGAACGAGCAAGGTGCGATTTATTTGCGCGCGGAGGAATTGCGAGGTGCCCGTATTTTTTTAGATGTGGTAAGCGTAGGGGCAACGATTAATATTATGTTGGCCGCGGTGCGCGCCAAAGGCCGGACGATTATTGAAAACGCTGCAAAAGAGCCGGAAATTATTGATGTGGCGACATTGCTTTCCAACATGGGAGCAAAAATTAAAGGCGCCGGAACCGATGTCATTCGCATCGACGGTGTTGAGAAATTATCAGGATGTCGTCATTCGATTATTCCGGACCGCATTGAGGCTGGTACATATATGATTGCTGCGGCAGCGATGGGGAAGGAAGTAATCGTCGATAACGTTATTCCTCAGCACGTTGAATCATTGACCGCAAAATTACGCGAAATGGGCGTGCATGTGGAAACGAGTGACGATCAAATCCTTGTTTCTAGTGTACCAGCTTTAAAAGCAGTAGATGTGAAAACGCTTGTTTATCCTGGTTTTCCAACCGATTTACAGCAACCGTTTACAGCGCTTTTAACAAAAGCGCAAGGGACAAGCATTGTGACTGATACGATTTATAGGGCCCGCTTTAAGCATGTCGATGAACTCCGTAGAATGAATGCGAACATAAAGGTGGAAGGCTGTTCCGCCATTATTACCGGTCCGGTTCGGCTGCAAGGCGCAAAAGTGAAAGCGAGTGATTTACGCGCAGGCGCGGCGCTTGTGGTTGCAGGTTTAATGGCAGAAGGGCTTACGGAAATTGCGGGAGTAGAACATATTGACCGCGGATATAGCAATCTTGTCGAAAAGTTAACCAACATAGGCGCAACGATTTGGCGAGAAAAAATGACGGATGAAGAGATTGAACAAGTCAAAAATGCGTAAGCGACAAAGGGGAAGGGGGAAATTCCGATGGAAAGAAGTTTAACAATGGAACTTGTTCGTGTCACGGAAGCAGCTGCTCTCGCCGCCGCCAGATGGATGGGGCGAGGCAAAAAGAACGAGGCAGACGAAGCAGCAACAACGGCCATGCGCAATGTATTTGATACCGTTCCGATGAAGGGAACGGTCGTCATCGGTGAAGGAGAAATGGACGAAGCGCCGATGTTATATATCGGAGAAAAGCTCGGCAACGGCTATGGGCCTCGTGTGGATGTTGCAGTAGATCCACTAGAAGGAACAAATATCGTTGCTTCCGGAGGTTGGAACGCATTAGCGGTCGTTGCGGTGGCGGACCATGGCAATTTGCTTCACGCTCCTGACATGTACATGGATAAAATCGCCGTCGGTCCTGAGGCGGTCGGAATGATTGATATTGAAGCACCGGTGATTGATAATTTAAAAGCGGTTGCAAAAGCGAAAAACAAAGATATTGAAGATGTCGTTGCTGTCGTATTAAACAGGCCGCGCCATGAACGGCTCATCGCTGAGCTAAGAGAAGCGGGAGCGCGCATTAAGCTGATTAATGACGGCGATGTTGCCGCTGCGATTAATACCGCATTTGATCATACAGGTGTGGATATTTTGTTCGGTTCTGGCGGGGCGCCGGAAGGAGTATTGGCTGCGGTAGCACTGAAATGTTTGGGAGGAGAAATTCAAGGAAAATTATTGCCGCAAAATGAACAGGAAGTAGAACGATGCAAAAAAATGGGGATTGATGTAACGAAAGTGCTTCGCATGGAAGATTTGGTGAAAGGCGACGATGCTATTTTTGCCGCAACTGGCGTGACAGATGGGGAATTGTTGCGAGGCGTTCAATTTAAAGGAGCATATGGCGAAACTCACTCCGTTGTGATGCGTGCGAAATCAGGAACTGTTCGTTTTATTGAAGGGCGGCACAGCTTGAAGAAAAAACCAAATTTAGTCATCAAGTAAAAGCGATGCCAGCGGGGCGAAAAAGGTTCAACCTGTCGCCCTTGCTTATTTTATATCACGAAATAAAAAACTGTTGATTAAAAAACGATAAAAAGGGTAAAATAGTCATGCTGCGTGTGCATAAAATAAGCTCTGCCATTTCTACTTCTTTATTTTCAGCCTTCATCGCCTTCTTTTCATCCCATCCGTTTTAAAATTCATAATAAATTGAAGGTTTGGAGTGAGTATGGAAGAACATGAAAAATTGCAAAAGTGTGGTGTCGAAATGGAGTTAACACTTTCTACGTTAGAAAATATGAAACTGAAAGAGCTCTATGAGCTTGCTCGCCAATATAAAATTTCTTATTACAGTAAACTGACAAAAAAAGAGCTTATTTTTGCTATTTTGAAAGCGCGTGCGGAACAAGATGGATTGTTTTTTATGGAGGGCGTGCTTGAAATCATTCAATCAGAAGGATTCGGCTTTTTACGTCCGATCAACTATTCCCCAAGTTCTGAAGATATTTATATTTCCGCGTCACAAATTCGCCGATTTGATTTGCGAAACGGGGATAAAGTGTCTGGAAAAGTGCGTCCTCCAAAAGAAAATGAACGCTATTTCGGATTGCTTCATGTCGAAGCAGTCAATGGCGAAGACCCAGAAGTCGCAAAGGAACGCGTGCACTTCCCGGCATTAACACCTTTATACCCAAATCGACAAATGAAATTAGAAACAACCCCGGACAAGCTATCAACGAGAATTATCGACTTAATTGCCCCGGTTGGATTCGGGCAGCGCGGATTGATTGTAGCTCCTCCAAAAGCCGGAAAAACAATGCTATTAAAAGAAATCGCCAACAGCATCACGACCAATCATCCAGAAGTAGAACTCATTGTTCTCCTCATTGACGAACGTCCAGAGGAAGTAACAGACATCGAGCGGTCGGTCAATGGTGACGTCGTCAGCTCGACGTTTGACGAAGTGCCGGAAAATCATATTAAAGTAGCGGAATTAGTGTTAGAAAGAGCGATGCGTCTTGTCGAACATAAACGAGATGTCGTTATTCTTATGGATAGCATCACTCGTTTAGCACGCGCTTATAACTTAGTCATCCCGCCAAGCGGCCGCACGCTTTCAGGGGGGATTGATCCGGCTGCGTTCCACCGTCCGAAACGGTTTTTCGGAGCGGCCCGCAATATTGAAGAAGGCGGCAGTCTAACGATTTTAGCTACTGCTCTTGTTGATACGGGTTCACGTATGGATGATGTTATATACGAGGAATTTAAAGGCACCGGAAATATGGAACTCCATCTTGACCGATCGCTGGCGGAGCGGCGTATTTTCCCAGCCATCGATATTCGTCGCTCAGGTACGCGTAAAGAAGAGTTGCTCATTCCGAAAGAGCATCTTGAAAAATTATGGGCGATTCGAAAAACAATGTCTGATTCCCCTGATTTCATTGAGCGGTTCTTAAGCAAACTCCGTCAAACAAAATCAAACGAAGAATTTTTTGCGATGCTTGATGAAGAATGGAAAAGTAATGGAGCCGTGCGAATTTAATAGAACCGAGGGAAGAAATCGGCAAAAATCACTGGTTGCAAAAGAACATTAAAGTTGTTATAATTTTACCATGTGTGTTTTGACAAACGCCAAAATATGATAAAAATAATGATATACAAACTCTGTTTCGAAATGATACAGGGCGGAAGGAGTGAAGATCATGAAACCAGGAATTCATCCAGAGTACAAAAAAGTAATCGTACGTTGCGCATGTGGAAACGAATTTGAAAGCGGTTCTGTAAAAGATGAAGTGCGTGTAGAAATTTGCTCCGAATGTCATCCATTCTTTACAGGACGTCAAAAATTTGTTTCTGCTACAGGACGTGTTGATAAATTCAACAAAAAATACGGCTTGAAATAAAGAAAAGCGGAGGGCGCTTGCTCATCGGCGACACGCGCTGGAGGACCCGCGAGGAGGCTCAGACCAAACAAAGTTTGGTCTTGCGTGGCTGACTCAGAGAGGTCTCCTCAATTTGTCGCCGCCACAGCGGGGCCGAAGCGTCGCGAGCCGATAGCGCCCGGAGCTGGACAATAAAGAAAAGCGAAGGCGAGCTGCTTAACCGCGAAGGGCAAATGTTCTTCGCCCGTAGGGGTGCTTGCACCCTGAGGGAGAAGGTTATTTGACCCCGAGCGGTTGCGAGCCGAGCTGGACAATAAGAAAAGCGGAGGCGGCGCGATTAGCTCCCGAAGCGAAATGTTCTTCGCTCGCGGAAGTGCTTGCACTTCAAGGGCGAAGGTTATTTCGCACAAGGGAGCTAGCCGCCGGAGCTAGACAGTAAGAAAAGCGGAAGCGGCGCGATTAGCCTTCGAAGCCAAATGTTCTTCACCCGCAGGGGTGCTTGTCACCCCAAGGGGGAAGGTTATTTGGCAGAAGAAGGCTAGCCGCTGGAGCTAGACAATAAGAAAAGCGGAAGACGCCCGCCTATCGGCGCTTAGGCGTCTATCACGTCCTAACGAATTCCATGAAAAACAGGCAAGCGGCTGATTCTTGCCTGTTTTTTTATGGGCAAACAAGGTACAATAAAACATACATACGCCGGCAGATGAGAACGAAGGGAGAGGCATTTCATGTATATTATGAAGCAGTCCGGCTGGCTTGAGGTCATTTGCGGAAGCATGTTTTCCGGAAAATCAGAAGAATTGATCCGCCGCGTTCGTCGCGCGACATTTGCCAAACAAGAAGTGAAAGTATTTAAACCGACCATTGATAATCGTTATAGCGACGAAGCGGTTGTGTCGCATAACGGCAATTCGGTGATCGCCATTCCTGTTTCCTCGCCGAAAGAAATTTTTGAGCATATTTCAGAAAAAACAGACGTCATTGCTATCGATGAAGTGCAGTTTTTTTCCGATGACATTATCGATGTCGTGCAGACGCTGGCAGACCGCGGCTATCGCGTCATTGTCGCGGGGTTGGACCAAGATTTCCGTGGCGAACCGTTTGGACCTGTACCAACGTTAATGGCGATTGCCGAATCAGTAACAAAACTGCAAGCGGTATGCACGGTATGCGGCTCTCCGGCAAGCCGGACGCAGCGGCTCATTAACGGCGTTCCGGCCTCTTATGATGATCCAGTGATTTTAGTAGGCGCCAGCGAGGCATACGAACCGCGCTGCCGCCATCATCATGAAGTTCCCGGCAAACCGAGGAAAACGGATAAAACAAACCATCATTCGCCCGTTAAACGGTGAATCCTACCATTTATATTTTTGGGAATGCGGGAAAACCTAACAGCAGGGAGGCGACAAATGATGAGAAACTTGCTGCTGTTAGGTTTTGCTATGGTTCTTTCCGCTTGTTCGATGAATCCAAATCATGCTTCTTACCACGAACAAAGTGAAGATAAAAATGGCACGAAGCTAATGACCGATGATAAAACGAAAAGCGATTATGACCGCTATTTATATAACAACTTTGACGACCCGGAAAAAACACGGCAAAATCCGAATTTCATCAACACCACAGACAACAGTGGAAATGATCGCGCCGATGTCGGGAAAGCCGTACAAGTCATCGAGACATATACCGATTACAAACCTGGGTCTGTTTGGATGAACGGAAACGATATGTACGTGACGGTTCACGTTCCTTCCTCGATGTCAGAGGAAAAACGGCAAAAAGAACAGAAACGGATTCATCAGTTGCTCACAAAAGCCATTCCGACGTACGATATTCATGTGCGTTTAGATTAAGGATTCATCTTCTGAGAAGAAGATGGATCTTTTTCTTCATCCATATCGCAATTAGACGGTGAGTGATGCTTTTTATATAATTTTTTTAGTAAAAAGGTAAAACGTTTGCAAACTTCGATAAAAAGACCAATCATATTCTTTAGAATGACTTTGACAATTTTTTGGTTAGGTGGGTAATATGAATATTCATAAATTCGTGATGCCGGAGATCATTTTTGGGAATGGTGCTATTGAGCATGTAGGGGAAAGCTGTTTGCGGCTTGGAGCAACTAATGTTTTAATTGTCAGCGACCCAGGAGTGATCGAAGCCGGATGGTTGGATGTCGTCGTAAAAAGCTGCAAACAGGCGAATTTAAAATACACGATATTTCACGATGTAACGGTTAATCCAAAAGATATCGAAGTGGAAAAAGGATGCAAAGTTTACATAGAAAATGAATGTGATGCGATCATAGGAATTGGTGGAGGAAGTCCTTTAGATGTGGCGAAGGCCATTGCCATTTTGGCCACCAATGGAGGAAAGATTCACGATTATGAAGGGGTGGACAAAATCAGAAACCCATTGCCTCCACAAGTGATGATTCCTACAACGGCTGGATCGGGTTCTGAAGTATCACAATTTTCCGTCATCGTAGATACATTAGGACAAAAAAAGATGACGATTATTTCCAAATCCCTTATTCCAGATATTGCAATTATTGATCCGGAAACATTATCGACAAAAAGTGCTCGTTTAACTGCTTCGACTGGCTTGGATGTTTTAACACATGGCATCGAAGCATACGTAAGTTTGGCCGCAACCCCATTAACGGACGTTCAAGCAAAAAACGCTATTTCTTTAGTATCAGAATACTTGCGCCCATCTGTTGCTTCAAAAATCAACAAAGAAGCGAAGACACATATGGCAATGGCTAGTTTGCAGGCTGGCCTTGCGTTTTCTAACGCCATTTTAGGCGCGGTGCATGCGATGTCGCATGCGGTCGGAGGAAAGTATCCCGTTCTTCATGGCGATATTAATTCTATTTTACTTCCATATGTAATGGAATATAATCTATTGGCCAATCCGAAAAAATTTGCGGATATTGCGATATTTCTCGGTATTGATATTCGAGGATTGTCGTACATGGAAGCGGGAAGAAAAGCAATTGAGTATATCAAACAATTAACAATGGAGATTGACGCTCCGCAACGATTATCCGATATAGGATTAGAAAAAGACGAAATACCGCATATGAGTGTCATCGCCCTCCATGATGCTTGTATGATCACTAATCCTCGAGATGTCACCGTAGAGGATATTGAAGAAATATTTAGAAGGGCATGGTAGAGATGGAAGTAAAAGATCGGCAACAAATGATTAACTTATTAACTGGCGTTCAATCTTCGAAAAAAAGTTACTATAACGAATTAAAGAAAACGGTGATTGAGCTCAAAAAGAAAAATATGCAGCTTGAAATTATTAATGATGTAACAAAAAGTTTTAATATTGATATGTCTATCGATGAAATGTTGAAAAACGTTCTTGATAAGCTGCGAACGATTTTTCCCATCGAAAGAATCAGCTTATCTATGTACGAAAACGAAAAATTGATTTTAACCAATGTTTATCCTTCCCACTCATTATATTTTCCGATTGGATTTGAGTTTTCAAAAAAGCATTCCCTTTATTGGAAAGTCATTGAATCACTTGAAAAAGTCTTTTATCAAGTAGATTCCAGTAAAGAAGACTATACGGAAAATAAAATATATAAATCTTTAGGAATTCGCAGTGTATTGTTAGTCCCGCTTATTCATAAAGGGAAAGTCATCGGTGTGCTCTGCATAGGAAGCAAAGAAATCATAGAATATGACGAAGATGATTTGACCTTTTTCCAACAGTTTTGTGACCAGTTAGCCGTGTGCATCGAAAACGCTCGTCTTTATAACGAGGTTCTCACTAGCAAAAAGGAATGGGAGGAAACATTTCGAGCGGTTTCAGAGATGATTTTAGTCGTTGATTTAGAAGGAAATATTTTAAAATATAATGACGCAGCGAAAGATTTTTTCCAGCTGCATTATAAAAGTGAGAAACGAAACTTTCATCAACTTTTGTCGATAGACGTCCATAACAGTCCCGTGCTGAAAATTGTTCAAACAAAAAAGCCTGTCTATCAGGAGATTCATTTTCAAAAGCGAGTATGTGAATTGCGTGCTTATCCGGTATTCAATGAAAGTCAACACATCTATGCCATTATTATTTACATTAATGACATTACGGAAAAACGCCGGATTGAAGCGCAATTAGTCCAATCAGGAAAGTTGGCCGCGATCGGAGAGATGGCAGCGGGAATCGCCCATGAATTGAATAACCCATTGACGGCTATTTTAGGCAATGCCCAATTGCTGTTAAGAACAGCAGATGATCGATCCCACAAATTGCTTTCCGATATTTATTCGTGCGGAAAGAGATGTAAAACGATTATCCAAAATTTATTGACTTTCTCAAGGCAAGATGAATATATGTTTGAAGATTGCTCTGTCAATGAAGCGGTGGAGCAAGTGCTAGGGTTAATCGGTGATCAAATTAAGAAACAAAATATCACCATTCAGAAAAAATTAGATCATTCACTGGAATTGATTGAAGGAAATATTCAGCAAATCGGACAAATTGTTTTAAATCTTTTAATTAATGCAAAAGATGCGTTAGAGGAGATGGATATTCCAAAAAAAGTAATTTCTATTGAAACAAAATCGGTGACGGAAGACGGCAAGAAGTGGGTTCTTTTATCGGTTCAAGATAACGGCAAAGGAATTGAAGAACAATACTTGCAAGAGATTTTTAATCCTTTCTTTACGACAAAAAGGCCAGGGAAAGGAACGGGACTTGGATTATCCGTCAGCTTAGGAATCGCGCAAGCTCACGGAGGGACCATCGAGGTGATAAGCCATCTTGGAAAAGGAAGTACATTTATGTTAAAGCTGCCGGCAAAGCAATAAACGTGGGAGTGAATAATCAATGCCCAATGTGTTAGTGATTGACGACGAACGAGAAGTATGTACATTTTTTCTTCATTTGTTAGAAGGAAAAGGATATCATGTCAAGTTAGGATGGAATGGAAAAGACTTTTTCAAATTAATTCAACAGTATTCATTTGACCTTGCCTTAATTGATGTAAAGCTGCCAGACACAAATGGTTTGGAACTATTAAAACAGTTAAAAGCCGTTCAACCATCGTGCAAGGCTATTATTATGACGGGATACAGCACCGTGAAGACCGCGTTAGAAGCAATTAAGTATGGTGCAAGTGATTATATTGAGAAGCCATTTGATGATATTGATGAGTTAGAAAAAATCATTGAAGAATTGCTGGATAGTGAAATCCATTCGTCTCAACAGGATATGTATAAGTTGGCGGAAGCGCTCGGCTTTGTTATCGGAACGAATAAAGAAATGAACGATTTAATCAAGCTTGCTTATAAAATTGCGAAAAAAAATGTAAACGTATTAATTGAAGGAGAGACGGGAACGGGAAAAGAAGTGCTCGCACATTTTATTCATCAAGCAAGCATGCGCTATGATCAGCCTTTTATTGCAATTAACTGCGGAGCGCTGTCGGAAACGCTGCTTGAAAGCGAATTGTTTGGCCATGAAAAAGGGGCGTTTACCGGAGCATTGAAAGAAAAGAAAGGGATTTTTGAAATAGCGAACAGAGGGACATTATTTTTGGACGAAATAGGGGAAGCATCCTTAGCTACACAAGTAAAGTTATTACGTGTGTTGGAAACAGGAGAGTATATTCGCGTCGGTGGCGAAACCGTCCGTAGAACCAATGCTAGAATTATTGCCGCTTCCCATGTCAATCTCAGTCAGGCGGTAAAAGAAAAAACGTTTCGTGAAGACTTATTATACCGGTTAGATGTAGTAAAATTAACGATCCCTCCTTTAAGAGAACGAATAGATGATTTACCTGTTTTGATCAAGCATTTTTTAAAAAAGCTGAATTCTACTCTTACTTTTTCCGACGATGCTATTTTGCAAATGAAACAATATCCATGGCCGGGAAATGTAAGAGAGCTTTTTAACGTCGTAAAAAGAGCGGTGACGTTGGCGGAAGGCGAAACGATGGTAATCACTCCTGATTATCTTCCGGAAAAAATAAGAACGGAAACGAATGTATCTTCGATTCCATCAAGTGAAATTAAAAATAACAACGAGATGGATTTAGAATCTTACTTGCAAAACTGGACCAGCTATATTTTATCATTATGGAAAGAAAACAATGAGCGGCTCGATCTTCAACATGTTTTAGATGCCGTAAAAGATTTAGAAACACAGATCGGACGATTTTTCGTTTGGAAAACGTTGAAGGAAACATTAGGAGATAAAAAAGAAGCGGCAGAACGGTTAAACATTACGGTGCGCCAGCTTCGCTATTTATTGAAAGAAAAAGGGACTGCTTCAAAAGAATAAACTTAAAGCAGTCCCTTATCGTATGTTCCATTAACGGTCTGTGCCAATTGTCAAAACGATCCGGCCGTTAATTTTCCCTTTTTCCATTCTGTCAAATACTTCATTGATTTGTTCTAATGGAGCGGTTTCTACAATAGGGCGCACTTTTCCTCTCGCAGCGAAATCCAACGCTTCTTGCATATCTTTTCTCGTACCGACGATTGATCCTTTCACCGTAATTCCATTTAATACCGTATCGAAAATAGGGATTGGCAGTTCATCGTTAGGCAATCCAACAACAACAAGGCATCCGCCGCGTTTTACGGATTTATAGGCTTGTTCAAACGCTTTTTTCGTTACAGCCACACTAATGGCAGCTTGTACTCCGCCTACTTTTTCATGAATAGCTTCTACTGGATCCTCTTTTAGCCCATTAATGGCAATATCCGCCCCTAATTGTTTTGCAAGATCTATTTTTTCATCGCTAATATCGACCGCGACAACGTTTAATCCCATTGCTTTTGCGTATTGAAGAGCAATATGCCCTAATCCTCCGATTCCGTAGATGGCTACCCATTCTCCCGGTTTGGCGTTAGACACTTTTAGCGCTTTGTATGTCGTTACTCCCGCGCAGAGAATTGGCGCGACTTCCACTGGATCTAAGTTTTCTGGAATTTTTGCGACATAATCGGCAGGTGCTTTGCAGTATTCCGCATATCCCCCATCGACGGAATATCCACCGTTTAATTGATGTGGACAAAGTGTTTCTTGCCCGCTCAAGCAATATTCACATTCTCCGCAAGCGGAGTATAGCCATGGAATACCGACACGGTCTCCTACTTTAACGGATTTTACTCCTTCTGCTACTTCGACAACAATCCCTACCCCTTCGTGTCCAGGGATTAAAGGCAATTTTGGCTTGACTGGCCAGTCTCCGTGCGCAGCATGCAAATCAGTGTGGCAAACCCCGCAAGCTTCAATTTTGACAAGTACTTCTCCATAGTTTAGTTTTGGTTTTTCCACCTCTTTAATTTCTAATTGTTGCTTAAATTCAGTGACAACCGCTGCTTTCATTCTCCCTACCCCTTTCTAAATTTCAAACAAGTTCCACTAGTTTATCCTGCAAAAACTGTGCCAATAGAAAAAATGACTTTTCTGTGACAAATCCACATGGTTTTGCCGAATTTTTGTTAAAATTGGACGAAATCTCGATAATTTTTGACTAATTTTCGTAATATTGATTTTAATTGGCTTGTGAAGCTCTCTTCACTATGCACCCTTTTCTATTTCATATATTTGGGATATAATAATAAATCAGACTGTGCATCGAAAAACAGAGGTGAAAAACGTGTTTGAACGTCTGGAAGCAGTAGAAGAACGTTATGAAAAATTAAATCAACTGCTAATGGATCCAGAAGTGATTAACGATCCAAAAAAACTTCGCGACTATTCGAAAGAGCAATCGGATTTATCAGAAACGGTACAAACGTATCGCGAATACAAATCGGTCCGCAAGCAGCTGGATGAGGCAAAAGCGATGTTAGAAGAGAAGCTTGATCCAGAAATGCGGGAAATGGTGAAAGAAGAAATTGATGAGTTGGAACAAAAAGAAGAAGAGCTTGTCAATAAGTTAAAAATTCTTCTTCTTCCGAAAGATCCGAACGATGAGAAAAACGTTATTATGGAAATCCGTGCCGCGGCAGGCGGCGAGGAAGCGGCGCTATTTGCCGGCGACTTGTACCGGATGTATACACGCTATGCGGAATCGCAAGGATGGAAAACGGAAGTTATTGAAGCGAGTCCGACCGGGCTTGGAGGATATAAAGAAATTATTTTTACGATTATCGGAAAAGGAGCGTATTCCAAGCTGAAATACGAAAACGGCGCGCACCGAGTGCAGCGCGTCCCGGAAACGGAATCTGGCGGACGTATTCACACATCGACGGCAACGGTTGCTTGTTTGCCGGAAATGGAAGAAATCGAAGTCGAAATTAACGAAAAAGATATTCGCGTCGATACGTTTGCATCGAGCGGACCGGGTGGACAAAGCGTGAACACCACGATGTCGGCGGTTCGTTTGACGCACATTCCAACGGGAATTGTCGTAACGTGCCAAGACGAAAAATCGCAAATTAAAAACAAAGAAAAAGCAATGAAAGTGTTACGCGCCCGCATTTATGACAAATACCAACAAGAAGCGCGCGCGGAATACGATCAGACGCGCAAACAAGCAGTTGGAACAGGGGATCGTTCGGAGCGAATTCGCACGTATAACTTCCCGCAAAACCGTGTGACCGACCATCGCATTGGATTGACGATTCAAAAGCTTGACCAAGTGTTAGACGGCAACCTCGATGAAATTATTGAAGCACTGATATTAGACGATCAATCAAAAAAATTGGAGCAAGCGAACAATGAGCTATAAAATTTACGAAGTCCTCACATGGGCTTCTTCTTTTTTAAAACAACATGGCAAAGAAGAGCGGGCCGCGGAACTATTGCTTTGCCACCATTTGCAAATCACAAGAGCGCAGCTGTTTGCCCGGCTGCGCGATCCAATCGATGAAAACGTGCGCCAATCATTTGAAGCAGATGTTCGTAAGCATGTGTATGAACATGTTCCGGTGCAGCATCTGATCGGTTTTGAACAATTTTACGGCCGGCCGTTTCTCGTCAATCGCAATGTGCTGATCCCCCGCCCGGAAACAGAGGAATTAGTGGAAGGCGTGCTAACCAGAATCACACAATTATTCCCGGGAAATAAAACGATCGATGTGGTCGACGTCGGGACAGGAAGCGGGGCGATTGCGATTACGCTGGCGTTAGAAAACAAATCGCTTCGCGTTGCGGCCATCGATATTGTTCCCGAGGCTCTGGAAGTGGCAAAGCGAAATGCGGAACGTCTTGGAGCGGATGTTGCATTTATTTGCGGCGACTTATTGCAGCCCCTTATAGAGGCCAATCGCAAAGTAGACGTTGTCGTTTCCAATCCGCCGTATATTCCGGAAAATGAAATTGCTTCGCTTTCCCCTGTCGTAAAAGATTACGAGCCTTTACGGGCGCTTTCCGGCGGCAAAGACGGCCTTGATTTTTACCGCCGCTTCGCCCGCGAGCTGCCATTCGTATTAAAAGAACACGCGCTTGTCGCGTTCGAAGTAGGGGCTGGGCAGGGAGAGGCGGTCGCGGCAATATTGCGGCAGACGTTTCCACAAGCAGAGGTGGAAGTTGTTTTCGACATTAACGGAAAAGACCGAATGGTATATACATCATTAGGAAAATAACTTCCAGTACCACCTGGAAGTTATTTTTTTAGATTGATAGAGTTTAAAATTTGCTTGCGTTGTCCACAATGAAAAGTGAAAGGACGGTGCAAGCAAATGAATCAAAAGAATATCGGAATTATTTTATATATACTACTATTAATCATCGGCGTGCTGGTAAATGTATATGGGCATCAAACGGAAGCGGGGGAAAACGCGACGGTCGCTATTCCGGACGAAGCGATCCGTCTGCGGATTTTAGCCAATAGTGATTCTGCGGAAGATCAAGCGTTGAAACGAAAAGTGCGCGACGCGGTGAATGCGCAAATTAATGGGTGGGTAGCCGATTTAACGTCTTTTCAAGAGGCAAAGCGAGTGATTCGATCCCATATTCCAGAAATTGAACAAACTGTAGCGGATGTGTTGCGAAAAGAACACAGCGATCAATCGTATAAAGTGCAGTTCGGGAAAGTCGATTTTCCGACAAAAATTTATGGGAATTACGTTTATCCAGCCGGGCAATATGATGCTGTTTTAATTACGCTTGGCGAGGGAAAAGGAGCAAACTGGTGGTGCGTTTTATTTCCGCCGCTTTGTTTTCTTGATTTTAGCAATAGCGATGCGGTGCGAATGAACGAGCAACCATACGACGCCAATGACAATAAAAAAGAGGTGTTCGCTCCTGCACAAGGAGAGAATAAGGAAACGGTGGAAACAGAGGAAACAGACGAAACAAACGAGCAGCAAGAACAAAGCGGCAAGACGGAAAAACCAGTAAAAGAAGAGGAAGTAAAGCAGGCAAGTATAGCAACAACGCCGTCTCCGTTTGTAGCAGAAAATGATCAACCTGTGGAAGTCAAATTTTTCGTGAAAGAACTTATTGAACAATTGATTCCATAATAGTTTGTGGATAAATGTGTAAAACTCACTAACATATCCACAAACTTATCCACTAAAATAACATATTTATCAACAAAATGTGGATAAATTTTGCGAAACTTTTTTCTTTTTTTCATTTTAAGATATAATTCTCGAAGAGGTTGTTGATATTTTTATACTATTTTACTAGCAAGCAGCAACGATAGTTGGGGGGAACAGAGTGAAAACGAATGTTTGGGTTGTGGATAATATTGTTGATAAACAAAGCATTTATCCACAGATTAAAGAGGCTGCACAACTATTGAAATCCGGCGAGGTTGTCGCTTTCCCAACGGAGACGGTGTATGGACTGGGGGCAAACGCGAAAGATGCAAAAGCAGTGGAAAAAATTTTCGCGGCAAAAGGCCGCCCAAGTGATAATCCGCTTATTGTCCACATCGCTCATCTTAAACAGCTAGAAGAGATTGTTTCTGCCATTCCTGATGTGGCGCATACGTTAATAAAACGCTTTTGGCCAGGACCGCTTACGCTCGTTCTGCCAAAAAAAGAAGGAGTGATTTCTGATCCAGTAACAGCAGGGTTGCCTACTGTAGCGGTACGCATGCCAGCACATCCAGTCGCCCTTGCGTTAATTGAAGCCAGCGGATTGCCATTGGCCGCGCCGAGTGCTAATATATCAGGGCGTCCGAGCCCAACGACAGCGGCGCATGTGTTCGCTGACTTAAATGGACGGATTGCTGGGATTGTCGATGGCGGGGAAACAGGTATTGGAGTGGAATCGACCGTTCTTGACTGTACGACGAAAGTGCCGGCAATTTTACGTCCGGGCGGTGTAACAAAAGAAGCACTCGAGAAAGTGATCGGAAACGTTGCCGTAGATAGCGCGCTAACCGATGAACGGCAAACACCGAAATCACCGGGAATGAAATATACACATTACGCCCCAAAATCACCAATGGCGATTGTTCAAGGCTCCCCTGCTTTTTTGCAAACGCTTGTGAATAAACAACGTGCGCTTGGAAAAAAAGTCGGTGTCCTAACGACAGAAGAAAACCGCTTTTTTTATGATGCCGATGTGGTATTAGCTTGCGGATCGCGTTATGATTTACATACCGTAGCAAGCCATTTATATGATACGCTTCGAAAATTTGACGAAACAGATGTTGATTTCATTTATAGCGAATCGTTTCCGACAGAAGGAATTGGAGAAGCTATTATGAATCGGCTGAAAAAAGCCGCAGGTCATCAAGTGATTGATGAAAAATAAATCTTCTAAATATTCCCGGACATGCATATGTTAACAGTAAGGCAAGTCCGGGAGGGAAATCAAATGAAGATGTTCATCGGCGAACTTGTGACACTATCGATGATGGCGTTTGCATTAGGAATGGATGCATTCTCCGTCGCATTAGGCATGGGGTTGTTTTTCTTGCGATTAAAACAAATTTTTTACATAGGCATTATGATTGGGCTTTTTCATATTATTATGCCGTTTTTAGGAATGTTCCTCGGCCGCTTTTTATCACACCAATTTGGCAGCATCGCCTCTTATATCGGAGGGGCGTTGCTGCTATTGTTAGGAATTCAAATGATTGTTACATCCTTTAAAAAGGAAAGCGATAGGTTTGTTTCGCCAATGGGAATAGGACTTATTTTTTTTGCTTTTAGTGTGAGCCTTGACAGCTTTTCCGTCGGGCTTAGTCTCGGCATTTACGGCGTGCGAACATTGCTTACGATTTTATTGTTCGGTTTTTTCAGCACGGTGTTGACTTGGATGGGATTAATGTTGGGGCGTCATTTCCAACAATGGCTTGGTGCTTACAGTGAGGCGCTTGGCGGCAGTATTTTGTTAGCGTTGGGGCTGAAACTATTATTTTCGTTTTAAGTTGGCCGCTGCTCACTAAAAAACAAAAGAGCTGCTCCAAAAAGAAGTTTGAACTTTTTGGGCCGCTTTTTTGACGCTATATTTTGCTGGTAATTTTTATTATAATTAATTTGTACGTTAGTCGAGTTATGAACGGTAAGAGGTGTTTGTATGTCGCATCGCATTTTATTTGTTTGTACGGGAAACACATGCCGCAGCCCGATGGCGGCAGCGTTATTAAAAAGCAAACAATTGCCAGATTTGGAGGTGAAATCAGCGGGGGTGTTTGCTGCGGAAGGAAGCGATGCTTCGCTTCACGTAAAAACGGTGTTAAAGGAAAAGGGAATCGAAACAAAACATCGTTCATCAATGCTGAAAAAAGAAGATATCGATTGGGCGACGCATATTTTTGCCATGACGGCTGGGCATAAGCAGTTAATCATTGAAAGATTTCCAGAAGCGAAAGAGAAAACGTTCACTCTCAAAGAATTTGTTTTCGGAAAACAAGGGGACGTATCCGATCCGTTTGGCGGTTCTGTTGAAACGTATCGCAAGACGAGAGATGAGCTAGAAAAGCTGATTGATCACCTCGTGCGTAAGCTTGGTGGAAATCAGTAGGAGGAAAGGGAATGGAAAGGGAAAAACAGAGATATCGTTTTAGTTTACGTCTAAAAATTGTTGCATTTACAACCATATTGGCCATCATTACGTATTCTACAAGCGCATTTTTTATTTATGTTTTGTATGATTTATTCTTCACTTCGATGAACAAAAGCGCGTTTACCATTATTATACTATTGCTTGGAATCATTTGGTCAGGCTTGCTTGCATACATGGCATCAGGATTGATCGTAAAGCCGTTGCATCGGTTAGAACAGGCGGCAATCAAAGCAGCAAGCGGACAAATTAATGAAGATGTTCCGTTGTCCAAATCAGATGATGAAATCCGCTCATTAGGGATTGCTTTTAATGAAATGTTGCGAAGTTTGCGAACAATCGTGAAAAATATTGAAGATAATTTTTCTCGTACGAATGAGAAAGTCGTGGAAATTACGAGCGCTTCCCTTGTTGCGGCAGAGCGTTCGAAAGATATTGCCCGCACGATTGAGGAAATTTCTAAAGGCGCGAATGACTCTGCTGTATCGATGCAAACGGCCGCTGAGTCGGTGGATGATGTGCTGCGCATTGCGAATCAAGTGCAGCAAAAGGCGAATCAATCCGAACAATTAGCGAAGGAAATGGTGACAACATTACATAAAAGCCGTGAAGTCATTAGTTCGCTTGTCAGCGGAATCGAACAATTGGCGCGCAATAATCAAACGTCTTTAAGTGCGGTCGAGCGGCTGGAGCAACATGCGAAAGAAGTGGAAAACATTATCTCTCTAGTCGGTGATATTGCCGGGCAAACGAACTTGCTTGCCTTAAATGCCTCCATTGAAGCGGCGCGCGCTGGCGAGCATGGAAAAGGTTTTGCTGTTGTCGCGGAAGAAGTCCGGAAGCTTGCGGATGAGAGCGCAAAAGCGGTTCAAGGGATTTCTGAGCTGATTCAAAACATTCAAAAGGAAGTCGCACATGTCGTATCACAAATTCATGAGCAAGTAAAATCCGCGAATGAAGAAGCCGCAAAAGGTGCCGATACGAACGACGCGATTGCGGAAATGACCAAATCGATTCACGAAGTCGTTCGTTCCGTCCATGAAATTGCTGAATTAGTGAAAGAACAAATGTCACATATCGAAAAAGCGTCGATTCAATCACAAGAAGTTGCGGCGATTGCCGAAGAAACGTCGGCTGGGGCGATGGAAGTAACGGCGGCAACACAAGAACAAACTTCTGTTATTCAGCATGTAAACAAACTAGCGGAAGAATTGGCGGAACAAGCGAAAAAATTAAAAGAAACGATCGACCAATTTGGTACAAGATAAAATTAGAAAGGTCGCCTTCTATATCGGAAACATGTAAAATGAATAGAAAGGCGGCTTTTTTCTATATGACAAAACAAGGAGGAAATGAACATGAAAGTAGCGATTGCATCTGATCACGGCGGAATTCATATTCGTGAAGAAATTAAAAAATTAATGGACGAAATGGGGATCGAGTACATCGACTTAGGATGTGAATGCGAAACATCGGTCGATTATCCTGATTACGCGATTCCAGTTGCGGAAAAAGTCGCAAACGGGGAAGTGGATCGCGGCATTTTAATTTGCGGTACCGGAATTGGCATGACGATTGCCGCTAATAAAGTAAAAGGCATTCGTTGCGCGCTCTGTCACGACGTATATAGCGCCAAATTAACGCGCCAGCATAATGATAGCAACATATTAGCGATGGGAGAACGCGTCATTGGACCAGGATTAGCGCGTGAAATCGCGAAAGTGTGGTTGACGACGGAATTTGAAGGCGGACGTCACGCACGACGCGTGGAAAAAATTACACAATATGAAAACAAACATTTATAACATGGGAGGAATCATCAATATGTCTTCCCCATTATCCGAATGGAAGCAGCAATGGCAGACGATTATTGGTGAATTTCGAAAGCAAGTCCCGCTTTCATCCGAGCATATTCTTGTCATCGGCTGCAGCACAAGCGAAGTGATCGGCGAGAAAATCGGAACAGCTGGCTCAACGGAAGTCGCCGAAATGCTGTTTGCCGAATTGAAAAAGTGGCATGAGGAAACAGGGGTGCAGCTAGCGTTTCAATGTTGCGAACATTTAAACCGTGCGCTTGTTGTAGAAAGACAGACCGCCATGTCCCGTCAGCTTGAAATCGTCTCGGTCATCCCTGTCCGAACAGCCGGCGGAGCAATGGCTGAATACGCGTATCGTCATATGAACGATCCCGTCGTTGTCGAATTTATTAAAGCAGATGCCGGCATTGATATCGGCGATACATTGATCGGCATGCATTTAAAGCATGTCGCTGTTCCTGTGCGCGTGTCGTTAAAGCAAGTGGGACATGCCCATGTGACATTGGCAAAAACGAGGCCGAAACTGATCGGCGGCGCCCGCGCAGTCTACTCTTTAGAAAATCCGAATACTTCTTGCACTTCCTGATGATTTTGTTCATTTTTTCTTTGAATCTACCCGCAAAAGGCTGGTAAAATAAAAAAGAATATTCATTATTTCGAAATGAGGGGGAGCTAGTGATGAACTACTTGCCACAACAAGATCCGCAAGTATTTGAAGCGATTCAAAATGAGTTGAAACGGCAGCAATCAAAAATTGAATTAATCGCGTCAGAAAATTTTGTCAGCCGCGCTGTTATGGAAGCGCAAGGATCGGTATTAACGAATAAATATGCCGAAGGATATCCGGGCCGCCGCTATTATGGTGGCTGCGAATATGTCGATGTCGTCGAGGATCTCGCGCGCGAACGGGCGAAAAAATTGTTTGGCGCGGAACATGCCAACGTACAGCCGCATTCTGGCGCACAAGCGAACATGGCGGTATATTTTACTGTTTTGGAACATGGCGATACGGTGCTTGGGATGAATTTGTCGCACGGCGGTCATTTAACGCATGGCAGCCCAGTCAACTTTAGCGGCATTCAATATAACTTTGTCGAATACGGTGTCGATCCAGAAACACATGTCATTGATTATGATGATGTGCTTGAAAAAGCGCGCATACATAAGCCGAAACTGATTGTAGCAGGGGCAAGCGCTTATCCGCGCATCATCGATTTTAAACGTTTCCGTGAAATCGCTGATGAAGTAGGGGCGTACTTGATGGTAGACATGGCGCACATTGCAGGTCTTGTTGCGGCAGGTCTTCATCCAAATCCGGTGCCATATGCGCATTTTGTGACTACAACGACGCATAAGACGCTCCGCGGGCCGCGCGGCGGCATGATCCTTTGCAAAGAAGAGTTTGCAAAACAAATTGACAAAGCGATCTTCCCAGGCATTCAAGGCGGACCGCTCATGCACGTCATCGCGGCGAAAGCAGTCGCGCTCGGTGAAGCACTGCAAGACAGCTTTAAAACATATGCGCAAAATATCATCAACAACGCAAAACGCCTCGCGGAAGCATTGAAAAAAGAAGGCTTTACACTCGTTTCCGGCGGAACAGACAACCACTTGTTGTTAATTGATTTACGTTCCCTTGGCCTCACTGGAAAAGTGGCGGAAAAAGTGTTGGACGAAGTCGGTATCACCGTCAACAAAAATACGATTCCGTACGATCCGGAAAGCCCATTTGTGACAAGCGGCATCCGTATCGGCACCGCCGCGGTAACGACGCGCGGATTCGGTTTGGAAGAAATGGATGAAATCGCAAGCATTATTAGTCTTACATTAAAAAATCACGAAGACGAAGCAAAATTGGAAGAAGCGCGAAAACGCGTAGCGGCATTAACGGAAAAATTCCCATTATATCGTTGACAAAAAACGCGCCTCTAAGACGAATGTCTTTAGAGGCGTGTTTTTGTTTGTAGTTGAATACACGTATATTTTTCGGTAGAATTAATGGAAGTGTAAACCGCAAACAAAGAGGAGAGTGCAAAATGGGAAAAGTATATGTATTCGATCATCCACTTATCCAACATAAGCTGACATATATTCGCGACAAAAACACTGGCACGAAAGAGTTTCGTGAACTTGTCGAAGAAGTGGCGACGTTGATGGCGTTTGAAATTACGCGCGATCTCCCGCTTGAAGAAGTCGAAATTGAAACACCGGTCAGCAAAGCAAAATCGAAAGTAATCGCCGGCAAAAAACTTGGTGTAATCCCGATTTTGCGCGCAGGAATGGGCATGGTCGATGGCATTTTAAAATTGATTCCAGCCGCGAAAGTCGGCCATATCGGGTTATATCGCGACCCAGAAACGTTAAAACCGGTTGAATATTACGTGAAGCTGCCGACCGATGTAGAAGAGCGCGATTTTATTGTTGTGGACCCGATGCTCGCGACAGGCGGATCAGCGGTAGAAGCGATTAACGCCTTAAAAAAACGCGGCGCAAAAAGCATTAAATTCATGTGCTTAATTGCTGCCCCAGAAGGGGTGGAAGCGGTGAAACAAGCACACCCGGATGTCGATATTTACATTGCTGCACTCGATGAAAAACTAAACGATCACGGCTATATCGTTCCAGGCCTTGGAGATGCCGGTGATCGCTTATTCGGCACAAAATAAATTCTAAAGACGGTATCATTTCATGGAAGTGATACCGTCTTTTTTTTAAAGATTATGTCTAAAAGAATAAATATATCATTATACACTAATTAAGTGAAAAAGAAATTAATAAATGTCACAAATTATTAACATTTTCGTTGTTATAATACAGTTTTTTTCTATGAAACACATTGACATTGAACCCATGGTATTGTATGCTTGACAGGGGATATTATGATAAGGTTTTCACAGCATGTAAAATAATGATAGGGAAGTATGTGTATGCGCCCTAAACAACGCCACCCATTTCAAGCGATGGCACTGATGTCAGCAATCGTATCTCAGTTGGTTGGTTCGATTTTGGTGGGGGTTTTTGGAGGAAAATGGATCGACGAGAAGTTTCATACAGAACCAATTTTTCTTATTGTCGGTCTGTTGATCGGACTAGCAGCTGGGGTATATGGAATGTTGCGTTTAATTCGTCAATATTTCCCAGAGGAGTAGCAACATGGAGAAATTCCGGCAAATGTTCTTTCGACAGCTAAAATACATATTGTATTTGCTTTCGCTTTATACGTTAGGGTGGGGTTTTACCGAATATAAGACGTTTTTTTTAAGCCTGATTCTTGGAACAGTGATCAGCGCATTAATGCTGTGGAGTTTAACGAGTAAAATCGAAAAATTCGGACAAGCAGTTTCACAGCGGAAAAAAGTGCGCACGATCGGGACGCTTTCCCGCTTGGCTTTAGCGGCGCTTGCAGCTGCGATCGCCGTCGAATATCCGCAATATTTCGCTATCCTTCCTGTTGTGTTGGGATTAATGACATCCTATATTGTCATTATAATAGATTTTCTTCTGCAAAAACTCCGCAATAATGGACAACATGTATGAAAGAGAGGTGAGGGACGGTTGCAACACGAAGCGCCTATTCGAGAGTTTTTAGGGCTAACATTCAACTTATCTAACGTATTAATGATTACGATCACAAGTTTGATCGTATTCATCATTGCCATCGTGGCAACGCGGTCTTTACAGTTACGCCCGACGGGAATGCAAAATTTCATAGAATGGGTATTTGATTTTGTGAAAGGAATCATTAATAGCACCATGGATTGGCAAACAGGCGGCCGCTTTTTAACGTTAGGTGTAACGTTAATCATGTACATCTTCGTTGCGAACATGCTTGGCTTGCCGTTTTCCGTTCGCGTAGGAGATGTGCTCTGGTGGAAGTCGCCGACGGCGGATGCCACGATTACGTTGACTCTCGCTGTGATGATCGTTGGTCTCACACACTACTACGGTGTGAAAATGAAAGGCGTAAAAGAGTACATGCGCGATTATACGAGACCGATGGCATTTTTATTTCCTCTTAAAATTGTCGAAGAATTCGCCAATACGTTAACATTAGGTCTCCGTCTTTACGGTAACATTTTCGCTGGCGAAATTTTGCTAGGATTGTTAGCTGGACTTGCTACGAACGGCGGAGTGGTCGGTGCCATTGGCGCGGCGATTCCGATGATGGTATGGCAAGGATTCAGTATTTTCGTTGGCTGTATCCAAGCATTCATTTTCACGATGTTAACAATGGTTTACATGGCCCATAAAGTCAGCCAAGACCATTAATCATAAAAAATTTAAAAATAAAGGAAAAGCAAAGAAAAAGGAGGATATTTACCATGAATTTAATTGCAGCTGCTATTGCAGTAGGTTTAGCGGCACTTGGTGCTGGTATCGGTAACGGTTTAATTGTAGGTCGTACAGTAGAAGGTATCGCACGTCAACCAGAATTGCGCCCTGTACTTCAAACGACAATGTTTATCGGGGTTGCGCTAGTTGAAGCATTGCCGATCATCGGCGTAGTTATCTCATTCATCGTTATGAACAGATAACGAAATAACTACTTTATGATGGCGAAGTTCGTGTAGACGATCACCTTCGCCATTCCTTTATGTATGTATTGGAGGAAAGGAAAAGCTGTTCGTCGTTGCATCGAAAACGGACGGCGCAGGTGTGGATAGCTGTCGAAAGGAGTGAAACGCAGTGTTAGTAAACTTGAAACTGTTGGCGCTGGGCGAGGCCGCGCATCATACGGGCATTAATAGCGGCGATATTATCTTTCAATTATTAATGTTTATCATTTTATTGGCATTGCTCCGAAAATTCGCTTGGCAGCCGTTAATGAATATTATGAAACAGCGCGAAGAGCATATTGCAAACGAAATCGATCAAGCGGAAAAACATCGCAAAGAAGCGGAAAAGCTATTGGAAGAACAGCGCGAACTAATGAAGCAATCTCGCCAAGAGGCGCAGGAGCTCATTGAAAACGCGCGCAAAATGGCTGAGGAGCAAAAAGAGCAAATTATCGCGTCTGCCCGTGCGGAAGCAGAGCGTTTAAGAGAAACAGCGAAAAAAGAAATCGAACGCGAAAAAGAACAAGCGATGGCCGCGTTGCGAGAACAAGTTGCTTCACTATCTGTATTAATTGCTTCCAAAGTGATTGAAAAAGAGTTAACCGAGCAAGATCAAGCGAAGTTGATTAGCGAGTACATTCAAGAGGTAGGAGAAGGGCGATGAACAAAGAAATCATAGCAAAGCGATATGCGTTAGCTCTTTTTCAAATCGCCACGGAAAAGCAGCTTCTTGATCAATTAGAGGAAGAAATTCGCGCCGTTTGGCAAGTGTTTGCTGAAAACGATAAATTCTTATCGCTATTGACATACCCGAAGCTATCATTGGAAAAGAAAAAAGCGTTAATAAAAGAAACGTTCGCGGCGGTGTCAAGCCCGTTACGAAATACATTGCTGCTTTTGTTGGAACGTCATCGCATTGATATCGTTCCACAGCTTGCAGAGCAGTTTATCCATTTGGTGAACGAAGCTCGTGGCGTCGCTGAGGCGACCGCATATTCGGCTCGTCCGCTAACGGAAGAGGAAAAACGCGCACTTTCGGATGTGTTTGCGAAAAAAATGGGCAAAACGACGCTTCACATTGAAAATATCGTCGACCCAAGCTTAATTGGCGGCGTGAAGCTGCGCATCGGCAACCGCATTTACGATGGCAGCATCAGCGGAAAATTAGAACGAATTCAACGACAGCTTATCGGCTAAGATTTGAAGATAGGGGTGAAATGAATGAGCATCAGAGCGGAAGAAATAAGCGCGCTCATTAAGCAGCAAATCGAAAACTATGAGTCTGAAATTCAAGTAAGCGATGTCGGTACGGTAATTCAAATTGGTGACGGTATCGCGCGCGCCCATGGTTTGGACAACGTAATGTCTGGGGAACTTGTCGAGTTTTCCAACGGTGTCATGGGAATGGCGCTAAACTTAGAAGAAAACAACGTTGGTATCGTTATTTTAGGTCCATATACAGGGATTAAAGAAGGCGATGAAGTGCGCCGTACAGGACGTATCATGGAAGTGCCTGTCGGTGAAGCGTTAATTGGCCGCGTCGTTAACCCTCTAGGACAACCAGTCGACGGTTTGGGCCCAATCGAAACGACAGAAACTCGTCCAATTGAAAGCCCAGCACCAGGTGTTATGGACCGTAAATCGGTTCATGAACCGTTGCAAACAGGGATTAAAGCGATTGACGCATTGGTGCCAATCGGCCGCGGTCAACGTGAGTTAATCATCGGAGACCGTCAAACAGGGAAAACATCGATTGCGATCGACACGATTATCAACCAAAAAGATCAAAATATGATTTGTATTTACGTCGCGATCGGACAAAAAGAATCAACGGTCCGCACGGTTGTCGAAACATTGCGGAAACACGGTGCGCTAGATTATACGATCGTTGTGACGGCATCTGCATCACAACCAGCGCCACTATTGTTCCTTGCGCCATATGCCGGTGTAACGATGGGCGAATATTTCATGTATAAAGGTCAGCACGTGCTTGTTGTTTATGACGACTTATCAAAACAAGCGGCGGCTTACCGTGAGTTGTCACTATTGCTTCGCCGTCCACCAGGCCGTGAAGCATATCCAGGGGATATCTTCTACTTGCACTCTCGCCTCTTAGAGCGCGCAGCAAAATTAAGCGATGCCAAAGGCGGCGGTTCGTTAACAGCGCTTCCGTTTGTCGAAACGCAAGCTGGTGACATTTCTGCTTACATTCCGACGAACGTCATCTCCATTACAGACGGGCAAATTTTCTTGCAATCTGATTTGTTCTTCTCCGGCGTTCGCCCGGCGATTAACGCTGGTCTTTCCGTATCCCGCGTCGGTGGTGCGGCACAAATTAAAGCGATGAAAAAAGTATCGGGTACGCTTCGCCTTGACTTAGCGGCGTATCGTGAACTTGAAGCGTTCGCACAGTTCGGTTCAGACCTTGATAAAGCGACGCAAGCAAAGCTCGCACGCGGTGCTCGTACGGTAGAAGTGTTAAAACAAGACTTGCATGCACCGATTCCAGTAGAAAAACAAGTGGCGATCATTTACGCGCTTACTCACGGTTTCTTAGACGACATTCCAGTCGAAGATATTCGCCGCTTTGAAAAAGAATTCTTCTTATGGCTCGACCAAAACGGCCAACACTTGCTTGAACATATTCGTACAACAAAAGAACTTCCAAACGAAGAAGATTTCAACAAAGCGATCGAAGCGTTCAAGAAAACGTTTGTTGTTTCTCAATAAAGCAGGGCGGAACAGAAGGATGACGGCTTCTGTTCCTCCTCTATTCTAGATTTCGTGCATAAAAAAGGTGGTGAAACCTTTGGCATCCTTACGCGACATTAAAAAGCGCATCAACGCGACGAAAAAAACAAGCCAAATTACGAAGGCGATGGAGATGGTTTCCGCTTCGAAGTTAAACCGCGCGGAAATGAACGCGAAATCGTTTGTTCCATATATGGATAAAATGCAAGAAGTCGTTGCGAACATCGCCCTTGGTGCCGGCAATGCGACACATCCGATGCTAGTGACGCGCCCGGTGAAAAAGACAGGCTATTTAGTGATCACATCGGATCGCGGCTTGGCGGGAGCGTATAACAGCAACGTTCTTCGCACTGTGTACCAAACGATTCAACAGCGCCATCAATCTCCAGATGAATATGCGATTATTGTCATTGGACGTGTCGGTTTAAGCTTTTTCAAAAAGAGAAATTTCCCGGTCATTTTAAATATTACTGGGCTGCCGGATCAACCGTCTTTCGCGGATATTAAAGAAATTGCGAATAAGGCGGTCGGATTGTTTGCGGATGGTACGTTTGATGAGTTGTATATGTACTACAACCATTACGTCAGTGCGATCCAACAAGAGGTGACAGAAAGAAAGCTGTTGCCGTTAACGGATTTAGTCGATAACAAACAACGGACAACGTATGAATTTGAACCTTCTCAAGAAGAAATTTTAGATGTGCTTTTGCCGCAATATGCCGAAAGTCTTATTTACGGTGCGCTGTTAGATGCGAAGGCAAGCGAGCATGCAGCGCGGATGACGGCGATGAAAAACGCGACGGACAACGCGCACGAGCTTATTCGTACGCTTACTCTTTCCTACAACCGTGCTCGTCAAGCAGCGATTACCCAAGAGATTACGGAAATCGTGGCGGGAGCAAACGCGTTGCAATAACGGTAAATTGGAAGCTGCAATTATATAAACGCAACTTGATATTTCATCTTATCGAAAGAATTTTCGACTGTCGGAGGCAAGTCGATAACTTGCCTTCGTCACGCATAAGCGCAGTCGAAAAAATAGATCGCAAAAGTAGAATTTTCAAGTTTCACTATATAGGTACTGCTGTCCAACTAGCAAGTTAGGAGGGAAAACGATGACAAAAGGACGCGTTATTCAAGTTATGGGTCCGGTTGTAGACGTAAAGTTCGAAAACGGACATCTTCCTGCGATCTACAACGCTTTGAAGATTCAACATAAAGCGCGTAATGAAAATGAAGTCGACATCGACTTAACATTAGAAGTAGCACTTCATCTTGGCGATGATACGGTTCGTACGATTGCAATGGCATCGACAGACGGATTGATTCGTGGAATGGAAGTCATTGACACAGGTGCGCCAATTTCCGTTCCAGTCGGAGAAGTTACCCTTGGCCGCGTATTCAACGTCTTAGGGGAACCGATCGACATGCAAGGGGAAATTCCAGATGATGCGCGTCGTGACCCAATCCATCGTCCAGCGCCAAAATTCGAAGAGCTTGCAACAGAAGTAGAAATTTTGGAAACAGGTATTAAAGTCGTTGACTTGCTTGCTCCATACATTAAAGGTGGAAAAATCGGTCTATTCGGCGGTGCTGGTGTAGGAAAAACGGTCTTAATCCAAGAACTTATTCATAACATTGCGCAAGAGCACGGTGGTATTTCCGTATTCGCCGGCGTAGGGGAACGCACTCGTGAAGGGAACGACCTTTACCATGAAATGAAAGATTCCGGCGTTATCAGCAAAACGGCGATGGTATTCGGACAAATGAACGAGCCGCCTGGTGCGCGGATGCGCGTAGCGTTGACAGGATTAACGATGGCGGAATACTTCCGTGACGAGCAAGGACAAGACGTGCTGCTCTTTATCGACAACATTTTCCGTTTCACGCAAGCTGGTTCTGAGGTTTCGGCGCTATTAGGCCGCATGCCTTCTGCCGTAGGTTATCAACCGACGCTTGCGACAGAAATGGGTCAATTGCAAGAACGGATCACTTCTACAGCCACTGGTTCTATCACATCGATTCAAGCGATTTACGTACCAGCGGACGACTACACAGACCCAGCGCCAGCAACAACGTTCTCTCACTTGGACGCAACGACGAACCTAGAGCGGAAACTTGCGGAAATGGGTATTTATCCAGCAGTGGATCCGCTTGCGTCCACATCTCGCGCGCTTGCGCCTGAAATCGTTGGTGAAGAACATTACCAAGTAGCGCGCAAAGTGCAACAAACATTGCAACGTTATAGAGAATTGCAAGATATTATCGCGATTCTCGGTATGGATGAGCTATCCGATGAAGATAAACTCGTCGTTCATCGCGCTCGCCGCATTCAATTCTTCTTATCGCAAAACTTCCACGTCGCGGAGCAATTTACAGGTCAACCTGGTTCTTACGTGCCTATTAAAGAAACAGTTCGCGGCTTCAAAGAAATTTTGGAAGGAAAATACGATCACATTCCAGAAGATGCTTTCCGCTTAGTAGGGCGCATTGAAGAAGTTGTTGAAAAAGCGAAGCAAATGGGCGTAGAAGTTTAATTGAGGGACATAGGAGGATTTCATGATGAAAACGATCAAGGTCAGTGTCGTTACTCCTGATGGCCCGGTATATGAAGCGGACGTAGAGATGGTAAGCACGAAAGCAAAAAGCGGAGAGCTTGGAATTTTGCCAGGGCATATTCCGCTTGTTGCTCCGCTTGAGATCAGTGCCGTTCGCCTGAAAAAAGAGGGGAAAACGGAATATATCGCGGTCAGCGGCGGGTTTTTGGAAGTCCGCCCTGACAAAGTGACGATTTTGGCGCAAGCGGCGGAAAGAGCGGAAGATATCGATGTGACCCGAGCAAAAGCAGCGAAAGAACGCGCGGAACGGCGTCTGCAAAGCAAAGAGGATGATATCGACTTTAAACGTGCGGAACTGGCACTAAAACGGGCGATTAACCGCTTAAACGTAGCAAACATGAAATAAAAGACGGGAGGAAATCGTTTCTCCCGTCTTTTTTATTGTTATTTATTGTTATCGCTGTCGTTATAAAAAATGGATGGTCTGTCGACACTTCTGGATATAAATGTTATAATGGCACTGGAAACATTCGTAATTGTGTAATATTTCAAAACAATATAAAGTAGCATAATAATGAAGGGAGCGAACGGCATATTGTGGAACGTATACGTCAATAACTATGTGATTGTCTTTGTATTTTTGTGCATCGGCATTTTGCTTCCAGTTGGCGCATTAACAATAGGACGACTTCTGCGTCCGCATGTTCCGAGTGAGGCAAAGCAAACCACTTATGAAAGCGGTAACAATCCGTTCCATGACTCGCGTGTTCAGTTTCAAGTTCGTTACTATATGTTTGCGCTATTATTTGTCATTTTTGATGTCGAAACGGTGTTTTTATATCCATGGGCAGTCGCTTATAACAAATTAGGATTATTCGCTTTAGTGGAAATGCTTATTTTCGTGCTGATGCTCGTTCTTGGTCTTGTCTATGCTTGGAAAAAGAAGGTGTTACAATGGATGTAAAATGGTTGGACATGCCGGAAGGAGATATGGAAGAGTTAAAGCGCAACGTGTTTTTCACTACATTGGAACAATTAAAGGCGTGGGCCCGCAGCAATTCTCTATGGCCGTTAACGTTTGGTCTTGCCTGCTGCGCGATTGAAATGATGGGAGTCGGCGGAGCTCATTATGATTTAGACCGATTCGGTTCCTTTTTCCGTGCGTCTCCAAGACAGTCTGATGTCATGATTGTATCCGGAACGGTGACGAAAAAGATGGCGCCAATCATCCGCCGTTTATATGATCAAATGCCAGAACCGAAATGGGTCATTGCCATGGGTTCATGCGCAACGGCAGGAGGGCCGTATGTGAAATCATATAGCGTCGTCAAAGGGGTAGATCAAATCATACCAGTTGATGTATATATTCCTGGTTGCCCGCCGAATCCGGCAGCGTTAATTTACGGGATTAATAAATTAAAAGAAAAAATCCGTTATGAAGCAAAGACGGGGAAGAAGGTGCTGTAATCGATGAGTGAAGAAAAAGATTTACAGCAGCGGAAAAAAGAAGCGGCAGAGAGAGCGAAACAGTTGGCGCGCGAACGATTAGCGGCGAAACGAGCCGCTGAACAAACTGAACAGCGGCTCGAAGAACCAAAAGTCCCAACCGAAGAAAAACTTGCCGAAGACGATCTCGCCCTTGCGAAGAAAAAAGCGGCGGAAGAGGCGAAAGCAAAAGCGGCGGCGCTGGCGAAACAAAAAGCAAAAGAAGCACAGCAGGCAGAAGGAGAAAAGCAAGAAGCCCCAGAAGATGATCTGGCGCTTGCGAAGAAGAAGGCGGCAGCGGCGGCGAAAGCAAAAGCGGCGGCGTTGGCGAAACAAAAGGCAAAAGAAGCGCAACAGGCAGAAGGAGAAAACCAAGAAAGCGCCGAAGATGATCTAGCGCTTGCGAAGAAGAAAGCAGCAGCGGCGGCGAAAGCGAAGGCGGCGGCGCTGGCGAAACAAAAAGCAAAAGAAGCACAGCAGGCAGAAGGAGAAAAGCAAGAAGCCCCAGAAGATGATCTGGCGCTTGCGAAGAAGAAGGCAGCAGCGGCGGCGAAAGCAAAAGCGGCGGCGCTGGCGAAACAAAAGGCAAAAGAAGCAGCGGGCGACGGAGCGGAAGAAGATCTTGCCAAACAAAAAGCGATTGCGGCAGCGAAGGCGAAGGCGGCAGCCGCTGCAAAAGCCAAAGCGCTGGCAAAACAACAAGCAAGCGGCACCGCTGGCGAAAATGATGATGATCTCGCAAAAGCGAAAGCAAAGGCGATTGCGGCAGCAAAAGCAAAAGCAGCGGCTGCGTCGAAAGCGAAAGCCGCAGGAGATTCAGGGCCAGCAGTGAAAAAAGAAGAAACTCCATCGCCAAATCAGCCGCTTCTTGATAAATACGTCAAAGTGATTTGCGAACATCTCGGCGAAGATGTGCTAGAAGATGCCTATATTAACCGCCTTTCCAAAGATGTTCCGACATTGGTCGCAAAAAAGGATACATATTACAAAATCGCCGAGTTTCTAAAATATAACGAACAGCTTAGTTTTGATTATTTGTCGGAGCTGCATGGAACGGATTTTCAAACACATATGGAAGTATATGTGCACTTATATTCTTATAAAAACCGCCAAGCTGTCGCATTAAAAGTGAAAATCGACCGCGACCAGCCGGAGATTGATTCTCTCGTTCCGCTTTGGCAGGGGGCAAATTGGCCGGAATGCGAGGCGTACGACCTATTAGGAATCCGTTTTAAAGGGCACCCGAATTTAATCCGTATCTTTTTAGGAGAAGATTGGGTCGGATATCCGCTTCGCAAAGATTATGAACCATACGACGCGGAGGTATAACTATGCTTCGGACGGAAGAAATGATTTTAAACGTAGGACCGCAGCACCCGAGTACACACGGAGTTTTCCGCCTTATTTTAAAAATAGATGGAGAGATCATTCAAGAAGCGAAACCTGTCATCGGCTACCTCCACCGCGGAACGGAAAAGTTAGCGGAAAACTTACAATATACGCAAATCATCCCGTATACAGACCGGATGGATTATTTATCGGCAATGACCAATAACTATGTTATTTGTCATGCAGTGGAAACAATGATGGGCATTGAAGTTCCGGAACGAGCGGAATATTTGCGCGTTTTGGCAATGGAACTTGGCAGAATCGCCAGCCATCTTGTCTGGTGGGGGACGTATTTGCTCGACCTTGGCGCCACAAGCCCGTTTTTGTACGCATTCCGCGAGCGGGAAATGATTATTAATCTATTAAACGAGCTGTCAGGGGCGCGACTGACGTTCAATTACATGCGCGTCGGCGGCGTGAAATGGGATGCGCCGGATGGATGGATTGAAAAAGTAAAACAATTTGTCCCGTATATGCGGGAAAAACTCGCTGGTTATCATGACCTTGTGACAGGAAATGAAATTTTCCGCCATCGCGTCATCGGTGTTGGCAAATATACGAAAGAAGAAGCGATCAACTATTCGTTAAGCGGCGTAAACTTGCGTTGTACCGGCGTGAAATGGGACTTACGGAAAAACGAGCCGTATTCGATTTATGACCGTTTTGATTTTGACATTCCGGTGCGGGAAGAAGGAGACTGCCTTGCCCGTTATGAATGCCGCTTGGCGGAAATAGAAGAATCATTAAAAATCATCGAACAAGCATGTGAACAATTTCCAAAAAGCGGAGAAATTATGGGGAAAGTGCCGCGCATCATTAAAGCGCCGCCGGGAGAGACATTTGTCCGCATTGAATCACCGCGCGGGGAAATCGGCTGTTACATCGCCAGCGACGGAAAGAAAGAGCCGTACCGCATCAAATTCCGTCGGCCGTCGTTTTACAATTTGCAAATACTCCCGAAACTGTTAAAAGGGGAAAATATTGCGAATGTGATTGCGATTCTTGGCTCGATTGATATTGTGCTCGGGGAGGTCGACGGATGATGGAACAATTGCTGAATTCTGCTCCAAGCTGGACGAATCTCGTGATCTTCTTCGGACTTGGTCTTGCCTTGTTGTTTGCCGTTCTTGCTTTTGTGACGTATGGTATTTTAGCGGAACGAAAAGTCATGGGATTTATGCAAGGCCGTTACGGCCCGAACCAAGTCGGAGGCCGATGGGGGCTATTGCAAACGGTCGCGGACGTATTAAAGCTGCTTTTAAAAGAAGATACGATTCCAAAAGCTGCTGACAAGCCGTTATTCATTTTAGCGCCGATTATCGCTTTTGCGCCGGCGTTTATGGTATTGGCGACATTGCCGTTTACTGACGCATTTCAATTTGCCGATATCGGCGTTGGCTTGCTTTATTACATTGCCGTTTCGGGACTGACGACGATCGGCGTTGTGGCCGGCGGATGGGCATCGAACAATAAATATGCGCTCATCGGCGCAATGCGTGCGGCGGCACAAATGATTTCCTATGAAATTCCGCTTGTTGTGTCTGTGCTTGGCGTTGTTTTGCTAACGGGCAGTTTAAATTTAAACGATATTGTCGAAGCGCAAAAAGATGTATGGTATATTTTCATACAGCCAATTGCGTTTATCGTATTTTTCATTGCTGCTGTCGCGGAGTTAAACCGCACTCCATTCGACTTGCCGGAAGCGGAATCAGAGCTTGTTGCCGGGTTTCATGTCGAGTATTCCGGTTTTCGTTGGGCATTCTTTATGCTTTCGGAATATGTGTATCTTTTTGCTATGGCGGCGCTTACAACGATATTATTTTTAGGTGGATGGCACCCGGTGATGTTTTTAGACTTCATTCCAGGAGCCGTTTGGTTTGCGTTAAAATTCAGCATCGTTGTTTTCGTCCTGATTTGGTTCCGTGTGACATTTCCGCGCCTTAGAGCGGACCAGCTCATGGAATTAGGATGGAAAGTATTGTTTCCTGTGGCGCTTTTGAATATTTTTGTTACCGCGCTGATACAAGAACTATTTTTCTAATAAGAATGGGGTGGCATGCATGATCGGTTTAGCCAAAGGGTTGGCATATACCCTGAAAAATTTAACTCGGGAAAAAGTAACGTACGACTATCCGAATGAACCGCTTCTCCTTCCAGATCGGTTTCGCGGCATTCAAAAATTTTATCCCGAAAAATGTATCGTTTGCAATCAATGTGCTAATATTTGTCCAACCGACTGTATTCAATTGACAGGAAAAAAGCATCCGGATCCGACGAAAAAAGGGAAAATCATTGATACGTACAGCATTAACTTCGAAATTTGCATTTTATGCGACCTTTGTACAGAAGTATGTCCGACGGAAGCCATCGTCATGACGAACAATTTTGAGCTGGCGGAATATAGCCGCGATGCCCTTTATAAAGATTTGGCATGGCTCGATGAAAACGACACCAATGTCCGAAAGGAGAATAAGCCGTGAGCGGAGAATATCTCGCCTTTTTAGTGCTCGCCCTCGTCGCAATCATCGGCGGAGTGCTCATGCTGAATTTAACGAAAGTCGTTCATATGGTCATCGCGCTTGTGTTTACGTTCATCAGCATCGCGGGTCTTTACGTGCTCTTATCAGCCGAATTTGTTGCTGCTGTGCAAGTGCTTATTTACTCTGGCGCCATTACCATTATCATGCTGTTTGGCATCATGTTGACGCGCCATCGGGAGGAAGAAAAAGAAGAAACGACAACAGGCGGATTTTGGCGAAAAACATTCACCGCCATCGCGGTCTTTGCCTTTGGCATCGCCGTTTATCTCGGCATTTATCAGCTTGATTTTGGCGAGGAAGCCGCAAATCTCCATGAAAACAATACGGAACAAATCGGCCTCGCCCTATATTCTCATTATATCATTCCGTTTGAAATTACATCGATCATTTTGCTTGTGGCGCTTGTTGGCGCGATTATACTAGCGAAAAAAAATGATAAGGGGGCGCCAAAAAAATGAGCTCCGTTCCATTATCCGTATATCTGGTACTTGCGCTCATCTTGTTTTGCATTGGGCTGTATGGAGCGCTCACCAAACGAAATACCGTGATTGTGCTCATTTGTATTGAGTTAATGCTGAATGCCGTCAATATTAATTTAGTCGCTTTTGCGAAACACGGGGCTCATCCCGGTATTTCAGGGCAAATTTTTGCCCTGTTTACCATCACGGTGGCAGCTGCTGAAGCCGCGGTGGGACTCGCGATTTTAATGGCGCTTTATCGCAACCGCAAAACCGTTCATATCGATGAGATCGATTCGATGAAACATTAAAGCAAGAAAATGCAAAGAGCTCTTCAAGCTCTTTGATCAAAAGGGGACTGTGATACCATGATGGAAATGGCTTGGATTGTGCCGCTTTTTCCGCTGTTTTCCTTTTTCTTATTGCTGCTTTTCGGAAAACGAATGAAAGAAGCGAGTGCTTATGTTGGAATACTAGCGACGTTCATTTCTTTCCTTGTTTCTGTCGCCGTGCTGTTTGACCGCATTGGCGGTTCGACTTACAAAGCAGAACAAGTATGGCTTGCGATCGGCAGCACGAAATTGACAGCTGGATTTGAGGTGACGGCGCTAAATGCATTAATGCTTGTCGTTGTCTCCCTCGTTAGCTTTCTAGTACATATGTATGCAAAAGGGTATATGCGCGGCGATGAGCGGTTCTCGGTTTTCTATGCGTATTTAGGGCTGTTCACGTTTGCGATGCTCGGTCTTGTCGTTTCGCCGAATTTATTGCAGACGTATATGTTTTGGGAACTGGTTGGCCTTGGTTCGTTTCTATTAATCGGATTTTATTTCTATAAAGAAGAAGCGAAAGCGGCTGCGAAAAAAGCGTTTATTATGACGCGGATCGGCGATGTCGGCTTTTTTATCGGCATGATTCTATTATTCTGGCAAGTGGGCAGTTTTGAGTATGATGACATTTTTAAAGCCGTGCAAGACGGAACGCTGTCGCAGACGATGGTGACCCTAGCGGCGATTCTCATTTTCGTGGGAGCGATCGGAAAATCTGGCCAGTTTCCGCTTCATACGTGGCTTCCAGATGCCATGGAAGGTCCGACGCCAGTTTCGGCGTTGATCCACGCGGCCACGATGGTAGCTGCAGGGGTTTATTTAGTGGCTGCGCTGTTCCCGTTATACGAAGCAAGCGAAACGGCGATGCTGACGGTCGCGGTTGTCGGAGGATTTACGGCGATTTTCGCCGCGTCCATCGGCCTTGTGCAGACCGATATTAAGCGCGTGCTTGCCTACTCGACGGTAAGTCAGCTCGGCTACATGATGCTTGCGCTCGGTTCGGGAAGCTATGTAGCGGGAATATTCCATTTGACGACACATGCGTTTTTTAAAGCGCTCTTGTTTTTAGCGGCAGGAAGCGTCATTCATGCCGTCGGCACGCAAGACATTGAAAAAATGGGCGGACTTTGGCGGAAAATGCCGCTTACCGCGCCGCTATTTCTAGTCGGAACGCTGGCCATCAGCGGGGTCCCGCTTTTATCAGGATTCTTTAGCAAAGACGAAATTCTTGCCGCCGCTTGGACGCATGGTCATGTCGTTTTATTCTGGATGGCGGTTTTTGCTTCGTTTTTCACCGCGTTTTATATGTTCCGTCTCTTCTTCCTTGTCTTTAGCGGCGAGGGGCGGCATGAAGCGGAGGAAATTCATGAATCGCCAGCGGTTATGACGTTTCCGATGCTCGTCTTGGCCGTGCTTGCCGTCATTTCCGGGTACATTCATACTCCATGGTTTGGGACATTTCTTGGAGATTGGCTGACAGATGGCCATTATGCTCATGAAGAAGCGCCAAGCTGGATTATGGTCGTTGCTGCCATCGTTTCGTTGCTTGGCATTTTCCTCGCGTGGCTGATGTACGGAAAACGTTCGCTTGCGAGAGATTGGCTTAGCTCGCGCGTTCCGTTTGCGTACAACGTGTTATGGAATAAATATTACATCGATGAATGTTATGCGTGGACGGTTGGCTATGCGGCAAACGCCATTAGTCTATTATTCTATTATATTGATCGCTTTATCGTAGAGGGAATGGCCAGTCTCGTTGCAGCGGCAGTAAACACGGTTGGTTCAATCGGATCGCGGCTGCAAAACGGGCAAGTTCAAATGTATGGCGCGGTGACGTTGATCGGCCTTGCGCTTCTCGTCGTCATTCTCGCGTTCACAGGGGGGTATTTATAATGAATGGAACGTATTTTCTCTCCCTTCTCGTTTTCTCCCCGCTTGTTGGCATTCTTTTGCTTGCGTTTGTACCAAAAACGCAAGAGCGGACGATAAAATGGCTCGGTTTTTTATCTACGCTGCCATCGCTGATTTTATCGCTATTTGCCTTTGCACAATATTTGCGGGGTTACCGCCTGGAACATTTGGCAGAAAAACACGATTGGGTTCGCTTCGCGGATTTTCCGTTTTTAACGGAGTCCACGTTCGCCATCCGTTATGAGCTGAGTATCGACGGCTTTTCGCTTGTCATGATCGTGCTTACGTCGCTATTGGCGACGCTTGCCGCCGTCGCCTCCATTCATATCAAAAAAGAGTGGAAAGGCTATTTCATGCTCTTTCTTCTATTAGAAATCGGCATGCTTGGCGTGTTTGCGGCAGGAAATATGATTTTATTCTTTATCTTTTTAGAAATCACACTCGTTCCGATGTTCTTTTTAGTTGGAAAATGGGGCGGTTTTGAACGGGAGCGCGCCGCATACAGCTACTTGCTTTACAACGGGATTGGTTCGGCGATTTTATTGATTGCCATTATCGTTTTATTTGCCCGCACCGGGACGTCCAATGTCGAGTTGGTAAAAGAAATGCTTCATAATCCGGCGGTCGAGGCGCAGCTGATTGCACCAATTTCGAGCGATTTGCGCTTAGGATTGTTTATTGCATTGTTGATCGCATTTGGGATTAAGTTGCCGATCGTTCCGTTTCACCGCTGGATTTTGCGGGTGCACGTACAAGCGCCGCCATCGATTGTGATGCTGCACTCCGGCGTGTTATTAAAAATCGGGGCGTACGGTTTGATTCGGTTCGGCATCGGTTTATTCCCAGATCAATTCCGCGATTTCGCTTTTTGGATTGCGATTTTAGGGGTTGTCAACTTATTGTACGGAGCGTTTTTAGCGTTCGTCCAAGACGATTTTAAAATGGTGCTTGCCTATTCGAGTGTTTCCCATATGGGAATTGTGCTCATTGGATTGGGAGCGCTGAATGAAGCAGGGATTCAAGGGGCGATTTTCCAGGCTGTTTCCCATGGATTTATTTCCGCATTGCTGTTCTTGCTCGTCAGCATTTTATACGAGCGAACGAGTACGACGACGATCGACCGTTTAGGAGGGCTGGCGAAAGTGATGCCGCTGACGGCGGGGTGCTTATTGGCAGGAGCGATGGCGTCGCTCGGATTGCCGGGAATGTCTGGGTTTGTAAGTGAGTTTACCGCATTTTTAGGTTTGTTCAAAACAGAGCCGGTCGTTGCGGCGGTCGGTGCGCTCGGCATTATTATGACCGCGGTTTACCTGCTTCGCGCCGTATTGAACATGACGTTTGGCGCCTCCAAGCGCGATGACGTACAAGTGCTTGATATGAGCCTGGCGGAAGCGATTCCGGTGTTCGTATTGCTCGCATTGATTGTGATGATCGGCGTATATCCGCACATTTTAGCGAAACCATTGCAAGCGACGATTGAAATGATGATGAACGGGTTAGGAGTGTGAGAGAAATGAGCATGCATACATTATTGCAATACAAATGGGGGATGATGACACCGGAATTCATCGTTCTTGGAACGGCGCTCATTCTCTCGCTGATGGACCTGTTTATGCCGGATGATAAAGACCGCCGTCCGCTTGCATGGATTGCTTTTGTTGGAGTTGCCATTGCGTTGATCGCGACAATCGGACTTATTCCGGCCAAAACGGTTTCGATTTTGAACGATACGTTTCGCTTAGACGCGTTTGGCAAAGCCTTTAAGCTTCTTTTATTAGCAGGCGGAGCGCTTTCGCTGTTGCTTGCGTTTGATTATCGCCCAAAAGAAGGGTTAAAAGATCGTGGGGAATTCTACTATTTATTGCTTTGCGCCTTGCTTGGCGCGATGATCATGGCCTCAAGCGGCGATTTAATCACCTTATTTGTCGGGCTAGAGCTATTATCGATTTCCTCTTATATCTTGGCGGGAATACGAAAAACATCGATGCAGGCAAACGAATCGGCGATGAAATATGTGATTAACGGCGGGATTTCGACAGCGATTACGCTGTTTGGGATGAGCTATATTTTCGGCTTAACAGGCACGACGAACATAAAAGAAATTGCCTTAGAGGTACAGAAGCTAACCGATAGCGGATACCAATACATCTTGGCGATTGCGTTCTTGATGATGCTTGTCGGTTTATCGTTTAAGATTTCATCCGTTCCGTTCCATATGTGGACGCCGGATGTCTATCAAGGAGCGCCGACTCCTGTTACCGCGTTTTTAAGCGTCGTTTCGAAAACGGCCGGGTTTGTCATCGTTTTACGATTGTTTATCACTATCTTTGCCCAAGCGCCGGCGCAAGGAAAAGATCCGTCTTCGCTATTGTTTTCGATGCAAGATTATATCGCCTTTTTAGCCGGGGCAACGATGATCATTGGAAATACGATAGCGTTAAAGCAGCGGAGCATGAAGCGGCTGTTTGCTTATTCGAGCATTGCCCACGCCGGATATATTCTTGTCGGTTTTGCGGCGATGTCATGGGTCATGATCGATTCGATTTGGTTTTATTTGCTTGCGTATTTGTTCATGAATCTTGGCGCATTTGCGATATTGCAACGAATATCTGACGAAGCCGATTCCGATGATCTCAGCCATTTTGCCGGCCTTTATCAGCGAAACCCGCTTTTAGCGGTTGCGATGGGAATTTTCTTGCTGTCGCTTGCGGGAATCCCGGGTACGGCTGGTTTCATCGGAAAATTGAACATTTTCCTTGGGGCGCTCATGACAGAGCCGGGTCATTATGTGCTTGCCGCGGTGATGATCGCTGCAACGGTTATATCGTATGTATACTATTTTGGCATTTTTGTGCAAATCTTTTTCCGCCCTGCCGATGAGACATCATCGGTGAGACTATCGATCGGGCTGGCGATCGTTGTTGTCATTTGCGCGCTTGGCACGTTGCTATTCGGTATCGTTCCAGGGCTAGCTTATCACTTTCTTGAACAATTCGATCACTTTAGCGATTTCCTTCAATAGCGTTACAATAAAGGGGGTTATTCCCCCTTCTTCTTTTATCGTCAAACCGCGAAGTAATGGATGGAAAGAAAGGAGTGAAAAACGATGATGCCCATGCTGGGCCAGCAGGCGTTAGTAAGCATTGTTGTCCATCTCGTGTTTATCGCCATTACGTGGTGGACATTACAAGGAGTTCGGCTCGAGGTGATCATCAAACCAAACCGTGTATTTCAGGGACGATTGCTTTATATTTTATTGACGATTATGATCGGTTCGACGGTGGCCAACTTTTTTCTTGACTATTTATCATGGTCGAAACAACTCCCGTTTCTATTTGGAGGCGAGTAATGCCATATTACTCGCTTTTTTTTGAACTGACAGCGCTTTCATTTTTGGTTATTGTCGATTTTTTTTATGTATGTTCACTTCCGATCTGGCAACAATAACAATTAAGGAGAGGAAGTGAAACGAATATGAAAAAAAGACAAGTGCGTCCATTCATTTTTTTATGGACATTATTGTTTATTATGATTATTGGAATGTATCAATATTCATCCGGAGAAGCGATGGGGAACGAGTCTCTTCAGCCATTAAAAACGATCGCGCGCGTTTTAGAAGACAATGAAGTAGAAATTGAACAATGGACTGTTTACACAAGAGAGTATGCCCAGCATATTCGAAATGATGCAACTTTTTTTAAAAAGCTAGACGAACTCAAAAACGAAAACCGCGCCTTTCATTGGCATTTGGAGGCAAACCACCATATGAAAAAAGCAACGGGTATATACAACCGCCCCTTCTTTCAAGAAAAAATTCAACTCGTCATGACCGACACAAAGGACAAGCCACAAACGTATATCCTCTATGAACTCAAAGGGTTAGGTTGGAGCGAAAAAATATGGAAAAAAATTGTCGAAACGATAGAGAAAAAGTCGAGCCAATTATTTGTGAAACAGCCTACATTTTTCACTTGTATCAAAGGGGATTTCAGTGATAATATGGAAGGTGGTTTGTTCTACAATGCTTTACATCTTCTAAGAGAATTTCAAGCAACACCAGTTGAATCATTACAAGAAGAGTCATTTGTTTCCCTGTCTGCATATACTGGGCAGTGGGAATACGTTCTTCCAACTAGCAAACATCAGCCAATGAACATTCAACTTGCATTGCGAGAAAGATTGGGCGGGAAGACGGTTGTCGTCATTGGAACCCCAATCATTACGATTGAATATTAATATAGAGAAATTGGACGCGGAGGGGAATAACTTGGAAAAGATCATCGTCCGTGGCGGAAAACGGTTGAGCGGCACCGTAAAAGTAGAAGGAGCGAAAAATGCCGTTTTGCCTGTGATCGCCGCAACATTATTAGCCAGTAATGGGAAAAGTGTTATTCATGATGTGCCTGCTCTTTCCGATGTATATACAATTAGTGAAGTACTGCGTTATTTAGGCGCAGATGTAAAAATAGAGGAAAATATGATCACTGTCGATGCATCCCAAGAGCTAAAGTCCGAAGCGCCGTTTGAATATGTGCGTAAAATGCGGGCATCGGTGCTTGTGATGGGATCATTGCTTGCCCGAAATGGCCGCGCCCGCGTCGCGCTGCCAGGAGGCTGTGCGATCGGTTCGCGCCCGATTGACCAACATTTAAAAGGCTTTGAAGCGATGGGCGCCCACGTAAAAGTCGGAAACGGATTTATTGATGCCGAAGTAAAAGGAAGATTGCGCGGCGCAAAAATTTATTTAGATTTTCCAAGTGTTGGAGCAACAGAAAATATTATGATGGCCGCGGTATTGGCGGAAGGCACCACCATTATTGAAAACTGCGCCAAAGAACCAGAAATTGTCGACTTGGCAAACTTTTTAAATGCGATGGGTGCGAAAGTGCGCGGGGCTGGGACCGGCACGATTCGCATCGAAGGGGTGGACCAGCTGACTGGCACGACTCATACGGTCATTCCTGATCGCATCGAAGCAGGTACGTTTATGGTTGCTGCGGCAATTACAGGCGGAAACGTCCTTGTACAAGGTGCTGTTCCAGAACATTTAAGTTCCTTGATTGCCAAAATGGAAGAAATGGGTGTCACTATTATCGAAGAAGGAAATGGACTGCGGGTAATAGGTCCAGAAAAATTAAAAGCGGTGGACATTAAAACAATGCCATATCCAGGTTTTCCAACGGATATGCAGTCACAAATGATGGCATTGCTGCTTAAAGCAGAAGGTACCAGTATGGTTACGGAAACGGTATTTGAAAACCGCTTTATGCATGTGGAAGAATTTCGCCGCATGAATGCCGACATTAAAATTGAAGGACGTTCTGTTATTATTAACGGTCCTTGCAATTTGCAAGGCGCGGAAGTAGCTGCTACCGATTTGCGGGCAGCGGCAGCGTTAATTTTAGCCGGCTTAGCGGCGGAAGGCTATACGCGCGTGACGGAATTAAGACACCTCGACCGCGGATATGTTCGCTTTCATGAGAAACTAGCGGCGCTTGGTGCCAACATCGAGCGTGTCAATGACGAAAGCGAAACGGCGGCAGAGGATGTAAAAGTGAAGGATCTCAACATATAAAAATAAAAACGACCGTCAACTACATATGTAGTGAATGGTCGTTTTTATTTTTATGACATTGGAAAAGCTGCCGCCATGATCCGAGCGATTTTCGCTTCATGCGCGCGCAAGAAAGCATCTCTGTATACGGCGAAAAATACACGTCCTATCAGATGCAAAGGAGCGAATGAAAAGAAGTTGTCATATATACTTGTCCGAGCCCATAACTATATAACGAACAAAAGCACAAACCAAGTGTCCCTAAGTGCAAATATGCAAATAGCGCCTAACTGGGAACGGATATACGCTTGTGCTTGGAAAATGAATATTGGGGGCTCGGAGTATATGAAACGTATAAAACCACTTATCGCACTCCTTTCTTTTTTATTTGTCGTTGTATTGCTCATTCCAACAGTGCTAGTAATTCCATTTAACGACGGTGAGGTTGGAAAATTGGCTGAAGAGCTTCGCAAACAGGAGAAAGTGCCAAACGTAAAAGCAACCGAAAACGGACCGGCCGTGGAAGTAGCGGTATACCGCAGTAAAGAAAAGCGGATTGAACGGATTCCGCTTGAACAATATGTCATCGGCGTTGTCGCAGCGGAAATGCCGGCGGAATTTGAAATGGAAGCACTAAAAGCACAAGCGCTTACCGCCAGAACGTACATTGTCAAACAATTATTAAATGATCAACCAATCAGCCTGCCAAAAGGAGCGAATGTGACTGATACGGTCATGCATCAAGTGTACTACAGCAATGACGAATTAAAGCGTCTATGGGGAAGCGATTATGAATGGAAAATAAAAAAGATTACAGAAGCGGTACAAGCAACAAGCGGGCAAATTTTAACATACGACAATAAACCGATTGAAGCGTCGTTTTTTTCAACAAGCAACGGTTTTACCGAAAATTCCGAAGCGTATTGGCAAAACGAATTTCCATACTTAAAAAGCGTTGCTAGCCCGTGGGATAAAAAGTCGCCCAAATTCTATCACCAAAAGGTAATTTCGGTGGCGGAATTTGAACGAAAACTAGGAGTGAAACTACCGGAAAACGGCTCGGTTGGCGTCATTTTATCGCGTACGCCGGGGAAACGTGTCGACGTTGTAGAGATTAACGGGAAAAAACTAAAAGGAAGAGAAGTACGAGAAAAATTAGATTTAACATCCACCGATTTTACGTGGGTTCGAAAAGGCGATCAAATCGTCATCACGACAAAAGGATACGGGCATGGTGTCGGCATGAGCCAATACGGCGCCAATTTCATGGCGAAAGAAGGGAAGACATACGATCAAATCGTCAAATATTATTATCGGGGAGTGAAAATTTCTTCTGCGACCGCTTTTTTAAATAAGCTGACGGTGAAAAAATAGAGGCTGGGATGCCTCTATTTTTTTGTATAAAATCACGCATTTTTTCAAAAAATAAATGAAAAAATTGTTTTTTCGTGTATATATTTTCCTCTTTCTGTTCAAAATGGTTGCTGAGGTGATGAACATGAGAGAGGAAGAAAAGAATCCAATTTCTCCAAAGAAACCAAGTTTACAACGTTTGTTCAGAAAGCGTTGGGTGTTTCCAGCTATCTATTTAACATGCGCCGCCCTCATTGTAGCAGGAGCGCTTTGGTTCCAAAACAAGCAGGATGAAAAAACTAAAAAAGACGAATACGAATACAGCCAAGCAGGCACTTCGCAACAAAATGAGCCGGCCGTTCCAGTCAACGAAGCGGTAGAAAAATTCGCGATGCCGGTTCTTGATCCAAATTCCGTGGAAATCCAAAAACCGTTCTACGATTACCATGCGTCAAAAGAAGAACAGGAAGCAGCTCTCGTCTTTTATGATAATACGTATCATCCAAACCGCGGAATCGATATCGTGAGAAAGGACGGCAAAGCGTTTGATGTTACTGCTTCGTTAAGCGGTACAGTAACCAAAGCGGAAAAAGACCCGATTTTAGGTCATGTCGTGGAAATCGACCATGAAAACGGCGTCGTCACCGTTTACCAATCGCTTGCCGATGTGAAAGTGAAAGCTGGAGATACGGTAAAACAGGGACAAGTGATCGGAAAAGCAGGACAAAGCCAATTTAACCAAGAAGCCGGCATTCATGCTCACTTTGAAATCCGCAAAGACAATAAGCCGGTCAACCCGATCGATTACATTGACCAACCGTTTACAGCGCTAACGGAACAAAAAGCTGGAAACGAAAACGCGACTGAACAAAACAATGCAACGTCAACCGATGAGCAAACAAAAGAAAACGAACAAACAACATCTGATGAACAAAGCCAGTTGAATGAAGAAACACCGTCAACGGAACAATCAACCGATGAAGAAACAACGACACCGAGCGATGAACAATCTTACAAAACGCCAGACGCCTCGATCGGCATGGCAAGAACGTAAACCATCGCCTGTTTCCTTCCTATTAGATGGAGGGAAGCAGGCGATTTTTTTATAGAACTATAAAAAAAGGAAAAACATTTCGGAAAGCGAATAATAGCGATAGATTCACTGGTATAGGGGGGAATGCAATGGACTATTTACACTATCCGTATCCGTCACAGCGGATGACGACGTTTGCGGCAAACGGCATGGTGGCGACATCACAGCCGCTCGCGGCGCAAGCGGGGCTAGAAATACTAAAAAAAGGCGGAAATGCCATCGATGCGGCGATTGCGGCCGCCGCGTGCTTAACGGTGGTGGAGCCAACATCCAACGGCATCGGCAGCGATGCGTTCGCGATCGTTTGGACGAACGGAAAGCTTTATGGATTAAATGCAAGCGGGTACTCGCCGAAGTCGATTTCTATCGAAGCAGTAAAAGAGCGTGGATATAAAGAAATTCCAAAACACGGCTGGATTCCGGTCACCGTCCCAGGCGCGCCGGCGGCGTGGGCCGCGTTATCCGAACGATTCGGGAAGCTGCCGCTTACCGAAGTGTTAAAACCCGCCATTGACTACGCGGAAAACGGCTATCCGGTGTCCCCGACGTTAGGGAAGCACTGGCAGGCCGCATTTCAAACATATCAAAAAATGTTAAAAGGCCCGGAGTTTGCAAGCTGGTTTGAAACGTTCGCGCCAAACAGACGCGCTCCAAAAATCGGGGAAATATGGGCGTCCAAACATCATGCCAATACGCTTCGCCTCATTGCGGAAACGAATGCGGAAAGCTTTTACCGCGGCGAATTAGCGGAAAAAATCGCGGCCTATTCCAAACAATATAACGGCTTTTTAGACATCGATGATTTAGCGGAATATGAAGTGGAATGGGTCGAGCCGATTTCTGTTCATTACCGTGGTTATGACGTATGGGAAATCCCGCCGAACGGACAAGGCCTTGTCGCCTTAATGGCGCTGAATATCATGAAAGGGTTCGCCGTTCCAGAAACGCCAACGGTCGCGACATACCACCAGCAAATCGAAGCGATGAAGCTGGCGTTTGCCGACGGAACGGCTTTTATTACCGACCGCCGTTATATGCGGCATCGTGTCGAAGAATTATTGTCCGAATCATTTGCTAAGGCAAGACGAGCGCTTATTGGAGAAGAAGCATTGCTTCCAAAGCCGGGAACGCCTCCAAAAGGAGGGACGGTCTATTTAGCAGCGGCGGACGGCGACGGCAATATGGTGTCGTTCATTCAAAGCAACTATATGGGATTTGGCTCCGGCCTTGTTGTGCCAGGTACAGGCATCGCACTGCAAAACCGCGGGCATAATTTTTCCTTTGATGAACATCATGTAAACCGGCTGGCCCCAAGGAAAAAACCGTACCATACGATCATTCCGGGGTTTTTAACCAAAGGAAACGAGCCGGTCGGACCGTTCGGCGTCATGGGCGCATTTATGCAGCCGCAAGGGCACTTGCAAGTCGTGATGAACATGATTGACTTCCATCTCAATCCGCAAGCGGCGCTCGATGCGCCAAGATGGCAATGGGTTGAAGGAAAAAAGGTGCTCGTCGAACCTCATTTTCCTCGTCATATTGCCGAAGCGCTGGCACGAAAAGGGCATGAAATCCATGTTTCCCTCGATTCCGGGACATTCGGGCGCGGTCAAATCATTTGGCGGAATCCGCGCACAGGAGTGCTCGCGGGCGGTACAGAACCGCGCACGGATGGAACAATCGCCGCATGGTAAAAGTAAATTATCTTAAAAACGAAACCTGCCTTGTTGGAAAAAGGCAGGTTTTCATATGCTTATTCCACCGTAAACATAATCGTCGCTTTTGCGTTTGGCCAATTTTTATCCGCAAGCCACCATTCAAGCTTGTAATTTCCTTTTGGCAAATCGGCAAACGTTTCGGTAAAAACGAGCGCTTCTCCTTGTTTTAACGGACGTTCTTCATAAATTTGCGTAAACATTTTCCCTTCGCTGAACTGTTTCACTTTTTTTCCGTCGCGGTACAAAATGTAATCATATTTTTTTCCGCTCGTAAACGTCACTGTTTGCACGCGATTGGTTTGATTTTTTACCGTAAACGTCACCACGTAATTTCCATCTTTTTTCTCATACGTTAATGAAGGTTTGAGCGTCCCATTGCTCATCCCTCGCTCTAATTGCGATTTTGCTTGCGAAGTCTCATCTTTTGCCTTTGGCCGTTCTCCTCCATTGTTGGAAAAAAGCATACCGATTGCCGCCACCCCCACAGCGATGCCCGCTAGCCCGATCATCCGTCCTTTTCCCATAAAGCTCACTCCTTTCTATATATAGTCGTCCCCATTTTTCATCTTGTTACAAGAAACGAAAAAAATTATGAAAAAATCCTTGTCCTCCTTGATATTTCTGGCATATATGCCCGATTTGTCTAATAAACTGTTACAAATTGAACAACAACGAGAGTGTTTGAGGTGGGGATCGTTCATAACAGCACGGATACAAGCTCTAGATGTTTCTAAAATGCACAAGCAGAAGTGGTTTTCATCATCCACGAGGCGAGTCTCATTTCACACTCCTCACATCCAACTTAGGGAGGGCGAGTGGTGTGCACGATTACATCAAAGAGCGTACTATCAAGATTGGAAAGTACATCGTGGAGACGAGGAAAACCGTTCGCGTGATCGCGAAAGAATTCGGGGTTTCCAAAAGTACGGTTCACAAAGATTTAACAGAGCGGCTCCCTGAAATTAACCCGGAGCTGGCACAGGAAGTCAAACAAATTCTCGATTACCATAAATCGATTCGCCATTTGCGCGGGGGGGAAGCGACAAAGAAAAAATATAAAAAACAAGCCGTGAAAAATAACTAGGAAGTTTTCCACCTTGCGTCATACCTTCGTAACAAAAATAGTATGATTCTCCTAATAAAATATGGTAAAATAATCAATTAGGAGTGATTCGAGGGTAGAGGCAAGGAGGATCATATATGTTCTCGAGGGATATTGGGATTGACCTTGGCACGGCGAACGTACTCATTTTTGTCAAGGGAAAAGGAATCGTGTTAAATGAGCCGTCCGTTGTCGCGATTGATAAAAATACAAACAAGGTGCTGGCTGTCGGCGAAGAAGCGAGACGAATGGTAGGGCGTACTCCTGGGAATATCGTTGCCATTCGGCCGCTAAAAGATGGAGTAATCGCCGATTTCGATATCACGGAAGCGATGTTGAAGTACTTTTTAAACAAGCTCAACGTCAAAGGCTTTTTCGCCAAACCGCGCATTTTAATTTGTTGCCCGTCGAATACGACATCGGTGGAACGGAAAGCGATCAAAGAGGCAGCGGAAAAAAGCGGCGGCAAAAAAGTTTACTTAGAAGAAGAGCCAAAAGTAGCGGCCATTGGCGCAGGAATGGATATTTTCCAGCCATGTGGGAATATGGTAGTCGATATTGGCGGTGGCACAACCGATGTGGCAGTCCTCTCGATGGGAGACATTGTCACCGCCTCCTCCATTAAAATGGCTGGGGACAAGTTTGACATGGAAATTTTGCATTACATCAAGCGGGAATATAAGCTGCTAATTGGGGAACGAACTGCGGAAGAAATTAAAATCAAAGTCGCAACTGTATTCCCAGGCGCACGTGATGAGGAAATTGACGTTCGGGGCCGCGATCTTGTCACAGGCTTGCCGCGCACGATCACGATCCGCTCTGGGGAAATTGAAAAAGCGCTGCGTGAATCGGTCGCGATGATTGTACAAGCTGCCAAAAGCGTATTAGAGCGCACCCCACCAGAATTGTCGGCCGATATTATTGACCGCGGCATTATTTTAACGGGAGGCGGCGCGCTGTTGCACGGCATTGACCAATTGCTTGCCGAGGAACTAGAAGTGCCTGTGCTTATCGCGGAAAACCCGATGGATTGCGTTGCGCTCGGAACGGGGCTCATGCTTGAAAACATCGATCGCGCGCCAAAGCAAAGTTTTGCTTAATTTTTTGATGAACAAAGCGAATAGATACCACCGTTAGGAATTGGTACCTATTCGCTTTTTTCGCCTCACTGCTTTATAATGATATTGACATCCCACACGACTCAAGTCGTGGGATTATTGGGTTGTTAACGTCCGCATTCATTTCTGGTTTGGACAACGCCCAAGTTCAGGGCTGTGCCATCAGCCCGTCCTACGGCAGAGCCTATAGCTCCGTAGGCTGGCAGACTATCGCTTAGCTACAACATCTGCCACAGGTGACTCTCTTACATGTTTTTACGTCTTTTTTTGACGGACTCCATCGGTTTTACGCTTGAAAAGTCTACCTTTTCGTTCAAGCAACCTAATACCGATGCGGTTAGAAACATCCGTTCGTTTTCATTATACCAAAGTGATACTATGTCGAGCAATGGAACTGCCCATAGGCAGTCCTTGCTCGAAGCCGATTCACCCCAGAGCTAAAGCCGATGGGCTTTTTCGGCAATATGTGGCATATGCGAGGTGACATCCCTTGTTGCGAGGGTTTTATACAGCGGCCAGCGGCATGATGGCCCAGCAGCGCCGCATCGAAATGTTGACAAACAATATCGCCAACGCCAATACGCCTGGATACAAGTCTGACCAAGCGGCATTGCGCGCATTTCCGGAACTGCTTCTTTCGCGATTGGACAAGGCAACCGTGCCAACGAAAACGCCGCGTTCATTTCCGTTGCAGCCAACGATTGGTTCGATCAACACGGGCGTCTATATGCAAGAACTCATCCCGAATTTCCGCCAAGGCGATATAAAAGAAACTGGACAGCCAACCGACATTGCGCTGATCAACGGGACGCTTCCTGTTGATGCGGAAACGGGGAAGGAAGGAACGCTGTTTTTCGTCGTGCAAAACGAAAACGGTGACATCCGCTATACGAGAAACGGCAATTTCACCTTGAATCCACAAGGCTTTTTAACGACGAACGACGGCTGGTACGTATTAGATGAAAACGGGCGGCGCATCCAGCTTCCAAGCACGAATTTTACCGTGAACGCCGATGGAACGATTGTCGCAAACAATAACCGCATCGCAAGAATTAACATCGCTTTTGCGGCGAATCCGAATACGCTTGTCAAAGAAGGAAACGGCTTATTCCGCAGCGAAAACGGCGTCTTGCCGAGCGCGCTTGGCAACCCGAACGTTACATACACGCTGAAACAAGGCTTTTTAGAACGGGCAAACGTAGACCTCAACCGCGCGATGACCGAAATGCTTTCTGCATACCGCGCCTTTGAAGCAAACCAAAAAATCGTACAAGCTTATGACCGAAGCATGGATAAAGCCGTGAACGAAATCGGGCGGCTCAAATAACGAGTAGGGGGATCAATACGTGTTACGTTCGATGATTACCGCTGCCAATACGATGGCACAACTCGGGCAGCAGCTCGACGTCATTAGCAACAACATCGCCAACAGCAACACAACCGGATTTAAACGGCGCGAAACGAACTTCGGCGAACTGCTTGCCCAACAATTTACGAATTTACCAAATGACAAGGCCACTCGCCTTACCCCAAACGGCGTACGGTACGGCGTCGGCGCGCGCCTTGCCGAAACAAACCTCGTGCTTGCGCAAGGGGCGCTGACGAAAACGGACCGCGCCTTAGACGTTGCCCTTGCAAAAGAAGGACAATTTTTCCGCGTCCTCGTCCAAGGAGAAAATGGCGCGCAAGAAATCGGCTATACAAGATCTGGCGCATTTTATTTAACTCCGTCCGCTGAAAATCCAAATGAGCTGATGCTTGTCACAAGCGATGGCCATCCAGTGCTTGACGAAAACAATGCGCCGATTTTGCTTCCGGAAGGCTTTAAAAACATTACAATTTCCAATAATGGCACCATTACCGCTGTCGCTTCCGACGGCCGTGTGATGAGAAGAGCCAATATCGGCATTACAACGATATTGCGGCCGCAGCTGTTGCAATCGGTCGGCGATAATATATTTACCCTCCCGGATTTAAACGCGCTGAACGTCAATGAAACCGATGTCGCGGTAAACATGACCGGCAATTTGCGCAATCAAATCAGCATGACGCAGGGCGCTCTCGAACAATCGAACGTCGACCTCGGCACGGAATTAACCGATATGATGATCACGGAGCGCTCGTACCAATTGAATGCCCGCGCGATTTCCCTTTCCGACCAAATGCTTGGTTTAATTAACGGAATCCGTTCATCATAAGGGGACATTTATATGAATGAACAACACCAAGAAGAAAAACAAGAGCATAAAGAAGAAGCGAAGACGGAGCACCGCCGCAAATTTCAGCGCACCCGCCTCATTCCGATTTGGCTTCGCCTCGTGATCGTTTTTGTCCTGATGACGGTGAGTCTTGCCGCTGGCGCGATGATCGGCTATGGCGTGATCGGCGACGGCAGCCCGTTTGATGTCTTTAAACGCTCGACATGGCAGCACATCATCGATTTTGTCGAGAAGCAATAACAAGGCGAACATAGAAAGGAGACTATGTATGCTTGACATCCAACAAATTCAAGCGATCATTCCGCACCGCTATCCGTTTTTATTAGTGGACCGCATCTTGGAAATCGAAGAAGGAAAACGCGCCGTCGGCATCAAAAACGTCAGCGCCAACGAATCATTTTTCGTCGGCCATTTTCCGGAATATCCGGTCATGCCTGGCGTCTTAATCGTTGAGGCATTGGCGCAAGTCGGCGCGGTCGCGATGCTGAAAAAAGAAGAAAACCGTGGACGCCTCGCCTTTTTCACCGGCATCGACAACTGCCGCTTTAAAAAGCAAGTAAAACCAGGCGACCAGCTTCGCCTTGAAGTCGAAATCATCCGCGCCAAAGGCCCGATCGGAAAAGGAAAAGGTGTCGCAACAGTGGACGGCGAACTCGTTTGCGAAACGGAAATTATGTTTGCGCTTGGCGACAAGAAAAACGACTGATGCCTCGCTCTCCTTTCGGCAGTGAAAGGAGAGCCTATTTTGTTTGTCCGGGAAAGCTGATTTTTGTGGTAAAATGGACGTCAAGAAGGAGGTGAGGAGACGGTGGAGCGGCTGATGGAACAAATTCTTTTTGAGTTGAAAGAAATGCGTGTGGATCTAAACGAAGTGAAGCAAGGCCAAAAGCAATTAGAATCGGACATTCGCGAGCTGCGCGCAGGCCAAAAGCAATTAGAATCGGACATTCGCGAGCTGCGCGCAGGCCAAAAGCAATTAGAATCGGACATTCGCGAGCTGCGCGCAGGCCAAAAGCAATTAGAATCGGACATTCGCGAGCTGCGCGCAGGCCAAGAGCAGCTGGAATCGGATGTACGTGAACTTCACTTAGGCCAACAACAGCTAAAGTCCGATGTTCGCACGTTGCAGAAGGCGGTTGCTGAACTCCAGGAGGGGCAAGTGCGGGTCGAACAAACCATCGACAAACTTTCTCAAAGTATCATTGACAACTTAGCTCCTTATTTTGACACAATTACCCACCATATCGATGAACGATATGAAGAAATAAACGAGAAATTACAGCGCCACGACCGGATGATCGAAACCCTCTCCTATCGTTCCCTCGCGCAAGAAACCGAACTCAAAGACCTCAAACGAATGATACAAAATTCCTCATAAAATGCATGAATTTCTCCTTTCTGGGAAACATAAGCAAGGACCGATCTTTACATAAGGTCAACAACATTCCCAGAAAGGAGAAGAACCGATGAAGAAAAAGTGGCTTTTATTCAAACTGTTCAGCGCTTTCGTCGCCATGATGCTTGCGGCAGGATGCAATATGGGCAATGACAATGACAACGACAATCCGCCGCCGCCAGACAACAACGTGGATCAAAATGACAATAACAACATCAACGATCGGGACATGAACCCGGCGGACGACATCAATCAAAACGATGACGCCGACAACAATATGAACAATAACGGCGATCTCAATGACAATAAAAATGATCAATTGCCGCCAGGCGACGATACGAACAACACACCAGGCGATGATGAAAACGATAACGTTCCGGACCGTGAAGACCCAATCGAAGACCCGCAAGATACAAACGATAAAGACAATAAAGACGAATAATGAAACAAGGGTTGCCCTACAAGCAAGGGGCAACCTTGTTTTATTTATGCGAAGTCGCGATTTTGTCAGCGGACGACCAAGCTATAACCATATTGTGAACGCTTTCTTAGTTACAGAGGAAAAATGTTGCCTAGATATATCTATCCTTATCGTTTATAATGGTTACGGTATGATATTGTTAGACGACAAGGGATTTATTTCTAGGAGGTATAATCATCATTATGGAAGAAACCATCAGCCTGCGCGAACTGTTCGAAACATTGCGGAAACGTTTAATGCTTATCGTACTCATTACTGCCTTAGCGACAATTATAAGCGGCGTAGTCAGCTACTTTTTTTTAACGCCGATTTATCAAGCATCGACACAAATTTTAGTCAACCAGGCAAAATCGGAACAACAGCTATACAATTATAACGAAATTCAAACGAACGTGCAGTTGATTAATACGTATAGCGTCATTATAAAAAGCCCGACAATTCTCGAAAAAGTAAAAGAAGAATTAAACTTGGACCGCACGGTGGATGAGCTCAACGAACAAATCCAAGTTTCAAGTGAAAAAGATTCGCAAGTGTTCTCGGTGACCGTTCAAGACCCGGATCCTGCCATGGCCGCCAAAATTGCCAACAAAACGGCAGACGTCTTTAAAAACGAAATCGTCAAAATTATGAACATCGACAACGTAAGCATACTCTCTAAAGCAGAGGTAAAAGAAAATCAAGAACCTGTTAAACCGAAACCATTATTAAATATGGCGATTGCCTTTGTTGTTGGATTGATGACAGGCGTTGGACTTGCCTTTCTACTAGAATACTTAGATAACACGATTAAAACCGAAACGGATGTCGAAAAACATCTTGGACTGCCAGTACTCGGTGCAGTAAGCATCATTTCGACGGAAGAATCGAGAAAAGCGAAAAAACAAGTAAGCATGGTGAAAACAAGAGGTGAAACCATTGGCTCGTAGAGATCGGAAAAAAATACAAAAAATAGAGCGAAGTTTAATTACGATGGAAGACCCGAAATCGCCAATTTCGGAACAATACCGGACGATTCGGACGAACGTGCAATTCTCGTTTGTCGACAAAACGATGCGTTCTATAATGGTCACTTCGGCAGGCCCCGGGGAAGGAAAATCAACGACGACGGCAAACTTAGCGATCGTCTTCGCTCAACAAGGAAAAAAAGTGTTATTAATTGACGCCGATTTACGCAAGCCGACGGTGCATTACACGTTTCGCTTAAACAACTATACGGGGTTAACCAACGTACTAACCAACTCCGCGCCGTTATTGCCGTCATGTCAAGAAACGAGTGTAGAAAATTTATATGTTCTTACATCCGGTCCCATTCCGCCAAACCCAGCGGAGCTTCTGAGTTCCAAGACGATGGAACAATGCATGCAACAACTGTATAACGAATTTGACTTGCTCATTTTTGACACGCCACCGGTGTTGGCGGTGACGGACTCGCAAATTTTAGCGAATCAATGCGACGGGACAATATTGGTCATCGAAAGCGGCGGAACGGAAATCGAGGCTGCCGTAAAAGCGAAGGAACTATTGGAAGCGGCCAACGCGAAACTGCTTGGCGTTGTGCTGAACAAACGGAAACACCGCGAAGGCGGCTACTACTATTACTATCGATATAAATAAGGAAGGGAGGCTTCCCGATGATGGGAAGCCTTCGATATGGTGCATAGAGGGTGAGAGTGATCGTGAAAAATTTTCTCTTAACGGTGTTGCTTTTGGTAAGCTGCGTGTCATTTATTATAGCGGGGCAGCTGTATTGGCAGAAAAAAATTGATGACACGGTGAAGCAGGCGATGGCCGAAGCACCCAAGCAAGAAGCAATCGATGAAAATGAAAGCAAGCTGATGAAATATGCGGCTCAGCTGCCTTCCGAAGTGCAAAACAAGATCAAAAATGCGATCCATACAAACCACCCGGTGCGGCTTGTCATTGTCGGTTCACAAGCAATTTCTTCTTCCGAGAAAAGCTGGCCGGCTTTGTTCAAAAACGAATTGGAATCTACATACGGTAAACAAGTATTCGAAGTGGTCGTCAAAGAATATGGAGATATGACAACGAAAGAAGCATTAGAGGCGAATGTAGACAAAGAAATCATCGATGCGAAGCCAGATATTTTGTTATGGGAGCCGTTTTTATTAAACAATAACGGTGTCATCGAAATCGAAGATACGCTGCAACAGATTGACACCATCATCCAAAACATCCAATCCGCATTGCCGGATGTGACGGTGATGCTACAGCCGCCGCATCCGATTTATAACGCTACATATTACCCAATCCAAGTGGAAGAGCTTAAAACGTTCGCGAAAGAAAAAGGATACACTTACTTAGACCATTGGAAAGCATGGCCGGATTACAAAAGCGAAGAGCTCAACGATGTTGTCAATGAAAACACAGACTTGCCAAATGAACGAGGCCACCAGCTATGGGCAGACTTTTTGATCGACTATTTTATTGCCAAATAAGAAGCGCACCTCATGTTTCATGAGGTGCGCTTTCCTTATTACGATGCCGTTTTCAATTCCAAATGCTCTTTTAATTTATTCGAAATCGCCAGTCTCTCTTTATCTGGGACAATCAAGTAATAAGTACCGTTAATTGTCGTCCCTTTTCCGGTAATATGGAGCTGCTCAATATGGTGGCGGGCCTCTTTGTAGTTTGCTTGAATCTCTTGCATTTCATCAAACGTTAAATTTGTTTTCATGTGTTTTCCAATTGCTGCTAACACTTCATCATAATTTGTAAGGGAAGAAAAGCTTGCCCCTTTTTGAATGATTGCTTCGATAATTTGCTTTTGCCGGTCTTGGCGGCCAAAATCGCCGCGCGGGTCGCTTTTGCGCATGCGCGAATATTTCAACGCTTTCTCCCCGTTTAACGTAATTTCTCCTTTCGGGAACGTTACCCCTTCATACGTAAACGCAAACGGGTTGTTTACCGTTACACCGCCGACCGCATCGACAATATCGCGAAAACTTTCCATGTTGACTTTAATATAATAGTCAATTGGAATATCTAAGAAATGTTCGACGGTCGCCATTGTCATCTCTACGCCGCCAAACGCATACGAGTGATTGATTTTATCTTTTTTGCCTTTTCCGATGATTTCCGTGCGTGTATCGCGAGGAATGCTGACCATTTCTATTGATTTTTTATTCGGATTGACCGTCATCACAATTAACGAATCGGCGCGGCCGCGATCTCCTTTTCGCTCATCGACGCCAATTAATAAAATGGAAATTGGTGTTTTCTCTTTAAACGATATTTCGTCATCCCGCTTATCGGATTTCCAGTCTACATTTTCATACATTTGATTTACCGTCTGTTTCACATGGTGATAGATCGAATAAGCGTATGCTCCAATACCGATGAGAAGGGCAGCGACAATCCCGCCAACCCAGCGCAGCCATTTTTTCTTTTTTCGACGTTTTGCTCTCATGTATAACCTTCCTTTAGTTATATAATTTTTTCATTTAACTAACTATTACGATTATAGAGCGTTTTTCCATGTAGTACAACAGAAAGAAGAAGAGAAATAGGAATTATTCACCACTCTATCCATAAATTTCGACAGAATTCCGCAAAAAACACCGATTGATAGCTCTATTTTCCTATGTTACCATAATAAATAGTTGCTTAGTAACTCGAAAAATAAGGAGGGGTTAGCGATGATCGATATACATAGTCATATTTTGCCTGGCGTTGATGATGGAGCGCAAACGATCGATGACGCCATCGCAATGGCGCGCGCCGCAGTAAAAGAAGGAATTACGACCATCATCGCGACTCCTCATCATAAAAACGGAAGCTATGATAATCCAAAACAATCCATTATTACACGGGCAGCCCAATTGAACGATATCATGAAACAGCACGATATTCCGCTCACAGTATTGCCCGGACAGGAAGTACGCATTCATGGGGATTTATTAAAAAACCTAGCAGAAAACGAAATCATGACCCTAGCAGACACTTCGTATTTATTCATCGAATTCCCTGCAGACCACGTACCCCGTTATGCCGAACAGCTATTGTTTGACTTGCAGCTGAAAGGCATGATCCCAATTATCGTACACCCAGAGCGAAATGCTGAAATCATAGAACATCCGGAGCGTCTCTACCAATTGGTGAAACGAGGCGCGCTGGCACAGCTAACGGCCTCAAGTGTATCAGGACATTTCGGGAAAAAGATAAAAAGATTTTCCTTACAACTGATTGAAGCGAACTTAGCGCATTTCATCGCTTCGGATGCGCATAATACGACAAACCGTCCATTCCGTATGCGGGAAGCATACGATGTCATAAACAAAGAATTTGGCATCAATGCCGTGTATTTCTTCCAAGAAAACGCCGAGCTTCTCATCCGCGGGCAAGCGGTATATCGCGAAGAGCCGGAACGAATAAAAAGGAAAAAATTTTTGGGTTTGTTCTAATATGTTTTATGGTAACATCGTTGTCATAAAACATATTTTTCTTTTCTCCTGTTTTTGTCGAATCGTTGCTGATTTCTACGAACGATGGCAAAAATGGGGGCGAAAGATGGATGAAAAAATGACAGAATGATGGTAATGTATGTGAAATAGAAGAGAGATTACGGGACTAGGCAGTCGCCTGAGCTTTTCGATTTCGGTGATGTCTAGCTCCGGCGGTCAGCCTGTCAGCTACTTCGAGCAGCATCTTGGATGACATGCGCCGATTAATCGCAGGCGCAGCTCGGGAGCAAATAGCTTTCCCTCTAGGGGTGACAAACCTATCCTGTTGGGCGGAAGAATATTTGCTCATCGCTGCTAGCGGACTGCCTGCACTTTTCGGTGATGTCTAGCCTCGGCGCCTAGCTCCCTTGTGCGAAATAACCTTCGCCCTTGAAGTGCAAGCACTTCCGCGGGCGAAGAACATTTCGCTTCGGGGGAGCCAGGATGGCGACATTTCGCCGTTGCCCGCAGGACGCGGGCCGCTTTTAGGCGAAATTGGGGCGCCTTGGCTTTTCGGAGATGTCTCCTTTCCGTTATCAATGGAGGCACTCGGCCATGCCGTGGGTGGGGACGATGACGGTCCTGCCACCTTAGACGCTAGTCGTCGAGGGTGTGGTGTGAGGGCGGGTTAGATGCCCGGTTTTATATGAATTTAGTTGTGGTCTATTTATTACCGTGAATAGTCTAGAACTAAATTCATATATTTATTTTTGTTATCAAATACATAGAAAAGAGGGATTTCGTTGAAAAAAGTACGCAAAGCGATCATTCCCGCAGCGGGGCTCGGCACGCGCTTTTTACCAGCAACGAAAGCGATGCCGAAAGAAATGCTCCCGATCGTCGATAAACCAACGATTCAATACATCGTTGAAGAAGCGATTGCATCCGGCATTGAAGATATTATTATCGTCACAGGAAAAGGAAAACGTGCGATCGAGGATCATTTCGACAACGCCTATGAACTTGAACATATACTAATGAAACAAGGAAAACTAGACTTGCTTGAAAAAGTGAAAGAACCGTCCAAAGTCGATATTCACTACATCCGTCAAAAAGAACCGAAAGGGCTTGGCCACGCCGTTTGGTGTGCGCGCAACTTTATCGGTGACGAACCGTTCGCCGTCCTTTTGGGCGATGACATTGTTCAAGCGGAAACGCCATGCTTAAAACAGCTCATCGACCAATACGAACAAACATTTAGCTCGGTCATCGGCGTCAAACGGGTGCCTGATGAGGAAACACACCGCTACGGCATTATCGATCCACTCGAACAGCACGGCCGCCGCTACCAAGTTCGCCAATTCGTCGAAAAACCGGCGCCAGGCACCGCGCCGTCCAACTTAGCGATTATGGGAAGATACATACTTACACCGGAAATCTTCTTATTCCTTGAAAAACAAGAAGCCGGTGCCGGCGGCGAAATCCAGCTCACCGACGCGATTCAAAAACTCAACGAAATTCAGCGCGTCTTCGCCTACGAATTCGAAGGCAAACGCTATGATGTCGGCGAAAAGCTCGGATTTATCCAAACGACGATTGAGTTTGCGTTGCAACATGAGGAGTTAAGAGGTGATTTACTAGAATTTATGGAGAAAATCGTTGCGGAAACAAAACAAAATACAAATGCATCATAACGAGCTATCGCGAACATGGCTCGTTATTGCATTTCTATATACGAAGGGAGACGCAAGGCGTTGGCATATCGAAAACGATTAACGTTTTTAATGATATTGGACTCATTGATCGTTTTAACAGCGATTTACGTTAGCTTGTTTACGCTTCAACCAGGAATACAAATATGGAAGTATAAATCGGTTCTTTTATCGGCGCTGACGTTGCTTATTAGCCATCATTTCTTTGCGTTTATATACCGTTTATATCAAAAGGCGTGGGAGTACGCAAGCATTGGCGAATTAATGGCGATTATCAAGGCGGTTACCTTTTCGATTATCACAACGGCGATCGTGCAGTTTGCTGTCTTTCAAGATATTTACGTCCGCGCGTTGATGATTACATGGATGATCCATATTATTCTTATCGGCGGATCGCGGTTTGTATGGAGAGTATACCGCGACCGTTATGTAAAACCAAACATGAACAAACGGAGAACGCTTATTATCGGCGCGGGCGCCGCAGGGACGATGGTAGCGCGGCAGTTAGTAAACAATCCAGAAGCGGAAATAAAGCCAGTCGCGTTTATTGATGATGATCCCAATAAACAAAAATTGCAGTTTTTTAACATTCCTGTGATGGGAACGACGAAAGATATTGAAGATGTTGTTCGCGCGTTACGCATTGAGCATATTATTATCGCGATTCCATCGTTGACAAAAAAGGAACTGAATCGCATTTTTGAACAGTGCGCGAAAACAAATGCGAAAACACAAATCGTCCCGAAACTCGAGGATATCGTGACAGGGAAAGTATCTGTTAGCCAGTTCCGCGATGTGCAAGTGGAAGACTTGCTCGGAAGGGAACCGGTCGAACTTGATCTCGAAAGCATCTCCAGCTACATCGAAAACAAAGTCATTTTAGTCACAGGCGCTGGTGGTTCGATCGGTTCCGAAATTTGCCGGCAAGTATGCCGATTTAACCCGAAAAAAATCGTTCTGCTCGGTCACGGAGAAAACAGCATTTATCAAATCGACATGGAACTTCGTAATCAATATAAAGATCAAATCGACATTGTCCCAGTCATCGGCGACATTCAAGACCGCGAGCGCATGTTTGAGGTGATGGAAGAACATAAGCCAGATGTCGTCTACCATGCAGCGGCGCATAAACATGTTCCGTTAATGGAATACAACCCGAAAGAAGCGGTTAAAAACAACATTTTCGGCACAAAAAATGTCGCCGAAGCGGCCGATACATTTGGTGTCCAAACTTTTGTATTAATTTCGACTGACAAAGCGGTCAATCCAACTAATGTGATGGGAGCGACAAAACGCTTAGCGGAAATGATGATTCAACAATTGGACAAACAGAGCAAGACAAAATTTGTCGCCGTCCGCTTCGGAAACGTCTTGGGAAGCCGCGGCAGCGTCATTCCGTTATTTAAAAAGCAAATCCAAGCTGGCGGACCTGTCACCGTTACCCATCCGGAGATGACGCGCTATTTTATGACGATTCCGGAAGCATCCCGGCTCGTCATCCAAGCTGGCGCACTTGCCAAAGGCGGCGAAATCTTCGTCCTTGACATGGGCGAACCAGTCAAAATCGTTGATCTCGCGAAAAACTTGATTAAACTATCCGGATACACCGTCGAAGAAATCGGCATCGAATTTACCGGCATTCGTCCTGGTGAAAAGCTGTTTGAAGAGCTGCTCAATGAAAACGAAGTCCATCCAGAGCAGGTGTTTCCGAAAATATTTATCGGGAAAGCAACGCTTATTGACCCAAAAATACTACAACAATTTATGGAACAGTTTCCTAATATGCGATCGGAAGAAATTCGCCATCAATTACTAAATATAGCTAATAATCGGTTAGATCATCAGACTGCTATAAATCATTCATAAAGGAGAACTAAACAATAAATTTTGCAATCGTAGGTTGTGAGCATATCGCGAAAAACACGCTGAAGCAGTTGAACATATTGAGGGAGTCAATTTAGTTGCGGTTTGTGATAAAGTTCCACAAGCGATGGATGAGTATGTAAAAAATATGGGGCAAAACCTTACGAAGACTTAGCGGACATTCTCAGTGATCCATCCATTGATGTGGTGAACATATGCACTCTGAACGGTCTTCATGTGCCAATTACCGTAGAAGCGGCAAAAGCAAAAAAATGTCATCGTTGAAAAACCTCTATTGCGTTAACATTAGAAGATACAAACTTATGTAAAAATGGGGATGATATTTGGAAAGTTATTGATGCAGCAGCAACGAAACCTTATGGATTTATGCCATTATATCCAGGACCAGGTTTAGGCGGTCATTGTACCCCAATCGATCCTTGGTATTTGACATGGAAGGCAAGAGAATATAATTACCATACCCGTTTAATTGAAATTGCCGGTGAAATCAACGACAGCATGCCAGATTTCGTCGTCCAACGTTGCGTAGAAATTTTAAATGAACACGGAAAAGCGTTAAAAGGTTCTAATATTCTAGTATTAGGCGTTGCCTATAAAAAAGATATCGATGATTATCGTGAATCACCGGTATTGCCAATTCTAACGAAATTGACAAAAGCAGGAGCAAACTGGACAGTTGTTGATCCGCACGTGAAAGAGTTTAAGTGGAATGGCAAGTTAGTAAAAACGAAAAATTTGCATGAGGTTAATATTGAAGAGGCTGATTTGGTGCTAATTACTACGAATCATAGTGCTTTTGATTTTGAAATGGTCGCAGAGAAAGCGAAATTTATTTTTGATACGAGAAATGCTCTGATGTCAAAAATAGAACCAGGGAAAAATTATTAATTATAACTATTTGGAGGCTTAGGTTTGTGTCTTTTGGTCTAAAAAGATTAAAAATAAATAATAAAGGTTTTTTAGCCAATGTTTTAACATTATTAACGGGTACAATCATAGCTCAGGCTATACCAATTGCTGTTTCACCTATTTTAACTAGAATATATAATCCAGACGACTTTGGAATATTTGCTTTATATACGTCTATAATATCGGTTATTGCAGTTATGGCAAATGCTAGGTACGAACTTGCTATAATGCTTCCTAAAAAAGAAGAAGAGGCAGTAAATATATTAGCTTTGTCTATTATAGTTGCAGCGGCGATTAGTTTATTGTTATTTATTATTATACTTTTATTTCATGATAATATAGCCTTGTTATTAGGCAATCCTAAAATATCGGATTGGTTATATTTTATTCCCCTAAGTATTTTGTTAACGGGTATATATCAATCATTTAATTATTGGTCTAATAGAAAAAAACAATATAAAAGGCTTGCTTCTAATAGAATGTACCAATCGACAACAACAGCTGGAGCAAATTTGGCATTAGGGCCAATAAAAAATGGGGCATTTGGTTTAATAATTGGAGGTCTAGTTTCCCAATTAATTTCGACTATTCGATTAGCTATAAAATCAATTAAAAATGATAATATTTCATTGAAATCTATATCTTTGAATAGCATGTTACAAATGGCCAAGAGATATGATCAATTCCCAAAATATGCAATTGGATCGGGACTGCTTAACAGTGCATCTGTCCAATTGCCTGTTTTTATTTTATCCAGCTTTTTTTCAAGCAATGTTGTAGGGCTTTATTCTCTTTCTAACAGGGTCTTAAATATGCCAATGTCTATTCTAGGGAGTGCTGTAGCTCAAGTTTTTTTTCAGACTTCGGCAGAATTGAACAATAATAGTAAAAGTGTACTAAAAACGGTTACATATAATACCTATAAAAAAATGTTGTATATTGGAACTGTTCCCCTATCTATTGTTTTTGCTTTTGGAGATTATATATTTTCTTTTGTTTTTGGAGTGGAATGGAGAGAGGCAGGAGAATATGCAAGGGTACTAAGTCCATGGCTTTTACTAGTATTTGTATCTTCTCCGCTTTCAAATCTATTTACAGTACTGGAAAAGCAAAGACAAGGGTTTTTATTTAATCTTTTCCTATTTATTAGTAGAGTTTTATCATTGTTAGTAGGAGCGGTAGCGTTTAAGGATGCATCTTTTACTATTTCTTTATTTGGTGTTACCGGCTTCTTGTTTTGGCTGTGGCATTGTTTATATATTTTGAAGCTTGTTGGCATTAGCTATAAAAAATCGTTTTTATTTACTTGTTCATTTTTATCTCTCGTGTTTGCGATATTAATGAGTATAAGATATCTTTTGTTTGGAAATGTAATGTGAGGAGATTTCGCTTATGATAGAGATTTTACTAAAAAATAATTCCGGATTTAAATGGTTTAGGCAGGATGATATTTCTTTTAAGGGTTATTTTAAAATACATGATAATTTTACTAATAGCAATAATCCATACTCCATTAATACTAAGATTAAAAATCAAGATGATTTTTTATCTTTTTTACATGAAGCAAATGGATTTTTTGCTATAGTCAAAGAAGATGCGAAAAATATTTTTGCGGCAGTAGATCGCGTCAGAAGTATCCCGCTTTTTTATGGTAAAAAAAACGGTCAATTTTATTTAAGTGATGATGCTCATTGGATTCGTGAAAAAGTAAATGATCAAGATGTAGATGAGGTTTCGAAAACAGAATTTCTATTAACAGGTTATGTAACTGGCAAAGATACACTGTATCCCAATGTAAAACAGCTTCAAGCTGGTGAGTATCTAATTTATAATAAAGAAACAAAAAGCCTTGTTACCGAACAATATTTTCAATTCAGGCATTCTAATTTTTATGATACTTCCAACGAAGAGTTAATTAGTCTACTCGATCAAGTACATGTCAATGTATTTAAAAGATTAGTAGAATCTTTGGACGGTCGTACAGCTGTTGTTCCTTTGAGTGGGGGATACGACTCCCGATTAATTGTCGTGATGTTAAAAAGATTAGGTTACGAAAATGTTATATGCTTTAGTTATGGCAAAGAAGGAAATAAAGAATCAACGGTTTCGAAGAAGGTTGCAGATTTCCTTGGGTATCAATGGATCTTTATCCCGTATACCAAAGAAAGGTGGCATAAGTGGTATCGTTCCGAAGAGAAACAGTCCTATTATAGATATGCAGATGGACTTTCTTCTCTTCCTCATATACAGGACATTATTGCTGTTTCTGAATTAAAAGAGAGAAACTTGATACCAAAGGATAGTATTTTTATTCCGGGACATTCAGGTGATTTTGTAGCAGGTAGTCATATACCTACTAGTTTTGTTGGTAGAAATAGCATATCATATAAGAAATTAACAAATGAAATTTTTAAAAAGCACTATAGCTTATGGAGTTTAGAGAAAAATGGTAATAATTTCAAAGAGAGGTTTAAAGAAAAAATATATAGCAATATTCCTAAAAAGCCCGTATATTCAATTGAAGAAGCCGCAGATTTATTTGAGTGTTGGGATTGGGCAGAAAGACAAGCAAAATTTATATGTAATTCTGTGAGAGTGTATGATTTTCTTGATTATGAGTGGCGAATGCCTTTGTGGGATAATGAAATTATGGCGTTTTGGTCAAGAATAAAGATGAATAATAGAATCAGTAGAAAGTTATATTTTGACTATGTTAATAGAATGCAAAGTGATTTTGCATTTATTGAAAAAAATAAAGAGGATAGCTCCTTTACTAAAAATGGGAAAAATTTAATAAAAACGTTTTCCTTCATATATAGCCTTCTATCTAGATTTTTAAAATTGAAGCAATATAACTCGCACCCATTACAAATGCATGGAATTGTAGACAAAGAAGAATATATTAAAAGTGTTCTAGGTGGAATGGAAAGTATAAATTCTATATTAACGGCTCATTATTTAGAAAGCAATTTATGATACTATGTTAGATATCTGTAGTGGTGTTAAGTGTAAGTTCATGAACATAGCGTAGTTAAGTCTCTACAATAAAAATAATAAGGAAATGGAATAGATATAGGATATACTGGAAAAAGTATAATGATAACTTCAATGGTGATAAGTTTTACTTTTCTAATAGCTCGGTAAAAAAGATTAATGGAGAATATGGTGTGTTTGAAAGTAATGACTTTTATCATTATAGCCGCGGAATAATATGCGCATGGAGATATTAGGTAGTTTCGTTGTGGGAAAGAGGTAATAAAACTTAACTTTTTGTATCTAAAATATTGACTAAAATTCGCTGTATAAATTGGACAAGGATACAATTGAAATTATTGAGTAATTTCGATTTCTTTTTTAGTTGTTATCATAGTTTACGAAAAGGAAATGAATCATAATGATCAGAGTGATTAAATTATTAAGAAAAATTTACCATTATATAAAAATGTGTATTTACGTAAATGAGAAAATAATATTATTTCAACATCAAAAACATACAAATCAAAAATCTTCTGCGACGATTGTTGAAGCTAATAAAGATAATGTAAAGGATATTCTTGCTTTTCAAGATAAAAGATATTTAAAAGTGTTTAATCATTTTTTGGAGATTGGTGATAGAGGTTATTTCGCTTATTTAAACGGAAAGTGTGTTCACCGATCTTGGGTAAAACATAAACCACAACATGTTTCGTTACATCCATTATTATCAATACCATTGAACTATAACGAAGTGTTCATTCATTATTGTGAAACAGCGCCAGATGCTAGAGGGAATAATATTTACCCTCATGTTCTATCAAGAATAGCAAGTGATTTTAAAGATCGTTCAAGAATTTTGATCTCGGTAAATGAAAAGAACATCCCTTCAATTAAGGGAGTAAAAAAGGCGGGGTTTATAGAGATAGAGCGTTATAGGATTATTGTTATATTTGGTATTAAATATATTAGGGTGGAGAAGTTATATTGAAATCCATAAAAGTTTAATAAAAAATCAAATATAAACTACTTCTATAAATGTTTCTAAACTTTATGGTAAACATTATGATTTCAGAATGGACATAAGCGTGGGTTTCTGTATTAATGTCTATTTACTATATAAAGTTGTATGGGTATACATTTCTCCACGCTTTCATAAGGGAGGATAACTTTGGTTAGCAATATGAATAATAAAGAAAAATATAGAGAGCTGTGTAAGAAAGAGAAATCAATCCCAATCTTTTCAAAGGATTGGTGGCTAGACGCTGTGGCGGGAGATAATTGGGATGTGGCTATTGTAGAAAAAAATGGTGAAGTGATTGCAGCCTTGCCTTTTGTAAAGAAAAGGAAAGCGATTTTTGATATTATCAGTATGCCAAAATTAACGCAGAACTTAGGAATCTGGGTCAAATATCCTGAAAACCAAAAGTATACAAATCGCCTATCTTTTGAAAAAGAGGTTTATACGGAATTGATTGATCAACTTCCTAAGTTTGACTACTTTAAACAAAACTTTCATTATAATGTAACGAATTGGTTGCCATTTTATTGGAAAGGGTTCGAGCAAACAACGAGATATACATATGTTATAGAGGATTTAACCAATGTAGATAAAATTTTTGCATCTTTTCGCGAAAACATTAGAAGGGAAATTAGAAAAGCGACAAAAAAGGTAGAAGTAATCTCAAATGATGATATTGAATTATTTTACGATGTAAATAAGCTTACTTTTGAGCGTCAGAATTTAACAATCCCTTATTCTCTAAGTTTTTTAATAAATTTAGATCAGACATTACACCCACGAAATGCTAGAAAAATTTTCTTTGCAAAAGATAAACAAGATCGGATACACAGTGCAATTTATATAGTTTGGGATGAAAACAGTGCTTATTATTTGATGGGTGGGGGAGATCCTAATTTGAGAAACAGTGGTGCTACATCATTGTTAATGTGGACAGCTATTAATTATGTATCCGACAAAACTCAAAAGTTTGATTTTGAAGGAAGTATGATAGAGCCAATTGAACGGTTTTTTAGAGCTTTTGGTGCAGTGCAAAAACCTTATTTTCAAATCACTAAAACAAATTCGAGATTACTAAAAGCTAGAAAGTTTTTGAAAGAGGTTTTTAAATGATTACTGTGTATATACCTAATAATCATATACAAGAGAGAAGTTATATTATTCGAGTGTTGTTTGAGGAGTTTCTTGGTTTAAAATATAAGATAAGTGTTACGGAAGGAAATAATTATAGGATTGTTCTAGAAAATGGTTGTAAATTGATTATAAAAGATGCATTCTTTTCTCTGTTTAAGGATGACTTTTTAGAATATCTTGCAATCAAGAATATACCAAGTAATGTTATATTTGTAAAAAATCAATTTACTTCTGAAAAAGATATACCGATTCTGTATGGAAATGAAGAGTTATCCGTTAGCTCAGAACAGATTATATGTGGAATTGATTTATTTGCATCTAGTTTCTTTATGCTTACTCGTTGGGAAGAATATGTAAATAAGGAACGAGATCTGCATAATCGATTTCCTGCAACTGCAAGTGTGGCGTACAAGTTTGGGTTTCTTGACCGTCCTATCGTCAATGAATATGTTGAAATGCTATGGAATATGTTAAAGTACCTTGGTATTGAACAAGAACGTAAACAAAGAAGTTTCCAATATATACTAACCCATGATATTGATTATATTTTATGTTGGAAAAGTTTAAAACAATTATTTATACTTTTAGGCGCGGATATAATAAAAAGAAAAAGTATTCGAGAGGCTATAAATAGTTTAAAGGATTTTATAAATGTAAGATTAGGAAATAGCAAAGATCCATATGATACATTTGATTTCTTAATGGATCTTTCTGAATCGCTTGGTGTTAAATCACATTTCTATTTTATGAGTGGTGGTTTAACGACTTACGATAATCACTATAACATTGATTCTGTGAAAGCAAGAGAAATTATTAAAAAAATTGAAGACAGGAATCATATAATTGGTTTTCACCCAAGTTTTAATACCTACAATAATAAAGAGCAGTGGCAAAAAGAAAAGGAAAAATTAGAAGAAGTTCTAGGATATCAAGTAAAAGAAGGGAGGCAGCATTATCTTCGATTTGAAGCGCCATTTACATGGAGAATATGGGATAAGAATCAAATGGAGTTTGACAGCACATTAAGTTACGCAGACAAAGAAGGTTTTCGTTGTGGGGTTTGCTATGATTTCCCAGTGTTTGATTTTTTAGAAAGAAGGCAGCTTAAATTAAGAGAAAATCCTTTAATTGTAATGGAAGCTAGCTTTACAATGTATCAAAGCATCGGACCTCTTGAAATGGAAAATAAAATAGATATGCTTATTGAGAAAGTAAAAAGATACAATGGAAATTTTGTTTATCTGTGGCATAATTCGAGTTTTAAAGTAGGAAAATGGAAAGAATATGATAATGTTTATTCTAACACATTATTAAGGAATTACAATTATTGATTAGTTTAAAGGTTAATATTAAAAATGAAAATGAACGTGTTGCAAAACGTATAACGAATGCATAAATGCACATAAAAAATCCACCACCTTGGAAATCATATACAGTGACCCAAGCCAACTACCAAGGGGTAAACACGATCATGATTTCCAATTTGAACAGTGAACATGCATGGAACTTATGAAATCGACCCAATTTTAGAAGCATTATTTCGGTATATCGACTCGCTATCGTTGCCGGAAAAACCGTATGTGGCAGGAAGACCACCGGTGTCAAAAAATTGTCATTGAATTGTTTCTTTTTGGGAACATATTTTTCCATTGGTTCCTTGTGAAAATTAGTGCGCATCCTGCAACGTTTTCGCTGTTTTCAGCGGGCTTAGTGAAGTTCCTCCTCTTTCTACGTTTTCCCGCGCGCGGCGAAGTGGTTCCGGGAACAGGGATTTCCTGTTTTTTATGCACAGTTGCTCAAAGATTTAGAAGTACGGTATCCCCAAATCGTGCTGATCGACAGAACGCCCCTTCGAAGCAGTCTTTACGATTCACAGGCAAAGTGGGGAGTGTCCACTCGATATCACTGGTTGAAAGGATATAAGCTCCATCTCTGCACCACTGCCAAGGGAATCATTTTATCTCATGTGTTGACCACAGCGAATCGGAATGATGCGGCAGTGGCATCAGAATTGCTTGCTTCTTTGGAGCAATGGAATATGGAATTCGCATTAGGTGATGCCGCGTATGTCAATGAAAAGGTTCGACAAACAGCCGAACAAGCAGGAATCATATTCTTCATTTTCCCCATCGACCGTTGCAATAGTGAGTGAACGGAAAGATGCCTAATGGCCTGGTTCCTCCTGTCCTTTTGAAAACGAGATTTGGTCAATGGCTGTTTGGGCTTCGCCGCGAGATGGAACGGGTATTTAATGAGTAAAAGAGTGACGGGGTGGAACAGACGCGATTGTATGAATCTCATCGATACTTACTGCATGTGTTATGCTGCATATTTACGCATAACTTCGAGTTTTTACTCTAGTTTTGCAACACCACCAATATAAAAAAATCAATAAACGGAGTGCTAAACAATGAAAATACAAATGCTTGATCTATCAGAACAATATCAGTCTATGAAAGAGGAAATCCTTCAAAAACTTTGACGAAGTCATGTCTTCATCTCGCTTTATTTTAGGAGATGACGTGAAGCAATTAGAATCGGATATTGCAAAGTACAGTAATGTCAACATGGTATTGGCGTAGGGAACGGTAGCGATGCGATTCATATCGCTCTTCAAGCGGTAGGAGTAGGTGAGGGGGATGAAGTGATCACTACTCCTTTTACATTTTTCGCTACGGCTGGATTCATTGTTCGTACGGGAGCGAAGCCGGTTTTTGTGGATATTGATCCGGTAACCTTTAATATAGATCCAGCGAAAATCGAAGCAGCCATTACCTCAAGAACAAAGGCAATTGTTTCGGTTCATTTATACGGACAAATGGTGGATATGGATCCGATTGTGGAGATTGCTCAAAAATATAATTTAGCGATTATTGAAGATGCTGCTCAGAAAGTATAAAGAAAAAACGGTCGGAGAGATGGGAACGGCTGCTGCGTATAGTTTCTTTCCGACAAAGAATTTGGGTGCATATAAAAGTTTTAGGATGAAGATGGTTAATATAAAATGTTAACAAAAAGGGGAATGACGAGAATTGAGAATTGCCTATGTAATAGCTGGAACTTTTGATAAAGAAAGTGGAGTAGCAAAAAAAATATATAATCAAGTGAGAGAATGGGAAAAACAAGGGAATAAGGTAAAGTTATTCTGTTTTACTAAAAGAAAGGTTACTAATTTATTTCATTCATTAGATATTGAAATTATAAAATTTAGTAATTATGTTAGCTTCGTTTTAAATCCTTTTTTGTACAGAAAAGTATTAAAATTCCAACCGGATATTGTTTATTTTAGGCAATATCCTTTTACTTTTTCTTTTTATTTTCTTTTTAAGAAGTTGCCTACAGTAATTGAGTATAATTCTGATGATGTAGAAGAAACAAAGTTAACATTTAATTTTCCTGTCAGAGTTTTTCATCTATTAACAAGAGAATTAATTAATAGATCTGCAATTGGTTTTGTAACCGTCACATATGAACTTGAAAAAAAGTTGAAGAAATATAATAAACCAATTATTACAATTGCCAATGGGATAGGTAGTAATACTTTAAAAATAGAAAGAAAGATAAATTATAACAATAAAATTAATGTGTTATTTCTCGGTTCACCTAATCAGCCATGGCATGGGGTAGATAAAATATATTATTTGGCATCTAAACTTCCAGATGTAGACTTTCATTTAGTAGGCATCATGGATAAAGTAGCATTAAATAATGTTCATACATATGGCTACTTGAGTTTAGAACAATATGCAAAAATAGTAGAAGTATGTAATGTAGGAATTGGAACATTAGCTTTACACAGAAAAAAGATGAATGAAGCCTCCCCTTTAAAAGTAAGAGAGTATCTACACTTTGGGTTACCAGTAATTATTGGTTACGAAGATACAGATTTTATTGGAAAAGAAGAGGATTTCATATTAAAAATTCCTAATAATGAGGAAAATATTAAAGATAATATAAATTTAGTCTCTGATTTTATTAGGAAGTCTAAGCATATAACTGTTGATAGAAGAAAGATTGCTCATATTTATTTTTCTGAAAAAGAAAAGAAAAGGTTAAAGTTTTTATCTTCTTTATTGTGAAAAGATAAAGTTAGTACATTTTGTGTTGCTAAAGAATTGGGTGAGTCACCGTATCACAGTTTTTCATTATTTGGAAATATTGCAACTTAACTTAAAATACTATCATGTATGGACATCATGCAATGGTTTCTTTATTTGGTGTAATCAATGAAATATGCGATTGTCAGAAAAAAGTAATCCAACGCATATACAAGCTTTTGTGTTAGATTTTGAGTAAAGTTTTATCTAAAGTTTAATGTACATCTTTTTCTTCATCAAGTATTACTTAGAAATTTGAGTTGAGTAGCCTTCAAGATTTGCTGAGACTTTTATTCGGTACGTACTATATAAATGTAACTTAGAGTTTCAACCTCGGTATAACATCGGTTTATTTAGCTGATATACTGTTTCTAAAGAAACGAACGAAAAAGGAGCGGACCTATGCAATGAAGCGATTGAAAGTAACCAATACCCATAGACTCACAGTTTACACCTTATGGAAAGAAGAACGTCAAATTAAAGATGCTTTTGGCGTCAATGTGTGACCGCCGTTCGTTTGGTCAGGAAGGATATCTTGGAAAAGAAGTTGTAGCGATGCTAGATCTTCATCGGCAGCCTGTGTCTACCTATGTACCCTTAGGAGGACTTGAAAAATTACTCTATAAAAAACTCCACCTCGCGAATCTCCGTATCTGACGGAAGAACGACAATGTGAGTCAAAAAACATGAACTCCATAGTATTCTTTTGAACAAGGACTCGGAATGGCAACTTCTTGGGATGCACGCATTGTTCAAACATGGCTTCGGAACCAATACGGGGTTTCCATGACTCAGGTAGGCGTGAATAAAATGCTTCATCGCCTTGGTTTTTCCTATATCTGTAAGACCTATACGTTAGCGTAAGGAGACGAGTAAAAGCCACGGGCATTTGTGCAAGAGATGAGATGGTGAAAAAAACTCATGACTGATAACATGTTTTTCCTATATATCGATGAGACGCGCATGCGCTCGTATCAAGCATTACGAGTCACATGGGCGGAAGTGGGAAAACAAAAACAAATTCCTATGTATGGGCATCATGCCAGTGTTACTCTGTTTGGCACTGTGAAGTCCTCAACGGAAAGGTCATCGTCGAAAAAGCACTTACTTGCAACATGACAAGCAATCAAGGGAAACATGTACTTTTAGTGTTAGACAACACTCGATTCACCATGGCAAACGAGTGAAAGAATTTTTGGATGAACATGAAGACCATAAATCTGATCGAACGCCTCTAGAAATGGCTAAAAGAGTCAGTCATTGCCAATCGGTTTTATAAGGATGTCCATGACATCGAACAGTCTGTGGGCAGTTTTTTAGAGTACATCGAACATCATCAACAGGAAGTTCTTCAGTGCTTAGGTTGGTATGTTGCTTGAGAAGTCGAAATGTTAAGTTACATTTATATTAATGGAGAATTCTATACTTGAAAGGGGGAACTTGCTTTTGTTGTTATTTTTGAGCATTTTGTTTTTAATATATTCTCTTTTCATTTCATTTAAAATTAATAAAAAATTTTATCCTAAAGGTATTTCTCCTACACTCTTATTTACGGTAGCATCAATATCCTTTATTAATATAGGGTATATATATTACTACGTAAAATATTCAGAATACTACAGTTGGGTAGGTAAACCATTATTAGTTACTAGTATGGGATTGTTTATTATTTGCGTTTCATCTCTTTTTCATCATATAATTTTTTCTAATAGTTTACCAGTTAAAAATAATGTTAGTAACAAATATGAGTATAAACTAGAAAATTATAAAATAATATTTTTGATAAGTTTATCTGTTTTTATCTTCGTGCTTATTTATTATATTTTACTTGGATATATACCTTTATTTGCGGCTATAAAAGAATTAGTATCAGATGGATTAAAAAATGGATTGATGAATACCAAAAGAGTGGCAAGAGATATTTATATAAATAAGGATGCAAAATATATCCCATTACAAGGATTTTTTGAACAAATGAGGTATTATGGATTACCCGTAGTTATTTTCCTGAATTTATTTTATTTAAAGAAAACAAAAATAAGCCATGTGATGATAGCCGTTTCTATTCTTTTAATAATCTCCTCGGGGCAAAGGTGGCCATTGATGTATGCTTTAACAGGAGTATTTGTTTATTATTCATATACAATTAATAATCAGAAGAAATTTCTAAAAACATCTATCAAAGTTTTTGTATTAGCGTTGTTAGCAGGATGTGTGCTCTCAATTTTATTAGGGAGAAATTTGGAACATACAGATATAGGTATGTTTGGTACTATTTTTTTTGGTTTAAGCGATTTATTAACGAGAATAGCTACTGGAAATGTTGAAATTCCATTTTTTTCCTACAGTATAATTCCTTACGAAGTAGATTATTTCTATGGTTGGACATGGGTTCAAAACTTGATAGCTTATTTTCCAGGACCATATCCTAGTTTCCCAGTTGATTTCTACAAATTGGTTACAAAAGATCCGATTGGATATACTGCACCTCCAGATTTTTATACTGAGGCATACATTAATTATTCGTGGATAGGTGTAATATTCACTTGTTTTTTATGGGGGAGTGTATTATTTTTTATCGGAAGAAGTATTTTGTTTGTGGAAAATAATATATTTAAATTGAGTTACAAAGTTCTAATTATTACATTGATTGCATTTTCTGCTTTTTCAGGTATTATGTTCATATTTGGCGGTATAATTATAATTATATTTATAGAGTTAATAAGAATATTAATTAATATTATAGTAAAAGATAATCCTTCATCTCCATAATAGATTTTTTTGTAATCCCCATAATAATTATAATATGATAAGTGGACAGGATAGGAATAACAATAGTAATGAGATTATTTAACTGGTAAATGTTTTTATAAAAAGAGTAACAGTGTTACAAAATTAGAGTAAAAAGTATGAAATCTTTAAAAATGCATAACTGCAAATTTAGTAAATAACGATGAAATCCATACTATCGAAGTAACTAAGCATAGGTAAACGTAATATCAATGTTATATAAAAACGAAAGTGGTTGATTATTATGTTAGAAAAAAAGAAGGTTTTATTTTCTGCTACTGTTTATTCTCACTTAGCAGCATTTCACAAACCATTTATAAAATTATTGCAAGACAAAGGTTATGAGGTGCATGCGGCTGCAAATCCAGATCATGGACGTAAAGAAGAAATTGAAGAGATGGGAGTCATTTGTTGGGATATTCCCTTTTCTCGATCGCCTTATCAGTTGTCAAATTTTAAAGCTATGATAGAATTGAAAAATTTATTTCAAAAACACTACTTTGATTTAATCCATGTCCATACTCCAGTTGCTTCTTTTTTAGTAAGATATACAGCAAAAAAATATAAACAAGGACCTGTTCTTTATACGGCCCATGGATTTCACTTCTATAAAGGAGCCCCCATTCAAAACTGGCTTATCTATTATACGGCTGAAAAACTAGCGAGAAGATGGACTGACGGTTTGATAGTGATGAACAAGGAAGATTATGATAACGGAACAAAACTTGGGTTTAAAGAAAATGAGTCTTTGTTTTTTACACATGGAGTAGGTGTATCTTTTGATCAATATTCCGTTAGTACTGATTCTAGTGGCTATATTCGCCAACAATTAAACATCGCAGACAACGATATTGTAATTACATATATTGCAGAGTTAATTGAAAGGAAAAACCACATCTACCTATTACGCAATTGGGAAAATATTCTGAATAATTATTCGAATGTTCACTGTTTAATTGTTGGAACAGGAAGAAGAGAAGAGGATTTAAAAAAATATGTAGAGCAAAATCAATTAAAAAATATTCACTTTCTGGGATTTAGAAAAGATATTCCGGAAATCTTATCACAGTCAGATATTGTAACTTTGCTTTCTTTTCATGAAGGTTTACCTAGATGTATCATGGAAGCAATGGTTTCTGGAAAACCGCTAGTTGTAACGAATGTAAGAGGTTCAAGAGATTTGGTGAAACATGGGGTAAATGGATTTGTAGTCGACTTAGAAGATGACCAATCTTTAGTCGAGTCCTTTGCCAAATTGATTAACGATAAAAATTTACGGGAACAAATGGGGAAGTCTTCTTTTAAAGAAATTCAATCCTACAACCTTGCAAATGTTCTTAATGAAATGCAAGAAATTTATTCACATTTTATTGATAGAAATTAGATAGTGAGAAACAGAATTGTTTAATTAAAAAAAGATTTCAATTCATGGAGGAACAAAATGACAATCCTTGTAAAGGATGGTACCGGTTATATCGGTAGCTATACTTACTTATGTTGAATTGTTAAGCACACTGGATATGACATTGTTGTTGTTGATTCGTTTTGTAACAGTAAACTGGAAGCGTTAAAGTGAGTCAGTGAGATTACAGGAAAGGAGTTTTCAGTCTATCATATTGATTTATTGGAGAAGAATCAACTGGACGAAATATTTTCCAACCATTAGATTGATGCGTTGATTCATTTTGTTGGATTGAAAGCTGTCGGTGAGTCGGTAGCGATTCCACTTCGCTACTATCATAACAATATTACCGGTACGTTAATGTTATGTGAGGTAATGCAAACTTATGGTGTGAAGAAGATCGTATTTAGTTCTTCGGCCATAGTATACGGAATCCCAGAGTGTGTGTCGATTTCTGAGGATTTTCCACTCTGGGCAACGAACCAGTATGGACGAACGAAACTGATGATTGAAGAATTTTTGCGTGATCTGTACGTGTCTGACAGTGAATGGAGCATTGTGCACTTATGTTACTTTAATCCGATTGGTGCACATCCAAACGGGCGAATCGGTGAAGACTCAACTTAATGCTTTATATTACGCAAGTAGCGGTAGGAAAATTAAAAGATCTTCGCGTGTTTGGCAATAACTATCCAACGGTAGATGGTACTGGGGTTCGCGATTATATTCATGTTGTTGATTTAGCAATCGGACATGTGAAAGCATTGGAAAAAGTAATGAACACAACGGGAGTAGAGGCGTATAATCTCGGCACAGGACGGGGGTATAGCGTCCTTGAGCTTGTATCGGCTTTTGAAGAAGTAACAGGCATCAAAATCCCGTACAAAATCATCGGGCGTCGTCCAGGTGATGTAGTCATTTTTTATGCGGACCCTACTAAAGCAAAAGAAGAGCTAGGTTGGGTTGCTACTAGAGGGATTGAAGAAATGTGTCGCGATGCTTGGCGGCGGCAATCGAATAATCCAAATGGGTATGAAAGCGTGTTATTAAAAAAATAAGTACATGATTTTAAAGGGAATGGCTGTATGATAAAAGTGAAAGAGTTTTTATCGTTTGGTTTGTTTGTCAGGCTTAACTTTTACTTCAAAGAAACGAGGTGATAACTATATTAAAACGAAGTTTTGATTTCGTCGTTTCTTTCATCGCGTTAATCATTTTATCACCAATCATGTTGGTAACTGCGATACTGGTTCGCTATAAATTAGGCTCTCCCGTTCTCTTTAAACAGCAGCGTCCCGGGTTGCACGGTAAACCTTTTTATTTATATAAGTTTCGCACAATGACAGATGAACGAGATGAAAAAGGAGAGCTATTACCTGATCATCTAAGATTGACTCCATTTGGGCAGTTTCTTCGAAAATATAGTCTTGATGAATTGCCACAGCTGTTTAATGTGTTAAAAGGGGATATTAGTCTCGTAGGGCCTAGACCATTGCTTATGGAATATTTAGAGCTGTATACACCAGAACAAGCCCGTCGTCATGAAGTAAAACCAGGGATAACTGGTTGGGCTCAAGTCAATGGGCGCAATGCGATTTCGTGGGAAGAGAAGTTTGAATTAGATGTTTGGTATGTGGACCATCAATCGTTTTGGCTCGATTTAAAGATTCTTTTTCTTACCGTGATTAAAGTGCTTAAATCCGAAGGTATCAGCCATGAGGGACATGTTACCATGGAAAAATTCACTGGCACTAAAAATGAAAAAAAGAGTGGATGATGTAGATGAATCCGATTGTCGTCATCGGCGAAGGTGGCCATAGCAAAGTGATCCAAGATATTATCTTTGCGATGGGGGGCTACCAAATTATTGCGATTTTAGACGATAAATATAAAGATGTTCATAATCGCGATGGAGTATTATATGGTCCGATATCTGTCGTTTCGAGCATTATAGATAGAGATCGGAATACGAAGTTGATTATCGCTATCGGAAACAATCAAGTACGCGCCGAAATAGTAAAGCGGATTGGTGTTGATAATAAAAAGTTTGCTACATTAATTCATCCTTCCGCCATTATTAGCCCTTCTGCACGCATTGGAGAAGGAACTGTGATTATGCCGAATTGTGTGGTGAACGCAAATGCGGAAATCGGTAAACATGTCATTATCAATACAGGGGCGATTGTAGAACACGATAATCGTATAGGGGATTATGCCCATATTTCTCCTAACGCTACTTTAACAGGAAACGTTGCGGTTGGAGAAGGAACTCATATTGGTGCGTCTGCGACGATTATTCCGGGAATAAAAGTTGGTAAGTGGAGTGTTATTGGTGCGGGTTCAACGGTAATTCGGGATATACCAGATTTCAAAAAAGCAGTCGGATGTCCGACTAGACTGCTAGATTAGTGTTATAATTTTTTATTAAGGGAGATTATCAACTTTAGCATATAAGGATGATAGCGAATGACTAACAAATCTCGAATTTTTCTTTCCCCTCCTCATATGAGCGGGAACGAACAAAAGTACATCAATGAAGCGTTTGAAACAAACTGGATTGCTCCGCTTGGTCCGAATGTCGATGCGTTTGAAAAAGAGTTGGCGGAATATGTAGGTTCAAAAGGAGCGGCTGCGGTTAGTTCGGGGACAGCGGCGATTCATCTTGCGTTACGGTTGTTGAATGTCCAACAAGGGGATAAAGTTTTTTGTTCTTCGTTGACGTTTATCGCAAGTGCCAATCCGATTTTGTATCAAGGAGCGGAGCCTGTTTTTATCGATTCGGAGCCTGATACGTGGAATATGTCTCCGTTGGCGTTAGAAAGAGCGATGGAAGAGGCGAAGAAGGAAGGCAAGCTTCCGAAAGCGGTGGTTGTGGTTAATTTATATGGTCAAAGCGCGAAGATGGATGAAATCTTAGCGATTTGCAATCACTATCAAGTGCCAGTAGTGGAAGATGCAGCGGAGTCGCTTGGTTCTACATATAAAGGAAAGAAAAGCGGTACGTTTGGGAAGTTTGGCATTTATTCGTTTAACGGCAACAAAATTATTACTACCTCTGGCGGAGGAATGTTGGTTTCCGATGATGTCGAAGCGTTGCAGAAAGCTCGTTTTCTAGCGACTCAGGCACGCGATCCAGCTCCGCATTATCAACACAGCCAAGTAGGATATAACTACCGCATGAGCAATATCGTCGCCGGAATCGGCCGGGCGCAGTTGGAGGTGTTGGACGAGCGGGTGAAAGCAAGACGCGCCATTTTTGACCGCTATGTGCAAGCGTTAGGGGATATCGAAGGCGTCCACTTTATGCCGGAATTGGAAGGTACGATGTCGAACCGCTGGCTGACGACGTTGACAATCAATCAGCAAGCGCTTGGCGTGACACCAATGGATATTATCAACGCGCTTGCGGAGGAAAATATCGAGGCAAGACCTGTATGGAAGCCGCTTCATCTGCAGCCTGTGTTTAATGGGGTAACGTATTATCCGCATCAGGAAGGTTGGAGCGTTTCCGATGAATTGTTTGCCAATGGCATTTGTTTGCCATCTGGCTCTAGCATGACCGTTGAGGAACAAAATCGGGTCATTGACGTCTTTATTAAAGCGATAAAACGATAAATAATTGTTTGCAAGCCTCCTGTTGAAGCCGTTCAGCGGGAGGCTGCATTTATTTTTTTGATTTGGAGGTGACTGTTGTGACGGAGAAAAAGCCGCTACAACTAGAAACCGAGCGTTTCAAACATATATTGATCAAAGCGTATCAACGAGGGGAATTGTCCACCAATATCACCGCAAAAGATATGGTTCAGGAGCTAGCACATCAGTTAAAACAAGTTTTTTTTAAAGAGGATAATAAGTAGTATTGGGAGGTATGTATGCCATCATTTCAACAGCTACCAAAGTCCGTGAAAAAAACGATTCGCTACATTCTTCAAGATGTTCAGTCGTTAGAAAAATTGGAGTGGATGGAAAAAACGATTCACTATATTATATTCAAAAACGAAAGAAGGAAAAGGAATTAAAAAAGAATGATTCGTTTAAACAGATTAGGTGATGGTATGAAAAACAAATTTGTTCTTTGGATTCTTGTCTTCACATGGTGCGGGATGATTTATTATTTTACGGAATCTTCCATGTTTACTGGTACGAATACGGCAAGTTGGATTAGTGAAATCGTACAAAAGCTGCAATTAGGGCATGTCAATCATATCAATGATGGGTTTTTGTCATGGAATTACATCATGCGTAAATTGGCGCATCTTTCGGTGTTCGGTCTGCTTGCGGTGCTTGTGTGGAGAGCGTTAGATCCGCGGCGGTTTGCGATGATTGGTGCGTGGGTGTTTGCCGTTATTTGTTGCGCATGTTTGGATGAATGGCATCAGTCGTTTCAGCCGGGAAGAAGCCGCTTGTGTCCGATGTTGTGATTGACGCGTGTGAGGTGGGAATTGCTTTATTTGTTGTGTGGATTTTATTTATGAGAGACATGTTCTTAAGTGTGATAAAGATTACGAATTCCCTCTATGTTTTGCATCATGGTTAGATCCTCTGCTTCCTCTTCTAGCTATACCCGCTGTATCCATTCCATTGGTTAGTTTTTCAACAACTACACCCTAGATGCTCAAAGATTTCTTTTTTGGATGTTCGATTATTCATGGTTCCATTTTTCCATTGATGTGGTTCATTGTTTTGGAAAAGTGGATGATGGCTTCGTACAGAATATTGCGCGGCTAGTCGCAAGAAACAGGCGTATAAAAATTTTTTTATGATAAAATTTTAGATAATTCAGATAAAAATATATGGTAACCTGCCGACTTGTGAATGTAATAATAACTGCTGTAGATGAAAAGGGGGAGTATTTATGGAAGAGTATAAGGATAAAGTAAAACAACTAGAAAGGATTTCTTACAGTAAATACTTAAGTGAGTTTGCTGGGGAATTTAAAAAGATAAGAGATTGGGCTAAGGAGAAAGGCCTAGTTAGATTTGAAAAGATGGCTCAGTATGAAATTGAGGTTCTTTCTCTCCGTGACCAAACACCGATTGTTAAAATCAATGATAGAGGAAGATTTATTCCTATGATCGAATATAAAGATGGAACAAAATGGCCTGATATAGAGAATTTTACCGGTGAACAAATAGCATATTATGAACAGCGTCTAGAAGAAACGGAAAACGTATTTTTAAGGGCTAGATACGCTGACTTTCTGTTTGAACATGGTGATAAACACGGAACTAAAAATAAGTATGAAATTTCTAAAATACTCTTGCCATCATTGCTTGAAATAGCCGAAAAGCATTTAGATAAAGGTAATTTTTATTCGTTTGTTTCTGATCTGGCAAGAGCGGTTGAAGTTTCTTTGAAAATGGGAAATAAAGAATGGATTGAGATTGTACTCAAAAAAATAGAGAGCACTTTACACATGTTTGATAAGAACAAAGACTACAGATGGACATTGGAACTGTCTAGGCTGTTAAGAAATATCTTAGGCAGCAAGTTATCAAATTTAGTTGATGAAAATATTGTGTTGTTGTGTATCCAATTACTAAACAAAAGGAGAAAAAGTTATTGGGATAATAAGGAATATGCCGATCATCGCATGTTTTGTAAAGAAATCATCCATTGGAAAAAGTTGAAGAGAATTAGCAATGAAGAGGAACAACAATTGCAGGTGGAAATCGGACAGTCTTTTGAGGAAGAAGCGATACATCAACAAGGTAGAGAACAAAAGAGTAGCATGGTAAAGGCCCATTTTTATGAACTAGCGATGAGGCATTATGCGAATATTGGAAGGACAGATAAGGTTGAAGAAATGAAAATACTTATAAGAAAAGCGTATAAAGAATGGGAAGAGAGTGACGAATTATCTGTTGTTTCTGTGGAGGTTCCAATCCCTACTCACGAAATAGAAAATATGATGCGAACTTATCTTGAAGTAGATGTAGCAGAATCGATAGACATGATAGCGAAGCCAATTGATTTTATCCCTGATATTAATAATGTCGAAAAACTAACGAAGGAACTGATGACTGCTTACCCCTGTATCATTTAGTAACTAAAGGATTAATAGATGATGAAAAGAAAGTCGCTGAAGCTAAAAATGATGAGGAGTCTTACCAATGGGCTTTCTCACAAAATTATATGTTGCATTTACAAATGGTTTTAAACATGGTTCTTGTCCCTTTATTTGATAAATTAATGAATGAGAGAGGACTCACATCAGAAATAATAATAGATAAAGTTTTTGCATGGCCATTAATGAGCGAGAAGAATAAACCGTTTGTAGAACTGGGAATAAAAAAATTTTTTGATGGAGACTATGTTAGTTCCATTCACATATTAGTCCCTCAATTCGAGTCCACCCTTAGACGAATGTTTGCAGCCGCAGGATATGCGACTACTTCGATCAAAAAGTCTACTGCACAACATGAAGAAACATTTAACGAATTTTTGAACAGAGATGATATAAAAGAGGCTTTAGGGGAACGCATTCATAAATTGATACAAATGGTAATGGTAGATCAGATGGGGATAAATTTACGTAATAAAGTGGCTCATGGATTAATTACGTTTGAACAGTGCACGAAGGGTCTTAACTTGTTAGTAATCTACTTATTTTTATTACTGACCAATTATTCAGTGGTCAAAGAAGAAAATAATGCAAGTGAGTAAATTTTTTGTATAGGTTTCAATCATTGGGCGATGATTTAACGCCTGCTTTGAAAAAAGATTAAGTCCAGGAAATTGTGTAAAAAGAAAACGGCAAAAAGCGATTTTATTTTCCGGTGATCCAAGTTCGCTGTACTGATAGTGGAATTTTACACAATATTTAATATCGGTATTTATGAGTTATAATGTAAGAACATATAAATCATCACACGGAAACCGCTTTAAAACATCACTAAGCCTTTGTAGCTGTAGGCTTGGATCTCCATCTAAGAATCCTATATATCCATAATCACTCATAGATACACGCGTGAAGTATGCCCAAATCGCTTCTCAACCCTTGATATATAAGGGTTGAGAAGCGATTCCTAGTAAGTGTCTAACTCGGGGCAGTCGTTTCTTCGAATTTTGTCGAAGTGTTGAGGTTGAGCGGCAGAGGTGTATAGGATTATAATCATATATAGAACGAATGTTCTTTAGAGGGCGAAGTGAATGAGATGAGCAAGGCGAACATGGGTGCCTCATCAGTTTTACCATATTGTGTGTCGCGAGAATCGCCGTGATCCGTTGTTTCAAGAACCGAATGATTTTCTCGCTTTTTTGCATATCCTCGGTCAGCTTCATGAAAAAATTCCGTTTGAAATGGCTTCTTATTGCCCTCATGACAAACCATTTTCATTTATAGCTACGCTTACAACACGAGCCCATTTTGAAAATTATTGGCGCTCATTAATAAGCGATATGCCAGTTACTATAATACACGCTACTGCTTGACAGAACATGTGTTCGAAAAATGCCATGTCAGCAAATTCATTGACGATGATAAAGGAATGTTGGAAATGAGCCGTTACATTCATCTGAATTCTGTCGAAGCCCGTATCGTGCATGTACCAGAACATTACCGCTGAAGCTATTTTTATTTGTACATGGGTTCAAAAGTTTCTCCACCATCATTTATGAATATCGATGTGCTATTACATTATTTTCTCGGTACTACAGCAGAACAAAAGAAAAATATGTGAGGTTTGTAAAAGAGTGCGATTCCGTCTGTTCAAGTAGTTGATCACAATGGTAACAAGAGGTATATTGGTAGAACTGTGGGATAGCAATATGAAATTAAAACTCAATTGTCTTTGTTTGTTAAGTGAGCTAAAATTCAAGATAAGCAGCAATGATTCGATTCGGTTTACTTTTGACGAAGGAAGTGAAAAGTGGTGCAGGATTTTTTAGAAGATGGGAACTTAATGCCTGGGATACACGAATATACATGTAAAGAGTTTGAAGAGCAATTTGTACAAAACTTCCCTCATTCCGAATCGCGTCCTGATATCTATGAAAAGTTTTGTATATGGATCAGGAAATTGGTGAAAATGTTACCACCTCGAATATATGGTTAGATGGTAGCTTTTTAACGACGAAGCTGAATCCTAACGATATTGATTTGGTCGTTTTTTATCGTCCGGAAGATATAGAATCTAAAGAAGTATCAGAGGTGTTAGACAACTATATTCATCAGATATCCCGACAGTACCGTTGTGATGCATATTTTTGTCTAACATTGGAACACTATCCTCCAGAGGTTAAAGCTGGGATATCTGGGAATGTTGCTATAATGCAAACTTATTGGATGGGACAGTTTGGTTTTGACAGAAATAGAAAGCCTAAGGGGATTGTTGAAATACGTCGTGAAGAATTAATGAAGTTAGGAGGTGTTACTCATGATGTCGCCTCAAGATTGGATGGATAGAAAAATTCGGGAAACGGAATCAATCATAAAAGATACGAAAGAGCAACTTTCTGTATTAGATATTCCTGATTATGTGCAATCATTACAAATATCATCTTTTAAGCGGCGCCTTGAAGATCTTAAAAAAGTAAAAAAAGAAATCGAAAGGGTTTCGAACAGAGAAGAAATGGTATTAACAATGCATCCCCCTAATTTACCAAGCGGAAAAATATCTGTACGTGCTTTTACTTCAGTATTAAGTGGTTTACAAAATTTATCGGATAGCATTGCAAATACTCTCTTTAATCAGCCAAGTGAAAAAGGAAAAATACCTCAAGATATTCTTGAGCAAAATGAGTTTATCTTAAGAGAAACTAAAGCAGGATCTTTCAAAGCTGTTTTGGAAGTTAAGCATCCGGAACAGCATACACTTGATGAACCAATGCAATCGCAAATAATAGGTGAATTGTTTAAATTATTAGAATCATCTGATGTGCCAGATCAACTAGCCGAATTGATTTCGCAATTAGGACCAAGAACTTTAAAAAACTATATTGAGTGGACAAAATCCATTAAAGAATTAAATACATCGATAGAATTGGAATGGACATCACTATACAGATCACCATCGCGTATATCATTAAATGTAGAAAAAGCAGGGCGGATTTTTAAAACTCTTAGCGATTTTTCTAATACGACAGAAACAGAAATAAAAATAATAGGCAGATTAACTGGTGCGAATATAAGAATTAAAAATTTTGAAATTGTAACCGATGAAGGTGAAAAAATTACAGGAAGAATAAGCAAAGATGCATTAAAAAAGATTGAAAATTTGGGTCTTAACAAAAAATGTGAAGCCGATTTACTAAAAGTTACTGTTATCGGACCGGCAAATCGGGAAAAAGTATCTTGGACTTTACGTGATATTAGATTATTATCGTAGAAATTGACATTTACTTTTTTAATTTTAGGCAGTACAAAGAAAACTGCCATTTACAATCTTGGCAACGGCTTAGATTTATTCCGTCAAAGAAGTGATGGAACAGAGAATATTTAACATTTCATTTATATATCCTTTAAAAAAAGAAGGTGAACTTTTTATGAATCAATTTCAGATAGGATTTACAAATGGAAAATCGGACTTATCTATTGGGTTTGATACAAATATCTTGCTCGATGCGATATACAAAAGTATTCAAGGAAGTCCACTTTCTTCATTAGAAGTAAACTCATTATGGCAAGCTAAAGATTTCCTAGAATCAATTGTCCAATTTTGCAATGGAACCCATAAAATGAGTACAGCAGGTATATCAGGGGGGGAAGCATTTAGCATATACGTAAATGCTCTTGAGTTTGAAGGTACTGTAGAAGATATCAAAAAGTCTGTATCAGAACATATTAAAGTTTTAAATGAGCTTGAGAAAGGAAATACAGCAAATGAAGATGATGTAGGCTCAATCGTAGATGTTTTTCAGTCCATTTCTAAATATTTAAATAATGAGGTCTTAAGTTTTACCTCAAGTAATATCGGGGGTTGGAGAATTTAAATATGAGAATATCTGCGATTGGTAATTTAAAGGCTACAGTTAGTGATATGTTTAATTTTGAAGATCAATTAAAAAATCTTTCATTAAAGATATATCCATCTGTTGCTTTAAAGGAACTGATCGTAAATGATCTTATACCAATTGTAAAACAACTGCGGGATATTTTAATATCGGAAATTAAAGCTTTGGAGGAAAATGAACAGCATGTTATTTCTTCTAAGGCTAAGGCAGTAAACAAAATATGGTTTAGTCGCCGTATTCAATTTGTAGCAAGTGCTATTTCAGGGACAGATTTGAAATCTTATCCATTAGAGATTATGGAAATATTTAAAGAGATGATCAAAAACATAGACGGAGAAAATTTTGAATTATTAACGTCTCCTATAGACCAGTTAAATTTTACTTTTCAGGAAATTTGGCATCCAATAAAAAAACTACTTGAAAATGAAGTAGGAGTTACAAGTAATAATAATAAAAAGTTTGTTAAATTAACATTTCCAAGCCAGCATAAGGATAATGTGTTCTTAAGTGGTATTTATGCTCATGAAATAGGACATTATTTTGACCGAAATAGGGGACTTTGGTCCAAAATATTTGCACAAAAAGTTTTGTCCCACCCTTATTTAAATAAGTTAGGAAAATTCTTTTTCAAACAAAACAATCATCCAGCTTCCATTGCGGAAATTTCATCTTTTCTCCATGATACAGTACTGGGGGCATGGCTTCGCGAAGCTATAGCCGACTGTGTGGCAATATATTTATTAGGACCTGCTTTTATATTTTCTTCCAGTGACTTGCTTACTTCAGTTGTAGGTACGCAAATAATTCAAACGGGGAGCTTGATAGATGTCCCATCCCACACACATCCGCGAGATGGATTAAGATTTAAGTTTCAGTTAAGTGTTTTACGAAAGTTGAAACTGTATGATCCTTTACACGAAAAAATCAAGGAAATCTTAGATACATTAGAAAAGGACTGGGAACAAGCCCAAGTGGTGTATCAGCCTAACATAATTAGTCGCAATTATATAAGTTTTATGCTTAACCAGGAGTCCTATCAAATACTAGAAAGGATATGGGAAGAGTGTTTATCATTGGTTGTTAATGAAGTTGAAGCGCTTATAGGTGATAATTTAATGAAACCATGCCACATAGAAGAAGCGATGAGGCTGGCTGAAGAGAGAATTAAATGGTTAGTTCCGCCGAATGAATTAGACGGAAAACCAGCTAATGCAAAAGCTATATTGAATTCTGGTTGGTTTGCAAAATTATTAGGGGACAATGAAATATTATCTAGAGTTCAAAGTTTGGATGGGGAAAAATCAGAGTACAACTTCTTAGGGTTGCTAAATGGATTAATGAAATATGCGTTGCATGCCTCTACCATCCAAGAAAGGTGGGGGAATTAAATGGCTATTTTGTCTAAAGATAAAATAGAGGAATATTTATCATTAGATGATCATGAAAAGAGATTGATTGTTACTCCAATATTAGACAGAGAGAAGCAATTAGGAGCTTCGACAATAGACCTGAGGTTAGGAACAAAATTTAAAGTAGATATGAGAACTAGAGAGCCATATATTGACCCGATGGAGAATAATAGACCAATAGAAACTTTTTTTGATCAGACGTATCGAAATTTTGGTGAAAAGTTTTTGTTATATCCTGGCCAGCTTGTTATAGCATCTACCTTCGAATATGTTAGACTGCCTAGTAATTTAATGGGATTAGTAGTTACACGTTCCTCATGGAATAGACTGGGGGTGACTATATCTTCTGTGGTACAGCCAGGATATGCCGGTGTATTGACATTGGAGTTAGTAAATCGTTCTTCCAATCCAATAGCAATTTATCCGGGATTAAGATTTGTCCAATTGTTATTGTTTGAGGTAAAAGGGGATACAAAAATACTTGATTACGCATTGCAATCTCTGTCTAAATACGTGGCTAATACGGAACCTTTCATATCAAATATTTTTAGAGATAAAGATCTAGAGACTCTCATGAAGTTTATATGACAATTAGTAATGGGTATGTAATCAATATCCAAAAATAAAATATATTGGTTACGTTCCTGTGCATTGCGATCCGAAAAGTAGACAGTATAAAATCGGTTAAGCAGGGGAATCAAGTGCCTAAATGGCTCTGATTCCTTTCCTTTCCTTTTCTTTTCTCGTCTTTTCCAAGCGTCTCAGCCCCCTAAGGCCTGTCAAGGAGAGCATTTGACAGCCCCTCAGATTCTGGGAATGGATGGTTAAGACAAGGAAGGAGAAAATATAGCCCTCTAATGGATTATCGAAAAAAGCCATTTATAACCTCGGCAACGACTTAGGATATTCCGTCAACGAAGTCATTGAAACATGTGAAAAAATAACCGGCCACAAACAAATCCTTCATTGAATACACCGAACGCCGTCCGGGCGCCCCAGCGCGCCTTGTTGCCTCCTTGGAGAAGATTTATTATAAGGAACTCGGCTGGAAAGCGGAATATTCGTTGGAACAAATCATAGAAAGTGTGTGGAAATGGCATCAGCGGAAAGGATTACAACGATAATGCTGCCCTTGTTGTGGGGCGGCGTGTTTATTTATGACTAAAATTAACAGAATATTCCGTATATATTTGATTCGCTGCACCGTGCATGGCGGCGATGGAGTTATGGAATAGTACATAAATCGTGGGTATATTTTCACAAAAATGTAATGGAAGGAAAAGGATTGGGAGGAAAGGTGTCGAAATAAAAGGATTAGTGTCAATATCACGAATATGGAGGGGATAAAGTTGAATTTTTTTCGGGAACTAGGCAGATTGGCAGGGAAAGCAACGGGAGCGGTGATAGGTGGCGCGGTGAATGTTGTCGGTGAAATAACAGGCAGCCAATGGATCAAAGAGGTAGGCGATGGCGTGAAAAAAGCGTCTGAGTTTGCCGGCGATACGTTTGGCCAAGCGGTAGACGGCGTATGGAATACGGCGTCTGGCATCATTCAAAAAGATGAAGCGAAGATCGAAAAGGGCCTTGGAAACATCGGTGAATCGATTTCGCGCACGGCCAAAGGAGTATACCAGACGGCCAAACATACATACCAAAACGGAAAAGAGGTCTATGAAGGGCTGCGCGATGACGATGAGAAAAAGATCAAAAACGGATTGACCAATATTGCCAAAACGGTAGCTGTAGGAACGTTGGCGGTCGGAATCGTGGATGTGATCGATGGCGCTGACCATAGCGATTGGGCAGAAAGCGATCAAGATCCGGACAACATAGGTAATGGGGCAGATGCCAATGGACATTCTATGGGTTCCTATACCGGCTATTCCGAGGTGGCAGTCAGCATCGAATCGGAAGAAAATCCGGGGACACATCATGTCCGTCCTCACTGGGTGGAAGGACATTGGCGCGATGGGCAATGGATTGAAGGATACTGGCGTGATGGGGATGGAAATACCGATGTGAACTTGACAGAGCAACAAGGCGGCGGCTATGAGCGGACGAATCCGGACGGGAATCCGGGTAATAACCTGGCATAAATTAGATGACCTTCTTTTGTTTCAAGTGGGGAATAAACTTTTGATAATAGCCAAGACGGCGAGGGAGGGAAACGGGTGAAAGAAGAAATATTGCTTGTAAAAATACATAATTCCTTAGCGGAAGGCAAAAGTGATTATGAAGCTACTCGGGGAAATTGGAGGATGAGTAAACATAGATTTCCGTATATTCAATATGTTGCAGGGGTACATCATGGAAAAGTCGTTTGTGTCTTTCAGCCTGAAGAGTGGGAGATTATCGAAGAAGGACCTGATAAGGGGAGAAAACGTTTTGCAGGTACCAAAGTTTCTAGTGAAGTATTGAAAAAGCTGCAAATGGTAGAGGACAAAGTTATGAGGAAATTCGGAAGCGGGAATGCTATTGCTTATCTTTCATTGGATGAATTGGATCAGTTAGTGAGCAACTACCAAACTATAAAATATGCAAAGCATCATACGGCTAAATCAAACGATGTGGGGGAAAACGTGCTTGACCGAATCAAAGGAGGGCTGTTCGGCCTTGCGATTGGCGATGCGCTGGGGGCGACGACGGAGTTTATGAGTGCCGAGGAAATTCGCGGCACGTACGGAAAAGTGACTGACATCATCGGCGGCGGTTGGCTTGATTTACTGCCTGGGGAAGTGACGGACGATACGGCAATGACGATTGCGGTGGCGAAAGGGATCATTCGGAATAAGGAAAATCCGATTGCTGAAATCGGAGAGGAGTTTTTGAAGTGGTATAAGACCAATCCCCCGGACGTCGGCAATATCATCCGCACCGTGTTTTCATTGTATGCTGGCGATTGGTTTGATGCTGCTTATCGGGCTTGCCGGAAGCTCGGCGGCAAATGTGCGGGGAACGGGTCGTTAATGCGCTGTTTGCCGATTGCGCTGGCGTATGCGGATCAGGAAAAGATGGAGGAAGTCACGGTCCTTCATTCGAATATGACACATCATGATAGTCAAGCGGCGGAAGCGTGCCTTATTTATAACCGCATTGCTTCTCGGTTGTTGCATGGAGAAAAGCTGTCAGCAGCGATTAGGCAAGAAGTTGTTCATACGCGATACGAACCGCTTTTAACGATTGAACCGGCCTGCCCGCCTGACGGCTATGTCGTGCATACGATGAGCTGGGTTCTTCATTGGCTGTTGCGCTGCGAATCGTTTGAAGACGTCGTCATTTCAGCGGTGAATATGGGCGGCGATAGTGATACGATTGCGGCGATTGCCGGGGGATTGAAAGGATTAGAAGTCGGATATCACCAACTGCCAAGCCGTTTTATTGAAAAAATCGTCTGTGCCGATGAGTTGGAAGAGCTGGCGGTGCAATTGGTAAATATTCGGGGCTAGTCGGGTGGAGTTTGCCGCGGCCTTCCTATTGGTTGATCGGTTTGAGATAGGATTTATAGGTTTCCGATAATTTCCATCGATGTTTCTTTGTTCGAAATTTTTGTGAATGATGGGGGGATGTATGATGCTAGCTCATCGATTGGCTGAAATACATTCGAACTTTGGCATTTATAGTGAATCACAAATCAATGGGAACGTTGACTTTCATATCGTATCGGATTTGAAACAAGTTCCGGAGTTGAATTATTTAGTGGATTTTTATGAAGCGTATTTCCAGCATTATAAAAAAGCAATGGATCCATCTCGGAATTATTGGTCTTTTAAGAGGGACAATATTGCCCGAAGTGTGGATTTGCCGTTTATTGGGCGTAAGGTTGTTGAGCGAGGTAAGGCAGAGTATATCTTTGTGTTTAAGGGTTCCTTGCAGAAGGAAGAGAAGCTGAGTATGACCGTCCTTTCTTGTTTTTGGATTTTTGAAGACGTACAACCTTATCAGTCATTTTTTGATCGCTATTGGCCCAATACCAAAAATTATGATCCGCTTGTTCGAAATTTAGGGATCACCAGGGATATTGCAGAGAGATCATATGTGACGGATTTTGCTAGGGTAGCTAATCATAGAGGGATCCGGGATATGAAAAAGTGCAAGGAACTGTTAATGGACGAAATACATTTATTAAATCCCCAACTGGTCATATTAGTCGGTTCAGAGCCAAGAGATGCATTTAGCCACGAACTTCGGCTGCATCCGGAAAAGTACATGAGTGTTCCGTTTTCGTTAAAAGGGGTTCCGAAAAAGACACAAATAGAGGGTCCGCTTCTCTATAAGCAACTGCGTGAACGTCTTTATCATTTGTTAGACAAGGAAAAGGGTCAGGTTCTGTGAAGCGCCGAGAATGGTCGATTGGGTTTGGTGCCTGTCACCACCCGATATGCTTGGGAAAGGAGATGAAGCGATAAAAAGGAGATTGAGATATAGTGAATGCATAAAAGCAAAAAGCTCTTATTTCTGTACTCCAAAACCATATCTCAAACGATATCCAGCTTTTGCTGCTTAAATAGAGCAAAACAATTGTTAAATGCCCGAAAACTTATAAAAAACTTGAAATTGAGATAGTTTTTTCTTTTTTTCTTTTGTCTTCAAACAATAAAAATGAAAAACATAAAGGAGGAATAATAAAGATGAAAACACGTATTCCAACTATTTTATCTCACACTCTTCTTTCTGCTTTTTTAGTTATCGGGTTAGCTGCGTGTAATGACAAAGAAGCTACCAGCCAAAATTCTTCTTCTAAAACAGCAGAAAAAGCTTCTGAATCGGATTCGAAAAAAAACAAAAAACAAGAGAAAGAAGCAATATACACTTTTCCTCCATTAACAATTCAGAAACAAGAACAAGTATTACTTGAAACAAAACAAGGAACGATGCGCTATTTAGGTTATGCAATTGATGAAGGAGATCAATATCTTTTAGCGATTCGTTTTGAAGGAAAAATAACAGAGGCAATGAAAAACAATTTTTACATTAAAGTTATTTTAGAAGACAGTGAGTACGACGAAATTGATAATGAAGTGAAACCAGTGAATATTTTACCTACCAAAGAAGGAGAAATCCATCTATACCGATTAGAGACTCCGGCCCAAGGGAGAAAAATCGTTCGATTAGATGTCACATTCCAAAAATCCGAAAACAAACTAGTAAATACTACACCAAAACAAAATATCGAATTCCAAGAATCCGAACAAGAAGATATTACGAAAACTTTCCAACTTCCAGAACCAAACGGAACAATGAAAATTCCAGGAGAAATAGGTTTTAAAACTCTTGAACATTCCGATTTATCGGTAGTAAAAGAAGGAGAATATGGAATTGTGAAAATCAATTCCATCTCTTTATCTCCTACTTACAATAGCCTTACCATTAGCGGAAGCATTGAATATAAAACAGATTTATACGGTAATCCTAAATTTCGTTATTTCCTTCCTGCAAGCAAAGAGTATGGGAATATGGAATTAGAGCTTAACACAGAAACTGAAGATAGGTTTAAAGGAACAAAAGTTCCGTTTGAAGCAAATATAGAATTGAATGAACCAATCGGGAAACAACAAGGTGAATTTTATTTTGCGATAGATGATATTATGTTTGGATTTGATTTGGTAACAGGAAAAGAATTAAAAGAATTACACATTACTCGTTTTCCTTTAGGTGAAAAAGGTTATGGAGCAAACAGAGTAGGTTATGGAGCAGTAGAGAAATTTCCAAGCTTATTTGGTTTTGAAGATACAAACGGAAACATTTATTTTGACGCTCGTGTCATTACAGGTTTTTGGTACGGTTATGGCGAAAATACGAAAGGCCATTCTTTATACAAAATTGATGTATCCGGCGATTATCAAACCCTTTCCTTCCAATTAGGAACAGAAAAAACAGATGAAAAAATTAATCCGAACGCTAAAGCATTTATTCGTATTTACGATACAGAACCACAATTTAACGAAGAGACAGGAGACATTCTTCCTGAACCAAAACCGCTCTATGAACGCACTCTTGGTGTTAGCGATAAATTAGAACCAGTTAGTATCGATGTTAAAGGAAAACATCATATTTATATTGTATATATGTCTTCTGAAATTGATAATAGTGTATGGGATAATAGCTTGGAAAAGACTATTCATGTTCCTGTTATTATCTACGATATGAGGCTATCCAAGTAAATTAAAAGAGAGAATTTATTGCACATAACCCTGTCAAGTAGACAATGAAAAAAAGAGTATATTAAACTGCGGCCTTTTCTCGGTATTCAATCGGGGAAAGGCCGTTTAGCTTTTCTTGAAAACGACTGTGATTGTAAAAATAAATATATTCTTCTATCGCCTGATGCGCCTGTTTGATCGTTTTTGGGCGCACTAAATACAGCTTCTCTGTCTTTAAATGGGAGAAAAAGCTTTCGATACACACATTATCGTGGCAATTTCCTCTTCGGGAATGGCTTCCTTGAATTTTGAGTTCTTGGAGCTGGTTCTCATAGGATTTTGTCGTGTATTGGAATCCTTGATCCGAATGCAGAAGAGCATTCTTGCTAAATGGCTTCTCCTCTAGTTGTTTCAGTGTATTTAATACCAATTCAAGATCGTTTCTTTCCGATAATTCCCACGCGACAATTTCGTTGTTATATAAATCTAAAACCGCAGACAAATAAGCAAACGTATCTCCCACACGCACATACGTAATATCTGTTACGAGCTTTTGAAACGAATGGTCGGCGCAGAATTCGCGGTTTAAAACATTCGGAAATACCACAGATCCTCTTCGTCCGTAGAAAGGACGCTTTTTGCGAATTACCGATTGAATTCCCAATTCCCTCATGAGACGCCGTACACGTTTATGGTTTACCATGATTCCTTCCCTAGATAATGCCCTTGTCATTCGTTTATATCCGAAGTATGGATGAATCTTATGAATAGCGAGTAAATGTTCTTTCAACAGAAGATCTTCTTCCAGACGCAACGCTCTTTTGGATCTACTTTTGCGCCATTTGTAGTATCCAGCCCTGGAAACTTCGCCAATTTGAAGCAGCCATGCCAGTGGGTGCTTTTTCCGTAGCTCCTCAATAATGAGAAACCTTTCCGCTTTTAAGACCACTCCTTCCCGTGTAGATTTGGATTGCGCTTTTTTAGGTATTCCACCTGTGCTTTCAAATACGCGTTTTCCTCTTCCAAACTGGAAAAATGTTTGCGATTCCATACTCCCCGTTGATCTTTCAATGACTCGCCGCGTTGAACTTTCTTGATCCATTGTGCAATCTGGGCGTCGCTCTTGATTCCAAAATGTTCGCGGAGCTGCCGATAAGACCAGCCCTCCTCCAACTTCAAACGAACGACTTCCCGTTTCAGCTCTTCGGAATAGGTGTTAAAAGTTTGTCCTTTCTTCGCCATAAAAAATCCCCTCCCAAGTAGACTCTTAAGAACATCATATCAAATGTCCTCTTTTTTCGCTGTCTACTTGTAGGGGATAATACCATGGCTGGTCTTTCTTCGATTCTTTTTTCTTCTTTCCCTTGTTTTTCAAGTATTTATAGTAACCTGATCTTGAAACCTTTAGCTTTTCACATATTTTAGCAACCGGATATTTTGTTTTTAGTTCATCTATTACTTTGAATTTCGCTGTTTTCCCCCCTTTTCAGAATTTGAAGATACTTTTTTAAAATTTCATTCTCCATCTCTAGCTCTCGTATGATCACATCCTTATCCATTTCAGGATGATTTTTAACTTTTCTTCTTAACCCTGCTCTCCATACGTTTCATATTGATCGATCCATTTGTAAATATATTTGTGATCGGTAATATCAAGATGGTGCGCAATCACTTTCACGCTTTCTCCTGCCAAGGCTCATTGAACCGCTTCAAGCTTTAATTCTGTAGAATAACTTTTAGCTCCTTGTTTTTTAGACATGTTTATCGGCTCCCTTCTATCATCTGTATGGGCATCTTGTTTTCGATTTATACATGTCTACTTTCAAGGGCTCACTCCACTGTCACTTGTCGAAGGCTATTCCGTAAAGAAGTCATTGAAGCATGCGAAAAAGTAACCGGCCGCAAAGCCTTCATTGAATCCACCAACCGCTGCCTAGGTCCCCCCCCTCCGGTGCGCCTTGTTGCATCCCCGCATTTACGAAGAACTTGGCTGGAAAGCGGAATATTCGTTGGAACAAATCATCAAAGCGGGTGGAAATGGCATAGCCGAAATGTGAAATAAAGATGCGAACTGTTTATTACATTTGTTAAATATAAATAGAAACAACAAACATGATGTCGTAAAGAAACACATACATATATAGGAATGGATCACGAACAATTTATCATCGGTTGAATATCACTTTGATTGTCATTCGGTTGGATGGTTGCTAGAATAATGCATGTCGCATCTTTTAGCAGAAGGATACACTTTTCTAAAATAGTTTTTGATGACTTCATGTTTTGTGTGAGGGGAGTTCGGATATGTCGAAATCGTTCGTTTATATCTCCCTCGTCTTGATTATGATAGTTTGGGGATTGAACGTGATTGCCATCAAGATTTTAGTTGAACATTTTTCGCCGGTGACGTTAACGTCATTTCGGATTTTTACCGCGGGGATCGTTGTGATTCTGATTTTGCTATTCATGGGGCAGTTGCGGAAATTAACTTGGAAGGAAGTTATGTATATTGGCATAGCCGCTTTGTTTAGCGTCGTTGCCCATCACCTTTTTCTGGCGCTTGGATTAGCAAAAACGACAGCGTCCAATGCTGGTTTAATTTTAGGTCTTGTTCCGCTGGTCACATCATTGTTAGCGGCTATCTTTTTAGGCGATCGGTTTACGGTGTTTCGGTTTGTCGGGATTTTCCTCGGGTTTGCCGGCGTGGCGTTTGTCGTGTTAAACGGTAAAAGCGGCATTCACCATGTGTCCATTGGCGATTTTTATGTATTTCTGGCCGTATTATCCCAAGGAATCAGTTTTATCATGATCAAAAAAGCAACGGTCGATGCGCGTGTGATGACAGGTTGGATGTTGTTGTTTGGGTCTTTGCTTCTGTTTTTTATTAGTTTGTGGATGGAACCGAACGGCGTCTCCAGCTTGGTAAACGGTACGCCATTCTTATGGATGATTTTCCTTGCTTCCGCTGTATTTGCCACTGCGCTCGGCCATATGTTTTACAACCAAGCGATCCAACATATTGGTGCGGTGGAATCGGCGATTTTCATTAATTTGAATCCTTTGTTTTCTTTGCTGGGAGCTTATTTATTCCTCGGAGAATCTATTTCCTTTACACAAATGCTGGGATTTATTTTGATCGTGCTCGGCGTCGTCTTAGGGAGCGGTGTATTGGATGAAATCGAGGTGTTTACTCATCGCTCGAAAATGATGGGGAAAAAGTGTTGAAAAACGGAGCTTGTGGGGCTCCGTTTTTTATTGGTGAGGGGGTCTGTCGCTAAGGGGATTTCCTCTGTCTACACAAAAGACCGAATATTCATTATCTTGTGTAAAAAAATCAGTCCACTATGGATCGAAAATGAAAAATGTAGGTGGGGGAGTCATCATTCTAACATGTTATGTAAATCTTGCAGCATACCGACAAAAACTAGATCGTGATGTATGTTTTCATATAAAGCTGGGCCAATTGTTACATAAGTTTCTGTTATGTTCCCCATATTTTCCTTCTTTACTCCTCTTCCCCTAAATATTCCAACATCTTTTCCGCTATGTTGATGGATTGATTTTTTATCTTTTGTCTTTTTCGGAGAAATGCTGGCCAGCTTGGATGATGGAGAAACTGTGCGGTTGGGATGGTCCATTTTCCACTGCCTTCGAGGCGTTGGTACGCATCAATTTTTCCTTCTGCGCAATATCGGCGAACCATTTGTGGTGTGACGTCGAGAAGAAGTGCGACATCGCGAACGGTTAGATATTCTGGAATGGTTGGTTCCGTTATTTGGCTAAGAACGTTCTGGACTTCTTCTTTCTCTTGTTCGTTTAGTGCTAGATACATCTTCTCTTTTTGTTTTTCCAGTTCAAGTGAAAGTCTTACTAGCTCCAAGTAACGTCTGGCGTTTTCACTTAGTGTTGACGTTTTTTCATATTCATCAACATTTGAATTTCCTGCTGTTCGAAAAAGAGTAGTCATTTTTTTATTCACCCCTTCCTCACCTCCATTGTATCAGGATGGTTAAAGAAACTAAAGAAAAAAAAGAAATAAAAGAAACTTTTATTAATATTTGTTTCCTTATTAAGGGAAAATATTCTCTGGAATGATTGCTTGCGTGTCTGTGCATTGCAATCCGAAGTTATTGAACAAACACATCATCTTAGTGACCGGAGAAGAACAGACGATTGATTTGCCACGCTCGGATGTCTTGAAATACTATTTTGCCAACGCTTGGTTTTAATCACGTTCATTAGGTATTAGGGTCCGTGTCTTATTTAGTGTTCTTTATATCATTGTGATTACAGTAATTTTCTCTCCCATTCATTAGCGGGAAACGATGATAATACACAAATGTATCATAATTTGTTAAAATTTTATGTATATTCTAAAAATAAAGACGCAGTTTTTCGGGTGTTAAAGAGGTGTTCTTTCGTCGAAAAAGATAAAGATTTATTTACGTAAACTAAACAAAATCATCAAATATGTAAAGTAACCTATATAGTAGAGTAAGTGATTTGCCGACCGTTTTATAACCGAAAGAATGGGGGAGAGCGCAGTGAAGAAGATAGAAGATGCCTTGCCTTTGCATGAAACAAAAAGGCGTCCGGGATGGAAACTGTATGTTTCTTTGCCGGTTTTATCGTGGGCGTTGTATGATTTTGCGAATACGATTTTTTCTTCGAATGTGAATACGATTTTTTTCCCGCTTTATGTTTCGGAAACGGTGGGAAAAAGCGAGAGCTTGAACCAGATCGCCAGTACATTTATTTCGTATGCGAATGCGTTAGCCTCTTTCTTTTTAGTTTTATTTTCTCCTTTATACGGCACATGGATTGACCGGACTGGGAGAAAAAAGAAATGGCTTGGGATATTTACAGTTCTTGCGGTTGTAGCGACTTTGCTTATGGGCGTTGCCGGATATTCGAATCATGGGAATTTCATTTTTGGATTGCCGGTGTCTTTTGTCATCACCGTGCTTTTATTTGTCGCAGCAAAATTTTTTTACCATTCGAGCCTCGTTTTTTACGATTCCATGATTTCGAGTTTGGGGAATAAACAGGAAATTCCGCTCATCTCCGGTTTTGGCGTTGCCGTCGGATATGTAGGAACGCTTGTCGGGCTTGCCGTGTATCCGTTTGTTGGCGAAAAGGATTACTACCGGGCTTTTATTCCAAGTGCTCTTTTGTTTCTCCTCTTTTCTTTACCGCTTTTTTTCTTTGTCAAAGAAGAAGCCGCTGCGCTAAAACGAAAGACCGGATTTTTTGCGGGCTATCGGGATATTTATGCGACGTTGAAAGAAATGAAAAAGTATCAAAGCATTTTTACATTCATGATTGCTTATTTCTTTTTAAATGATGCCGTGGCGACGACGATCGCCATCATGTCCGTTTATGCCAAAGCCATTGCCGGGTTTACGGCGGGGGAATTTATCCTTTTATATTTAGTTTCCACCGTTTCTAGCATTATAGGTTCGTTTCTTTTTGGCTATATTACGAGAAACAAAGGGGCAAAAAAAGCGGTTTTGTATGTTGGCATCATGATGTGCATTGCGCTGGCAGTAGGGGCGCTTGCTTTTTCCAAGCTTTCTTTGTGGATCGCTGGAAGTTTGTTCGGCGTCAGTTTAGGAGCGATGTGGGTCACTTCGAGAACGTATATTGTCGAACTTTCGCCGAAAGACAAGCAAGGGCAATTTTTCGGACTGTTCGCTTTTTCCGGAAAAGTGTCGGCCATCATTGGTCCGACGATTTATGGAAGCATTACTCTCCTTCTTCATTCGTATGGAAACATTGCCAATCGGTTGGCGATGGGATCGCTTTTGGTGATGGTGCTCCTTGGCATTTTCTTTTTGCGGAAGGTAAAGCCGCAGGCGCCCGCCGAGCCGGAAAGCTGACGGGAGATTTTGTGGGTGCCTGTCGCTTGTCAGACAGTTGGTGGCAAAATGGATACTTTATAGAATGCGATCCGGTAAAACAAAGAGATTGCTTTCCTTTTTGTTTTGGGAAAGATGCGCTATGATAATTTTAAGAGGGTTTTTAGAGGGAGTGGGTGAAATGGCCGGAGATTATTTTTTGAAAAGAATTTATGAACCATATGATCGAGCAGATGGAAAACGAATTTTAATTGATCGGATTTGGCCGAGAGGCATCTCTAAAACGGAAGCAAAGATCGATTTGTGGATGAAAGAGATTGCGCCAAGCCCCGAACTTAGAAAATGGTTTGGCCATAAAAGGGAGCGGTTTCAGGAATTTTCAAAGCGCTATGTGGCGGAGCTGGAAACGGAGGAACAAAAACAAATGCTTGTCAGAGAACTGATTGCGATGGCAAAAAAAGAAAAAGTAACCCTTCTTTACGGGGCTAAGGATAAAGAATGCAATCATGCCGTTGTGTTACGAAACTTTTTAACATATTTTTCCCGAGAAGTCTCCCTTCCCCTAAACGTAAACGGAGTGAAGGAGGGAGATGAATTGGGAGGTTTTTGATTTCTAAAAACGAACATATGTGCTATGATAGAACTATCCATCAAACAAAGAAAGAAGGGAATGCACATGCTTCGTGGCCAAAAAGTGTTCTTCCGGGCATCGAAAGCGGATTTGGACCGATTGTATGCCTGCAATCGCGAATCCGCCCGTGTTTGGAATGAATGCCTCCGCTTAGCCAAAGAACACTTCCTCCAGCATGGGTGCTGGATCACCAAAAGCGAGCTGCAAAAACAAACGAAAAGAAAGTTCCATCTTCACAGCCAATCGATTCAAGCCGTCTGCCACAAATATCTCTTCGCCAGAACCTCGCACACCAAGCCATCCAACAAGGACATCCTGCCCGCTATCCCTACAAGAAAAAGAAGTACTTCCCAACAAAATGGGCGAAAGACGGTTTCAAAGTGTATGAAAACGGAAAAATCGAACTCTCCATGGGCATTCATCACGGAAAACGGGAAAAGCCAATTGTCGTGTATGCGTCGCATCTTCCAAAGGGAACGATCAAAGAAATCGAATGCTGCTGGGATCAAGGTCTTTATTTGACTGTGACGTATGAAGATGGACAAAAGGCCAAAGCGTACAAACCGAACTTCTCCGTCGGAGTCGATCTTGGGGAAGTGCATACGATCGGAGCGTTTTGCGAAAACGGGCAAGCCCTCCTCATCACGGGAAGAAAAATACGTTCCCTTCACCGGCTGCGGAATAAAAAACTGGCGGAGATCCAGCGTCGCCAATCGAAATGTCAATAAGGATCACGCCGATGGAAAAAATATGAGCGGGCGAAACAATACGTGTTATCCAAATCCGAAAGACAGCTGCGGGATGCGCTCCATCAAACGGCCAAACAGTTTGTCGACTGGTGTTTGAAGCAATCCGCCTCCGATGTGTATATCGGAAACGTCGAAGGAGTGCAGCGAAACACAAGAAAGAAAAAGCGGACAAGCCGCAAACAAGCGCAAAGACTCTCGAATTGGTCATTCGGGAAAGTGAAGTGGCATCTCACTTATAAGCTGGCTCCACATGGCATTCGCTTGCAAGTCGTATACGAGCTAGTCTTCCTGTCTGCCAAAAGAGAAAAAAAGCATCTTCCCGCCTGTTTGTGTGCCGGTGTGGGTATGAGGAACATCGTGACGTTCATGGAGCGCGAAATATCTTAAGCAGGGCGCTGCACGGCACCTTCAAACACTGGAACGTACAAACGAAGCTGACGTATCTACGGATTGCGTAAGCAAGAAGTAGTAGAAGGGTTGGACCGCCCCATCGGTTTAGTGCCGATGTTGCTTACTGGACCCATCAAGAAGACTTCCGATGAATTCGTCGAGTAGAAGGAGACCGCCTTCTTCTGCGCAGAAGCTTCTTTGGTGGAGGTAGTAAGAAACTCCCACCTCTTCATGGAATGAAGGTGGGAGAGGTTCATTGAGGATGTAACCCCTATTCTCCTCAATACTCTCCCCGAAAGGATGATCCTCGTCATGAAAGAATACCTCGATTTGAAAATGGATTTCATGTTTAAACAGCTTGTTTGGCCATCCGAGCCGAAAGCGGATTACGATCGCTTTTTTGAATGCAATTTTGCATCGGAGCGGACGCGACCGCATTGTCGATGTGCGGTATGAAAATACGGAGCTTGCGAAAGAAACGGAAGATGGCAAAACGAACCGCTTGGATGTGCTCGTATTTACCGACCGGGGCGAGCGGGTTAACGTGGAAATTCAGGTTGTTCACCAGCATGATTTGCCGGAGCGGGTGTTGTATTATTGGGCGAGGCTGTTTTCTGCGTCGCTCTCTTCAGGACAAGCGTATTCCGAACTTCCTCCAACCATTATGGTTACGATCCTCAACTACCCTTTATTTCCTCATGAAACGGACCGCTTTCATACCGTGTTTCATTTACGTGAAGATGAGGAACATTTCCTTTGGAGTGCTTATATCGAATTCCATGCGATTGATTTGCCGCAGTTTATGGTACAATGGAAGAAATATCGACGGGAGATGAAAAAGTCGGCAGAAGTGCCGTGGTTGATGATGCTATCGGTGGTAGACGGCCGTGATAGCAGATTAGATGAAACAATGTGGAGCGAATTGGAGGAGTGGGCGATGAACGAGCAAGAAATTCGCGAAGCGTTAGAAGAATGGGGGAAGTTAAGCGTCAGTCCGGAAAACCGCTACGCGTATGAAATGCGGTTGAAATGGCTGCGCGACCAGCTTTCCAACCTTCTTGGGGAGCGACGTGCAGGATTAGAGGAAGGATTGAAGAAAGGGCGGGAAGAAGGAGTTCGACAGGTTGCATTGGAAATGCTTCGTGCTGGGTTAGATCACGAAATGATTATGTCCGTGACGAAACTTAGTAGAGAAGAGTTGAATGAACTAGCTAAGAAAACATTGGACGATTAAATCGTTTATTGCAAAAGTTTATGCAGTGATGTGCATGAGGTCTATAGAATCATATATGATTGCGTCTTTATGTTAGTTTGCTTCTGACAAAAGAATCACGTCTGCAGGAGTTCTCTGCCAGATCAATTGCTTTGATTGTTTTCGAAGAAAGAAAATATTGGAGTGAATTGGAGGGATAGTTATGATCAAAGCCGTGCATGGAGACATTACGAAACTTCAAGATGTTTCCTACATTTGCAACGCGGCAAACGGAATCGGTCCGATGGGAGGAGGAGTGGCAGCCGCGATTCGCAGAGCTGGCGGCCAAGAGATTGAGACAGAAGCGATAAAAGTTTGTCAGGAGCAAAATCCGATGCCAGGTGACCTGTATGTCACACATGCGGGAACACTTCCGTTTCAAAACATTATTCATCTAGTGACGATGAAAGAACCGGCAGGAGCGACCTCTTATGACATTGTCAGAACATGCTTAAACAATTTAGTCGCTTATTGTCAAAAACATGGAATTGACAAAGTAGCCCTGCCAGCGTTGGGAACAGGAGTAGGAAATTTGGATAAAGCAAAAGTCGCCGCCATCTTCAAAGAAGTGTTGGAACCGGTGAAAGACATCGAATTTATCGTTGTCGATATTGATGAAGAATTTATCGCATTATTCGATGGAAGCGGCAATGTCCACTAAAAGGAACGGAGCATCTTCTTTGGTGCTCCGCTCCATGTGTGTTTGTTGGGCTCGTTGCCTGTTACTAACCGATGTCATGGCCCAATTAGTTATACGATTCCAATTTAACCTTAGACAGTGAAGGAGTCACTAACTTTGAAAAGGCATATGAAGCATTAACGTATTTTAAAATGAAGCATATAATTATAGTTGAGAAAAAATGAAAAGACGATGAATGCAGATTAATTCAAATATCTCACCCACTTTTTTTATTTTGTAATAGAAAGTAAGAGTGCTTATGAATAAGGAAGTTGTGGAGGGAGGCTTATATGTACAGACTAAACATCGACAAAAATGAACTTGAGGAAATTCCCGAAACGACGTTTTTTGAAAATGATATAAAAGAGCGCGAGCATATCGAGGAGTGGATTCGCAAAAATCCAGAGGTACTCGGAGAAGATTTGCTTATTATCGGGCATGAGTATGACAAATTTGAGGTGAACGAGCGGCTTGATTTACTTGCGTTAGATAAACAGGGGAACCTCGTTATTATTGAATTAAAACGAGACACGACAGGAGGAAGCGTGGATTTTCAGGCGTTGAAATATGCTTCTTATTGCGCCAGATTGAACCCACAAGATGTGTTGGACATTTATTCGGAGTATATCCAAAAACATCATCTTAACGTCGATGCGAAAGAGGAATTGATGGCGTTTTTAGAAGTGGAAAATGAAGAAGAGCTGAATGCAATTCTTAATACAAACCAGCGGATCATCATTGTCGGCAGGGAAATCGATAAACGCGTCCTTTCAGTTTGCACCTGGCTGTATGAAAATAGCATCGATATAAAATGCATCACCATTAAACCGTACAAGCTGGATGATCAGATTATTATGGATATTCGGCAGATTCTCCCTCCGGATAAATTGGAAGACTACTACATAAGCAAGAAGGCGGCTGCTAGAGATCGGCAAATTAGTATTGACCAAGCGGTATCGACATTTTTGACGGAAGTTTCGAACTTCATCAACACGCAGACGGACTATACAGCGCATTATAGCGGAAAGCGGGATTATTTCGTTGGACGCAAATTTTTAAATATTCCATGGAGATTTGTCTTTGTGTATAAACATCGCAATCACACCGCGACGATGTTTATTGAATCTGATCATCCGCAGGGGGTAGAGTTATTGCAAAAGATTGCGGTAGAGAAAACCGAAGCGTTGCGACAGGACTTAGGGTATCCGGTAGAGCTTGTTTTAGGTGCGAAAAATAAACGGCTGCATAAATTGGTGGTGACCTTAACATTTCATGAGAATCAGCCTTTGGAAGATCGTATTCGTCAATATACGGAGACGTTTGTAAAATATAAAGCATTTTTAGAAGAGGTTGTCGGGCAGTATCGTTAATTTTCTTATAGGCTTACTCCACTGTCATTACCCGATTTTGGGGAGCGGCGCGCGAGGGTGGAAGAAGGATTGAAGAAAGGTCGGGAAGAAGGTCGAAAGGAAGAACGGAAGAAAGTGATTCGGCATAGGGCGGCAAAAGGAATGACCGCGAAAGACATTGCTGACCTTACTGGTCTTACGGAAGAGGGAGTTGGCAAGTGGGTTGAATAGTATTGGGGTGGCGCGTTGTTTAAAAAGAAAAGGAGAGCTTGTCACGGTCAGAAGTGAACGGCTCTCATTTTGTTTTATTTTTATATAATTGAAAACAAACAATGCTAGAACCGTAAAGCAAACGGCATTAGGGCATGATGCTTGTCACTTGTTGAATATGGGTTTCAAATGGCAATCCATGATATTAAGCTTCTGTTGAAATACGATTTATTTTGGAAGAAGAAGGTTTAGTGGATATATAGATAACGATAAAAGCAAAAATCGTTAAAATGGTTACTGCTAAAGTAGTTTTTAGTCCTACGACATCCCATTGGTTAATTAGAAGGAGAAAAGCGGGAATAGTCGCTGTAATCCATGCTTGAATAAACGCTACCCAACCAGTAAAGACGGCGATGTTCTTTTTTTGTGCAAGTAGTAAGTAAAATAAAGTCCAAAGGAAGGACCACATAAGCCAAATAATACCGAATTTTATATCTTGCAGTTTAGTAAAATTTATATAACTATATCCTAGGGCTAGGATTGCTACCCATAAAGAGTACCAGCCCAAACCTGAAGAATCTAAGTTTTTTAGGTTAGAAATTCCTACATATAGATAAGTTAAACCAAAAAGAAATATACCGGAAGCGTTAAAGATGATCCACAGATCCCCTTTAGATGTAAATATGAGATAAAACGGTGTAATAACTTGCATTGCTCCAATAAATAAGTTGAACACTCCAGCGCTTTTTTGATCGACTTTCCCCAATAACATTAAGCTATTGATAAATAATACAGCGCCAACATACATTAGGCCGACTTTATCCATGTTTTTTCCCCTCTCAACAGTGAAATAATTATGGTGTTTCTTGTGTTGATTCAAAGAGGATTAGATTGCCATCCTTTATTTTTGCAATAAATTGGACTGGGTGATCTTGATGTAATCGCTTACTAATTTTTGCGGCCAAGGGAACTTCTATATATTTTCGAATAGCGCGTTTTAAAAATCTCGCGCCATATCGTTGATCAAACCCTTTTTTAATCAAGAATTTACGAGCAGATTCGTCGAGCTGAAGTGTGCAGTTATATTTTTGTATTCTTCGGTTAATAGCCTGAATGTTGAGATCAAGAATATGTTCTAGCGCATCTTGTTTTAGCCACTGAAAGACAAAAATATCATCGAATCTGTTGATGAACTCGGGACTAAATCGTCTTTCTAGCTGAGAAAGGACAATAGAGCGGAGAAAATCTTGTTCCGTTTTTCTCCAATTGGAAGGGCGTAAGAACCAAAAAAGTTTACGCAATCTATACTTTAGACTTTTGCTAGCGTAACTAATAATTTCTTTTGCGCCAATATTGCTTGTCATAAAGATCATGGCATTACGGAAATTAATAACCTTCTCTCCCGATGTCATTACTAGTATACCGTTATCCATTACATTAAGCAGGGAATAAATAACTTGATCATCTGCTTTTTCCAGTTCGTCAAAAAGAACAATCTCAGGTTTACTGTAAGACCCCTCAATTTTTTCCTTTTGGAATAGGGAGTTTCCCTCTTTACTCCCTACGTATCCTGGAGGAGCCCCCGTTAACGCCGCAGCATAGTGTTCTTGGGTTAGTGTATTCATGTCAATCCGACAATAAGCTTCCGCATTTCCGTGGATAGCTTCGCTAAGCACTCGAACTATTTCTGTTTTTCCCACACCTGTCGGTCCTAGAAATAATGCGACATACAAAGGGCGGTTCTCTTCTGTAATATCAGTCCAAACAATATTTAACATTTCCTCTATACCATCTAAAACTTCATCTTGTCCCCAAATTTTTGAACGCATATGACGAATTACTTCATTTACTTCAAAACGAAATCGTGTAACTAAGGGAGAAGAGGAATTGAAAGTTTCTGAAAGATTAGCTGATGATAAAGAATTTTGGTGGCGATTCTCATTTAAATCCTTTAATTTCGATGTTATAAATGTCATCGCATCATCCCCTCATTGTATCGATAAAGGAGGTCAGGTCCAAGAACCTGACCTCTTCTCTTTATTCCCAGATCATTTTCCAGCTACTTTTTCTATCCCTTCGTGAGGTATTCCTTCTATCGGACACTCAGCAGTTCCTACTGTAGAACGTGTGATCTTTTCTACGTTTTCACGGGCCTTCTCCGCATCAAGCACCCATGTACGGTAGAAGTCAAATGGACACTCTGCTACGCCACGACCGTCTTCTCCTGATTTAATTAAACCGGTATATCCACGGTGAAGTAGTTTAAATAAGTGGTTTTGTGATTGCGAGTTTTTGCGGAAATCGCGGATTTGCGATATAGAGAGTTCTGCATATTGAACTCCGTTTTCCTCTGTGCCGCATTCCCCTAATGTACGACCATCAAAACCAATAATAGCTGAATGACCAAAATAAGAATAAACACCGTCGAATCCAGACGCATTAGCAACAGCAACATACGTATTATTCGCCCAGGCCATTGCTTTCGCCATGATAATTTGTTGTTCTTTTGCCGGATACATATATCCTTGGCATCTAACAATAAGCTCCGCGCCTTTCATAGCACAATCACGCCATATTTCTGGATAGTTTCCGTCGTCACAGACAATTAAACTTATTTTGATTCCTTTTGGCCCTTCTACAACATAAGTAGTGTCTCCAGGATACCACGGTTCAATTGGGCACCAAGGAATAATTTTACGGTATTTCTGTACAATTTCTCCTTTATTATTCATTAAAATCAAGGTGTTATAAGGAGCTTTATTTGGATGATCTTCATGTCTTTCACCTGTTAAAGAAAATACCCCCCAAGTGTTAGCAGCACGACATGCTTCGGCAAATATAGCAGTTTCTTCTCCAGGAATGGAAGAGGCAGTATCATACATTTCTTGTTCATCGTACATGATTCCATGAGTGCTGTACTCTGGAAAAACGATTAAGTCCATACCAGGGAGCCCCTTTTTGATTCCCACAATCATGTCCGCTATTTTGCGGCAGTTGTCCAATACCTCCTCCTTTGTGTGAAGACGCGGCATTTTGTAGTTGACCACTGCAACACCCACTGTGTCATGGCTGCTCGAGATATCCCCATGTCTCATTTTTCATTACTCCTTTCCTTGATTGATTTGATTGTATAGATGGAAACGAAGATCATATCGCTTTGTTTCCATCCATCTGCCCTATATTTATTGCAAGAAATGTGCCAAGTTTAGATATTGTTAAATACTTTATATTTTTGAATAGGGAGGATAGAGAGTTTTTCAATTTTGCGACATTATTTTTGATTGAATATTTGAAATGTTAAGAATCTTGTAATAAAATTAAAGATGATATCGAATTGTTCAATTTTTATACATTGTTGCAAAATGATACAAAGGGGGGATTATATGAATATTTGTATAGGTCTTTTATTTTCATTAACAGGCATCACTTCCTTAACGGAAATTGGTCCATATCGAGCGGCGGTGTATGCCCTCGAGAAATTCCAAAAAGATTACAGCAAATCCAATATTTCATTTACGTATGAAGTAAGAGATATTCGTTCCGATCCAAGTGAAAGCTATAGGCAAGCATTGGATATGGCACGTTCAGGGATAAAAATTTTTGTAGGATGCTATACATCCGCATGTCGCAAAGCTATTTTGCCTGTTCTGGAGCAATACGATTGCCTTTTAATATATCCGGCGCTTTATGAAGGACAGGAGATCCACCCGAATGTTTTCTATGTTGGAGAAATTCCCAATCAACAAATCGCTTCACTGCTGAAATTTACGGTTGAACAATTTGGAAAGAAAGTTTACCTAATTGGAAACGATTATGTTTATCCTAGATATACGAATCAGCAAATTAGAGAGATGCTATATGGGTTGGGGGGAGAAGTGATTGGGGAAAAATATGTTCCATTAGGGCACAAAGAGTTTTCGCCTTATTTTGAAGAGATTAAGCATTCTTCTCCTAATGCGATATTGTCTACGCTTGTTGGGGAAAGTATATTGCCTTTTTATAAAACTTATTATGAATTAGGATTAAATCCTGAGGAAATACCTATTATTAGCCCAATTACGACAGAGCTGGAAATACAAGCAATGGGACCTAAATATGCGGCTGGTCATTATAGTTGTTTTAGTTATTTCCAGTCATTAGATATTCCTGAAAACCACTCATTTGTAAAAGGTATGAAAGAAAAGTATGGATTGGACACGGTTATTTCCGCAGTTATGTGCAGTACTTACATTGGGATTCAGATCGTATTAGACGCGATATGTCATTTACAATCCACAGAAAGAAGGAAAATCTTAAAATATTTATACGAGAAAGAGTTTTCTTCCCCAAGTGGAAAAATTAAAATAGAATCTAATCATCATTTGTCAAGAGAAGTGAGGATTGGAAAAGCAAAGGAAAATGGACAATTTGGAATTGTTTGGAGCTCGGGACAACAAATTTCTGCAAGACCACTTTTAACCAATACGCTGCTAGATTCTATGGATGAAGAAGATATATGGAAGATTTTAGTTGAAGAAATTGGTAGAGAAGTATCTGATGGAATTATCGTCGTTGACCAAAATAATAAGATTTTATACGTGAATCCCTATGCTTCTGATATAACTAGAGCTAAATCCGGTGATCTTTTCGATGATACGCACTTATTGGATATAGGTTATGAATTAATTAAAAGGAAAATTAGGAAGCCGTATAATGCCTTTTTGATTTTAATAAAGAAAAGATCAGCACAAACTATCTCGCAGTCTCAAGAGAAATACCAATTTGGCAAAATCGTAACTTATAATCCGACTTTTCAAAAAGAGCTTCATATTGCTTCGACCGCCTCCCAATTTGACGCAAATGTATTGATATTAGGGGAAACTGGCACTGGCAAAGAAGTTTTGGCACGAACTATTCACGAGCAAAGCCCTCGTCGTAATGGACCGTTTATTGCTTTGAATGCGGGGGCTATTCCAAAAGAACTGATTGCTAGTGAGTTATTTGGATATGTGGAAGGAGCATTTACAGGTTCAAAAAAAGGCGGAAACATTGGAAAGTTTGAAGCCGCCAATGGGGGCACATTGTTTCTTGATGAAATTGGAGAGATGCCATTAGAATTGCAAGTAAGCCTTCTTCGAGTGCTAGAGGAGCGAAAAGTGGTTCGTATCGGTGATTATAAGGAACGACCTGTTAATGTAAGAGTCATCGCTGCAACAAACCGCAATCTTAAAGAGGAAATTGCTTACCAGGGATCTTTTCGTTCTGATTTATATTATCGGTTGAATGTATTTACCATTCATGTCCCTCCACTTCGACATCGAATAGAAGATATTCCTTATTTATCGATACAATTCTTGCGTCAGTTTCATCAGTATTATGGAAAAGGACCTCTAGATTTATGTGATTCCGCATTGCAAATGCTTCAGTCCTATCATTGGCCAGGTAACATACGTGAATTGAAAAACGTGATGGAAAGAGCGTTTCTTTTAGCTATTCATGAGCCCAAAATCCTTCCTTCACACCTGCCTGAAGATTTCCAACATTCTAGTACAATAAAACGATCTCACTTAGCTGGTAATCTAAAGTATATGGAAAAACAAATAATCGAACAAGTTCTTCAAGAAACAAACAATATTACAGAAGCAGCTAAAGTTCTTGGTGTAACTAGAAGCACGTTATACCGAAAAATGAATAAATGGAATATCCGAAATAAAAAGACGCAGTAGACAGAAGCTGTGCTTGGACAAATGCAGATAAACAGAAGGGCACGAATGTCAAAATAGATATGTCATCAAAATTATTGTTCACAAAAGGAGATGGTTTATGTTCCGTGGATAGACTATCAAACCAACAAATCAGATAACTTTTTTGTGAGGGTTTAGTAAATTCGTTAAGGGAAGTCAAAGAAAAAAACGATTCATTTTAAGAAATAATTGCTAAAAATCAAAGGCGGTCAATATGACTTTTCTTCTGAAGCAGAAGAATTAATCTAATTATTTAACAAACAACATGAATTTATGCGTTTTGTAGCACCATTCATTTAAGAAAAAACACACGTTTGGAGTTATTTCTATTTTACTCCATAACGTGTGTTTTTTAAACAACTTTTTTGGAATCGGGTTACATTTGTTATGACTTTTTCTAAGTCTCGTGATGGGAGTTACTAGAATAATACAAAGTAAATTGGTTGTACCTTTCAAGTAAAGGTTATTTTTAAACAATTTTATTCTACTTCTCGAAGGATTTTTTCAACATTTTTCATTCGGTTATTCAAATCTTGGAGTTCTTGAAGAATTTTCTTTTGATGTTCGCTTGTGTCTCGTTGTAAAGCGAGCAATTCTTCGGACATTTTTTGATAAGCTTGTTCTTTCCCTGCTTGTATTTTGACGTGCCATGTTTTGATCAAATAGACGATAATGATTGTTGTCAATACCAATACAGTTAAACTATAAAATACACCCGTATGCATGATGTTCATTCTCCTTTCTTCTTGATGGTCAGTGTGTTGACCGATTTTGCAATCAATTCTTTCGTTAAACGAATATCAAAAGGCTTTAATTCATAATATTTCATGGATTTGCCGTCCTCTGACAGCTCCAACTCACTCGTTACCAACCCCGCTGCCTCTAATTTCTGCAAATGCATATAAAGCAAGGGCCGGCTCATCTGAACGGCTCTTGCTAATTGGCTCACATACTGCCTCTCTTTTGCTAATATAGAAATAATTTTTAAGCGATGAGGGTTCGACAGAGCTTCCAATACAGCAAGCAATTCATCTCCAGATAAGTCATCTCCAGACAAGCTCGGATTTTTATTTACCATCACTATGTCTCTCCCTTTTTATTCCGCGTCTTATCCAATCTTCTCGACTGCTATAACCCCGTTTAAAGTTTTACGGTACTCAGCATCCCCCTTTCATTTTGGGATATTTAATAGTTAAAAATTTAATAACATATGTAATAAATATTTTACATGTAATAATAATATTACAGGTGTTCATTTTTGTCAACACCATAAAAAACGACTTGTACTTTGGTAAGAACACACTGATCTGATTAAAAAAACAGCACAAAAAAATCGCCATTTACCGTCTTGGCAACGGTTTAGGATTAAGTGATGGAAACATGTGAAAAAGCCACCGGCCGCAAAGCCAGCATTGAATCCATCGACCGATGCCCGTTGTTGCTTCATCGCAAAAAATGGATGACGAGTTGGCTGAAAAGCGGAATATTCGTTGGAAGGGATGATTGCAAGCGCATGGAAAAAGCAAGTAAACCGAAAAGCCTCCCGCTGCATGGTGTTTAGCGGGAGGCTAATTTTAATAATCAGCTCCATTGTTTTGGTTGACGAAATAGCGAAAAAAATGTAATATTGAAAAAGTTTCAATTATACAAAAATAATAAATTTTGGTGTAAACCGAGATAAAATGATTGTATTTTCGGAAAATTACAAAGACCATATATGGGAGGGCATCTTAGATGAAGAAAAAAGACATTTTCTTTACGGGGTTAATGCTTTTTGCCTTATTTTTCGGGGCAGGGAACTTAATTTTTCCGCCGTATCTTGGCATGGAAGCAGGGAAAGCGGTTTGGCCGGCGATTATCGGGTTTGTCGTTACAGGGGTGAGTTTGCCTATTTTGTCTGTTGCCGCTATTGCGCTAGCCAAAGATGGGATTCAATCGATTGGAAATTATGTTCATCCTCTGTTTAGTTTATGCTTTTCGCTTATCATTTATTTAGCGATCGGTCCGTTTTTCGGCATTCCGCGGGGAGCGAGTGTCACTTATGAAATGGGAGTAAAACCGTTTCTCAGCGGGAATGGCGGCGCGTTCTCGCTGCTTTTATTTACCATTATCTTTTTTGTGATCGTTTATTGGTTAAGCTTAAATCCGTCGAAGCTGGTTGATCGCATCGGGGAAATATTGACGCCGATTTTGCTTCTTTCGATTGCCGTTCTTTGCATCGCAGGGATCATTCAGCTGCAAAACCCGCTGCAAGAACCGGCGGAAAAATATGCTTCCGCTCCGTTTTTTAAAGGATTTATGGAAGGATATTTAACGATGGATGCGATCGCGGCGCTTGCGTTTGGGATTGTCGTGGTGAACGCTTTAAAAGATAGAGGCGTGCATCAGCAATCGGCAATGATAAAAGCCACTATTCAAGCAGGGTTGATCGCTGGAGTGGGTTTGGCGTTAGTTTATATAGCGACTGCGTTGGTCGGCGCGAAGATGTCTGTAAACGGTCCATTTGCCAATGGCGGGGATTTATTGTCCAGTGCGGCCGCGCTTTTATTTGGCAGCGGCGGGAAGCTATTGCTTGGCGTCATTGTCGCTTTAGCGTGTTTAACGACCTGCATTGGGCTAACCGCGGCATGCGCGCAATATTTTCATGAAATAACTCCAAACATATCGTATAAAACTTATGTGACGATCATTACGATGTTTAGTTTAGTCGTTTCTAATTTAGGATTAAATCAACTGATTTCGATTTCCGCTCCGGCGTTAACGATGATTTATCCATTAGCCATTGTGCTTGTGGTCATGTCGTTTTTCCATCGCTTGTATAAAGGCTCTACGAAAACGTATGGAATGGCTTTGTTGTTTACCTCGGTGTTCAGCGTATATGATGGCTTGAAGGCGTTTGGTGTGGATACGCAATGGTTAGAGCCGTTATTATCTTGGTCCCCATTTTTCTCGGTGGGATTAGGTTGGGTGGTTCCTGCCATCATCGGGGCAATCATCGGCTTTGTGATGGACAACATCGTCTTGAAGCAGCATCGGACAGCGTAAAAGCTGGAGAATTGGGAACGGCCGCTTTGCTTCGGCATGGCGCTTGCCGTTCCCGTGTTGTTATAAGGAAAAGAAGGCCGATCACGGCAGACATGATGGCCTGTTTTATTAAAAGCGAAAAAGTGGAATGCGGTAATATCGTGGGAAAAGACAGTTCGATTTTAATTTTTTCTTTATTGACGGAAAGGAAAATTAATCCTCCCTTCGAAATATATAGTAAGCAAAGTGGTACTTGGTAAGAAGGGAGAATAATAGATTGAATAGGCTGCGGATGAGATCGTTCGTATTTCTTATATGCATGACGGTGATTCTCGCCGCGCTGCCGACGTCTCAGGCGATGGCGGCAAAACAAACGGCAGTGGTGACGGCGAAGCAGGTAAATGTGCGGCAAGGGCCGGGAACGCTTTATCACGTTGTGATGAAGGTCGATCAAGGGGAAACGTATCGAGTCGTTCGTGAAAAGGCAGGCTGGGTGCAGTTGCAAATAAAGCAAAACCAGACAGGATGGATTGCCAAACAATACATCGCCTATGTCCGCAAACAGGCGGTGGCAACAGAGGATAGACTGCGAATACGAACCGTCCCGAGCTTGAACGGCAAGGTCGTTGGCTATCTTTCTCAAGGACAAGCCGTTGAGGTGATAGAGAAGGAAAACGATTGGGAGAAAGTGGTGACTCCTTCGTTTATTGGCTGGGTTTCTTCCGCTTATCTTGCTTCGAATGATGATAAGAAAACATCGATGAGACAAACAGGATGGGTAACGGCGGATTCATTGAACGTAAGGGCAAGACCGTCGCTGCAGGCAGAACGTGTGGAAAAAGTTACATACGGCCAACAAGTGCAAATTATGTTCAAACAAGGACAATGGTATCAAATTGCCACAGAGAATGGAAAGATTGGCTGGGTGTCCAGTGAGTATATTGCCGCTGTTTCTCCGACGGCTTCGCAATGGGTGAAGGTATTGTATAATGATGTGAATATTCGTTCGGCTCCTTCGCTGGATGGAAACATAAAAACAACAGCGCAGTATGGAGAACGTTATCGGGTGCTAGGGAAGATTGGCAATTGGTATGAAATTGAGATTCCAGGACGGGGCATTGGTTATATTGCCGGCTGGCTCGTTTCCGCTGGTGCGGATGGCAAATCGGAGTCCAAAACCTTAAAAGGAAAAACGATTGTGATCGATGCTGGACATGGCGGAAAAGACAGCGGGGCCATTAGCCATACCGGGATGATGGAAAAAACGCTGACATTGCGGACAGCGCAGCTTCTCAAAGGAAAGCTGGAAGCACAAGGGGCAAACGTGGTGATGACGCGTTCGAGCGACCGGTATGTTTCGTTGTCGGAGCGCGTGCAAACGGCGTATCGCTATCACGCGGATGCATTTATTAGTATTCATTATGATAGTGCGAAGGATCAAAATGCCAAAGGAGCAACGGTATATTACTATGATATGTTTTCCGACTATTTGCTTGCATTGTCGCTGGAACATCCGTTTTCCCGCATGATGTCGATTCCGTTTCGCGGGGCGAGTTTCGGAGATTATTACGTGATTCGCGAAAACGAGCTCCCGTCCGTGCTAGTAGAATTAGGATATTTGAGCAATCCGACGGAAGCGAGCATCATTGCGACAGATCGTTACCAGCAGGAAGTGACAAGCGCGATTGCCACTGGGCTTCGCAATTATTTTGAATAATGAACGAAAAGGCAGGGTGTGGGAGTATCCTGTCTTTTTCTATCTTTAGAAGCAAAGAGACAACATTGTTCTAATAGAATCGTATATGAGGTTGGGAAATTGCTAAAATAGTATAACAGTCAGGGTGAGGGGAGAAGTCGATTGCGTTTCCGGTACTTGAGATAGTAGGAGCATGGCCGGGAAGTATGATGAGTGTATCACCGACACCATTACAAGCGCAAAAAAGTGATTTTGGTTGAAGAAGTGGAGTAGATTTTTTGAGGTTTTGCTTGGAAAAGAACATTTTCATAAAGCGATGCGCTCTTTGTATTTATCAGAATATTCAATAATTTAATATTGACTTTTTTGCCTCTGTCTATTGTAATAAAGATGCATCCTCTACTATCCTCTATATTTCCTCGAAAGGATGATCCTCGTCATGAAAGAATACCTCGACTTGAAAATGGACTTCATGTTTAAACAGCTGTTTGGGCATCCAAGCCGAAAGCGGATTACGATCGCTTTTCTGAATGCAATTTTGCATCGGAGCGGACGCAACCGCGTTGTCGATGTGCAGTATGAAAATACGGAACTTGCGAAAGAAACGGAAGATGGCAAAACGAGCCGCTTGGATGTGCTCGTATTTACCGACCGAGGCGAGCGGATTAACGTGGAAATTCAAGTTGTTCAACAGCATGATTTGCCGGAGCGGGTGTTGTATTATTGGGCGAGGCTGTTTTCTGCGTCGCTCTCTTCAGGACAAGCGTATTCCGAACTTCCTCCAACCATTATGGTTACGATCCTCAACTACCCTTTATTTCCTCATGAAACAGACCGTTTTCATACCGTGTTTCATTTACGTGAAGATGAGGAACATTTCCTTTGGAGTGCTCATATCGAATTCCATGCGATTGATTTGTCGCAGTTTATGGTACAATGGAAGAAATATAGACGGGAGATGAAAAAGTCAGCAGAAGTGCCGTGGCTGATGATGTTATCGGTGGTAGACGGCCGTGATAGCAGATTAGATGAAACGATGTGGAGCGAATTGGAGGAGTGGGCGATGAATGAACAAGAAATTCGCGAAGCGTTAGAAGAATGGGAAAAGCTAAGTGTCAGTCCGGAAAACCGATATGCGTATGAAATGCGTTTAAAATGGCTGCGCGATCAGCTTTCCAATCTTCTTGGGGAGCGGCGTGCAGGACTAGAGGAAGGATTGAAGAAAGGGCGGGAAGAAGGACGTGAGGAAGAACGGAAGAAAATGATTCGCCATATGGCGGCAAAAGGAATGACAGCGAAAGACATCGCCGATCTCACTGGCCTTACGGAAGAGGAAGTGCGAAAGTGGATGAAATAGTACCGGTGTAGCGCATTGTTTCTTTTCGAGTTTTGCCAAAGAGAAGGAGAGCTTGCCACAGTCAGAAGTGGACGGCTCTCCTTTTTGTTTTTTTCAATAATTAGAAGTATCAAGCACATTAGTAACTTATAAAGAAAATGAATAAATCCAATAAAATCGATAAATTCAACAAAATCAACAAAAACCAATGAATTTCGTCATAAATAGGTAAATCGAATAAACCTTTAGAACACTCACATGGAATTCCATATGATGGATCTGCACTTACATACACAATCATGGAAAATGCAAAAGAGGTTCATTATCAGTTATAATAACTTCATATATGAATGAGAATATCATGGACGAATGCGAGTGTTTGGCAGAAATGATGTTTGATTATCTATGATTTCTCCTGTCATGAAGGACGTTTGGGGGCGGAGTAAACAATCAAAGGTGTGATGAAATATGGATATTGTCGTAGCGGGTGTAGGATATGTAGGACTAGTCACGGCTGCGTGTCTGGCGGAAAAGGGACATAAGGTGGCGTGCGTGGATGTCGATGTGGAAAAAGTGGCGCTGCTTCAGCGAGGGAAATCTCCGATCTATGAACCTGGGTTGGAGGAGTTAATAAGGAAAAATCGCGAGCGGTTGTTGTTTACGACTGACTATGCGGCGGCGTGCCCGCGGGCAGATGTGATTATCATCGCTGTTGGCACCCCGGAAGAGCCGGATGGATCCGTGAATTTGCGATATGTATGGGAAGCGGCAAAGCAAATTGCGCAGACGGTGGAAAAAGACTGTGTGGTGGCGGTGAAATCTACCGTTCCCGTTGGGACAAGCGATCAAGTGGAACGTTGGATATATGAACATCGGAAGCACCCCGTTCATATTGAGGTTGTGGCGAATCCCGAGTTTTTATCACAAGGGACAGCAATCAAGGATACGCTGCATGCGTCAAGAATTGTGTTAGGGGTAGAATCGCCGCATGCGGAGAAGGTCATGAAAGAAGTGTATGACCCGTTTTATCTTCCTTATGTCGTGACAGATCGAAAAAGTGCGGAAATGGTGAAATACGCATCCAACGTTTTTCTCGCCTTGAAAATATCCTATATTAATGAAATCGCGAATTTATGCGAAATGGTTGGCGCCAATATCGAAGACGTGGCGGAAGGAATGGGAATGGATCCGCGGATCGGGAGCCGTTTTTTGCGCGCCGGCATCGGTTATGGCGGGTCGTGTTTTCCGAAAGACACGAAAGCGCTGCGTTGGCTTGCCGATGGTTGCGATTATGAACTGAAAACGGTGCAAGCCGCAATGGAAGTGAATGAAAGTCAAAAAGTGAAATTGATCGAAAAGGCAAGAACGTACGTGAGCCATTTTCGCGGGCTGGAGGTGGCGGTGTTAGGTCTTACGTTTAAGCCGGGAACGGACGATATAAGGGAGGCCCCTTCCCTTGCTAATATCGCGGTATTATTGGAAGAAGGCGCAAATGTAAGGGTGTGGGACCCTGTTGGGATGGAAAACGCAAAGCGCGTATTTCCAAAGGAAATCACCTATTGTTCGACGATCGAAGAGGCGGTTGCGAACGCCGATATTTGTTTTATTTTTACGGAGTGGCCGGAAATCCGGCAATTTGACGTCCGTCAATATGCGAATTTAATGAAAACGCCGCTTGTGTTGGATGGGCGGAATTGTTACAGTCTAGCCAGTGCGCGCGAGGCAGGAATCATTTACGAATCGATCGGCCGAAAACGGGTGTGTCCGGCAGAGGACCACTTGCCGTCTGAACATATCCCTGCCAAGTAGACAGCAATCCCCATTGTCGTTTCAAGGAAAACACTGGATAATCCAAATTGATAAGCGGAAGAAAAAATCGTATAGTCAGTAACTCACTCTATACACCTACCTTAGCTCCTATTACGTTGGGCTAAGGTAGTTTCGTTTCTGATGAATTTTTTATGATTGCAACAGGCTATGTTGGGCGGAATAATGTGTCGAATTTCAACCTGAATTTATATAATAATATAGTAAAAAAACCGGGTATTATCAGTGCAAAAGATTTGCAAGTAAAGAATAGCTAAAAAATAATAATTTAGTGAAGCGAGTTGGTCTGAATTCACCAAATGCAAATAACATGAAACAATTGGTAAAAATAACAAAAACTTTTCTTTCTGGCGTTTGGCCAATTGTGGTGGGCATAATGCGTTTTTGGTGCTAGTTACCTACTTGACTTCTGATGCCAGCTTGTTAATATCTAATAAAGGTAAACACCTTCATTATATTACTTTGCGACAATACATCTATGTGAAGCATTAATGATATATTTGGGAGGAGTTTTATGCTGTTGAAGAAGGCCAGCGTCAAAACATGTGAGGTGTTATTAAAAGAGTTTGAACAAGGGCCGAAGCCGTTTAGTCCGGAGAAGTTGGTTTTTACAGGAGTGGGAGAACGGGATGTATATAATATCTCGGCACCGTTTGAAGACGAGGGAGAATTTGTTATCGCTGGTCGAGTAGAGCCAAGAGATAGTGAGCATTCGGAAGTGCATTTCTTTGTGAACCGTGGAGAAGAATGGGTGCCAAAGGAAGGAGCGCCAGTATTCACGCTTCAAGACCCGTTTGTTTCGAGAATTCGCGGGGAATTGATCTTCGGTGGAGTACAAACTTTTCCACATCCATCCATAGAAGGCACCTTAAGCTGGAGAACGATTTTTTACAAAGGGAAGAATATCTCTAGTTTAAAAGAATTTGCAAAAGGCCCAGATGGGATGAAAGATATTCGATTGATTGAGTTGAAAGATGGATCAGTTGGTGTGTTTACACGTCCGCAAGGGGAAAAAGGCGGACGAGGGAAAATAGGTTTTACACGAATCGATTCATTAGATGAGTTGACAGTGGAGATCATGGAAGAGGCTCCTCTTTTGGATAATCAGTTCGTAGATGACGAATGGGGAGGAGTCAATGAACTTCACTTGCTTTCGAATGGACTTGTTGGTGTTCTTGGGCATATTGCTCGTTTCGGTGAAGATGGCAAACGCCACTATTATCCGATGGTATTTGTGTTGAATCCGGATACAATGGAGCTTTCCGATATCGAATTAATTGCGACAAGATCGCATTTTTTGGAAGGTCCTGCGAAACGCCCAGACCTCGTTGATGTGGTATTTAGCGGCGGGTTAATTCGGAAGGAGGATGGCACTGCGGATTTTTACGCGGGAATTAGCGACGCGGAAGCACAAAAAATTACTGTCATCGATCCATTTGTGAAATACGAAAGACTAGGAGATGGCCGTGAACATTTTGCCAAAACTAGGTTCGCCTAGTTTTGGCATTTTTTTATACAAAATTTGTATCAGTAAATTTAGAAATTTTATATGTTTTTGCGATAGAAAGCGAGCGCTTTTTGGTAGAATGATAATATAGAACAAAGAAGTGGAGTGATAAAATGAAATCGGACAAAAACGCCCCATGTTCTCGCAGAAGCGGGAAGGGAAACGTTGTTTCCATACAAACCGCAGTGGATCAACAATTAACGGAATGCATGCATGATCTATTATGGTATGCGACTGAAGAATATGCAGATGAGTTGTTAAAAACCATCGGCGGTCCGAGAGAATGGGAACAACATGGGGAAATCGGAGAGGCGATTAGTTTTTTTATAGCAAATTGGACTATTTTTTGCGTTCCAGTGACGCCGCGGGGCGAAACGATCATTGAGCGATATGTAAAGCGGAGAGGTTCGTTATGGCGGCCTTCCACTCGCTCCATTCTTGCGTCATGGATTGGAGCGGCGCCGTCTTTTGATATAGTGGTAGAGCTTCAAGGAGAACGGCGTTTCGTCGTTCAAGATGTGTTGACATCGGAAAAACGAGTCGTGCGCATTTTTGACAGTGAGCCATTGCCGCAAGTGCAAATAGGAGATTTGCTAATGGGGATTATAGTGCCTGCCGGAGAGGCATACACGTATTTTACTGCATTTTTTTCATTTCCAAATATGATCGCCCATGAAATTGCATGTTCGCTAAAAGAGGATTGGGAAGCATACGGGCCGGAAGATGCGCGTGCATTTTTGCGGACATCCTTTCCAAGCGCGTGGATGAAGGTTGTTCGTATGCTCGTGTCATTTATAGCGGATCCGTTCGAATGGGAACATCCGAATTACGCAGCGGTGGTTTATGAATTAGAAAAGAAAATGCCGCAAAGTATGAATTTGAATATGGCAAAAGTGATTTGGCATGAATATTGTGAGACCTGCCAACCTATTATTCGCAGTGTTCCTTTGCATGCGGCTGCTTTGCATTATATTGTCTGCCGGATTTTGCGCGGCGAGGCAGTAACACAGACGGATTTGGCGCATCTTTATGGCGTTTCCGCAAGCAGTATTTCCAAAAAAGTGAACGATATGATGGATTATATAACAGATCATCTCCTATCGGAGGATTTCGAAGAGGACGATGATTTCATCGAGGAATGGGATGATGACGAGTATTGGGATGAGGAAGAGCCATACCCTGTTAGCGAACTTGTGGAATCGATGCTCGATAAACTTGTAAAAACAGGATATATATTTGGAAAAGAACAAAATCGGCAGGAGTTAAATCATCTTGTTAATGAAGCGGTACGTGAGTTTTTCGAAGTGGAGGAAAATAAAATATACGATCGCAAAGAAATTCGCGCCATCGCCGAAAAGGTCATCACTGATTTACTGGACTGAAGAATGGGCTGCATGCGCAAACGCTATTTGACAACAAAGGGGATTTTGCGGCTCTGAAAAGAGAAGGGAATTAAGGACGATTATTCAAAACATTGCAAGCAACATTCGTTGGTGAAATGAATCCATATCCGCACGGATGCCCAAGAAACATTTACTTTGATAGCGGACATGCCATTGGTTCGCTATTTTTTTATAAATGGAATTATTCATGGTCATAACCGACATTCATCCGTAAATAGTAATCGTAGTGAAGGGGGAAAAGCGAAGTGATTAATGAAGATCGGCTTTGGAATCGGCTGATGGAATTAGGCAAGATTGGAAAACAGCCGTCAGGTGGGATTACTCGCTTATCGTTTACAAAAGAGGAACGTGCCGCAAAGGAGAAGGTCGCTTCGTATATGAAGGAAGCGGGGCTTACTGTGTATGAGGATGCGGTCGGAAATTTGATTGGACGTAAAGAAGGAAAGGAAAAAGATGCGCCTGTCGTACTGGTCGGTTCGCACATTGACTCAGTCTATAACGGAGGAATGTTTGACGGTCCGCTCGGAGTGCTTTCAGCGGTGGAAGTGTTACAAACGATGAACGAACGAGGGGTGGAAACGAAGCATCCGATTGAAGTCGTTGCCTTTACCGATGAAGAAGGAGCACGCTTTAGTTTCGGAATGATCGGAAGCCGCGGAATGGTGGGAACGTTGTCGGAGGAAGAGTTAGTTCATCAAGACAAAAATGGGGTTTCGATTGCCGAAGCGATGAAAGAAGCAGGGCTTAACCCTAGTGAAATCGGCAAGGCAGCGCGCCGAAAAGGCTCGGTAAAAGCATATGTCGAGCTGCATATCGAACAAGGCCGTGTGCTGGAAGAAGCGAATCTTCCCGTCGGAATTGTCACAGGGATCGCCGGGCTTGTATGGGTTAAATTTACGGTAGAAGGAAAAGCGGAACACGCCGGGGCAACGCCAATGCCAATTCGCCGCGATCCGCTTGTTGCGGCGGCACAGATGATCCAAATGATCGAGCAAGAGGCGAAAAAGACAGGAACTACCGTGGGGACCGTTGGGCAAATGAAAGTATTCCCCGGAGGAATTAACATCATTCCAGCAAAAGTCGAATTTTCCTTGGATTTGCGGGATATTGATGCGACAGTGCGAGATCACGTATTACAATCGATTATCGAACAAGCGCAAAAGATTGGCAAAGAGCGAAACGTACTAGTTAACGTTGAGCTATTGCAGGAGATGCCTCCGGTATTATGTTCTGAACTTGTGCAAAACGCGGCGAAAGAGGCATGCGGGCAGCTTGGTTTGGATATTTTCTCCCTTCCGAGCGGTGCTTCCCATGACGGAGTACAGCTAGCTAGGCTTTGCCCGATTGGGATGATTTTTGTTCGCTCGAAAGATGGGGTTAGCCATAATCCAGAGGAATGGAGTTCGAAGGAAGACTGTGCGGCTGGGGCGAACGTATTGTACCATACCGTATTGCGTTTAGCGATGGGAGAATGAGGAGAAGGGGGAAGAAATGATGACAAACACGGAAATTAAACAGCTTGTCGATGAAATCAAAGAGGAAGTCATCGCATGGAGGCGGCATTTGCATGCAAATCCGGAGCTGTCGTTTCACGAAGAAAAAACGGCGCAATTTGTTTATGAAACATTGCAATCGTTTGGGAATTTAAAGCTTTCGCGTCCGACAAAAACGAGTGTCATGGCGCGGTTAATCGGGGACGGTCCGGGCAAAGTGGTGGCCATTCGCGCGGATATGGACGCATTGCCGATTCAAGAGGAAAATACGTTTGAGTTTGCTTCGAAAAATCCAGGCGTGATGCATGCGTGCGGGCATGATGGTCATACGGCGATGCTTTTGGGAACGGCGAAAATTCTTTCGCGGCTGCGTCATCAAATCAAAGGAGAAGTCCGCTTTCTTTTCCAACATGCCGAAGAGATATATCCAGGCGGTGCAGAGGAAATGGTGCAGGCGGGCGTGATGGATGGGGTGGATGTCGTCATTGGCACCCATCTTTGGTCCCCATTAGAAATTGGCAAGATTGGCATTGTGTATGGTCCGATGATGGCTTCCCCAGATCGCTTTTTCATTCGGATTCATGGGAAAGGCGGGCATGCTGCTTTGCCACACCAAACGATTGATTCGATTGCCATCGGCGCGCAAGTGGTGACGAACTTGCAGCATATCGTATCGCGCAACACCGATCCGCTTGAGCCTCTCGTCGTATCGGTGACGCAATTTATTGGCGGAACGACGCACAACGTGATTCCAGGAAGCGTCGAAATTCAAGGAACGGTGCGCAGTTTTGATAAAACGCTTCGTCAAAATGTACCAAAATTAATGGAACGGATCATAAAAGGCATTACCGAGGCACACGGCGCAACATACGAATTTAAATATGAATTTGGCTATCGTCCGGTTATTAATGATGAGAAAGTGACCCGTGTCATTGAGGAAACGGTGCGGGAAGTATTTGGCGAAGAATCGGTTGATCATATAAAGCCAAATATGGGCGGAGAAGACTTTTCGGCATTCCAGCAAAAAGCACCAGGAAGCTTCTTCTATGTCGGCGCCGGAAATAAAGAAAAAGGCATTGTGTATCCGCATCACCATCCGCGCTTTACCATTGATGAAGATGCGTTAGAAATCGGCGTTCGCCTGTTTGTGCATGCGGCGTTCAAACTGTTGGCGGAAGCGTGATGGCGCTTCCGGTTCATTTTTTTATTTAAGATTTAAATGATTCTTGTTATATTTCTATTTTTGTTTTATACTATATGTAACCGGTTACATATATAAGGTGGAAAAAATATGGCAACAATTAGAGATGTGGCAAAGTTAGCAGGTGTATCTGTGGCGACTGTTTCGCGCGTGTTAAATCAAAATGGTTATGTGAATGAAGAAACCGAAAAGCGCGTGAGACAGGCGATGAAAGAATTAAATTATAAACCGAGTGAAGTGGCGCGGGCGCTGTTTAAAAAGACATCGAAAACAATCGGGTTAATCGTTCCAGATATAACAAACCCGTTTTTTCCAGAGCTTGTCCGCGCTGTGGAAGATGTGATGAATATTTATGATTACACCGTGATTTTGTGTAATTCGGACGAAAAAACAGACAAAGAAAAAGAATATATAGAAGTACTAAAGCAAAAATATGTTGACGGCATTATTTTGACGACTAATCAGCTGCAACTAGATGAAGTATCGGAAGGGGATATCCCGGTGGTGGTGCTAGACCGTCCCCTAAGTCACAACTATCCATCTGTGATTGCTGATAATTATGGAGGAGCGCGGCTAGCGACAAAACATTTATACGATATTGGGTGCCGCAAAATTGCTCATATCCAAGGACCACCTCATGTTGTGAACGCGATAGAGCGCTTTCGCGGCTATCGAGATGAAATGATGGAGAGGGGACTTTGGGACGAGAGGATGATTATTTCTGGAAACTATCAGCTAAAGCAGGCGAAAGAAGCGGTGATCGAAGCATTAAATAAATACGATATCGACGGCATTTTTGCCGGAAATGACGCGATGGCGGTGGGAGCGCTGAAAGCGGTTCAACAGCTAGGGCTGCGAGTTCCAGATGACATTGCGATTATTGGATATGACGGCATTCCGCTGACGGAAATGACGACACCGGAACTATCGACCATTTCCCAACCGATTTATGAGATGGGCGCAATAGCCGCAAGAATTTTAATCAAAAAGATAGAAGGAAAACCGCTCGAGAAGCTTCATTATGTGCTTCCGGTTGAACTAGTGGTACGACAATCGACGCGTAGGGAGGAATGAAGGTGGCAAAACCAGTGATTACCGTAGTCGGCAGCATCAACATGGACCTTGTGACGATCGCTTCCCGCTTTCCATCACAAGGAGAGACGATTTTAGGGGAGGAGTTTCATCTCATTCCTGGCGGGAAAGGAGCAAACCAAGCGGTGGCGGCCGCGCGGCTTGGCGCGGATGTGCATATGATTGGCGCGGTCGGGGAGGATGCGTTTGGAACGGAGCTGCTTCGCTCATTGGAGCGGGAAGGTGTTCATATCGATAATGTGAAACCGGTTACAGATAAGGGGACCGGCATTGCTTCGATTACGATTTCGGAACAAGATAACCGAATTATCGTTGTTCCGGGGGCAAACCATGCGCTTCATCCAGAAGACATCGATCGATGCGAAGAAATGATTGCCAAAAGTGACGTATGTGTACTCCAGCTGGAAATTCCGCTTTCCGTTGTAGAAAGAGCCGTTTTTTTAGCGAAAAAGCATGGAGTGCGCGTCATTTTAAATCCTGCGCCAGCGCAGCCGCTGCCTCAGAAGCTTATAGAGCAAGTCGATTTTCTTACGCCAAACGAACATGAACGGGATATTATTTTCGAACAAGTCGATGCGGACGCGTTTGCCGATAAAGTGATTGTCACGGAAGGGGCGCGCGGCGTGACGATTCGGAAAGATGGAAAACAGATGCTCATACCAGGCTTTCGCGTTCCGGTCGTGGATACGACAGGAGCGGGAGATACATTCAACGGCGCGCTGGCGGTCGCGTTAAGCAAAGGAATGAGTTTAGAAGAAGCTTGTCTGTTCGCCAACGCAGCGGCGGCGCTATCAGTGACAAAGCTAGGCGCGCAAGGCGGAATGCCGACTGAAGAGGAAGTGGAGAAATTTTTGCAGGAAAAGGAAGGGTGTTCATCATGAAAAAACGGGGCATTCTGAATAAAGAATTAAGCACGTTATTGGCTTCTCTCGGTCATACCGATACGATTGTCATCGCAGACTGCGGCCTGCCGATTCCAAATGAGTCAGCCCGCATTGATTTATCACTGGTGAAGGGGTTTCCACCATTTTTATCGGTGCTGGATGCGATTTTAGAAGAGTTAGAAGTGGAAGCGTTCACATTGGCGGAAGAAATCAAAATAGAAAACCCCGTTATGTATGAAAACATTCAGCAAAGATTGGCCAGTGTTCCGATGCAATTTGTTCCACACGAACAGTTTAAAGAGATGACTAAATCCGCGAAAGCAGTCATTCGTACAGGGGAAGCGACACCTTACGCCAATATTATTCTTCGCTCCGGTGTGAACTTTTCGTAGTGTTCATTTTCAAAAAAGGAGGGGGAGAGAGCGATGACCAAACCGTTTATTGTGATGCGGGGCATTAAAAAAGCGTTCCACCAGCATGTCGTCTTAAATGGCGTTGATTTTGAAGTACTTACCGGTGAAGTGCACGCGCTCATGGGCGAAAACGGCGCCGGAAAATCGACGTTAATGAAAGTATTAACCGGCATTTATGAGCGAGATGCCGGGACGGTCTTGGTGGATGGCCGAGAAGTGCATTATCGCCATCCAAAGGAAGCGGAACGTGATGGGATTTCTGTCATTCATCAGGAACTCACCATTATTCCTACATTGACGGTAGCGGAAAATATTTTCCTAGGGCGCGAAAGCACCATCAGCCGTACAGGAATCATTCGTAGTAAAGACATGGAAAAGCAGGCGAAAGTTTATTTGGAAAAACTCGGCATCGATATTGATCCGAATGAGTTGGCAGGCAATTTGTCGGTAGGAAAACAGCAAATTGTCGAGATTGCAAGGGCGCTTTCTACAAACGCCAAATGTTTGATTATGGACGAGCCGACCGCCGCGTTGACGGAGCGGGAAATTCAAACGTTGTTTGAAGTCATTCGCACCTTAAAGCAGCAAGGAGTTGCGATCATTTATATTTCGCATCGCATGGAGGAAATTTTCACGATTTGCGACCGCATTTCTGTACTCCGAGACGGACAGTTTATCGGCATGAAGCGCATCGCCGAGACAAACTTTGATGAGATTGTTCACATGATGGTTGGTCGGCAAATTGGAGAGCGCTTTCCAAAACGAAATGCGGTCATTGGCGAAGAACGGATGCGCGTAGAAGGCTTGACACAGGAAGGCGTCTTTGAAAATGTTTCGTTTTCAGTGCGCGCTGGTGAAATTCTCGGTGTGGCCGGATTGATGGGATCAGGACGCACCGAAATAATGGAAGCGATTTTTGGAGCGAGAAAAACGAACGCGGGAACGATTTATATTGACGGTCAACCAGTTCGGATTACATCGCCGCGACAAGCGATTGAGCGCGGCATCGCAATGATTACAGAAGATCGCAAACAAAAAGGGCTCATTTTAAATATGAGTGTGCGGGAAAATTTAACACTTCCAAAATCAGAACAATTGGCGAAAGCCGGTGTTATTCAAACGACGAAAGAGCGGGAGTTAGTTTCAACGTTAATTAAGAAACTAAATATTAAAACGGCGTCTCCAGAATTAGAGGTAAAAGCGTTAAGCGGAGGGAACCAGCAAAAAGTCGTATTCGGAAAATGGCTGGCAATGGAGCCGCGCATTCTCATTTTAGATGAACCAACGCGCGGGGTTGATGTTGGCGCCAAAAAAGAAATTTATGAAATTATGAATGAACTGACGGCTCAAGGGGTCGCCATTATTATGGTATCGTCTGAGCTCCCGGAAGTACTTGGGATGAGTGACCGAATTATGGTCGTCCATGAAGGGAAAGTTCGCGCTATTTTGGAGAATGAAGGAATTGATCAAGAAACGATTATGCGCGCGGCAACAGGGGGGAATAACAATGGAAAGTAAATGGAAGTTTGATATAAAAAAACTTGGTCCGCTTATCGGCTTCTTCTTGTTATGTATCGTGCTGTCGATATTGAGTGACAGTTTCCTAACGGTCAATAACTGGATGAACGTTTTACGCCAAGTGTCGATTAACGCGTTAATCGCGTTTGGTATGACATTCGTTATTTTAACGGGAGGCATCGATTTATCTGTCGGTTCTGTGTTAGCGCTCTCAAGTGCGATTACTGCCGGAATGATGGCAAGTGGAATGAATGGCTTTACCGCGATCATCATCGGATTGCTTGCCGGATTTCTCATGGGTATACTAAACGGCATTGTGATTACGAAAGGACGCGTTGCTCCGTTTATCGCGACATTGGCAACGATGACGATGTTTCGTGGATTAACTCTTGTTTATACAGATGGTCGTCCTATAACTGGTTTTGCCTCGGACGATATTTTGTTTCAAATGATGGGACGCGGGTATTTTCTCGGCATTCCGGTTCCGGTTGTGTTTATGATTGTCGTGTATGTGGCATTATATTTTGTATTAAAGAAAACGACGTTTGGCCGCCATACGTATGCGATTGGCGGAAATGAGGAAGCGAGCCGTTTATCCGGAATTCGCGTCGATCGCCTAAAAATTTGGATTTATTCTTTAACCGGCGGATTATCCGCATTAGCCGGAATCATTTTAACCTCTCGCTTAAACTCGGCGCAGCCAACGGCGGGAACAGCGTATGAATTAGATGCGATTGCTGCTGTGGTGCTTGGAGGAACAAGCTTATCGGGTGGCCGCGGCTGGATTTTCGGAACGTTGGTTGGCGCGCTCATTATTGGTGTATTGAACAACGGGCTGAACTTATTGAATGTATCTTCATTTTATCAGCAAGTCATTAAAGGGTTAGTCATTCTTCTTGCGGTGCTCCTTGATCGCCGCAAAGAAGCTTGATGAATAAAACATTATACAAGGAAAGGAAGAGAGCAATGAAAAAGTTAGCTAGCATGTTGTTGGCGTTTTTGTTGGTTATTGGTGTCTTAGCAGGTTGTTCGTTAGATAACGGCACAACCGGCGACAAAAAAGAAGAAGCAAAGAAAGACGGAAACATGAAAATTGGTTTATCGATTTCAACGTTAAATAACCCATTCTTTGTGACGTTAAAAGAAGGTGCTGAAAAGGCGGCGAAAGAAGAAGGTGCGGAATTAATCGTTGTCGATGCGCAAAACGATTCTGCGAAGCAAATTAATGATATCGAAGATTTGATTCAGCAAGATGTTGATTTGATTTTAGTGAATCCAACTGATTCCAGTGCGGTGACATCGGCAATTGAATCGGCTAACAGCGCGAATATTCCTGTAATCACGGTGGACCGCAGCGCAGATGGAGGGAAAGTAGTTACCCACATTGCTTCCGATAACGTTGCAGGCGGAAAAATAGCAGGAGAATTTATCGTTGAACAACTAAAAAATGGCGGCAACATTGTAGAGCTTGAGGGTATCCCTGGTTCGTCTGCCGCGCGTGAACGTGGGGAAGGATTCCATCAAATCATCGATAAAGCGTCCAATATAAAAGTCGTAGCGAAACAAGCGGCTGATTTCGACCGCGCCAAAGGATTATCCGTCATGGAAAACATTTTACAAAGCCATAAGGACATTCAAGCTGTATTTGCTCACAATGATGAAATGGCGCTAGGGGCATTAGAAGCGTTAGAGGCGCGCGGTATGAAAGATGTAATCGTCGTTGGCTTTGACGCAACAGAAGACGCGGTGAAGGCGGTTAAAGAAGGAAAAATGGCGGCAACTGTTGCTCAAAAGCCAGAACTTATTGGAGAGAACGCAGTAAAAACAGCGTTGAAAGTATTAAAGGGAGAAAAAGTGGATAAATTTATTCCTGTTCCGTTGGAGTTAGTAAAAGGAAATAAATAATCGATTGATTTACCTTCTGTCCATGTACGGGCAGAAGGTATTTTTTATTGCCACAGCTTCATAAAGATAGTAAGGTAAATAACAGGTGATGTGTATGAAAGGAAAAATCCAACGCTGGAGCCTTGTCGTGATCTGGTGTATCGTCATTTATTCCTTTAGTGAATCTTCGCTGTTTACCGGTGAAAATACGAAGCGCATATTAGAAGCGGTGTTGTCGTATTTGCCATTTAGCCATGACGGGGATGATGCATCGTCTCCGTTAAATTTTATTGTTCGGAAGCTGGCGCATTTAACCGAATTTGGCATACTGGCGGTGCTTGTTTGGCGGGCGATTGAACGAGGGCGTATGGCGTATGTTGGCGCATGGGTCTTTGCGACGGTGTACGCGATGACGGACGAATGGCATCAATCGTTTGAGCCGGGGCGCACCGCTGCGCCGACAGATGTGGCGATCGACTCGTGCGGAGCGTTCCTTGCCTTGCTTTTTGTCCGTTTGTATATGTATTGGAAAAGGAAAAAGAAGGATGTTTCCGTATAGATTGTTGCTGAAAAATGTGGATGATGGATTACAAGAAGTCGCCGCAAAGCATTTAGACGATTTGACTTGAAATGGGCAAAAAAACAGCATTTGATGAACGAGTCAAACAAATGCTTATTTCTGCTTGTCGAATATAACAACTTGAGAAGTGTTTAGGGGATGAGCAATCGAACTAATGGCTAACTCCGTGCCCAGATATCTTTATTTTTTCTTGCGTTTTTTGCCTAATAGAGCCGTTGCGATGGCACTAAAGAAGTTGCCTAAAGCTTCGATTAAAGCTTCGATCATTTTAGCAAAAAACACCTCCTACCTTAATATCCCTTTATTTACCACATATAACAATACTATAGAAAAACTATGAAAAACGACAATCTTTGTGAAAAGATCGAAAAAGAATATACCGTCGTAATATCGCGGCCTCTCCCAAGTATCGTTTGCGGTAAATATGGAAACAATGATAAAAGCAAGTTTGCTAGAATCAAAGAGGGGAGAGGTCTTTATGTTTGCTTTTATCGCCGGAGTATTCGTGGGGTCATTGGTGATGCTTGTTGTCATGAGCATGATGTTTGTCGCCAAACAGGCAGATGAGCATAGCGCCAATTGGCAGAAGAAATGAGAAAGCTTCCTGCAGACATGCAGGAAGCTGTTTTTACTCGTCAGCAGGAAACACGATTCCCGTTTGTTTGCGGGCCTCTTCCATCAAGGCAATCGTCAGCAACGAATGCTCATGTGAATTGATTTCGGATTCGCGTTTTCCGTTTTTGATCAGTTCGATAAATTCCTTTGCTTCATAATACATTGGAGGCTGTTCTTGCGGGACGGTAATATCTTCTGTGCGTCCGTCGCGGTAGCGAATTTCCACTTTTGCCGGCGTATGGATCGCATCGATCAGAATGCTTCCTTCTTCCCCTTGAATTTCCGATGGAAGATAAGAGTTGGTGATTTTTGAGTACATCACCACCGCATCCATGTCGCCGTAATCAAAAATAATGCTTCCTTCTCCGTCAACGCCGGAGTCGAGTTTCAAGCTATTTGCTTGAAGGCGATGCGGTTTTCCGAATAAGACGACCATCGGGTAAATGCAATAGACGCCGATATCCATAAGCGAGCCGTTGGAAAAGGCGGGATTGAACGCGTTCAAAATCGTTCCTTGTTTGTACGCATCATAGCGGGATGAATATTGGCAGTAGCTGGCGAAATAGCGGCGTATTTTCCCGATTTTATGTAAATGTTCGCGAATCGTTAGAAAGTTCGGAAGCATCGTCGTTTTCATCGCTTCCATCAAGACGACATCATTTCGGCGCGCCGCATCAATCATCGCTTTGACTTCTTTTGTATTTGATGCCATCGGTTTTTCGCATAGCACATGTTTGCCGTGGTTCATAAGCAAAATCGCCTGTTCGGCGTGCAAAGAATTTGGGCTTGCGATATAAACGGCATCGATATCTTTGCTTTTCGCCAGTTCCTCAAGGTTTGTAAACGTCCGTTTGGCACCTGTTTTCGCCGCAAATTCCTTCGCTTTTTCTTCCGTCCGCGAATATACCGCGGTTAATGTGAAGTCTTCTACTTTTCTTGCCGCTTCAATAAATGCTTCCGTAATCCAGTTCGTTCCGATCGTGGCAAATCGAATCATGGCGATTCCTCCTTGTTTGTCGTAACTATATCATTTTAACGCTCATACAATTCAATCGGCAACTCATCGGGATCGCGGAAAAACGTGAACCGTTTCCCTGTAACTGGGTCGATCCGGATCGGCTCCGTAGCGACGCCTTGCGTTTGTAAGTATGCGACAGCTTCATCGATATCGTCAACTTCCAAGGCAAGATGGCGCAGTCCGCACGCTTCCGGGCAGCTTGGCCGCTTTGGCGGATTTTCAAAAGAAAACAGCTCAATTTGTGTATGTTCGCCGACTTGCAAATCTAATTTGTACGAATTTCGTTCTTTTCGATATTGCTCGTGAATAATGTTGAAACCGAGGATATTCGTATAAAAATGTTTCGACCGTTCGTAGTCGGAACAAATAATCGCGATATGGTGAATGCGGGTGAATTGCATAAGCTCCTCCTTTAGCAAGGCAAATGAATTTCTACTAGAAGTGACATTATTTTTTAAAAATAAAAAAATCCAATTCTGCATGAATATTGACGTGGAACAATATGTATATTATCATAAAAGCAATAGATAATAATATTCAAAATATTCATATATTTATATTTTACTCATAAAACATCACCTCTAAAAACTCAGTATATTTTTGAAAACGCTTACCAAAATAGTTTTTTCGTTCATCCATATTATTGATTCCCCACGAAATAGCAGCTGTGATTTATCTCCCAGGCATGTCTACATCCTGTTTTGCCCACATATTATGATACTGCACTATTTTTCTATGAAATAGAAAAGGAGAAGGTACATATGCGCTATGAATTCAAATTGCCAGACATCGGAGAAGGGCTGCATGAAGCGGAGATTGTGCGTTGGTTTATTCAAGAAGGAGATGAAGTCGCTGTCGATCAGCCGATTGCGGAAATTCAAACAGATAAGGCGATGGTGGAAATGACGACACCTGTAGCGGGAAAAGTAGTAGCGCTTGCCGGGCCGGAGGGAGCGACGATAAAAGTCGGTGAACCGCTTATCATCGTTGACCAGCAAAAAGCCGCTGATCATGAAGAAGCAGCCGCAGAATCTAAGCCGGCGCAACGGAAAAAACGAGTGATTGCCGCCCCGTCGGTAAGAAAACGGGCAAGGGAAATGGGCATTCCGATTGAAGAAGTAGAAGGAACTGGAGAAGGCGGAAGAGTGACGCTTGCCGATTTAGAGCGATATGTAAAAGAGCGCGAGTCCGCATCGGCGGCGGTGGCACCAGCGCTGGAAGCTGCCGAGACGACGACGGTTCATAAGCAAACGGTAAACGAAGAACGCATCCCGATTCGCGGGCTGCGGAAAAAAATCGCCGAAAAAATGGCGAAATCAGCATACACCGCTCCACATGTGACGGGGATGGATGAAATCGATGTGACGAAACTGGTGAAAATCCGTACAAGTCTTGTGAAACAGTTGGAGACGGAGTCGGTCAAACTGACATATTTGCCGTTTGTCATTAAAGCAGTGACGCGTGCGCTAAAAGAACATCCAATATTTAATGCAACAATAGATGAAGAAACAAACGAAATCGTGCTAAAGAAAGAATACCATATCGGCATTGCCACGGCGACGAAAGAAGGGCTTGTCGTCCCAGTGATTAAGCATGCCGACCAAAAATCGATTCGCGAGCTGGCGATCGAGATTGCCGAGCTTTCGGAAAAAGCGCATCGCCATACGCTGCGTGTTGACGAGCTGCAAGGAAGCACGTTTACGATTACAAGCACCGGGGCAAACGGCGGCTGGTTTGCGACACCGATTATTAACTATCCGGAAGTGGCGATTTTAGGCGTTCACTCGATTAAGCGAAAACCAGCTGTAGTTGGCGATGAGATTGTCATTCGCGACATGATGGGGATGTCGCTCACGTTTGACCATCGCGTCATTGACGGGGAACCGGCAGGCCGGTTTATGAGAACGGTAGCGCAAATTTTAGAACATCCAGATCAGCTCCTGTTAGATGTTCGGTAAGCGAAGGGGGAGGAAACGATGTTTGATCAAAACCAATTGCCGTTTGATATGGTACAGCTATTGGATGAAAACGGAAACGGGGATGAGGAAGCATTACAACAATTTTCCGATGAATTTCTCGTCACGCTATATAAGTGGATGCGAAAAGCAAGAGCCGTTGATGAACGTTTGTTAAAAATGCAGCGGCAAGGGCGGATTGGTACATACGCGCCATTCAGCGGTCAAGAAGCGGCGCAAATCGGCAGCGTGCTCGCGCTTGAGAAAGAGGACTGGATTTTCCCAAGCTACCGGGAAATCGCTGCTTGTTTGGCGCATGGGCTGCCTCTTACGCAAATTTTCCATTACGTGAGAGGCCATGTGCTTGGCGGCAGAACGCCGGAGCATTTAAACATTTTCCCGATTCAAATCATTATTGGCGCGCAGACGCTTCATGCGACAGGATGCGCATGGGCGGCAAAACTGAAAGGAGAAAAGCAAGTATCCGTCTGTTATTTCGGTGATGGCGCGACATCAGAAGGCGATTTCCATGAAGCGATGAACTTTGCGTCTGTTTATCAAGTTCCGGTCATTTTTTTCTGCCAAAACAACCAATACGCCATCAGCGTTCCGGTGCATAAGCAAACGGCAAGCCGGACGATCGCGCAAAAAGCGGTTGCTTACGGAATGAAAGGCGTGCTTGTCGATGGCAACGATGCGCTTGCGGTGTACAAAACGATGAAAGAGGCGGTCGATTCGGCGCGAAACGGCGAAGGACCGATGCTAATTGAGGCGCTGACGTATCGACTGGGGCCGCATACGACATCGGATGACCCGACAAAATATCGAAGCGCGGAAGAAGCGGAGCAGTGGAGACGGAAAAAAGATCCGCTTCATCGCTTGCGGGTGCTGTTAGAAAAACGCGGGCTTTGGACGGAAGAAAAAGAAGAAGCATGGGTAGCGCAAGCAAACGACGAAATCACGGCGGCGTATGAAGAAGCGGTGGCGGCGGAGACAGGGTCGATCGTCGATGTATTTGACTACGTGTACGGTAAGCCAAGCAAGCTCTTACAGGAGCAGCAACAAGAAGCAGCAAGGAGAAAGCAAGGGAAAGAGGTGAAATAACATGGCGGAAAAGACGATGATTCAGGCGATTAATGAAGCGATGCGGCAAGAAATGGAACGCGACGAGCGCGTGATTGTACTAGGAGAAGATGTCGGGAAAAATGGCGGCGTGTTTCGCGCGACAGATGGATTGTTAGAACAATTTGGGGACCGCCGTGTATTTGATACGCCGCTTGCCGAATCAGGCATTATCGGCACATCGATCGGACTGGCGGTGAACGGATTCCGCCCGATTGCGGAAATTCAGTTTCTCGGCTTTGTCTATCAGGCGATGGATCAGCTTGCGGCGCAGGCGGCGCGCCTTCGCTTCCGTTCGGCGGGACGGTTTACATGCCCGCTTGTCGTACGAAGCCCATACGGCGGAGGAGTGCGCACGCCGGAGCTTCATTCCGATGCGCTAGAGGCGCTGTTTACGCATTCACCTGGTTTGAAGATTGTCATGCCATCCAACGCCTATGACGCAAAAGGGCTGCTTATTTCAGCGATTCGCGATGAAGATCCCGTTTTATTTTTAGAGCCCATAAAATTATACCGCGCCTTGCGCATGGAAGTGCCGGATGAGCCGTACGAAATTCCGCTTGGAAAAGCGCGTGTCGTCAAAGAAGGGGAAGATGTGACGATCATTTCGTGGGGGGCGACTGTTCCGCTTGTTGCGAAACTGGCGGTAGAGATGAAGTCGCAAGGAATTGACGCCGAAGTAATTGACCTTCGCTGCCTGCAGCCATTAGATATCGATACCATCGTGGAATCGGTAGAAAAGACAGGACGGGTGATGATTGTTCATGAAGCGGTCAAAACGAACGGGTTCGGCGCCGAAATTGCCGCATTGATTAGCGAACGGGCATTGTTTACGCTATCGGCGCCAATCGTGCGCGTGACCGGCTATGATACACCGTATCCGGTGCCGTCGGTCGAGGATGATTGGCTGCCGAACGCCACTCGCATTTTCGAAGGGGTACAAATGTTAATGCGCTATTAATAAGCACGAAAGGGGATCACAATGGGACTTTATGAAGATTTATTAGAACGGATTGGTGACCGTGAACGGGTGACGGTGAACGAAACAGTTCTTGAACAGCATAGCAAAGGGATTTCCTATCACGCGCCGAAAAAGCCGGATGTCGTCGTCTTTCCGAAAACGGCGGCGGAAGTGAGCGCGGTGTTGTCTTATGCGAATGAGCGGCGCGTTCCGGTGACGCCGTTTGGCGCAGGAAGCAGTCTCGAAGGCCATGTGATTCCGGTCAAAGGCGGCATCACACTCAACCTTACGATGATGAATAATATTATTGACATTCGCCCCGACGATTTTTTGGCCATCGTCGAGCCAGGGGTAACGCGGATGCAGCTGAATCAGGCATTGAAAAAACATGGACTGTTTTTCCCGGTTGATCCGGGAGCGGACGCAACGATCGGCGGGATGGCGTCAACGAACGCCAGTGGTACAAACAGCGTCAAATACGGCGTCATGCGCGATCAAGTGCTAGGCTTGGAAGTCGTGCTCGCCGATGGGAAAATCGTTCATACCGGCGGAATGGCGGTGAAATCGTCGGCAGGTTATGACTTAACGGGGCTGTTTGTCGGTTCGGAAGGAACGCTGGGTGTATTTACGAAGATTATTGTCCGTCTTCAGGGCATTCCGGAAGCGACGAATGCGATTAAAGTAAGCTTTCCTACGTTGGCGGAGGCAGCGCAGGCCGCAGCGTCAATTTTAAAAGCGGGCGTGTCTCCGGGGAAAATAGAGCTTGTGGATGAGCAAACGATTCAAGCGGTCAATCAATACAAACAGACAGACTATCCAGCGGCGCCGACGCTATTTATTGAACTAAGCGGCAGCGCGTCGAGCGTAAAAGACGGAACAGAGCTTGTCAAAGAGTTGTGTGTTGCGGAAAACGCGGTTTCGTTTGAAATGGAAGAGGATTCTGTCGCGCGCGCCAAATTGTGGGAAGCCCGGCATCACGCGGCATTTGCCATTCAAGCGGCATATCCAGGGAAAGCGATGTTATCGACCGATGTATGTGTGCCGATTTCCAAAATGCCGGCAGCGATTGCCGAAACGCGGAAGCTTGTCGATGAATATGGCATGACGGCCGCGATTCTCGGCCATGTCGGCGACGGCAACTACCATACCATTCTTGCTTTTGATCCGGCGGATAAGGAAGAAGTAAAGCGCGTCGAAGAAGTGAACGCCCGCATCGTCCGCTATGCTTTATCCCATGGCGGCACATGCACAGGAGAACACGGCATCGGCATCGGAAAGCGTCATTTCTTATATGAAGAACATCGCGATTCGGTTCCGCTGATGAAAGGGATTAAACAGCTGTTTGATCCGAACGGCATTATGAATCCGGGGAAAATTTTCTTATAATGAAAATCCCTCACTGATTCACGCTCAGTGGGGGATTTTTTTTGCGTGATAAAATCCATCCTTTCTTTTTTCGTTAGACGGAGTGCGGGAAAAATATGTACAATAAAGTCGTATCATACATGTTTTTGTCAAAATAGGGGGTCGCCCATGCGAAAACGATGGAAGTGGATCATTTATGCCAGCAGCATTGTGGCGCTTGTTGCAAGCGCTTCCTTTACAATCTATTGCGCGTGGAAAGTATATGCCTATCATCAGCCAGGTGAAAGAGAAACTGAGGCGCACGAAAATAACGCGTATCATTTTGTCCTCGTTCCGGAGGAGCTGGATAATGATTATTGGCGCTTAGTGGAAAAAGGAGCGAAAGCGGCGGCAAAAGAGACAGGAGTCCATCTCGAATATGTTGGACCTCGGCAGGCCAACATTGATGAACATATTCATATTCTTGAGAAAGCGGCCGCTTCCAAAGTAGATGGAATTATGACACAAGGATTGACGGAAAAAGAGTTTACGCCAGTGATTAACCGCATTATCGAAAAAAATATCCCTGTGGTGACGATCGATACCGATGCGCCAACAAGCAAGCGAACGGCTTATATCGGCACGGACAACTATTACGCTGGTTTTATTGCTGGAAAAGCGCTAGGGGAAGATATGCATGGGAAGGCAAATGTAGCGATTATTACAGGAAGTCTTACCGCCTCCCATCAGAAACTGCGGGTTCAAGGGTTTAAAGATGCGGTGAAGAACGAAAAAGGGATTCGCATCATTGCCATCGAAGAGTCGAATATTACACGCATACAAGCAGCGGAAAAAGCGTACAGCATTTTAAACAAGCATCCTGAGGTGAACGCGTTTTATGGCACAAGCGCGCTGGATGCGATCGGAATCGCAAAGGTCATTGAACAGTTTCATCGCGAAAAGGAAACATATGTTATCGGATTTGATACACTGCCGGAGACGATTCATTATTTGCAAAAAGGAACGATTCATGCAACGGTGGTGCAAGAACCTTATGAGATGGGATACCGTGCGGTGAAAATGATGGTGGATATTATCAAAGGAAATGATGTTCCGTCTGTTACGAATACGGAAACAAAGGTCATCCGCAAGCAAGATTTGCCGCTGCGTCCGGCTCGCAACTACGAGGTGAAACATGATTAAAATTCGGACAAAACTATTGTTGTATTTTAGTATTTTTATCCTGTTGCTCAATGGCATTGTCTTCTTTTTATACAACAGCAGCGAAGATATTGTGAATGAGTACGACTACAGCATGCGCCGGCTTTTGCTGTTGAATGAAATTTCTCAACGTACGAATCAATTAGTAGAACAGTTGAATGCTTATCTTACAGAAAAAGAGGAACGATACTTGCGAGAGTATAACCGCCAATACCGCTGGCTGCAAGAAAACCGCAAACAAGTCAGAGAAATGTTTTCCAACCGAAAAAATGCGCTTTTAGTGGAAAATTATGAACATATGATTGAAAGTTTACTAGAGGAAGGGGCATTGACCGTCTATCATTTTCAAGCAGGCAATATTAGCTTATACTCTTCCCACCTTCACGAAGCGATGAAGATTTCTTCGTTTATTCAAGAGACGACCCTTTCATTAATTCACAATGAATTAACGACTTATCAGCATTTTTACAATGAAGTGGAAGAGCGGAATCGTTATTTTCGCTACATGGTGATCGGATTGTTTATGACAACGTTTTTGCTTGGCGTTCTTTTGGCTGTATGGTTTTCTGGAGGCATCACAAAGCTGATCGCGCGTCTTTCGCGTGCCGCTCGGGAAATTGCAAGCGGGAAGTTGGATGGTCCTGATGTCGTTAGCACAACGAATGATGAATTAAAATTATTAACTCATACGTTTAATGATATGCGCCGCAATCTGCAGCGGCTGATTGAGGAAATGAAGAAAAAATCCGAACTGGACAGGCTCGTAAAAGAATTAGAGTTAAAAAGTTTACAGAGCCAAATCAATCCTCACTTTTTATTCAACACGTTAAATGTGGTTTCGAAAATGGCGTATTTAGAAGAAGCGAACCAAACATCACGGTTGATTGAAGCGATTGCGGCAATTTTGCGATATAATTTAGGAGACTTGCAGCGTACGGTAACATTAGCCGATGAAGTCCATATCGCAAGGGAATACTTTTTTATCCAACAGACACGCTTTTTTGACCGAATTAAATTTTCGATGGATGTCGATAAACAATGTTTGCCATTGCCCATTCCGCCTCTAACCTTGCAGCCGCTTATTGAAAATGCCTTTATTCATGGAATCGAATCTTATGAAAAAGGAGCGGAGATTTCGTTAAAAGTAGAAAAAAGGAACAAACGCGTCATCATCGAAGTAAGGGACAACGGAGTCGGGATGAGCGAAGAAACGAAAGAAAAATTAATGGCTTTTATAAAGGGACAAGAAGACGGCTCTGCTTCGAATGAAAAAAAACGCGGACACTCCACCAGCATCGGTATACGCAACGTTATTCGCCGGCTTCAGCTTTTTTATGGGATACAAGATGTGATGGAGATTGAGTCAACGGTTGGGGAAGGAACAACGGTTCGTCTGCTTTTGCCAATGACAAAAGGGGGTGGAAGCGAATGAAAATTGCCGTTGTGGATGATGAAGTGTTGGAGAGAAAAGCATTGCAAAAAATGATTCGCGACCATCTTCCGAATATGGAAGTAGTCGCTGAAGCTGCCAATGGACGTGAGGCGGTGGAAATCGCCAACGAATATAAGCCGGATGCGATGTTAATCGATATTAAAATGCCTGGAATCGACGGGCTCGAAGCGATTGAGCTTATTCGCCGGCATCACCCGGATATGAAGTTTATTATCGTATCCGCGTTTGATACGTTTGAATACGCAAAGCAAGCAATGCGGCATGGTGTGAAAGAATATTTATTAAAACCGAGCCGGAAAGAAGAAGTGATTGGCGCGCTAAGGCGAGTGTATGACGAATTAATGGAAGAGCGGAAGAAAGAAGAAGAAAACAGGGAATTGCAACAACGAGTGCACCAATTGCAAAAGCTTGTAGAAAAAGAATGGTTATCAGTGCTGATGCTCGAAGAAGTTTCTTCAGAGGAATGGAAACAATGGGAGACGCTGCTTCCGTTTTCGATTGACTCGGGAATGTTTATGGTGATTCAATTTCCTAGCGGCGGAAAAAAAGAGGTATGGAAACAGTGGGTAGAACAAGTGCTTTTAGAAAAGGCGGCGACATATTACGTCATTGGAAGAATCATCGATGGACAAATGCCGATTTTGTTTTTTACGGATATTCCCGAGAAAACATGGAAGCCGATGATACAATCCCTTGCCCATGACCTTGTTCAGCAGTTTGAAAAGCAATATGAAGAAACACTTTATATCGGTCTTGGTTCTCCGGCATCCCAGCTAGAGGGGTTGCGCCATTCCTATTATGAAGCGCTCGCTGCTGTACAATATTATGCATCGCAAAAAAAGGCAAAGAGCGGTTTTCTGCCGAAGAAAGCGGTGCTCGCATCGGCAGCCATCGATCAAACGGAAAGAGAAAAACGACTGTTTGATGTGGTGCGTGAAGGTGATTTCGAACAAGCATTAACACAATGTCTATCTTATATAGAAGAGATAGCTTCTCATCATCCGTTTCCTGTCGTGAAACAGAAGATGGAGGAAACATTTATTTTGCTTGGGCGCATGTTAACCGATTTCGGTATTTCGTATGAGCGGACCACCACTTTTCATTCGTGCAGTTCCTTGGAGAAATTGAAAAGAACAGCAATAGAGCAGCTTCAGCACATGGTGCATTATATACAAGCATGGCGGCATCAGCAGGCAAACGGAAAGCTTGGCAAGGCGAAAGATTATATTGACGAGCATTACCATCATCCGCTGACACTCGAAGAAGTGGCGGAATATGTCGGCATCAGCCCATACTATTTTAGCAAACTATTTAAAGACCGCTTCGGAATGACGTTTATTGACTACGTAACCGAAGTGCGCATCGCGCGCGCGAAAAAGGAAATGGCAGATCCGAATAAAAGTCTAAAAGAAATTTGTTTTCTTGCCGGCTACAATGATCCGAACTATTTTAGCCGCGTTTTTAAAAAACATACCGGAATGTCTCCTACCGAATATCGGAGAAAGCTCCACTTTGCCACTTGATGGTGATGAGGAGCTTTTTATCTATGGACAAAAAAGTGAAGAAGATCGCAAAAAAGTGCAGAGATTTGTTGGCTGAAATGATGAAAAAACATGTTACATTCATTGTTGAAAGGGTTTTCATGATAAAGAAAAGGGGGAGGAAACGTGAAGAAAAAAGGATTATGGTTGTCATTAGCATTAACGTTCAGCTTGGCGTTAGCTGGCTGTAATTCCGATTCCAATTCCGCATCCAACAATAACAATAAAGAGGATCAAGGCGGAAGCAAAGGACACGAAAAGCTTGAAATATTCAGCTGGTGGACTGGCGCCGGAGAAGAAGATGGATTAAAAGCGTTAATTAAATTGTTTCAAGAAAAATATCCAGATATACCAGTAGAAAATGCAGCAGTAGCAGGCGGTGCCGGAACCAATGCGAAAGCGGTGTTGGCGAGCCGCATGCAAGGAAACGACCCTCCTGCGACATTCCAAGTGCACGGCGGTGCGGAGTTGAATGAAGGATGGGTAGCTGCCGGTAAAATGGAGCCGCTCAACGATTTGTATGAAAAAGAAGGTTGGATGGATAAGTTTCCAAAATCATTGATCGACATGGTCAGCAAAGACGGGAAAATTTATTCCGTTCCTGTGAATATTCACCGCGGCAATGTGCTTTGGTATAACAAAAAAATCTTTGCCGAAAATGGCCTCCAGCCGCCAAAAACGTTTGATGAATTTTTCCAAGTTGCTGAAAAGCTGAAAGCGAAAGGCATTACTCCGCTTGCGTTGGGGGACAAAGAACCTTGGACGGCAACGCATATTTTTGAAACGGTTTTACTAGGCACGTTAGGAACAGAAGATTACAAAAAGCTTTGGACAGGAGAATTATCGTTTGACGATCCAAAAGTGAAGGAAGCGGTCAACACGTTTAAGAAAATGTTGAATTACGTCAACGAAGACCACAGTTCCCGCAACTGGCAAGATGCCGCTCAGTTGGTCGGAAAAGGCGAAGCGGCCATGAACATTATGGGAGATTGGGTCAAAGGTTATTTTGTGAACGATTTGAAATTAAAAGTCAATGAAGACTTCGGTTATGTGCCAACTCCGAATACAGAAGGCAAATTTATGGTGATCACCGATACGTTTGGCTTGCCAAAAGGCGTGAAAAATCCAGAAGATGTGAAGAAATTTTTATCCGTACTTGGTTCCGTGGAGGGACAAGATGCCTTTAACCCTCTGAAAGGCTCGATCCCAGCTCGTATTGATGCGGATCTGTCCAAATATGACGAATATGGAAAACAAACAATTCAAGATTTTAAAACAGCAGAACTTGCGCCAAGCTTAGCGCATGGATCCGCAGCGCCGGAAGGATTTGTGACAAAAGTCAACCAAGCAGTCAATATTTTCGTGACGCAAAAAGATGCGAAAACGTTTATTGATACACTTGTATCGGCTTCGTCAGAATTGAAGAAATAGAGAAGAAAAGGGGACGGGAACCATTCTCTTCCCCTTTTCTTGTTACGACAGGAGGGATGGAATATGGAAACAGCAAAGGCAGTATCGGAACGAAGCGTGACAGTCGTTCCAAAGACGCAAAAAAAGCGGAAATGGACGGTGGATCATTGGCTTGCACTCGCATTTCTATCGCCATCGGTTGTGCTTATTTTGATTTTCGTGTATGGATTTATCGGTTGGACGGGATATGTTTCTCTCAGCAATTGGAATTCATTGGTGCCTGACTTGTCGTTTGTAGGACTGAAAAACTATCTCTATTTATTTCATGATTTCCGCTTCCAAGCCGATTTGCGGAATACACTTGTCTTTACAGTCTTGTTCATCGGTGTCGTGATTGTGCTTGGCCAATTGTTGGCGATTTTATTGGATCAAAAATTGCGCGGCGAATCGATTTTTCGTAACATTTTCTTTTTCCCGATGGCGTTATCGTTTGTCGTAACAGGGGTTGTTTGGCAATGGCTATTAAACCCGTCAACAGGGGTCAACTTGTTTTTAAAAAAATTTGGATTGGACTCGAAGTGGTACACAGATACAAACATTTTAGGAGGTTTCCACATAGGGAAAATTGAGTTTGGCGTGCCGGTGGCGATCGTGGCGGTGGTGATTGCCGCTGTATGGCAAATGACGGGATTTGCGGTCGCGATGTATTTGGCAGGATTAAGAGCGATTCCGGAAGAAGTGCGGGAAGCGGCGCGAATGGATGGCGCCACGGAGTTCCAAATTTATCGTAAAATTATTATCCCGATGTTACGGCCGATTACGGTCAGTGTCATCATCATTATGGCCCACATTTCGCTGAAAATCTTTGACCTGATTTACGCGATGACTGGCCCTGGAGCAAACTTTGTCACAGACGTGCCGGGAGTATATATGTTTGAAACGACGTTCCGCGGCAACTACTACGCAAACGGAGCGGCGATCGCGATCATTATGCTGCTTTCTGTGGCTATTTTTATCGTTCCATATTTGATTTCAAGCCGAAAGGGTGAATCATGATGAAACAACGGACATGGTCACGGGCAGTTTTGTATATCATTTGCATCCTGATGAGCTTATTTTTCTTAATGCCGGTCTATGTGATGCTCGTGACAAGCGTCAAGCCGCTCGATGAAGTGACGCTTTCTGATATGTGGAAGCTTCCGACTGCCTTTGATTGGAGCAGTTATCAGACCGCGCTTGAGAAATTGGCGCCAAACTTTTTGAACTCTATTTATCTCGTTGTTCCTGCGACATTGCTCTCGGCGCTGTTAGGAGCATTGAATGGCTACGTATTATCGAAATGGAAATTCAAAGGGGCGGATACGATTTTTACGTTGATTTTGTTTGGCATGTTTATTCCTTATCAAAGCATTTTAATTCCGCTCATCCAGTTTTTGCGGGAAATTGGTTTGTATAATACAATTCCAGGGCTTGTATTTGTCCATGTCGTGTACGGTATTCCGATCACGACATTGATGTTCCGCAATTTTTACGCGGCGATCCCGGATGAAATGATTGAATCGGCGAAAATCGACGGAGCCGGGTTTTTACGGATTTTCCGCTATATCATGCTTCCGCTGTCAATTACCGGGTTTGTTGTCGTAGCGATTTGGCAGTTCACAAACATATGGAACGAATTTTTATTTGCAGTAACAATCACAACGTCTTCCCAACAGCCAATTATGGTCGCGTTGCAAAACTTATCCGGCAGCCAAATTGTCCAATGGAACGTGCAAATGGCAGGGGCGCTGCTTGCTGCTTTGCCGACATTGCTTGTCTATATGTTCCTCGGCAAATACTTTGTCCGTGGTTTGCTAGCAGGTTCAGTAAAAGGGTAATCATGCATGCCGGCAAAATGTTTGTGGGAGATCTTTTAGGAGCTAGAAACATTTCGATAATGCAAAAACATCCACCAAGCAAGAAATTCCTATGCCACGATCTTTGTCGTCGACCTCCGATCGTGCAAAAACTCTAGGAGATCGACGGCAAATTCTTTTTGCTTCTATCCCTACAGCCATCACCGCCCTACTCTATTGACAGAATTTTCTAAATGGTTTATACTAGACTTGCCATATTTTGAAAAGTATTGATGTGTCAACGTTTTTTGCGGTTTTATCTTACCTATGAGGGATTGAAACAGCTCTTGTTCAAGGGAAAGGTTACGTATTTGTTTTTGAGTTTGTATCTTACCTATAAGGGGTTGAAACTCTGATAGCGTTTTGAGCGCTTGGATTTCGCCAAGCGCGTTTGTATTTTACCTATAAGGAATTGAAACTTCGACTTGCGCATTTCTGCCATGTCGCAACACTGTTTGTCTCTTACCTATAAGGAATAAAAACTTTGCCCACCCACCCTTTTCTGCTACTGCTTGAATGGTTTTATCATACCTATTTGAAAAACCGCTCAACACAAAAAACCCGCTGATTTTCAGCGGGTTTTATCACTGGCTTAATGCCTTATGGTACAATAAAATCGGAAATCATAGAGACGAAAGCGGGGAGAAGTGCGTGTATCTTGGAGCGATTGAAGCAGGTGGAACGAAATTTGTATGCGCTGTCGGGGATCGCGACGGAAACATAAAAGAAAGAGTGACATTTCCAACGACGACACCAGAAGAAACGATGCGCTATGTCGTCGATTTTTTTAGCCGATATGAATTAGAGGCGATCGGCATCGGTTCCTTTGGTCCGATTGATTTGCATCCCGATAGTGCGACATATGGCTATATTACAAGCACACCGAAACAAAAATGGATGAATTTTAATTTTGTCGGTGAAATGAAACGGCATTTCCAAGTGCCGATCGGATTTGACACGGATGTGAATGCGGCCGCGCTCGGTGAACGGCGCTGGGGTGCCGCAAAAGGGATGCGAAGCTGCATTTATATTACGGTTGGAACCGGAATCGGCGTCGGGGCGATTGTCGAAGGGAACCTGCTCCATGGTCTTATGCATCCGGAAATGGGGCATATTCTCATCCGCCGTCATCCGGAAGACACATTTGCCGGTGTTTGCCCATATCATGGAGATTGTTTAGAAGGAATGGCGTCCGGACCGGCGATTGAAAAGCGCTGGGGGAAAAAAGGCGCGGAGCTAGGAGATCGCTTGGAAGTATGGGAGTTAGAAGCGTTTTATTTAGCGCAGGCGATTGCCAATTATATCTTAATTTTATCGCCGGAGAAAGTCATTATCGGCGGCGGTGTCATGAAGCAAAAACAGCTGTTGCCGAAAATCCGCCGCAATGTTCAGGAACTGTTGAACGGGTACATTCAGCAAGAAGCGATTTTGCGCGATATTGATCAATATATTGTACTTCCAGGCCTTGGCGATAATGCCGGCATCTGCGGGGCGCTTGCCCTCGCCGAACAGGCGCTTGCACAATGATCCACTGACCGCTTGTTCACACAGGCGGTCTTTTTATTATTATTTTTATGACTTTTCAGTCATAATTTATATAGAATCATGTTATAAAATAAGTTGATAAATATATACCACTGTTTTATAATATTTTTGACTGTCTAGTCATATTATCGTTAGGGGCGAAGTCCAATGAAAAAGGAAACGAATTATCAGCGAATTGTTCAATGGCTTCGGCAGCGCGGCGTGCGTGCGGAAATTGCAAAACCTCGCATCTCATTGCCATCGTATCGGCAATGCATCGAGCCAGGTATTTCGAAAAGTTCCTCTTTATAGGAGATGACGGGCATGACAGCAGGCCGGAGAGTGCAATTTATCGAAACAGCGATGAAATTGTTTGCTGAAAAAGGATACCATTCGACATCGATTCAAGATATCGTCGATGCGTGGGGGATTTCGAAAGGAGCGTTTTATCATCACTTTTCGTCAAAAGAAGACTTAATGCTCGCTATCATACGGCACTATTTTGAAAAAATGATGGCAAACATCACCGCCATTTCACACGATAGCAGTTCAGAAAAAGAGCGGTTTATTCAGCAAATCGCCGCGCATTTTGCGAATATGCATGAGCATAAAGACTTTTTGCAAATGATGATGAACGAACAGCTGCCAAAAATTAGCCACGATATTCACCATTATTTATTGAAGCAGTATGCTAACATCTTTTCTTGGTATTGCGACCGTCTCATCGAAGTATACGGAACAGAGGTAGAGCGGTACGTGCTTGATGTGGCGACGATGTTAAACGGCATGATTCGGCAATATATATTTTGTTTCATTTTGCAGGCAAATAAGTTTCATGCCGAAGAATTAGCGCGTTTTCTCGTACGGCGTTTGGATGCGATCATTGCGAGTTTTTCGCATGAAGAATCGCCGATTTTAAACAAAGAAATGTTAAAGCCGTTGATGGAAATAGAAGAAAAAGAACGCCGTGTATTGCGAGAAAAGATCAGCGCACACATTGCCCATATGCAAAACAAGATTTTATCGTTTTCACTCGATAAAAAAATACAGCACGAACTTCATGACGCGCTTGATGCGTTAGAAGCAGAGTTAATGAATGAAGAGTCGGCACCAAGGAAATATGTGGTGCAAGGAATTTTATTATATATCGAAAATCAACATATTCCGCTATTAGCTGATGATTTAGCATCGTTGACAGAAGTTATCCAACAATATATGACAGCGAATAGATGGGAGAGACGAAAATGGAAAAAGGAAATGAATTAGAAATGCAGTCAAGCACCATTCGACATCGAAAGATATTAATTACTGGTCTTATCATTGCCATGCTTTTTGGCGCATTGGACGGAACGATCGTCGGAACGGCGATGCCGCGCATCGTTGGGGAGCTTGGCGGATTAAGTTTAATGACATGGCTGACGACCGCTTATATGCTCACTTCGACGACGATCGTGCCGATTGCCGGAAAACTTGCGGATTTATTAGGCAGACGAGTCATTTATGTAACAGGACTCGTTATTTTTATGATTGGCTCCGCCCTTTGCGGTATGGCGAATAATATGACAGAGCTCATTATTTACCGCGGACTGCAAGGAATCGGCGGGGGAATTATGATGCCGATGGCAATGATCGTCATCGGGGATGTGTTTACCGGAAAAGAACGTGCAAAATGGCAAGGGGTTTTCGGTGGATTATACGGCCTTGCCTCCGTCATCGGCCCGCAAGTTGGCGGTTTTATCGTCGACCATTTGAATTGGCGCTGGGTATTTTACATTAATCTTCCTGTCGGGATTTTAGCAACCATTTTTATTGCGATGGGATTAAGTAAATATAAAGCCGAAGGGCCAGTGAAATTCGATATTGCCGGGATGTTTACGATGGTTGTCGGCGTTGTTAGCCTGCTTTTAGCGTTAACGTTTGGCGGGGATAAGTATGAATGGACATCATGGCAAATCATTGCCTTGTTTGCGGCGGCGCTTGTCTTTTTAACGCTGTTTGTATTTGTAGAGAGGAAAGCAGAAGAACCGATTTTGCCGATGCATTTATTTAAATACCGCACGTTTACCGTGCTAAATGGAATTGGCTTTTTAATGAGTGTCGGCATGTTTGGGGCGATTATGTTTGTTCCGTTTTTTATGCAAGGAGTTGTCGGAGTGAGTGCAACCCAGTCCGGCACGATTATGACGCCGATGATGATTACGATGATTATCGGAAGTATCATTGGTGGCCGAACGGTTTATAAAATTGGCGTAAAAACACAGCTATTCATTGGTATGGTCATTATGGCCGCGGGGTTCGGTTTATTAAGCACGATGGATGTGGATACGTCCGAATGGACCGCTACATTGTATATGATCATTTTAGGACTTGGAATGGGGTTAGTGATGCCTATTTTAACTCTCGCTTTGCAAGAGAGTTTTCCAAAGTCAGAGCTTGGTGTCGTCACTTCCTCAAGCCAATTTTTCCGAGCGATCGGCGGGACGTTCGGAATGACGATTTTAGGGGCGGTGATGAACCATCGCTCGAGCCAGCTGCTTGATGACCGTCTCATGCCAATGCTTCGGTCGCTCCCTGTGCAGGCAAAAGGAATGGTTGATCGGTTTGCCCATATGATTCATGATGATCCGCAAGGGCTTTATTCCGTCTTGTTTAGCCCGGAAGCGTTAGAGAAAATACCGCCGCAAATGAGAGAGGCGTTTGTGCCGATTTTAAAACATTCGCTCGTGGATTCGCTTCATTCGGTTTTCCTATTTGGACTTATTTTTGTCATTGGTGGAACAGTGCTCGTATTTGGGTTGAAGAACATCAAGCTATCTGATAGACAACAGTTGCAAGAAATGGCTGAAAAGGAAAAACTGCCGCAGAGCTAAACCTCCGCGGCAGTTTTTTTGGGGAAGCGATGGGTAACGGTTAGTGGGAGGTTTTTTGCTAAGAAGGAAAATGTGGTGTTGTTGACGGTGTGCTGGTGCGTTTTGTCGCTTTATTTACGAAGCGGTGATCAACTAGTCAAACACTTTTGAGCGGGTGTGAAAACGAACGCCTTCTGGACCTTCTAACGAAAACATGCCGCCGCGTCCTGGGACGACATCGATAATGAGCTGCGTATGTTTCCAATATTCGTATTGCGCTTTCGAAATGTAAAACGGACAGCCGCCGATTTCGCCAAGCAGCACATCGGAATCGCCGACGATCAGCTCGCCTTGCGGGTAGCACATCGGTGAACTTCCATCGCAACACCCGCCGGATTGATGGAACATTAATGGCCCGTGTTTTGCTTTTAACTTTTCAATCAGCTCCAAAGCGGCCTCTGTCGCGATTACTTTTGGCTGATTACTCATCGCAATCTCCCTCCTAAAATAAAAAAGATGGATGGCAGGAAAGGCAGCGTGAATGACACGCTGCCTAAAAATTAGAAGAGTCCTAGTTTTTTCGGTGAATAGCTGACAAGCAAGTTTTTTGTTTGTTGATAATGTTCAAGCATCATTTTATGTGTTTCGCGGCCGAATCCGGATTGTTTATAGCCTCCGAATGCTGCGTGTGCAGGATACATGTGGTAGCAGTTTGTCCAGACGCGTCCTGCTTGAATGCCGCGACCGACGCGATAAGCGGTATTAATGTCGCGCGTCCATACGCCTGCACCTAAGCCATACAATGTGTCATTGGCGATCTCTAATGCTTCGTCCATGTCTTTAAATGTAGTGACTGCAACGACTGGTCCAAAAATTTCTTCTTGGAAAATGCGCATTTTGTTGTGGCCTTTAAAGACAGTCGGTTTTACGTAATATCCATCTTTTAAGTCGCCTTCTAGGATATTCCGTTCTCCGCCGGCAAGCAATTCGGCGCCTTCCTGTTTGCCGATATCAATGTACGATAATATTTTTTCTAATTGTTCCGAAGATGCTTGTGCGCCGATCATCGTTTCTGTATCGAGCGGATTGCCTTGTTTAATTTGTTTTACACGTTCTAATGCGCGCTCCATAAATTTGTCGTAAATCGATTCATGAATGAGAGCGCGGGAAGGGCATGTACATATTTCTCCTTGGTTTAAAGCAAACAACGTAAAGCCTTCGATCGCTTTATCGAAAAATTCATCATCTTTTGCCGCCACGTCTTCGAAGAAGATGTTTGGCGATTTACCTCCAAGCTCCAATGTGACTGGAATAATGTTTTGCGATGCGTATTGCATGATTAGACGTCCTGTTGTCGTTTCGCCAGTGAAAGCAATTTTAGCGATGCGGCTGCTTGAAGCAAGCGGTTTTCCAGCTTCCACTCCGAATCCGTTCACAACGTTGACAACACCTGGAGGAAGGATGTCTTGAATTAACTCCATTAAAACAAGGATCGATGTCGGTGTTTGCTCTGCAGGTTTTAAGACAACGCAGTTTCCAGCTGCTAACGCTGGAGCGAGTTTCCATGCTGCCATTAAAAGCGGGAAGTTCCAAGGGATGATTTGTCCGACAACACCAAGAGGCTCTTTAAAGTGATAGGCGACCGTATCGTGATCGATTTCGGATAAAGTGCCTTCTTCCGCACGGATGCAACCGGCGAAATAGCGGAAATGGTCGATCGCAAGCGGAATGTCGGCATTCAACGTTTCGCGAATCGGCTTGCCGTTTTCCCATGTTTCTGCAACAGCAAGCATTTCCAAGTTTTCTTCCATACGGTCAGCAATTTTGTTGAGGATTCGCGCGCGTTCGGCAGGGGAAGTACGGCCCCATGCATCTTTCGCAGCATGAGCAGCATCCAACGCAAGTTCGATATCAGCTGCTTGGGAGCGTGGCACTTCGCAGTAAGCTTGCCCTGTCACAGGGGAAATATTTTCAAAATACTCTCCATCGACCGGTGGAACCCATTTGCCGCCAATGAAATTTTCATAGCGTTTTTTGAACGTGATCAGTGAACCAGGCTGCCCAGGTTGAGCGTAAATCATCCAAGTTTCCCCCTTATATATTTTTTATATGCGCTTACAAGAAAGCGCATTCAATATAATGAAGTGAAAAATTTCTCCCAGTAATTAGGTTATCATTTTGTCACAATTTTGTCAAAACAAATTTTGATTTATTTAAAATTTTATAAAAATAAAAATGATGAATCTAGTAGTGCAGCTCGAGTCCTTCCAGCCATTGGCTTGCATATACGCTGCTTAAATGATGGAACGCTTCGAGCACATCGCTTGGATTTGCCGCAAAAAGTTGTTTTGCGACGTTTTGATTTTGTTCGTGAATAAATTGAAACAGAAAGTCTGTTTTGACACGATTGACGGTTAAAAGTGCACAATAAGAGCGTTCTAGCTGCTTTTTGCGCTCGATTGTATCATCAATTTGTTCGAAATGCGCTTTATAGTGGGAAATAAGTTCGGATATATGCTCGCGAATTCGCGCCTGCGCTTCGTTCATCATTTCCTCCATCTCTCTGGCAGAAAGAAATGATTGCCTCTCGAGCATGGTTCCAAGCACTTGTTGTAAAGCATGCGACGATTCTGTTGCGAATGCTACATTGGCGAGCAATCCATGCATATATTCATTTTCATCCGCCGCTTGAATTCGTAACTTCATAATGATTTCAAGCACATCGGAATGAATTTTTTCTTTCGTCCAATGGGCGGTCAATTCATGAAGGAGAATGGACAATATATGGGCAACTTCCTCTTTTGTCATTTTCATCGTTGGCAGTTCCTTTCTGATTCGTGTTGTATATTTTAAGAATGCCATGGTGATGTATCCACCGTCAACGTTGCTTCCTTTTTTTAGTTGTAGAATCGCGTTTCTTTGAGTAAGATGGAACTAATAGAAAAGGGGAGGAGAAAAGCAATGAAGCCGCTAAGGCTGCGAGGTCATCATTTATTATGTGTTCATGGATTTCGCGGAATGGGATATAGCCCGTCGTTTGTCAAAAAAATGTGGGAAGTAGTGACGAAAATTCGCGATGAAGAACAAGATTTTCCGATTCAAGTCGTTGTCGCGCTCGATGATACGTGCATGACATGTCCGCATCACGGGGAAACGGCATGCCAAGCAGATCCAAATTCGAATGAACATGTGATCTCCATGGACCAAAAAGTGATTCGCCATTTAGGAATTGAAGAAAATGAAATTTATTTAAAATCGGAATTAGTGCGGCTTACAGCGCAAAAAGTGCGGCCGGATGATTTAGATTACTTATGTGCCAACTGTTCGTGGCTTCCGTATGGCGTGTGTAAAGAAGGAGTTGCCAATGTACAAAATGGCAACGTGGCGCAAAAGGCAAAAGTAAGTGCCGCCAGAAAATCATTTTCGCAGCAATACCGTTTTCAGAATTCATAAAAAATAATGACACCATTGATAAAAAAGTGTGGTATGATAAACAAATATAAAAGATTTTCAGACAGAAAGGGTTATGGAATATGAAAGTGGCAAAATTTGGAGGAAGTTCGGTCGCAAGCGCCACACAGTTTCGAAAAGTCGCCGATATCGTCAGCTCTGATGTGGAGCGCCGCATTATTGTTGTATCGGCGCCGGGGAAACGATTTAAAGAGGATATAAAAATAACCGATATCCTTATTCAATTGGCGCAAGCGGTTATGGACGGAAAAGCATGCGATGAGATCGTTCAGGCGGTAGTAAAACGATATGCAGAAATCGCCAAGGAGCTGGAATTGCCGGCAGATGAATTTACAGCGGAGCTAGAAAAGGATTTGCGTTGGAAAATGAACGAATATCGGCATGATCCGTGCCGCTTGATGGACGCGATAAAAGCAAGCGGGGAAGATCATAATGCTAGATTGATGGCGCTTTATTTACAGGAGATAGGGTTAGAAGCAAGCTACGTCAATCCGCGGGAAGCGGGAATTATTGTAACGGATGAACCGGGTAATGCGCAAATTTTGCCGGAATCGTATGAAAAGCTATATCATTTACGAAAACGACGCGGCGTATTAGTGATTCCGGGATTTTTTGGCTACTCATTGGAAGGGCATATCGTCACATTCCCACGCGGAGGTTCAGATATTACCGGATCGATTGTAGCAGCTGGGGTGAAAGCGGATGTGTATGAAAACTTTACGGATGTCGATTCGATTTATTGCGTCAATCCTTCCATTGTCGAAAACCCGCGCCAGTTAAAAGAAATTACATACCGAGAAATGCGCGAACTTTCTTATTCCGGATTTTCCGTGTTTCATGACGAAGCGCTGGAACCAGTTTATAAAGCAGGCATTCCTGTTTGTGTGAAAAATACGAATAACCCTGCCGCTCCAGGCACTTGGATTGTCGCCAAACGCAACCATCACGACGAGCCGATTGCCGGGATTGCTAGTGATACGGGATTTTGCAGTATTAACATCAGCAAATATTTAATGAACCGGGAAATCGGATTTGGCCGCAGACTGCTGCAAATTCTAGAGGATGAAGGAATTTCGTATGAGCATACTCCTTCTGGCATTGACAACATGTCCGTTATTTTACGGGAAAATCAATTAGAAGGAGGAAAAGAGCAGCGCATTTTAGACCGCATTCAAACGGAGCTGGAAGTCGATGAAGTTCATATCGAACATGGACTTGCGCTGATTATGGTGGTTGGCGAAGGCATGGAACGCACCGTCGGGATGGCGGCGAAAGCAACTGCGGCGCTTGCGAAGGCAAACATTAACCTTGAAATGATCAACCAAGGTTCATCGGAAGTAAGCATGATGTTCGGCGTAAAAGAAGAAGTCGTGGTCGATGCGGTTCGCGCGCTTTATGAAGCGTATTTTCAAGAGGCTTCCGTAGGAAACGAAGTATAAAATACATAAGAGGCGGAACGAAAAGTAATCCATTACTTTCGTATCCGCCTCTTTTTATATGTTTTTATACATAAGATATAGAAGTTCGGAAAATACTACCAATGTATATATTTTATGAGGGAGGAAACGGCATTGAAACGATTTTTCTTCGCCATCATCGCATGTTTCGTTTTCACCATCGCCCATGACGGACCGCATGCATTTGCGCAAATCCAAAAGCAAGAACTGGAGCAGTACATAAGCAGCATCGGCTGGACGATGGAAGATTTACTAAATTATTTAGATGATTACCAGATGACGGTCGCTGATTTTCAGACGATAGATGAGCTAAAGCAGTGGCTCGGTACACCGATTACAGAAGAAAATTTCCATCAGCTGCTTACACGCTATCAACTGACACAAGAAGAATTAGAAGCATTGCTTGGCCAGTTTGGAGAAACGGTTCAAGATTATACGTTTATTGATGACTTGGATGCGGCTGTTGGCTTTTATTTGCGACATAACGAACAAATGCAGCAAATTAATGATATGCTTGGAGCGATTGGTTTTACAGAAAAGGAAGCGAATCGTTTATTTGCGCATATTGCATCGCTTCATCACCAAAATTTGAAGCAACAGTTAGAAGCATTGAGCGCGCGCATACAACCGTTTCTTCAAGTAGAAGATGCAACACAGCTAACGAAGCAGCAAAAGAAACAATTGTTTTCCATTTGGGAAGATGTGCTGGCTGCGCTGGAAATACAACCGAAATTTTACCTGGAGAAAAACGGGGACAAGCAGGAAGTATCTTATCATCGGATTTTGTCGATGGATACGCTCGGTGGTCGGAATTTACGGGTCGAGCTATACAATCAAAAAGGAGAATTGCTTTCTGATGTCCAGTTGTCGGAAGAAATGTTTACTTCGGGATATGTGTTCCGAGCAGGTGAAAAATTGATCGACGCCAGCGCATTAGCAAGTGAAATGAAAGAAAAAATGTATGGCGAAAAAATGCCAGATACCGCTTCTCCGTATCTTGCCAATATGCTGCTCGGTCTTCTGTTTGTTTTGCTTGGCGCTTATGTTTATTGGCGCGCAAGAAGCAAATTAGCGGAGTGAGACATATGAGCAGGCGCCGGAAAACATATCAAACGTACGGTGCGTTGGTTTGTATGATGATAGGATTGGTGATGGCACTTTGGAATGGATATGCCTATTGGCTCGGGTGCAATGCTGTAAAACCGCTGAAAGAGGAAAGAAAAACGCCTATTGCTCGGCAAATGACCGCAAATATGGCTTCTAGACCGGAAATTGGCGAACAGATCGGGATGTTATCGATTCCAAAGCTTGGCGTTTCTATACCAATTTATCATGGAACAGAAGAGCGGCAATTGCGAAAAGGAATTGGACATTATCCAAAAAGCGCTTTGCCGGGAGAACGAGATAAGAATAATATGGTGCTATCCGGTCATCGTGATACTGTATTTCGGCAATTGGGAAAAATCGGTGTTGGCGACAAATTAATTGTGGAAACAACAATGAAGCAGTTTATTTATCGAGTAAAAAAAGTCCGCATCGTGGATGAAAACAACCGTACGGTTCTCGTCGAAAAGCCTCGTCCAACATTAACGGTGACGACATGCTATCCATTCCATTTTATTGGCAAAGCGAAGCAGCGCTATGTTCTCATTGCGCAGCTTGTTTCCACCATAAAGAAAAAGGGCTAGATGCGTAATTCTAGCCCTTTATGGTTGATTCATTGTTTTTAAAGCCACGGCGCTCGTTCAATTGCTGTTTAAATTCCTTCAACAAGGCTTCTCCTTGTAGCCCTTTTTTTACAAGACCTGCAAGTACCACTTCCGCTAAATCTGTTTTGCTTCGGATTAACAATCCATCCATAAGCACGCTGATATGGTCGTTCATTCTTGTGATGGAACGAACAGTTGCGAGCATATTGGCGGGATCGTTGCTTCGGTTTGTAATCGTTACTTGAAGACGGAATTCGTCATTTCTTTTTTGCAGTTCTGAAAATATTGATTCGTATTTTTTATCTAAATATGTTTCGATTAGCCAGCGATTTTGTCCGTCTTCTTTATTAATAATCAGCCCATCAATAAACGGGATGTCTTGTTGGTGCAAATCGTCGTAAACAACGGAGAGCCCCACAAGCTTGAAGGTTTTCATTCCATCACCTCGTCAACATTGTCCTTATAAAAATTATAGCACATTCCAACGACCGAGGGAAAATGTATCACGTGCCCGTTATCTTTTATATTTTATCCAATTGCAACCGTATCGATGTGGTGAGCTGTCATTTTATGGTCCGATAAGTCTATTTTTGAGGAGAACATAGAAAATTGAATTTTGCTGTCGATTTTACAATGTTCAGACCGTATGACCATCATAATTGCGGAAACAAACGGTATGTAAAATTAAAAAATGATGATTTTACGAAGAAATAGAAGTCCATTATGATGAATATGCACCGAAATGGAAGGGAGGGATGTGTCCAAACATGATTAACCAAGTCGTGCTCGTCGGCCGGTTGACAAAAGATCCAGAACTTCGATATACCGCCGATGGAGCAGCAGTCGCTAACATTACGTTAGCGGTAACAAGAAATTTTCGCAATGCGGAAGGGGGAATTGATACCGATTTCGTTCAATGTATACTTTGGCGGAAAGTGGCGGAGAATACAGCCAATTACTGCCGAAAGGGTTCGATTATTGGAGTCATGGGGCGGATTCAGACAAGAAACTATGAAAAGAAAGACGGGCAACGAGTATACGTGACAGAAGTAGTGGCTGAATCCGTGCGGTTTATGGGCGGCAAAACGAATGAATGGATCGAACATGCTTAAATTTCCTCTATTATCCTCATTCTTTTCCTTCCAGCCTTTTCCCCAAAAGAGAGAAAGCGTGTTTCCTCGTAACATCCCCAACTTTGCGCTAGCAGGAAACGTTAGCGCTTTTTTTTATCGTGTGTTCCCGCTGCTGCACTGTGCAAAGCGAAGAGCTAGATGTGATTATTTGATGGCATCGGAAAATTCTTTCACCAGCTTAATGATGATGAATTCTAAATGTTTTCGCTTTTTGGCTGGCAATTGAGTGAGTGAGTAAATCGTTTTTTCCATATTTGGGTTTTGTTTCAAATAGTCAATAATATCCAGCATTTTTTCATCAATATGATCCGTTTGATATAGAAGGTTTACCTCTTACAGCAGCTCTTTTTTGTCGTATGCTTCCCAATTAAAAAATCGACGCTTACTTTGTAGAGATTGCTTAGTTTTTGCAACGATTGCACGTCCGGAAGCAAATCCCCGTTTTCCCATTTGCTGATTTGTGAGCGCGATATATTGAGATGCTGCGCCAGCTGCTCTTGTGTCCAATTATGCTGTTTGCGCAAATATTTTAGTTTTTCTCCTAAATTCATGATTGCTTTCACCACGCTCGAATAAAATCCATCAATAACTTAAAGATAGAAGAGCGTGGAAGAAGTTTGTGTTCTGTTTAGAAACGTTTGTCTATTTGTTCTTAAAAAGATCAAACTTTTTTCACTTGCCAATGTTCGACATCTTTGTCCGATGACTGTCATTATGGTACAATAAGCGAAAAATGGATAAATATTTACTATAACCAGGAAAAAGAGGGATGATGGTGAATATTTATCTCGCGGATTTAATGGTAATTGAGCGGAAAGGTTTCAAACGAAAGAAAGGAACGTATAGGATATTTATCAAAGAAATGCGAAGCCCATTTTCGATTAAATTGAAAACGATTGCACCAACTAATTTTACGGATTCATTGCGGTTTTTAAAAAGTGAGGAAAAACATGACCGTTTCTTGGGGGAAGAAGCGCGGTTTCGCACCATTACGTGTTCTTGTGATGCTCAATTATATTTTGTATTTAAATCGGTCAATCAACTATATATGTTTATCGTAAAGCTTGATTTACAAAAACAAAAGTTCGAAATAGCCCTCTATGAATGGAATCAGCTCCAACAAAAATATCTCCGCCTTCACACCAATGAGCTATTAACCATTGAGAGACAGCTCATTTATTACATTTTGCAGTCGCTTTATATTTTTGACAACAAGCGTATTTCCTATTTGTTTATGTGCCCGGCAAGAAAAAACAATAAATGGTTGTAGCTGTTTTGTGATTGCCTCAAGAACTTCCTTCGTTTATTCTGCTTTTCCTATGGTATTTTGGATGAGGATTGTGCGTTAAACCGCAGATATTCAATACGATTTGATCCTTGCTTAAATAGGGTATTCCCTATTATTTTTTTAAAGTTTTCCAGTTCCCCGCCGCGATTATTCTGGTTTGGATGGCAGCGAACATGGCTGTTTTTTCGTAAAGATTATCTAAATTTTGTATAAAAAAACAAAAATGCTCTTTCTATGAGAAAGGAAGTTTCGCTATACTAATAATATACGTGACTACTTTTCACACCTTTCCGCGTGTCGAAAAATGGAATCTGCCTAAAAAGATGTCGTATCTCTCAGACTATTAGAATGGGCAATTTCAATAGATTCCTTTTTTCGACATTGTTGCGATGTGGATTCAGCCACGGGGGAGAGCGAAAAGGTGTTGAGTTGAGCTGAATTAGCATTGATTCAAGGCGGCAAACGTTGTACAAAGCGGGAAGCAGAAACAATAAGGGAGAGGTAGATGATTGTGAATTGGAAACCAAGACAGATCGTGTTAACGTCCGCTTTCGTCTCTGCTCTGTTTCTGATGCCGGATGATGGAAAAGCAGCGGAATGGAAAGTGGGAATGAGCTCGCCGCAAGTAAAGGAGATCCAGCAGCTACTAAAGGAGAAAGGATTTTTTACATATCCGACTGCCACCGGTTATTTTGGAACGATTACCGAGCAGGCAGTCAAAGCGTTTCAAGCATCGGTTCGTTTGCCGATCACGGGCATCGTCGATGACGCTACATACGCCAAGTTAAAAGGAACAGCTGTCTATAGTACTTCGGAAATGAAAATCGGCTCGCGCGGAAACAATGTAAAGGTGCTGCAACAAAATTTAAAGTTGCTTGGCTATTTCCAATATCCGGAGATCACTGGTTATTATGGAGTGATTACGCAAGATGCGGTCAAGAAGTTTCAACGAAATAACGGCCTTTCCGCAACAGGAGTCGCAGATGCGCGCACTGTACAGTTGATTCAAAACGCGGTGAATAAGCAATCTAACAAAACTTTGCAAGCAAATGCATTAAAAATAGGTTCAAGAGGGACGGAAGTAAGCAAATTGCAACAAAAATTAAAGCAGCTCGGTTATTTTACATATCCAGAAATTACGGATTACTATGGAACGTTTACGGCGGAGGCGGTCCGCAAATTTCAGGAAAAAAACAAACTTCCAGTTACCGGAGTGGCTGACAGCGTAACGCTGGCGAAAATAAACGAAGCGATAGCCAGCTCCGAACCGCAGCCGTCCGCACCGAAAGCGGGCATCTATTTAACAATTGGATCGACTGGTTCTGAAGTAAAAAAAGTGCAAACAAAGTTAAAACAGCTTGGCTATTTTACATATTCGCAAATCACTGGCTATTATGGAACGATGACAGCAAATGCAGTAAAGAGTTTTCAACGGGATGTTAATCTGAAAGCAACAGGTGTTGTCGATGCAGAAACCTATGAGCGTCTGATGGGAAAAGCACCGCAGCGAAAGCTTGATGTTACTGAACTTGTTGCCGATGCGGCGGAACTTCTTGGCAAACCATATGTTTGGGGCGGGGAGACGCCGCAAGTAGGTTTTGACTGCAGCGGATTTATTGTTTATTTGTTTAAAAAACAAGGAATCTCTTTGCCTCGCACAGTAGCGGCAATTTGGAACGTCGGCACGCCGGTTTCCTCCCCTTCGGTCGGCGACATTGTCTTTTTTGAAACGAGCCGTTCTGGCCCATCCCACGCGGGCATTTATATCGGCAATAGACAATTTATTCATAGCGGCTCTTCCACTGGCGTCACCATTAGCAGCTTGGATAATTCTTATTGGAAAGCGCGTTACTTGGGCGCAAAACGATACTACTAAGTTAGGAAAACTTCAAAAGCCCCTTTGCTTTTAAACATAAAATAAAGGGATGGCTTGGAAGTTTCCAGAGCCATCCCTTTACTTTAGAAAGCTTTTTAAACGCTGATTACGGCAGCGGAGAAAACAGGCTAATTAAGAGATCCAAATTTACCTTTTTTGCTGGAACTGTTTGGCGCATCGAGATCTTCATTTTTTTGTATGAAACACAAACAGAATAAAGGATGCGAAATGCATCGCAAATCGATTTCTTCCTATTTATATTTAGGGTATTTCCATGAAATTGAAATCGGTATAGAATAATTGTATTAAATACTATTTTGGGGGAAAACAAATGAAAAAAGTGAGTCGTTTAGGTGCCATTCTTTTTTTTGTAGCCATTTTTATGTTTGGAACACATGGGTATGATGCGAAAGCGGCAGTACGATGGGAAAAGCTAGAGCTAAAGAAAGGAATGATTGGGAAAATTACTGTCGTAAACGATACGGAGCTTTATCGTTGGACAGCACCGGATAAATTAACTGTGATTGGAAAATTAAAAAAGGGACAAGAATACCGCGTTTACAGCAGTAAAACAATAAAAGGGAGCGTTTTCTATGGAGTTGGAGGAGGAACTTACGTTAAAAAAACTGCCAACATTCGTTACACTCCGTTATCGAAAGAGCAATTTATCTCGCTTGTCAAACAGGCATTGAAAGGGCATTATGTGATTGTCGATGATGGTCAATACATTCCGTTTGTCATTGAAAAACAGAAAGGAAATCGTCTGTTTGGCTGGTATCTTTACAATGGGGAAGGTTCGCTGCCGATAGAAGGGGAATTGTCTGGAAACGTCGTTACGCTTCGTGTTTACTTTGAGGATGATTATACACATATTTTGGATTCCATTTCCTATTTACAGGAATATAAAGTACCTAAAGAGGAAATCGAAGAAATTGCCGAACAGCTTGTCAATAACGACGATTATTATATGCAATTCCAATTTACGATTGCCGATAGTCCAACTGAATTCAGCGGGCAATTCCGCTTCGTCGATTTATATTTAGATGATCGTTACGATGTCGTCAGTACAGAATTAGGAGAACCGTTTGCCATTCAGGTCAAAAAATTGGATTAACCCTAAACGGATAAGTGAGCGGCCAAGAGGCCCTCACTTTTTTATTGTGAAAAATGAATGGCATAAATGGAACCATTCTTAATTATATGGATTAATCAGGAAAATATACATAACTATTGGTCTATTTGAAAATAATGGGCATATGTTATATATGGTGTTTGCAAATGAAAAAAATATCAAAAAAATATTGACGAAATCTCTGAAAAAAATGCAATTGAGGCTAGAAATTCCAAGAAAAATGTATTATTATAGTAATCGTGGAGTGTTTGTGGAATAGAAAGAAAGATATAGCAACACAAGCACCATTTCTATTATCATCCTATTATAGGTTTGATAGGATGATAAAGTAAATTTCTTGAGGTTTGTAAGCAATGAATCTATAATATACATTGCTCTAAAACAAGCGATTTTCATAATTAATAAAGGGGGATATATTTCTCGATGGATAAGAAAAAAGCTGTGAAGTTGGCAACGGCAAGTGCTGTAGCAGCAAGTGCATTTGTCGCTGCAAATCCAAATGCTTCTGAAGCGGCTACAAACGTAGCAACAGTAGTAAGCCAAGCAAAAGCACAATTCAAAAAAGCATACTATACTTACAGCCATACAGTAACGGAAACTGGCGAATTCCCAAACATTAACGATGTATATGCTGAATACAACAAAGCGAAAAAAGCATACGCTGATGCGGTAGCATTAGTGAATAAAGCAGGTGGCGCGAAAAAAGACGCTTACTTAGCTGATTTACAAAAAGAATATGAAACTTACGTTTTCAAAGCAAACCCTAAATCTGGTGAAGCTCGTGTAGCAACTTACATCGACGCATACAACTATGCTGTGAAATTAGATGGTTTGCGTCAACAATTAGCTGATGCTGTTCAAGCGAAAGATCTTGCGAAAGCAGAAGAGCTTTATCACAAAATTTCTTATGAGTTAAAATCTCGTACAGTAATCTTAGACCGCGTATATGGTCAATCCACTCGCGATCTTCTTCGCACTAAATTTAAAGCAGAAGCACAAAAACTTCGCGACAGCTTGATTTACGATATTACTGTTGCAATGAAAGCGCGCGAAGTACAAGACGCTGTGAAAGCAGGCAATTTAGACAAAGCTAAAGCTGCTGTTGATAAAATCAATGAATACTTACCAAAAGTAACAGACGCTTTCAAAGCTGAACTAACAGAAGCAGCGAAAAAAGCATTAGATGCATATGAAGCAGCGCTTACTCCAAAAGTTGAAAGTGTAAGTGCGATTAACGCTAAACAAGTTGTTGTTAAGTTCAATAAGGCAGTTCAAGCTGGTACAGCAACTGGTGGTGCTCAAGTAGTTGCAAACTACAGCTTAGATGGTACTAATCCTACACGAGTTGAATTAAGCGAAGATAAAAAGACTGCTACTTTAACTTTCGGTGCAGGATTTGTATCTAAATTAAACAAATACGTTGAATTTAAAGTTGAAAATATTAAAGATGCTACTGGAAAGGACGTTACTAAGTATCAAGCACCATTATTCTTAGAAGATAAACAAGCTCCAACGGCTACTGTAGAGTATAAAGCGCCTAATGTAGTAGTTAGCTTCTCTGAACCTCTTAAAAAGCAAGGCACAGAATTAGGTTCTGTATCAGGAAGCACTGCTACAGTTTCTGTAGATGGAGTACCAACAACTTCTTATACAATTACTGATGATAATACTGCTAGTGATGCTTTAACAGGCGCTAGCAAAATTACATTATCTGGTCTAACACCTGGTGAGCATACAATCACTATCGTAGGTGCTCAAGATTTAGCGGGTAATTTCTTACCAGATGTGACTTTAAAAGTTAATGTTAGTGAAGATAAAACAGCTCCTCAAGTAGTATCAATGACTGCTGAAGGCTCTAAAATTCGTGTTAAACTTAGTGAGCCAGTTGTAGATACAACTCTTAACGGTCAAGCTAACAAGCGTCTATGGTTAACAGATGGTACTAATAATGTGTATGCAACATCTGCTGAACAAGTTGATACTGAAGGAAAAGAATATTTAGTAGATGCTTCTGCATTTATTCCTGCAGGAAATAACTTTGTTACTAAAGAAATCACTGTAAAAGCTGGTTCAAAAGATGCTAGCGGAAATACTTCTTCTGATTTTAAACAAACATTAACTATTACTAAAGATGAGACGGCTCCTAAAGTAGTAAGCACATCTTATAAAGATGACAAAATCATTGTGAAATTTGATGAGCCTATTGCTGCAGGTACTTCTCCATTAACAACTGGAACTGACTTAAATGTTCGCTATACTGATACAGATGGTGTTGTAAAAGTTGATAATGCTGCAACATATTCACCAGTTGCCTATGTATATGATGCAAACAACGACGGTGATACTACAGATGCTGGTGAAAACCAATATCTTGTAATTCCTGTTACAGACACTGACTTTGTTGCATCTTCTAAGTTAAAAGCAGGTAGTTACGAAGTTACTTTACCAGCTGGAGTTGTTAAGGATGTATATAACAACAGCACTACAGCACCAATAAAACTTACTTTCACAGTAGCTCAAGATAGCACTACGTCTGCTACTTTAGGCTTAAGTGTTACTCAAGTTTCTCCTGGTGTGCTTGAGTTTGTAGTTGGTGCTGCAGGTACTGAATTAACATCTGCTGCATTAGATGTGAATAAATTTACAATTAACGGAGTAGCTTTACCAGTTGGAACAAAATTATATTTCTTCGGAGATAAGCACACTATCCGTGCAGAGTTACCAGAAGGTGCTATTACTGCAAATGGTATTCGTACAGTTGCAGCAAGAGATATTACTGACAAATACGGCAATACTTTAACTCAAGCAGCTAAAGACGGTGTTGCTGTTAACTTAACAGAAAATGTTCGTCCAACTGCACAAAAAGTTGAACTTGCAGATAACAAAACTTTATATGTTACACTCTCTGAAAAACTTGGAACTCTACCTGCAACTGTAAATGGCATTAAAGTTAAGAAGAATGGTTCTTATGTTGATGCTGCTGACTTAACATTTGCAGTAGTAAATAATAACCAATTAAAAATCACTACTACAAGCACAGTGTTCAACTTAAGTGACTCTATCACTGTAGAGATTACTGGTACAAATGTTGCTGATGCGAATGGCAACCTTGTAAAAGATGCAGTTATTAGTAAATAAAATTGAGTAGCACCTATCCTTTTAAAAGAAGTAAAGTAAGGGCAGAGGGTGAAAACTCTCTGCTTTTACTTTTTTCCGGGAAAAAATATATCGTATCGACAGTCCTGTTATCCCTTCTAAGAAACCGTATCAAAAAACTTTTTAAGCATTTAATATATTATGAACATCAAATACAAATTTATATACTCTGACCAGCCTCAATTCCTTTCGGGGAATTGGGGCTATTTTTGTTTTAGGAGGGAAAAATGAGCAAGTATTAAACCATCAACTACAAGTAGCTAGAAAGAGAGGTATCTGGTATTTGCCAAGTAGCCAGCGAAGCGCGTCAACATTGTCAGCCTGAAGCTCGTTCGGGAGTCTAGCATGCTGTACAAGGAGCGACAAGTCAAGTCGCCGGAAGATGCGTACAGGCTGCTGAAGCCGTTTCTTGTGGAAGCCGACCGTGAGAAGTTTGTCGTCATCTGCTTGGACACGAAAAACCAGCGACCGCTATCAACGTCTGTCATGTCGGAAGCCTGAACGCCAGCATCGTCCATCCGCGTGAAGTGTTCAAGTCGGCGATTCTGTCGAATTCGGCTTCGATTCTTGTCGCCCACAATCACCCTTCGTCCGACCCGACTCCGTCGAGGGAGGACATCGAGGTAACGAAACGGTTAGTGGAGGCAGGAAGAGTGATTGGCATAGATGTGCTGGACCATTTGATTGTTTGCGAAGAGAAGTTCATTTTACTAGAAGAGAAAGGCTACATTCGAAGGAAAGTGAGAACAATGAATTTTGTTATGCTCTGCTTAACTATAACTAAAACGAACGCTTTCCAAATGACAGGAAGCATCGAGAAATGACAAAAGCCCTAGTTCACCCTAAATTTTATAATTTTTCATAAAAGAATATTTGCATTAATATACAAGATATAGTAAAATTTTCTATGGTTTTTATTACTATAATTATACTTATTTTACCTTTTAGTAGGTAATAAGATAGATAATAAATATTTTCTTTAAGGGGGAAGAAGAATGGGGAAGAAAAATGCTAAAAAGTTGGCAACATCTATTGTCACGATGTCTGCAGTTGCCGCTAGTGCAGTGGTGGTTTCCAATCCGGCTCAAGCCGCAATAACGACCAATGCTGAGAAGCTGGTTGTTAAAGCGGAAAAACTTGCTGGCGCATTAAAATGGCAAGTTTCTTACGATTACCGGAAAAAGGTTTATCCTAAAAATGTGTTAGATTATCCAGATATGAAGCTGTTTAATGAGACAAAATCTGCGTTGAAAGCTGCTCGGGAAGAAGTAAAGAAGCTAAAAGGAAAAGAGAAAGAAATTTTGGAGGCTCGTCTCACGCAAAATGTTCAAGTATACGTCGATCGCGCTGCCCTTTATATTGATGCCGTTTCAGCAGGTAAAAAAATTGAAGCGAAAGCGAATATATTAAAGAAATTCATTTCTAACCATATCGTAAATGACTCCACAGAAAAAGCGTATCATGATTTAACAAAAGAAATTCGTACAAAGTCCCCTGCTTTTTATAAAGTATATGGTGCTTCTACTCGTACAGCATTGGTTCAAACATATCTCAAACCTGCACAACAAGTGAAAGATGCGGCGTTATATCCAGTTTCCATTAAAATAGAGACAGACCGTTTGAATGCGGCGCTGAAAGAAAACAAGATTGATCAAGCGATTTACCATAAAAACCGTATTGAAAAATTTGTGAGCGAAGGTTTAAAACTTGGAGTGTTGAAAGAAAATAGCAATCTATTCAAAAGCGTAATGGCTTACGTAAGTCCGGTTAAGGCAGAGTTTGAAAAGCGCTTTGTGGTCTTCAATGCAAATTCTACTGCAGCGGATAAGCCAACCACTTTTGGCGGAACGGCAACGGAAGTGAAAAAATACGACCAATTCGTTATCATCATTGCGGGAAAAGATCAATATATTAAACTGGCAAATGTAGAGGTCAATGGAAATATTATTATTAAAGGAAATGAAACAGGTGCCGGAACGGTTTACCTTGAAAACGTGAAAGTGAATAAGGTGAATAACCAAGGCGGTGTCATTATTGTTGATGACGTGGCTGACCATAGTTTGCATCAGAAAAACGTCACAGCTGAAGAATTGAAAATCAACGATGCAAACGGTGCCAATATCGTGGCGGAAGAAGGAACGAGGATTAAAACATTGTCTCTTACAGAAACAGCAGGATCCAAAGGAGCGGTTATACTTGATTCGAAAGAAAAAGGTGCATACGAAGTCGTTTCCGTTGGCACGAAAGGAAGCGAATCGAGTAAAGGGGTGGAATTGAGAGGCGACTTCTCTAATACGAAAGTAGAAGTAACGGGAGAAGGTTCACAAGTCAAAGTAGCGAAAGACGCCGTAGTGAAAGAAATTGAAGTGAAAACAGAAGCGAAATTGGAAGCGGAACAAGGCGCGAAAGTACAAGCCGTGAACCTGGCTGCCGAAAAAGCAGGGCAAAAAATCGAATTAAAAGGGGACTTAAAGGAAGCTACGGTCACTGTTAAAAATGCGAATGCACAAATCCAAGTAGCAAAAGACTCTGTAGTAAAAGAGATTAAGAAAGACTCCTCAGTAACAGGCCCTATTCAAGTAACAAACAGCGGTACGATTCAAACATCTACAGGTGTTACCGTGAATAACAAGGATGGGGGACAAACTGGGCCACAAACCGGTTCTACAGATGGTTCGACGGGATCGGGTTCTGCTGGTAGCATCCAAACCGCGCCAACGTTAACAGCAGATAACACAGATGCAAAAGTGGGAAACGACATTGAATTAACGTTTGCTCCAAATACAGATTGGCAAGGAAAAATCACGGCTGTAGAAGTAGATGGAGTGTCAGTAGCTACAGAGAAGTATACAGTCACAAATGGTAAGATCACGTTAGATAAGAGTCTATTCACAACAGCTAAAAACTACAGCATTGTCATCAAAGCAACAGGATATACAGATGCGATAGTGGTACAACCGGTAGCGGCGAGTGATCAAACAGCACCAACAATGGAAGTACATTTATACCCAGGTTTTGCGTTAGGGTCAACTTCGATTAATTATATTCCTGAAAATAGTAATCAATTAGTGTTCAAGATTTCTGATCAACCAGTTTCTACTATACCAAACGTAGGAGATACACCTCCTTCCGATGTAAAACCTTATAATATTGGAGATGATATCACGGATATATCTCCTAACCAATATATACAACTGTACGAACTAGATAGTAATGGAAAAATAGTAAAGTTTAAGGAAATTAAAATTACGGAGAAAGATATCAATTCTTCGCATTATGTAACAAGATTTACTTTTGAATCTAATAACTTTTATGTTGAATTTAATTATCCATTAGAAAAGGAAACTTTTACAAACGATGATATAGATGAAGTTATTAGATATTTCAATATAACAGCTGAGGATTTTTCAATAAATAAATCAAATATCAAATCAATTAAGTGGATTGCAGCTGATGAGAAAGGTATAACTAAGTTAGAGATTCAGTTAGACAAAGAAATTAATTTATTAGGGAATTATATCATTAGTCTTGGTTATGTATCGGAAACTGTAAAATGGATCACTCCAGAAGGGCAGGATTCATATGATCTCGCTTCATCGGAGATCTCAGGTGATGTTTCTGATTCTGTTGTTATTGAACATATAAAAGCATTGATTGCAAATGGTGATTATAACGGACGTATTTATTCTTTAGACCATTTGTTACATTATCTGTCAAAAACATCAAAGATACAGAATTATAATGAACGTAAGTTTGATCTGTATCAGAAGTATATAGTGGACAATAAAGATAGACTTGAAGATTTGAATTCTTTGCAAAACATAATTGATGAGGTCAATGAAATTCCGACATTTGATGCTGTGGAAGCATCGGGTAATACTATAAAGTTAATATTTAGCGAAAACGTATGGATTGATGGTGTATTAGATAAGAATGATATAATAGTCAATGTAAATGGAGAGAAACGATCGATTACAAACTTACAGCAAACCATTGATCTGTCATCGGCAACAAATTCGATCACATTTACAATTGATGGACAGTCTATTCTTCCTGGTCAATTTGTCAAAATTATTATTTCAGAAACAGGAGCTGCGAAAATAAAAGATATTGATGGTAATTCTATTTTACCGATTAATCATAGTAGTCAAACTGTGCTAACAAAGGAGCAGACGCTTCAAGCATTAGAAACGGAGTTAGCGAATCTCCCGGCAAATAAAGCAGAGGCAGATGCGATAAATGATAGGGGATTATTGCAACAATTGTTAGAAAGAGTAAATACAGTCATTGAAAATGCGAAAAGTATAGGAGTAACAGAAGAGGAAATCAAACAATTACCAAACTACGAGCGCATTGCGGTGACAGAGAAGCGAATTGCGGATATTGATGCAGCAGCAAAGGCACAAGCAGTTGAAGCAGTGAAAACGGAGTTAGCGAAGCTGCCAGCAGATAAATCACAGGCGGATGCGATAAATGATAGAGAATTATTGCAAGAATTGTTGGACGGAGTAAACACAGCTATTGAAAATGCGAAAAGTGCAGGGGCAACAGAAGAGGAAATTGAACAGTTACCAAACTACGGGCGCATTGCGATAACAAAGGCACGAATTGCGGATATTGATGCAGCAGCGGCAAAAGCTCAAGCAATTGAAGCATTAGAAACAGAGTTGGCAAAGCTGCCAGCAGATAAAGCAGAGGCAGATATGTTTAATGATAAGGAAGCGTTGCAGGAATTGTTAGAAGGAGTAAATACAGCTATTGAAAATGCGAAAAGTGCAGGAGTAACAGAAGAAGAAATCGAACAATTGCCAAACTATGGACGCATTGCAGTAACAGAGGCACGCATTGCGGATATTGAGCAAGAAGCGGCAGCAAGAGCTCGAGCGGTTGAAGCAGTAAATAATGCAACAAATGCTGTAGATATGAAAGAAGCGTTAGAAAATCTTAATTTGGATTTTCAAGGTAAAATGTATTATGAAGGTTTTAATGATTATCAAAAGCTTGCCGTAGCGGAACAAGTAATGGCAATACGTGATGCTTTGAAAGCATATGATGAGGATCATACAAGAAATGAGAAAGCTGTTGCTGGAAAATTCTATGATGAAAGCGAAATTCAAATAGCACTTGATCAAGCTGTGTACAAGGTGTATATTTCTCCGACGTTTAGTTCCATCACTTTTAATGATAATGGAAATAAAGCTGAAACGATTGTCATTAGATTGTCTGAGGCTTTAGGAACTTTGGGAACGGAACTAAATGATGGCGACGATCTTAAGTATGCAATTACTATAACTGAAGGTTCTAATAATATAACTGAGTTTACAGCTATTTATAAGCGAGACATTGATGGTAATTTAGATAATGGTAATCAACCGGCGATCCTAATTAATACAGATAGTGATGGTTTAATAACAAATGCTGTTACAATTAAAATTGATGATTCATTAACAGATTTAGAAGGTAATAAATTTTTACCAAACTATGCGATATCTCTAGATTAATAATAAAAGCTCTTGATTGCGTACCTGTGCGCAACAGACAGAAAAGCTGACAGTATCATTCCAGTTAGTTCAGAAGGAACCAGTGTCGAAGCGGCTCTGGTTCCTTTTCTTTTGCTATCTTTTTGTGAAAAATTTAAGGAAATTAACAGCGTGCCTGTCACCGTTTGAATATGTCTTTTCCTTATTTGACTAAATTGCCTATTAACTGAACAAAAAAGCGATACTTTTATGGAAGTACCGCTTCCGTTAAATACAAAGTTATAGTTTTTTATCCAATTTTTGAGTAATTTCTTGTAACAAGTCAATTATTTTCTGAGTTTGTCTAAGTTGCTCATCTGAATTGATCTTGATAATGTTAACCCAATGAAAGATAAGTGCAAGCATTGCAAAAAGTAGAAGAGCTACAAAAGATAGAAGAGCTACTAATAACGATCTCATCCATATATACTCCCAATTATTTTTAAGCAAAATAATTTTTTAAACTCGTGGTGTTAGATAAAAAAGTGAGCATAAAAATTGGCCCTTGTATGGAAATTCCGGCAGTGAGAAAAGGAGAAAATTCTCCAAGTGGTTTCAACAATGTAGAAAGGGTTAAACTGCCATTTAAATCTTACATATTAAGTTGAAGTAAGAATCTCCTCGGCAATTGTCTGACGGTCTCTTCACTAATCTATTCTTTTTTATTTAAAAGTATAATATTCAAATAATATATAATTAATAAAAAATTAATAATTTATTTACGTTACATATATTGTACTAATATGAAAAATATGGTACTTTGATATAAGGATTTTATTTACCAATAATTATACTTATTTTCGAAATCAATATTTTTAGTAAAGGAGAAAGAAGAATGAGAAAGAAAAAAACTAAAAAGTTAGCAATATCTATTGCTGCTATGTCTGCGGTCGCCGCTAATGCAGTTGTGGTTTCCAATCCGGCTCAAGCCGCAACAATGGCCAATGCTGAGAAGCTGGTTGTTAAAGCGGAAAAACTTGCCGGCGCATTAAAATGGCAAGTTTCTTACGATTACCGGAAAAAGGTTTATCCTAAAAATGTGTTAGATTATCCAGATATGAAGCTGTTTAATGAGACAAAATCTGCGTTGAAAGCTGCTCGGGAAGAAGTAAAGAAGCTAAAAGGAAAAGAGAAAGAAATTTTGGAGGCTCGTCTCACGCAAAATGTTCAAGTATACGTTGATCGCGCTGCCTCTTATATAGACGCTGTATCGGCCGGCAAAAAAATCGAAGCGAAAGCCAATATATTAAAGAAGTTAATTTCTAACCATATCGTAAATGATTCCACAGAAAAAGCATATCATGATTTAACAAAAGAAATTCGTACAAAGTCCCCTGCTTTTTATAAAGTATATGGTGCTTCTACTCGTACAGCATTGATTCAAACATATCTCAAACCTGCACAACAAGTGAAAGATGCGGCGTTATACCCAGTTTCCATTAAAATAGAAACAGACCGTTTGAATGCGGCACTAAAAGAAAACAAGATTGATCAAGCGATTTATCATAAAAACCGTATTGAAAAATTTGTGAGCGAAGGTTTAAAACTTGGAGTGTTGAAAGAAAATAGCAAGCTATTAAAAATCGTGATGGCTTACGTAAATCCGGTTAAGGCAGATTTGGAAAAGCGATTTGCAATTTTTAATGCAGATTCTACTATAGCGGACAAGCCAACCACTTTTGGCGGAACGGCAGCGGAAGTGAAAAAATACGACCAATCCGTTATCCTCATTGCGGGAAAAGATCAATATATTAAACTGGCAAATGCAGAGGTCAATGGAAATATTATTATTAAAGGGAATGAAACAGGCGCTGGAACGGTTTACCTTGAAAATGTGAAAGTGAACAAGGTAAACAACCAAGGCGGTGTCATTATTGTTGATGATGTGGCTGATCACAGTTTGCGTCAGAAAAACGTTACAGCGGAAGAATTGAAAATCAACGATGCGAACGGTGCCAACATCGTAGCGGAAGAAGGAACAAAGATTAAGACATTATCTCTTACAGAAAAGGCGGGAGCGACAGGAACGATTATTCTTGATTCTAAAGAAAAAGGTGCGTACGAAGTCGTTTCCATTGGTACAAAAGGCAGCGAATCAAGCAAAGGTGTGGAATTGAAAGGTGACTTCTCTAATACGAAGGTAGAGGTAACGGGAGAAGGTTCACAAGTCAAGGTAGCGAAAGACGCCGTAGTGAAAGAAATCGAAGTGAAGACAGAAGCGAAATTGGAAGCGGAACAAGGCGCGAAAGTACAAGCCGTGAACCTGGCTGCCGAAAAATCAGGGCAAAAAATCGAATTAAAAGGGGACTTAAAGGAAGCTACGGTCACTGTTAAAAATGCTAATGCAAAAATTGAAGTAGCTAAAGATTCTGTAATTAAAGAGATTAAGAAAGATTCATCCGTCACGGGTTCTATTGAAGTAATAAATAACGGTACGGTGCAAACGGCTACCGGTGTTACAGTAAAGAACAATCCCGGTGGACAAACTGGTTCAACAGGTAATACAGGATCAGGTGGAACGAGAAACCCATTTAAATTAACAGTAATGCACACAAATGATACACATGCTCATTTAGACAATATTGCAAGACGCATCACTGCAATTAAACAGGTAAGACAAACAAACCCTAATTCATTGTTATTAGATGCAGGAGACGTGTTCTCTGGAACATTGTATTTTAATGAATTTAATGGATTAGCAGATTTAGAGTTTATGAATCTTGCGGGCTATGACGCCATGACATTTGGAAATCATGAGTTTGACAAAGGAACTGCAATTTTAGCTAACTTTGTGAAGGGGGCGAAGTTCCCATTTGTCAGCGCCAATGTCGATTTCTCCAAAGATGAAAATCTAAAAGTAAGTTTCCGTAATGAAATATCTTCAAATCCAGAAAACGGAAAAATTTATAATGGAATTATCAAAGAAGTAAATGGAGAAAAGATCGGTATCTTCGGCCTAACAACAGCTGAAACGAAAAATATTTCAAGTCCAGGTGAAGACGTAGTCTTTGAAGACTACATTGAAGAGGCGGAAAAAGCAGTTGAAGCATTCGAAGCCCAAGGAGTCAATAAAATTATCGCATTAACCCATATAGGATTTAACGACGGCGGTGGAGATAATGACCTTACGTTGGCAAAGGAAGTTGAAGGAATAGACGTTATTGTTGGCGGACATTCTCACGATAAGCTTGTTGAACCTGTTGTTGATAAAACAGGAGAAGAGCCGACTGTTATTGTTCAAGCGAATGAATATAGCAAGTACCTTGGTACGCTAGATGTCGAGTTTGATGAGAATGGGAAAGTGGTTGGCTATGCCGGCAAGCTGATCGACATTGATCAAAAAGTAAAAGTAGGAGATAAAGAGGTTTATGTGCTACAAGATGATCCTGAAGATGCTCAAATTTTAGCAACAAAATACAAACCAAAAGTTGTAGAAAAGCAAAATACTATTATTGGACAAGCAGCCGTTGATTTAATTGGAGGAAATCCGCCTGCACGTGTTGGCGAAACAAACTTAGGAAATTTGATTACTGACGGCATGCTGGCAAAGGCAAAAACTATTAATCCAGATACAGTCATTGCTCTCCAAAACGGGGGTGGAATTCGTGCTACCATCCCGGCTGGAAACATTACATTAGCAAAAATACTGGAAGTAATGCCTTTTGGAAACTCATTAGCATTAATGAAACTGACGGGTGCTGAAATCAAAGAAGCGCTTGAACACAGTGTAAAAGACGCACCAAAACCTTTTGGCGGGTACTTGCAAGTTTCCGGTATGAAATTCACATATGACAGCAGAAAACCATTAGGTGAAAAAGTGTTAACAGTGGAAGTGAAAGAAGGAGACAATTATGTTCCGTTAGATCCTAATAAAACATACGTAGTAGCCACAAATACCTTTACCGCAAAAGGTGGAGATGGCTACACCATGTTCGCTAAGGCTTACGCAGAAGGACGTGTAAGCGAGCCGGGATTTGTAGACTGGGAAATGTTCAGAGATTACGTAGCTGCTCAACCAAATCAAACGGTAAATCCATCGGTGGAAGGACGTATCATTGATGTAGCGACTGCTATAACCTCTATAAACGCAGCTGATTTCAGCGGAACGGCACAATCTCCTAAAGTTTACAACGGCAACGTTTCTGTTGATGTAACGGGAGTTGACAAATTAGAGTATGCAATTGTAAAAGGTGACCTTTATTTAAGAGGAAACACAGCGATCGTTTTAAACCATGTTACGGTAGAAGGCGAAACATATTTCCTTGACTAAAAAAATTAAACAAGGCCCTGGGCAAAATTGCCAGGGGCTATGTATGGAAAAAATATAAACCTAGGGAGGATAAAATGAAGATAAAAAGTTGGAAGAAAACTTTCAACATAGTGCTCATTTGGGTTATGGCCATAAGTCTGTTCGTCCCGGTTAATGTATCAAAAGCAGCTGAAGTTATGACAGTTGCTGAAGCAATTGCCAAGCAAGGTACAAATGGTGCCACGGTAGAAGGGTATATAGTTGGCAATTCTAAAGGAAGTGGGAATTTTACTTACGAACCACCATTTGATCATAGCCAAGGTCTATATAATATTAGTATTGCAGATAAAGCTGGTGAAACAGATAAGTTCAAAACGTTAAATATTCAATTAACAGCACCATATAGAGAAAAATTTAGTTTGGCTAAAAATCCAGGAAATTTAGGTAAAAAAATTCGAGTTACAGGAAATTTGGAGAGTTATAATGATTTACCTGGATTGAAATCTCCAATAAGTATTGAATTTGTTGAGGACACCAACCAATCAAAAGTCCAACCAGTCACCGCTTCCCCTGCAGCCGGAGCGGTTGAAAAGGGAACAGTAGTAACGCTATCAACAGCAACACCAGGTGCAAAAATCTATTATACAACGGACGGAACAGATCCAACCGAAACAAGCACAGAGTATACAGGTTCAATAACCATTGACAGAGATATAACGATTAAAGCAATCGCCGTAGCAAACGGGCTTGAAAAAAGTGAAGTTCAGACTTTTGTCTATACAGTTTTGCAAGAACAATCGATTGCGGATGTAAGAAAACAAGCAATCGGAACACAGGTAAGCACAACAGGAATCGTGACGGCTGTATTAAAACATACCGTCTATATCCAAGATGAAACGGCAGGAATCGTCCTATACGGTTCAGGACTGAATGTTCAACGCGGAGATAAAGTTCGTGTAAAAGGAACGTTAACTGATTTTAATACGTTATTGGAAATCAATGTTCAAGCAAGTGATGTACAAGTCATCGGCCAAGGGATGGTTCCACAGCCGCAAGTGTTAACAGCAGACCAACTTAACGAAGATAAAGAAGGTATGCTTGTAGCTGTTCACAATGTAACCGTTGAATCTTTATCCAACGGCAATTATATTGCCAAAGATGGCAACGGAAATACGTTTGTCATTCGTCCAGAGGATACGAACTTACTTTCCGTTAATAAAACCTATGAATCAATAACTGGCGTTTTAGGTGCGTATAAAAATACTTATCAGTTAATTCCTCGTGATGCGGCTGACATTGTTGCCGAATCAAATAAAGTGCAACCTATTACAGCGACTCCTAGTTCAGGGCTAGTGAATAAGGGAGTTACGGTAACCTTATCAACAGCTACAGAAGGCGCGACAATCTACTACACAACAGACAACACCGAACCAACGACAAGCAGTCTCGTTTATAGTGGACCAATCACCATAACTGAAGACACAACGATTAAAGCGATTGCGGTGAAGGATGGATTAAAAAACAGTGATGTAGCTACTTTCCAATACATCATTCAAGATGGGGAGATTCGCATCCATGACATTCAAGGTGCCGGACACACTTCACCATTAGATGGAAAAAACGTAACAGATGTTGAAGGCATCGTAACGTATGTGGTTGACGCTAATAACTTTTATATGCAAGATTTGCAGCCAGATAATGATGATAAGACATCAGAAGGAATTTTAGTTTATAAAAAATCTCATGGCGTAAATGTTGGAGACGTTGTGAAGGTAACCGGACAAGTGAAAGAATATGTATTAGAGGGATATGATGAAAAATTACAGACTGATTTGCCGGTTACCGAAATAAATGCAGGATCAGGTTCCATTACAAAGGTTTCAAGCGGACAATTCCTTCCTGCACCAGTTGTGATTGGAAAAGACCGAGCACTTCCGACTGAAGTTATTGATAATGACAGTTTCACTAAATTTGATCCGGAAGAAGACGGAATCGACTTCTTTGAAAGCTTAGAAGGAATGCTTGTGCAGGTAGATAATCCAAAGGTTGTTGCACCGCAAAAATATGGTGAGATCATCGTTGTCCCTGAATCAATTCCAACGAATACAATAGCTGGTGGATTAAAAATTTCAGAAACAGACTACAACCCTGAAAGAATCATGATTGATATTAATGATGAAAACTACGTGGCAAAAACAGGAGATTATTTTAATGGCTCAATCAAGGGTGTTGTAAGTTATAGTTTCAGCAACTATAAAGTGTTAAGCAATAAAAGTGATTTACCGCCACTTATTGAAGGACCAACCGCTCGTGAAACAACAACGATTACTCCAGACCCAGAGAAACTGACAATTGCTTCTTACAATGTAGAGAATTTCTCAGCAAAAACAGATGACGCAAAGGTAACAAAGCTAGCACAAGCAATTGTCCAAAATTTGAAGCAGCCGGATATTATCGGTTTAGTAGAAATGCAGGATAATGACGGGGAAACAGACAGCGGAAATACCAATGCTGATCAAAGTTTTGCGAGATTAATCAACAAAATTAAAGAACTTGGAGGTCCAGAATACGCTTATACGGATATCGCTCCGGAAAATAATAGGGACGGCGGTGCTCCTGGTGGAAATATTCGCGTTGGCTTTCTTTATAACCAAGACCGGGTATCTCTTGTAGAAGGAACAAAAGGTACTGCCACACAAGCAGTTGGTTTTGAAAATGGAAAACTGACATTAAACCCAGGCCGCATTGACCCAACAAACCCGGCGTTTGATTCCAGCCGTAAGCCGCTGGCAGCACAGTTTAAATTTAACGGAAAAAGTGTGATCGTAATAGCAAACCATTTCAACTCTAAAAGCGGAGACTTTCCTTTATTCGGGAAAGTTCAGCCTCCAGAATTCAAAAGCGAGGCTAAACGCCTTGAAATGGCAAGAATCGTTAACAATTTTGTAAAAGATGTTCAATCAAAAGATCCGAATGCAAATATTGTGGTATTAGGGGACTTTAATGATTTCGAATTTTCAAATCCTTTAAAAACACTAAAAGGAAACGAATTAACAAATATGATCGAGAAAGTTCCGGCAGAAGAGCGCTATTCGTATACGCATCAAGGAAACTCCCAGGTACTTGATCACATTTTAGTATCTAATAACTTGGCACAATCAACAATAGTCGATATTGTCCATATCAACTCATCTTTTATGGAAGTGCACGGACGTGCAAGCGACCATGATCCGGTACTAATTCAGATACAATTAGGTGCTGCACAGCCGAAATATGACAAGGTATATAATCTTGTTGGCTTCTCAACTAAAAAACTAACGATTCAAGCTTCCAACTCTCTGGTCAACATGGACGGCACTTCAGTAATTAGAGAGGGAATCTGGTTAAAGAACTCAGCTACTGTTAAAGGGGAAGGTTTAAAAAATACAAAAATTGTGATCAGCCCAACTTCAAAAGATGCTGTCATTGACTTAAGCGGTGCAGAAGTAAAAGAAGTATTAATCGACAATGCCAATGTAAAAGAGATTAAAGGCGCAGAAAATGTTCAATTATGGACGGTAACGAACGGAGTTGATACCTCTAATATCATATTTAAGGATTCAAAGGGAGAAGTAATATCGCCTGTCACGCTCCCAAGTTTGTCGAAAGGCTCTGCGGAGATAAATCTCTGCAGGGCTTTTCTTTTTGTACTTTAGTAGAAACATAAAATCCGTTTCAAATAACTTTTGAGACAGTTAATATAAAATAGAAGCTAGATAAATAGTATTAAGCCCTAATTCCTACCAAGGAGCCAACGATTTCAGTTTGCAAAGTTTGAGTTATTTATTGTCAGAAAATGAAAATAATTATTTACAATAAAGCACTCCCATGGTACAATTTATTGGTAAAAAATGCAGGAGGGACCTATATGAGGAAAATTATTTCATTATTGTTGGTTTTTTTATTAATGGCATCGTTTTTGCCAAAACCATTTCAAGCAGCAACTAATGATCCATTAGTTCCTGTTTACAGCAAAAAATATAATTTAAGTATGTTATTGCCCAAAAAAGAATTGAGTCGTATTAAGGTAGTGGAGGACAAAGAAGGCTGGAAATTTTATTTCAAAGAGACCTCTAAAAAAGTGGGTGCATTAATTGTATTAATTAAAAAGGGTTTTTATACATATGAAGGAGAAGGAGACGTTTATATTCCTATCATCCAAGGTGATAAGGCTAGTAATAATGTATATGCTTTAGGACCTGCAGAACCCATGTATGAAGGGAGCATGGAGAAAGAGTATGAACGTATATATGATGTAATACTCAAGCATTTTGTAACAATGGAGTTAAGCACAAACCGTTATGTTTACACGATTCCTTGGGGAAAGACAACATTTCAAAAAGGGCAACTTGGCAAGATTGTAGTGACTAAGACAACCAATTATTACACGCTGGATAAGAATAACAAAATGATCAAAAAAGGCACTTTTAATAAGGGTGTGGAAAAACCGGTATTTAAACCGGCAAAAACTCAAAAGGGATATTATTATATTGGTGGCGGATTATATGTTCCGCAGAATTCCGGCAAATTTGTTAAACCTACTTCCGCAATGATCTCAAACGTTAGTAACGAACAGTTAAAAACCTATAATATGACATGGACCAATATGTCCAATTCAAAGGATAAATATTACCAAGTTGCTGAAGTGAAATATTTGGGTGGCAATAAGATCGATCTAGCCATTAGCGGAGTCATTTACTACCGAAATGATGGAGCAGATGTCAAACAAGAAAACCTGTCGAAAGCACGAGTGACCATTGATTCAAATGGAATCGGAACCTTCAAATTCAAAAGTGACTTTACCGGTGCATCAGGCACAGGGTATATCTACCTGCGAAATCACAGAGTAGCTGTTTACCTAGTTCCAGACGTTCTAGACAGCTACTTTGAAGCCATAGACATAGGCATCACTTACTTCACAAAAAAGTGGCCTTATTGATAGTGGGGGCTGACCCACATGCTCTAAAAAGCGGTAAGGTGATTACCTTCTCTTTAAAGTGTTAAAGAAAATCTACATAATGAAAGGGAGAGGGGAATAAAAAGAAACATTATTTGTTTGCAAACGGACATTAGGTGCTAGAGCATTGCGATCCCAAAAGTAGACAATATAAAAATCGGTTACCCCGAAGGAATCAGGGATAAACGGCTCTGATTCCTTTCTTTTCTCGTCTTTTTCTCAGTGTCTCACGAGGAACTATCAAGGAAAGCACTTGACAGCCCCAAGGTATTCTGAGAATAGATGGTTAAGACGAGAAGGAGGAAATATAGCCTTGTCCTCGTTTTTAACTGGATTTTGCATATTGAACGGGTGTTTGATAATCTCAATACGTTCTTTCTTTAGGACTAAGTTTCTTTTTGCCTACCGAGTTATTCCCATAACTTATAAACACTGTGTGAAAAATTATACAATATAATTACAAAAATGTAAAACTTTGGATCGAAACAACTCTGCCCCTCTTCGAAGCATTTTTACATCGCTTAGGCAGGATTTTTTTCAAAAATTATTGAATATCCATTTATATGAAGGAAAGGAGGTATAAGCCAAAGAAGTTGCAGCAACATATGTGCGTTTTTCAGAGGAGTTTCGTAGCTTTATAGGCATGCTCATGGCTGGTGTTGTGTAGATCTAGGCAAACGTTTTGCAGCAGGATTTGTGCAACAACGTAAAAGAGAGAAGTGCTTTACAATGGTATACTTTGTCATAAGGACATGGGGGGATTTATTTGGTAAGTCGGCTTAAGCATATCACTTACGCTCTAATAGCTACATTTATTTTTTTAACCATATTACCAGCTGCAAATAAAGTAGAGGCGAAAGTATTTTGGGGGCAAAGTGAACTCTATTTTGACAAATACTGGCAAGGGGTTGGCAGATTACACAGCCTCGGCATGAGGATGTATGTGCCACAATCCAGTGCTATGGTTCCTCAAACGATGACGAAACAATTAAATCGTGAACAGCAGACGACAAGTATTACATTAAGCGCCGCAGGAGATGTAACGCTTGGGCGTGATGAAAATTACGGATATGTAAATTCTTTTGATGATGTAGCAAAAAGAAATGGCATTCGCTTTTTTTCAAAAAATATAGAACCGATTTTTAAAAACGACGATTTTACCACTGTTAACTTGGAAACAACCTTAACAACCTCTACGCGAAAGGCGAATAAAAAATTCCGGTTTCGCGGTCATCCATCGTACGCAAAAATTTTAACATTCGCGGGGATTGAGGCTGTCAATTTGGCGAATAACCATACGTATGACTATTTGCAAAAAGGATATGAAGACACGATCGCAAACTTAAAAAAGGAAGGCATCGGTTATTTTGATGAGAAACATCCGATGTTGACAACAGTAAAAGGGGTCAAAATCGGTGTAATTGGCTACAAAGGATGGGTGGATAATAGTCAGGTTCGCAAGCAAATTCTCAATGATATTCGCTCACTGCGGAAAAAAGGAGCGAATATTGTCCTTGTTCATTTCCATTGGGGCGTGGAAAGAAGTTATATTCCTAATACAACCCAAAAATCATTAGGACGTTTTGCGATCGATAGCGGAGCGGATTTAGTTGTTGGACACCATCCGCACGTTATCCAAGGAATCGAAGAATATAAAGGCAAATTCATTGTTTATAGTTTAGGGAATTTTATGTTTGGGGGCAATAAAAATCCGTCCGATAAAGACACTTTCATCTTTCAGCAAACTTTTTATGTTCAAAATGGCAAACTAACGGCTCGAAAAGAGATTCGTATTATTCCATGCCGCATTTCATCTGTCACAACAAGAAATAACTATCAGCCAACTCCGCTAACAGGAAGCGAAGCAAAAAGGGTGAAAACGAAAATATTGAATTTGTCTGCAAAAATAAAAAAACCGACGTGGAGTGTATACGAAAAATAAACGATTAAAAAAGGGGGTTCGTGCCTGTCACGTTCCGAAGTTTGTCGAAGATTGCTAGAGACAGAGAGTCATTGATTGGTTCTCTGTCTTTTTTAATCCTGCGGGATTATCAATCGTTTCTTTGATAAAATCGTTTGTTCGGGCTGGAACCGTACTTTTGGTTGCTACAATCACAAAATGGTTCAGTCCAAGACATAGGTAGGGTACTTCGTTCTCTGGAATGTGTTAAGGCCGAATCAGAGAATACCCTGCATTTTCTCTTTTGATCTAGTAAAATGCTTTATACAAAATTTTATACATCATCTACGAATCACTTAACATTTTTGAAAATAAGCCGATAAAAAAGTATAAGAGTAGAAAAATATTGTTCATTTTTCCTTTGTCGCTTCTCAGTAAGAAAGATAGAAAAAAAGAGAAGTAGGTGGGAACGAAAAGATGAAAAATATAGGAAAAGCTGTCGTTTTATCGATGGGGCTTTTGCTTGCTTCTGCGGGGGGATCTATGATTTCGTGGAGCGTAAATACAGTAGAGGCAGCGAGTACGGTAAAATTAAACAAAACAACGTATCAAACGACTAATAATGTATACATGCGGTCGGAAGCGGGAACGAATTACAAAGTGATCATCATCATTCCGAAAGGAAAAACAGTCACGGCGACAGAGAAAAAAGGGAACTGGTACAAAGTTTCGTACCAATATATGTTGAAAGGGAAAAGTTATACGAAAACAGGCTGGGTAAGCGGCAGTTGTTTAAAGGAATATGATCAATATATTAAAACGAGCGGTACATATTACTTTACCAAGAAAACTGTCAATCTCTACAGCGCGCCAAACACGAAAAAGAAAGCTGTTACTAGTTTAGCCAGCGGCAACGGATTATATTCAACGAGAAAAGTAGTCAATAGTGTCGGTCAAACTTGGTATGAAGTTTCTTTTAATGGGAAAAAGCTATATGTCATAAGCAGCGATGTTGTAAAAGTGTCGTCCAAAAGTTTTACGGCGACGAAGTATATAGCGAATAAGGATACATTTTTGTATTCTTCCTTTGGAAGCGCATATGCAAAGTTGGAGAAAATCGCAAAAGGAACAATTGTTGCATCTAGTTTTAGTGTTGGAGATTGGTATAAAGTTAGCTATAAAAACAAAACGGGATATGTTTATATCAAAGATTTTGCTCCTTATACAGGAAACAATGCAGGACAGAAGCCATCATCGCCAGTGTCACAGCAGCCAGCGCAAGATCAGCAAACAACAGAGCAACCAAAGCAACCGAATAATTCATCGAATACGCCTGTTACAGAACAAGCGATTTCTGGCAAAACGTTTGCGGTAAGAGCGGATTTAAATGTACGAAAAGAACCGAATAAGGACTCTGATATCCTTGCAACGATTTCAAAGGGAACGATTATTGTGCCGACCCATAAAACGTCCAATAATTGGTACAAAATAACATATAATAATACAATCGGTTACGTTTCTGGAGATTATGTGACGGAAGTGAAAACAGGAGCGCCTTTAAACGGGGTGCGGGACGGCTACCAATTTATTGATTTACGGACAACCGCTTCGGTTACGGCTCAACAAATAAACAAGTATATCGAAAATTATGTCAACTCAACAAATAAGCCAAGCGTTTTACTAGGAAAAGGTCAAGTGTTTATCGATGCCGGTAAAAAATATGGAGTAAATGCGTTATATTTAGCCGCGCATGCGATTCATGAAAGTGGTTTCGGCACTTCGAGACTGGCGCTGACGAAGTACAATTTATTCGGTTACGGCGCTTATGACGCATCCCCGTTTGTTTCGGCATATCGCTTTTCGTCCGTAGAAGAATCGATTGATTATATCGCTCGAAAAGTGAAAGCAACATATTTAAACCCGGCCTATTCGTATTTTAAAGGAGCGTATCTCGGTTTTCGCACTAATACATTAACGGGAACACGTGTCAATGAGAGCAGTGAAGGCATGAATTTTTATTACGCCAGCGATCCATATTGGGGGCAAAGCATCGCCCGCCATATGGCCAATATTTTGGCGTATGATAGTAATTATTACAAATCCGCTAAACCAAACGAAACGGTGCCTGCCTCACCAAGTATTCCGCAAGGATCGGACGTGTTTCCGGAAAATATCGTAGCGGTGGCGAATCAAGACCTTGCGCTATACGATCAAAAAGGAGCGAATAAAAGCATAACCATTTTGAAAAAAGGATCTACATTTATATTGCTGGAGAAAACGAATGATTACTGGGTTCGTTTAAAATACAACAATCAAGAATATTGGACGAATTCCATTAAGTTTTATGAGTATAAAAAATACATTACGGTCAAAAACTTAGGCAGTGTCAATGTGACCACATTAAATGTAAGACCAACGCCGTCAACGACAAAAGATCCAATTACCCAGCTAAAAATGGGAGAGTATGTTCAGCTGTCATTAACAGACGATGGAAAGCTGGAAATCCAAAATTCTTGGTATAAAATCATATTAAAAGATGGACGTGTGGGATGGGTCAGTTCGAAATATATTGTTAGAGAACTAAATTAATTGCGTGATGATAAAGATTTTCGTAAAACCCGATTATAGGCAGATATGAAGATTTAAAATCTACCACTTAAATGGTTTTTTATAAGCAAAAATTGTAGTGTGCCTGTTACCTCTTGAATATGCCAAAAAGCCCTGTTGTGAGAAATCTCTACGGGGCTTTTGGTATGGTGACATTTAAATTAAATGAATACAGCGTTTGTGCGGACTGGAAATTACATTGATTGTTTGTTAGAAATATAGAGGGGGGTAGAACGATGTCTGAAGAAAAAAAGGAAAAAGAGGAAAAAAAGAAAAAAAAGAAAATAATCGGTTGTTTTGGTTGTGGTTGTTTGACTTTTATATTACTTATTCTTGTGGGTAGTTGTACAGCTTTATTTGGGGACAGTGATGGTGGCGGAGGTAACGAAGATAAGGATGACAAGAAAAAAATTGTGACAGTGGAAGAAAAGGGAAAAGCGTCGACAGCCAAAAACAAAGAGAATGAAAAAACACCAGTACCTTCACAAGAAACTAAGGAAGAATCTAATATACAATCAAAGACGTCACCACAATCACAATCCCAATCGTCATCAGCACCACAGCCAAAATCTCAGCCTAAGCCTGAACAGCAGCAACAACCTAAACAAGCTTGCTTAAATATTAAAGGGAACATTTCAAGTTCCGGTGAAAAAATTTATCACTTGCCGGGAGGACAATTTTACGATCGTACGGAACCGGAAGAAATTTTCTGTACAGAACAAGAAGCAATCGCTGCTGGCTATAGAAAATCTAAACGTTAAGGATGGCGTGCCTGTCGCTCCTCGAAGTTTGGCGAGTGGACATTCGAAGAAGTCTTGTAGAGAGAAATCTCTGCGGGGCTTTTCTTTTTTGCATTAAGTTAGTTAAACTGGCTATCAGTCCGTATCCCCTTCTAAGAAACTGTATCAAAAAGTTTTTTAAGTATTTAATATAATTATATGAGTATCAGATACGAGTTCTATACACTTTGACCAGCCTCAATTCCTTTCGGGGAATTGAGGTTATTTTTGTTTAGGGGGGGAAAGGATGAGCAAGTATTAAACGATCAACCACCAACAGCCGAAATTGCTAGAAAGAGAGGTACTCATCAAACAGCCAGCAAAGCGCGTCAACATTGTCAGCCTAAAGCTCGTTTGGAAGTCTACCGTACTGTACAAGGAGCGTCAAATCAAGTCCCCAGAAGATGCGTACAGGTTGTTGAAGCTGTTTCTTGTGGAAGATGACCGTGAGCTGTTTGTCGTTGGCCTACACACGAAAAACCAGCCGACTGCCATAATAATAGGTTGCGTATCTGCCACCATCCGAATGTGTCGAATTTTATTGAAGAATGATAGTTGAAAATGGAAATTGAGTAAATTAATATGATTGATAAGGATCGAGGTTTGTTGCAATAGATGCTAGTCCTTTTCTTTATTTAGCGGACGTATCAGCATCATTGGGGGAGGATTTATTGATTACCTCTATTTATCCTAATGAAAGACAACTAGTCAATGCTTTTATGGAATATACTTTTTTCCATCCAATTACTCTGACTAATGGTGAAACGAGAAAGCTTTTTATCTGGGGAAACGAGATCTGGCTACCTGATGGAAAGAGTAGGAATCGATCAGGAATTTCAGATGTGATTGGAACAGATGAGAAAGGAGACGTTTGGCTGATTGAAGCAAAATTGTGCTCGAATCCTGAATTAAATGAAAATATTTGGAGCGAGCAGCTTGATCCATATCGACTTTCCTTATCCAAACGCTCTGAAGATGAAATTGTCATGGGGGCAAGGCGTTATTTAATAAAAGCTAATGCCGGTTCGGTTTTTCCGCCTTTTATTAACGATAGTGTCGAAGGTCTTTACGATGGATTTAAACAGTGGTGCGTGCATTGGGGATTTTCTGAGGAAAAAGCAAAATGGCTTTATGATTGCACGATCCAAAACATTATGAGGGGCAATGTGATTGCATGCGTTCTTGCAGATATGCTTGATGAACAAGTATGGGAGAAGAGGGTTAGTACATTTGCTTATGGAGGGTTCGGTTATATTGCCTTTCAACCTTCTGACATGGTTGCTCTGCTCGATTACAAAAATCAAGCGGTGGAAAAGGAAGATATACATTGTAACAGAGGTACATGGGCAGAACTAGTAAAGAAAAGGAATAAGGTGAAACCTACTCCTGATACAGTGGAATTGTATTTATCAAAAGATGTGATTGATACATACAGCAAAATACGAGAATTTTTATTGGAGTTAGGATGGGATAAGAGTTACCGTTCGAATCAGAAGGCATTCATTATTGATTTACCTACGAAATATGGAGTGGATATTCGGATTCATATTGGCTGGGTTGATGCGGATGGAAGCATGGATATCAACTATCGGACTGTTCACAACTTCGGGTTGAAGTTTAACATCGATTTCCGGCATTTTAAAAAGGATCCAGCAAAAAAGGAACTTTGCTATAGGCTTGCGAAAAGGTTGGCGATGGAAGCAAGGTATAATGGCAGAGGAACAGCAAAGGTGCTGAATCAACGCGATCTTACAGATGATGAGTTTGAGAAATGGGATGGAGAAATGTACCGCATGGTGGATAAGTATAACCGAGATTATATTGGCAGAAAAGAGGAAACGAAAGATTTAGAGGCTGTGTTTCGATTTTTAAAAGATATCGTCATGGTACCTTGTCGAAAATAAAGATGTATTTGTATAGAAACAGGGGAATGCGCTACGCTTTTCGCGGAGCATTTTTACTTCTGCGATAAGGAGGTGAGAGGGCGTTCTTAATAAAAGTTAATCTTACATTACAGAAGGCGAATAGCTACCGTTTACGTTCGAAGGAGGTATAAGCATTATGATGGGTAAACTAGTTAATTCTAAATTTATTGTACTGTTTGTATTATCTTTTATTGTATTTTTTAATTCTTCTATTGCTTATGAAGCTGAAGCAAAAGGAGCAATAAATAAAACCGTTAAAGATTTAAATAACTTTAAGGTTGGTTCTTATGCGGAACCTGATTACGACCAGTACGAAATCAAAAAGATTAAAAATGGCACTCACACTTTTTATAACACCACTTATATTAATGGTACGAAGCTTGCTTTTACTACTACTATTACGGTGGAAAAAACATCAAAGAGTTTTAAGCTTAAATCTTTTAAAATTTCAGGTTTTATTGATAAAAAAATTGTATCTTCAGCATATATTACTGAACTGTGGATACAATACGGCGGTAACAAGGTAAAACGTTTCACGCTTAGCGGAACGGACAAGATATTGAAAAATGGGGTAACGTTCTCAAAAGATAAGCTAGATATACCTAATTTTGAAAGCATTAACGTTCATGTAAACAACAATCTAGTGGCAAGTGCGAACAAACAAGGGATCAAATATACACAAGGAATTATTTTTAAGTAATTGGGCTCACTCCACTGTCACCACCGAAGATTGTCGAAAAGCTCTGCGGAGAGAAATCTCTACGGGGCTTTTCTTTTTATGTAAGATGGTGTTGCAAAACTAGAGCAAAAACTCGAAGTTATGCATAAGGATTCAAGAATATCATATCAAATGTCCTCTTTTTTCGCTGTCTACTTGTAGGGGATAATACCATCTCAAGATTTACTAGAAAAATAGTAATTTAGGCTTGCTTCTATGAGAAGAAAATTATGGTACAATATTTATAAAGGTACAGCTAAGGAAACTTAGCGTCACAAAGCTATAGGGGCTAAGGGGAAACCTATGCCAGCCAGCTGCCATTACCAAACCAAAAATGAACACACAAAGGAGGAAGTTGGTAATGTTGAAAAAAGGATTGCCAATTTTACTTGCATCGATGCTTGTCGCATCGCCTGCATTTGCAGCCAAGCATGATGGGAAGCGGGAAATGCGAGCAAAACAAGTGGAAAAAATTGAGATAGTTGTAAAGAAAGAAGAGAAGAAAAAACAAGAGTTAAAGAAAAAACAAGAATTAGCGAAAAAAGAGCAACAAATACTCGCAAAAAAATTGGCTCAATTGAATAAACAAGTGAGCAAAATCGAAGAACGAATGAATAACGTGACGGCTGACATTCAAGCGCTCAGCCAGCCAGCGAAAGAAACGGCAACGCCAGCGGAAACGAATACGACGGCGACGCCGACAGATCAAACGCAAACGAGCGAGCCAGTTACAAACGAACAAACAGGTGCTACGGCAACGGATTCCACATCTTCTACATCCGTTTCGGATACTCAAACAACGACTTCTGTAGAGCAGCCTGTAGAAGATCAAGACGATAGCGAAGAAGCAAAACAAGAACAAATCGATAAGTTAATTAGCAAGTTGCTTTCGCTTTCCAATCAATTAAAAGCAGTGACAAATGAAATTCGCGCGTTAGAAAAGAAAGTCGGCACGAACAATCAAGAAATTCAGAAATTAAAAGAAAAAGTAAAAACGTTATACGAGCAAATGCAGCAAAATAAAAAAGCGTTACTCAACTTGTTGTAATGAGCACCGATGTCGGGTGCTCTTTTTTATGATGGAAATCATTATAGAGATTAAGTGATCGCGTTTCTCCCGTGTGGGGCATTGTCAATGCGAAATTTCAAAAACTGCCGCCATCCGAGTTCCGCATTTGGAATACAAAGAGAGGAAAAATTTCCATTACCTATTGGGAACATTCCGTTCTTATTACGGGATATGACGAACGGTATATTTATGTAAATGCCCCTCTTTATCATCGGAAAAAACGAGCGGTAAACTGGAAAAATTTCGAGGCGGCATGGGTATAAATGGGGAAGCAAGCATTAGTTGCTTACCAAAGCCAAAATGGCAAATAGAATTGAAAGAAGGACAAATCGGGAAGCTTACGATATTAAAGCCTATCAATTTATGGAAGCGAATGAAGCAGGTCAGCTAGAGTTTCTTAGAGTGCTTCATCCTTATGAAACGTATCGCGTATATAGCTACAGTCAAGCGTATGGAGGACAATATGCCTTAGGAAGCAGTCTTTATATAACAAATATCCCGGGATACATTAAATATGAGACACCGCCGAAAGAACTGTTAAAAAAGTAAAACGTTGTAGAAAAGCTGTGTCCTGAAAAAGTCGCTTCAGCAGATAACAAATAGGCTACAACTTCCTCCACCACTACAACGACTGACTCTCTAACAATCGTCGAATTGCTTTTAGTTTAATCGCCTTACTATATCTCTGATCGACATTCTATTTTCCCTCAACCCATACATTCTATCTGTCGAGACAGTATTGTGTCAATGGGTACATGCTTAAATGTGCTTTTTTATTCCTGTCTACTTGACAGGAGGAACTTCAAACTGTGGAGACCTTTCTTCACACTCGATAAGAGAAAAGAGGAAACATATAAGCAATGCGAAGTGATGTACTGTGGAGAGGGAGTCGAAGGGGGAAAAGTAAAGAGTGCGTGAGTGATGGAAAACAAAGGCCACTAAAAATCCCAACGATTAAGAATGGGATCGTACATATGGGGAGTGAAATTAGTCACATCATATCTATTGAAGAAAACAATTACTTAAATTATAATATATATACAAAAATAGTAAAATATAGAAGGGGGGATCTTGCTATGAAACAATTAATTACTATTTTTCTATCTTTAGGACTAGTGATTGGTTTGTCTTCTATCGATTTTACTGTCGCAGAAGCAAAAACAAAGAAGTACAAAAACTGTTCGGAGTTGAATAAAGACTACATAGGTGGTGTTGCTCGTTCTTCTTCTGCTAAAAACAAAGGTGGAAAAGTGAAATACAAGCCGTATGTTTCAAAGGAACTCTATGATGCTAATAGTAGACTGGATCGAGATAAAGATTTCATCGCTTGTGAACGATAAGCATTCGTTTTCTAGTGCACCATCTATTGCAAAGACCTTACATAAAAAGCCCCTCTCGATGAGAAGGGCTTTATTTCCAAAGAACTCCAATCGACTTTTTTCACAGTTAATTGCTTAGTACACTTGTTGTTGCTGTTGGGATTTTTAATAAGGAACGTATTGCAAAACGCATTACATTAAAAATTATTCTTCTATAGGTTCAAAAACAAGTCCAGCTGCTGTATATCCATCTTCATCATCAACATATAATATTATATTCATATTTGCTTTTTTCCAAACTGTACTATATCCATAGTAACCATCATCATCATAATTATACTCATCAATATATCCAGCTTGCCCAATTTTAGGTTCAACTTTATCTAATAATGTGTAGAATAGAGTTTTCATTTGATCTGGAGTTAAGTATTCCTCTTCAGGTCCAACAAAATCATACCATACTGCTGTTAATATATTATTTTCGAAGTAATAAAATGCGCCCACAGTGGAGTTAAATTTCCGAGTTTTATATCCTAATATTGTTACGCCATAATCACTAGCTTGAGTAATCAATGTGCCTGTTTTACCTGCAACAGTTTTAACTTGGCTAACGTTCATTCCTAAATGGATTCCATCCATAAGCTGCTCTTGTTTTACCTGATTCAACTTTACTTTCGAAGGGGTCTCATATTTTACTCGATTATCGCGGTCTACATAATATCCGCCGCCCATACTTAGCATCCCAGGTTTGAAAGCATATATACGGAACTTTTGCCCTGGATTTAGATTTCGGACGAATACTTTCTTACTTCCCTCTAGCTTATAAAGTGGCGTTTGTTTTAAAACTGTTAGCCTACCAATTTGCCCTGGTTTTAACTCTACACCATCCCAATAAACTACTGCCTCTGCCTTGTCAACTAATGGAGATAAGAGACCAACACCTAGTGTCAGCGCAAAAGCGTAAATAATTGGTTTAATCCTACTAATCACTTAAATTACCTCCTATAAAAGTAATATTTTACATAAAATAATGAGATAATTGTATCAAACGCAATAAAATAATACAATAATTGTAACAAATGAAATATATTCCTAATATGTAAATTGCTATAATAAAGCGGTTTATTTTAATTGGCTATCATTCACTCGAAAAAATTGAAGATCATCGTCTGACTGTGTTTTATGTCTACACAAAAAACAAAATCTGCAATTATTAACTGTCCATTTCATCGATGTTGGACAAGGTGATAGCATCTACATCAAAGCTCCTAACAGTGAGGATATCCTCATTGATGATGGAAATAACAGTCAAGATAACGATTGAAATTGGCTCAATTGAATAAACAAGTGAGCAAAATCGAAGAGCGAATGAATAAGGTGACGGCCGACATTCAAGCGCTCAGCCAGCCAACGAACGAAACGGCAGCGCCAGCGGAAACGAATACGACAGCGCCGACAGATCAAACGCAGACAAGTGAGCCAGCTACAACCGAACAAACAGGCGCTAAGGCAACGGATTCCGCATCTTCTACATCCGTTTCGGACACTCAAGTTTCTACAGATAATCAAACAACGACTTCTGTAGAGCAGCCTGCAGAAGATCAGGACGATAGAGAAGAAGCAAAACAAGAACAAATCGATGAGTTAATTGGCAAGCTGCTTTCGCTTTCCAATCAATTAAAAGCGGTGACAAACGAAATTCGCGCGTTAGAAAAGAAAGTCGGCGCGAACAATCAAGAGATCCAAAAATTAAAAGCAAAAGTAAAAACGTTATACGAGCAAATGCAGCAAAATAAAAAAGCGTTACTCAACTTGTTGTAATGAGCACCGATGTCGGGTGCTCTTTTTTATGTTTGTTGCAGCCATTTTAGGCAAAGTTTCATCCCCTCAATACAGACAAAGAATAGGTTTTGAAGAAGTTCCCGGAAAAGAACGTAAGAACCATTTTATCATTGGCTTTAACAACCTAAACCTGGATCACACCTTGTTGATAAATAAAAAGCGACCATCACTTAGATGGTCACTTATATAAAAGATTCTTAACTCCCTTTTGAGGATTTATTAATCAAAAGCGTCAGGATTTATAACAACCTCCTCAGTTAGGAGTAGCAGCAAGGAGGCTTCCTCACTTGATCCTGTCAATACCGGAATGGAATATCCACACGAACCCGAGTAACCCACTATCAAGTCAGTTGGTAATGTTTTAGGATATTCTGCCACACAGTTATTTCCAACTTCAATAAACCAAGGTTTGTTTACAATTTTGGTTAACTCCTCTATTTCATTTAACACTTTCTCTGCCCAAATTTCTAAAGGCTTTATGTACCTAGTGTCACGCTTTATGTTCTTAGTGTCATACATAGCAAATATACGTTTTAAACTTTTTTGAGGAATATTATTAGCCTCTATATACAGCTCTCCGTCTACTTCTCTAATGGTCCATTTGCCTAATGAAATCTTCTCATTACCATTTATGATTTGAATAGAACTTAATTTTTTAGCGTATTGATCTAATACTACCTGTTCCAACTTTGCTTTAGAAGGAGTTTCATATTTTACACGACCGTCACGATTTATGTAGTATCCACCTCCTAAACCTAACATGCCCGGCTTAAATGTGTAAATGCGGAATGTTTGCCCCGGCTTTAGATTTCGAACAAATACCTTCTTGTTTCCCACTAGCTTATAAAGTGGCGTTTGTTTTAAAACGGTTAATCTACCAATTTGCCCCGGCTTTAGCTCTACACCATCCCAGTAAACTACTGCCTCTGCCTTGTTACTTACTGAAGGCAAGAAACTAAAACCTAATGCCAACACAAGGGCGCAAATTATTGGTTTAATCCCCCTAAACATATAAATACCCCCTAATTGAGTAATATTTTACAATAAAATAATACAACAATTGTAACAAATAGGGAATTGGTATTATGTCAAGAAAATAGAGATTTTTTCTACCGCACTTCGCTTGCTGGTCTTGTCAGGGAATGAAGGTGTAATCATCTTTCATTCCCTGACAAGGAAATAGATCATTGGTCTGCCTTTTCATCCATCACTGGTTTTGTCGAATGATCCTATTGAATCAAGTTGTGAACATTTTATCTTCATATCATCCGGTGTTATCCGTAATAATTAAACGAGATATAAGCTCTGCGATTCTCGAACTTTAAAGTACCTAGCTGTTTTCACCATCGATAAAATCTTCAGCTAGTGAACCTTCTTCACCAATATTTACCGTTGACTCGTTTTGCTTTGAACCGTACTCATTGAAAATGAAGCATTAGATTGGCTATAGAAATAATAACGATGCTTCCGTTTCACGGATCCTCACCAATCTCAATGTGATCATTTAGTTTGCAAATGCAGAAAAATCCTTATCTTGTATTAAAGGATGTGTGGTAATTAGCATAATAATTAGCAAGGATTTTTCTTTTTTAGGAATGACGGACCTATAATTATTATTCCTTTAATAGACATATAATATTCAGACGACTCAACTACTACCTACTGGCATAGTATAATTATTACTATACATAATGTGTAATTATCTGGTATTTTTGTTAATTAAGGAGGTGGGGTATTTCATAGTTTGTACGATGCTCAAATGAGTTGATGCTAAAAATATTCATCCATTTATTTTAAAAAATAGTGATAGAACCGTATAATTATTGCTTTTATCATAGGAAGGGTGAGAGTGGCTGACAGATGTTCTCTTTGCGGTCAAAATAACTTTGAGACTTTGGATTAGTTCCGTTTACATTAAACATAAAGATCGGAAATACACGCCAGTGAGTGTTAATAAGGTTAAGTAGAAAGTATAAATTCGGATTGACCCCCTACATTTGGACACATCCTATCTTATTTTAGGTTATTCTCAAAATTTCTCGTTTTTTCTTGGCAAGAAGACAAAATCCTCTTGCCTTATACGCGAACTTCTTTGATGATTAACGATTCCGTTTGCGCTTTTTTGTAAAATTCATGCGGTGGAAGATCGAGAATACTCGAATGAATCCTTCGCTCGTTATAAAATTTCATGTACTCCATCACGGCTTGATAAGCTTCTTCATAGCTGTCAAACGCCATTCTTCCTAGACATTCCTCCTCCAGTAAACGATGAAACGCTTCCATATGCGCATTCCTATTCGGCGTCCGTGGTGGAATCCGTTCATGTTCGATTCCAGATCGCTCACAGGCAGCTTCAAAGGCATGAGAAATAAATTGCGGGCCGTTGTCTGTCCGAATCACAGGTTTATTTGCCTGTTCAAATTGCTGACGCTTGAATAACGCTCTTTGAAGCGTCTTTACGGCATCGCTTCCTGAACAACTCAACCCAATATGGTAATCAATCACCGAACAGTCATACACATCGATGAGCGACAAAACAAGGAAAAAGCGTTCTTCTCCTTCGATATATCCATATTTCACATCCATTTCCCATAACTGATTCGAGCCTGTAATAATGCGATTTCGAGCGAGTTTCTTCGGATATGGAATCCGTTTCTCTCGCTGCGGACGTAGTAAATCCATCGCTTTACACAATCGATATACTTTTTTCTTACTGATCACAAGCTGATGGTCTCTTCTTAACTGAATGGTCAGCTTGCGATATCCGTAGGCAAATCCTTCTCCCATCACAAGCTCAGAGAGCCATTCTTGGATTTATTCGTCTGACACTTTTTCGCCAGTTGCCTTTAGAGAGCAGCCGGGTGTTGGACGTCCCCCACCTACTGTTTTCTTCTCGACTTTCCGTTTTGTTGATAATAGTAGGTTTAGCGATTGATTTCTAGAATCTCCAATACTTTTGTAATCGGATATCCTTTCTTGATCCACTGCTTGGTTACTTCCAATTTTTCAGTAAGTGAGGGTTCTTCTTTTTTATCAAATCACGCAAAATCGCGATTTCTAAATTTTTTCCCTTAATAGCTTCTTGAGCTGCTCGTTTTCTTCCTCCAGCCGTTTGATTTCAGCTGAAAAGGGAGAGGAAACCATTTCTTGCCCTAGTTTTCCTTCTTCATATGCCTTCACCCATCTTTGCACAAGATTCGGGCTAAGCTCGTATCTTCTAGCTGCCAATGCTTTATTTCCAACTTCTAATGCTTCTTTCACCACTTGTAGCTTAAATTCCTTCGAATGTTTTCTTCGTTTCATGTACATCAAAAGCCCTCTTCATTTGGTCACTTCGATTATAAAAAACACCTTATCGAGTGTCCAAATTCATTAGGGGGCTAATGAGATTAAATATTTGCAATATAGATTTTTCCGCAATCAAGATCAACAGCTTATTACTGAAGAAGAAGCGTTAAGAATAACTGAAGAATACATCAAAATAGGTTATAAAAATACAGTTGCAAATATCCTAGCTTTAAAAGAATTAAATAATAATAAGGTGTTGCAAAACGCATAAAGATATTATTCATCCCCTTTAAGTAGACAGTGTAAAAAGTCCACATTTCAGATGTGGGTTCTTACACTATACTTGGAGGGGATTTTTCATTGCGAAAAAAGGACAAACGTTTCAATTGTATACAAAGGAATTTAAGTTACAAAGCCATTCATTATATAAGAATGAGGGATGAGCTGTCGAGCCGTTGCAGAACAGTCGGGGGATTCCTAGTTCCACTCAAGTGACAATGTGGGAGAAGAAATATCGAATGGTGAATCTCTTTTTGATCAACGCGGTATGCGTGCACAGGACAACTCATTTATCGGTCGTCCTCATATGACTTTTCGGAGTATGGAGGAAGAGAGAGATGATCTGAAAGCACAGGTCGAATAGTTAAAAAAGCGGTATCCAAATCTGCACGGGAAGGGGAAGTCCCAAAAGTAAATCGGTTCGCCATCATAGACGAGTTACGTCCCATCTACCGGTTGTTGTGGTTGGTGGAATCACTGATGTGTCATGGATCTGGATACTATTGGAAGGGTGCCTGTCACCGCCCAAGTAAAGAAGAGGATGACTTCAAAAGGTCGATTTAGCGAGCTTTTGAGTCAGCCTCTTTTGGCTTAGAAAGGATTTGTGACTGAAACGAAACTCCAATGCATAGGGAGGGAAGGCATAGGCAGGCATCAATCCCTTGTCTTCACTAAGTTAGCGACAAGGACATACCGCTTCGGTGCCGAGCCGATGTAGCCGAACGGATAACAAGTAGATACGTTTAATGTGGCTTTTGGCTTTGGCACGATGACGGTTCTGTCATCGGCGTCTACAATTCGCACTTTGCGGACTTTGTAAAGTAAACTCGCCAGCGACCGATTTGATCACCAGCCAATCTCCTTTTCCCACTTCGCCAAGTTTGCGAAACACGGTGTCACGGTGTCCTGCAAGTACGCAGTTATCCGGCTCTCCCGGCAGAACGCTTCCGGCGTAATGTCCGACTCCCTTTTCCAGCTCTTCTTCATTGGTGCCGTGGTAAATCGGAAGACTGGCGTTCAGCTTCGGAATGATGAACTCGCCAATATATATGTTCTCCTACTTCCGGTTGGCGCAGGTAAATGGCTGCAACCGTCTTTGACGGTGCAGCGATTGTTTTTGTTGCGGTTTCCTTTGGCAACGGTTTGGCGGCGTTGATTCCTTTTTCAAATTTGTTGCCATAGAGGAGGACGAGAACGATTCGTTGCTTTTGCATTTACTTTGCTTCTGCTCCTTTTCTTCTGTTGTCAGGAAAAAACGAAACGGCCTTTCCTCGGTTGAATATAGAGGAAAGGTCGTGAATTTTAGCTGCTGTATAACTTCGTCCAAGCAGGCGCATACATACACTTGCTTCATTAGTTGCATCAATTCATCTGTACACTGGTCATGGTTCATTCTTTTTTCCTATCCCCCACCACTTAAAACTAGACAAAAAATCCTAAATTTTAGATTCAAAATTTATAAAACGTTATATATAATATTTACTGTATTTTAATGTTATAAATTCCTTATTAACCTAAAACAAACTCTATAGGAAGAAATTTCAAGAGGAGGAGAATGTGTGATGATCTGTCCATCTTGCAGTCACGTCAATGATGGGGGGAATTTTTGTGAAAACTGCGGGACGAAATTATCAATAACGTCAGAGATCGCCGCTGCAACGGAGCGGGCTGGCGATGCACAGTCTTCCACCGCATCGATATCTGCTGCGTCTTCTGTACATTTGGACAATGCTAAAAAGATATCAAAAATGTACTGGGGGTATTTTACAACCGTTTTAAGGAAACCATTTTCGCAGTCGCGCCGTGTTGGAAAAGAACAATTTGTGAACGGGCTCATTACTATTGTTCTTTACACATTGTTTATCCCTTTAATGATTTTCTTTGGCCTTAAAGACTATACAGGATATATTGGGAGCCCGTTTCTGAATATTGTGGTAAAACCATTCTTTGCTTACTTCGTTTTTATTATGCTTATAGCGACTTTCACGTTTTTGGCTGTTAAGTTTGGGAAAGTTCAGGTAAGCTACCAAGATGTTATTGCTAGATTTGGAACTTTTCTTATTCCATTCGTCGGACTATTTGCTTTAGCGCTTGTGATGGCATTATTGCAGATGAAATTATTTTTATTATTGTTATTTCTCGGTTTTATCGCTTCTATTTTTACAGTTCCCGCTTTTGTCATTGGAAGCTTTAAAGATGGAATTCATGAGGGGTTAGACGCTGTATACGGTACAGTGCTAACGTATGTGGCGACTTTTATCGTTTTAGGAATGATGGCAAAAGCGTTATTTGCAGTGGTGATGCATATGATTCAAGAGTATATTTCCTCCTTCTTCTTCTTTTAATTTGATGCTGGCGAAGGGATATCGGTCTTGTTTAGGCAATCAGTATCAATCGTGGGAAAAACTGTACTATGCTTGCTAAAAATGATAACGGGAGGAAATCAGCATGTTGATTTGTAGACAATGTGGCAGTACTCTTTCCGAGAAGGCGCGCTTTTGCAAGGAATGCGGGGCGCCTGTTGACGAGGGAAAGCAGGATGTATCCTTAAATCCAGTAAACCAATCAGCCCCTCGAGCTCCCATGTCAAAGCAAAAAAAGAGAATGTTTGCTATAGCGGGAATCGCTTTAGTCATTTTGCTTGCTGCCTATAAAACTGGAGAAGCATTAACATCTAAAGAACGATTAATCAAACGATTTGAAACAGCGCTGGTAAAAAAAGACGACGAGGCTGTGGCTGAGCTTTTAACCTCTAACGATCCAAAATTGAAAATTAACAAGAAATCCATAAAGGGATTTATGAAATATTTAGATAAACATCCTGAAGAAGTGAGCGAGATTATTGAAACGTTAAAAGCGCAATCAAAAATAATAGATGAGTCCGAAAATCAAGGAATAACAGCAAAAGGATATGAAGATGATGGTTACATAGAGGGATTGGTTAATCTTGAGAAAGACGGAAAATTCCTCTTTTATGATAAGTATGAATTAAACATCAATCCTGTATATGTAACTATTTCAACAAACTATAAAGATACAAAGCTATATATGGACGGTAAAGAAATTGGAAAGGCGGATCGACCTAATTATGAAAAAACATTTGGCCCTTATTTGCCAGGGATATATACTCTCAAAGCGGAATTAAAGACAGATTTTATCGATTTGCAGGAAAGGGAAGAAGTTTCCCTAGTCGGGGTTGGGAACAAGACCGATGTAAATCTTGATTTAGACGGACAAGAAGTGACGGTGGACTTTAGATTGGAAGAAGGACAGGATATAGCAGCAAGATTATTGATTAATGGAAAAGACACAGGCGTTAATCCGTTTAAGGAGTCATCTTTTGGACCGATTTTGACGGATGGGTCTATGAATTTATCTGTTGAGGCCCAATTGCCATGGGGAAAAGTAAAAACAAAGGAAATTCCAATTGATAGCGACTATGTAGAGGTAGATTTGGCAAGTGATGAAAATTTCCAAAAAGGTATTATGGAACTTATTGTGAAACATATTAAGGAGATGTTGACGGCCTATACGTCTGGAGATGTAAATAAATTAACAACAGCAACACAGAACTACAAGGAAATGCTTCAGGAGAGCATTGATATGGATAAAGAAGAAGGCAATTTTTATAAAGTAAAATATTTAGCAACAGCATTTGATTTAGATTCTTTTCATCTTGAAGAAGAAGACGGAAACTGGGTGCTGTACGTGGATATTCGTTCATCCTATTTAGAGGATACGTTTTACGAGGGAGAAACTCCGGAACTAGAGGAGGGCGAGCATGACAATGAGCTGAAGTTGGTATACGATAGCAATGCTAAAAGCTGGTTAGTAGATGATGTGTCAGAATCCTATGATTTTAGTGACGAGAATACGGTAGTAATAAAAGAAGAAAATCCGCCAGAGTACGTCACTTCATGGGCTACGGCTGTTCCAGCATCTGCTAATTAGGAGGAATAATGTGCTCCAATTCCCCAATACCCTATTGATGAATATCTTATCGATTTAGTTCTATTATCCAATAAAGGGGGATAACTAATGAGAAAAAGATTATCTCTTGTTGTGAAACTTTTATTGGTTTTTGCATTTCTTTTTTCTTTTACTTTCGTGACCAATCAAACTTCTACTGAAGCAGCGACAACCAATCAAGGTGTAACTAAAGTTATTTACAAAGGCGAAGATTGGAAAGGATACCATTACGATATCTATTTAAATCACGCTGATACACAAGCTTTAGTATACGGTTATAAAACTATAGGCAAAATCTTAAGTAAACTAAAAATACCGGGTCCATATAAAATAGCTTCAAAAATGGCTGGATTAGCTTTCAAATTTGAAGCACCAGCTATTAAAAAGGCGGACAAAGGTCACGGGGTTATTATTCCAGTAACTATTACACGTCTTTTAATTCCTTGGGTTGATATGTACAAAACTCAATATCCAGATTCAGATGCGCCGTCGAACTACAATCGTTATGAAGTGTACCAATACAGCAAAAAACTCAAAAGCTTCAAAAACTACAATGAAGCCATTGCGTATGCGAAATTGTGGGATCACAGCCGAGTCGTCGATGTCGCTTCGAATTCAGACGTCTGGTCGAACTACGACCGTTACGAAGTGTACCAGTACAGCAAAAAACTCAAAAGCTTCAAAAACTACAACGAAGCGGTCGCGTATGCGAAATTGTGGGATCACAGCCGTGTCGTCGATGTTGCTTTGAATGCAGACGTATGGTCAAATTACGACCGATACGAAGTGTACCAATACAGTAAAAAACTCAAAACCTTCAAGAACTACAATGAAGCGGTCGCGTATGCGAAATTGTGGGATCACAGCCGTGTCGTCGATGTTGCTTTGAATGCAGACGTATGGTCAAATTACGACCGATACGAAGTGTACCAATACAGTAAAAAACTCAAAACCTTCAAGAACTACAATGAAGCGGTCGCGTATGCGAAATTGTGGGATCACAGCCGTGTTGTCGATGTCGCTTCGAATTCAGACGTCTGGTCGAACTACGACCGTTACGAAGTGTACCAATACAATAACAAACTCAAAACATTTAAGGATTATAACGCAGCGGTAGGATATGCGAAGCTATGGGATCACAGCCGGGTTGTGGATGTGGCATCGAATGCGGATGTCTGGTCGAACTACGACCGTTACGAAGTGTACCAATACAATAACAAACTCAAAACATTTAAGGATTATAACGTAGCGGTGGGATATGCGAAGCTATGGGACCACAGCCGAGTGGTGGATGTAGCTTCAGGCGCAGATATCTGGTCGAACTACGACCGTTATGAAGTGTACCAGTACGATAAAAAGCTGAAAACCTTCAAAAATTATACAGAAGCGGTGAACTACGCGAAGTTATGGGACCATAGCCGGGTCGTGGATGTGGCGTCGAATACGGTTATCTGGTCGAATTATACTCCGTAAGAAGGATGTTGGTTTAATAAAAGAACGCGTTGCAAAACGCATAACGAAATTTTCAATTTGAACGGCGAGCAAGAATGATCTTAAGAAATGTCGAGATAGCATCGAGTCCATTATTATAAGGGTGCGTCACACTGCCATCGCTCGAGGTTTATCAAAATATATCGAAAAGCTCTGTGGAGAAAAGTTTCTGCAGGGCTTTTTCTCGTAATGATTCTTACTGTGAAGAAAGAAAAAACTGGTCTTTCCTGTATGCATTTAAGGAAAGACCAGTTTTTTCTTTAGAAAACCTTTATTAATAGAAGGAACGGAAAAATCCATCGAGGAAGTGTTTGGCGATGTCCCATTTGGATAATTTCTGTATCGTTTCTTTTCTTGGTTTTTCCACCTCAAGTGGAACGATGACGTCCATTCTGTGTTTCATCTGGTTCGTTGGATGGGACACAATATATTCGTTTTGGCGCAGACCTTGCTTGATTTCTTGTTTCTTTCCATGTGCGATTCCTGGTGTTACGTGCCGTTTTTCGAGTTTGCCGTGATGAATGACATAGACAAACGATTTCGTTTTTTCATGCCACACCGCTTCGGCAGGCACAGTAATCGCCCCGTTCTTTTCTTGTGTAACTACCGTGATGTTTACGTGATACCCGAAAGGAAGTTGTTTCGGTTGTTCGTTGAGTTGCACGGTAAACGGATATTCGCTTTTTTCTTGAAAGCTCGCTTCTTTGATTGGAAATTTGCCGATATCGGCAATCGTGCCAGTGAATGACTCATTTTTATTCGGAACGTGGACAGTCGCTGTCTGTCCGACGGCGAGTTTTCCGAGTGTTTCTTCTTTCGCTTTTCCTTGAACGACAGCGGAAGGGGAAGCGATGGTGATCAGCGGTTTGGACTGGTTGTAGCTGATTTCTTCCACCACGCCAGCCGTGTTGCTTTCCACGATCAGTTCGTCTTTTTTCTCCGTTAGTTCATTTTGTTGCTCCTCGTATTCCTTCATTTTCCATTCGAGCAGCGTTTTTTCCCGCTCCGCTTCTCTTACTTTTTCCTCCCAATGTATCTTCTCTATACTATCTTCTTTGGCAGAAGAGGACATGGTCGTATAATAATCGATATCTTTAGAAAGCTGCTCGATTTGCGCGTTTAATTGTTCTTTTTTTCGCGCGATTCGCTGAATCTCCCGGTCGACTTCCTCATCCGCGTAGCGTATAAGCGGTGTGCCGACTTGTACTTCTTGCCCCTTTGTGACAAGAATTTCATCGATGGTGCCGAGCTGCGGGTTATAGTAAACGAATTTTCGCTCTGTTGGCACGGTCATGCCGGTAGTATGAACGGTTTCTTTGATATTTGTTTTTTCTGGTTTTGTCCGTTCGTTCACATAGACCGATTTTGGAATTTTGCTATGTTCATGAAACAAGATGTAAAGGTTTACGCATATACACAACGCTATAACGATGAATATATATCGTTTCCATCGTTTCATCGGCATTCCTACCTTTCATTGCGATCCGCTAAATGGAAATTTTGTATATATTGCTGATAATAAAGCCAAAAAAGAGGTAGACAGCGATGACGATCATCGTGATACGTTGAACCGATTTTTCCGTCAAGGAGCGAAGAGCAATGATTTGTATCGATATTGCCCAGATGGAAAAGACAGAAACGGTTCGCAACAGCGCCCATATAAAGGCATGTTTCGTTATGTAAGGCCCCCACACACCAAGGGAAAATGGGGAAAAGAGATTCTTTACGCCGAAAAATAGCTGGAATGGAAAGAGAACGAGATCTTCGAGTAAGAAAATGAGCAAAATCGGCAGTTGAATCGTTAATAGTTTCACAAAGTCGATATCAAAAAGCAAATAAAAAATGATAGAGGAAATGAACAAAAATAATAGTGGAACGCATAGACCGCCCAAAGCATGGCCGAACGCGAATAAAAGCTGCAAGAAAGCAAATTGCTCGCCTGTGTATCGGTCGAGATGCTTTGTCAGTTCTTCCGTGCCAATCCCAAAATAAGCCCGCAGCAATGAAAGAACAACATTGAAAAATAATAGAAGAAGGACGACGATTGTGACATTTTTCACCCGTTCTGCTTCTCTAAGCTGGGCAAACGCGACTTTTGGATGAAAAATTTCTTTTAGCGGATTGCTTTTATACACCATAAATAAATCCCCCATATGTATCAATATAGGCATAAGCATATTTTAATACAAAGGTACAGAATCTGTCATCACACGAGGATTTCATTTTATTTTTACAAAGAGATGAATTTTGCGATGCGTGCCTGTCATGCCCTGGAATTATTGAACTCCGATTCTTCTCGGAGCAACGGACGGAAAAACTATTAAAAGGACATGGTTGATAACTTTGGGAAGTTTCTATGGCTTCTATTTCCTGTTGGAAATAGAGGCCATTTTTTATGTAAAGAAATAGGAATATGATTTTCTTCCTATGAATAACGTTGTTATCAAGGAGGGAGAAGAAATGAAAAAAGTTGTTGCTTTCCGTATTTTATCTTTGCTGGCTGCTTTCGCCGTATTGTTTACGGCCATGCCGTTTACCGAAAAAGCATTTGCAAGCGGATATGATAGCTACATGCCCGACCCAACAAAAATTTTGACGTATGCCTATTACGAGGGAATTAGTACTCAGGAATTTAGCCATGTGAAAGACGGTCTTTATATATGGAAAGGGATTTATTCCTATGGTGAAGAAGACGACCCGTTTACCAAATATTATCGAGAAGATGAACATGGGCTCGTATCGGGGAATTTCGATTACGGTTATTCTTTTACCCATCTCGTTTACCCGGTCAAGGTAGGAACAACTTGGTCTTATATCAATGACGAAGGGGAAAAAATCATTTGCACGATCACGTCATTAACCAAAACAGTGAAAACAAAAGCGGGGACATTTAAAAATGTCGTGGAAGTAAAAGAAAGCGATGGAAGATATCGCTACTATGCAAAACATGTCGGGTTGATAAAATCGGAAAATCCGTCTTTAGATTACGGCGATCCGGAATACGTAGAATTAGTTGCGATCAAGACGAATCCGAAAATGATCGTGATGTGGGGAAAAGAGGAATTGAAAAAAGGGCAAATAGGGAAAATTACCGTTCTTAAGCCGATTAACTTGTGGAAGCGGGATAAGGCGAATCGGCTGCACTTTGTAAGGGTGTTAAAACCAGGAGAGCAATATCGTGTATATACGTATGATCATCGCTACGGAGGTCAATACGGTCTAGGCGGCGGGTACTACGTCACGAAAATTCCTTCGCATGTCAAATATGAAACACCACCAAAACGATTGTTAGATAAGGTAAAAGCGTTGTATCCAAACTAATAAGCGTTTTATAGCTGAAGATATTAAAGAAGCAAAAAAAGCAGAGCGGCTCCTTTGGGTCGGGAGCTACTCTCTTCTTCTGTCAGGAATTTTTGCTAAATGGCGAAGTTGCATAACAGGAACAGTCTTATTCAGAAAAGGAGTTAATGTGAACTGTTAGATGAATGATAAAATAGAAGAATAAGGGTATATTAGAACTTTCTTCATAAAAATACTTGATGGTAATAAATAACTATATTAATATTTGAAATAGAAAATAAATGTATATGGAGGTAAATTGGTATGAAGAAATGGATTTCGGGGGTTATGACAGCTAGCTTATTGTTTTCTAGTGCCATATTTGCTGTGCCTTCTGTTGCGCACGGTGAAGGGTACGAAACAGAAGATAATGGCAACATGGCGAATGCTACACCAATTACGGTAAATGACACGTATAGAGGTATTTTAAGAGATGATAGTGACGTTGATTATTATAAGTTTTCTTTGAATCAACCGGGACTCGTGACATTTTCGCTTCCTAACAAATCGCAATCTGGGGGTAGAATCGAAATTAGCATTATTGACAAAAACGGCAATACTCAAGCTGATTTAGTTAATAATCCAACAAGCGCATACGATATGGTTGAAAATAGTGTTGGTTTAGCCGCTGGCGATTACTTTGTTAAGGTAAAAACATATGACTATTATGTAAAAAATGAACCATATTCGTTTACGCTTTCCTTTAAACCGGGAAATACATATGAACAAGAACCAAACGAGAACTTAGCTGAAGCTACTTTGGTTAACGTAAATAATGTGATTGAAGGAGTTATTGAGAGCGATTCTGATGATGATTATTATAAAATCATTTTGCCGAAGCCAGGAAAATTAACGTTTACAATGCCAAATGAGGGTACGAACAAAAAAATCAGCATTTTAACAAAAAATCATGGAGAATTGGCGTATTTTTATACCGATAATAAAAGTGCCTATGAGGCATTTACTGCTAGTGTCGGCTTACCAGCTGGGGAATTTTATATCAAAGTAGAGGATAATGATTGGAGAATAAGCAATTCTCCCTACCAAGTTGAACTTACTTTCAAAGAAGGGGACAATTATGAAAAAGAATTTAACGATAGCTTACGAACAGCGGATCCTATAAAATTAAATAGTGAGATTGAAGGATTCGTTAAAAATGAATATGACAAGGATTACTATAAAATTACGCTTCCGCAGCCTACAAAAGTAAAAGTGCTGTTAAGCAATACAGGATACAGCAAGTATGTCTCTATATATGATAAAGATAATAACAAATTAACATCATTCTCGACGGATCCAAGCACCGATTATGACGGATATTACACGGAAATCGGCTTAAATAAAGGAGAATACTATATTGTAGTAGAAGACAACGATTGGCATATATTCAACGACCAGTACACATTAACTGTCACCGCTCCAAAACCGAGCGTATGGTGGGGAAAAGTAAAATTAGTTAAAGGTCAGATTGGGAAAGTGACGGTATTAAAAGATACCTATCTATGGAAAATGGATGCCAAAGGAAAACTAACGTCTGTTCGCAAACTGAAAAAAGGAGAAGAACTTCGAGTATATAGTTATAAAAACGGCATGTATGGCGTCGGCGGCGGCTATTACGTGAAGAAAGATGCAGCGGTGAAATATGAAACTCCATCGAAGACAAAGTTAAAACAGTTGGAAGAGATTAATAAATATTATAATTAAGTGTGTCTGTCAAAATAAAAAAATGCATCAGAGTTTCTTGAGAAGCTCTTCAAGCTAATTAGCGAAACAATTATATCTGTGTGGTCTCTATTCCTGTTGGGAATAGAGGCCATTTTTTATGTAGAACGTGTTGCAAAAAAATAGTTTTTTGTTATCTCTTAACGAAAAGTATTTACAAAGGTAAAATTTTGATAGAGAGGAATAATAAGTTGTAGGTGTACATATGTTGTGTATGTCTGTAAGTTTTCTCATACTCTCGAATGAAATGTTATGGGATGAAATAATTATAAATTATAGATTGTTGGTATTTTTAAACATAATAGATTAGTAGAATAAACAGTTAAGAAAGGAAGCAGGATGGATGAGGATTATTCGGACATGGTTTGTGCTTATGTTGTTAGTCGTCAGCAGTTTCATTCCCCCATTTTCATTTTCTAAGGCAGCTGGGACAGAAAATTGCGCATCCTATATAGGAAATGAAAAAGTTTTGTGGGACGGAATGGAACTAAAGCCGGGGCAAATCGGGCGGTTAACGGTTGTGAAGAAGACGAGTTTAGTAAAGTTTAACGGCAGCACGCCCGTTGCAGTTCGGACATTATATCCAGGAAGTTTTTACCGCATTTATGCGTTTAAACCTGGTTATTTAGGTGTAGGCGGAGGGTACTATGTCAAAAGAGATGAAAATATAAAATATGAAACGCCATCAAAAACAAAATTAGCGATGGTTGCCTGCATTCAACAAGCAAAGCGAACGAATGCCGCTGTTTCCATGAATCGCTTAGCAATCGGCGATTCGAGGTCAAAGGTGGAAGCTATTTATGGAAAAGCAAAGCGGAAAACACGAAACGATTACGGATTATATTGGGAAGCGTATGACCGAGGAAACTATAAAGATTTTATCATGATCAGTTACCAAAATGAGCGCATTGCCGCGATGTATACGAATCAGCCGATTGTGAGCACAAAAACAGGAGTAGCACTTGGCGCTCCTAAGCAAGAAGTTAGGTCGAAATACGGTACACCGCTTGCCTATATTCAAAAAGGAAATGTCCAATATATGATTAAAAATGAAGAATACGATATGTATCTCATTGATGGGAATTATATTACATTTTTCTATGACAAACATAATAATAATCGTGTGACAGCGGTACAAATTGTGAAAAGAGAGCTGGAAGAAGGAAAGGAAGGGTTTTACGGAACGGCAAGCGGGGAGTTGCGCACCGCTTATGAATATCAAATTTTTGATTTAGTGAATGCCGTTCGTTCAAAAAATCATCTTCCGCTTTTATCGTGGGATGGAAAAGTTGCGGCCACAGCAAGAAAACATAGCGAAGATATGGCGAAAAACCGCTATTTCAGCCATACCAATTTACAAGGCTTGTCTCTATCCGACCGCATGGCGCGTGATGGCATTGCTTATCGCGTGGCTGGCGAGAACATCGCCTATGGACAATTTAACGCCATTTTTGTTCACGAAGCATGGATGAATTCGCTTGGTCACCGACAAAATGTGTTATATCCGGGTTATGAATGCTTAGGAGTGGGAGTGGCATTCAATTCCTCCGGACAGCCGTATTATACGCAAAATTTTTACACACCTTAGATCGGAATAGAAAAGGGCTTGTGTCTAAAAGATAGAAATCTAACATGGAAATAAAGGTAAAAATAATAATGAAATAGAAAAGGCTCTTATTCCATCTGTTAAAGGGGATTAAGAGCTTTTTTATATTTTCACATAAGGATTTTTTAGTGACGGTACTATCACTATCTTTTACTTTTATAAAAAATATTTACAATTATATGAAAAACAAGGTAGAATTTTCATGGTGCTATTACCGTCTGTTTATTTCATTTTTGTAGGGAGGAATATTCGTGAAAAAGTGGATTACAGCTGTAGTTGTTTGTTTTTTATTTATGTTCGGGAGTTCTTTTCATAGTGCAGCTTCAGCGAAAGTACTATGGGATGGAATGGAATTAAAGAAAGGACAGATTGGCAAAGCTACCATCATTAAGACGACAGAGCTCTACAAGCTGAATGGAACAACAAAAAAGGTCGTTCGCAAATTAAATCCGGGTGAGGTGTACCGCATCTATACGTTTCTACCGGGAAAACTCGGCCTTGGCGGCGGATATTTTATTGACCGGGACAATCGGGTCAAATATCAGACTCCATCGAAAGAAAAGCTTCAGGCATTAGGAGTAAAAATTATTAAACGCACCTATAAGGATACTTTTGATTACCCTCAAGTGACAGGATTAATCAGCAAATCTGCCCAAGATAAAATTAATGAAACACTTGCAAAGCACGTTCGTGCCTCTTATAACGCTTATGTGGAACTAGAACGAACGGAACAAGAACACCGTGAGCAATATAGTGGGGACTTTCCGGAATCTATGTTGGATTACGAATATGACATGTCCTATGAAGTGAAATATAATGAGAACAATCTGCTTAGCATTTTAATTTACGATTATATGTATACCGGCGGTGCGCACGGCATGTCTACGTTAACCGCGTATAATTTTAACGTCTTAACGGGTCAGCGTTTGTATTTAAGCGATGTGGCGAAAAGCCAGCCGGCTTTGAATAAGATTAAAAAATATGTGATTACCGATTTAACAAACCGGGCAAATCGCGGAGAGTCCATTTTTATAGAAGAGTTGTCTGATGTAGAGATTAACAATCAACGTCCATTCTATTTTATCCCGAATGGAATTGCCATTAAGTTTTATGAATATGAAGTGGCGCCTTATGCAGCGGGAATGCCGGAAGTGAAAGTTCCTTATTCAGTATTTAAATAAAGAATGAGAAGAGAATAGAGCAAACCCCTCAATAGATTGGTAAGATGCGTATATTTTAATAGAAACTATTGGAGGAAAAAGATGAGAAATAAAATAATGATTCAATTTTTATCTTTGCTGATGGTTTTTGTTTTATTATTTTCAGCACTTCCATTTACTCAAAAAGCTTCTGCGAGCGGATATGACAGCTATATGCCTAGCCCGACAAAAATTTTCACTTATATCTTTTATGAAGGGTCAAGCACTGAGGAGTTCAGTCATGTCCAAAATGGAATGTATATATGGAAAGGTATTTATTCATATGCTGAGGACGAATCTTTAACCGAATATTACAAAGAGGATGAAACAGGATTAGTATTCGGTATCTTCGAATATGACTATTCTTTCGTTCATCTTGTGTATCCAGTAAAGGTCGGAACAACATGGTATTATACAAATGACGAAGGGGAAACCATTACTTGTACAATTACTTCGGTAACGAAAACAGTGAAAACAAGAGCAGGAACGTTTAAGAATGTTGTGGAAGTCAAAGAAAGCGATGGAAGATACCGATATTACGCAAAAGGCGTCGGGTTAATCAAGTCTGTAAACCCTTCTTTGTTACCCGATGATGGTAATTATGTAGAATTGGTTTCTATCAAACCTAATCCAAAAATGGTAGTAAAGTGGGGAAAAGATGAGCTCAAAAAAGGGCAAATCGGCAGAATCACTGTATTAAAACCAATTAATTTATGGAAACGGGACAAGAATAATCGTCTCCAATTTGTCAGACAGTTAAAGCCGGGTGAGCAATATCGTGTATACACGTATGATAACCTATATGGCGGACAATATGGATTAGGCGGCGGATACTATGTAACGAAGATACCTACGCATGTGAAATATGAAACTCCTTCAAAAAAACTATTAGAACGGATAAAAATTTTATATCCATGATGAAGTATAGTGATTTATGGTTGAAATAATCTTAACCATCTTAAAGGATGGAGATTTTGTTTCGGCGGCTATTATGTCAAGAAAAGTTCGGCTATGAAATTTCGAAACGCTGTCAAAAGCGAAGTTAAAACAACTAGAAGAAATTAATAAATAATCAAACATGTAGAAGTGTGAAAGGAAGTGCTCGCCACTTCCTCTTACACTTCGTTTTTTATTGAATAAGTGTGTTGATTCATGTATTATTAGTTTCTTTCCACCTCCCTCCCAATTCCCGGCTCGTCATTGTTTTTGGGTAAATAGAAAAGTTTTCATGTAAATATGGAAACAATGTCCTTTTCAGGATAATTTGTCGTATAATAAAAGACGTATGTCGAAAAAAATAGGCTGAGAGATTCGGAAAAGGGAGAGTTGTAAAGTGACGAGGAGACAAATCATCAAATTTTGCCTGGCAGTCATGCTTTGTCTCGTTTTCGGGAATGGGAATGTAATCAAAGCAGACGGAAATGTCGTATATTGGGAAGGGATGAAACTGGTTAAAGGACAAATTGGAAAACTAGAAATTGTAAAACCAATTAATCTATGGAAAAGAGAAAATGGAAAGCTTCAATTTGTTAGAATTTTAAAACCTGGTGAGCAATATCGGGTTTATTCATATGATTCCGCCTTCGGTGGGCAATATGGCGTTGGCGGCAACTATTACATAACTAATATGAAAGGATACATCATATACAAAACACCGCCGAAGGAAAAATTAAAACTAGTAAATCCAGAACGATATGGAGCAAAGCAATTATCGATCGGAACGGTCATAAAAGAATCTTCCTCCTCCATCGTAGCGGGAGTAAAAAAGTCAGAATTAGAGATTCAAAGTCCTCAAGGCAAGCAGCATGTTTATAAACTGGACGTCGAATTGTCGGACGAAAAGATTGCAATTGAAACGGCTTTATCAAACGAACAGGTGCTCGGGTTGGAGCCAGTTCTTCAACAGGCAAACCGTTATAACGGAAATGGACGCTATGTCCTTGGAGCAGTTAATGGCGACTATTTTAAAGCAAATGGCTCACCTGTTGATTTAATGGTCCATCACGGGGAAATTATTACAACGAATACGACTCCTGTTCAAGAACGAGTAATTTTTGGAATGAATTCTAATGGAAAGCCGATGATTGGGAATCCGGACGTAATGATAGAGATGAAAATTAATGGTGGAAACAGCTATCGGGTAGATTCAATCAACAAACCGCGTTTTGCCAATCATCTAGTTATTTACACTCCATATTTCTCCAGTTCCACACAAACGAATTCCCTTGGAACGGAAGTAGTACTAACGAATTTGCAAGGAAAATTAAATGGGAACGGCACATTAACGGGAACGGTAAAACAAGTAATTGTCGGCAAGGGAAACGAGAAGCTGCTTCCAGGCGAGATTGTTTTATCGGGGCATGGAAAAGCAAGTCAGTATTTACAACAAGCAAAAGAAGGAGATAGGATTGAAATTTCCATTCGTTATGACCAAGAAGCATGGGACGGTGTTCAAGAGGCGATAGGCGGACGATATCGTCTTGTTGCTAATGGAGCAGTTCAATCGTTTAATATTGCAGGAGCTCATCCTCGAACTGCCATTGGAATTGATCAGAATGGCAATGTATTGTTGGTAGTGGTGGATGGCCGAAATCCAAATCATAGTAATGGTGTCACATTGAACGAGCTAGCGAAATTGATGAAAGATTTTGGCGCAGTGGATGCGATGACGCTCGATGGTGGAGGATCTTCGACGTTTGTTGCACGTCAGCCCGATGGAAGCCTTGTTATTGAAAATAAACCGTCAGACGGTAAACCTCGCCCTGTAGCCAACGCGCTTCTTGTGATTTATAAGGAGAAAGCCGATCCGATTCCAGTTGGCTCGGAGGAGATGATCGATGATTTTGAACAGGCGGAAGGGCAATGGCTCGTTTCAGGGGTAGGCTATGTTTCCGCTGATGTTTCTGTCACGAATAAAATTGCGAGAACAGGAAACCGCTCTTTACAAATATCGTATGATTTTCGCGGCATGAAAGGAACTTCGGGCGTGTATGCCATCAAGAATGGAGGAATTTTGTTATTGGAATGTGGGTATACGGAGATGGCAACGGCCACTGGCTTCGTGCACAGCTTAAAGACGGTAGTGGAAAGCGGTTTTGGATTGATTTTGCAAAAAGCGTTGATTGGACAGGATGGAAATATGTAACGGCGGCGGTTCCTTCAAATTTAACGCTTCCGATTATGCTGGAAATACCAGTGCGATACATGGAAGTTAATGAAACAAACAAAAATACGGGAACCATATATGTAGATCATATAAGCGCGATTTACCGTTAAGAGCGGTTTATTTCCAAAATGAGGCATTTGCTTTTCATATTAGAATATGTGTATCATAAAACAGGACCCGTTTATGAATTTATAAGGAGGGATAAATTATTTATATGGATCAAGAGTTACTAAAGAAGCTGCAAAAAAACCCTCCTAAACTAATCGGAGGATATAAAAAACAAGGATGGGCAGTTAAAGTACTGGAGAAAATTGATAATAATGATGTAGAAGAAGAAGACGATAATGTAGTGATCGCTAAGGCCGTTCTGGAAGCGCGTGACTGTACGTATTATCCCGCTTTTCTTAGCATAGATTTATCACAAAAAGGAAAGATTGTCGGTCTGTATTTAATTTCAGAAAATAAAGACCAATTTGATTTAATTCCTTTTGAACTAGCTATGCCATTTTTGAATAAACCGAAAGAAGAATTAGTGCCGTTTCGGTATCGGACATTGGCGAAAATCGAAGGGGACGAGCAACAAGTAAATTGGCCGGATTTTAGCTAACAAAAGCTGACTCACTAGGTCGTAAGGCGCGACCAAAGAGTCGGCTTTTTTGTGTGAAAACGTTAAATTTTCGCTTTGACGTCATGATGACAGAAGCAAGCATTATCAAATTGTACAAGGAAATTAGTTGGAAGAAATAATAGTAATGATGAAATAGTAATAAAAGATAGAAAAATAGACAAATTACATATTCTATTTCTCTATGCTTTCTATTAAAATTAAATTATATTTTTATGGATAGTAGGTGAATAGATGATGAAAAGAAATCGGGGAAGACATTTTACGATATTGATTGCCGTTTTCGCGCTGTTCCTGCCTTTTATATTGGGAACTTTTGCGAAAACGACAGAAGCCGCTTCGCTTCCATCCATAGAGAGGTTGGAGAAACACGCTGCCCAGCTGGAACAAACGATGAAAGCAAGCCGTCTTTCCAAGCCTTATAGTCTTTACAATCAAGTGAAAAAAGATTATGAGGCGGCGAAAAAAGAGGTGGCGCGGATAAAAAACAAAACCGATAAGCAACGGTATTCCAAAAGACTAGCTAATTCTTATCGTACGATTCAACGGGCTTCCTATTATATTAGTGCCGTGGAAAGCGGAGAGCGGTTAACCGCTTTGACATCGCGGTTAGATCAGGCGCTTCGGTCAGGCGACTTAGATACGTTGTATGATATATATCCATCTTTTGATAAACAGCTGAAAAAGACAGGGATTTTGATTACGAAAGTTTCAGACACCGCTGTTCGGCAGAAAATGGTCAGAACGTTTCAGCGCCCAGCAGAAACGATGAAGCAACGCGCTTTTTTCCCTATCAATATAATGATAGCGATGGACAAAATTGTCGCCGCTTATGAGAATGGCGATATAAATCAGGCCGAACGGCTGCTTGCTTTATGCGAACAATGGCTGCCGAAAGTACAAGACGTTAATACGCGTAAACAGTTAGACATGTATTTTCAGGAATTGAAAGCGCCAGCTGTATTGGATATTGAATAAAGAAAGAAGGGATATGGACGTGAAAAGAATTAGCAAGTTAATTATCGCATTGTTTCTCTGTTTCTCTGCTTCGGCTGTGCTGGACGTAAGTGTCCGCGCCGCAGAACCTGTTTCACCAAAAGTATTGGATGAAGTGCGCCAAATTATTCGAGAGTATTATGTGGAACCGGTAAATGAACAAATATTAAAAGGAACTACGCCGCAAGAAATTGTCAAACATTTAGACCCATATTCTACTTATATGACGGCAAAAGAGTATGAAGAGTTTCTAAAATCTATTGATATGGAATTTATAGGAATTGGAATTATGATGGAAGAAGATGATTTAGGTATTAAAGTGATGTCTGTTTTGGAAAACGGGCCAGCGGCGCGTGCTGGGCTGCGGGCGGGGGACATCATTACAGAAGTTGATGGACAGTCCGTGGCGAATAATGCTAAAGAAACCGCATTAACCTTAATTACCGGTCAAGAAGGAACGGCTGTACATTTGAAAGTTTTCCGTCCATCGACGAACGAAACATTTTCGGTTTCCGTGACTCGCGAAAAAATTGACTGGCCAAACGTTGAATTCACAAAATTGGCGGGAAACATCGGGTACATTCGATTGTATAGCTTTGATATGAACTCTGTTAGGGACATTGAACGGGCAATTCGCTCTCTTTCCGGGGTAAAAGGATGGGTTTTTGATTTGCGTGATAATCCAGGCGGTTATGTGGAAGCTGCCCAACAAATCATAGGCTTTTTTCCAAATGCCAAATATGCGTTTCAGCTCCGAGACCGTTCTAATAAACCGGTAACTTATCGAGCGGTGACACAACCTATTCAAATGAAAGGGCCGATAAAAGTATTAATTAATTCCTCCAGTGCGAGTGCATCGGAGATGGTAGCTGCGTCGGTGAAAGAACAGCAGGCTGCTGTGTTGTATGGTCAGCGGACTTTTGGAAAAGGCTCCATGCAGGAAATGTTTGAGTTGTCGGACGGAAGCATGTTGAAATTAACGGTCGCGCGCTTTTTCTCGCCAAAAGGAACGCCTATTCATAACGTTGGAGTAAAGCCAAATATAACAACAGCGGTTAACAAGGAGCTGTATGCGGCGCATCGGGATTTACTTTTACAGCAGTTGAAAAGTTATCAGTCTTTTGGAAAGTTGCGAAACGCTCCAGCGGATAAGACATTTACCATTAAATTTTCTCGTCCATTGATGAATACTAGCACGAATGGAGTAAAACTATATCATATTGGTGGGCAAGAAGTACCAGTTACGGTTCAGATCCATAAGGGAACGCAGTTATTGGTTAAGCCAACTGAGAAGCTAAAAAAAGGAGAAAGTTATTTATTAGTCATTCATCCGACATTAAAGGGCAAAGATGGAGTGGTGATGAGAAAAGGCGCCTTTTTAGAAATTAGTGTAGCAAAATAAAGAATCTATGAATCTTTTACGCCTAACCTATGCATGAAAATATGGTTGTTTTCAGAAAGAGAATGAGAGAATAATATAAAAAACAAGGCTGCCCTGTCATGATTAGGGCAGCCTTGTTTGTGGCATTATGATTGCGGAGGATATACTTTCCATTTGGATAAATCAATATTTTCTTTTAATAGTAGATTTGATGGGAAAATAAACGTCCAAGGCTTGCTTGTGTTCGCTTTTACCTCAAAGCGTTCAAGACGGAACAAGCCTTTACATATAACTTCCCCAGAAGCGTCCTCCACCACTAATGGGATTTGCTCGAGCTGAATATGTTTATCACTGCCGTTGCGAATAAGCAACGTAACAATTAAGTCGCCCTGTTGATTTAGCTTCGCTTCTATTCCCGTGAAGTTAATTTCCCCAGCGGAAAGCGGCGGCAATGTTTCTATTAATTTTTGCAAATGTTCGCGCTGCTGTGCGGATAGTGATTGTTCCCAGCTTTCTTCTAAATCGAGACGATGCTGTAAAGAGTTGGGAGATTGCTTTAATTCAAACGCTATTTTCCAGTTTTCCGTCGGTATTTTATCGACAAGCTTATCTTCCGATGAGAAGAGAAATCTCCACGGTCTTGCCGTCATTGGCGGAAGTTCGCCAAAGCTATCCATGTCAAATTGTTTTCTGGCAATCGCTTGTCCGGTTTCATCTAGCAACAATAAAGTAATTTGTTCAAAGCGGACTGGTTTTGGAAGAGTGCTGCGTAAAAACGCCACGACGACAAACCCATCGTTATATTCAATTAGTTTCATTCCCGAAATAGAAATTTGATTATGTTTCAACGGTGGAAGCTGCTCATGATAAAACTGGTACACGTATTTTTCCTGAGGAGATAAGTCCCAGTCGGGATGAAACGATAACGTAGTCTTTAATTCCTCCTCTTGCTTCCTGCTTTCCTCCTGAACAGATGAGGGTTCAGGAGGAAGAGTATTCTGCTGTTTTCTTTTTCGTTTAAAAATCATAGAAATCCTCCTCTAATTAAGCGCGCTCGATATCAAATTGGCTTTTGATATAGTTCATCGCCTTAATAGCAGTTTCTGCATGAATGTTTTGCTGGAGGCGTACAAATTCATGATACGCTTCGATTTCGAAGGCGCGATATGGGTCTTCCTGGCCATATCCGCGCAAATGGATGCCATCTTTTAAGTCTGTCAATCTATTAAGATGATTAATCCAGTTAGAGTCAATAATTTGAATCATTAAACGTTTTAAGCGTAAAGTGAGCGCCTCGTCTTGTTTTAACGTAAGCAAATCAGATTTTAACGACTCGTATTCTTCCAAAACCAATTGTTTAATTTCTTCTTTTTCTGAGCCTTTGAAATCATCTATTGTTTTATTAAACTGTAAAAAGACAAAACTTAACTCTTCGTGAAGCCCTTTTATATTCCAGTCTTCGAAAAAGACATCCGACGGGCAATATTTATCGACTGTTTGCGTTACATAGTTTTCAATATGCTCGATCATTTTGAAAAGGACCTCTTCGTTTTGAAGAGCTAAAATACGATCGCGGATTTGATAAATGATCTTACTTTGCTGGTCAATGACAGAGTCTAATTTGAGCAAATGAGCCCGTGCCGAATAGTGGGCGTTTTCAATCGTTTCTTGAACCTTTCTGACAAATTTGATAGGGTCTGGGGAAATAATTAATCCGTTTTCATCGGTTTGCACTTTCTTTAACCATTTCTCCAATTCTTCTTGATCATAAAGGCGAAATAGGTCATCCTCTAGGGAAATAATGAATTGCGAAGAGCCTGGATCCCCTTGGCGACCGGCACGACCGCGTAGCTGCATGTCAATGCGGTTGCTTTCATGACGCTCTGTGCCAATGATATGCAATCCGCCCAGTTCTGCAACGCCTTCCCCGAGTAAAATATCCGTTCCTCTTCCTGCCATATTTGTGGCGATCATTACTTGTCCTTTTTGGCCTGCTTGTGCGATGATGCGCGCTTCATCCTCTTCTGTTTTCGCATTTAGAACTTGATGTGGAATACCGGCTTTGGTTAAATATTGGGACAATCGCTCCGACTGAGCGATAGACGTTGTGCCGATTAAGACAGGACGGCCAATTTTGTTCATTTTTTGTACTTCCGTTACAACTTTGCGGACTTTTGCTTCATATGTGCGATATACAAGGTCTTCCATGTCAATGCGCCGAGAAGGTTTGTTTGTCGGTATCGTTACGACACGAAGATGATATGTGTTCCAAAATTCATCTTTTGAAGGGGTGGCACTTCCCGTCATTCCGCACAGTATATCATACATTCGAAAATAATTTTGGATCGTAATTGTAGCCTGAACCTCATTTTCCTCAGTGATTTCTACTCCTTCTTTTGCCTCGATCGCTTGATGTAATCCGTCGCTAAATGTACGCCCATCCATTACGCGACCGGTAAATTGATCGACTAGCAGTACTTTTCCATTTTTTACAATGTAATCGACATCGCGTTTCATAATCACGAAAGCGCGCAATGATTGCATGACATGGTGCAATAATACTTGGTGTTCCACATCGTATAGATTATCAATCCCGAATGCTTTTTCAATTTTTGCGGCCCCTTCGTCTGTTAAAAATATTTGTTTTGTTTCAGGATATAATTCATAATCGACTCCGTTTTTAAAATGTTTAACAATTTGAGCGGTAATGCGGAATAATTCCGCTCCCATACTCGACTTATTAGCGATAATAAGCGGGGTGCGGGCTTCGTCAATGAGGATGCTGTCAATTTCGTCGATAATGGCATAGTGCAGTTTTCGCTGTACTTTATCATTAAGATCGTAAACCATGTTGTCACGCAAATAATCGAAACCAAACTCCGTTCCTGTTCCGTAAGTGATATCAGCCGCATACGCTTGTTTTTTTTGTTGGGGAGACATTTGCGATATGTTCAAACCGACAGTAAGTCCTAAAAATTGAAAAACTTTCCCCATTTGTTCGTAGTCGCGCCGAGCTAAATACTCGTTAGCTGTAATAATATGTACGCCTTTCCCTTCAAGGGCGTGCAAATAGCTCGGAAGAGTAGCCACCAATGTCTTTCCTTCACCGGTCTGCATTTCAGCGATATTTCCCTCATGTAACACAAATCCGCCGATAAGCTGTACGTCATAGTGACGAAGACCAAGAACACGTTTCGCAGCTTCCCGCACAACCGCGAATGCCTCAACTTTTAAATCATCGAGTGTATCTCCATCTTTTAAACGTTTTTTGAAATATTCGGTTTTCTCTCTTAATTGTTCATCCGTTAACGATGCGATGGTTGGTTCTAATTCGTTTACTTGCTGAACAAGTTTATAAAGTCGTTTTATATCTCGAGTGCTTTCGCTAAACAGCTCTTTTACTTTTGTTAACATGTTTTCCTCTCCTAATAAATTCATTCTTCCAGAAATTAATTATAGCACAACATACTAATAATACAGACAAAGGTAAAAAATACAAGTATCATTCTGGATTCAATTTATACACTAAAGTAAGTAAATTTCCTAAGACTGCCGAATGTTTTTAAGGAGAGAAGACATAAAAAAATGATTGATTTACTTGTTGTATGTGGTAACATAAAGATGATGTGTGTTACTATTACGCAAAGTTAAGGTGATTATTTATGAATACGCAAGCGGTTCTGGCATTTTTCGCTTCTTTAATAACGGTAATTGTGGTTACGCCTTTTGTCATAAAGTTCGCAGTCAAAATAGGAGCGGTGGATAGACCGAATGAGCGGAAAGTACACACACGGATTATGCCGAGGCTTGGGGGATTAGCAATTTTCATCGGTGTGGCCGTCGGCTACTTCGTCGGTGGAGTCTATAATCAACAAGTGACAGGGATTACTGTAGGGGCGATTATAATTGTAATTGTCGGCATGCTCGATGATTTATATGAGTTGTCGCCGAAAATCAAATTTTGCGGACAGCTTCTGGCCGCCCTCATTGTTGTTGCGTCAGGACTTAAAGTCGACATTTTAACGATCCCTTTTGTCGGTACATTTGACGTTGGATTGTGGAGCTATCCCATTACAATTTTTTGGATAGTCGGCATTACAAATGCGATTAATCTCATCGATGGCTTGGATGGTCTTTCCGCAGGCATTTCCGCAATCGGTATCGCTACGATTGCGACGATGGCCGGCATGGCTGATAAAATGCTGATTTTTACCCTATCCCTTATTATATTGGGTAGTGTGATTGGATTTTTATTCTATAATTTCCATCCAGCGAAAATTTTTATGGGAGATACCGGAGCGCTGTTTTTAGGTTATGCGATTTCCGTGTTATCCGTTTTAGGCCTTTATAAAAGTGTAACATTGTTTAGTTTTGTGGTTCCTGTCATTATTCTTGGTGTCCCAATTTTTGATACTACCTTTGCCATTATTCGTCGAATCGTGAATAAAAAACCAATTTCGGCGCCAGATAAATCCCATTTGCATCACCGTCTTTTAGCGCTTGGTTTTTCTCACCGCAATACGGTATTATTGATTTATGGTTTTGGCATTATTTTCGGAGTAAGCGCAATTCTTTTTTCTGCTTCGACATTATGGCAATCCATTCTCATTGTGTTTGTTCTTGCGGTTATAGTAGAACTTTTGGCAGAGTTAATTGGGCTTGTTAACGATCAATATAAACCTTTTATGACATTCATCCGCAAATTATTACGCGGCGGAAGAAAAGTATATGGAAATGATCGCTAACAATGATTGACAATAAAGTTGTTTTGTTTTCTTGCCGTTTGTGTCGAAAAGGTACAAACGGCTTTTTTGGGGAATAATAACTATTCGAAGATTATTGCCTTGTTTGATGAATGATATACGTTGTTTTTAAATTTTTCATCATTTCATTTAAACTTTGTCAAAAAAGCGTAATAATATCTTTGGAGAAGATGTGATAAACTAAACATGTTGAAATTAACATTATTTTTTTGGAGGAATTTTTTATGAAAGTACCAATGTTAGATTTAAGTGAGCAATATCAGCAGCTAAAGTCTGAAATACTTGCCGTTTTGGACGAAGTGATGAGCTCATCACGCTTTATTTTAGGTGATCAAGTAAAAAAACTAGAGAGTGATATAGCATCCTATAGCAACGTAAAGCATGGAATTGGATGCGGAAATGGAAGTGACGCGATACATATTGCTTTGCAAGCAGCTGGTGTAGGACCCGGTGATGAAGTGATTACGACAGCGTTCACCTTTTTTGCTACAGGAGGGTCCATTGTTCGTACTGGAGCAAAGCCAGTGTTTGTAGATATTGATCCTGTAACCTTTAATATCGACCCTAAAAAAATAGAAGCCGCTATCACCGAAAAAACAAAGGCAATTGTTCCGGTTCATTTATACGGACAGATGGCAGATATGGATGCAATTGTAGAAATTGCTCAAAAACATCAGTTAGCTATCATCGAAGATGCTGCGCAAGCGATTGGAGCAAAATACAAAGGAAAAAGTGTTGGTGAACTAGGAACCGCGGCTACATACAGCTTTTTCCCAACGAAAAACTTAGGAGCGTATGGAGACGGCGGAATGATTGTCACCAATGACGATGAGTTAGCGGAAAAGTGCCGCGTTATCCGTGTTCATGGAAGCAAGCCTAAATATTATCATCATATACTAGGCTATAATAGCCGTCTTGATGAAATGCAGGCAGCGATTTTAAATGTTAAGTTTCCGCATTTGAATAAATGGTCGGAATTAAGAAGAAAACACGCCGATACGTATACACGTCTGTTAAAAGAGAAGGTTGGCGATATCATCGTGACGCCGGTAGAGTCTAAAGATTGTTACCATGTCTTCCATCAGTATACGATTCGAGCGCCAAAACGTGACGAATTACAGGCGTTTTTGAAGGAAAATGGAATCGCAACAATGGTATATTACCCGCTTCCATTACACTTGCAGCCGGTGTTTAAAGATTTAGGCTATAAGGAAGGGGATTTACCGGAAGCCGAAAAGGCGGCGAAAGAGGCATTGTCGCTCCCGATGTTCCCTGAACTCAAAGAAGAGCAACAAGAATATGTTGTTTCAAAAATCGCTGAGTTTTATAAGAAGTAATAACATTGCACAAAGAAAACGTCGCCGCTTGTGTGCAGGGGGCGTTTTCTTTGGTTTGGTATTATTTATTTGATGCAATTTGTTTTATAATTGGGACTTTGTTAGTTTATGATAAGGATGGTGGCATTTTTGGCAACAGAAAAGCAGAAGTTCGTTCTCTATGAATACTTGCTGTTTTTTTGGAAAAAGAAATTTTGGTTTCTGTTTGTACCGCTAGCAATGGCGCTCATATCTGTGTTGGCGGGGCACCTTTTTTTGCATAAGTATAATTATACGGGAAAGGCGATTATCTTTACAGGTTCTGTAAATCTAAAAAGTTTAACGGATCCGAAAAATATTAGGGCAAATTTACCTCATGTCAAAAATAAGTTAGATATTGTTGTTACAGAGGATAAATATGTAAAAATTACCTTAAAAGGCGACGATAAAACTAGTGTACAAAACGAATTACGGAAGATTGTTTCCGAATATAATCATGATTTACAGCAACATTCTAAGCAGCGCTTAGATGTTACAAATGAACGTTTACATGAATTGGATGAATACAAAAAAGATTTGCAGTTGATAGTAGAGCACTATAACAAAAAACTAGATTCACAACAGTTAACGTTAGATCAGCTCGATAGCGCAGTTAAGGCGGAAGAAATTTTAACAGATACGATGGAAAAAGCAAGTCGGATTCGTAATAATTTAGTGTTTTATGAGGAACCATCTGTATTATCAGAGAACGTTTCTAAATCGAAAACATATACAGGGCAACTCATAGCGATTGGGGTTGTCTTAGGAATTTTCCTTACGTTTATCATTTTAATTTTGATGAAGTACGTACTCGATGCTAGGAGGTACTATCAACATGATTAAATTTGCCGTTGTCGGCATGGGCCATATCGCCAAAAAACATATCGAGGCGATTGAAAAAGCAGAAGGGGCAGTGCTGACTGCCGTGTGTGATACAAATCCGGAACGTTTGCGCGATTTTGACGGTAAAGTAAAAACATATACAGATATGGAAACGATGTTAAGGGAAAATGAGGATATTGATGTTGTTAATATATGCGTCCCTTCTGGATTGCATGCTAAATTAACTAAAATTGTTGCAGAGCATAAGCGCCATATTATCGTTGAAAAACCGATGGCATTAAAACTAGAAGATGCGGAAGAAATGATTCGTGTGGCAAAAGAAAACAAAGTGAAACTAGCCGTTGTTCATCCGAATCGTTTTAGACCGGCGATTCAGAAGTTAAAAGAAAAAATGGAACAGGGTGCGTTTGGAAAGCTGAGCCACGCGAACGCAACGGTGCGCTGGAACCGTAATCAAGCATATTATGATCAAGCTGCTTGGCGCGGCACGAAAGAGTTTGATGGCGGAGTGCTCATGAACCAAGCCATTCACAATTTGGACCTATTGCTTTGGCTAATGGGGCCAGTGGAAGCGGTGCAAGCTATGGCGGCGACAAGATTGCGGAATATTGAAACGGAAGATGTCGCAGCGGCTGTTGTTCAATTTAAAAATGGTGCGCTCGGTGTCATTGAAGCAGCAACGACGATTTACCCAAAAAATTTGGAAGAATCCATCGCTATTTTTGGCGAAAAAGCTTCTGTAAAAATCGGCGGCCGTACGGCTAATTTTATTGAAACATGGGATATAGAAGGCGTGTCCGAAGAGGAACGCGAGAAGTTGATCGACGAAATAAACAGCGATCCATTTGGAAAGCCTGGACATCAATGGATTATCGAAGATATGGTTCAGGCTATTCAAGAAGACCGTGAGCCAATTATAACCGGAGAAGATGGAATCGCTCCTGTCAAACTGATTTTAGCTATTTTAGAGTCGGCAGAAACTGGAAAAAGAGTGCTACTATCCTAAGGAAAGGAACGATGAAAGATGAGATATGATGAACTCTTGTTGAAAAAAATTGAAAATCGTGAAGCGGTGATCGGGGTAGTTGGATTGGGATATGTCGGTTTGCCTCTTGCGGTGGAAAAAGCAAAAGCTGGCTTTAAAGTGATCGGTTTTGATATTCAACAACATCGCGTCGATCAAGTAAATAGCGGAATTAACTACATTGGTGACGTCGTAGATGAAGACCTTCATGAAATGGTGAAAAAAGGTTATTTACAAGCGACAACAGATTATGCACGCATTGCGGAAGTCGATGCAGTGGCTATTGCCGTTCCAACACCATTAGATGAGCATCAACAACCAGACACATCTTATGTAGAGAATTCTGCAAATGAAATTGCCAAATATGCGCATGAAGGAATGTTAATTGTTCTTGAATCAACGACTTATCCTGGCACAACAGAGGAAATCGTGAAACCAGCGTTTGAGAAAAAAGGTCTAAAAGTAGGAGAAACGGTCTTTGTCGCGTATTCTCCAGAGCGTGTTGATCCTGGTAATAAATTGTTTAAAACGAAAAACACACCAAAAGTGGTCGGCGGTGTCACCAAAACGTGCACAAAGGTAGCAGCAGCGCTGTATCGTGCCGTTTTAGAAGGAGATGTTCATGAAGTATCAAGCCCAGCGGTGGCGGAAATGGAGAAAATTTTTGAAAATACGTTCCGTCATATTAACATTGCGTTGGCGAACGAAATGGCAATCCTTTGTGAGCGAATGGGCATTGACGTATGGGAAGTGATTGAAGCAGCGAAAACAAAACCATACGGCTTCATGGCGTTTTATCCAGGACCAGGTCTAGGCGGCCACTGCATTCCGATTGACCCATTCTATTTAACATGGAAAGCTCGCGAATATAACTACCATACTCGTCTCATCGAGCTTGCGGGCGAAATTAATAATGCAATGCCGGAATATGTGGTCAATCGAACTATGCAAATTCTAAACGAAGAAGGAAAAGCGCTACGCGGCTCGAAAGTAACGGTATTAGGGGTTGCGTACAAAAAAGATATTGACGATGTGCGTGAATCCCCAGTGTTAAAAATTCTTGAATTATTGGAACAACACGGAGCGGAATTTACAGTTGTTGATCCTTACGTTCCTTCGTTCCGTGCTTGCAATCGTGTAATTGAAACAGTGGAACTTACTCCAGAACTATTGCAACAGTCTGACATCGTACTTGTAACAACGGATCATTCTAACTTTGATTATGAAATGATTGCACAAAATAGCCCGGTTATTTTTGATACGCGCAATGCGTTAAAAGATGTAGAGAAGCCAAATAAATATGTAAAACTATAATCTTGTATGAAGAGGAGAAGGCAAAATGAATTTTATTGATTCTTCTGTTGTGCTTGATGAGACGGTAGAAGTCGGTTATTTTACAGTGATCGAAAAAGGTGTGAAAATCGGGAAAAATGTAAAAATCGGAAATCGTGTTACGATTCATGAGGGCACAGTCATCGGTGATGGAACAACCATCGCCGATGGTGCCGTGCTTGGTAAACCGCCAAAGCCAGCGAAAACGAGTACGGTGAAGCTTTCGGACGACATTCCTGCCCTTGTGATTGGCGAAGATTGCACCATTGGCGCGAATGCTGTCATTTATCGCGGCGCAACTATTGGGGCAAACACGTTAGTCGCAGATCTTGCAAGCGTGCGGGAAAACGTGAAAATCGGTAATTACGTCATCGTTGGACGCGGTGTTTGCGTTGAAAACCATGTCGAAATTGGCGACCGCACAAAAATTCAATCCAACTCTTACATTACAGCATATTCGACACTGGAAGACCATGTCTTTATTGCTCCTTGCGTGACAACGACGAATGATAATTATATGGGCAGAACCGAAGAGCGGTTTTCGAAAATTAAAGGTGCGACGATTAAGCGGGGAGCGCGCGTCGGAGGCGGAGTTATCATTCTTCCAGGAATTACAATTGCTGAGGAGACATTTGTGGCAGCAGGAGCGCTTGTGACGAAAGATACAGAACCAAAAACAGTTGTCAAAGGATTTCCAGCTAAATTCAGCAAAATGGTAGATGAGCGGGAGTTGTTATAAATTGTTGTCGCAATTAAAGCGTTTAGGAGCGGATTCGCTCCTTTACGCGTTTATGAACGTGGGAACGAAACTCATCGCGTTTATTATGTTACCTGTGTACACGAGCTTTTTATCGAGAGCCCAATATGGGCTTGTCGATGTTTTAGACCGATGGACATCGATGTTGACTTTCCTTGTTATTTTTGGCACAGATTCGGCGCTATCGTTTTATTACTATGACACAAAGGATGAGAATAAGCGCCTTGTGTATGTACGGAATGTCATGTATTTCCGGCTTTTTGTCGTTTTTTTGCTATTTGTACTGGTACTGCTTGCCGGTCCATGGTTTTCCAAAATACTGCTGGAAAATCCTCATCATGTTGATTTATTGTATATTAATTTATTTACGCTGCTTTTGGATACCGTTTTTGTTGTTGTGACGACCGTTATGCGATTTGAATTTCAAACAAAAAAAGTTGCTTTATTTACGCTGATAAAAATGCTTCTCGTTGCGGTTCTTTCCTACGCAGCGTTGAAATTTTTTGAACCAACTCCGAAAGGGTTGTTTCTCGGTAGATTAATAAGCAGCGGTATTGTTTTCTTTTTTATGTTGCATATTACGGGAAAGTATTTAAAGTTTCATGTGAGATGGGACGTCCTTAAAGAACTGCTTGCTTACGCCGCTCCATTGGCGCCAACCTCTTTAGCGTTTTGGGTAATTGCCAATTCGAGTACTATATTTATTCAAAAGTTCGCTTCCCTTGAGGAAGCGGGCGTATTTGGAGTAGCGCTGCGCTTGGCAATGATGATTACGTTGATTACAAGCGGCATACAAATGGCTTGGCGTCCTTATTCTATGTCAATAAAAGATCAAGAAAACAGCCCATGGCTGTTTGCAAAAATTTATATGGCTTTATTGCTGTTGGGGCTTTTCGGAATTATAGCGGTTGCAACGGTTAGTCCATGGATCATGAAAACGTTTTTTGCTACGCAGTATTACGAAGCATATCGGTATGTTTCATTTCTTTCGTGTGTTACATTTTTAAATTTTTATTATCTCATTATTTCTGCCGGCCTCTTTTTTACAAAGCAGACGGCGTACATTACCCGTGTGTTTATGATCGCGGCGTTCCTCAATATCGTTTTAAATTTTATGCTCGTTCCTTATTGGATTGAATGGGGAACAATTGTCGCTAATATTTTTACCTATGTGTTTGCTATATGGTTGATTTTCCGGAAAAGCCAAAAAGTTTATTATGTGCCAGTTTCATTTGGGAAAATGTCCTTTTTATTTGTAAACGCGCTGATTAGCCTAGTGGCTATTGTGTATATTCAAGAAACGAAAATACATGACGGATGGGTTATACTTGGATGGATCTACTTTCTGCTCATAGTGCTGATTAGCCGCGTAGATGCGGATTTTCGCGCTAAGCCGTCACATTTTCACGGGGGTGCCGCCGAATAAACACGGGTAATCACCGAAAAAGATAATATCAATGGGAACCGATTTTTTAGGAGGTGTTACGATGAAAATTGTTACCGTTTTAGGTGCAAGACCGCAATTTATTAAAGCAGCGCCTGTTTCTCGTGTGCTGCGTCAAAGACATACAGAGTTAATTATTCATACTGGGCAACATTATGACGCGAATATGTCTGATATTTTCTTTGAAGAGTTAAACATTCCAAAACCTGATTATCATTTAGGTGTCGGTTCTGGCAGTCATGGGAAGCAGACCGGGGAAATGTTGATCAAGATTGAAGAAGTTGTGTTAAAAGAAAAGCCTGATTATGTACTTGTGTATGGTGACACAAACTCAACGCTTGCCGGCGCGCTCGTCGCTGCAAAATTGCATATTCCTGTTATTCATGTTGAAGCGGGATTGCGCAGTTTTAATAAAAAAATGCCGGAAGAAATTAACCGAATTATGACAGACCATGTATCAGAATTTTTATTTTGTCCTACAGAGACCGCGGTAGAAAATCTAAAGAAAGAAAACATTACGCGAAATGTGATCAACGTTGGGGATGTCATGTACGATGCGGTACTATACAATCAAGAATTGGCACAACAAAAATCGACAATTCTTGCTGATTTAGGGCTGCAACCGAAACAATATCATTTAATTACGATTCATCGCGCAGAAAATACCGATGATATCCATAATATGAAAAATATCTTAGAGGCATTTTCGCAAATCGATGAAATGAAAGTGTGGCCGATTCATCCACGGACAAAACATAAACTAGCAGAATACGGATTGGATGCGGCATCCATTCCTAATCTGAAGATCATTGAGCCTGTCGGTTATTTAGATATGTTAACGTTAGAAAGCAATGCCAAAAAAATTATTACGGATTCCGGTGGTGTGCAAAAAGAAGCCTACTTTATGAAGGTGCCTTGCGTAACTGTCCGCGAACAAACGGAATGGGTAGAAACATTAGAGTCGGAAGCGAATATTTTGGTTGGCACGGATGTAGAGAAGATTGTGGAAGCGGTAAAAAAAGCAGTGAACCCTGTATATGCCAACGTATTTGGTGATGGAAAAGCGGCAGAAAAAATTGTTGCAGCGATTGAACAAGTGTAAGGGTGCGATTCTATGCTGTATGTGCTTTTTTGGATGATCGTATTATGCATATCGACTTTACTGTTTCGTTACGTGGCAGGAACACTTTCGTTTACGAAACCGAACCTTGTCTCCATTGTCTATTACTACTCACTATTAGTTTCTAGTTTTATTGGCGCATTGTTCATTGCATTAGGTATAGACGACTATTATATGACGAGGAAACTTTTTCGCCCTGATGAATACCGCATGATTGGATTTGTTGTTGTTTGTTTTGTCATGGTGTTTCTGCCGCTATCGATGTTCTTTGTTTCGAAACTGTGCGGGTTTGAGGCGAAACGAGAATTTAATGATTATTTGAAAAAACCACTTGAGAATATGGCTGCCAATCGCAACGAAATATTTTATTTGTTTGCTGCCTTATCAGCGATTAGTTTCTTAGCTATTATTTATATGGTTTGGAAGACGCCTGACATTCCGATTTTTGAGTTGTTAAAAGGCACGGACGAAAGTTTGGCGGAGTTGCGTGTGGAAGCATCGCGTCATTTTCATGGAAACGTATTGTTTCGAAATATTTTTGCTCTCACTCTTACTCCTGTTTTATCGCTTATCGTTTATCTTTTTGCTGTGTTGACCAATGAACCTAGATGGAAGCTGCTTTTTGTTTTCCTATTTGCCGGCGCCGTGTTTGTTAATGTATATGATTTAGCTAAATCTCCGATCTTTTTCTACTTTATTATGTTTTTCCTCGTTCGTATATATATTGGGAAAATGAGATTCTCTCCTGTAAAATTAGCAGTATACGGAATCATTGGCGGCGCTGTTCTCGTAGGGATGTATGTTGTCATTCAAGGGGTCAATGATATTGGAACGTTTTTATCCTACAATAAAGGACCGATTGGCAGACTAATCCTAGCACAAATCGCACCGACATTTTTGCACTTGAATATATTTGGGGAAGCGTTGCCGTTTCTCTATGGGAAAAGTTTACCTTCGGCTTTAACCGGATTGTTTGATATCGATAACGTTCGTTCGGCGCGAATGGTAATGGCTCACGTATTTCCAGAGCGGATTGAAGATGGAACAGGGGGAGTATTGAATACGCTCTTTGTTGCGGAAGCATACGCTAACTTTGGTTATTTAGGCATCATTATTGGCACCCTATACGTAGGAGCGGTAATTCAGCTTTTGTATATTTTCTTTCTCCGTCTGCCGAAAAATCCAATATTTCTTAGTCTGTTTGTCTACTTTTCGATCAACATCCCTCGAACCATTGTTGGGGGTTTTACCGATTTCTTATTCAACCCGATTTGGATATTGCTTATCACGCTGTTTGGGGGATTGGCACTGTTTATGTATATGAAGGACGATATACGGTTAATGCTTCTAAAAAAATTTAACAGTCGATGAGGGATTTAGAATGAAAAAGGTCCTTGTTTACTATCCTTTTCCGCTCGCGAAACAAACGAATAGCGGTTCCAAGTTAAGACCACACGAAATGTATAAAGCGTTTTGTGAATGGGGAGCCAAAGAGGGAATTGAAGTAATTCTTATTTCTGGTACGTCAGCAGAGCGGGAAAAGCAATTTTGTCAGCTTCAGAACGAAGGGAAGCTGACAAATCTTTTGTTCTGCTATATGGAAAACCAAACGATTCCTTTATGGTTGACCGATCCAGGACATAAGCCGCAAAAACCATTGATTGATTGGAAAGTATTGCGGTATTTGAAGAAACATCATGTTCCCGTAGGTGTCTTTTATCGTGATGTGTATTGGAAATTTGATGAGCTCTACCCGCTCAAAGGCTGGAAGAAAAAAATTATGCAAACTGTTTATCGGTGGGAAGAGCGCTTTTATGAGAAATATTGCGACGTCATTTTTTTACCTAGCATGGAGATGGGAAAGTACGTTTCCATCCGGCGCCCGATGGTAGATTTGCCGCCGGGGGGAAAGCGAAAAACGATTCCGCTCAAACAGCGCGATAACAACGTTTCCAAAGCGATTTATGTTGGCGGCATTAACAATGATGACTACGGATTGTTTTTGCTTCTTGATGCATTAGAAATCGTAAATCAGGAAAAAACGATTGTTCATTTAACTGTCGTATGCCGTAAAAATGAATATGATGCCTTACCTGTTTCGAAAAAGGAACGCATAAAGCAATTAAACGTAGAGGTAAAACATATTAGTGGAGAAGAATTAGATCGTTTGTATGCACAGATGGATTTTGCGCTTATTCCAAGAATTCGCAGCGAATATAATGATTTTTCCGTACCTGTCAAACTTGTTGAATATTTGTCAAATGGACTGCCAATCGTGGCCACATCCTGTTTGGCGCAAAAGCGTTTTATTGAAGAGGATGGGTATGGCATTATTTGTGATGATAATAAACATTCCATGGCCGAAGCAATTCGGGACATGATAGAATATCAAGACGGCTACCGCAACAATATTGTGCGAACATTTGTTGAAAAGCATTCATGGGTGGCAAGAGTAGAAAAAGTGAAAAAGACATTAATGGGGGAAGATGAATGAAAGTATTGCTGTTAGCCCCAAGCAAATCGATTCACACGCATAAATGGGCTTTGTTTTATCAAGAACAAGGTATTGATGTAAAAGTAGTTACGTTCAAAGATCATTATTCACCGGAAAACGCGAAAGAAGTCGAAACCATTGTATTGCCAAAATGGCTGCCGGGAAAATTATCGTATATTTCGACTGTATCCACGTTGAAAAAAGTTTTGTCGTCGTTCCAACCAGATATTTTACACTCTCATTATGTATCTAGTTATGGATTTGTCGGTGCCATTGCCGGGTACCATCCTTTCTATGTTTCCGTATGGGGACGTGATATTTATCAATTCCCAAAACAAAATACATTGAACCGAAAGATTGTGGAGTATACATTAAAAAAAGCAGACGTGATTTGTTCTACAAGTCATGTGATGGCGCAGGAAACGAAGAAATATACAAATAAAGCGGTCGAAGTAACTCCTTTTGGGGTTGATATCACTAAATTTAAACCTCTGCCAAAAGCGGAAGAAAAACGAGAAGTAACGATTGGGACGGTAAAAGCCCTTTCTGATAAGTATGGAATCGCGGATCTCATCAAAGCTTTTGCGAAGATTCGAAATGATTATCCAAATACGAATTTGCTTATTGTTGGAGATGGGCCGCAGAGAAAAGAATACGAGCTGCTAGCGGAACAGTTGGGTGTTCGTGACGTTACTACGTTTACTGGAAGAGTGCCGAACACGGACGTACCAAAGTATATTAATAAGATGGATATTTTTGCTGTTCCATCTACGGAGGATAGCGAAAGCTTTGGCGTGGCGGCGGTAGAGGCGATGGCTTGCGGAGTACCGGTGGTCGTGTCGAATGTAGGAGGATTGCCTGAAGTAGTGAAAGATGGGATAACCGGATTGGTGGTGCCGAAAGAGAGTCCAGAGAAGTTGGCAGAAGCATTTGAAACACTTTTACGTGATCCAAGTTTACGTTCGAAAATGGGGGAAAAAGGAATTCTTCATGTGAAAGAACATTATAATTGGATAGAAAATGCGTCGAGAATGCTTCACTTATACAAGCAAACGTTAAACGAGGTGTGAATCATGATTAAAAAAGCAGTGATTCCAGCAGCGGGGCTTGGCACCCGTTTTCTACCAGCTACAAAAGCGCAGCCAAAAGAGATGCTGCCAATTGTTGATAAACCGACCATTCAATATATTATAGAAGAAGCTGTTCATTCAGGAATTGAAGATATTATCATTGTGACAGGCCGAAACAAACGTGCTATTGAGGATCATTTTGATAAATCGGTTGAGTTAGAGTTGCTTTTAGAAAAAACTGGGAAACATGATATGCTGCAGGTTGTAGAGTCCATTTCAAATTTAGTGGATATTCATTATGTCCGGCAAAAAGAACCTCTTGGACTCGGACATGCTGTATTATGTGCGAAAAAGTTTATTGGCAATGAGCCGTTCGCTGTATTGCTGGGCGATGATATCATTGACAGCGATGTTCCAGCATTAAAGCAGATGATAGAACAGTATGAACGCGTTCAGTCAAGCATTCTAGGGGTAAAAGAAGTGCCTCGTTCCGAAGTGAATAAGTACGGAATCGTTGATTATAATGGTCAAAACGGGGATTTGTTCACTGTCAAAGGCCTTGTTGAAAAACCAGCGGTCGAAGAAGCGCCGTCAACTCAGGCAATTATTGGCCGATATATTTTAACTCCAGCTGTTTTTGACATGTTAGAACAAGTTGCTCCAGATTCCAAAGGAGAAATTCAACTAACCGATGCGATTGATCTTTTATTATCCAAAGAACAAGTGTATTCTTACATTATTAAAGGAATGCGTTATGATGTAGGAGATAAATTTGGTTTTCTCCAAGCTTCGATCGATTTTGCGTTAAAGCGCCCGGATTTAAAAGAGAAATTACAACAATACTTAAAGGAAAAGCTGAAACAATTATGAGAATTATTTATTTGTGCCAGCACTTTCCACCTGAGACGGGCGCACCGCAAATTCGAGTATATGAAGTCAGCAAGGAATTGATCAAAAGAGGCCATCAAGTGGAAGTGTTGACGGCGTTTCCACATCATCCAAAAGGAGTCATTCCAGAAGAGTATCGCGGTATGTTTTATTTATTTGAAGAGTGGGACGGCATCCCTGTTCACCGAACATGGATTTATCCATCACCAAAAGGGAGTTTCTGGAAGAGATTAGCTTCCTACTTTTCTTTTACATTCAGCTCGTTTTATTCTCTTTTTAAATCGAAGCCGACAGATGTTATTATTTGCAACTCCCCGCCTTTGTTTTTGGGAATTACCGGCTATCTTGGGGCAAAGCTAAAAAGGGCAAAATTTGTATTTAATGTCGCTGATATTTGGCCGGAATCTGCGGTAGAGCTAGGAATTTTAAAAAATAAAGCATTTATCCGGATGGCAAGATGGCTCGAATTGTTTTTGTACAAAAAGTCATGGAAAATAGCAGCAGCGACGGAAGGTATTCGCGATTATATGATTCAGCAGGGAAAAGCGCCGAGTGACGTATTTTTATTACCGAACGGAGTAAATACGGACGTGTTTAAGCCGCTGCCGAAAAATGAGGAGCTATTGAGAGAGTTGGGACTAGAAGGAAAAGTAGTGTTTACCTATGCGGGAACAATGGGGTATGCACAAGGATTGGATTCCGTTTTGCGAGCAGCGGCTTTGATTAAAGAGGAATATCCAAATGCTCATTTTCTGTTTGTCGGCGATGGCCAGGAGCGGGAAAAGCTAATCAAGCTAAAAGAAGAGCTGCGCCTCGATAATGTTACGTTTTACGGCTCTGTGCCTGTGTCGAAAATGCCTGACATTTTTTCTATATCCGACTATAGTATCGTGTCATTACGCAATATTGACTTATTTAAAGGAGCGCGGCCATCAAAAATTTTCCCTGCTATCGCTACAGGAACACCAGTTCTTTATTGTGGAGCTGGGGAGAGCGCTGAGATTTTGAAAACCCATAACTGTGGAAGAATCGCGCCTCCGGAACAACCGGAAGGAATCGCTGCTGTGATACGGGAGCTAATGCAAATTTCTGAAGAGGAATACCGTATGATGTCAGAAAACGGCAGGAGATTAGCGGTAGAGGAATATTCATGGAGCAGTATCGTTGATGATTTATTAAAACATCTTTCTGAATAAAATATCAAAGGCCATTTTAGGATAAAAAAGAAACCAGCGTGTCCAATGTCGGTCACACTGGTTTCTTTTTTTGCCGATTCATCTATATGAACCAAATGTTCCACCTTTAGTAAGAAACTTTTGCTCCTTTATAATAATGCTCAAGAATTTGTTTCGCTGTCCATCCTTTTTCGGCAAATGCTTTTGCTCCATATTGGCTCATGCCGATACGGTGTCCCCAGCCTCTTCCCGTTACCGTAATGGAAGAGACTTTTGCCGGGTCAGAAGAAATCAAAGTGACCCCTGTGGCAGTTTGGACATTTACGTCTTCCGATATCGTCACCGTGCCGTTGGCTGTCTGCACCGTTTGTCCTTTTAAAGAGGCAACAGTTTTTTTCCCTTGCGGTGTTTGTATAAATAATTGCTTGCCCTCTTTATTTACTTGAATATCAAACCAACTGGATGGCAGCATTCCGTAATATGATCCGCTGTTAAGAGGAAACAGCTTGCGGATTTGATTTTCGTTTCCTTTTACTGTTTTTGTGCCTTCCGAAGTCTCAATCGTTACGGCGCCTACCTCCCCATTCGCGCCGGTTTTGGTGATGGACATATTATATAAAGCTGCTGATGGATTGCGAATGCCAAACGACTGCAAAATCGTGCTAGGAGAAAAGGTAAAAGACCATCGGCTATGCGGCGATGATTCATATGGATCATCAACACTGACAAGATAAGGATAGGCACTTTGATTTGAATTCCATACATCGCCAACGTTGGCTGTTCTCCCACCGCTGGTAGAATGATAAAATGTCTCGATGACTTTCCCTTGGTATTTGATATACAGTCCTTTCGTTGCATCGACGGCTTGATTCGTTCTTTGGTTTTCACCATCAAACCCTTTATACGTTTGGGTATTTGGATTAGTAGTTAATTTGTTTCTATTTACATAAGCGTAGTTTCTAGCAGAAATCGCCTGTGCCTTTAATGCCTCCATTGGCCAGGAAGCAGGCATTTCGCTTGGAACGACACCTTTTAAGTAGTCTTCCATCCCTAAAATATTCACTACTTGAAGAGAGTTGTTTTGCGTGCTGATATCTAGTCCGCCGCGATAACGGGTTTTGTTAACCGTTACTAAGGATAGCGGAGCGGCTCCCTTTGTTTCCTGAATAATAAATCCAGTGCTAGAAAAATCAGATTTGGAATTGTATGTGACAGAAACTCTTGATGGATAATATTGAAAAGTTAATGTTGTTCCGCTTGCCAATGGCGTAATTGTCATTTTTTCTTTATTTAAAATTTGATAGTTTCCATTCACAGAAACTGTAACACTTGTCCCTTTATGTACTAGAACATTGACAGGGTTCTCATAGGTGATAATTTCCATAGCGTTTGAAGAAATGGGAAAAAACAAAAAAAAGATAACAGGAAATAAAAAGAAACATATTTTTTTCACGAATTATTTCACCTCACCGAACTTGGCGGGCATCCAGCCGCGCTGACCGTTTGATAATTGGACGTTATACCATACTTCCTTTTGACTATTGGTAAATGATTGGATGAAGACCAGGCTTGTCCCGCGTTCTACCGTTGCGATGACTGGATATGAGGTGGTTGCCCCTTTTCTAATATCGACTCTATCTGTAGTGCTGACCGTTTTTTGTGTATTGTTATTAATGCGCGATGTAGAAACATCACCAGAATATACCCATCCTTTTAAGGTGGAAGAAAGTTCGACCCGATACCATAATCCTTGAGAGGATGTAAATGAATCAATTACCTTTAAAGAGTCACCAGCATTTTTATAGGCAATCACTTTATAATTGGTGGATGCTCCACTGCGAATGGCGACGTTATTCTTTGCTACGTATACGGTTGACGGTAATGTTGGTGTTGAAGGTTGATTAGCTAATTGCTGCTTTAAACGATCAATTTCTTTTTGCTGCGCCTCCACTTTTGCCTTTAGAGAAGCGATGTCGGACTTAATAGGGGATAACTGCGACGTTACCCAATCAACGCTGGCAAGAATTACTTCTTCAGACGCTTTCATAACCGATGGGGTGAAAAAAATCGAGCCAGCAATCATTCCCGCAGCTAGTCCAATTGAAATTGCCCATTTTTTTGTTTTCATGATTTATTACCTCCATTATTTTGATGAAAATGAATGAAAGAGAATAATGGAGTGATATCCATTATTCTCTTTTTTATGTGGATTTAGAAGTTATTAAAATATTCTTCCAAGCCTTTTCGAATGCCTACAGCGGCTTTTTGTCGAAACGCTTTTGTTTTTAAAAGAGCTTCCTCGTTTGGATTAGATATAAAAGCTAATTCTACGAGAATGCTAGGCAATTCATTTTTGCGATTTACATAAAACTCTTGCTGTTTATAGCCTCTATTGTATGTACCTAGTTGCGCTACAAGATGCTTTTGTACAATTTTCGCTAGTTGTTGGCTCTTTGGTCCATTAAAATTAGTTGATATATTATAGTAAGTTGTAGTTCCGCGTGATGTGCGAGAATACGAGTCAGCATGAATGCTAATGAATGCGTCATAATCTGAACTATTTGCAATCAAGGTGCGTTCCGCAAGTTCCAGAAATACGTCTTTGCTTCTCGTTAATTTAACAATGGCTCCTGCTTTTTCGAGTTCATCTTTCAGCAATAGAGCAGTGTCAAGGGTTACATCTTTTTCTTTTAAACCACTTGGTCCGATAGCACCTGAATCATGTGCGCCATGTCCGGCGTCAATAATAATTTTTTTTCCTTTTAAACCTCTTTCCATCACTTTAATAGACAGCTTATCCGTATAGTTGCGAAGCGTAAATGTATATCCAGGTGAGAATGTAACAATTAACGAGTTATCTATCTTCTCTATTGAGCGAATACCTTTAATAGAAAAGGAAGGTATTTCGGCATATGAGAAAGAACCAGTAATTTTTAAACGATTTTCGGAAAGAATCGTGTAGGACACTTTAAAATTAGACGTTTTCTTCCAAATAAAATAAGTTTCGTTGGCAGTTTCCTGTTTGATTGGGTCAATAAAACTGTTCAATGCGATAGAGGAAGTTTGAGCTTTTTCCACCCATCCTCGTATTCCTGAAGTTGTTTCTGCATAAATCCATCCATTATATTCATAAAGGTAAACGAGTCGTTCATTTGCGCTTAACGTTTTGGTAATCTTATAGTTTTTAGACGCTCCACGACGCAAGGCGACAGCTGAACTTTTAGCATATACGTATTTTATTTTATTTACTTCAAATTCCGGCATCCAGCCTGTTTTTCCCGATGGAGATGCTACTTGTATCCAATTAAATGACGAACCCGGAACGGTCTGTTTTACAGTAACTTGCTTATTTTTCGAAACTCTTTCGACCACTGCAGAGTTGAAACGTGGTTCTGCATATAGAACAGCATTATTAGTCGTGATTGTTTTTTTGACGTTTGTTGATGGTGTGGTGGAGTTGTTGTTTTCTTTTACTACCGTTTCATGAACCCAGCCAATTTGTTTATTTGCCAAAGAGATTTTGTACCACGTTGCACCTTTTTCGTCAGTAGCGGTAGCAATTCCATGCAACAACGTTCCCTTTTTTAACTGCGTCAAGACTTTTGCACTAAGTGAAGGAGCTTGCCGGACATTAGCAACGGAAACATGAACGACAAGTTGGTAAGAACCTTTTTTTTCATTTTTCGGAGAAGAGCCCGATACCAAATTTGGCGCAGAAACGGCCACTGTGTTTTTTAATACCTTTTCTGGGACCCATCCTTTTATGTTTCCTAAATCAACACGATACCAAATTTCTTTTGTGTTCGTTACAAATGCATCTATAACGGTTACCGTTTGGCCGCTTTTTAAAGTTGCCACGCTTAGATAGTTAATATTTGCCCCACGACGCACGGGAGAAGATTGTGTAGCTGTCATTTTGGCAGGCAGAGATTTCGGGAGACCGTCTGCGATATGTAATTTTTCCGCTTTCACCCAACCTTTTACTCCAGATGTTTCTACTAGGAAGTATTTTTCTTGAAGAGAGTTCGTGAATTCATCTATAATTTTCACGATATTGCCATTGTTTAACGTTTTGACAAGAGGGTAATTAGAAGAAGCGCCTTTTCGCATAGCCACATTATTTTCAGATATAACTGCTTGCTTGCCAATGACGGTTTCTTTTTTCGCCGTAAAGTTTTCCGCTAATGACCATCCTGTCACGCGTTCAAATTGAACACGATACCATACTTCTCCAAATGCATTTTTAAATTCGTCAATAACGGTAACTTCGCGCCCCGTCGGAATGGAACTTACGATTGAATAGGATTGGGTAGCCCCTCTTCTCAACACGGTATTTTTTTCCGCCACCATTTGCATTGGATATTGATTGGATACGGCATCCCCTGCGGCAAGTGAGATTGTGGGCCATAAAGAACAAGTTGCAAGAATTGTAGAAACGATGAGTTTTTTCACGAATGATATCCCTCCGTGTTGTATCTTTAATATTTTTCTATACTATAATAGCGAATTTTGGCGGATTTTCCAATGCGAATAAAGTGCTATATAGGAGTATTGAGAGGAAAAAAGGGGAATGGAATTGTTGGGAATAATGAAGGAAAATGTAAATGGACATGAATTCCTCAGTAGCAATAGTCACCTAGCTTAAACTTTCATAAAAAAAGCCTCCCTATAAGCTTACGTAGATGAGGGAGGCTCTGGTAATTAGTTGGAAGTGACGAAATCGGAGTCGTTTTGTGTAAACGAGGTAGTCTCCTTCTCCTCTAAAGCTTGTTGTAGTGTTTTTGTAATTTCGGCAACGGATTGTTCATCTGGGATATAGTAATACACCTCATTAATGGTATCATCATACCCCTTTAGATGAAGGGTTTCTACACGGGCATCATCCATTTTTTGATATAGATAAATAAAAGATAACAAATCGGAAGGAGGAATATTTGTACGAACATGGTCTCCTAAGTTAGCGATCACATCATCAAGTTTTGTTAAGGAAGTAATCGATGTACTTTTCTCTATAATCGCTTTAATGACTTGTTTTTGACGTTCGTTTCTTCCGAAATCGCCTTTTGGATCCGATTTTCTCATTCGTACATAAGCAAGCGCTTCGTTTCCATTCAGTTTTTGTTTGCCTTTATGAAACGTATGCCATTTTAAGGAACCGGTTAGTTGAGCTTTAAATGTAAACGGCACATTGACCGTAATTCCACCTAGGGAATCGACTATTTCTTCGAATCCTTCGAAGTCGGTTGTGATGTAATAATCAATTGGAACATCAATCAACTCATTGACAGCGGCGATTGTTGACTCAATGCCACCGTAGCTGTAAGAGTGTGTAATTTTATCTTTTCTGCCTTCCGAAGGGATGTAAACGCGCGTATCACGCGGGATACTTAATAAATAAACTTTTTTTGTTTTTGGGTTAACGGTTAGAAGCATGATCACGTCCGAACGGCCTTCTTCGTCGTGATATTGATTTTCTACACCAACAAGTAAAATCGTGACAGGATCTTTTCGTATTTCAATTTTTTTATCGCGCTTTTTCCATAGATTGGATGGGTCTAGTGCTTCGTATATTTTTTCCGATGCTTTTTTTGTTTCTAAATATATATTGTAACCAAACACACTGATCGACCCGATAAATAGAAAAAACAGCATAAGTAAAATCATACGGATTTTTTTCTTTTTCTTCTTCCTTTTTTTTACTAATTTTCTTGCATTTCTTGAGTCAACCATAGTAACCCTCTTTTCAGTTAATTTTTACAAAAAGCTGTTTACCGACTCAATATTTGCTTTCTTCCTATATTTCGATTTGTTGTTCTAAATACTCCGTCTCCCCTTCTCTTATTTCCGCTCTTCCGTTGGTAAGTTCCATCATCCATTCGATGAACGTTTGTTTTTTTTCTTCATCAACGAAAATTTCCAGTTCAACATTTTCTAAATAATGGATATCCTTTATAGTATATACAGAAGAGCGCAATTCATTTTCCACTTTTCCGAGCCATGTGTAGTCAATGACAACATGCATGACGCGCACAAGGCGGCGTTCGACAATGCCAGCTGCCTTAAGCCCTTCTGATACCGATTTTCCGTAAGCACGAACAAGACCGCCTGCCCCGAGTTTAATGCCGCCAAAATATCGGGTGACGACGGCGACGGTATCTTTTAATCCTTTTTTCTTTAACACTTCCAGCATTGGAACGCCAGCGGTGCCGCTTGGCTCGCCGTCATCGTTCGCTTTTTGAATTTGGTCGTGTTCGCCGATGATATAGGCAGAACAGTTATGTGTCGCGTCCCAATGCTTTTTTTTAATTTGCTGGATAAACTGAATCGCTTCCTCTTCTGTTGTTGCTCTATTGATATAGCAAATGAAACGGGATTTTTCAATAATGATTTCGTTTTCTCCGTACCCTTTTACTGTGTAATATTTTTGTAACAAAACAAAAATCACCCCACTGTTACACAAAGGAGTTTCAAAAATTCGATAAGTTTTGGATAAAAACATGTTATACTAATTTAGTAGACAAAGAAATAGATTGTTATTGTTATTGGATGCTTTTTTTATTATAAATCGACAACATTTTTCCTTCAAATAAATTTTTTTGGTGCAGATACACAAAATTAGAAAGCAGCGCAGCAAAGCGTTTACGGGGGATCTTGTATGTCTTCAAATAAAACGTTAGATGCAAAGGAATTAGATAAAATTGTCGAAAAAATGATCGACACCGTTCAACATAGCAAAGACGAAATTTTTCGAATCGGTGAACAGTCGCGTCAAGAACATGAACGGCTGCTTCAAGAATTGTTGGAAGTGAAGATGCTAACCAAACAGACGATTGAAGAGGCCGATAAACTGGAAATACAAACCCGGCTGTCTCGGCAGCGCCTTGCGGAAGTAAGCAAGGATTTTTCGCTATATTCGGAAGAGGAAATTCGTGAAGCATACGAAAAGGCCCATGAATTGCACATGGAGCTGGCGATGATCCGCGAGCGGGAAAAACAGCTGCGGCTGCGGCGCGATGAGCTGGAGCGGCGCTTAATCGGGCTGAAAGAAACGATCGAACGGGCAGAGCATTTAGTTGGACAAATTACGGTTGTTCTTGATTATTTAAACAGCGATTTCCGTCAAGTAGGGGAATTTATTGAAGGGGCTAAACAAAAACAAGAGTTTGGGTTAAAAATTATCGAGGCGCAAGAAGAGGAAAGAAAACGGCTATCGCGGGAAATTCATGATGGTCCAGCGCAAACGCTCGCCCATGCCATTCTTCGTTCCGACTTCATTGAAAAAGTGTTAAAAGATCGCGGCATTGAAGCGGCGATTGCCGAAATTCGCGATTTTAAAAAAATGGTTCGTTCTGCTCTTCATGAGGTACGAAGAATTATTTATGATTTGCGACCAATGGCGCTTGACGATTTAGGTTTAATTCCTACACTAAGAAAATACCTACAAACGATCGAAGATTATAATAGGGAGATTACCGTCTCCTTTGTACACATTGGTGAAGAAGTAAGACTACCGGCCCGAATGGAAGTTGCGGTGTTCCGTCTCGTTCAAGAATCAGTACAAAATGCCCTGAAGCATGCGGAAGCGACCGAAATTCAAGTGAGAACGGAAATGAATAACAACCAGCTGTTTGTGATGGTAAAAGATAATGGGAAAGGATTTGACACAACGGTAAAAAAAGAGAATGCTTTTGGACTTATTGGCATGAAAGAACGGGTCGAATTGTTGCAAGGGACATTAACGATTCGGTCAAAGATTGGATTCGGTACAACGATTTTCATTCGTATTCCGTTGAATGTATAACGTTACATAATCAAAAAAGGGAGGAGAGGTTATGAAAACACGCATCGCCATTATTGATGATCATCAACTATTTCGGGAAGGGATTAAGCGAATTTTAGAATTTGAAGAGGAGTTTGAAGTCGTCGCAGAAGGCGCAGACGGAAGCGAAGCTCTTTCGATTGTAGAAGAGCATCGCCCTGACATTGTCATTATGGACATTAACATGCCGAACATCAATGGAGTAGAGGCAACGAAACAGCTGATTGAAACGTACCCTGATACAAAAGTTGTCGTTCTTTCGATTCATGATGATGAAAACTATGTGATGCGCGCATTGCAAACAGGGGCTACCGGCTATTTATTAAAAGAAATGGATGCAGATACATTGATTGAAGCGGTGAAAATCGTCGCAGAAGGCGGCTCGTACTTGCACCCGAAAGTGACGCACAATTTGATTCGCGAATACCGCCGGCTTGCATCGGAAAAAGGAGAAAACAAAGAAAGAAAACGAGAAGTCCGCTGGCCGCTTCATCTATTAACGCGCCGTGAATGTGAAGTATTGCAGCTATTAGCAGACGGAAAGAGCAACCGCGGTATCGGTGAGGCGCTATATATCAGCGAAAAAACGGTGAAAAATCATGTAAGCAACATTTTGCAAAAGCTAAACGTGAATGACCGCACACAAGCGGTAGTAGTCGCTATCAAAAATGGCTGGGTCGAAGTTCGTTAGTTGCTTATGAAAATTGTCGATGTTTATTGCTATTTGATAATGAAATTCGTTCCATTTTTCGTTACAATAGGTAATAAAGACTAATGGACGAGGAAGGTAGGAACGGATGAAAACAGCAATTGTGACGGATAGCACCGCTTATATTCCGAAAGAATTGCGCGATAAGCTAAGGATTCATATGATTCCGCTGAGCGTCGCGTTTGGCGGGGAGACGTACCGTGAGGAAATCGATATTACGACCGAGCAGTTTTACGAAGAAGTGAGGCAACAAAAAGAATTGCCGACGACATCCCAGCCAGCGGTTGGCGAATTTGTCAAACTATTTACATCGCTTCGTGACGAAGGGTACGATGCGGTCATTAGCATTCATCTATCGAGCGGCATTAGCGGAACATACCAAGGCGCGCTGACGGCAGGAAATATGGTCGATGGCCTGCAAGTGTACGCGTATGATTCGGAAATCAGCTGCATGGCCCAAGGTTTTTACACGATCGAAGCAGCGAAGATGGCGCTGGATGGGAAAACGCCCGAGGAAATCATCGCACGGCTTGATGAAGTGAAAAAAACGTTGCGTGCTTACTTTATGGTAGACGATTTGTCGCATTTGCAGCGCGGCGGAAGGTTGACAGGCGCACAGGCGTTCATCGGCGGACTGCTGCAAATTAAGCCGCTGCTTCACTTTGAAAATAAAGTGATTGTTCCGTTTGAAAAAATTCGCACGCGCAAAAAAGCAGTGAAACGGATTGAAGAATTGTTTGCCGAAGACGCCGCCAAAGGAGTGCCGCTCAAGGCGGCGATCATTCACGCGAATCGTCCAGACGAGGCGGAACAATGGAAGCAGGAACTGGCAAGCAAGTATCCGCATGTCGAATTCATGGTGAGCTACTTCGGCCCAGTCATCGGAACCCATCTTGGCGAAGGTGCGTTAGGACTAACATGGTATCAACCGTAATCTTGCTGATCCCTATGCCGCAAAGCTTTATGCGGCATAGGGATGAACAATATGAAATGGAGGGATCATATGCGTTTTATCGTGGATGAAGGAAGGTTGATCCCCGAAGCATTGGCCAAAACCAATGACCGAACTGCTAAACCGATCAGCCACATCGATGTCACGTCTTCTATCCCGCTGCACCCCGAGTTTCATTACTCCCCAGAACTCCTTTCTTTTTTGGAAGGAAAACAGCTTCTCCTTGAAGAACTTCCGTTCCCCCTTGATCTCATTCAAGCACATTATGAACATGGCTATCTTTCTTACGAAAAAGGAATGATGAAAACAAAACATGGATGGCGCTGCATAAGGTGCGGAAACGAGGAGAATCATTTTTACGCCTCATTTCCTTGTGCACGCTGCCAAACGGTTTGTACATATTGCCGCAAATGCATTATGATGGGACGTGTCAGCGCATGCACCCCGCTGGTCGTATCCCGCTTTTCCTTCCCTCAAGCTTGCTATTTTTCCCCGCTTTCCTGGAACGGAATATTATCCCAAGGCCAGCAGCGTGCTGCCGATGCGGTGGAGGACGCAATCGTGCGGAATGACGAATTGCTCGTATGGGCGGTTTGTGGCGCTGGAAAAACGGAGGTATTGTTTCCAGGCATCGCGCGGGCGCTTGAGATGGGAAAGCGCGTATGTATTGCCACACCAAGAACCGATGTTGTGCGCGAGCTTGCCCCTCGCTTGAAACAAGCATTTCCAGGCGTCCCATTGATCGCCTTGTACGGCGGCAGCGACGACCGCGGCAAATTCGCCCCTTTTGTTATTTCCACCACCCATCAGCTATTACGTTTTTACCGCGCTTTTGATGTGATGGTGATTGATGAAGTCGACGCCTTCCCGTATTCGATGGAACCGATGCTTGAATATGCTGTCGCAAAAGCGCGCAAAGAGACATCCAGTCTTATTTATTTAACGGCAACTCCTCATCCAGCTTGGCAGAAAGAGATCAAGCGCGGCAAACGAAAAGCGGTCACCATTCCCGCCCGCTACCACGGTTTTCCCCTTCCTGTCCCGTCCTTCGAATGGTGTGGCAACTGGCGCAAGCAGTTAAAGCGCAGGCGTCTTCCCCGCAACGTCATCACCTGGGTGAAATTGCGCATTGAAACAGCAAAACAAGCGTTTTTATTCGTCCCCCATATTGATGAGCTCGAGCAAGTTGTACGTATATTGAAACAATTAGACGAGCGGATCGAAGGCGTTCACGCGGAAGATCCGAAGCGCGCGGAAAAAGTGCAAGCGTTTCGTGACGGTCGCATTCCGCTTCTTGTCACTACGACGATTTTGGAACGCGGCGTGACCGTTCCGAACATTGACGTTGCCGTGCTTGGCGCGGAAGACCGCATTTTTACGGAAAGCGCGCTCGTGCAAATTGCCGGCCGCGTCGGGCGAAGCGCTCAATTTCCAAACGGTGACATCCGTTTTTTCCATTACGGAAAAACGAGGGAGATGGTCGCGGCGAAACGGCAGATTGAGAGAATGAATAAGGAGGCGTCGGAAAGGGGGATGTTGAAAACGCAATGAATTGCTTGATTTGCCATACGCCGTACAATCCGATGGTGAGTTGGCGGCATTTTTTGACATTAGAAAAGGCGGATTGTCTTTGTTCAAAATGCCGCAATGCGTTTATGAGGATTAACGGAGAAATTTGCGATATGTGCGGTCGCCCGTTTGCAGACCTTGAACCATCCCATCGCCAAGGTCGATTATGCATGGATTGTGTCCGTTGGCAAGAGGACGACGAGTGGAAAGATGTGTTGACGAAAAATCGGTCGGTGTATATGTACAATGAATGGATGAAAGAAGTGGTTGCGCTTTGGAAATTTCGCGGCGACTACGCGATGGCCGAAGCGTTTCAAGAAGAGTTTCGCCGTGAATTTTATCGTCATTTTGACCATACCTTTCTGATCGTTCCGATTCCCCTCAGCGCCGAGCGGCTGTACGAGCGAGGCTTTAACCAAGCAAAGGCGCTGGCCGAGCTACTTGCTCTCCCCATCCACGATATCCTCACACGCCATCACCTCGAAAAACAATCCAAAAAATCGCGCCGTGAGCGGCTGCGAACGGAAAACGTCTTTCAGTTTTCGGGAAAAATGCCTTTACAGGACAAGCATATTGTGTTAATCGACGATATTTACACGACAGGGACAACGTTAAGGCATGCGGCGAAGGTGTTGCTCAAGGCTGGCGCTGCTTCTGTTTCTTCGTTTACATTGGCAAGAGGTTAATATCGAAGACAAACATGCCGATATTAAAAATAGCAAGGGATAGAGCGGAGCGTGAAGTAAATGCAAATTCGCAACGATTTGATCATGAACGAGTCAATGACAAATCCATTCCAGTTTTCCTTGAAAGAGGGGGAAACATTTTTCGCGACCATTAAGGAAAAATTAAGCAACAATGAAGCAATTATAACTGTTAAAGGGCAGGATGTGCACGTTCGTTTTCAAGGCGAAATACCGAATGAAGATCAATTTGCTGTGCAAATTATCGGCATAAAAGATCATGTTTTACAAGTGCAGGCCGTACCAAAAACAGTGGAAACGAATGAAGCAGCCACTCGGTTGCTCCCTGTCAGCGAATTAGAGAAAGCGGAACAAATCTTGTTAGCGCAAGGAATTCGTCTATCTAAGGAAGAAAAAGCGATATTAAGACGTTTTTTCGAAAAAGCACAGGGGACGCTGGATGAAAAACTGGAAACGATACAGGCACTTGCGAATAAAAAGCTTGAAGTGACCGAATTGCATTTACAGTCTATCCATGAAACACTGCATGGTGAGCCATTTGGCGAGATATTAATGCAGTTGGCAGATCATCTCGATCTCTTGCCGCATTTACAATCTTCGGAGGAAAACAACCGAGAGTCTGTTAACAATGAAACAAAGATTTTCAACTCTCAAACTGAAACAGAGTTATTAGAAGATCAAAGGATCTCACAAAAAGATCGCATTTCTGCAGGAGCAGAAGCAACGAATGAACAACAAACGGAACTGCCGTATTGGAATGAGGAATGGTTTCAAACCATCCCCGTCCAATCCAAAGATATGATCGTTAAGACGATTACAGAAAAACTCTCGCAAGCGGCGCTTGATTTTAAAAAGCTGCAAATAGAGATGAATAAGAAGTTAGAAAACGCAACATTTTTATTGAACAGTGGACAAACATTGGCGCGACAGCAGGCAAAAAAATTCATTGAAGCCGTGATTAATACGTTAGACCGTGCTATTTTGCAAGGAGAATTTACGCTTTTTACCGACATGAAAACGGAGAAGCAAATGCTTCAAGCAAGTGCAAAATTGGCGGAAGCAAAGCAGCTGCTTACTGAAGGAAAGCCGAGTGATGCTTTAATAATCGTGAATGAAGTGAAAAATTTGCTTGGAGGGCTTCGCTTTCAACCAGCGGATGTAAAAATAAAGCATTTTATTTCCGCTTTTCATTTCAACGAGCAAGAAGTGATGCCGAAGCAACAGCTTCTTTTGCAGCTGGCAAGAACATTAAAGCTTCCGTTAGGCGAAGAAGTTTCAGCACGGAGTATGTTTGAGCAATTTCGGCAATTAGGGTTTCAATATGAACAAGATATTTCTCGCGCCTTATGGTTGAAGCAGCCAGCCATGGAACCGCAAAACATAAAGATGGTGTTAATGAAATTAAGCCAAGGAGAACTTGGCATGATCGCACAGCAAGCCGAGCATGCTTTAATGAATATGACAGGCCAGCAGCTGTTGAGTAAATTTGATGCTAACCATCATATGCAAACGATGTTTTATCAATTGCCGATATTATTGAGCGATCAAATTGAAACGGTCCATATTTATTTAAACTCCCGAAATGATGGAGGAAAGCTTGATTGGCAAAATTGCAGCCTGTACTTTTTACTGGATACAGAAAAATACGGGAAAATCGGCATTTTGCTTCAAGCATTGGAACGAAATTTAACGATTACCATTAAAACGGACAATGCACAACTTGCCGAAGCATTAAAATCGTTAACAGAGATGGCTAAAGAAAATTTGGAGGCAATCGGCTACAATGTAAAAGGGATTGCTTTTGCGAAAATGAATGAACAAGGAGAAACAAAAACAGTGGCAGAAACAACGAAAGAGAAAGAAACAAACAGAGAGAAAGGTTATGATTGGACGGTATGAAAAACGGTTATCCACATTATTTTTCCGCGTTGACGAGTTATCAAAAAGGGGCTGATCAACTGTCGGAGTCTAAAAGCAATACTGTCAACGAAATCATCAAGCAGGCGCAGCAACAAAACATTCCCATGCAAACCGATTCGTCGCTTGTCAAGCATTTAGCGGATCCAGAAAATCGCGTTCCTTCACAGCTCTATGCAGTCATTGGAGAAATTTTAAAATTAATTAAGAGCATCGAACAACAATAGGGGAGATTCATGTGGAAATTCAAAAAATCACCAAAGCAAACATGATGAACGTAAGCAAAAAAGAAGCAGCAGCATCAGCGTCTGTATCGTTTGCCGAAGTCGTGGCAAAGCAAAACGAAGAACTTGCACTGGAACGGTTTCAGCAACTTGCGAAAGAAATTGAAGAACAAGGAAAAGTTTTGGCAGAATCGCGTTCGGTGGAAGAGTTGAGAAAATATAAAAAACTTGTGAAAACGCTGCTTGATGACGTGGTAAAAAACGGTTTGCAGCTATCCGAACAGCACGGTTTCAATTGGAGCGGGCGCTCGCGGCTATATAAGATTGTGAAGGAAGTGGACAGAAAGCTAATTGATTTAACGAATGCCGTATTGCAAAAAGAAAAACAAGGGATTGACCTTTTAAGCACCATCGGGGAAATTCAAGGATTGATTATCAATATTTATACGTAAGCGTTTTTTATTTGTCTTATAATGAAGGAAAGAGAGAAGTAGTGGGAGGGGAAACAATGAATTTAGGAAATTGCCCAAACTGCGGAAGCCTATTTGTAAAAAGTCCGTTTCGCGATATTTGCGAGAGCTGTTATAGAGAAGAAGAAGAGGCTTTCGAGAAAGTTTACCGCTTTTTGCGCAAAAGGGAAAATCGCATGGCGACGATGGTGCAAATTGTAGATGCAACGGGAGTGAAGGAGTCGCTGCTGATGAAATTCATTAAAAGCGGACGTCTACAACTCGCTCAATTCCCGAATTTAGGATATCCTTGCGACCGCTGTGGCAAACTGATTCGCGAAGGAAGACTGTGCGCAAACTGTTTAACAGACTTAAATAAACAATTAGAAACGCTGCAGCAGGAAGAAGAAATGAAAAAACGTCATCAGATGAGAAGCGTTTATTATACGAAAAAGGACGATGAGAATTAATTTTCATTTCTTGTAAACAATTTTTTTCGTTTGCCGATAATATAGGTAGGAGATACGGAAGCGGCATAGAGGCATGGAAAAGGGGGGATTTTCATGAGAATTGACAAATTCGGCTTGATGGGCGTTAATCCTTACAGACGCCAGTTCGATAAAGAGATGCAGGCGAAAAAGCCTGTAGTTAAACAAGATAAAGTGGAAATTTCTGCAACGGCGAAAGAGCTACAGCAAATTTCTCAATGGACGGTCGAGCATCAAGAGAAAGTGCGCAAGTTAAAAGAACAAGTGCAAAACGGAACATATCAAATTGATGCGAAGGCAATTGCAAAAAGTATATACAAATATTACTTTGACAATTAAATCAGTATTCACACAATACTGGTTTAATTTTTATGTACTTTATAGGGAGAGATTGGATTGTCTGCCAAACAATTAATAGAGTTGCTAGAAAAGCATGTGAAACTGCATAAAGGCTTGCTGGACTTAGCGAACAAAAAAACGGAAGTGTTAAAGAAAGGCGATATGGAAGCATTGAATGAAATTGTGAAAGAGGAACAAAAGTATATTGCGGCAATTAAACAAATCGAGAGGGAACGGATTCTTACTGTTGAAAAGATCATAAACGCATTAGGCCATACGCAAACAGAGCCGACATTAACGGCATGTATTGAACTAGTGCAAGAAACGGAACGTTCCGCTTTAGAAAGATTGCGAGACAATTTGGTGGCGGTCGTTGCAGATCTTAAAAACATTAATGAATTAAATCAACAGCTCCTCCATCAATCGCTGCAGTTTGTCAACATGACGTTGGATATGATCATGCCGCAGCCGAAAGAAGTGAATTATAGAAAACCGAACATGGCGCCATCTTCATATGAAGGCAGCAGTTCGTTATTTGATTCAAAAGCTTAGAGTTTCAAGCATTGGGGGAAAATGTAATGCGATCAACGTTTCATGGCTTAGAGGTAGCCAAACGAGGCATGTTTACGCAACAATCAGCGCTATATGTAACTGGACATAATATTGCCAATGCCAACACACCTGGTTATTCACGCCAACGTGTCAATTTTGTGCAAACAGAACCGTATCCGCCAGCTTCGATGAATCGTCCGCAAATCCCTGGACAGATGGGGACGGGGGTCGAAGCGGGTTCCATTGAGCGGGTGCGTGAAAGTTTTTTAGATATTCAATATCGCGGGGAAAACAATAAGCTTGGCTACTGGGAAGCGCGAGCAGACGCACTAAAAAAAATGGAAGATATCATGAACGAGCCATCAGACAGCGGTTTATCGAAAACGATGGATCAGTTTTGGCAAGCGCTGCAAGATTTAAGCGTGAATCCGGAAAATGAAGGGGCGCGTTCGGTTGTGCGCCAGCGCGGATTGGCGGTTGTGGAAACGTTCCACTATTTAGCTGACTCATTGACATCGATTCAGAATGATTTCGCGAACCACATCAATGTGACGATCAAAGAAATCAATTCTATTGCTGAACAGCTTTACAAAATCAATCAACAAATCGGAGAAATCGAGCCACACGGTTATTTGCCAAACGATTTGTACGACGAACGTGACCGATTGTTAGACCAACTATCTAACTTAGTCAATATCAAAATTGAGGCTAAGCCAAGCGGCGGGAATGCTTTAAAAGTTGCCGAGGGCATATACGATGTATACATCGTGGACGATACCGGCAATCAATATTTGTTAGTCGGTGGAAATCAGTCTTATAAAACGCTGTCTATTCAGCCAAGCAATGCAGCTAATCCGGAAACACCAACAGGTCCAGTAACCCAATTAGTATTAAAGGACGTCACCACTAATAGCACTACTAATATTCCATTTACCTCTTCCGGTAAGCTTAAAGGGTTGATTGAAGCTTATGGATATGTAGATGGACCAGACGTCAAAGGCATTTATCCAGAAATGTTGAAAGACTTAGACAACCTTGCTTATTCTTTCGCAAAAAGATTTAATGAAGTACATCAACAAGGATACACGTTAAATCCGAGCAATAAGGGCGGTTTGTTTTTTGAAGATCTCTCGAAATTAGCAGGCGCAGCCAAAGCGATCCAGCTTTCTTCCAATATTGATGATTTAAACAATATTGCGGCATCATCCCAACAAAATGAACCTGGTAACGGGTTGAACGCGATTAAGCTTGCTAACGTGAAAAACAGCAACTTTGCCAACTTGCAAGATCCTGTTCCGGATCCGTCCATCACATATCCCATTACCGCCGGAACATTACAATCGTATTATGAGGGAATGATCGGGAAATTGGCGGTCGATGCCCAGCAAGCGAACCGTTTAATGAATAACTCGGAAGTGCTGAGACAATCGGTGGAGGAAAGAAAACAGTCGGTCAGCGGGGTTTCGTTAGACGAAGAAATGACGAATATGATTAAGTTTCAACATGCCTACAATGCAGCAGCTAGAACGATCACTGCTATTGATGAAATGCTTGACAAAATTATTAACGGTATGGGAGTCGTTGGAAGGTAGGTGAATAAAACATGCGTGTCACGCAATTCATGTTAACACAAAATATGTTAAGAAATTTAAGCCAAAGTTACGCAAGGCTAGGGAAAATTCAAGACCAGTTGGCCACTGGCAAAAAAATTGCGAGACCGTCGGATGACCCGGTTGTCGCGATCAAAGGAATGGCGTACCGAACCAATTTGACAGAGGTAGAGCAATTTAAGCGGAACTTTTCCGAAGCGCACAACTGGATCGATACGGCAGACTCTGCTTTAAACGAAGCAACGCAAGTGTTGCAGCGCATAAGAGAACTCGTTGTGCAAGCAAGCAATGATACGTACGAAACATCACAAAGGCAACATATCGCAAGCGAAATCGGCGAATTGAAGGATCATTTAGTGTCGATCGCCAATACACAAGTAGCCGGCAAATATATTTTTAACGGTAGTGATACGCTGAATCCGCCGGTCAACTTAGCCAATTCGACTAATAAAGTGTCGACGAACTCAGAACAAGTGAAAATTGAATTGCTAAAAGGCATTGAAATTCCGGTGAACGTGGATCCGACCAAGATTTTCACCTACAGCACCACCCCGGGCGGCGGCTTATTCAGCGACATTGAAGCGTTAGAAAGGGACCTTCAAGCCGGGAAAACAGGACAAGATCTTAATAAATATTTGCAGTATCTCGATAAGCATTTAAGTAACATTTTATCTGAAAGAGCGGAACTCGGTGCCCGTAGCAACCGGATTGAATTAATGGAAGCGCGTGTGGACGAACAGGAAGTCATCGCTCATCGGATTCTCTCTGATAATGAAGACGCTGATATTGAACGTGTCATCACTGATTTAAAAACGCAAGAAAGCGTGCATCGCGCTGCGCTAGGTGTAGGTGCCCGCATTATTCAGCCGACGCTTCTTGATTTTTTACGTTAAGCTATCTTGCGAGGACAAGATAGCTTTTCCTCTAGGAGGGAATAAAATATGCAACTGCCGCAAATTCGCTTGCAGTCTACCTTTGCAAAGATCGCGATCAAGACAACACCGCCTGTGCTGGAAATCAAACAGCCGCCTGCAGAGCTTGACCTGCAGCAACCTCCGGCGGAAATGAAGATTGAAACAAAACCAGCCAAACTAACCATTGACCAAACGAAAGCATGGGAAGACATGGATTTGAAACATATTTTCCGCCGCATTGAAGAATTTGCGCAACAAGGTTATGAAGATTGGTTGGAAGGCATTGCTCGCATGTCTCGGCAGGGAGATGAATTAATGAGGATTGAAGATGACGGCAATCCAATCGCCGAGCAGGCAAAAGAAAACAGCGAGGACCCGATATACGACTTCAATATTGGCTGGATTCCATCTCTCTTTAGTGTCAAAACGAACTTTGAACCAGCGAAAGTGCACATTGATCTAAAAGTCAATAAACCGATTAATCATACAAAAATAAACAAGCCGATCATTAACTATACACCGGGGAAAGTGACGATAGATCTTGCGCAGTGCAATTCATTAAAAATCGATTTCGTCAACTTACGATTTGTTGGTACTAATTTTGAAATTTCAATTTAATAAAAAGGTGTGAAACGATGAGACTTCGTACAAATTATCATGGTGAAGTTGAAATTAATGAAAAGGATATTTTTCATTTTGAGCACGGCATTCCAGGTTTTTTAGACGAAAAAAAGTTTGCCTTATTGCCGCTTGAAGATACGCCGTTTGTCATTTTACAGTCTGTCAAAACGCCAGCGCTTGGGTTTGCGATGATTGATCCGTTCGTGTATTTTCCAGATTACGATATTGAACTTGATGAGCACACGGTAACGCAACTTGAACTTTCTTCAGAAAAAGAAGTGATAGTATATGTCATTCTCACGGTGGCCGATCCGTTTGAAAACACGACCGCGAACTTGCAGGCACCGATTGTCTTAAATTACGAAAAGAAACTCGGCAAACAAGTGATTTTAACGAATACACCGTATAAAACGAAACATCGGCTATTCCCTGAAAAGGTCGAGGCGAAATAAAGGAGGCGGGAGCAGATGCTAGTGTTAACACGCAGACTCAAAGAAGCGATTCAAATCGGAGATGACATTGAGATTAATGTTCTCGCCATTAGCGGTGACCAAGTCAAACTTGGCATCAACGCGCCGAAACATGTCGAAGTCCACCGCAAAGAAGTTTATCTTGCCATCCAAACCGAAAACAACGCCGCCTCCCACGTCTCCAAATCATCGCTCGAGCAGTTGAACGAGCAATTAAAACAATGGAAAGGGGGGAAACAAGCATGAGCGTCAGCATCGGCGGAGTGCCAGTTCAAGGCGTCGTTGCGCGCATTGTGCAAGATAATAAGGCCATTGCCGAACAAGCCTTAAATGAAATAATTAACAAACATAAAGACGACCCAGCGCACATCATCAAAGAAATCCAACAGCCTTCGCCATTTTCTCAATTTCTCGACATCAAAATCTAAAAAATTTGCGCCAACCTATTAAACTTCCAAAAAACAAACCGATATAAAAAATGAACGTGGCATAGAGAAGAAAGGCGGCCGACTTTCTTCCTATCCGCGAAATCTATCATTCCACAAGGACGTGGAAGAAAAAAATTTCAAGGAGGAAAAGAGTATGAGAATTAACCACAACATTGCGGCGTTGAACACGTATCGCCAATTAACTGCTGGTACTAATGCTGCTTCGAAATCAATGGAAAAATTGTCTTCTGGTCTTCGCATTAACCGTGCTGGAGACGATGCAGCAGGTCTTGCGATTTCTGAGAAAATGCGTGGGCAAATTCGTGGGTTGGAGCAAGCTTCTCGAAATTCCCAGGACGCAATCTCGCTCCTTCAGACGGCAGAGGGAGCTTTGAACGAAACGCATGCGATTCTTCAACGTATGAAAGAACTTGCAACACAAGCTGCTAACGGTACCAATACAGATTCTGACCGTGCTGAAATTCAAAAAGAAATTAACCAATTGACTTCTGAAATTAACCGTATTGGTAATACAACTGAGTTTAACACTCAGAAACTATTAGATGGTGGAGCATCTGCAAATGGGATTAGTGCAGGTACTACTGATGCAATGGGAGTAGCTGCTACAGGTGCACAAATTAGGGGATTACAGGCGATAGATTTAACAGCTGACTTTACTGGAGGCGGTACAGAAACACTTTCTGTTACTATAGGCAGTTCAACTTATTCCATTTCTCAAGACACTATGAAAGTGCTCTGGGGAGATGGTACAGGCAAAACTAAAGATGATTTAATCAATATTTTAAGCAACTATATGGTTGATGGTAGTAATAATAAACTTGGGGATGTTGCTACAATTTCTATCTCTGACTCAGGGATTTTTACAATTACAAATAAAACTGCTGGTACAAGTCAAACTATTCAACTCCAAACGTCAAGCACTAATACAGGTTTTGGGCAATTAATAGGGATTTCTGATGCAACAACAGCTGTAGATATTACTGCTGATGGAACTGACCAAATTGAAGCAGTAATTACGGGTTCAAAAACTGTTGCACTTACTGACTCTATTAATGCATCAGATTGGGCAGGTAAATCGTTTACAGTTGAGGTGAATGGTAGAACAGCAACTGTAACAATTGCAAATGATTTTACAGGTACACAATTATCAGATTTGGTAAATGCGTTCAATACTGCTTTTGATGCAACTTTTGAAGATGGAGCAGTAGTAGCAGCAGTTACTGGCGGTAAATTTACCTTTACAACGGATTCTACTGCGTTTACTTCTGACGTAGGAGATGGGGTACAGCCTTCATTAAGAATTTCAGGAGATAACTTAGATAAAATTTTAGGTTCAGTAGCTGCAGGTTCTTCTGAAGTTGGTGGAACTTATACTCAACGGTTCCAAATTGGCGCAAACCAAGGTCAAAGTTTTGAAATCCAAATCGAAGATATGCGTGCGCAAGCATTAGGCATTTCAGGAACAGTTTCAGGCGGAAACCAAGGTGCAGTAGATGGTGCGAAATTTACAACCGTTAAAGGTGCTACAAACGGTACTGACAGCGTTGGTACAGAGTATGCGTTAGATGTATCTACTTTTGAAACTGCATCTGCAGCAATTAAGGTCTTAGACAATGCTATTCAAAAAGTTTCTGCTCAACGTTCACAACTTGGTGCATACCAAAATCGTTTAGAGCACACTATCAATAACCTTGGAACTGCAGCTGAGAATTTAACAGCAGCAGAATCTCGTATCCGCGACGTAGATTATGCCTTAGTTGCTTAAGCAGCGACAGGCACAGTCGTCCTAGCTGGAAACGGCTAGGAGTATTACCGGGTGAATTGCTGGAAACCCCTTATAGCCTTTGACGCCACAACGTAGCTGGAAACGGCAGACGTGATGGCTCGAAAAGTCAAAGGATTGGGCAACCAGCAGCCAAGCTCCTGTCCCGAAAGGGTGGAGAAGGTTCAACGACTAGGACATACCGCCTAAGGCGAGAAGCTATGGCGATGAAGTCCGTAGGGTGAACAGGATCCCTCCATCGTCCTGTATCATCCGAAGCGCCCGGCCCCTAACAGGTAAAGCTGAGGGTGAAGATGTAGTCTGGTCCCGTCACGAAAGTGAGGGTGGCACGATGGCCAAAGAAATGATGGAGTTCACGAAAAACAACATCCTTACACAAGCAGCACAAGCGATGTTGGCTCAATCTAGTCAAATTCCGCAAGCGGTGTTGCAACTGCTTCGGTAATTTGATTAGAAGGGCGTCTTAGCTGGAAACGGCTAAGAGGATCACTGGGTGAATTGCTGGGACCCCCTAAAGCTTTCCTTGCCACAACGTAGCTGGAAACGGCAGGCGTGACGGCTTGAAAAAAGGAAAGATGCAACAATGGGCAACCAGCAGCCAAGCTCCTGTCCCGAAAGGGTGGAGAAGGTTCAACGACTAGGACATACCACCTAAAGCGAAACGCTATGGTGATGAAGTCCGTAGGGGAGGCGAATAGCCGAACCGAAGTGCCCAGCCCCTAACAGGTGAAGCTGAGGGTGAAGATATAGTCTACACAACGTTCGAAAGACGTTGAGGCATGGCAAGCCAATCAACAACCACAAGGAGTATTGCAATTGCTTCGTTAATCGTACACAAACGAAAAGAGACCTTAGGTTATCTAGGGTCTCTTTTTTCATGAACACCGTATTTGTCTTTTATCTCTCTCCATTTATACACAACGGACCAATAGCTTCTTTGCAGAGCATCGGCGATTTCTTGAATCGTAGCTCCTTTCTGCTTCATTTCTTTCAGTAGCTGTATTTCTCCAGTGGAATACGGTTTTACACGCTCGGAGCTACTTGTCAACAATTGAAAATCAGGAAATTTATTCTTCCATTTCTGTTTTTCTATGTTGAATCGCTTGTTCCAGTTAGTTTTATAATACATTGACGGACAGGTATAGGTGACAGGGGCGATAGCGTCTAAGAAAAGAAATGTATCTTTGACTGATGTCGTTTTTAAAATATTACCTTGACCATCGGGGCGTTTGCTTAAGCGAAACGTGATGCCGAAATGAGTGAAAATGTGGTTCTGTAATTGCTGTAGTTCGTGGGGCGGGTAACATTGCAAGTAGAGATAAATATGTGGTGTTAAATAAATACGCTTCTTTTGCCGATTTACTTGGGAAGAAATGCAGAGAGAGCCATCGTCCATATACAAAACGGAAAGAAAATGCGGCAACGTACAATATGGTAACAAGGAAAGCGGTATGTGCTTAGAGCCGTCATCGTGATAAAAATGAGGATATAACTTTGTAAACAATGGCAGTGATGATGAACGGACGCATTGACTTTTATGCGTGATATATAAAAGGTCGTTAAAAAATGAAACTTTCCATCTTCGATATTCTTCTTGATCGATACCGAAATGTTCCCGATAACTATGGTTTTTCCTTCGGCTATTATAAAGCTTTGTAATTTCTCCATCACCAATAATGCTGGCGATTAAAATGTTTTGTTGTATAGGAGTTAACTGTAAGAAATCGTGCATTTATTTCACCTCTTAACAGAACATATGTTCTATATAAATTTATTATAAATGTATCCCTCATGTTTTGGAAAGGCTTTTGACTAACTTTATGGAGTAGTGTTTTGTCGTTATAAGCTATGTGCCAACGGAATGATAGATTTTTTAAGAAAAATGGAGGAATTTCTAGGAATTTTTCAAAAGGGATGAGACAGTTTTAGAATATTAATGAGGAGAGGTATTGCTTACTAATAACAAAAAATAGCGATATTTTACAGATGATGATTATTACAATATGAGTAAAATAAATCAATTATGGGGGAGGTACGTAATAGATGGTTACCTTAGGAAGTAATTAACATTCATCGTATTGGAATTGTTAGCACTATTATACACAGGAAAAAGGAGGGTGTTCAAATTTTTAAAGTTGTCTTGGAACATACTGATTTTTATAATGGGGTAAACGATTGGAAAACATGATTAGTTTGTTTAATTTCAACAAAGTCTGAGAAGAAAAAGAATCTCGTTCCATGCGATGAAGTTTGTGTTTGGAGAAGGGAAAATGTTAAAACTGTCATCGTTTAAATTAAAGATATTGCTTTCTACGATTTTTTATATGTGTGTAAGGTGATTATTGATAAAATGGTAATAAAAAGAGATGGAGGAAAACAAAAATGAAATGGTCAGAGTTACGTAAGCAATATCCGAATCAATTTGTTTTGGTGGAGGCTATTTCGGCTTGTTCGCAAAATGGCAAACGTATCATTAAGGAAATGGCAGTGATCGACCGGTATCATAGTGTGTCTGATGCATGGAATGGTTATAAACAGCAGCACAAAACTTTTCCGGAGAAAGAATTATATATTTTTCACACAAGTAAGGAGCAAATAGAGGTAGAAGAACAATATTTTATAGGGATTCGGGGGAGAGTATGAATATAAGAATAGAAAATGGATTACCTATTGTTTCTGTCGAAATAAAGTGTGGTGAAAAAACTGTTCTTTTAACAGACGTGTTGTTGGACACAGGTTGTGCTACGACCATTTTTGATACGGATGCACTCGCACAAATTGGTATCGAATTAGATATTATTAATGGAAGAACAAAACGAATGTACGGAGTAGGTGGATACAGCGAGCTTTGTTATGAACAAATAGTAAACAACGTTATAATTGATGGAAAGGAGCTAGTATCATTTTTATTACAACTGGGAATGACCAAAGAAATATATGGTTTTGACGGAATTTTAGGCGTAGACTTTATGGAGAGAACAGGAATGATTATTAATTTTAAAAATTTCATCATCAAATATGGATAAAAGCATGTTTGAGTTTTGCCAAGAAAGTTTTGTACTTATATCCCCATCTTGTTTCTCTGCTTTAATGTGATTTTACTCTTCTATATTCCCTTTTAAGTTTGTTAGTTTTTTACTTGATGATAGCGCTGCTATTTTCAACAATTGACAAGTATTGTACGCAAGAAATGAAGTTATCATAATCCCCTGAATATGGGGTGTTTTTATTTTTCCCTCCCCCCCTTCACAACTCCCCATCTCCATCCGATATAAAACATAGATAGTGTTCATGCAAAGGAGCGGACGATGATGACGATGGAACGAGTATCTTCGCATCCTCTTTCTTATTTGTATGAAAATATTCGCAATGAAAAAGCCAGCAGCATGATCGAACCCCAGCAGCAACATCATACGAGCAATTCGGAAACAACAGCGCAAGACATTCCAAAAGAAAAACTGGAAGAAGTTGTGAAAAGCTTAAACGAATTTTTGCAGCCGAGCCATACGTCCATCAAGTTTGAACTGCATGACGAGTTACAGGAATATTACGTGCAAATTATCGATGAGCGAACGGATGAGGTTATTCGCGAAATTCCGCCGAAAAAGCTGTTGGATATGTACGCGGCGATGATGGAATTTGTCGGTTTAATTGTCGATAAAAAAATTTAACGGTGGTGAGTGAATTTGGCAAGCAACATGCGCATTGGCGGTTTGGCGAGCGGCATGGATATCGACCAGATCGTCAAGGACTTAATGAAAGTGGAACGGATGCCGCTTGATAAGTTGAAACAGAAAAAGCAAATTTTAGAGTGGCAGCGCGATGATTATCGGGAGATGAACAAATTATTACAAGAACTAGATACGCTTATTTTCGATGGGGTATTTAAGCAGAGTACATTTTTGAAAAAAACGGTTACAAGTTCGGATGAGAGTGTTGTCACCGCAACGGCAGTCAATGTTGCTGGAAATCAAACGGTTGAGCTGTCGAATATCACCCAATTGGCGACTGCTGCGAGATGGATATCGGAGCAACCTATTCAAACCACAAGTACGTCTGGAAAAATTAATCCAAACGATAAATTGAAAGACGTTACTTTCCTGGTGGAAGATAGTAGTGGGAATCCGCAAGAAATCACATTTATAGAGGCGTTTTCTTTAAAATTTGAAGTAGTAAAACCGGGAAGTTCGACGCCGGAGACAGTGGATATTTCCATTGATCCGACAGTTGATACGTTAAATAGCGTTATTGCTAAATTGAATCAAAACAGCAAATTAGGAGTTAGCGTCTTTTTCGATGAGTTTAGTCAAAAACTGGTCATAACCAAAAATGAAACAGGAGCAGGGGCTTCAATTAAAGTAATTGAAGGGGCAAGCGATGGTACTCCTGGGACAATCGGTTTTCTTAATGCACTTGGATTTGAGTCAGCCCGAGCTAATAACGAATTAACAGGAAAAGTAGATGGACAGAATGCTAAGTTTACAATTAACGGATTGCCAACCGAACGTACGACCAATACATTTACGATTAATGGTATGACTTATACGTTAAAAAATACTAAAACATCAGGAACTGTAACTATCTCTACTACAACCGATACCGACTCAATTTTTAACTCAATCAAAGCATTCGTCGACAAATACAACGAAGTCATCAGCAAAATCAACGCCGAGCTGAAAGAAGAACGCTATCGCGATTACCCGCCGTTGACTGATGAGCAAAAAGAAGCAATGACGGAAAAGCAAATTGAGCTTTGGGAAGAAAAAGCGCGGAGCGGGATGTTGCGAGGCGATTCGATTTTATCGAGCGGTTTAAGTAAGATGCGAATGGACCTTTACACAAAAGTAGAGGGTTCTAACATTACGGGCGGGTTTTCCCAGCTTGCGGAAATTGGCATTACTACCTCATCTAACTACTTGGATGGGGGTAAACTCATTATTGATGAAACGAAACTTCGCCAAAAAATTCAAGAAAATCCGAATGCGATTTACCGCTTGTTTAATAATGACAGCACCAACTATTCAGAAAAAGGCATTGCCCGCCGTCTCCGTGATACGATCAAAGATACCATCGGCAAAATCGAGCAAAAAGCCGGGAAAACGATTTGGACGAACCAGCAGTTTGCGATTGGTCGCGATTTAATTCAAATTAACGAACAGATCGATCGTTTTGAAGACCGTCTCAAAGAAATCGAGGACCGCTATTGGCGGCAGTTTACGGCGATGGAAAAGGCGATTCAGCGGGCGAACGAGCAAAGCATGTATTTGATGAACGCCTTTTTCGGCGGTTCTCAATAAAGGGAGCAGGTAAAGGAGTGAGGTAAATGGCAACGAACAATCCATATCAAAACTACCAAACGAACGCCGTGCAGACGGCATCGCCAGGCGAGCTGACGCTGATGCTATATAACGGCTGCTTGAAGTTTATTAAACTAGCGCGCAAGGCGATCGAAGAAAACAATATCGCAGCGCGAAACGAAAACTTGATCAAAGCGCAAAACATTATTCGTGAGCTGATGGTGACGCTCAATATGGAGTATGAAGTCGCAAAGTCGATGATGCTCATGTACGACTACATTTACCGCCGGCTTGTCGAGGCAAATGTGAAAAACGATGCGGCGATTTTAGATGAAGTCGAAGGATATGTGACCGAGTTTCGCGACACATGGAAGCAAGTGATCCAAATCAACCGGCAGCGTCAATACGCACAAGGCGGGCAGGCGTAATGAGCGTTGTCACTACGTTATTTCACGTGACGAAAGAGCTGCGGGATCTCGTGTGCGCGCCGGTTCCGGCGGAAAAGCGCGAAGAGACGATTGAAGCGATCGAGCGGCTGCTTGCTCAAAGGGACGAGCTGTTACGGGAGCTTCGTCCGCCGTATAGCGAGGAAGAACAGCGGCTTGGCCGGCAAATTGTTGCATGGAATCAAGAGATTGATGCGAAGTTGCGGGAGCTGAAGCGGCAAATTCAGCGCGATTTGGCGATGGTCCGTGAGAAAAGGCGGGCCAATACCCATTATACGAACCCGTACGAGCAATCGCTTGCGATGGACGGGATGTTTTACGATAAAAAACGATAGGTTGTGATAGATATGACGGTGTTAACACCGATGCAAATCGAAATGGTGCAAAAATACGTGGAGCTTCTCGATACGATCGAGGAAGGGTTTGCGTATGTGGAAGAAAGTTTCGTAAATTATGAGCGGACGCAAGGAGACGAGGTGCTTGCCAATATTTTTATGGCATTGGCGAAGATTAACGAGACGAACGTGCATTTATGCCGGTTGTTCGCCGAGGAGACGGACATCGTTCATCACTTGCGGCTATTTTCCGATGTGTTGGAAGAAGCGTATAAATTAGATGGAAATTTTGGCGATCCGAACATGAAGCAGCGCATCGTCGAGCAGCATCTTTCCCCCGCGTTTCAAGCGTGGAAGATGATCATCACCCAGCTGTTAAAACGATATGTCGAACAATGAAAACACCGAGTCCCATGGCGTGGGGCTCGGTGTTTTTTATACGGCTTTGACGATGGTTACATTGATTTCTTTGCGTAAATCAATTTCGTACGGGCTTTTTAATTCTTCCCCATACGGGTTTTTAATGATGCGCACGATCGGTCTGAGCGGAAAGTCGGGAAACACTTTCGATACGACGCCGACATATCCGGTGTTTCATCCGATTGTGTAGAGACGATGAAATAAGCAAATTTTTGCATGTTGCCGCATTTTGAATGGTAAAATGGAATTGGTAATAAAGAATGGGGTTAGGAAAAACGATGTTATTCTCTGAGTAATATTGCCACATTTCCTTCTCGCTTTCACAAAATTTTCAAAAACATTTTGCTGATTCAGGCAGGACCTTTGTTGGGGTTTGTAGAATATTAAACACATAGCCTTAATAAAAAGGAGTGATCAGCGATGATCTATAACATTCGCGGGGAAAACATTGAAGTAACTCCAGCATTGCGTGAGTATGTCGAGAAAAAAATTGGAAAATTGGAAAGATACTTTGAAAACACAGAAGATATTCATGTTCACGTTAATTTAAAAGTATATAACGATAAACAAGGAAAAATCGAAGTGACGATCCCAATGCCGCAACTGTTGCTTCGCGCGGAAGAACGCCATGACGACATGTATGCGGCCATTGATTTAGTAGCGGATAAATTAGAAAGACAAATTCGTAAACATAAAACGAAAGTAAATCGTAAATTACGCAATAAAGAAACAAAACAAGTGCTTGTCACGCAAAACAACAATCCTCCGGTAGAGGAGAATGAGGAAGAAGAATTTGAGATTGTCCGCACGAAACATTTCAGCTTAAAACCGATGGACAGCGAAGAAGCGATTTTGCAAATGAATTTGCTTGGTCATAACTTCTTCATCTTTACAAACGCGGAAACAAACCGCACAAACATCGTGTATCGCCGTAAAGATGGAAAATACGGCTTAATTGAAGCAAACTAACCCTCATCCCCTGCCGACAGCCGGCGGGGGATGTTATAATATGGAGGAAGGAGGGGAAAAACGATGGAGGCGCTTTTGCGGCAGATTTTAGTAAAATTGGACAAGATGGAAACGAATGCTGAACAATTTCAAGTAGAAGTTCGCGATCGTTTTGATCAAATTGACAAATGTTTCGCAACGATAGAAGCTCGGTTGGGACGTCTGGAGCAAGGGATGGAAGAGGTTGACGGACACCTTGATCGTATTGAAAATGATATGGTTGATGTGAAAGGGCGGCTCGAACGGGTAGAACGGGAACTATGTGAGGCGAAAGAAGCATTATTTCGTCTAGAAAATCAAGTTGCTGACGATGTGCATGCTCTGTTGAAAAATATAGATAAGAAAGTGGAAGAAAAAGGGTTTGAAATATATGCGATCAACAAACGTCTTTTGCATGTAGAAGGAGCTATTGAACAAATTCAATCCCAAGAATGAAGCTACTCCAGTTCTTCTTTTCCGCATTTTCCTCCCCGGTTCATCCCCGCGTCTTAGTTGTCACCCATTCATGTACGTGATATTATGTAAATTAGTGATTCTATTGAAATAAGGAGCGTTTTCTATGCTTGGAGTATTAAAAAAGGTGTTTGACCCAAACAAACGCCAACTAAGCCGTTTAGAAAAGATTGCTGACCAAGTCGATGCGCTTGGCCCAGAGATGGCAAAGCTTTCGGATGAACAGTTGCGTCAAAAGACCGAGGAATTCAAGGCGCGCTATCAACAAGGCGAGTCGCTGGATGACTTGTTAGTTGAAGCGTTTGCCGTCGTGCGCGAAGGTGCAAAGCGCGTCCTTGGATTATATCCATATAAAGTGCAAATTATGGGCGGTATTGTCCTCCATGAGGGAAATATCGCCGAAATGAAAACAGGGGAAGGGAAAACGTTAACGGCGACGATGCCCGTTTATTTAAACGCTTTAACCGGAAAAGGCGTGCATGTCGTGACGGTCAACGAATATTTGGCGACCCGCGACGCGACGGAAATGGGCAAATTGTATGAGTTTTTAGGATTAACCGTCGGTTTGAATTTAAGCGGTATGTCGCGGGAGGAAAAACAAGCGGCGTATAATGCCGATATTACGTACGGAACGAACAACGAGTTTGGCTTTGACTATTTGCGCGATAACATGGTGCTTTATAAAGAACATATCGTACAGCGTCCGCTTCATTATGCGATTATTGACGAAGTGGACTCGATTTTAATTGACGAGGCGCGGACGCCGCTCATTATTTCGGGCACCGCGCAAAAATCGACAGCGCTGTATATTCAGGCAAATGCGTTTGTGCGTACATTGAAAAAAGATGTCGATTATACGTATGATGAGAAAACGAAAAGCGTACAGCTCACTGAAGAAGGGATCACGAAAGCGGAAAAAGCGTTTGGAATCGACAACCTATTCGACTTAAAGCATGTAACGCTAAACCATCATATTAACTTGGCGCTAAGAGCGCATGTGACGATGCATCGGGATGTCGATTATGTGGTGGAAGACGGAAAAGTCGTCATCGTCGACCAGTTTACAGGCCGCCTAATGCGCGGACGCCGTTATAGTGACGGATTGCATCAAGCGATCGAAGCAAAAGAAGGATTGGAAATTCAAAATGAGTCGATGACGCTTGCGACGATTACGTTCCAAAACTACTTCCGCATGTATGAAAAGCTTGCGGGAATGACGGGAACGGCGAAAACGGAAGAAGAAGAATTCCGAAACATTTATAACATGCAAGTCGTTGTCATCCCGACAAACAAACCGGTCATCCGTGAAGACCGTCCAGATTTAATTTTCCGGACGATGGAAGGAAAATTCCGCGCCGTAGTAGAAGATATCGCACAGCGCCATGCGAAAGGGCAGCCGGTGCTTGTCGGGACGGTGTCGATTGAAACATCGGAACTTCTTTCGAATATGTTGAAAAAACGTGGGATTCCGCATAATGTATTAAATGCGAAAAACCATGCGAAAGAAGCAGAAATTATCGCCCAAGCCGGTCAAAAAGGCGCTGTAACGATCGCGACAAACATGGCCGGACGCGGTACGGATATTAAGCTTGGCGAAGGTGTCAAAGAGCTTGGCGGATTAGCGGTTATTGGCACGGAACGCCATGAAAGCCGCCGTATTGATAACCAGTTGCGCGGTCGTGCGGGACGCCAAGGCGACCCAGGTGTATCGCAATTTTATCTATCGCTTGAAGATGAGTTGATGCGCCGTTTCGGTTCGGAAAGTTTAATGTCGATGATGGACCGCTTAGGCATGGATGATTCTCAGCCAATTCAAAGCAAAATGGTCACTAAAGCGGTCGAATCGGCGCAAAAACGGGTAGAAGGCAACAACTTTGATGCGCGTAAACAGCTGCTTCAATACGATGATGTGTTGCGTGAGCAGCGTGAAATTATTTATCGCCAGCGCTATGAAGTGCTTGACTCCGACAACTTGCGCGGCATTATCGAAAAAATGATTCAATCGGTCATTGAGCGGGTCGTCAACGCTCATACGCCGAAAGAAGAGCTTCCGGAAGAATGGAATTTAAAAGGAATCATCGATTACGTCAATGCCAACCTGTTGCCGGAAGGCGATGTGACCGTTAACGATTTGCGCGGCAAAGAGCCGGAAGAAATGATTGAGCTCATTTGGGAAAAAGTGAAAGCGCGCTATGATGAAAAAGAACAGCAAATTCCGCCGGAACAAATGCGCGAATTTGAACGCGTCATCGTCCTTCGCGCCGTCGATATGAAGTGGATGGACCATATCGACGCGATGGAGCAGCTGCGTCAAGGAATTCATTTGCGCGCGTACGGACAAATTGATCCGCTTCGCGAATATCAAATGGAAGGATATGCGATGTTTGAAAACATGATCGCTTCCATTGAAGAAGAAGTAGCAAAATATATTATGAAAGCGGAAATCCACAGCAATCTCGAACGCCAGGAAGTGGCAAAAGGCGAAGCGGTTCATCCGAAAGAAGGAGAAGGCGAAGTAAAACGGAAGCCGTATCGCAAGGCCGTTCGCATTGGTCGTAACGACCCTTGCATTTGCGGAAGCGGCAAAAAGTATAAACATTGCTGCGGAAAAAATGCATAACGTTTGCGGCAAAGTGGGGGGATTGCCTCTCACTTTGTTTGCGAACTCCCATTGATTCTTGTTTCGAAAATCCAGTACAATGAGTAACGAGGTGAAGCATCATGATTGATCTGATCGAAATTAAGCAAGAACTTGAAAAAATGGCTAAGCGATTAGCGGAAATAAGGGGGTCTCTTTGACCTCGAAACGAAACAGGCGCGCATTCGTGAATTAGAGGAACAAATGGCCGCGCCAAACTTTTGGGATGATCAAAAAGCAGCGCAAACGGTAATTAATGAAGCAAATGCGCTGAAAGATTTAGTGGGCGAGTTCCAATCACTTGAGGAGCGTTTTGAAAACTTAGAAGTGACGTATGAGTTGATTAAAGAAGAGCCGGATGAAGATTTGCAACAGGAGTTGGTGGCAGAAGCGAAAAAATTAACGAAAGATTTTAGTGAATTTGAACTCCAGCTCCTATTAAATGAGCCATACGATAAAAACAATGCGATTTTAGAGCTTCATCCTGGCGCGGGCGGCACGGAATCCCAAGACTGGGCTTCAATGCTTTTACGAATGTATACGCGCTGGGCCGAGAAAAAAGGGTTTAAAGTCGAAACGCTTGACTACTTGCCTGGCGAAGAAGCGGGAGTTAAAAGCGTCACGCTTCTCATTAAAGGGCATAACGCGTACGGCTATTTGAAAGCAGAAAAAGGCGTGCACCGGCTCGTTCGGATTTCTCCGTTTGATGCGTCTGGCCGCCGCCATACATCGTTTGTTTCTTGCGAAGTTATGCCGGAGATGGATGATGATATTGAAATTGAAATTCGTCCGGAAGAGATTAAAGTCGATACGTACCGCTCTAGCGGCGCCGGAGGCCAGCACGTCAACACGACCGATTCTGCTGTGCGCATTACCCATATTCCGACTGGCATTGTCGTCACGTGCCAATCGGAGCGCTCGCAAATTAAAAACCGCGAAAAAGCGATGAACATGTTAAAGGCGAAGCTGTATCAAAAGAAACTTGAAGAGCAGCAGGCCGAGCTTGCCGAAATTCGCGGCGAACAAAAAGAAATCGGCTGGGGGAACCAAATTCGTTCCTATGTCTTCCATCCTTACTCGCTTGTCAAAGACCACCGTACGAACGTCGAAGTTGGAAACGTGCAGGCGGTAATGGATGGCGAAATCGATATCTTTATTGACGCCTACTTGCGTTCCAAACTCAAATAAGACGAAAGGCATCTACTATCGCTTGTTCGATAGCAGATGCCTTTTTTGTGTAGACTAACTTTAATGCGTTACTGCTTTATTCCGCTGCCATTTACTTGTAGAAATGGGCGTGCTATACTCTCATGGGAGGTCTGATGAATGAGAAGAGGAAGTCAACCATTGCATCCAAAAGTGGGGCTAATGATGGAATATGTATACATATTGATTGGTTCGGCGATTGTTGCCGTGGCGTTTAATGTCTTTTTATTGCCAAACCGCGTCGCTTCTGGCGGCGTAAGCGGAATCAGTACGATCGCTTATGCGGTGTTCGGTTGGCAGCCTGCTTATGTGCAATGGGCGCTGAATATTCCTTTATTTATTTCGGGAGTTGTTTTGCTCGGTCGGCAGTTTGGCGTAAAGACGCTTGTCGGCACATTGTTTTTGCCGTTTGTTGTCTATTTAACGAAAGATGTCGAGCCAGCCACCCATGACCCACTGCTTGGTTCGTTATTTGGCGGCATTGGGGTTGGGCTTGGCCTTGGCATTGTGTTTCGCGGCAAAGCATCGACAGGCGGGACCGATTTGGCGGCGCAAATTATTCACAAATATACCGGATTGTCCCTTGGCATGTGTGTGATTCTGATTGACGGGCTAATCGTATTAACCGCTGCGTTCGTCTTTGATATTGAACAAGCGTTGTATGCACTCATTGCTCTTTATGTGACAAGCAAAACGATTGATTTAGTACAAATCGGGCTTGGCTACTCGAAAATGGCGATGATTATTACCAATGAAGAAGAAAAAGTACGTCATGCGATTTTGCATGAAATTGACCGCGGTGTGACAAAGTTGTCAGGGTACGGCGGCTATACGGATCACGAACGCCCAGTGCTGATGTGTGTAGTGCAGCAATCGGAGTTCACAAAATTGAAACAATTGGTCAAAAACATTGATCCATCAGCATTTGTCATTGTTATGAACGCTGCCGAAGTGCTTGGAGAAGGTTTTAAGCGCACATAATTTTTTCAAAATGGGTTATAATAACTCTGAATGTAATTATTAGATTAGGGGGAGTTCATTTATGAAATGGAAACTTGCTACTGTATTTCTTGGTGCTTCACTAGCGCTTGCGGCCTGTGGCGGCGGCAACAATGCAACGGATAATAACAATGGCAATAATGGCGGAGGGGATACTGCCGCAGCAGCAGAGCAAATTTTCCAACAAAACTGCGCTTCTTGTCATGGGAAAGATTTATCAGGTGGTGCAGGACCAAACTTACAAAAAGTTGGAAGCAAATATTCGAAAGATGAAATTAAAAACATTATTGAAAAAGGACGCGGCGGCATGCCAGCTGGCCTTATAAAAGGAGAAGATGCTGATAAAGTTGCGGAATGGCTTGCGTCCAAAAAATAAACCTTTTCAATCCGGTACCTACAAGGGCCGGATTTTTCTTATGTAATGTATTTGAAATATAAATGTAAAACTCAAGTGCAACAAATGATGCTATAATAAACTTTGCAGAATTTTGTATAATCGATTCGAAATATAGCGAAACAGCTCGAGTAACGGCAACAATGAAAATGAGATTAGGTGATAAAGCATGATCGAAATGCAAGATGTATATAAGACATACCCGAATGGCGTAGTAGCGCTAAACGGGGTGAATGTTCGCATCAAACAAGGAGAATTTGTCTATGTCGTTGGACCTAGTGGTGCGGGAAAATCAACGCTTGTGAAAATGATGTACCGTGAAGAGAAGCCAACAAGCGGCTCTATTATGATCAATGGTGTAAATCTTGCTAAATTAAAAGACAGCAAAGTTCCATTATTGCGGCGACATATCGGAGTAGTGTTTCAAGACTTCAAATTGCTTCCTAAGCTAACGGTATATGAAAATGTAGCGTTTGCTTTGGAAGTAATTGAAGAATCGCCGAAAGTGATTCGCAAGAAAGTGATGGAAGTACTCGAATTAGTCGGATTAAAACATAAGGTGCGATCCTATCCAGATGAACTTTCCGGAGGAGAGCAGCAACGAGTTTCTATTGCACGCTCGATTGTGAACTCTCCTAAAATTGTGATTGCAGATGAGCCGACAGGGAATTTAGACCCAGAAACATCATGGGGGATTATGGAGTTGTTTGAAAAAATTAATAATCGCGGCACAACGATCGTCATGGCAACACATAACCGTGAAATTGTAAATACGATTAGACGCCGTGTCATCGCAATGGAAAATGGGAAAATCGTCCGTGATGAGGCGAAGGGAGAATACGGTTATGAGGATTAGTACCCTAAAGCGTCACGTGCGGGAAAGCATGAAAAGTCTTGGCAGAAACGGCTGGATGACGTTCGCTTCCATCAGTGCGGTGACTGTTACGTTGCTATTAGTCGGCGTGTTTTTAGTTATCATGTTTAATATGAACCATTTTGCGAAAAAAATCGAAAATGATGTCGAAATTCGCGTCCATATTGATGTAACGGCGAACAATCAAGATAAACAAACGCTTCGTGCGCAGATTGAAGCGATCCCTCAAGTGAAGGAAATACGTTATTCTTCGAAAGAACAAGAATTGAAAAATTTAATTAAAAGTTTTGGCGAAGAAGGCTCTTCGTTCCGTTTGTTTGAACAAGACAACCCGCTAAGCGATGTGTATGTGGTGAAAACAGAAAAACCGACAGACACGATCAAAGTGGCCAAACAAATTGAAAAGTTCCAGTTTGTCCACAAAGTGAACTACGGTCAAGGTCAAGTAGAAAAATTATTCAGCACGTTGAAAGCGGCACGAAACATCGGGCTTGTGTTAATCATCGGTCTGTTGTTTACCGCGATGTTTTTAATCTCCAATACCATTAAAATTACGATTTTTGCGCGGCGGCGCGAAATTGAGATTATGAGATTAGTAGGAGCGACAAACGGATTTATTCGTTGGCCGTTTTTCTTGGAAGGATTGTGGCTTGGCGTCATCGGTGCGGTTTTTCCAATCGCGTCGATCATGGCCGTTTATTATAACATTTACAAATTTTTAGAGCCGAAAATTACGATTCCATTTGTAGAGCTTCTTCCATTTTATCCGTTTATGTGGCAAATCAGCTTGCTTTTATTGCTTATCGGTGCATGCATCGGCGTTTGGGGAAGCATGATGTCTGTCCGTAAGTTTTTGAAAGTCTGATAGAAAAAGATCATCACCATAAGGGAGAGGGGAATAATTTGATGAAAAGCAGGAAAGTACTGGCGCTTGCCGCAGCTGCGGCGTTAAGTTTTGGTGTTTTCCCGCACTTTGCCAATGCGGTAAGCGACCGGGATATTCAAGAAAAACGGGATGCGATTAACAACATTCGTTCAAAGCAGTCCGCGGTACAAGAGAAAATAAATGATGCTAATCAAGAAATTCAAAAACTGCAATCCAAACAAAAAGAGCTCTCCGAAGAAATTAAAAAACTCGATTTAGCAGTGGAAGAAACGAGTGGAAAAATTCGCAACTTATCCGCTGATATTCAACAAACAGAACAAGATATTGAAACATTGAAGCGTGAAATTGCCGAAGTGCAAGCGCGCATTGAAAAACGAAATGAGATTTTGAAAGAGCGTGTTCGTTCTTTGCAAGAGAGCGGCGGAGTCATCAGTTATCTTGAAGTATTGCTCGGAGCGCAAAGCTTTAGCGATTTTATTGACCGCATGAGCGCTGTCACCACCATTTTTGAGGCAGACAAACAAATTATTCGCGAACAACAAGCGGATAAAGCATTAAAAGAGAAAAAAGAAAAGGAACTTACGGATAAACTAGCTAGTCTTCAAACAAACTTAAAAGAACTAGAGCAGCTGAAACAAAAATTAAGCGAGCAAATGAAGCAAAAGAATCAATTAATGGCACATTTGAAACAAGAAGAACAAGAACACCATGATAAAAAAATGGCGCTTGCGGAAGAACAAGAATTGTTGAGAAAACAAGAAGCAGCGATGAAATATCAGCTTCAGCAGCTAATGAAGAAAAAGCGTGCTGAAGAAGAAGCGAAACGCAGAGCGGCTGCTAGACATACATATTCATCAGGAAATGAAAGTGCGCCGTCCGAAAGTGAAAATAGCAGCGGCGCATCTAGTTCCCGAGATACATCAAACGTTCCACCTGTTACAAGCGGAGCGTTTATGAGACCAGCGAATGGTCCGATTACATCAGGATTCGGTTACCGTTTTGGTGGAAGTGATTTTCATCCGGCAATCGATATTGGTAAAACTGCTGCTGTTGTTCCTGTTGTGGCAGCGGCTGACGGATATGTATTCCGTTCGTATCTTTCTAGCAGTTACGGAAACGTCATTTTCATCACTCATGTGATTAATGGACAAGTATATACAACCGTATATGCCCATCTTGACGCGCGTCTTGTCGGTGAAGGGCAAACGGTTCGCAAAGGGCAAGTCATCGGTTATATGGGGAACACAGGCCATTCGACAGGGCCTCACCTTCACTTCGAACTGCATCGCGGAGCGTGGAATCCGGCAAAATCGAATGCGGTAAATCCGCTTAATTATATTAATTAATTTTTAACCGTTACGCCGAGCAGTGAAACACTGCTCGGCTTTTTTGCCTATTCTATTAGAACTATTTTTATAAGTGAGTTATTAATATTTTCGAACGTGCTGCAAGGATCCATAAATGCACATAAAAACCATCATCTTACAAAGGGGGAGGCTATCATGATTTCCAATTTTATTTATCTAATATTTTTATATTGACAATATCAAAATAATTATTTTATAATTATCTCGAATTCAAGATTTATGAAACAAAGATAATATCAGAAGGAGCGTGTTGATGATGGCAGGTATCGGATTATTATTAATCCGTTTAGTTTTTGGATTGACATTTGCAGGACATGGCGCCCAAAAATTGTTTGGCTGGTTTGGAGGACATGGACTTGCGGGCACGGCAGGCTGGATGGAATCCATTGGATTAAAACCAGGAAAAATGATGGCTTTTGCTGCTGGGATGAGCGAATTGATTGGCGGATTTTTATTTGCACTAGGACTTTTGACTCCGCTTGCCGCTTTATTGATGATTGTGCCAATGATCGTGGCTATTGTGAAAGTGCATGGGCCAAACGGATATTGGGCGGCACAAAATGGGTATGAGTACAATCTTGCGATTATTGCGGTTGCTGTTGGAGTAGCATTAATCGGACCGGGGCAATATGCGCTTGATACGATTATTTTTGGATAAGCTATTGTAAGGAGAGAGTGTGTATATGATTCAAGTATATCCTGCGCAATCCCGCTATTATGCGGATTATGGATGGTTAAAGACGTATCATAGCTTTTCTTTTGGCGACTACTATGATCCTAATAATATCCATTTCGGCCCGCTGCGCGTATTAAACGACGATTTTGTCGCTCCGCTTAGAGGGTTTGGCGCCCATCCTCATCAAGAAATGGAAATCGTTTCGATTGTATTAAAAGGCTATTTAAAGCATGAGGACAGCACAGGACATACCGCGATGACAACGTTTGGAGGCGTGCAGCGGATGTCGGCAGGGACAGGAATTATTCACTCTGAAATGAACCCATCGCCAACGGAAGAAGTGAATTTTTTGCAGCTATGGTTTTTGCCTGAAGTCCGAGGGTTGACGCCATCGTACGAGCGGACGACGTTTGATGTGGCGAAAATGAAAAACGCGTTGCTTCCGGTGGTGACGAAAAATCCTTCGTCTCCAGGAATTGCCCATATTCATCAAGATGTAACGATTTACCTTTCCGATTTAGAAGCAGGGCGCGAGCTTATATTTACGCAACAAGAGGGAAGAAGAATCTTTTTCTTTGTTATTGAAGGAGATGTTGCATTAAACGGAGAAACAACGTTGCATAAGCGTGATTCCGCGCGAATTACGGAAACGCCGATACTCCGTATTGCATCAGAAAATGGCGCGCGTTTTATGTTAATTGATTTACCGTAACGAACATGGCACAACTTGCGAAACGCAAGTTGTGCATTTTTTTTTCAAACTTATTTGGTTGAGAAAACAATGGGAAATGTGTAAACTAGTAATGCAAAGAAACAGAATGTAATCATACTGTGTACAAGCTAGTCATATGATAAAAATAAAAGGCATCGCACGGCCTACTGTGTGGTGCCTTTCCTGTATGGCATAGGGTGAGGAGGAGACAGTTGTGAATAAAAAAACAACCGCAATACTTATGGCTTTATCGATGCTAGTTGGTGCCGGGGGAACATATGCCGGCATGCAGCTTGCAGCGCCTGACAGCGATCGTGAAATAACACTGGTCGAGCCGGATAAAGCGGCAACGAACGATGACGAGAAAGAGCTGAAGAAAGTCGAACAAGCTTATGAGCTGATTAAAAACCGCTATGTTGAAAAAGTTGATGATGATAAGCTCATTCAAGGCGCGATTCAAGGAATGATTAGCACGCTGAACGACCCGTATTCTGTCTATATGGATGAAGAAACAAGCGAACAATTTACGGAGTCGCTTGACTCTTCGTTTGAAGGAATCGGTGCCGAGGTAAGCATGATTAACGGGAAAGTCACGATTGTCGCACCGATTAAAAACTCGCCGGCAGAAAAAGCGGGATTAAAACCAAATGATCAAATTTTGCGGGTGAATGGCGAAAGCTTAGAAGGGCTTGATTTATATGAAGCCGTGTTGAAAATTCGCGGGAAAAAAGGGACGACGGTACAATTAGATGTTCTTCGCCCCGGTGTAAAAGAAGTGATTAAAGTAAAAGTAGTCCGCGATGAAATCCCGATTGAAACGGTTTATGATTCTGTAAAAACGTATAACGGGAAAAAAGTCGGCTATTTAGAAGTAACATCGTTTTCCGAAAATACAGCACAAGATTTTAAAAAGAAATTAGCGAAATTAGAAAGCGAGCATATCGATGGGTTAATCATTGATGTGCGCGGCAACCCAGGCGGCTATTTGCAAAGCGTGGAGGAAATTCTAAAACAATTCATTCCGAAAGACAAACCATATGTACAAATCGAAGAACGCAATGGCGATAAACAACGTTTTTATTCCGATTTAACGGAGAAAAAACCGTATCCGATCGCCGTGTTAATTGACAAAGGCAGCGCGTCCGCTTCGGAAATTTTAGCTGGCGCTATGAAAGAAGCGGGAGGATATAAGCTCGTCGGTGAAACATCGTTCGGAAAAGGAACGGTGCAACAAGCGATTCCGATGGGAGATGGCAGCAACATTAAATTAACGCTCTATAAATGGCTGACGCCGGATGGCCATTGGATTCATAAAAAAGGAATTAAGCCGGACGTTGAAGTAAAGCAGCCGGATTACTTCCACGTTAGTCCGCTTCATATCGAAAAAGAGCTTTCCTTTGATATGAACAATGAGCAAGTAAAAAGTGCGCAACAAATGTTAAAGGGACTTGGATTTGACCCGGGCCGCACCGATGGCTACTTCAGCAAAGAAACTGAGTCGGCGGTAAAAGCATTCCAAAAGGCAAATAAACTCCCGCAAACCGGAAAAATCGATAAAAACACAGCCGAAGTATTACAAGCAAAAGTGATGGATGACATTCGCTCCGACAACAATGATGTACAACTAAAAACAGCGATGAAAGTGCTGTTTCAATGAAACAAAACGGGCAACCGCCTTGAGCGTTGCCCGTTTTTTCAACTTTGACCAATTCAATCATCCGGCTGCAACAAGTAAAAAACGCAAAAATGGTTGGTTTATAGCTGCACCTTTTCTTTTTTGGAAGATGGCGAGAACGATGGGGAATGCAACGTTTTTTCAATCGTAAACCGCGGCCGTCTTTTGACTTCTTGATAAATTTTTCCAATATATTCTCCAATGAGTCCCATTCCCATTAGCAACAAACCGCCGATGAGCCAAACGGAAATCATGATGGATGTCCAACCTGATTCGGCATGACCAAGCAATTTGACAGCTAACGAATATATGCCGGCAGCACTGCTGAGAAGAAAAGCAAGAAATCCAATGAACGTAATCAATCGAATTGGTACGATACTGAAAGAGGTAATGCCATCAAACGCAAATGCCAGCATTTTTTTGAGCGGATATTTCGATTCTCCCGCAAAACGTTTTTTACGGTCATAAAATACTTTCGTCGAACGGAAGCCTAGCAGCGGTACTATTCCGCGCAGGAAGATGTTGATTTCCGTGTAGCGGCTCAATTCCTCAAGCGCCCGCTTGCTCATTAATCGGAAATCGGCGTGATTGTACACTAATTGGACGCCTAATTTTTGCATGAATCGATAAAACCATTGTGCGGTTGCTTTTTTAAACCATGTATCGGTATCGCGGCTGCGCCGCACTCCGTAAACGATGTCATATCCTTCCCAATATTTCAGGACAAATTCGCGGATGACGGAAATATCGTCCTGTAAATCCGCGTCAATAGAAATGACACAGTCGGAATTATTTTTTGCTGTTTCCAAACCGGCAAGCAATGCATTTTGATGTCCGAAATTACGGGAAAGTTTAATCCCAGTAACGAATGGATTACGTTGGCTTTCTTCTTCGATCAGCGCCCATGTACGGTCTAGGCTTCCATCATCGACAAACAATATTTTGCTTCCGATGGCAATTAAATCTTCTTCTAATAGATTTTCTAGTACGTGTGTTAGCTGTTGTATCGTTTCCGGCAAGACATCTTCCTCGTTATAACAAGGAACGACGATCGTCAAAATCGGTTTTTGCATCATTTCCTCCTCCTTCCTTATTCCACTTCATATAGATAAATTTTCCAAGCGGACTCCGAATCTTCGAACGTTTTCAATAGGCGAAGGTGGATTTCTTTCGCATTCATGATGGGGACGGAAGAGAAAATATAGCGTCCTCCCATTTGCTTAAATACTTTTGTATTGATATCGAAATGATAAATTTTTTTATGGGATGTTTTACGGAACATGTAATGTTTGCCAAGTTCCGCGGAGAACAGATAGACGCGGTTGCCCCAATGGTCAAAGTAATCTTTTAGGACAGGACTTTTATCTAGCTCTTTGGCGATGATTTTACGAAATTGATGTTTGTAAGATAACGGATAAAAATTGTTATACGTATCGAGCGTGTAAAACCCGTTATATTGCGCGATGGCTGGATGAAGCCCTACGCTTGCGACGCGATAGGTGCTTTGGGGTTTGCCGATATAGTCTTTGATTTCGTTAAACAAATGCTCGGCGTAAAATTCTTTAAACGAAGGCGTCCCAATGCGGCGGTAGCGAATCTCTTCATTAAAGCTGCCAAGAATCAATAGCTGCAGCGCAAGAGCAACGGGGATAATGCGTCGCCATCTGATTCCCTGTTTCCAAAGAATTTGCAATGCTAACGCAAAATCTAAATAGATGACCATTGGCCGCAAAAAGTGAAACCGTGCAAAGTTAAACGTATTTAGTAAAGAAATGCGTTCTTTTAGCGGCTGCCATCCTTTGTAAAACCAAAACGCGTACCATACGGATAATACAAAATTCAGCACGAATAGGAAAAGGAATCTTTTTTCCAGCGTTTCATTTCGTTTGGCCAAAGCAAAGAAGAAAGCGATCCATAAAATAGGCAGAATGACAAACGTATGCACGGTCATCACATGATTATGCCCAAACAAATAGTTTTTAAAAGCAAGACGGACACAGTGCCAGAAACTAAGTTTAGAAAGGAAAAACTCATGTCGGCTTGTCGGTTCTTTTTCGAATAGGAGTGAATAAACGAGGCGATATTCAATTGCCAGAAACACGCTTGTCATGAGTGCGATGGCTCCAAAAAACGGCCAGTTCCATCGTTTATGGACGATGACGTCTCGCAGCCACAATAGTGCCATGGCGGCAAGAAAGAAGAAAAATCCAAGCACAAAACTTGCGTAAAACGGCAGGAGCACAAGTACGAGCCATTCTTTCCATGTCGCCTCGCCTTTTCGGATCGTTAAAAACGACCATAGCGCCAGCGGCATGCCAAGTGTGCTTAACATTCCAGACGGCCAAAATGGAGTAAGCGCGAATGTCAGTGACGCTCCGACGCGAATGAGATACGACTCTTTCTTCGGCAGAAAATGACGCTTTAATAATACATACATTCCGATAAACGCAAAAACGCGGGTAATCGTCTGGCTAAGCGCGTAAGCTGTCATCGAAGGAAACAGCGCATGGAGCCAAACGATGCCGCTGAATTCTGTACCAAACGCGTTGCGCGGAAGGCCATTAATCACTTGCGGAATCGTTGCGTTAACCGGACCGAACAGTTCGCCGCTCCGCGTCAACACTTTATACCAAGCGATGTTCGAATCCATATTGTCATGAACTCGGATATGTGCATTTTCCCCTAACACATAAAGCGGGGAAAGGTAAATAGCTAAAAGAAGTATCGCAATTCCTATGGCAACTCGTTCGTTCCTATCCATTGTTCCTTGACTCCTTTAACGCAGTTTCAGTAAAGCATTGTTTATTATAAAATAAAAAATAAATTACGATCAATGAACCTCTTCCACCTTTATTCCATGAAGAGGTGGGAGTTTCTTACCATCTCCACCAAAGAAGCTTCTGCGCGGAAGAAGGCGGTCTCCTTCCACTCGATGAATGCATCGGAAGCCTTCTTGATGGGTTCAGTAAGCAACATCGGCATCACACCGATGGGGCGGTCCAACCCTTCTACTACTTCTTGCTTACGCAATCCGTAGATACGTCAGCTTCGTTTGTACGTTCCAATGCACAAAGGTGTTATGCAGCGCCTTGCTTAAGATATTTCTCGCGCCGTGAACGTCACGATGCTCCTCATACCCACACCGGCATACAAACAGGCGGGAAGACACTTTTTTTCTCTTTTGGCAGATAGGACAGGTCTGACTCGTATACGACTCCTCGATTCCATGCAAGCGAATGCCATGTTGGATCAGCTTATAAGTGAGATACTTCTTCACTTTCCCGAATGACCAATTCGAGAGCTTTTGTGCTTGTTTGCGGCTTGCCCGCTTTTTCTTTCTTGTGTTTCGCTGCACCCCTTCGACGTTTCCGATATACACATCGGAGGCGGACTGTTTTAAGCACCAGTCGACAAACTGTTTCGTTGTTTTATGCAACGCATCCCGCAGCTGTCTTTCGGATTTGGATAACACGTATTGTTTCGCCCGCTCATACTTTTTCCATCGGCGGGATCCTTTTTGACATTTCGATTGTCGCCGCTGGATCTCCGCCAGTTTTTTATTCCGCAGCCGGTGCAGGGAGCGTATTTTTCTTCCCGTGATGAGGAGGGCTTGCCCGTTTTCGCAAAACGCTCCGATCGTATGCACTTCCCCAAGATCGACTCCGACGGAGAAGTTCGGTTTGTACGCTTTGGCCTTTTGTCCATCTTCATACGTCACAGCCAAATAAAGACCATGATCGAAGCAGCATTCGATTTCTTTGATCGTTCCTTTTGGCAGATGCGACACATACACGACGATTGGCTTTTCCCGTTTTCCGTGATGAATGCCCATGGAGAGTTCGATTTTTTCATTTTCATACACTTTGAAACCGTCTTTCACCCATTTCGTTGGGAAGTATTTCTTTTTCTTGTAGGGATAACGAGCAGGATGTCCTTGCTGGATGGCTTGGTGTGCAGCTTGTCTTGCGAAGAGGTATTTGTGGCAGACGGATTGAATCGATTGGCTGTGAAGATGGAACTTCCTTTTCGTTTGTTTTTGTAGCTCGCTTTTGGTGATCCAGCATCCATGTTGGAGAAAGTGTTCTTTTGCTAAGCGGAGACATTCATTCCAAACACGGGCGGATTCCCGATTGCAGGCATACAATCGGTCCAAATCCGCTTTCGATGCCCGGAAGAACACTTTTTGGCCACGAAGCATGAGCATTTCCTTCTTTCTTTGTTTGATGGATGGCTCAATTATAGCACATATGTTCGTATTTGGGAATCAAAAACCTCCTGATTTATCTTCCTCCTTCACTCCGTTTAGAGGAAGGGAGACTTCTCGGGAAAAATGTTAAAAAACAATAAAGAATAAATGAAGATGTAAAGGAAGTTTTTTAAAAGAAAAACTCCTTCTCTCTCTTTTTGGAAAAGAAAAAAGAGAGAAGGAGGGAGATTATACAAATAGACTCATAATGCGGCTGATGCCACGGCGTTTCGGTTTTTGCTTTGCATTTTCCGTTATAATCGCTTGTTCTCTATTAACGTTTTCTTCTAAGCGGGCAAGGCGTTGTTCAAGTGAATGAAGCTGGGAGGCTAGTTCTTCAATTTCTCGGCGATGATGCAAAAGCTGGACGGAAACGATATCGTCCGCTTTTTCGTTGAGCTTTTTTTCGATATTTTGGAGGCGGGAGGTAAACTCATTGAGCTGTGGTTCGATATAAACGTTGAACAACTCGTCAGCGGAGAATGGATGCTGCGGATTTTCTTGATTGATGCATGGTTCTAGGGCAGCGCCTTGTTCAAATTTAATTTGTTCCAGCAAGGCAACCGCTTCGGCATCGAATACGTAGTGTCCCGCTTCATTTTTTTGACACGGGACATTATATTTCTTTACCCAGCGCTGAATCGTTTTCGGTGATACACCAAGACGCTTCGCGACACTGCTTGTTTTTAATTCCATCTAAATGATTCCTCCTTTTTCATCCTCTTTTATATCATTTTCCATCAAGACGGAAATCCCTTCCTGCCTGACAAAACTAGTGTGGATTCGGCAAAGAAAATCGTTATGCGAAAGGATTCGCCAATAATAAGCAAATAATGTTGAAAAAATGTGTATGCGATCATAGGATTTATGAAAGTGATTTGGTAGAATAGTAGATAAAGAATCGCGAACATAGCGAGGTGGCGGCGATATGGCGATATGGGTGTTGGAGGCGCTCAAAGGCTTTGGGCGGCTGCTTGCGCAACCGTTGTTTTATTATGGGATCGCACTGGCGCTTGTTATCGGATGGCGGCGGGTGAAGCGGGAAAGAAGCTATTTTTCTATTCGCGTATACAACATGTTTCATGAAAGCAAGCTTTTTTGGCGAAGCGGCCTCGTTGCCGGCGGTATTTTGTCGTTAGCAGCGGTTGCTATTGGCATCGTGTTTCCGCGCGATGCTATTTCAATGATTGCACTTGTGACGATCATCATCGGATTGACGATGCAAATGCGGCTGCTTTCCCCGGCGTATACGATGGGGCTTGTGTTTTTTATCGTTAGTATTCTTGCCAATGATAAAGAAACGGCACCAGCTTTAAAGCGTTTTTTCCCGGAACTTAGCGAGACGAATATGGCTGCGCTTGCTATTTTGCTTGCTTTATTGCTTTTTGTGGAAGCATGGCTTATTTTACAAAACGGCGCTATCGAAACATCTCCACAGTTAGCGAAAAGCAAGCGTGGTTTTGTTGTCGGAGAACATTGGTCTCAGCGGCTCTGGTTCGTTCCTGTGCTGCTTCCGGTAACAGGAGAACTTCCGTCTCCATTTTCATGGTGGCCATTATTTCCTGTTGCTGGCGATTCTTATTCATTGATGCTTGTGCCGTTTTTGATCGGATTTTCTGAGCGTGTACAAGGGATGCATCCAAAAGCCTCGATTCGTTTAACTGGAAAAAGAGTGATGTTGCTCGCATGGATTGTCAGCTTGTTTGCTATAGGAGGCTATTGGTATGCGCCGCTTTCGATGATTGCGGCAGCCCTTGCATTGATTGGAAGGGAGTGGCTTGCTTTCTTCCAGCATCGTCAAGATCGCTTGAAACCTCCGTATTTTTCGAAGCGTGAGCAAGGGCTTGTCATTTTAGGGATTCTTCCGAATTCCAAGGCGGAAAAAATGGAGCTAGAAATTGGTGAAGTCATCACAAAAGTGAACGGAATGACGGTAAAAACGGAAACAGAGTTTTATGAAGCGTTGCAACGGAACCGCGCATTTTGTAAATTAGAGGTAGTCAATGAACATGGAGAAGTTCGTTTCGTTCAAGGGGCGTTATATGAAGATGAACATCACGAACTTGGGCTGCTGTTTGTAAAAGAACGGGAAAAATGGGCGTTAGAAGCCGTCTAAATAAGGAGTTTTTCATATGTGGTTTATAGCTGCGTTAATTGTGCCATGTTTGCTTGTACTGTTATTTACCCGTGTTACGTACAATCATTATATCGGAACACTATTGACCATCGCGCTATTGGTTGCTTCCTATTTCAAAGGATATACAGACGAACTGCATGAAATTTTAGCAGATATCGTATCAACGACAGTTGGGTTTTTGTATGCGCAAAAAATGGTAAAACAGTTGAAAAAATAATCGCGCGATAATGTTCGATAGTGGCGGACGGCGAATGCTGTCCGCCATTTTTCATTGGAAGGTACTTTCTATTTTGGAACGAATATAAGTTCGCATATTTTATGCATCTTTTTTAACAATGTGTTACAATGAAAATTAAGATGAAACGAAACAGGAGGTCGAATCCGTGGGGGACCGTTTTGAATTAGTGTCGGCATATAAGCCTCAAGGAGATCAACCACAAGCGATTGCAAAATTGGTCGAAGGAATTCGAAAAGGAGTAAAGCATCAAACGCTGTTGGGGGCAACAGGAACGGGAAAAACGTTTACGATTTCCAACGTCATTAAAGAGGTGAACAAACCGACGCTTGTGATTGCCCATAATAAAACGTTAGCGGGGCAGCTGTACAGCGAGTTAAAAGAGTTTTTTCCAAACAACGCGGTTGAATATTTTGTCAGCTATTACGATTATTATCAGCCGGAGGCGTATGTGCCGCAGACCGATACGTATATTGAAAAAGATGCAAGCATTAACGACGAAATTGATAAGCTGCGGCACTCGGCAACATCAGCGCTATTTGAGCGGCGCGATGTGATTATTGTCGCCAGTGTATCGTGCATTTACGGATTAGGGTCACCGGAAGAATATCGCGAACTGGTCGTGTCGTTGCGCGTCGGGATGGAAATCGAGCGCAACGCTTTATTGCGCCGCCTTGTCGATATCCAATATGAACGGAACGACATTGATTTTCAGCGCGGAACGTTCCGCGTTCGTGGGGATGTCGTCGAGATTTTTCCTGCTTCTCGGGACGAGCATTGTATTCGCGTTGAATTTTTTGGCGATGAAATTGACCGCATTCGCGAAGTTGACGCATTGACGGGGGAAATTATCGCAGAACGCGAGCATGTCGCGATTTTCCCGGCATCCCACTTCGTTACGCGTGAAGAAAAAATGCGTTTAGCGATCGAAAATATTGAAAAAGAATTAGAAGAGCGGTTGCGCGAATTGCGGGAACAAGGAAAACTGTTAGAAGCGCAGCGGCTCGAGCAGCGGACGCGTTACGATTTAGAGATGATGAGAGAAATGGGCTTTTGCTCGGGGATTGAAAACTACTCCCGGCATTTAGCGTTGCGTCCGCCAGGCTCGACTCCATATACACTGCTTGATTATTTTCCAGATGATTTTTTGATTATCATCGATGAGTCACACGTGACATTGCCGCAAATTCGCGGCATGTACAACGGAGACCGGGCGCGCAAGCAAGTGCTTGTCGATCACGGCTTCCGTCTGCCGTCTGCGCTCGATAACCGTCCGTTAACGTTTGAGGAGTTTGAACAAAAAATCAACCAAATTATTTATGTTTCCGCGACACCTGGTCCGTACGAGCTGGAACATAGCCCGGAAGTCGTGGAACAAATTATTCGTCCGACAGGGCTGTTGGATCCGACGATTGACGTTCGTCCGATTGAAGGGCAAATCGATGATTTAATCGGGGAAATTCATGAGCGGATCAAGCGAAATGAACGCACTCTCGTTACAACGTTAACGAAGAAAATGGCGGAAGATTTAACAGATTACTTAAAAGAAGTCGGCATTAAAGTCGCGTATTTACATTCCGAAATTAAAACGCTCGAGCGCATTGAAATTATTCGCGATTTGCGCATGGGCAAATACGATGTGCTCGTCGGGATTAACTTGTTGCGGGAAGGATTGGATATCCCGGAAGTATCGCTTGTCGCCATTCTCGATGCGGATAAAGAAGGATTTTTGCGCTCGGAACGTTCGCTTATTCAAACGATTGGGCGTGCGGCGCGAAACGCCAACGGCCATGTCATTATGTATGCCGATACGATAACAAAATCGATGGAAATTGCCATCAACGAAACGAAACGGCGCCGCGCGATTCAAGAAGCGTATAACAAAAAGCACGGCATTGTGCCGCAGACGGTGAAGAAAGAAATTCGCGATGTCATCCGTGCGACTTATGCAGCGGAAGAGAAAGAAACGTACGATACGAAACCGTCTTACGGCAAGATGACAAAGAAAGAACGAGAAAAACTTATTGCCGATTTAGAAAAAGAAATGAAAGAAGCAGCAAAAGCGCTTGATTTCGAGCGTGCTGCCCAATTGCGTGATATTATTTTTGAGTTAAAAGCGGAAGGATGATTGGAGTCTATGGCAACCGATAAAATCATCGTGAAAGGCGCAAGAGCTCATAATTTAAAGAATATCGATGTGGAAATTCCACGCGATAAGCTCGTCGTATTGACAGGATTGTCCGGCTCGGGGAAATCGTCGCTTGCGTTTGATACGATTTATGCGGAAGGGCAGCGGCGGTACGTCGAATCATTGTCGGCGTACGCCCGCCAGTTTTTAGGGCAAATGGATAAGCCGGATGTCGATGCGATTGAAGGGCTGTCGCCGGCCATTTCGATTGACCAAAAAACAACGAGCCGCAATCCGCGTTCTACTGTCGGAACCGTCACGGAAATTTACGATTATTTGCGGCTTTTGTTTGCCCGCATCGGCCGGCCTGTTTGCCCAGAACATGGCATTGAAATTAAGTCACAAACGATCGAACAAATGGTCGATCGGCTTCTTGCTTATCCGGAACGAACAAAAATGCAAATTCTCGCTCCCGTCGTTTCCGGGCGGAAAGGAACGCACGCAAAAACGCTGGAAGATATTCGAAAACAAGGATATGTGCGCGTGCGCGTGGACGGAGAAATGCGGGAACTCACGGAAGATATTGAACTTGAGAAAAATAAAAAACATTCGATTGAGGTCGTCGTGGACCGCATTATTATTAAGGAAGGAATTGCTACACGTTTGGCCGATTCATTAGAGACGGCCTTGAAGCTTGCAGACGGAAAAGTGCTTATTGATGTCATTGGCGAGGAAGAGCTGTTGTTTAGTGAAAAGCATGCATGTCCGTATTGCGGCTTCTCGATTGGAGAGCTAGAGCCGCGCATGTTTTCATTTAACAGTCCGTACGGCGCCTGCCCGGACTGCGATGGACTTGGCGCGAAGCTTGAGGTGGATCCGGATTTAGTCATCCCCAATGATGAACTGACGCTGCGCGAGCATGCGATTGCTCCATGGGAGCCGCAAAGCTCACAATATTATCCGCAGCTGTTAGAAGCGGTGTGCAACCATTACGGCATTGACATGGATGTGCCGGTAAAAGATTTGCCGAAGGAGCAGCTTGATAAAATTTTATACGGAAGCGGCGGCGAGAAAATTTACTTTCGCTACCAGAACGATTTCGGACAAGTTCGCGAGCAGTATATCGTTTTTGAAGGCGTTATTCCGAACGTCGAGCGCCGTTACCGTGAAACAAGCTCTGATTATGTTCGCGAACAAATGGAGAAATATATGGCGCAGCAGCCATGCCCGACTTGTAAAGGAAACCGCCTGAAAAAAGAAAGCCTCGCCGTGCTTGTCGGCGGCAAACATATCGGCGAAGTGACGGCATTATCCGTTACGGAGGCGCTCGAGTTTTTCCAAAACTTGCAGTTAAGCGAAAAAGAAAAGAAAATCGCCCATCTCATTTTGCGTGAAATACGTGAGCGGCTCGGCTTTTTAAAGAACGTCGGCCTCGACTATTTAACATTAAACCGTTCTGCTGGAACGCTTTCCGGCGGAGAAGCGCAGCGCATTCGTCTAGCGACGCAAATCGGCTCGCGCTTAACAGGAGTTCTGTATGTTTTGGACGAGCCGTCGATCGGACTTCATCAGCGCGATAATGACCGCTTGATTGCAACGTTAAAAAGCATGCGCGATATCGGCAATACGCTTATTGTTGTCGAACATGATGAAGATACGATGCTTGCCGCGGATTATTTAATTGATATTGGACCGGGTGCGGGTATTCATGGCGGCGAGGTTGTCGCTGCTGGAACGCCGCAAGAAGTGATGGACAATCCAAACTCGCTGACTGGACAATATTTATCAGGGAAAAAATTCATCCCGATCCCAGCCGAGCGCCGCAAGCCGGACGGACGCTGGGTCGAAATTGTTGGCGCGAAGGAAAATAACTTAAAAAACGTGTCTGTTAAAATTCCGCTTGGTACATTTGTCGCGGTCACGGGCGTATCTGGTTCTGGAAAAAGCACGCTCGTCAATGAAATTTTGTATAAGGCGCTTGCGCAAAAACTGCATGGCGCGAAGGCAAAGCCAGGCGAGCATAAAACGATTAAAGGGCTTGAGCATTTAGATAAAGTTATTGATATTGACCAATCGCCGATCGGTCGTACGCCGCGTTCCAATCCAGCGACATATACCGGCGTATTTGACGACATTCGTGAAGTGTTCGCGGCGACGAATGAAGCGAAAGTGCGCGGATATAAAAAAGGCCGATTCAGCTTCAACGTGAAAGGCGGACGGTGTGAAGCGTGCCGCGGGGACGGCATTATTAAAATTGAGATGCACTTTTTGCCGGATGTGTACGTTCCATGCGAAGTATGTCATGGTAAACGGTATAACCGTGAGACGCTGGAAGTAACGTACAAAGGAAAAAATATTGCGGAAGTGCTCGATATGACCGTGGAAGACGCACTTGAGTTTTTTGAAAATATCCCGAAAATTAAACGGAAATTACAGACGCTATATGATGTCGGCTTAGGGTATATGAAGCTTGGACAGCCGGCAACGACATTGTCGGGAGGAGAAGCACAGCGTGTCAAGTTAGCATCCGAATTGCATCGCCGCTCAAATGGCCGGACGCTCTATATTTTAGATGAGCCAACGACCGGGCTTCACGTCGATGATATTTCCCGTTTATTGAAAGTGTTGCAGCGCTTAGTTGATAATGGGGATACCGTTCTTGTGATTGAGCATAATCTCGATGTCATTAAAACGGCGGACTACATTATCGATCTCGGGCCAGAAGGCGGCGATCATGGCGGGCAAATTGTCGCGAAAGGAACGCCGGAAGAAGTGGCCGAAGTAGAAAGTTCGTATACCGGTCGCTATTTAAAACCGATATTGGAGCGCGACCGTGAACGAATGCGCGCGTTATATGAAACGGCAAGGGCATAGCCTTTGCCGTTTTGTTTTTCTTTAAATCGCATCTCCTGAGAAACTTTTCTAGATCGCGGTCGTATATAAAAACAAAGGGGGAGTTTTCGTGAATTCCAATAAAGTGCTTGCATCATTATGTTACTTCAGTATTTTCTTTGCTGGATTCATCTTTCCGATTGTCGTTTACTTTGTCGCCGATGATCAAGCAGTGAAACAACACGCGAAAAAAGCGTTTCTTTCCCATTTGATTCCAGCCGCGACCATTTTGTTGTTTATCATCAGTGCTATTTTTGCTGGATTGACAGGGGGAGGCAGCGATGTGTCATTTTGGGTCGGCAGCGGCCTAGTATGGCTCGGTTTTGTTATAGCGGGGGTCGTCAACTTGGTCGTTGTAGTTTGGAATATTATCAAAGGGATTCAAGTGTTGAAATGAGATAATGGGAGGGGATCGCCCATGGAAAAGAAAAAACGCATATTAAAAATGGTGAAGGAAGGGAAAATTACAATAGAAGAGGCGCTTACGCTGCTTGAACAGCTGGATGAACAAAAAAGCAGTGTTGGCCCGTTTGAACTTCTTCATGTATCCGGATCGCATTCGCATTCAAAGCAACATTCCGTAAAAATGGCTTCGTTGAAAGAAAAACTATTTGATTTTTTAGACACGACCGTAAAAAAAGTGAAAGAGTTTGACCTTCCATTTGCCAATGCGTTTGAAGTAAGACATATTTTTCAACAAAGTAATGTGGCTTTGCAGAACATCGATGTGCATATCGCCAATGGAAATATCAAGGTAGTGCCATGGGATCAAGCGGACGTTCGAATCGAATGTGAAACAAAAGTATATCGTTCTGAATCGCTCGATGCGGCGCGGCGGTCATTTATAGAAGAGTCGTTGTTTCTTGTGCAAAATGAGCACTTCCGATTTTCCGTTTCGAAACCGTTTATGAAAACAAATGCGATCATTTATGTTCCGCAAACACGTTATCAAGGCGCAAAATTTCGCCTTTTTAACGGGGATATCGGCATCGAGCGTCTGCATGCAAACGAGTTGCATATCAAAAACGTAAACGGTTCGATCACACTTCAGCGTTTGCTTGCAGAAGAAGCGGAATTAGAGACGGCAAATGGGGCAATTGTATTGGAACATAGCGCGATCGAGGAAGTCGAAGCAGAAACGATTCATGGAGAAATTAAACTGAACGGGGATTACCGCTACGTGCGTTTACGGACATTCAGCGGAGGAATTACGTATGCAACGGGAAGAAAAGATGGGGTTATTACCGGAAAAACGGTAACGGGAAACATTACATTGTTTCTTCCTTGCGATATATGTTTAGAAGGAGAAATGAGAACGAACCTTGGTGGATTGATCTGCGAGCATCCGAACGTATCACCTGTGGAGGAAAAACAAGAAACTGCGCAAAAAACGATTCGTTTTGCGTGTGAAAATTCCTCCAAACCGCCGCTTCATATTTGCGCGGATTCGAAAGCAGGATCGATTTCGCTGCAAATGATGGAGGGCAGTAGTGAGTAACAGAAGACAATCATGAAAAGACGGTGATGGTAGATGATCAATTGGTTAATCGGTGTATTTGTGAATACGGTTTTATTGGCGGCGATTGATGGATATTTTGATTCCATTCGATTTAGCGGCATCGGCGCCGCTTTTATCGCCAGCATGATTTTATCCATTTTAAACGTTGTCGTGCGTCCCATTTTAATTTTATTAACATTGCCTGTAACGATTTTAACACTTGGATTGTTTCTATTTGTCATTAATGCCATTACCTTGATGATGACAGCAGCATTAATGGGGAATGCGTTTGAAATAAACGGGTTTGGCACCGCACTGCTTGCTTCGATTGTTCTTTCCTTTTTCCATTTACTTATTGAAAAAGCGATCATTGAGCCGTTGCGGCAAAAATAAGTATAAGAGGCGGAACGAAGGGATCCGCCTCTTTTTGATTCAACGCAAGAAAGAAAAGTGCTAAAATGGAAAAAGACAAAGAAAGGGGAGAAATGCCGACATGCCGAAAGTGCGTACAAAAGATATTATCGAAAAGTTTCAGTTGGAATTAGTAAGCGGAGCGGAAGGAATTCATCGTCCGATTACGACAAGCGATTTGTCTCGTCCTGGTATTGAAATGGCAGGTTATTTCACGTATTATCCAGCAGAGCGAATTCAATTATTAGGAAAAACAGAGCTTTCATTTTATGAAACGTTAAGCCCGGAAGAGAAAAAGATGAGAATGGAGCGGCTTTGTACTGATATTACTCCGGGGATTATCATATCGCGCGGATTGGAAGTGCCGCCGGAACTGATCGAAGCTTCCGAACGGCAATCGGTGCCGGTGATGCGTTCGACGATGAAAACGACCCGTCTTTCGAGCCGTTTGACGAACTATTTAGAAAGTAAATTGGCTCCGACAACGGCTGTCCATGGCGTGTTGGTCGACGTTTACGGCGTCGGAGTATTAATTACAGGAAAAAGCGGGGTCGGCAAAAGTGAAACAGCTTTGGAATTAGTCAAGCGCGGCCATCGGCTTGTCGCGGATGACTGTGTGGAAATTCGCCAAGAAGATGAAGGGGTGCTCGTTGGCAGCGCGCCGGAGTTGATTGAACATTTGCTGGAAATTCGCGGGTTAGGCATTATTAATATGATGACATTATTTGGCGCTGGAGCGGTGCGGACGCATAAACGCATTTCGTTAGTGATCGATTTGGAACTTTGGGATCCAAATAAACAATATGATCGTCTCGGATTGGAAGAAGAAAAAGTAAAAATTTTGGATACAGAATTAACGAAATTAACGATACCGGTTCGGCCGGGACGAAATTTAGCTGTGATTGTCGAAGTGGCCGCGATGAATTTCCGTTTGAAACGGATGGGGGTCAACGCAGCGGAAGAGTTTTCCGCGCGTCTAACCGATGCGATTGAAGATGGCGAACATGATTACGAATAACAGTTAGGAGGAATGAGCGAATGGATTCGACGATTCAGCCGCTAGACCGTGTTTTTTTACACCTCGGTCCGATCACGATTTATTGGTATGGTGTCATTATCGGAACGGGGGTATTGATCGGATTATGGCTGGCGACAAGAGAAGGGGCGCGGCGCGGACTCCCGAAAGAAACATTTGTCGACCTCGTCTTGTTCGCAGTGCCGATCGCGATTTTGTGCGCGCGCGCCTATTACGTGATTTTTGAATGGGATTATTATTCAAAACATTTATCGGAAATCCCGCAAATTTGGGAAGGCGGTCTTGCAATTCACGGCGGATTGATCGGCGCGGTCGCAACAGGGGCCGTTTTTGCGAAAGTGAGAGGGCTTTCGTTTTGGAAGCTGGCGGACATTGCGGCGCCAAGCATTATCTTAGGGCAGGCGATCGGGCGCTGGGGCAATTTTATGAACCAAGAGGCGCATGGCGGTCCGGTAACGCGGGAGTTTCTCGAAAGCTTGCATTTACCGGATTTTATTATTAATCAAATGTATATTAACGGACAATATTACCATCCGACCTTTTTGTACGAATCGCTTTGGAATTTAGCGGGCTTTTTGCTGCTGTTGTGGCTGCGGCGCGTTAATTTGCGGCGAGGAGAGTTATTCCTCAGCTATCTTATTTGGTATTCCATCGGACGTTTCTTTATTGAAGGAATGCGCACCGATAGTTTAATGCTAGCGGGCCATCTTCGCATCGCGCAAGTCGTTTCCGTTGCGCTCATTATACTTTCAGTCTGTTTATGGGTATTTCGCAGAGTAAAAGGATTAGCAAAAGAGCGGTATAACGATTAGAAAAGGGGAGAAGAGAATGGTCGGAATATTACAAAGGGGATTCGCGGTTGGCCTGCAAACGACGTGGACGCTCGGAAAAGTGATTTTTCCCATTACGCTCATCATGTCCATTTTACAGCATACCCCCGTGCTGCAATGGATCATTCAGCTGGTAACTCCATTTATGAAATGGATCGGGCTTCCGGGAGATGCGGCCATCCCGCTTGTGCTCGGCAACTTATTAAACTTGTACGCCGCAATTGGCGCCATACTGACACTGCACTTAACAGTAAAAGAAGTATTGATTTTGGCGGTTATGCTTTCGTTTTCCCATAACTTGCTCATCGAGTCGACCGTCGCGTCGCGCACCGGTATGAGCGTTGCGCTAATGGTTATTGTTCGCGTCGGGCTCGCGCTTGTTTCCGCTCTATTGATTCATTATCTTTGGCAAGGAGGAAGTGAAACGGCGCAATACGGCTTTGTTTCCAATTCTCCAGAGCAGCTGACAAGCTGGGGAGCTATTTTGCTTGCCGGGTTGAAAAAGGCGTGCCTTGGGATTGTGCAGTTAGCGATGATTGTTATTCCGCTTATGATTGGGATTCAAATATTAAAAGAGCTAAAATGGATTCATATTTTTTCGCGTTGGATGGCGCCGGTGATGAAATTGCTCGGTATGAAAGAAAATACCTCTTTGACATTGGCGGCCGGACTCGTGTTCGGTTTAGCGTATGGTGCGGGAGTGATGATTCAGGCGGTAAAAGAAGACGGCGTATCAAAACGCGATTTAACATTGGCCTTTATTTTTCTTGTGTCCTGCCACGCCGTTATAGAAGATACGCTCGTATTTGTTCCGCTTGGAATTCCGGTATGGCCGCTGCTTGTCATTCGGCTGGTCACCGCTATTTTATTAACCATGCTTATTAGCTTTATTTGGAATCGTGTCGAAGATACAAAAAGGAAGGAAGCTGCAGTATGACCATTCGTACAATATTATTTGATCTCGATGGAACATTGATCGATACCAATGAATTAATTATTCAATCGTTTTTACATACGTTAGAAAAATATTATCCAGGCAAATATAAACGCGAGGATGTCTTGCCGTTTATTGGCCCTCCGCTTTATGAAACGTTCAACGCATTGGATCCGTCGCGCGTACAAGAAATGATTGATACGTATCGCGCATTCAATCATGCGCAGCATGACGCGCTCATCCGTGAATTTGAAACGGTGTATGAAACGATTGAAACGCTGCATCAAAACGGGTTTCGTCTCGGCGTGGTAACAACAAAAATTCATCAAACAGCAGTGATGGGATTAAAGAAAACGAGACTAGAACCATTTTTCGACTGCGTCATTGGGCTCGATGACGTCAAACATGCAAAGCCGGACCCAGAGCCAATTTATAAAGCGCTGGACTTGCTGCAATCCACGCCGGATGAAGCGTTAATGGTCGGCGACAATTATCACGATATTTTAGCGGGAAAACGCGCTGGCACGAAAACGGCAGGAGTAGCATGGGCGATTAAAGGACGGGAGTACTTGGAACAATATGAACCGGATTTTATGCTTGAAAAAATGAGCGATTTGCTGGCGATTGTAGGAGTGAAAAACGGGTGAGGCGGACGACGAAATATCCGGTATCAGGAGCCAATTCCTTATGGCAAATTTATAAAACGGTGTCGTTTTGGAAAGTGCTTAAAAACGTGATCATCATCCAGATCGGGCGCTACACGCCGTTTTTAGCGGTAAAAAACTGGCTGTACCGCACGTTTTTGCGCATGAAAATCGGAGAAAAAACGGCGCTTGCCTTTATGGTCATGCCGGATATTATGTTTCCAGAAAAAATTCAAATCGGCCGCAATTGCATCATTGGCTACAATACGACGATTTTGGCGCATGAATATTTAATTGATGAATACCGCCTTGGCGATGTGATTATTGGGGACGAAGTGATGATCGGCGCCAACTCGACGGTGCTTCCCGGGGTGGTGATTGGCGATCGCGCCGTCGTCGCCGCCGGCACGGTCGTCCATAAAGATGTGCCTGCCGGTGCGTTTGTCGCCGGCAATCCGATGCGCATCGTTTATACGAAAGAAGAAATGGAACGAAGAAAAGGTCATTCTAATGAATAGGTTCAGTCTCCCACCTACTTTATGTAGAGGTGGGAGATTGGCTTCTCCTTCATCCAGCAAGCTCCACAGTTCCCGAGGTTAATTTGGCAGATTGTTAACAATTAGATTTCTTCCCAAAATCATTCCTTTCCCACCTTTTGTCCAATTAAGATCTCATCCTAAAATTGTAAGTTTTAGCTTCCATTGTTTCATGCACAATGCCGTTCGGAAAAGCCTACTCGAGCTTGTCCATAATTCGAATCATTTTGGTGATCGCATAGTCCAAGTCCATCAAGTCATCCTCGCTGAGTTTCCCTAACTTGTCGCAAAATAGATGATAAATTTCCTCCCAGCGCTTTTTTACGATGTCTTTCCCTTTTTCGGTCAGCGTGAGTATAACAACTCGTCGATCAGCAGCATCTTGCTCTTTTATTACATAGTCTTTTTCCTCCAATTTTCGAATCAGAGGGGTCAACTGCTGTTTGGAAATTCTTAAGTGTTGGGCCAGCTCCGTCATCGAAATTCCGGTCTTTGCATGGAACAGAGCTTCCAAAATGTGAAACTGCAAAGGAGTTAAATCCGATTTTTTTTTCGGAACCGGAGTAGCCTGGATGATCGGTTTGAAAACTTTGTTATCAAACAGAGGAAGAAGTTGGGCAAAGCTTTCAGCGATTTTTTGAATCCGTGTCATTTGTATGCATCCTTTCTTTTTTCAAAAGCGCATTGACATTTAGTAAACGATTATTTATTTTCCGAAGATAAAAGTAAATATTTTTATTAAATATTTTTGGGTTTATAGAAAATATTTATTTACTAAAGTTAGTTTATCGTGATGCGAATCACAATGCAATTTCATTTGTCGCCAAGGTAAGTTGCAAAATAATACAAACCTAACCGGTTGGTTGTATGATTTCTCAAAAATAAGGAAGAGAGGTTCTTTCATGATTTCATCTGGCTTAATTTTTGGGGGTTATCCGTTTAGTGTGGCGGGGAAGCCGACAGGCTTAGCAGTTGGGCCGAAGGATGATGATGAGAAAATTTATTTGGCATTAAAAGAGCTTCAAGGGACAGCAAAAACATTATTACCTAGAACCTATACGGCCGACGCATCCAAAAGAATGTGAATGGTGTCATTACGAACTACCATTACCAAGACGACAGCCTAAACGTTCTGTATGAAACCGATGCGGATGGAAATGTGGTAAGATCATATATATACGGAGAAAACGGGCAACTCCTTGCCATGAAAAAAGGCAATGCGACGTATTTTTACCACTATAACGCGCATGGGGATGTCATCGCCCTGACGGATGAACAAGGAAACATTGTTGCCCGCTATCAATACGATGCGTGGGGGAATATTCTTTCCCAATCCGGTGCCTTGGCGGACGAAAACCCATACCGATATGCGGGGTACCAATATGACAAAGAAACGGGTCTGTACTATCTGATCGCCCGGTACTACCACCCAACGCATGGCGTGTTCCTTTCTTTGGATCTAGACCCAGGGGATGAGGACGATATCCTCACGCAGAATGGGTATGCGTATGTGAACAACAATCATAAGTAAAAAGTGTGTTTAAAATAGTTTGACAAAAGCGTCTTCCCATTCAATTCTTGATGGAAGACGCTCATTGTCTTAACTTGCACCTATGTTTTAGGAGGAGTTATGTATAAAATGTTTGAAATAGACGGAATTAAAATCAAACAAGAACCGACTGGGAATATAATTACAGTAAAATCTGAAAAATTAGATTTATGTATCGACATCATTAATCGTTATGATATCAAGAGAATAAATATAAGGGATGGCAGTTATCACTACCAAGATATTGATTTTCTAGAAAAATGTCCGAATGTTGAAGAGGTTTATATTCGCCATTATAATCTTCAAGACTACTCGGGGCTCTATTCAATCAAAAATTTAAAAATTTTGGCGTTAGATGAAACCAAGAGTAAGATTGATTTGAATTTTGAAAAACTTTCCACCCTGCAAATCTTATACGTTGATTGGCAGCCGAAAATGAAAGGGCTGCGTTTTTTAAAAAACTTGAAGGAATTACAGCTGTTTAGGTTTAGTTCTAAAAATAAAGATCTTGGGGATTTAGCGGGTTTATCTCAATTAGAAACGCTTATTCTTACACATGGAAACATCGAAACTTTGAAAGGAATTGAAGAACTGAAGAGTTTAAAAAATCTTCAGCTAAATTATATCCGCGGATTAGCTGATATAGACAGCATTAAGTTTCTTCGCGAGTTAGAGTACTTGGAAATACAGTCTTGTAAGAAAATTAAAAGCTTCGAGTGTATAAAAGAGTTAAGAAAATTAAAAAAGTTGATACTGGACAAAGTTGGCGATATTCCTTCACTCAGTTTTGTTAAAAATTTAAAATATTTAAAACATTTAGCTTTTGTCGAATGTAACGTAGTGGATGGTGATTTAAGTTACTGTCAAGGAATTGAATACGTATATTTTACACAAAAGAAACATTACTCGCATAAATTAAAAGATTTTAATTCAATCATTAGCGAATAACAAGAGAGGAGAATTTTTGATGAGATTTCCTAAAGATGAAGACGGGCAAACGTTGGAACTATTATATAAAAACGGTATTGATTTTAATAAAAAGCATCTACGAGAAACAAAATCAAAAATGGTGCATTTAGTCTTTTTAAGGTTATCCCGTGATTAAGGGATAACCTTTTTATTGTACAGTGAAGACAGTTGACGAATTCAAAAGAATGTGAATGGCGTCGTTACGAACTACCATTACCAAGGCGACAGCCTAAACGTTCTGTATGAAACCGATGCGAGCGGAAATGTGGTAAGATCGTATGTATACGGAGAAAACGGTCAGCTGTTGGCGATGAAAAAAGGTGGTGCTACGTACTTCTACCACTATAACGCCCATGGCGATGTCATCGCCTTAACGGATGCGCAAGGAAACATCGTCGCGCGCTATCAATACGATGCGTGGGGGAACATTCTTTCCCAATCCGGTGCCTTGGCGGACGAAAACCCATACCGATATGCGGGGTACCAATATGACAACGAAACGGGTCTCTATTACTTAATTGCCCGGTACTATCATCCAACGCATGGCGTGTTCCTTTCTTTGGATCCAGACCCAGGGGATGCGGACGATATCCTCACACAAAACGGCTATACGTACGCAAACAACAATCCGGTGATGTATGTTGACCCAGATGGAAACAAATCAAAAAGAAATAATCCAGCAGACACAGTCCTATCGGCAACTACAGCGCTAGTTTCTCTTGTAACTGCTTTACGTGAAATGGGAATATACTTTTTGAGAGTAAGCTGGCATGCTGCAGAAAGAATGGTTGAAAGAAAAGTTGTTTCTAAGATGATAGCCAAGGCTATAAAACATGGTAAAGTATATTATGATCCTTGGTATGGTTCATATGTATATTATTACAATGGTTTAGCTATTGCGGTTACCAAAGATAAGATAATAACAACTGTTTATTGGGGAAAGCCTAAAAAAAGACGGATAAAAATAAAATAACTCGTTTGGAAGGAAGATCATTAACTATGTTTTTTAAAAAACGTTGTAATCACTAAAGAGCCTATAAAGTAGAAGCAGATTTTGCTGATCCTATTTGGTGTGCAGATTGTAATTAGAATTTTGATATTGATGATTTGCCAATCTCTGAGGAATTAAAGACGGAATTTGTACAATGGATAGTAGAATATCAGAAAGAAATTCCATTACTAAAGGAACAGTCATCTGAATATTTACAAGAATTTATATCTAAACATAATGACAAGGGAAGAAGATTAACAGAAAGATTAATAAAGGAACTAGGGGGGAATATATCCATAACTTTTGTCCCTATTTCTCAAATCTAAATTTTCCACCCAAGGGTTCAAATGCTCATTGAACTCTTGGGTGAAGTATTTTACAAAAAGCTTAGCATAATTATTATTAGAATTGTCTAGGTAAAATTATGTGGAGGCGGTAAGATTGGAATTTGTATTTCATGTTATAAAAAACGTGAATAGTGATTTATCAATGATTAGGTTATCAATACATGGAGTGATTGTTCACTTTTTAAAACAATATGAGCATCGTATTAATGTTGACTTAAGTAAATTGCTGAAAATAAAGGTTGATGATTTTATTTATTTTTACGAAGAAGAAGTTCAAGAAATACGGGAGATTAGCAAAGATTTACTTAATGAGCTTAAAAGCGGCCGTTTAGATCATGAGATTGTGGAATATAGGCAACAATATGGGATGAACGAAGACGATATTAGCAAAGAGGATTTAATAGAGCTTGCATTGCATCTTTGTCATCTCTGTGATACGACTCTTAGTACCGGAAAATTGCTTATGGCATATGGATCGGCTTTCGATTGGATTTCTACTGGAGTGTAAATTAGCACATTATTTCAGAATCCCTTTTTCAAATTATTTCGGACGGATTCGGAAATAATGTGCAAAATCTTTGCGAATTATTCCAGGTTTTGCAGATTATTTCCGAACGTTTGCACATTATTTCGGATGATTAACTAGAATGAGGATGGATCGGGATGAAACATAACAGGGGCCGATCAGCCCCTGCTGTGTCAGTACCCCATTTCTTCGGCTGCCATACGCACAATGTCTTCGTCAATCATATGTTTTTTTAATTGAGCGCCGTATAACAGGCAAGTGGTGGCGAGGTTGTTGATGATCCGCGGCCACCCCTGCGACTGCAGGGCAATCGCTTCTAAGGCAGCTGGGGTAAAAATCGGGTGTTTCGCCCCCGCCTGTTTCAGGCGGTGTTCGATATATCCTACCACTTCTTCCTTATCAAGAGGCCCCATCTGGTATCGCATGATGATTCGTTGGTGAAGCGGACGGTGTTGATTCAACCGTAGTTTTGCCTGTAAATGGGGCAGCCCCGCCAAAATCAAGACAAACGGATTCGTTGAGTCCATGTGAAAGTTGAACAGGATCGCGATATCCTGCAGAAAGGCATCCTTCGCTAAATGCATTTCATCGAGGATGAACACTGACGTTACCCGTTGTTCATGATACAAGCGCTCGATCCCTTGTTGGATTTGATAAAACAAGTCGACCTTGCGGTACTTCGGCTCTTCCCCGAGCCCGAAGGCAAGGCCGCGATAAAAGTCCATCACGCTTCCCGTTGACAATGGAAAATAAACGACGTGATACAGTGACGGATTCAGGGATTCCTTAAATGCCCGAAGGGCGAATGTCTTGCCGGCCCCTGGTTCACCAATCAATAGCCCGATCCCTCTTGTTCGTTTCACGTAGTCCAAAGCGGCGAGGGCCTCTTGATACGAGGCCCCTTGATAAGCCTCTGGTGGATTCGTCTCCTTCGAAAACGGCTCTCGGGAAAGGGAATAAAACGTTTTATACATCGTTTTCGCCTCCCTCTACCGGAACCGTCGCAAACGGTGACCGATGGCGTTTCACATAGGCATTGTCCTCGAAGCGAACAAGGACCGCTTCGGCGACCCGTTGACCGTCTTCGTACACATACACGCCTTGTTCATCATAACGGAGTTCGATCGATTGTCCGATGAACCGGAGCGGAACTTCATACAGCTGCTTGTTCAACGTGACCGTACCATCGGCCTTCACTTTACGGTATTCGCGTTTCAAAAAGATCGAGTCGAGCCAATCCGAATCCTCGACGAACGACACCAAATGGACTTGCGATTGAAACACTTCATGTGGCGTCTTCCCGTTCAACGAGGCATGCGGTTTTCGATGGTAATCTTCCTCCAACCACTTCCAAAATCGCTCGTTTAGCTCTTCGAGCGACTTCGGTGAATTCATTTCGAGCAACGGGTAAAACCGCGTCTGTACGGTGCGGAAAAATCGTTCGATTTTCCCTTTGCTTTGCGGATCGTACGGCTGGGTATGGATCAAGGTGATCCCTAACTCCGCGCAGGCGTACTGCAAGGGTTCCGCCCGATAAATCTTGCCGTTATCCGAGTAAATTCGCTTCGGCTTTCCGTATCGAAGCAGCGCTTCCTTGGTTACGATCCGCAACCCGTCAAATTTCTCGGAAGAGAAAAACTGAGCGTACGGCACGACCCGCGAGCAGTCATCGATATAGGCAATCAAAAACGTTTTTTGCGTTTTGCCATTCACGCGAATCAACGGGCCATGGGACAAATCACCTTGCCAGAGCTCATTGACCTGATCGTACGCGAATCGTTTTCGTTCAGGAATCGGTAAAATTTCTTTCCCCACGAGGTTGTATTTTTTTAAAAGTCGGTATATAGTGAAATAAGAGATGGATTGGATTTCCCCCTGCTCGATAAGGTGTTGGTAAAACACCGTCACGGGCATGTGGGGGTGTTTTTTTCTCAGGGCTAAAATGTGATCCTCTTCTTCAGGTGACAGCCTCCGGGAATGGCCACGGTCCGACCGTCGTTTAAGCCCCCTTTTTTGTACTGCGTGCACCAGTCGAGGATCGTTTTGGCGGCGATGCGTTTCTCTCCATGGTGGGGAACTTGATGGATCCGTTCCGCTACTTCCTTCAAGTACGTTTTTGGATCGACTTGTCCATTCACCAATGGAGCGATCAATCCATACCGAAATAAAGCGATCTCCTGTCTCATCGACTCATTCATTTCGATCTCCTCCTTCGTTCATCCCATTCTAGGACCTTATCGGTCCATCCTGTCTCTATCCTATCGGATCATTCCCCGACCGTCGAGAGGAAAGGTTTGTGGAATCTATAAATGATTCCATATAAGGGTATAAGGGGATATAAGTAAAATCAGGAACTGAATGTACGTGCAAAAAGATGCGTCGATCGGTGCTCCCATATCTCTTGGATGACGAAAAAGAGGCCGATCTCCTCCATCGTCTGGATCCACCATAGGGCTCGTTCTCTCGCTTGGGCGATGGCAGGACCAATTTTTCTCCAGCGCTCCGCAAAAAACCAATGAAGGTGGTTCAAATTTCGAAATAAACGTCGGACATAAAATAAAACCCCTTCATCCGTAGGAAGGAGTGGAGCCTCCTCCATCCCCCGTTTCGGAGTCAGGCCCAACCGTTCTTTCACCACTCTCCATATGGTGGGCAACGTATACTGAAAATAGGGGAGAAGAAATGAAGGCAACACGGCCACCGTCCTCCTGCACTCCGGGCAGTGATACCGAGCGATCCAAATGCGATAAGACTGATGCGACGTCACGGCATTTCGTTCGTAGTACCCATGGCGATAAAGAGGTCGTTTTGCCTGGCAATGAGGGCACCGCTTAAGAAGGGGAAAGTCGTTTTGTTTTCCCCGCTGGGCATATGTCTGGACATCGACCTGAAAGTCATTAAACCGAATCACGTCCTCGTCCCCCCTCTGGAAATCACCCATGTCCCATTCCGAAATAATTCACAAAAAATTTAGCACATTCTTTCGGAAAGGGGGAGAGGGATATTCCGAAGGAATGTGCAAAAAAGAGTCTTTTTTGTGCGGAAATAAAGTGATAATTTACACTGGAGATTAAATAAACATTTAATAGTTTTTATGTTTCGGTGTAGAATGGATCATCACACCCGGAGGTTATTTAATTACAAACTAATGAGTTGAACTGAGATTTTGGGGGTTCAATTGCTTATGTCGCAATGCATTCCTTACACGATACTATCAGCATAGTGATTGGAAACACAATCGCCAACTTTACGTATAATCTAGAAGACTTGCGGAAAACAAAAACGGTCAACAGAGTAATATACTATTACCACACTATGACGGGTCGAATTTAATCCGTATCACCGATGATAATGGGCAAACTATTTGGGTGTTTATATGGGCGAATGGAAAGCCGAACAATGTTACAAATCACAACGGTGACACGTTCTAGTATGTAACAAACTACCGCGGCGATGTCGTTTGCATCGTGGATGATATAGGAGCAACGGTAGCTTCCTATAGCTACGGTCCATGGGGCAAAGACCTGTCTGCTTCGGAAGATGCGGCTATAGATGGATAACCACTTGGGTATGTGGGGGATTATTATGACAAAGAAACGAAATTATATTATCTCCAAGCACGGTAATATGATCCGGAGACGGTGAGGTTTCTTTTGAGAGACCCATATCCGGGAGATAAAGATGATCCAACCACTCAAAATGGATATACGTATGCGAACAACAATCCGGTGATGCTGATCGATCCGGATGGGCATTTTTTCTGGTTTGCGGTTAACGCCGGATTTGCGGCGATGGGTATAAGGCGTATAAAACCGGCAGAGGATGGATGTATGTCGCCAAAAAAACGGCCCTCGGTGCGATTGATGGAGGAAGGTTTAAACTTGTTAGAAATACAGCTAGGTATATTATTAGAAGTAGAGCATATACAAAATCTAGTTTAAAACTTGGTCGACAGATTCATAAACAATATATGGCTCATTTGCATAATCCAGCAAAAGGAAGGATTAAAGAATATAGAGACATACCAGTATTCATCCAGATTTTGTAGACCTCAATACAAGAACAATCTATGAATTAAAGCCTTATAATCCTAAAGCAATAGCTCAAGGAAAGCGACAGTTAAGAAAATATAAGCGAGCATTCAAACAAAAAATTGGATTAAAATGGAAAACAGTTTTGCATCTTTATTAAGGGGTGATAAAATGGATGAATCTGAATTTATAAAATATTTAGATGAGTTATTTAAAGCTCATTCTTTTAAAAAGAAGGGGACTCAGTGGAGTTTTAGTAATGACGAGATTATAAAAATAATTAAATTAGCAAAATCAAGATATGGTAATTATTACTATATTGATTATGGGTTTATTATAAAAAAACTGGAACTTGATGGTCTTTTGATGCATGTTTACCATGTATTAGGTTCTTCGGATGAGAAAGAAAATGCAAGAATTATGGAGTTATTAGATTTTGATATTTCTATAGCTGATGAAGATAGAAAGAAAGAACTAAAAAAGTTTATTGAAAGGGAAATATTAGGATTGTTTAGTCGTATTAATAATGAACAAGATCTGTTATTGGAGTTAAAGAAACGCGCTCATTTAAATGATATTCCATTATGCGTGAAAAAATATTTTGAGTTAGAAGATGTCGATGAATGTTAAGAGTGTTTTATTTCGAGTTAGAACGAAGTAACAGATGTGCTTTAGCGTACTAACCTTAGGAGAGTATATACCTCTCTTAAGGTTTTTCTCTTTTTTAAGAAAAGTTTGCCGAAATCTAGCTTATGAAAGGAAATCTGCGGGTGACAAACGATGATGTATAAAATTTTGTGTAAAGCATTTTGCTAGGCAAAAAGAAAAAAGGTAGGGTATTCTCTGATTTGGACCACAACACATTCCAGAGAAAGGAGAACCCTACCTATGTCTAAAAGTATACCGAATGTCGACTGGGCAAATCAACTGGAAAATGTCATTCGTCAGTTTGTAAAGGAAAAATTAGAACTGATCATGCGGGAAGAAATCAAGAATTTCCTCGAAATAGAACAGGCCGGAACATCAAATATGAGAAACGGCTACTATCAACGAAATCTAGATACGCAATATGGCCGGATTGAAGGTCTTTTGGTCCCTAGAGACCGAAACGGAGAATTTCAAACCCAATTGTTCGCTCCTTACCAACGCCACACCGGCTGGCTCGAGGAAGCCGTCATCAGAATGTATCAAAGTGGCGTGAGTACGCGTGAAATTGGCAAGTTTATTGAACAAATTTTAGGCAATGCCTATTCTCCTGCAACGATCAGCCGTATTACCGATGTAGTGAAGGAAGACATCGAGAAATGGCACACTCGTCCACTGCACAAGCGTTATTCCGTCTTATATTTGGATGGCTTATACGTAAAACTTCGTCGCGAAACCGTGGAGAAAGAAGTCATTTATGTGGTGTTAGGGGTGAACGAAGAAGGATATCGCGAAATTCTTGATTTCTTTGTGGGAGGACAGGAAAGTGCCTATGTATGGCAGGAGATTCTTCAACAACTATACAACAGGGGCGTCAAGGAAGTGCTTCTGGGCGTATTCGATGGACTACCTGGGTTGGAGGAAGCCTTTAAGGCGGTGTATCCGAAAGCCGATGTACAGCGTTGTGTCGTTCACAAAGTCCGTAACACGCTCAGTCGTGTTCGGAAAAAAGACCAATTCGAAATGGCGGAAGATTTGAAACTCATTTATCGATCTCCGAATAAAACAATGGCACTGGAGATGTTTCAACAGTTTGAATCGAAATGGTCAAGCAAGTATCCGAGAGAAGTCCAATCTTGGGCCAATGAATTGGATGTCCTCCTTACATTTATGGATTATCCAAGCAGTATTCGAAGTGTGATTTACACGACCAATGCCATCGAACGAATGATCAAGGAGATTCGGAAACGTCTCAAGCCCATGAACAGTTTGAGCAGTTTAGAAGCCGCTGAAAAAATCGTGTATTTGACGATTCAAGATTTTAACGAGAAATGGGCAGGAAGAAAGTTACGAGGATTTGCCGAAGCGCATGAAGCTCTTCAACGAATGTTTGAAGAACGTTATTGTTAACCAAATATTGTAAATAAACAAAATAAGGGGATTCTCCCTTTCCGCACAAGAGACTGAATATTCAGTCTCTTGTGTGGAGGAAATATCCCCCCTCTATTCTAAATCCATTTCAGAGATACCCTATCTATCTTACATTACACAAAATTCTTGACGGTACCAAGCCGGCGCATGGATTATAATTAGGGCAAGTTATTAAAGATATTTTGGGCCACACACTCAGAGTGTGTCCCTCTTTGATAGTTTTAGGGGTGAAAAATATGAATCAATATGAGGGGACGGTTGGAAATTTAGTTAATAATTTCAATGAGCATAATATAGATATAGTTGCTCAAGATTTAGCTAAGATGGGAAGAGACATAATTACTATCCTACAAAAATACTTTTATAAAGTAGATCCTACTGGCAAGATTGGTATATTAGAAACATTGAAATTATTAAATGACAGTAGTGTAATCCCTTTTCTGAAAACTATTCTTGAAGATGAGACAGAGATATTTTTTGTTAAAGCTTATGCAGAAAGTGTATTGGATTTTTTAGAGGGTAAGGAAACTCAATTAAAAAGAAAGATTCACAATTTATCTAAAAAAAGTGGCACGGATTTAATCGCAGATATAGCTATGATAGGAGTAATTGGCGATTATAACGCTATAAGAGAATTAGACAAAATCAAGACGGATAACAAAGAGGTACTGGAACAAATCAAGGTAGCAAAATTACAAATAATGTGTGGAATAGAAGAAATAATCAAGGAGTACAGAAAACCAGATTCCCGTTATTCTCATAAAGCATTAGCAGAGGCTATTTATCATTCATTTGATTATCCAGAAGCATCAAAAGTTATAATAGAAGATCTCTTTAGTGAGGAATTTGAGCGTATTTTTAGTGCCGTTACTCTACTTGCTTTCGCGGAAAAATTTCCTAAGGACAAAGTTACCAGGGATGTAGTAAATAAGTTCTTTGAAATTTTAACGGGTGATTTTAATACAACACTAAAGAATCATGCCATACTTGCAATAGGTAGATATGGAAATACTGATGATGCATCAAGGCTTGAAAGAATTGTTGAGGAAAAAAAGTATTTAACAAAAAAGAAATTTTGGAAATGGCTAAGTGAAAGCGCACTATTAGACGATATCAAAATCACAATAAAGAAATTGAAACGAAAGAAATAGACGATTCACACTCTAAATGAGCAACAAGGAAACATTGTTGCCCGCTATCAATACGATGCGTGGGGGAATATTCTTTCCCAATCCGGCGCCTTGGCGGATGAAAACCCATACCGATATGCGGGATACCAATATGACAACGAAACGGGTCTCTATTACTTAATTGCCCGGTACTATCATCCAACGCATGGCGTGTTCCTTTCCTTGGATCCAAGCCCAGGGGATGCGGATGATATCCTCACACAGAACGGATATACGTATGCGAACAACAATCCAGTGATGTTGGTGGATCCAGATGGGCATTGGGTCTGGCTGGCCATCAATGCAGGGTTTGCGGTTTATGATGGATATAAGGCATTTAAAAAAGGTGGATGGAAGGCTGCGGCAATTGCTGTAGGTGTAGGGATTGTTGGCGGTGTTGCATTCAAAGGTGTGAAAATCGCTTATGGTGCCTATAAATTAGGTAAGTTTTCAAGAACTTATAGGCTGGCGAAAAAAGTGTCAAAAAAATTTGGGGGAACTTTAGGAAGAACTAAAGGCGATGGATGGAAGGTAACTATTCCAGACGGTAAAAAACCCCTAGTTGTAAGAGTTATGAATAAAGGCGGAATACGTAATAAACCGTACTTTAGAATAAGTAAAGATGGACGCGGCTCTTTGACGTTAGATGGTGAATGGTCTAATCGTCGGGAGCTCACACATATTAATGTATCGAGAAGATCCTATAAACAAATTGTGAGAATGATTAATAAATACAGAGGAGAGATTAGGTGAGTGATTAGTATGAATCAAAAAAAATTAGTTGCTTTATTAAATGAAATGTGGGCTACCGTAGTCAAAAGTTTTCATATTGATATTTTATCTCATACGATTAGTCTAAATGTGAAAGTAGTTGATAATGAGAAATATTATAAGATTGTGTTCAAAGGTGTTTCCTCTTTTTATTTCGTAGAAAACTCTGGAGATTCCCGCTTGAACCCAGTTGATCCAGAAGATGGAGATTACATTGAGCTAACTTCAATTGATTATTATAAGAATGGTATAGGTAAAATTCATATCAGTTCGTCAAAAGAAATTTGGGTTGGTGAATACTTTTCTTCAGCTAACTTTGTACTTGAGTTTTGGGAGGCACTATTATTTATTGAAGCTAAAAGTATAGTGATCAATGGAGAGGAGTTTCTAGTAGATTATCCAGTTAAAGTGCAAAGTTAAAAAATTTTTGATTGATTAATATTGCAAAATGGGCTGTCACATCTATATAGGGCAGCCCTTTGAAAATGCATAAAAGAATTTCCTGAAAATTAAGATATAGGTACTTTTACCACTATAATACACATGGAGATGTCATCGCCCTAACGGATGAGCAAGGAAATATGTGAGTTCCGGAAATTACAAGTATAAAGAATATCAGTTAACAGTTGTATATAATAAGAGAACCAAACGGGTACGTCATTTCCACTATGAGCCATATAAGCAACGAATATAACTGGTAGAAAGGATGCAAAGCATGAAAGTATTTGTATGTGAGGAAGACGCAGATCGAAGCCTAGAGCTAATTATCACGGACTTTGAAAATGAAGGGGATCCGTTTTTTGGTGGATGCTACTTTACAGGAAAAGTAAAGCTAAAAGGTAGTGGCTTTATAGCTGAAACGGTTCACTTTCATTTTGACAATCATGATATCTTTCATTTCTATGAAAGTTTAAAGAAAATATACAGAGAACAAGAAGGTAAAGCAGTTTTTCATTCAGAATCTAAGGAACTAAATGTTGTAGTGCAAATCTACAATAGTGGAGGAGGAATTGTTCAGGTTCAGTTTAAGGATTTACACAGCGAGGATTTTTTTAGTAGCAGTCTGCATATACACATTTCTACATTACCGTATATGCTTGACCAACTGCGGCACCATCTAGATATTTTTAAATACTGCTCATAGTTACTTATGTCATATAGACTCAAAATCAGTTAAGATGGTTTGAGTATCAGACTGTTGTAGACAAAATAGAATTCAGACACCCAGCTTGAATCCTATTTTGCTTTAATGGCACGTACTGTATTAAATTATTTCAAATTTAACAAGTAAAGGGGGGATCTTTATATTATCTAATAAGGATAAAATGGTCGGTGCTTTAAAGAAAATAGTAGTCCCAGAATTAAGAAACAGGGGATTTAAAGGGGCTTTTCCTCATTTTAGGAAGCAAGAAGGTCAGTTAGGTTATTTGCTATCGTTTCAATTTGATAAATGGGGAGGAGGATTTATAATAGAAGCTGGAGTAGCAAGAGTTAATGAGGAAGGAAACGTGGTAGTTGATGGTATCGTTCGACCATTTCAAAAGATGAACGCTTTTCACTTAAACAATCGTTTTAGAATAATGAATAATAAAAATGGAGATAAGGATTGGTTTAAATTCGATAACGAAAACGAAAATTTAGAGGAAGCAGAATTTATTCGAATAGCTAAGAATGTTTTACCATATTTGGATATTGCAGAAAATTGGTTTGAAAAAATAAAGCAAAAGCAAACAGTACGATAGAACCAATCTAGGCGACCTGCTTGCTTTATAGCAGTGTCGTCTTTTTTATAACAATTTAGATAAGCTATTGACTCAAGAAAAAGTAGTAATAAGATGGTATGGTTGGTGATACAATGTCATTTTGGGAAAGCATAAAGAACAAGGAAACAGTTGTTTTAAGTGATGATGCAATCGATTTGTTAAGTGATACGCTCTTAGAAATCAAAAAAATTTATCAAGAAGATTTAGAAAGAATGCCAACGGTAGCTGAATTGGAAGCATTAATTTTGAAGGCTTTACAACTTGATTCAAATATTAATGAACAATTAGGGGAAATGGAAATCGTCGATGTAAATTTTAAATTGAAAAAGAAAAGAAAGACGCCTAATATTGAACCAGGTATTGTATTCGCAATCCCGCTTAAAGAAATTGAAAAATATGCTTATGGTTTAGTAGTAAAAGGAAAAGGATTAAAGGATGACATCTATATACAATATTTCGATATCTTCACTAATGAAATATTAGATATAAAAAACTTTAGTAATCAATTTGAAAAACTTTCTGTTCTATATACTATTAACAGTGGAATATATGGAATCGTTAATAAAGAATGGAGAATTATTGGGAAATTGTCTAAAGGTAAATTCAACCCTGAAGAATATGAGTTACCTGATTTTGTGTTTTACAATGGCAAGGAATATTTTGTGAGTCGAGGGGATGCGAATACACCAATAGCAGAATTAGAGCCTATTTCTAAAGAGGAAGGGGAAAAAATAAAAAATCCAATTGGTCTGATTGGTAGTAATAATATAGTGGAAATGCTTATTAATTCTTACTACGAGAAACAAAATCAAAAATGTATTTAGCCTTTTTAAGGTTATCCCGTGATTTAAGGGATAACCTTTTTATTGTACAGTGAAGACAGCGGGCGCATCCAAAAGAATGTGAATGACGTCATTACGAATTACCATTACTAAGGCGACAGCTTAAACGTCCTGTATGAAACGGACGCAAGTGGAAATGTGGTAAGAGCGTATATATACGGAGAAAACGGGCAACTCCTCGCCATGAAAAAAGGCAATGCGACGTATTTTTACCACTATAACGCGCATGGGGATGTCATCGCCCTGACGGATGCGTAAGGAAACATCGTCGCGCGCTATCAATACGATGCGTGGGGGCACATTCTTTCCCAATCCGGCCAGATGGCAGCCGAAAACCCATACCGATATGCGGGGTACCAATATGACCAAGAAACGGGTCTTTATTACCTGATTGCCCGGTACTACCGCCCAGAACAAGGTGTGTTCCTATCCTTGGATCCAGACCCAGGTGATGAGGACGATATCCTCACACAAAACGGCTATACGTACGCGAACAACAATCCGGTGATGTTGGTGGATTTGGATGGGCATTATGCTCATATTGTTATTATAGCTGGAGTGGGGGCTTATAGAGTTTATAAGATTTATAAGGTCTACAAGAAATATAGAAAGATTTCAAAAAAATATCATTCGAATAGTAAAAGAAATCCTGCGATACATCATGGATATGAAATTTATGATAAAAAAACTAATAAAGTAGTCAAAGTTGGTATTAGTGATGGAAGGATTTCTAAAAAGGGAAAATCATATCGCGCTGAAAGGCGAGTTAGAAAGTGGAATAAGCGATACAAGACAGATCGGTATGCTTCACGAATAGTAAAAACTAACATACGTGGTAGGTATAATGCACTGAGATGGGAAAAAAGGCATACGGAATACATTAATAGAATCCAGCCTAACAACAAATTATCACCTCCATTTCACTATCGCCCATAAATTTAATAAAAGGAAGTGAAAAAATGACTGTTATAAGGGATATTCAACTTTCTATTCCAAGTGATATAAACTATTTTGATCATACTGTAATAGTTGACTATGATACTGGTGAGACAAGCCCCTTTACCGATTATAGGCAAAGCAAGTCCGCCATCTTTCATTATGAAACAAGATGTATTACATCACTTTATACTCGTCTTTTGCCCGAAATTCATACAGATGGGGAAAAGGGAGTTATCATTCAATGCGTACCGGATCTATCTAAATTAAGCGAGAAAGAAATTGAAATGGAAATGGTACCCGATTTTATTACTGTTTATGTTGAAATGGATTATAATCAATACTTCTCTCTTACGGATGACTTGGAAAAAAAGAAAATGGCATTAGAAGTGTTACAAAAGGGTATGGAAAAACTTGCTGATGAGCGAGGATGGGATAAGCAAATTTTTCGTGAAATATACAACAAGATAAAAGAATTAAATTACAAAAATACATTTATCTATAAGAAAAAGAGCAGTCCTAATCGTAGATATATATGTAGCATTATATGTGAACACGAAGTCTCTTATGTAGATATATATTTAGAAATAAAACGTCAAAAAGGAAATAAGGTTTTAAAGAAAGAAAGATTAGTAAGAGTAGACAGATCACACGAATCTTTTTATTGGAGATATTTAGGTGATTTAACATGGACACTAAATCATAAGGTGACATTTACTGATCGTTTACATCATTTCGGGTGGGTTGTAACTTTTTTAGAAAAAGAAAACGAAACACAGATTATATGGAAAGTAAATAAAGTGTCTTATCTTTCTTCATAAACTGTTTAATGCAAAATAAAACTGATAAAAATTAAGCACTAAATTGGAAACAAAACAGGTCAGTTTTTCTCAAAAAATATAATTTCACAGACACGGCTTTACATGGAGTGGCGTGCATGGTAGGCTGGTTGCCTCTGCGAATTCCTTTTGTGCTGCGGCCTTCGCAAAATAATCCATGCACGCAGAGGATCCATGTCAAGCCTTATAGGGTAAGATAATTTATATTGGTATATGGATTATATTTACTTTTATGGAACATAGGGTGCTAAACTTTTTCATTGCATTTCGCTTAAATTTTTAGTTGCAGAAAACAATCGTAGTAAACAGGAAAGATATTATCCTGATGAATGGAGGCCATGATAATGAACGACTATGAAATACTTTTTCAAAAATATGTAAAAGAATTAAAAGAGGCAATTGAAGAAGAAAAGGAATTTTTAGATCCGAATCTTGACAAAGAGAGATATGAATACGAATTAAGTATTAGCGGAAGAGTAATTGCCGTATTTAGGAAATATTGGTTTGAGTGTGACAAGTTAAACGATAATGAGGAAAATGAATACTATGTAAATCCAAAAGATTTTTGTGTTGATTGGTTGTCAGGTGAACATGAGGAGCTATTTAGAATTATTGAAAAAATGCCATATTATCCAATAGGAATAGACGAACATGGAAATTATGTTTAAAAAAACAGCTGTAATATGGGCTATCTCATGATTTATGAGATAGTCTTTTTATTTTTATGTGAAAAAAATGAATAGAAAACAAAGAAAAAATTTAGGTATATAGGTTGTAATAAAGAATTTCCGATCTCCATGTCCCGTCTTTATCACCTGACAAGCTGGCACGGTGACAAGAAGAGCGAACAATGCCATGTAAAACAAAATTGCAACTTATATAGTTTCTCATCACAAAAAAGTACTTCCATGTATTTTTATCACTATAACGCCCATGGCGATGTCATCGCCTTAACGGATGCGCAAGGAAACATCGTGGCCCGTTACCAATACGATGCGTGGGGGGACATTCTTTCCCAATCCAGCGCCTTAGCAGATGAAAACTCATACCGATATGCGGGGTACCAATATAACAACGAAACAGGTCTGTATTATCTGATCGTCCGGTACTACCACCCAACGCATGGCGTGTTCCTTTCCTTTGATCCAGACCCAGGAGATGCGGAATGACATTCTTACGCAGAATGGCTATACGTATGCGAACAAACAGCCTGATGATAGTCCGGATAGGGGATTCGCGTATACTGTAGGGTTTTAATTTTGTTCGTATAAGTAAAATGTTTGTTAGAGAAAATCGGCTTTATTCTTTATCGAAGGAGATGGGTAAAGAAAAAGAGAATTACATAAAAAGAGTTCTCTTCTTGTAAGATAGCAATTTGGACCAAAAAACGAATGCCTATGCAAAAAGATAACCCCATTCTCCGCCTGTCGCTAAGCCTAAAAGAATGGGGAGGGGAATTGTTTCGGTTATTGCGGAAATGCTTCGCAGAGCGTGATTTAGCGTGTACTAGTGAGGGAAAACGCTTGACTAAATCTGTAAATAACATTTCCTTCAAAAATTCTCCTCCAACATTTTGAATCAGTCGATATAAAGTTTATGGTTGACGTCACGGCCAATGAGGAGTAAACTACTAATAACTTCACTTCTCTACCATATTAGCAAACTAAAGTATTTATTATAAAGGACGTGTGAACATGACCAAAAAGTTGTTTATGTTCGAAAAACCGTTAGGCATGCGTGATACATTGCCGTTTTTATATGAAATAAAAAAACGTGTTCGCCAGGCGATGATTCGTGAAATTGAAACATGGGGATATGAATTGATCGAAACGCCTACATTGGAATATTACGAGACAGTCGGGACCGTATCGGCGATTGACGACCATCAGTTGTTTAAACTGCTTGACCAGCAAGGTCATACCCTTGTCCTTCGTCCCGATATGACCGCTCCGATCGCAAGGCTGGCTGCTTCCCGTCTTTACAAGGAAGGCAATCCGCTCCGCCTTGCGTATAACGCAAACGTGTTCCGCGCCCAGCAGCGCGAGGGAGGACGCCCGGCGGAATTTGAACAAATTGGTGTCGAATGCATTGGGGACGGCACGGTCGCAGCGGATGCGGAAGTGATTAGTGTCATGATTGCGGCGCTTAAGCAGGCTGGGCTGCAGCATTTCACGGTGACAATCGGTCATATCGGCTACGTCAACGCTTTGTTTTTAGAGATTGTAGGGAATGAGGAACGTGCCAGCGTATTGCGCCGCTTTTTATACGAGAAAAATTACGTTGGCTATAGGGAGCATGTGAAGTCTCTGCCCCTTTCTTCCATTGACCAAAAGCGCCTGCTTCAATTATTGCATTTACACGGCAACGACATGACGATGGAAGAAGCCAAGGAGCTTGTTCATAGCGAGGAAGGAAAGCGAGCGGTCGATGATCTTTGCGAACTTTCGAACGCGCTTCAACTATATGGCGTTGATGATGTAGTGAAAATCGATATGACGCTTGTTAGCCATATGAGTTATTATACGGGCATTTTATTTGAAGTATATGCTGAACACGTTGGCTTCCCAATTGGAAATGGAGGCCGTTATGACGAGCTGTTGGAGAAATTTTCTCGGAAAGCCCCAGCGACCGGGTTTGGCATTCGCGTCGACCGATTAATCGAGGCGCTCGGGGAATCGGAAGAGGAGGCAGCGATCGAGTGCATCGTATTTAGCCAAGAGCGGTTCGCTGAAGCGATTGAGCTTGCAAAAACAAAGCGGCGGGAAGGAAAGCGCGTGGTGCTTCAGCATATTTCTGGGATCCGTGATATTGATGCCTACAGCAAACGGTATAAGCCAATTACTTATTTGCTCGGCAGCACGGAAAAAGAGTGATCAGGCGCGTTGATTGACCAATAAAAAACAGTTACCTTGGTCGATACATAGCTTTTTTGCCGGAGTCGGCAAAGCCAATGCTTGCCGACTGGGCATGCGACGCATGCCCATCCCCAACGGCGAACGCCTTGCGGACAAACTTGATTTGTCCGCTAGCGTTCCCGTTTGGGGATTACGGCAGAAAAGCTGAGTTCACTCTTTGTTCCCCCTGACTATATAGACCTATATAGACTTATTGCTACACTATTATGCCTTCATAATAGATAATCAACACTCATGAGGAGTGATAAACAATGCTGACGATTGCGATGCCGAAAGGGAGGATTTTCGACGAAGCGCTCGAACTGCTCCGGAAAGCGGATTATACGCTCCCTCCGGAATTTGCCGAGTCAAGAAAACTAATGATTGAAGTTCCGGAAGAAAACATGCGCTTTATTCTCGCCAAGCCGATGGACGTCGTCACCTATGTGGAACATGGGGTAGCCGATTTAGGCATTGCCGGTAAAGACGTGATGATGGAAGAAGAGCGTGATGTGTACGAGCTGTTAGATTTAAAGATTAGCAAATGTCATTTAGCGGTGGCAGGATTGCCGGGTGTGCGCATGAATCAAATCGCGCCGCGCGTAGCGACGAAATACCCAAATATCGCCTCCAGCTATTTTCGCGAACAAGGCGAGCAAGTCGAAATTATTCGGTTGAATGGCTCCATTGAGCTTGCTCCGCTCATTGGGCTTGCCGACCGCATCGTCGATATAGTCTCAACCGGACGGACGCTGAAAGAAAACGGGCTGGTGGAATTGGAGAAAATCGCTGATGTCACATCGCGATTAATCGTCAACCCGGTCAGCTACCGCATGAAAGACGAAGCGGTTGATGAGCTAGTTCATCGTTTATCCGAAGTCATTCCGCAATGAAGGAGAGAGCAAACGTGAAAATCGAACGAGTGACAAACCGTGTATCATTGCGCCGTACGATTGAATCGGGAACGGAAGAACAGCGCAGTAAGGTTCTGGAGATTATTGCCGATGTGCGCGCTCGCGGTGATGAAGCGCTAAAAAGTTATACAGAAAAATTCGATGGCGTCCGCCTTGATTCGCTGTGCGTGACAAACGAAGAAATAGAAAGAGCGTATCAGAACGTAAGCGCAGAAGTGCTTCGGATCATCCAAGAGGCGGCGGAAAACATTCGCGATTATCATGAACGGCAAAAGAGAGAGTCATGGATCATGACAAAAGAAGACGGCACGATGCTCGGTCAGAAAATAACGCCGCTTGATGCGGTTGGACTGTATGTTCCAGGAGGAACAGCCGCCTACCCGTCATCGGTGCTCATGAACGTTGTTCCTGCCCAAGTGGCAGGTGTCAAACGAATTGTGATCACATCTCCGCCAAATAAAGACGGAACGCTTCCGGCCGGCGTGTTAGTGGCGGCGAACGAATTAGGAGTGAAAGAAATATATAAAGTCGGCGGTGCGCAGGCGATTGCCGCGCTTGCGTACGGAACGGAGACGATTCGTCCGGTCGATAAAATTTTCGGGCCAGGCAACATTTACGTGGCGCTCGCGAAACGCGAAGTGTTCGGGCAAGTCGCGATTGATATGATTGCCGGACCGAGCGAAATCGTCGTGTTGGCGGATGAAACGGCAAAGGCGAACGAAATTGCCGCTGATTTGTTGTCACAAGCCGAGCATGATGAGCGCGCTTCCGCGATTCTCGTCACTCCATCGATGAAATTGGCGCTTGCAGTCGCACGCGAGGTCGAAAAACAGCTTGAGACGCTGCCGCGCAAAGCGATTGCCGCTGCATCGCTCGAGAACTACGGAGCCATTTACGTCACAGAAACGCTTGCGGAAGCGGTGGAAGTTGTGAATGAATTAGCACCGGAGCATTTGGAAGTGATGACAGCCGAACCGATGCAACTCCTTGGTCAAATCCGCCATGCGGGAGCGATTTTTTTAGGGCGCTTCAGCTCGGAGCCGGTTGGCGATTACTTCGCCGGTCCGAACCACGTGCTGCCGACGAATGGTACAGCCCGGTTTTCGAGCGGATTAAGCGTGGATGAATTTGTGAAAAAATCGAGCATCATTTTTTATAGCGAACCGACGCTAAAGCAAAACGCGGAAAAAATCGCGGCGTTTGCCAGACTTGAAGGGCTTGAAGCACATGCGCGCGCCGTTGAAGAACGTTTTAAAAAATAAGGGGGATTTTTCCATGGAAAGACATGCATCGATTTTGCGGAAGACAAATGAGACGGATATTCAACTAGCATTTACGATTGACGGGGAAGGAAGAGCGGAACTGGATACCGGTGTGCCGTTTTTAACGCATATGCTCGATTTGTTTACAAAGCACGGCCAATTTAATTTAACGGTCACCGCCAAAGGTGATACGGAGGTGGATGATCACCATACGACCGAAGATATCGGGATTTGTCTCGGTCAGGCGCTGCGGGAGGCGCTTGGCGATAAAAAAGGAATAAAACGTTACGGAAATGCGTTTGTGCCGATGGATGAAGCGCTCGCCCAAGTCGTCGTCGATTTAAGCAACCGTCCGCATTTTGAGTTTCGCGGAGAGTTTCCAAGCCAAAAAGTCGGAACGTTTGATGTCGAACTTGTGCATGAATTTTTATGGAAATTGGCGCTCGAAGCGCGCATGAATTTGCACGTCATTATCCATTATGGGCGCAATACGCATCACATGATTGAAGCGGTGTTTAAAGCATTAGGGCGCGCGCTCGATGAAGCGACGATGATCGACCCGCGCGTCAAAGGCGTTCCATCAACGAAAGGGATGTTGTAACGATGATTGGCATTATTGATTATGGAATGGGCAACTTATACAGCGTCAGCAAAGCGTTAGAGCGCTTGCGCTATGAGTACATTATTTCCGATGATCCAAAGGAATTGAAAAACGCGAAAGGACTCATTTTGCCTGGGGTCGGTTCGTTTAAAGATGCGATGCATATTTTGCGGGAAACAGGGCTTGCCAAGTTTGTTTGCGAGGCGGTAAATGAAGGCACTCCACTTCTTGGCATTTGTCTTGGCATGCAGCTATTGTTTGAAGAAAGCGAGGAAAACGGGTTAACAGAAGGATTAGGGCTGCTTAGCGGCCGTGTCGTTCGCATTCCCGGCGTGACGGCAACCGGAAAGCGGTATAAAGTGCCGCATATGGGCTGGAACCGTCTCGTTTTCCGTCATCCATCTCCGCTTTTGCAAAACGTGGAAGAAGGGCACGTTTATTTCGTCCATTCGTACTATGTGGTGACCGATGATGACGATGTTGTGCTTGCAAGCAGTTTTTACAATGTGGAGGTGCCCGCTGTCGTTGGAAAAGGAAACGTGTATGGGACACAGTTTCATCCGGAAAAAAGCGGCGAGATCGGCATGAAAATTTTGCAAAACTATGCGGCGATCGCCGAAGGAAAGGGGAGTATGTGATGGCGGCATTTACGATTTATCCGGCGATTGATATGCGCGGCGGCAAATGCGTCCGTCTTTTGCAAGGGGATTATCATAAAGAAACGGTATATGGCGATTCACCGGTTGAAATGGCCGCTTTCTTCGCTGAACAAGGAGCCGAATGGATTCATATGGTCGACCTTGACGGAGCGAAAGAAGGAAAACGCATAAACGACCAGTTCGTCGTCGAAGTGGCGAAACAGCTGCCGGTGAAAGTGCAAATTGGCGGCGGCATTCGCACGGAAGACGATATTGTGTATTATTTAGAAAACGGTGTGGCACGCGTCATTTTAGGAAGCGCTGCTATCGCCGATCCGCCGTTTGTAAAAGAAATGCTGAAAAAATACGGAGAGCGCATCGCCATCGGTATTGATGCGAAAAATGGATTTGTTGCGACGGAAGGATGGTTGAACACATCGAATGTCAAAGCAACCGACCTTGGGAAAGAGCTTGCAGAAGCTGGGGCGCAAACGTTTATTTTTACGGATATCGCAACGGACGGAATGTTGTCAGGCCCGAATATTCAAGCGGTTGTGGAAATGGCGCGCGCAACTGAAAAACATGTCATCGCATCAGGTGGCGTCAGCTCTCTGGAGGATTTGGTGTCGCTCCAAACATATGCCGATGCCGGCGTGATTGGCGCGATTGTCGGCAAAGCGCTCTATACGAAGAAATTCACGGTCGCGGAAGCGCTGAAGGTGGTGCAAGGGAAATGATTACGAAGCGCATTATTCCTTGTTTGGATGTGAAAGATGGACGCGTCGTGAAAGGGGTGCAGTTTGTTCAGCTTCGCGACGCCGGAGATCCAGTCGAACTGGCGAAGTTTTACGATGAACAAGGAGCGGACGAGCTTGTCTTTTTAGATATTTCCGCCTCTTACGAAGGGCGGAAAACGATGGTGGAAGTCGTCGAGAAAGTCGCCGCACAGTTGGCGATTCCGTTTACGGTCGGCGGCGGGATCAATTCGTTGGATGATATGAAAACGATCTTGCGCGCCGGTGCGGATAAAGTGTCGCTCAATACCGCCGCTGTTCGCAACCCGAACCTCATTACGGAAGGAGCGGACTTTTTTGGGTCGCAATGCATTGTCGTTGCGATTGATGCGAAATATGATGAGACGATTGGCTCGTGGCGCGTGTATACGCACGGCGGGAGAAACGCAACGGACTTGGAAGTGGTCGAATGGGCAAAAGAGGCGGTCCGCCGCGGTGCGGGGGAAATTTTATTGACAAGCATGGATTGCGATGGTGAAAAAAATGGTTTTGATATTGCGTTAACGAGAACGGTAAGCGAAGCGGTTTCCGTTCCGGTCATTGCTTCGGGCGGAGCCGGCAACGCGAAACATTTCCTTGAAGTGTTTGAAAAAGGGAAAGCAGATGCGGCGCTTGCTGCTTCGATTTTTCATTATAAAGAAACATCGGTGAAAGAAGTAAAAGCGTATTTAAAAGAAAGAGGGGTAAACATCCGATGAACCTCGCAAACATCCGATTTGACGAAAAAGGTCTCGTTCCGGCAATTGTCCAAGACGCGCAAAGCAAAGAAGTGTTGATGCTTGCCTATATGAATGAAGAATCGCTAAAAAAATCGCTCGAAACAGGCGAAACATGGTTTTACAGCCGCTCGCGCGGGGAACTTTGGCATAAAGGCGCAACTTCCGGCAATACGCAGCGCATTGTCGAGATGCGTTATGATTGTGACAGTGACGCGCTTTTGGTGCTTGTCGAGCCAGCCGGACCAGCTTGCCATACGGGAAGCTATTCGTGTTTTTCGAACCGTATTAATGGAGAAAAATACGAAGCTTCTCTAAACCGATTTGCGATTATTAACACGTTAGAGGAGATCATCGCGAAACGGGATGCGGAACGTCCTGAAGGAGCGTATACGACGTATTTATTTGAAAAAGGCGTGGATAAAATTTTAAAGAAAGTCGGTGAGGAAGCGGCCGAAGTTATTATTGCCGCGAAAAATCGCAGCCATGACGAATTGAAATGGGAAGTTGCCGATTTATTGTATCATTTGCTTGTGCTGCTAAGGGAGCAAAAACTTCCGCTTGATGCGGTGTTGGAAGTGCTAACTAAGCGGCATAGTGCTAAGCAGTGACGTCGAGCTGGCTTCTTGCTGGGCCAGCTTTTATTATTTTTATGTTTGCTTTTCCGAAGAATGTGGTATACTTTTTTCGGTAAATTCAACAATAGATGGAGGATTCCATGGAAAAGCAACTAAAGTCAAAGCAGCAAAAAGCGAAAATTATTCCATTTATCCAAAACGGTGAATACTATTTCAAAAAAGGAATGCAAGCGTATCAACAACGCGATTTATATAAAGCAAAAAAATATTTTGAACGAGCCGTTCAATATGATAAAAACGATGCTACATTTGTATTGCAGCTTGCCTCCGTGCTTGCTGAGTTAGGAGAATATCAGGCTTCGAATCAATGGTTATTCAAGATTGTCCATGAATTAGATGAAACGATGTATGAATGTTTTTATTTTTTAGCAAACAACTTTGCTCATCTCGGATTATTCCGCGAGGCGATGAAGTATGCGGAAATGTATTTAGCTTGTGATCCAAATGGCCATTTTGTCGAAGATACAGAGGACTTAATAGAATTGTTAAAAATCGATCAAGAAGATGAAAACAGCGATGAGCAGGATGATTTAATTGTATTGCAGGAACGGGCGCGGTTTTTATTGGAAAAAGAGGAGTTTCCAGAAGCAATTCGCCTGCTAGAAACGATAATTGCGAACTATCCTGAATTTTGGTCAGCGTACAATAATTTGGCGCTCGCCTACTTTTACAACGGAAATGTGCAAAAGGCGCAAGAAATTGTCGAACAAGTGCTAGAGCGAAACCCAGGTAATTTACATGCGCTTTGCAATCTCCTTGTCTTTTATTATTATTTGCGCAATGAACAGCAAGTAAAACGTCTTTCTGACAAATTGGCATGTGTGTATCCGTTTTTTATCGAGCATCGCTATAAGCTTGGAGCGACATTCGCGCTTGTCGGCCGTTTCGACCTCGCTTTTAAATGGCTATATCATTTATATAAAATGGGCTATGATGGAGATGATGCCTTTTATTATTGGCTTACCTATGCAGCCTATTATACCGGCCGCGAAGAATTAGCGAAAAATGTTTGGGAGAAGGTAATAAAAGTAAATCCTGACAAACGCGGAGAGGAGCCGTGGACGTTTTCCTCTCTATCTGTCGACCATGAACTTCGGAGCATTATTCGTTGGTTTAACCAAACGAATATAGCAGAAATGTTATATGGACTTTATTTGCTTAGTCAATCGCCGTACAAAAATGATCCCGCGCTTTCCATTGCGATTCGTCGTTATTTGACTGATCATCCGCTCCTTAGTCAATTTGCCGATTATTTTCTATTTCATATGACAGAAACGTCTCCTTCATATGTCATCAATAGCCATATCATTATCAATGAGTTATCGATGAAAAATGATCAGATCGACGAAAACATGTATATTTCATGGTTTTCCGTCGTCGTAAACGCATTGCCGACAAAAGAGCGATTTTCTAACCATTCTGCTTGGGCGGCGGCGATGGAGTATGTATGGCGGCAGCAACAAGGGCAACGTGTAACACAAAAATGGATTGCGGATAAGTATCATGTTTCATTATCAACGGTGAAAAAATATGTAAAGAAAGTGAAAGAGCTGTTATCGTGAGCAAATTAATAGACGCTCATTCGAAACTTCTATACGATAATGGTAAAAGACTAATCAATGAAGGAGTGGAAGCAACGTGTCAGAGGAAAAAATTTACGACGTCATTATCGCGGGAGCCGGACCAGCAGGGATGACTGCCGCTGTCTATACATCTCGCGCCAATTTATCTACATTAATGATTGAGCGTGGTGTACCAGGAGGACAAATGGTAAATACAGAAGACGTGGAAAATTATCCTGGATATGAGAATATCTTAGGTCCAGAATTGGCGACAAAAATGTTTGAACATGCAAAGAAATTTGGTGCGGAATATGCATACGGCGAAGTAAAAGAAATTATTGACGGCGAAGCATATAAAACGGTGATTGTCGGCGATAAACAATACAAAGCACGCGCTGTCATTATTGCAACTGGTGCGGAGTATAAAAAACTCGGTGTACCTGGTGAAGCGGAATTTAGCGGCCGCGGTGTTTCTTATTGCGCTGTCTGTGACGGGGCGTTCTTTAAAGGAAAAAATCTCGTTGTCGTTGGTGGCGGGGACTCCGCGGTAGAAGAAGGGATCTATTTAACTCGCTTTGCTAATAAGGTAACGATCGTTCATCGCCGTGACCAATTACGTGCGCAAAAAATTTTACAAGACCGCGCATTTGCCAATGAAAAAATTGATTTTATTTGGAACCATACCGTAAAACAAATTAATGGAAAAGATGGGAAAGTAAACAGCGTGACACTTGTTCATACGCAAACGGGAGAGGAACGGGAATTTCCGTGCGATGGCGTGTTTATTTATATCGGCATGCTTCCGCTTTCGAAGCCATTTGAGAGCCTTGGCATTACGAACGAAAACGGATATATCGAAACGAATGAGCTTATGGAAACAAAAGTGCCGGGTATTTTTGCGGCAGGAGACGTCCGCGAAAAATCATTACGGCAAATCGTTACAGCAACGGGGGACGGAAGCATTGCAGCGCAAAGCGCACAACATTATGTGGAAGAGTTAAAGGAAAAATTAAACATAAAGTAATGAAATCGTAATAGACGTTTAATTCTGCTGTAACACGCATGAAACATTTTTTTTGTATGCTAAAAGTAAGTAATTGACCCCCTTTTATATAGATCTTTTTGTTCAGCACGGGTACCCTTTCCCGTGCTTCTTTTTTTATGTGTGAACAAGTATGTGTGTGTTGCGGAGGCGCCTTCCGCTTTTCTTCGTTGGCTAGCTCGGCGGCTAGCTCTCTTGTGCGAAATAACCTTCTCCCTTGAAGTGCAAGCACTTCAGCGGTCGAAGAACATTTCGCTTCGAGAGCTGTTCGCGCCGCCTCCGCTTTTCTTTTTGTCTAGCTCCAGGCGCCATCGGCTCGCGACGCTTCGGCCCCGCTGTGGCGGCGACACATTGAATTAACTTCTCTGAGTAACCCACGCAAGACCAAACTTTGTTTGGTCTGAGCTTCCTCGCGGGTCCTCTAGCGCGTTTCGCCGATAAGCGGGCGCCTTCCGCTTTTCTTCGTTGTAGCGAACTGTAAGAAATAGTATAATAAAATAAATGGAATTCTAAGACTTTGGATGTTATGTAGTTATGTTGAGGTGAGCGTGTTGCAACGCGTGACGAATTGCGTTTTACTAAAATATGGAAAAGTATTATTATTGCAAAAGCCGAAGCGGGGTTGGTGGGTTGCCCCGGGAGGAAAGATGGAACAAGGAGAATCCATCCGCGAAGCGTGCATTCGCGAATATCGCGAGGAAACAGGGATTTACTTAAAAAACCCAAAGCTCAAAGGAATTTTTACGATGGTCATCAAAGAACAAGAACAAATCGTTTCTGAATGGATGATGTTTACTTTTTTTGCCGAACAATTTGACGGAGAAAATGTTCCATATTCCGAAGAAGGAAAGTTGGAATGGCATCCGATGGAAACAATCCATCAGCTTCCGATGGCACCAGGTGATTATCATATTTTAGATTACGCGCTAAAAGGATCAGACATTATGTACGGGACGTTTATATATACGAAAGATTTTGAGCTGCTTTCCTATCGGTTAGATCCCAGTTAATAGAGTGGAGGGAGAGGCATGAGCACAGGTTCGGCCAACCATATTCAAATGGTGATTATAACAGGGATGTCTGGCGCTGGAAAAACGGTCGCTATTCAGAGTTTTGAAGACTTAGGTTTTTTTTGTGTCGATAATTTGCCGCCGACGTTGCTCCCAAAATTTTTGGAGTTGATGAAAGAGTCGGGGAATAAAATGAATAAAGTGGCGTTAGTAATGGATTTGCGAAGCCGTGACTTTTTCGATAGTTTGTTTACCGCGCTAGACGAGTTGGCGGAGCAATCATGGGTGACGCCGCAGATTTTATTTTTAGATGCGAAAGATTCGACGCTTGTGGCGCGATATAAAGAAACGAGACGCACACACCCGCTTGCCCCAAATGGATTGCCGCTTGAAGGCATCCGTTTAGAGCGCAAATTGCTCGAAGAGTTAAAAGGGCGGGCGCAAATTATTTATGATACGTCTGATTTAAAGCCACGGGAGTTAAGGGAAAAAATTTTACAGCAATTTTCTTCTCACACGCAACAGACGTTTACCGTCAACGTGATGTCGTTTGGCTTTAAATACGGCATTCCGATTGACGCTGATTTAGTTTTTGATGTCCGCTTTTTGCCAAATCCTCATTATATTGACCATATGCGGCCGAAAACAGGGTTGGATGAAGAAGTTTCCTCCTATGTGTTAAAGTGGAGTGAAACGCAGAAATTTCTTGAGAAACTAATTGATTTATTAGCCTTTATGCTCCCTCATTATAAGCGAGAAGGAAAAAGCCAGCTTGTGATCGCCATCGGCTGTACAGGGGGGCAGCACCGGTCGGTTGCCATTGCCGAATATATTGCCCGTTATTTTTCGAAAGATTATAAAACCCATGTGTCCCACCGTGACATGGAGAGGAGAAAGGAAAAGCATAAATGAGTGTGAAGCATCAGCCTAAGATTGTCGTTATCGGCGGCGGAACAGGGCTCCCTGTATTGTTGCGCGGCTTGAAGCAGTATGCCATTGATATTACGGCAATCGTTACTGTCGCTGATGATGGCGGCAGCTCAGGAAGATTGCGCGATGAACTAGACATTCCGCCACCGGGAGATGTGCGCAACGTATTGGCAGCGCTGTCAGATGTCGAGCCGCTTATTGTTGAATTGTTCCAACATCGATTTAAAAACGGCAACGGTCTATCAGGACATTCGTTAGGTAATTTAATTTTGGCAGCGTTGACGTCCATTACCGGCGATTTTGTCAAAGCCATCCGCGAGATGAGCAAAGTGCTGAAAGTGCACGGACAAGTATTGCCAGCGGCGAATAAAAGCGTCGTTCTTCATGCGGAAATGGAAGACGGCGTCATTGTTTCTGGAGAATCGAAAATTCCTTATTCCGGCAAAAGGATAAAAAAAGTATTTTTGACACCGGAAAATATTGAACCGCTTCCAGAAACGATTGAAGCGATTCGTTCTGCGGATTTGATCGTCATCGGTCCGGGAAGTTTATATACGAGTATTTTGCCAAATTTACTTGTGCCGAAAATCGGACAAGAAGTTTGTCAAGCAAAAGCAAAAAAAGTGTATATATGTAATGTGATGACCCAAGCGGGTGAGACGCTGCACTACACGGTAAGCGACCATGTCAAAGCGCTCCATGACCATATGGGATGTTTATTTTTGGATGTCGTTGTTGTGAATAATGGTCATATTCCGGAAGAAATTCAAAAACGTTATGCAGAAGAGCTGGCGGAACCGGTGAAGGATGATAGCGACCGGCTCATCGATTTAGGAATTCAAGTGATTCGCGATAATATCGTCAGCTATGAAGATCACGTCATTCGTCACGATACGAAAAAAGTGGCATCGTTACTTATTTCGCTGATTACAGCACCTCCTTCCTCCTGATTACGATGAATGAACCGTTGGAGGTGACTAACCATGTCGTTTGCGTCAGAAACGAAAAAAGAACTAACGAATTTGGAAGTGAAACCGTGCTGTTTAAAAGCAGAATTGTCAGCGCTTCTGCGCATGAATGGTTTGCTGTCTTTTTCCAATCAGCAAATGATTGTGGATGTGCAAACGGAAAATGCCGCGATCGCGCGAAGAATTTATACTCTTTTAAAAAAAGGGTATACGGTAACAGTAGAACTATTAGTTCGAAAAAAAATGCGCCTGAAAAAAAATAATGTATACATCGTTCGAATTATTGACGGCGCTCATGAACTATTAAAGGATTTAAAAATATTGAAGGAGGATTTTTCACTAATTCGCGTGATTTCACCAGAATTAGTGAAAAAAAAGTGCTGTAAGCGTTCTTATTTGCGCGGTGCGTTTCTTGCCGGAGGATCTGTAAACAATCCGGAAACGTCATCGTACCATTTAGAAATTTTTTCTCTTTATGAAGAACATAACAATTCATTATGTGAATTAATGAACAGCCACTTTTTTCTTAATGCCAAAACATTGGAACGAAAAAAAGGGTTTATTACGTATTTAAAAGAAGCGGAAAAAATCTCTGAGTTTTTAAATATTATTGGCGCACATCAAGCGTTATTGCGCTTTGAAGATATTCGCATTGTACGCGATATGAGAAATTCGGTAAACCGTCTTGTCAATTGCGAAACAGCAAACTTAAATAAAACGATTGGCGCAGCGCTTCGCCAAGTAGAAAACATTCGTTATATTGACGAAACCATCGGATTAAGCGCCCTTCCTGATAAATTGCGGGAAATTGCGGAATTGCGGATGATGTACCAAGATGTAACGTTAAAAGAATTAGGCGAGTTAGTATCCGGTGGAAAGATTAGTAAATCAGGAATTAATCACCGTCTGCGAAAAATTGATGAGATTGCGGAACGATTGCGGGCAGGTAAGCCTGTTGATTTTCATAAGTCATTATAAAAAAGGGGAGATGGAGAATGGTAGAGAAACAAGTAGAAGTACGATTAAAAACGGGATTACAAGCACGCCCGGCAGCGTTGTTTGTTCAGGAAGCGAATCGCTTTTCTTCCGATATTTATCTAGAAAAAGACGGAAAGAAAGTGAACGCAAAAAGCATTATGGGGCTAATGAGCCTTGCGATCAGCACCGGTTCTGTCATTAAGTTGATTGCGGATGGTCCGGATGAAAACGAAGCAATTGAAAAATTGGCAAACTATGTACAAAAAGAAAAATAAAGAATAGGCTGCTTCTATGTCAAGCGAAGCAGCCTGTTTTTTGTTTTATTTTTCATCTATACGTGTTAATACACGGTCGATAATGCCGTATTCTTGTGCTTTTTGCGCTGTCATGAAGTTATCGCGGTCTGTATCGCGTTCAATCACTTCGACTGGTTGGCCAGTATTTTCAGCAAGAATGCGATTTAACTTATCGCGCAAGAAGAGAATCCGTTTTGCGGCGATTTCAATTTCTGTCGCTTGACCTTGCGCGCCGCCAAGCGGTTGGTGAATCATAATTTCGCTGTTTGGCAAGGCAAACCGTTTTCCTTTTGCTCCTGCGGCAAGCAAGAACGCACCCATCGAAGCAGCCATACCGATACAAATCGTAGAAACGTCTGGCTTAATAAATTGCATCGTATCATAAATTGCCAAGCCAGCAGTAATCGAACCACCCGGGCTATTGATGTAAAGCGAAATATCTTTTTCAGGATCCTCGGCCGCTAAAAATAATAATTGGGAAACGATCGAGTTTGCCACTTGATCATCAATTGGGCTGCCAAGAATAATAATGCGGTCTTTTAATAAACGAGAATAAATGTCATAAGCACGTTCTCCGCGGCTTGTTTGCTCAATAACTGTAGGAATTAAATTCATGAAGCTTCCTCCTTTACCAATCGCTTAATCGTATGTACCTCTATCATACCTAAATGGTCAATGAAGGTCAAACAAAAAATATCGGCCTTACTTTATTATTATTCGCTATAAACGTAGGACATCCCTTTTTTCATCATAACCTCTTTTTCATTTTTTAAACACATTTTCCCTCTTGCAATATAAAGATGTTTTCAATATAATTGAATATGCAACTGATAATAGCAACTAAATATAATGCCCTCGTAGTGTAGTGGATAGCACGAGAGATTCCGGTTCTCTTAGCGTGGGTTCGAATCCTGCCGAGGGCGTATCAAGTGAAAACCTGCTGCGAAACGCAGCAGGTTTTTTTGTGCCTTGAATATAATATAATCAACAGTCTGGCTCGATGATCGACTGTTGGCGTACCAATCTGCCTTTTTGAATGACGGATAAAGTTCAGTCACCGCCAATGGTTTTATAAACAATAGGTTTAACAATTATTTTTTTATATACTGCCGGGGCGACAGTATTGTACAATAAAAAAAAGGGGGCTTGACAATGAGGGCCGAATTATTGCAGGAGCAGCGACTGAAGCTATCGCTTACAAAGGAATTGACTCAAGCAATCGAACTGTTGCAATATTCTGCTGTGGAATTACAGTCCTTTTTGTATGAGCAGTCGTTGGAAAATCCTTTTCTCGAAATTCGCGACTACCGGTTAAAGCGAAACTTCCGCAACTTATCGGATAAGGAAAAACAGCAGTGGATTGAAAATATGAGCACTTATTCGGAAACGCTTTCATCATATTTAACTGCACAGCTTCCAGCTCTTTCGCTTTCGGAACACGAAGAACGCATCGTGCATTATATGATTGCTTGCCTTGATGAAGATGGGTATTTGCGGGTAAATATCGAAGAAATTGCAGAACGATTTGCTATTTCCAAACAGGAAGCAGAAAAGGCGCTTCAGATCATTCAGTCATTAGAGCCGGCTGGTGTTGGCGCCCGCAACTTGCAAGAATGTTTATATTTACAGTTAAAGCGCTTACCATATCGCGATGAATTCGCGGAACAGATTATACAGCACCATTTTTCGTTATTTGTCGAAAAAGCTTGGAAAACGTTGGCGAAACAACTTGGCGTGGATATCGCTTCATTGCAGCGTGTATGGGATTTAATTCGCACGCTTGAACCGCGTCCTGGCATCCATTATACAAAAGAGAGACCGCATTTTATTGTTCCCGATATAATTGTCCAACGCAGCGAAGAAGGTGATTGGCGCATTTTTTACAATGAAGATGTGCATCCGGAACTCATCTGGAATCGGGTATACGAGCAAAAGATTTCCAGCTGTCAAGACGGGCAGGTTCACGCGTTTGTAAAAGATAAATATCGCCAGTTTTTATGGTTAGCAAAAAGTCTGGAACAGCGCAAACAAACATTGCTGAACATTATGCATGTTATTGTCGATAAACAAAAACAATGTTTTGAAACTGGTTTTGCAGCCTTAAAGCCCCTTAAAATGCGTGAAGTTGCGGAAGAGATTGGCATTCACGAATCTACTGTCAGCCGCGCGGTAAAAAACAAATATGTTCAAACGCCGTTTGGCACAGTGGAACTTCGCCGCTTTTTTTCAAGCGCTGTTTCTTCTGTTTACATGGATGAAGATGCTGCCTCTTCTGTAAAAGTAAAAATGTTTATCAAGCAGTTAATTGAACAGGAAAATAAGCAGCAGCCGCTTTCTGACCAAAAGATCGCCGATTTATTACATGAGCAATACGGTGTGGTGATCTCGCGCAGAACGGTTGCAAAATATCGTGAACAACTGCATATTCCATCATCTGCAAAACGAAAACAGTATGTAGGGAAGTGACAGCAAGTGGTGATCAACTTATACTCGAAAACAAACTGTCCGTTATGTGATAAAGCAAAACAAGTGTTGCAAGAACTGCAACGGGAATTCTCGTTTCAAATCAATGAAATTGATATTTATCAAGATGATGCATTACTGGAAAAATATCAATTGATGATTCCGGTTGTCGAAATCGATGGGGAAGAAGTAGATTTTGGGATGGTTCAAAAAGATGTCATAAGAAAACGTTTACTCGAGGCGCAAAGTGGTTGAACATTATGATTCCTCCTGTTACAATGAATTGTGCAGGGAGGAATTTTTTTTCACACAAGTGGGACATAATAAGTCATAGCGGGACAATTAATGTCCATATATTTTGCAAGGAGAAGGGGACCAATGCAATCATTAATTGAAGCGCAAAAAAAATTATTGCCCGACCTTCTTGAAGTTATGCAAAAAAGATATCGTATTTTGCACTACATTTCGCTTATGCAGCCAATCGGGAGGAGAGTACTGTCGGGCAGTTTAGGAATAACTGAGCGTGTGCTTCGTTCGGAAGTGCAGTTTTTGAAAGAGCAAAATTTGCTAACCATCAGTTCCGCTGGCATGAGTTTGACCCAAGAAGGCAAGGAATTGTTGCATGCGCTCGAGGATGTTATGAGAGAAGTATTAGGCCTAAAAGATTTAGAAACAAAATTAATGGAGAAACTTCATATTGAAGGGGTTATCGTTGTTGCTGGAGATAGTGACCTTTCTCCTTGGGTAAAAAAAGAAATGGGAAGAGCTTGTGTGACCTGCATGAAAGAAAGATTGACAAACGGCGACATCGTGGCAGTGACAGGAGGCACAACACTTGCCGCTGTTGCCGAGATGATGACTCCCGATCCAAAACAAAACCGTATTTTATTTGTTCCGGCACGGGGCGGCTTAGGTGAAGATGTGAAAAACCAAGCGAACACCATTTGTGCAAAGATGGCGGAAAAAGCGTTAGGAAACTATCGGCTTCTTCATGTTCCTGACCACCTAAGTCGTGAGGCGTATGAATCTTTAATTGAAGAACCGACTGTGAAAGAAGTGCTGGAACTTATTAAATCATGCCGCATGGTCGTGCATGGAATCGGAGATGCTATCACAATGGCGGAACGCCGGAAAACCTCAAAAGAGGATATGGAGAAAATTAAAGAACGACATGCGGTTGCCGAAGCGTTTGGCTATTACTTTAATGAGGCAGGAGAAGTTGTGCATAAAGTGAAAACGGTCGGCATCCAGCTTGAAGACCTTCCGAATGTTGAACATGTCATCGCGGTGGCTGGAGGGTCTTCGAAAGCAAAAGCTATTCAGGCGTATATGAAACGAGCGCCTCATTCCATTCTCATTACCGATGAAGGAGCAGCAAGAGCGTTACTAGGGGAGTAACATCCCTTAATATATAAAACCATTTTAAAGGAGGAACCATCCATGGCTGTAAAAATTGGTATTAACGGTTTTGGCCGTATTGGTCGCAATGTTTTTCGTGCGGCATTAAAAAATCCGAATGTTGAAGTAGTAGCGGTAAATGACTTAACGGATGCAAACACATTAGCTCATCTTTTAAAATATGACTCTGTTCACGGAAAATTAGACGCGGAAGTATCCGTTAATGGAAATAATATCGTTGTAAACGGAAAAGAAATCGTTGTAAAAGCGGAGCGCGACCCAGCTAAACTAGCATGGAACGAATTAGGTGTGGACATTGTCGTTGAATCGACAGGTCGCTTCACGAAACGTGAAGACGCGGCAAAACATTTAGAGGCTGGCGCGAAAAAAGTAATCATTTCCGCACCGGCGAAAGACGAAGATATTACGATCGTGATGGGTGTAAACCAAGACAAATACGATCCTGCGAACCATCACATTATTTCCAACGCTTCTTGTACAACGAACTGCTTAGCGCCATTTGCAAAAGTGCTTCATGAAAAATTCGGTATTGTTCGCGGAATGATGACAACAGTTCACGCTTATACGAACGACCAACAAATTTTAGACTTGCCTCATAAAGATTTGCGCCGTGCGCGTGCTGCAGCGGAATCGATTATTCCGACAACAACAGGTGCGGCAAAAGCAGTTGCCCTTGTACTTCCTGAACTAAAAGGCAAACTAAACGGTATGGCAATGCGCGTACCAACACCAAACGTGTCTGTTGTCGACCTTGTTGCGGAGCTTGAAAAAGAAGTAACAGTAGAAGAAGTCAACGCAGCATTGAAAGAAGCGGCGGAAGGCGAATTAAAAGGCATCTTAGCTTACAGTGAAGAGCCGCTTGTATCTCGCGACTATAATGGCAGCACGGCATCTTCGACCATCGACGCGCTTTCCACAATGGTCCTGGAAGGAAAAATGGTAAAAGTCGTTTCTTGGTACGATAATGAAACAGGCTACTCTCATCGTGTTGTCGACCTTGCAGCATATATTGCATCCAAAGGACTATAAGGATAGGCGTTGTTTTTAGCACCCAGTCAAGTCTATAATAGGATGGTGGAGGGGAGCGGGGAAATGATCCCCACTCCTCTTCGTTTGTGGGAACGATATCATCAAAAAGGGGGCATAGCGCCATGAACAAAAAAACGGTTCGGGACGTAGATGTGAAAGGAAAACGAGTGTTTTGCCGTGTCGACTTTAATGTGCCGTTGGAAAATGGTGCGATTACAGACGACACACGCATTCGCGCAGCACTTCCAACGATTCGTTATCTAATGGAACAAGGTGCAAAAGTGATCCTAGCGAGCCATCTTGGCCGGCCAAAAGGAAAAGTCGTCGAAGAATTACGCTTAAATGCGGTTGCACGGCGTTTAAGTGAACTGCTTGGAAAACATGTGACAAAAACAGATGAGGCATACGGCGATGCAGTAAAAGAAGCAATTTCGAAAATGAATGAAGGCGATGTATTGCTTCTAGAAAACGTTCGTTTTTACCCAGGTGAAGAGAAAAACGATCCAGAGCTTGCGAAAGCATTTGCTGAATTGGCCGATATTTATGTGAACGATGCGTTTGGTGCTGCCCATCGGGCTCATGCTTCTACAGAAGGAATTGCACACTATTTGCCAGCCGTTGCTGGATTTTTAATGGAAAAAGAAATTGAAGTGCTTGGAAAAGCTCTTTCTAACCCAGATCGTCCATTTACGGCGATCATTGGCGGCGCAAAAGTAAAAGACAAAATCGGCGTCATTGAAAACTTACTAAATAAAGTGGACAACCTTATTATCGGTGGAGGGCTTGCGTATACGTTTGTTAAAGCGCTTGGCCATGAAATTGGAAAATCATTGCTAGAAGAAGATAAGATTGAACTGGCAAAATCATTTATGGAAAAAGCGAAAGAAAAAGGGGTTAATTTCTATATGCCGGTTGACGTCGTCGTAGCCGATCGGTTCGCGAACGACGCCAATACGAAAGTCGTTGCGATTGATGAGATTCCAAGCGATTGGGAAGCGCTCGATATTGGGCCGAAAACGCGTGAGCTTTATCGCGATGTCATTATGAAATCCAAGCTTGTTGTTTGGAATGGTCCAATGGGCGTATTTGAAATGGATGCTTTTGCCGAAGGAACAAAAGCGGTTGCCCAAGCGTTGGCGGATGCTGTCGATACATACTCGGTCATCGGCGGCGGCGATTCGGCAGCGGCAGTAGAAAAATTCGGCTTGGCGGAAAAAATGAGCCATATCTCCACCGGTGGCGGCGCATCGCTTGAATTTATGGAAGGAAAACAACTTCCTGGAGTGGTTGCGTTAAACGATAAATAACGCGCTAACTCCTTTCTTGAGAAAGGAAGGGATCAATGATGAGAAAACGAATTATCGCAGGAAACTGGAAAATGCATAAAACATTGACAGAAGCGGTACACTTCGTTGAAGAAGTGAAACGGCTTGTTCCACCAGCGGAACAAGTCGACACCGTCATTTGCGCACCTTTCCTATTTTTAGAGCGGCTTGTGCAAAGTGCGCAAGGATCTGATTTAAAAATTGGCGCGCAAAATATGCATTTTGAAGACAAAGGAGCGTTTACTGGCGAAATTAGCCCAGTTGCGCTGAAAGATATCGGTGTTACTTACGTTATTATCGGTCATTCCGAACGCCGCGAAATGTTTGCGGAAACGGATGAAACGGTGAATAAAAAAGTACTTGCCGCTTTTAAACACGGGCTTATTCCAATTGTTTGCTGCGGTGAAACGTTAGAACAACGGGAAAGCGGCAAAACAAATGACATTGTTGGCGTGCAAGTAAAAAGAGCGCTAGCCGGCTTAACCGTAGAACAAGCAAAACAAGTGGTCATTGCTTATGAACCAGTTTGGGCAATTGGCACGGGCAAATCATCGACCGCTGAAGATGCAAATGAAGTATGCGGTCATATCCGTTCGATTCTTGCAGACATCTTTTCAGAAGAAGTGGCCCAAGCCGTACGCATTCAGTACGGTGGCAGCGTAAAACCGGAAAACATTCGCGAATTTTTAGCGCAAGAACATATTGATGGCGCCCTTGTCGGCGGTGCAAGCCTCGATCCAAAATCATTTTTACAACTAGTGGAGGCTGGACAACATGAGTAAAAAACCAGTGGCGTTAATCATTTTAGACGGATTCGCGCTTCGCGAAGAAACGTATGGCAATGCGGTAGCGCAAGCGAAAAAACCGAATTTTGACCGCTATTGGAACGAATATCCGCACGCTACATTAACTGCTTGCGGCGAAGCGGTCGGGCTTCCAGAAGGACAAATGGGGAACTCGGAAGTCGGTCACTTGAATATCGGTGCCGGCCGCATTGTCTATCAAAGCTTAACACGCGTAAACATTGCGATTCGCGAGGGAGAGTTTGACCGGAACGAAACGTTTTTAGCGGCGATGAATCATGTAAAAGAAAAAGGAACGAATTTGCACATTTTCGGTCTTCTCTCCGACGGCGGCGTTCATAGCCATATTAACCATCTATATGCGCTATTAAGATTAGCCGCTAAAGAAGGCGTAAAAAACGTTTACGTTCACGGCTTCTTAGATGGCCGCGATGTCGGACCGCAAACGGCGCCGAAATATATTAAAGAACTGCAAGAAAAAATAAAAGAGTACGGTGTCGGTGAAATCGCGACCTTATCAGGCCGCTATTACTCGATGGACCGCGATAAGCGGTGGGAGCGCGTTGAAAAAGCGTACCGTGCGATGGTATATGGAGAAGGACCGACGTATCGCGATCCTCTTGAATGCATTGAAGACTCTTATCAACATGGCATTTACGATGAGTTCGTTCTTCCATCCGTTATGGTACGCGAAGACGGATCGCCGGTGGCGACGATTAAAGACGAAGACGCGATCATTTTCTACAACTTCCGTCCAGACCGGGCGATTCAAATTTCGAACACGTTTACGAACGAAGACTTCCGCGAGTTCGACCGCGGACCGAAACATCCGAAAAACTTGTTCTTTGTCTGCTTGACACACTTTAGCGAAACGGTAAAAGGGTATGTTGCGTTTAAACCGACAAATCTGGATAATACGCTCGGTGAAGTTATATCACAACATGGATTGCGCCAGCTTCGCATTGCGGAAACGGAAAAATATCCGCATGTTACGTTCTTTATGAGCGGCGGACGAGAAGAGAAGTTTCCAGGTGAAGACCGCATCTTAATCAACTCACCAAAAGTTGCGACGTATGACTTGAAACCGGAAATGAGCGCTTACGAAGTAACGGATGCGCTCCTGAAAGAAATTGAAGCAGATAAATATGATGCAATCATTTTAAACTATGCGAACCCGGACATGGTCGGCCACTCCGGCAAGCTGGAGCCGACAATTAAAGCGGTCGAAGCGGTCGATGAATGTCTTGGCAAAGTCGTCGACGCGATTTTAGCCAAAGGTGGCATCGCCATTATTACGGCAGACCACGGAAACGCGGATGAAGTATTGACGCCGGATGGCAAACCGCAAACCGCGCATACGACAAATCCGGTTCCAGTGATCGTAACGAAAAAAGGCATCGAGCTTCGCAAAGACGGAATTTTAGGCGATTTAGCGCCAACCATGCTTGATTTGCTTGGCTTGCCACAGCCGAAAGAAATGACGGGAAAAACATTAATTATCAATAAAAGGAGAGTGTGAACATGTCTGCAATTGTAGATGTATACGCACGTGAAGTATTAGACTCTCGCGGCAATCCGACAGTAGAAGTGGAAGTATATACGGAAGATGGCGGTTTTGGCCGCGCATTAGTACCAAGCGGTGCATCAACAGGAGAATACGAAGCAGTCGAATTGCGCGACGGCGATAAAAGCCGTTATCTTGGCAAAGGCGTATTAAAAGCGGTGGAAAACGTCAATGAAATTATCGCACCGGCGATTATCGGCTTTGAAGTGACAGATCAAGTTGGCATTGACAAAACGTTAATCGAACTAGACGGAACAGAAAACAAAAGCAAATTAGGGGCAAACGCGATTTTAGGCGTATCTTTGGCAGTAGCGCGCGCAGCAGCAGATGAATTAGACATGCCATTATACCAATATCTTGGCGGATTTAACGCGAAAACATTGCCTGTGCCGATGATGAACATTTTAAACGGCGGCGCGCATGCTGATAACAATGTTGATATTCAAGAATTTATGATTATGCCTGTCGGCGCGAAAAGCTTCCGTGAAGCGCTTCGCATGGGCGCAGAAATTTTCCATAGCTTAAAAGCGGTATTAAAAGCAAAAGGCTACAACACTGCGGTAGGTGACGAAGGCGGATTCGCGCCAAACTTAAAATCGAACGAAGAAGCGCTGCAAACGATCATTGAAGCGATTGAAAAAGCCGGTTATAAACCAGGCGAAGAAGTTATGCTTGCGATGGACGTTGCTTCTTCCGAGCTTTACAACAAAGAAGACGGCAAATACCATCTTGAAGGCGAAGGCGTTGTAAGAACGTCCGAAGAAATGGTCGCATGGTATGAAGAACTCGTTTCAAAATACCCAATCATTTCCATCGAAGACGGTTTAGATGAAAACGACTGGGAAGGCCATAAGCTATTAACAGAACGTCTCGGCAAAAAAGTACAGCTTGTCGGTGACGACTTGTTTGTAACGAATACGAAAAAACTAGCGGAAGGAATCGAAAAAGGCGTCGGCAACTCGATTCTGATTAAAGTCAACCAAATCGGTACATTAACCGAAACGTTCGATGCGATTGAAATGGCAAAACGCGCTGGATATACTGCCGTTGTTTCCCACCGTTCTGGTGAAACGGAAGACAGCACGATCGCTGACATCGCGGTAGCGACAAACGCCGGTCAAATTAAAACAGGGGCGCCTTCCCGCACCGACCGCGTCGCGAAATACAACCAATTGCTTCGCATCGAAGATCAGCTTGGCGACACAGCGATTTACAACGGCATTAAATCGTTCTATAACTTGAAAAAATAATGATTAAGCAAGGGAACCTAACCGAATCGTTCGGTTAGGTTCTTTTTATTTCATAAAATAATGGATTATTTTTTTGTTTTAGAAGAAATTTGCTATAATGAATAATGCATGCTCCTCATTCCTATTGTGCAAGCTCCGCGTTTATGTTAAACTGAAAGCATTGTAGTGCGTGTTTTTAAAGGAGGATTAGGCAATGCATACATTGCTTGTCACATTGTTAGTCATTGTTTCGATTGGACTTATCGTGATCGTTTTGTTGCAATCGGGAAGAAGCGCGGGCCTTTCCGGCGCCATTACAGGCGGTGCGGAGCAGCTGTTTGGAAAGCAAAAAGCGCGCGGATTGGACGCGGTATTGCAACGCATTACAGTTGTGTTGGCAGTGTTGTTTTTTGTATTATCGATTGCGGTGACGTATATGCAACTTTAATGATGAAAACAATGGGGGCGGTCCAACCATTTGCTCGGGCTGCCTTTTCTGTTTTTTCATATAAAGAAAGGAGTTGTGCATTATGAAGATCGTCCCACCAAAGCCATTTTTCTTTGAAGCAGGAGAACGTGCGGTTTTATTGCTTCATGGTTTTACTGGAAACTCGTCGGATGTAAGAATGTTGGGACGTTTTCTTGAATCAAAAGGATATACATGCCATGCGCCGATTTATAAAGGCCATGGGGTGCCGCCAGAAGAGCTTGTACATACCGGACCGGATGACTGGTGGCAAGATGTAATGAACGCTTATGAATTTTTAAAAAATAAAGGATACGAAAAAATCGCAGTCGCTGGACTATCGCTTGGCGGCGTATTTTCCCTTAAATTAGGCTACACTGTACCTGTAGTAGGAATTATTCCAATGTGCGCGCCGATGTATATTAAAAGCGAAGAAACCATGTATCAAGGTGTGCTGCAGTATGCGCGCGAATATAAAAAACGGGAAGGAAAAACGCCGGAACAAATTGAAAAAGAAATGGAAGAGTTTAAAAAGACGCCGATGAAAACGTTAAAGGCGCTGCAAGAGCTGATTGCGGATGTACGCGACCATATCGATTTAATTTATGCGCCGACATTTGTCGTGCAAGCGCGCCACGATGAAATGATTAACCCTGATAGTGCCAATATTATTTATAACGGTATTGAATCACCAGTAAAAAAAATCAAATGGTATGAAGAATCGGGCCATGTCATTACGCTAGATAAAGAAAAAGAACAGCTGCATGAAGATATTTTTGAGTTTTTAGAGTCGTTAGATTGGTAATCATATTGAAAGGAGGGAAAATGATGGATCAATCATTAGTCGATCGAATTTTAACGTTTATGCGGGACGAGGCGTACAAGCCTCTTACTGTTCAAGAGTTGGAAGAAGCGTTCGGCATTACGGATGCGGCAGAGTTCAAGGAATTTGTGAAGGCGCTTGTCGCTATGGAAGAACAAGGGCTTGTTGTGCGTACGAGAAGCAATCGCTACGGTGTGCCGGAAAAAATGAACTTAGTGCGCGGAAAAGTGTCCGGACACGCAAAAGGGTTTGCTTTCGTTGTGCCGGAAGATCCGTCGCTCGACGATATTTTCATCCCGCCTTCCGAGATGAAAAACGCGATGCATGGCGATACCGTATTAGTGCGTGTGCATTCCGAATCGTCAGGCGCCCGCAGGGAAGGAACGATTGTACGGATTTTAGAACGCGGTGTCACCGAAGTTGTCGGAACTTATACGGAAAGCAAGTATTTCGGATTTGTCATTCCGGATGATAAAAAAATTGTCAATGACATTTTTATTCCGAAACATGCCGCTAACGGTGCTGTGGAAGGACATAAAGTGGTCGTGCGGTTGACATCGTACCCGCAAGGACGAATGAGCGCCGAAGGAGAAGTTATTAAAATTCTCGGCCATAAAAACGACCCAGGTGTTGATATTTTATCGATTATTCATAAATACGGCCTTCCACTCCAATTTCCAGATGAAGTAATCGAACACGCCAACAGCATTTCCGATACGATTTCGGAGAAGGACCTGCAAGGCCGCCGCGATTTGCGCGACCAAATGATCGTCACGATCGACGGCGAAGACGCGAAAGACTTAGACGACGCTGTAACGGTCACTAAGCTCGAGAATGGAAATTACAAGCTTGGCGTCCACATTGCCGATGTCAGCTATTATGTGGAAGAAGGCTCGCCAATTGACCGCGAAGCATACGAACGAGGGACAAGCGTTTATTTGGTGGATCGCGTCATTCCGATGATTCCGCATCGTTTGTCTAACGGCATTTGTTCCTTAAATCCGAAAGTCGACCGCTTAACACTTTCATGTGAAATGGAAATTAACGAACGCGGCGAAGTCGTCAGCCACGAAATTTTCCAAAGCGTCATTCGTACGACAGAGCGGATGACGTATTCGGATGTGAACAAAATTCTCGTTGATAAAGACGAGGAACTAAGAAAAAAATACGAACCGCTTGTGCCAATGTTTGAATTGATGGCAGAGCTTGCGGAAATTTTGCGCAATAAACGGATGAAGCGCGGTGCGATTGATTTCGACTTTAAAGAAGCAAAAGTGCTTGTGGATGAGAATGGAAAACCTTATGATGTCGTGCTTCGTGAACGATCGGTGGCGGAGCGGCTTATTGAAGAATTTATGCTGGTGGCGAACGAAACGGTCGCTGAACATTTTCATTGGTTAAACGTTCCGTTTATTTATCGTGTTCACGAAGATCCAAAACCAGAAAAGCTGCAGCGTTTTCTCGAATTTATTACAAACTTTGGCTACGTCGTCAAAGGGACAGGAAACCAAATTCATCCGCGCGCGCTCCAAGAAATTTTAGAAGCGGTTCGCGGCGAGCCGGAAGAAATGGTCATATCGACGGTGATGCTTCGTTCGATGAAACAGGCGCGCTATGACGCGGAAAGTCTTGGACACTACGGATTATCGACCGATTTTTATACGCATTTTACATCTCCGATCCGCCGTTATCCAGACTTAATTGTGCACCGTCTCATTCGCACGTACTTAATTAATGGGCAAATGGATGAACAAACCCAACGAAAATGGGCCGAAAAGCTTCCAGACATCGCTGAACACGCATCCGATATGGAGCGCCGCGCTGTGGAAGCCGAGCGGGAAACGGATGATTTGAAGAAAACAGAGTTTATGGAAGATAAAATCGGCATGGAGTTTGACGGAATTATTAGCTCGGTTACGAACTTCGGCCTTTTTGTCGAACTCCCGAACACGATCGAAGGGCTTGTTCATGTCAGCTACTTAACGGACGACTATTATCGCTATGATGAACGGCATTACGCCATGATCGGTGAGCGAACCGGAAAAGTGTACCGCATCGGCGATGAGATTACCGTGCGTGTCATTAACGTGAACAAAGATGAGCGGATCGTCGACTTTGAAATTGTCGGCATGAAAGGCCGCCGTCCTAAAGAGGCAAAAAGTGCACCTGTCGTTATTGAAGGGAAAAAGCGGAAAAAAACAAATAGACAAAATGGAAAAGCGAAAAAATCAAAGAAATTTTACGAAGACGTTCCACAGCTAAAAGCAAAAAAGAAGAAAAAGAAAAAACGATAAGGAAAAGTCTCGATAGCAAGAGACTTTTCCTTCTTCACGTTTTTTGTTAAAATCATAGTTGCACGATATGAGGAGGAAGGACGTCGTATGCCAAAAGGTGAAGGGAAACTGATTGCCCAAAACAAAAAAGCGCATCACGATTATTTTATCGAAGAAACGTATGAAGCGGGGATTGTCCTGCAAGGAACGGAAATTAAATCGATTCGCGCTGGAAAAGTTAATTTAAAGGATTCATTTGCGAAGGTCGAAAAAGGGGAAGTATTTCTTCATAATATGCATATTAGTCCGTATGAACAAGGGAACCGTTATAACCATGACCCATTGCGGACAAGAAAGCTTCTTCTTCATCGCCGTGAAATTAATAAGCTGATTGGTTACACAAAAGAACAAGGCTATACGCTCGTTCCGTTAAAGCTATATATTAAAAACGGTTTTGCCAAAGTGTTGTTAGGCGTTGGCAAAGGAAAGAAAAAATATGACAAACGCGAAGATATGAAACGAAGAGAAGCACAACGGGAAATCGAACGTGCTTTTCGCGAACGGCAAAAATTATAATTCCAAGACTTTACAATTGAAAATTAAGTGCATTATGTTATAATGAATAACACAAACGGCAAAAAATATGATTCCAAAACTTTATAATTGAAAATTAAATGCATTATGTTATAATCAATAATGCAAAAGCCAGTTATCCAAAGCTTAAGCTTATCGTTATCGCTTCTCCATCACGGGGACGATACGGATTCGACAGGGATAGGTCGCGCTTAAGCTGCGAGCCGAGGGGATCGTCCTCGTAAAAAACGTCACTTAAAGATAACTGGCAAAGAAAACTACGCTTTAGCTGCCTAATTAAACGCAGCTAGCTCCTCCCGCCATCGCCCACGTGGTGGTGCAGGGGCTCATAACGAGTGGGCTACGCCCGAGTCCGCCGCCTGAGGACGAGGGAAGAGAACAATCAGGCTAGCTGCTCGGAGGCCTGTCGGTAGGCGGAAGATGCAGCGAAACCGAAATATACCGACTACGCTCGTAGATGCTTAAGTGGCGATATCTCTGGACGTGGGTTCGACTCCCACCGTCTCCATTACATAATCATACGCTCAAAAATAAATCAACGGACTTGCCGATAATGGCAAGTCCGTTTTTTCATTGATTCTATGTCAATTGTTCGGGTGCACTTGATATAAAGTGCACTTTTTTTATATGAAAGAACAAGATGATACAATTATGTCTTCATTTTGTAACATAATTACTAACTCTATGAAACATAATTGTTATATTTTATTGATATTATACTGTTACGAATCCTAGTACGAATCCAAGCAAGTATTCTATTGTTACGAATTTAAGCAAGGAGGGAGTAGTATCTTGAAAAAGCTACTATTATATATTACTTCATCAATCTTTCTAGCGTTCGGATTTTCAGGAGCTGCATCGGCAGCCGGCACATATCAGGTAAAAAGTGGTGATACTCTTTGGGGCATAGCTAAAAAGTATAAAGTGACTGTCAGCCAGCTAAAGAGCTGGAATAACCTTAAAAGCGATTTGATCAGACCAAAACAGGTTTTAAAGATTTCAGGAACGGCAACCAAAGCGCCTGTTAAAACTACGGTAAAAAAGGCAGCAGCCAAAACAGCAGCGTACAAAACACTCACCGTTAAAGCATATGCTTATACAGTAAACTGCAAAGGCTGCAGCGGAATAACGGCTACAGGCTTAAATTTAAAGAAAAACCCTTCGATTAAAGCAATTGCCGTTGATCCGAAGGTAATTCCACTAGGTTCAAAGGTTTATGTGGAAGGTTACGGCTATGCGGTTGCAGCGGATAAAGGAGTCGGAATCAAAGGAAACAAAATTGACGTATTCATGCCTACAAAAGCAAAAGCTATCCAATGGGGCGTCAGAACTGTAAAAGTTAGAGTATATAGATAATCAAAGAGCCGGCATGATGCCGGCTTTTTTCATATTTAAATATTAAATATTTATCATTATATTTATATAATATCAGCATTGCAACGCCTGTTGATGTCTGACAACCTGTGAACTTACCATTTCCTACATAGATTCCAACATGAACATCTTTCTTTCCAAATTAGTAGAATGGTCACATGTATTTTATTTCCAATAAAGTTATAATTTATTAGGGAGTTTTACTATAATATAAGGAGGTCATACATAGTGAAGAAATTCAAAAAAAGTTTTATTGTAATCATGATGTCATTTGTGATGGCGCTAGGTTTTGCTGATATAGGTGCAGAAGGTGCAAGCGCGAAAACATGGAAGGTCACAGGTTCATTGTATACAACATGGTACGTAAGTGGGTACTTTTCTAACTACGTAATAGTAAGCAAAACCTTTACACAAACGCAACCGGGGTATAGTACTATAATTGCAGGCGTGGAGGCTAATAGTAAAGCAAAAGGCTATTTTACGGCTTATTTACAGAAGAAATCTGGCAGTAAGTGGATAACGATAAAAACAGTGAAAGTTAAAAGGAATGGATATACTAGTTTAACGTATCATTCCGCGACAAAAGCCACATACCGTTATATGTTTGTAAATACCGGTTCAAAAACAAGAGTTAATTATACCTTTAGTGTCAAGCAAGCAATTTAGTAAAGAGAGTTGCCGATAAACGGCAGCTCAGCTTGTCGACAAAGTCGACAAGTTGAACGGACTTGCCATATCGGCAAGTCCGTTGATTTATTTTAATCTCCAAGGGATATGGTTATGTAAGAAGTTCGTCTTTGAACTCATGGATGGCGTTAGAGACGATGCCGGGAATCTCCATCTTTTCAGTTGCAAATGAAATGTTTCCATCGTTGTTCTATTTAACATACTCTATTCTCCTTACCTACTTGGAACTTCCCTAATTTCCGTCTCCTTCTAATGCCCTGCCATCTTTCAAATATCTATCTCGATTTTTTATAAATTTACCAACTGTCAAATAATGGATTCTTTTTTTGAGCTTTTATCCCAAAATGAAAAAACAGAACAGCCATGGCCAAAGCGATGATAATATTCCTTCCGTCTCATCCCTTTGTTGACGTGACGGAGAACCGATTATGTTTGCTGCATATTACGCTGACAAAAGAAAAATAGCTGCATAAACAAGAGCTTTTCTCTCTGCTTAACGTGTCCGTTTTCTTGACATAACACCAATTTCCAACATGATGAAAAAACTAAACGCTAAAAATCGTACGGAAGCGGTGGCAAAAGCGATACGGATGGGAATTATTTCGTGAATAACATTACATCCAAATTTTATAAAAGAGAGATGTCAAAGAAGGCGGATGAAAAAATGAAAAGGATAGACGTTGTCAGTCAGCGTCTATCCTTGGTTTATCTATCCGCTATGCCTTTGTGATCACATCGTCTGGGACGCTTAAGCCAAGCCCTTCGGCAACGCGGCGGCCGTAGTCAGGATCGGCTTTATAGAAGTGGCGGATTTGCCGCAATTTAATATCTTCTTTTGTGACTTGTTTCATCGATTCGACGATGTTTTTCACTAAGCGGGCTTTTTCTTCTTCACTCATGAGACGGTATAAGTCGCCTGCTTGCGTATAATGATCATCGTCGTCATATGGCACGCTTTCTGCCACGCCGGATACTGGGAATGGAGTTGTTTTATGCTCCGGTACTTCCGTTGGGCCACCGAAGCTGTTTGGTTCATAGTAGACGGAACCGCCTCCGTTATTATCAAAGCGCATAAAGCCATCGCGTTGATAATTGTTTACTTCCACGCGCGGGCGGTTGATCGGAAGCAAGTTATGGTTCACGCCAACGCGGTAACGGTGCGCATCCGCATAAGCGAACAAACGGGCTTGCAACATTTTGTCCGGTGACGGCTCAACGCCAGGAACAAGGTTTCCAGGAGAGAATGTCGCTTGTTCGACTTCGGCAAAGTAGTTTTCCGGATTGCGGTTTAATACCATACGGCCGACTTCAATTAACGGATAATCTTTATGTGACCAAACTTTTGTGACGTCAAATGGATTGAAACGGTATGTTTTTGCGTCTTCTAGCGGCATAATTTGCACATATAATGTCCAAGATGGATAGTCGCCTTTTTCGATGGCGTTATATAAATCTTCCGTATGGTAATCCGGATTTTCTCCGGCGATTTTAACCGCTAGTTCCGGATCCATGTTTTTGACGCCTTGGTTTGTTTTAAAGTGGTATTTTACCCATACTGCTTCGCCTTTTTCATTCACCCATTTGAATGTATGGCTTCCGTATCCGTTCATATGACGGTAAGTGAGCGGAATGCCGCGATCCCCGAACAAATAAGTGACTTGGTGCAAAGATTCCGGAGATAAAGACCAGAAATCCCACATTGCTGTTGGATTTTTCAAATGTGTGCGCGGATCGCGTTTTTGTGTATGGATAAAATCCGGGAATTTAATCGCATCACGAATAAAGAAAATTGGTGTGTTGTTGCCTACAATATCGTAGTTTCCCTCTTCTGTGTAAAACTTCACCGCAAAACCGCGCGGGTCGCGAACTGTATCCGCAGATCCCAATTCACCGGCGACAGTAGAGAAGCGGACGAACACAGGTGTGCGTTTTCCAACACCATTAAACACTTTTGCTTTTGTATACTTCGACATATCGTTCGTTACTTCGAAATAACCATGCGCACCTGCGCCTTTCGCATGTACGACACGTTCTGGAACGCGTTCTCTATTGAAATGTGCCAGTTTTTCAAGAAGATGTACGTCTTGGATTAATGTCGGTCCGGGATTACCGGCCGTTATCGAGTTTTGGTTATCGCCAACAGGTGCTCCCCAACTAGTTGTGAGCTTTTTTTTATCTGACATCGTTTATTTCCCCCCATTTTCATTTTCGTCTTCATAACAAATGATAACATTTATCAAATTAAAGTCAATACTTATTTATAATAATTATAAAAATATATTTATAATAAAATCATATTTAAAATAATATAACAACTATTCAGATAATTAAGTTGCCATATGTACGAAAATGCATAAGCTGTTATCAATATTATCGCTCCAACTGAAAATCATGATAGTGTCCATCCCTTGGTAGTTGGTTTGGCTGCTGAATGATTTTCAAGGTGGCGGATTTTTATGTGCATTTATGCATCCGTTATGAGTTTTGCATCTTCATTTAATTAAAAAAACGTCTGATTTATGCATATGACTCCTGATAAAAGAGAATTAGTATGATTTACAGTTGTTTTTCTATTAAGTAATGCAAAGCATCCTAATTTTAATTGATCAGCCCGAGACAATTTGATGTATTTAAGATTTTGGCTTTGATGAGAATTTATTAGGTTCATCATCAAAGGAGATCAAAGCCTAGACAGAAAAAATTATGACAAAATATTGACATAATTCGACACATTTTGTAGAATAAAAGTTGTAATAATCCAATTTTTTTAGGAGGACTAAAAATGAAAGCGCTTACCTACCTAGGACCAGGAAAAAAAGAAGTAATGGAAAAGCCAAAACCAAAGATTGAAAAGGAAACAGATGCAATCGTTAAGATTACAAAAACAACGATTTGTGGAACAGACTTGCATATTCTTAAAGGAGATGTTCCTACTGTAGAAGAAGGCCGGATTTTAGGCCATGAAGGTGTAGGAATTATTGAAGAAGTTGGTTCAGCAGTAAAAAATTTTAAAAAAGGCGATAGAGTGTTGATTTCTTGTATTACCTCCTGCGGAAGATGCGAAAATTGCAAAAAAGGGTTGTATGCTCATTGTGAAGATGGAGGCTGGATCTTAGGACACTTAATTGACGGAACCCAAGCGGAGTATGTAAGAATCCCATACGCAGACACAAGTCTTTATCCGATTCCGGAAGGCGTGGATGAAGAGGCACTCGTCATGCTTAGTGACATTCTTCCGACAGGATTTGAAATTGGTGTGTTAAACGGCAAGGTTCAGCCTGGACAAACCGTTGCCATTATCGGAGCTGGTCCTGTAGGTATGGCAGCGCTGTTAACAGCTCAGTTTTATTCGCCTGCGGAGATCATTATGGTTGATTTAGACGATAACCGTTTAGAAGTTGCGAAAAAATTTGGTGCGACTCAAGTAGTCAACAGTTCCGACGGAAAGGCCATTGAAAAAATTATGGAACTAACCGGCGGAAAAGGCGTGGACGTCGCGATGGAAGCCGTCGGAATTCCAGTAACATTTGATATTTGCCAGGAAATTGTAAAACCAGGCGGTCATATAGCCAATGTCGGTGTTCATGGAAAAAGCGTGGAGTTTCATATTGAAAAATTATGGATCCGTAACATTACGCTAACAACCGGCCTTGTCAATACGACTTCTACACCGATGTTATTAAAAACGGTGGAGTCGAAAAAATTGAAACCGGAACAATTAATTACACATCGCTTTGCTTTTTCTGACATTATGAAAGCTTATGAGGTATTTGGCAACGCAGCAAAAGAAAAAGCATTAAAAGTCATTATTTCCAACGACTAAAAAAATCAATTCTTGATCATTAGAGCCTGTATCATTCCCTATACAATGATACGGGTTCTTTTTTACACAATTGCTCGATTTAGTGTTTGTTACCGACCAAGTTAATTTGCCTTCAACATTTTGACAAGAGAGCAAGAAGATTTTTCCCGCTCGTTTGCCGGACAACTATGTAAATTTCCAATGGGTAAATGGACATCCTAATGTACATAGCTCCTATATTGGAGAATTTACGCTGTATTGATCGAAGTGACGGACGATTTGAGGAAAGACGAAGCGAGAGATCCGTTATTGTTATTTAAAGGGAAAGTATCGAAGCATCGAGAAGGGATAATAAACGAAGAACTGCCCACATTTGTGGGCAGCTTTTATTTTGTTTTTAATACATCATGATCCACATACCGTTCACCGTTTAATTCGCTAATGATGTTAATCGCTACTTTCGCTCCATCGCCAGCGGTGATAATGGTATGTACGCTGACGCCAGCCACTGTTCCGGCCGCCCAAATTCCATCGATATTTGTGCGTCCGTTCTCATCTACATCAATAATTGTTTTAATGCGCGGCTCGGTTCCTGGCTTTGTTTTCACTCCAATTTTTTCAGCGAGGTCGGTTGCTACACCAGTTGCTAAAATAACATGTTTTGCTTCAAATGTTTGGTTTTCAGTTTCCACTTGAAAGCCCGTTTCTGATTTTTGGATGTTGACAACTTGGCCATTCACAAGTTCTGCTCCAAATTTGACCGCTTGTTTTTTTCCTGTTTCCACTAAATCTGGACCTGTGGCTTCCATGACTCCATAGTGATTTTCAATCCAAGCCCGTTTTGTAATGCTTTTGTCGTTGTCAATCAGTAATGTCTTTTTTCCCGCTTTTGCGGTAAAAATAGCAGCGCTTGCCCCGGCAGGTCCAGCCCCGATAATGGCAACATCATACATCGTTTCATCCCATCCTTTTTGTTGGAATATTTCTTCATTATTTATTATAACATCAACACCATTTTCATCCAAATTAATGTGCTTTCTAAATTTAAAATTATTATTATTTAATATTGATTATTTAAAAATAATATATATAATAGATGGTAGAAATAATTATTTCGCAACAGTGAAAAGGAGAGCATAAACATGCGCAAACAAATCATTTGTGAACAATGTCATCAGCCGATTCGTCGGTTAAAACATTCGATTCTTTGTCAATGTGGGATGAAGATTATTCAGCATAAGTAATGGAAAATAAATAACATTATATAAACATGACCAGCAAGGTTTCTGGCATAGTTTCATTTCTGCAGCAGAATATAAACGAAGCAGAAAAAAGAATTTATAATATCACCTCAACGGCTAGGATTAGCCGTTTTATTTTTTGTAATTATTTCTATCACTATATTTTTGATTCATTGTAGGAAAATTTGTTTATATGTTAACCTATAAACAAAATTAAGTTGACATTTAATAGATTGTCAGGCAAAATAAGAGAAAAAATATGGGATTGGAGGGGGAAAAATGAAAACAAAATCATTGTTGCTGACGGCGCTGTTTGCCGCGCTTACGGCCATTGGCGGGTTTATCAAAATTCCGATTCCATATGTGCCGTTTACGTTGCAAATCGCTTCCGTTTATTTAGCGGGATGTTTACTAGGGCCGAAGCTGGGGATGTTGAGCCAGCTTGTTTATGTGCTGATCGGTCTTGCGGGAGCGCCAGTTTTCGCGGAAGGCGGAGGACCTAGCTATGTGTTGAAGCCGACGTTTGGTTATTTGATCGGCTTTGTTGTGGGGGCCTATGTTAATGGATGGATGATGAAAACCTTTCAATTTGGTAAAACGGCTGCTATTTTTCTAGCGAATTTATCTACTCTTCTAGTTGTTTATTGCTTTGGATGCACCTGGTTATATATGGCGATGAAATGGATCGTGGAAAAGCCGCTTACCATTGGACAAACGTTATGGTTTGGATTTGTGCTTCCGGTGCCGGGAGATCTACTGTTATGTGCGGTTTGTTCCGTACTTGTTGCACGTATACTGCCGCGTCTTCACATCGTCATTCGTAAGCAAGGGGTGGTTTCCTAATGGGAAAAGCAATATTTATCACTGGAACAGGAACCGAGATTGGCAAGACGGTGGCAACCTCTTTTCTTGCTTTTGTTTTCCAAAAGATGGGGTTAAATACAAAAATATTTAAGCCGATTCAAACCGGCTTGGCGGAAGATGGAGTTTCATTTGCGGATCAATATTGGTACGAGAAGGTTGTTGGGCTGGCGCAATCAGAAGGGCTATATTATATGGAACCCGCCGTTTCGCCGCATTTAGCAGCAACATTAACGAATACCACTATTGACCCGGCGTTGATAGTGGAAAAAATCGAACAATGGAAACGTCAATACGACATCGTTCTTGTCGAGGGGGCGGGAGGTTTAGCTGTTCCGCTAATAGAGAAGGAACAAGGGTTTTATATGACCAACGATTTGATTAGAGAATACAACATTCCAATTATCATCGTTTCCTTAGCAGGGCTTGGCGCCATTCATCATACGGTGACAACCGTATCTTACGCACAGCAGCAAGGCATTCGTGTTCTTGGGTTGATTTTTAATCAATTTAATGCCGAAAGCATCATTCATGTTAATAATATTGAAACAATAAAGAAAATGTTAGATTTGCCGGTTATCGCCACACTGCCATCTCTTGCGAAGGTGACGAAGCATACGATGATGGCGTTGGCGGAACGTTGGCTAAAGAATAATAAGCAAAAGCAGTTGTTACAGGAGGTGCTGTCCGTTGAGGTATAGTTATGAACAATTAGAACATTGGGATAAAGAGTATGTGTGGCACCCGTTTACTCAAATGAAAACATACGTGCAAGAACATCCGCTGATTATTGAGCGTGGGCAAGGAAGCTACTTATTTGATGTCAATGGAAAGAAATATTTGGACGGATATGCATCATTATGGGTAAACGTCCACGGCCATAATGATCCAGAATTAAATGAAGCTTTGCACATGCAGATAGAAACGATCGCGCATTCGACATTGCTTGGGTCGGCAAATGTGCCTTCGATTTTATTGGCGAAAAAGTTGATTGAACTTTGGCCGGGACTTTCGAAAGTGTTTTACTCCGACACGGGAGCTGCCGCTGTGGAAATTGCGCTAAAAATGGCGTACCAATATTGGAAAAACATTGATCCAGTTAAATATGCGGCAAAAAATAAATTTGTTTCTTTAAAGGAAGCGTATCATGGTGATACGGTTGGCGCTGTGAGTGTCGGCGGAATGGATTTATTCCATCGCATTTTTAAGCCGCTGTTGTTTGAACGAATCGAAGTTCCTTCTCCGTATGTGTATCGCATGGACGGATATGGCGATGAAGAGGAGATTGTCAGATATTGTTTGCAACAGCTTGAAGATGTGTTAGAGCGTGAACATGAACAAATCGCCGGCGTGATCGTGGAGCCGCTCGTTCAAGGAGCTGCGGGCATCATTACACATCCAAAAGGATTTTTAAAAGGCATTGAAACACTTTGTCGAAAATATGGGGTGCTGCTTATTTGCGATGAGGTCGCCGTCGGGTTTGGAAGAACGGGCACGCTGTTTGCTTGTGAACAGGAACAAGTAACGCCAGATATCGTTTGTTTAGGGAAAGGGATTACAGGTGGTTATTTACCGCTAGCTGCCACATTAACAACGTATCGAGTGTATGAAGCGTTTTTAGGAGAAGTCGACGAAGACAAGACATTTTATCACGGTCATACATATACAGGCAATCAGTTGTCTTGTGCTGTCGCTTTAAAAAATATTGAACTCATCGAAAAACGAAATCTTGTAGAAAACGTAAGAAAAAAAGCAGAAAGGCTGGCAAAAAAGCTAGAGAAGCTTTATGAAATTCCAATTGTTGGGGATATTCGTCAAAAAGGATTAATGGTAGGAATTGAAATTGTTCAAGATCGAAACACGAAACAAATTTTCCCGCGCTCCGAAATGATTGAACATCGTATTATTCTAGAAGCTCGAAAACGCGGATTGATTATTCGTCCGCTCGGTCCGGTGATCACGTTTATTCCAGTGTTAGCGATGACAGAAGACCAGATGGAAACAGCAGTCCGTATCCTTTTTGATTCGATCGCGGAAATGGCCAAAGTCGTTCGATAATGGTTTTCATTGCTGCCTAGAGCGTCTAGGCAGCCTATTTTTTTGCAAAAACGGTCAATTGCCCATGACCTCGGCGTTTGTCCTACATATATTGAAAGGGAAGAAACAAAACGATCAGCAAAGGAGAGAGGAGCATGAATGATATAAACTTACAAGATACGAGAGTATGGGGATTTGGTTTTGGCCGTCCATGGTGGGGATTTGGCTGGCGTCCATGGGGATTTGGTTTTGGCCGTCCATGGTGGGGATTTGGCTGGCGCCCATGGGGATTTGGTTTTGGCGGCCCGTTCTTTGGCGGTTTTTTAGGGGGCCTGCTGGGCAGCGCGCTAACAGGCCCGTTCTATGGCGGTTATGGTGGTTACGGATACGGATTCCCTTATTGGTAATAAACATTGCTTGAGCCTGCCGGTTACATGGCAGGCTTTGATCTTTTTCAAATCCATATTTTAAGAAAAGCTTGTGAAAGAGTGGGCAGCTTCCCAGCTCCTTTTGCCTTTCATTGACATAACATGTTGGTGTCCAGTTTTATTTTTTGGGAAGGAGGAATAGCGATGGTATATCCACGAGTATTTTTCGGAGGTCCGTTTTTAGGCGGCTTTCTAGGCGGATTGCTCGGTAGTACCCTAGCATTGCCGCTTTTCTATCGTCCAAGACCGTATTATCCATACCCTCCTTATTATCCGTATAGTGGATTCTGGTATTGAGAAAGAGCGTCCTCGCAATACGCGGGGCGCTTTGTAACGGGAAACATATCAGCACCTAGTCTCGCCAAACATTGGAGTGAGCTTTATCTGGAGGCGAAGGAGCAGATGAAGCAGTTGGTTGCGGAAATCAAATAATGGAATGAAGAAGCGCGCGAATGCGAAAAAGCCATGATGTGTGCAATCATGGCTTTTTCGCTGCCTGAAGGCTTAGTATTACTGAACTGTATTTTGATATGGGAATTGATTTGTGTATCCTTGAAATTGCTGATACGATTGTTGCAATTTTTGCTGGTCAGCTGCTTCAAGCTTGTACCAGCCCTTTTTGAACATTAAGTTATATAACTCACGTTGGCAATTTTGTGTCTCCGTAAAAATATTCATCATATCTTGATATAATTGTTGATGGCTTGCTTCATGCAAAAAGACGTTATATGAGGAAGTCATATATTTTTCTGTTGTTAACATATCGTTAAGAAAGTCGCGATCATTCATTTGCGGTGTTTTTGGTATTTGCGTTTCTGGATTTTGAATTTGGTTTTGGTTCATGATCATTCCTCCCGATTGTTATTGCATTGTCATTTTAGGCTGGCTTGGATTTTGTAGGTGGCTTAAAATTTTTTGATAGTGACGTTGATGCATTTGACCAGCTTTTTCAAGCGCTTGTGCCACTTCTTTGTCTTGACATTGCGATGCAAAAAAGTGCGCTTTTTTCATGGCAAGCAAATTCCAAGACAGCATGTCTGTAAAATAAAGCGCATCTTTCGTTGAAACCATTTGCGGCGGCTGCGGCATGGCCGTTTGTTGTTGTTGCATGTTCATTTGTTGTTGCATACATCATGCTCCTTTCCAAAGTTGAATGTTTCAGTTGTAGATTGTTCATTTTGTGGAAAACTATACACAGGGAAGAATTTTGTCGAAAAAAGATATTCAATAATAATAAAACATGCTACAATAAAAATACGAATGCGTTTGCGGAATAAGGAGGTACAATGATGGAGCAATTGATGCGCGACTTTTTTTTGTTTTTATCGAAAAATAAGACATTAACTAAATTGGCGAAAAAATATGGATTGCGCTTTGGGGCCTCCCGATTTGTTGCAGGAGAAACGATCGCACAGGCTGTCGAAGTGATTAAACAATTAAATAAAAAAGGGTTGGCTGTTACGGTCGATTATTTAGGTGAATTCGTGGATAACGAAAAAGAAGCGAACGAGATGGCGAACCATTGCATCGAAGCGATTGAAGCGATTGGAAGAGAAAAGCTTAATTCACAATTGTCGTTAAAAATGACATCGATGGGGCTTGATATTTCAGACGAGCTTGTGATGCGCAATATGCGGCGTATTTTAGATACGGCGAAGCAGCACGGCGTTTTTGTCACGATTGATATGGAAGATTATTCTCGTTGTCAAAAAACGCTCGATATTTTTAAACAGTTGAAAAAAGAATATGATAATGTCGGAACGGTATTGCAAGCGTATTTGTACCGTACGGTATCCGATATCGAAGATTTAAAAGATTACCACCCAAATTTGCGCCTTGTCAAAGGGGCATATAAGGAATCACCGGAAGTGGCGTTTCCAGATAAAAAAGATGTCGATGAAAACTTTAAAAAAATCATTAAGATGCATTTATTAAATGGAAACTATACAGCGGTAGCGACCCATGACGACGCCATCATTGAATATACGAAGCAGCTTGTCAAAGAATATAACATTCCTAATAGCCAGTTCGAATTCCAAATGTTATACGGAATTCGTCCAGAGCGGCAAGAACAGCTTGCGCGTGAAGGATATACGATGCGCGTTTATGTTCCATACGGAACGGACTGGTACGGTTACTTTATGCGCCGCCTTGCGGAACGGCCAGCAAACGTTGCATTCGTTTTAAAAGGCGTGTTGCGTAAATAAAAACAAAAAGAGGCTGGCTCAAAAAAATACTGAATCAACCTTTTGAAGCCAGTCTTTTTTCTTTTTAGTTATTGTCCTTATTATACCAAATGAGGAATGATTTCCCTATTTTTTGCGAAAAAGGAGGTGTCCGAAAATCGAACAGCTACCAAACGCTTTTGGACACCCCCTTTTTGAATTATTGTATAAAACCTTGGCGTTTTAACTCATTTAAAATATTTGGCTTGATAGGGTAATTAATATTTGTTAAATATTTATATTTTGATTTGATTAAAATATCAAATACGGGGCTTCTTTTATATCCGACTTCCTCCCAAGATTTTTGGCTATATAGTAAATCTCCCAATGTAAGAAGTTTATAGTCTCTTCCAAAGAATTTTAAATCTCTGTTAACTTGATACCACGTGTCTCCGTCTTTTCTTAGCCATTTAGTGCCTAAAGATTCAACCCCTTTTCTAATTTGCATTGCTACATTTAAATATTTTTGATTTTTTGTTTGTTTATAAGCATCTAATAAGAATCTCATTTCACCTAAAACATGGTTTAAAGATACGTGAGTTTTTTTGCCATCTGTTGAGAAATAATCATTGATAAGGTATCCACTTTTTAGATTAATAGTATTGCCAATAGCAGCTTGTTTTACTAAGAAGTCCGCATAGATTAAGTTAGCGTTTTTTAGATTATTGATATTTAGTGTAGTACCAGCCTTTTTTAAGAATAAAGCTATAAATTCATTATGTCTAGTATCGATATATGGAGCGGTTATACCGTATTCTCTTTTTAACCAAGTGCTGGTATATTCTGTTTGAAAAACGCTCACTTTATTGTTTCTTATTTCACCATGAGAAAATACATCTAAGTCTGCTAATGAGTTAATAATCATATTATAGAAAAATCTTTCTTTTGTAAAAGAATAATTACTTACAAAATCATCACCTTGCATATAACCCAAGTTTCTTCCAAATCCCATTTTTGTTGCTGGTTCAATTGACCAAGGTAATTTGAAATATGGACCGTCAGCTGTTAGCCATTTATGAGTAGATATATATTCTTCAATGCTACGTTTCATCCAATAGTCCATATTGTTTTTGTTTTTGAATAAAAGTTGATTAGAAATTAAAACCCAGCTTTCTCCAATAGAGTTAGATTGAGTTTTTAAATTTAAATTGATAAAAGTAGATTTTGTTTTTGAATTTAAGTGAATTTTATAATTATCAGTTTCCTCTAAAAATTCCCTCACGTAGCTTGCGCGAGTTTTGCTGTATCGTTTTACAAGTTGTTTCGAAATATAGTTTTTGCCTAACATCATGCTTGCTACTGTTTGATTTTTATTGTATGCGTTAAGCACTCCAATTGGATGTGAAGTTGGATCAATACCAAAAACGTGGTCGTGTTGTCTAATAATTTTGCCTCTATCACTGTATTTTTCGAGGTTATAAGCAGTTGTATTAGATAATGGAATTATTAAGTAAGTATAGATGTTTTGTTTTGAATAGTTTGTAATTCTAGTAAATATAAATTTATCACCATTATCAATTGCTCTTATTGTTACTCTTAAATTAGCCAAAATTTTGTTTTTGTCTTTGATTTTATAATAGTAGTTCTTATCTTTTGCTTTAATATGAGTGAATGATGTGGATTTGATAAATTCAAAAGTTTTTCCTGGCATTTTAATTGAGATACTTTTTGGATTTGAGTTACTTAATGGAATAGAAACTTCATTAGTAGTTTTTGAGGCTGGGTTAGTTGATGCTGGTAAAATAAAGAAAGTTAGCATTAATAAAATTGAAATAAATAGCTTTAATTTTGTCATTATTTCCCCCCCCTTATGTTTAAATCAAGAGGCTGGTTCAAAAATTGCTGAATCGACCTTTTGAATCCAGTCTTTTTCTTTCTGGTTGTTGGCCATACTTATTATACCAAAAGGAGAATCATTTTCTTGTTTTTTACAAAAAAAAGAGGGTGTCCGAAAAGCAAAAAGCTACTGAACACTTTTGGACATCCTCTTTTTTCATATCGGGATGTATATCTTGCACACTTTTTGGGGAGAACGGTCTTGCAGCAGTGAGCTCTCTTGTGCTAAAAGGCTTTGCAAGCACGTTTGTGAAGAATATCGGCTTTGAGATAGTTTTGCTGCCTCTGCTTTGCTTATATTACCTGTTTATGCAAAAGTTATTTACTCATTCACCCTGCATATTATGCCGCTTATATTGCTGGTTTTGGCTCGTCTTTTTTCCTCCGCCGTCCGTTTCCACAGTCGGACCAGCGCTACCCTTTACGCTTGCCGCGCTGACTGCTCTTTCTGAAGGGTTCTTTTTCAGTTTTGCCATCAGTCTCACCCCCTTTTATTATCGTCACCAAAAAATAATTTCTTATGAATACAAAATTTGTTAAGTTTGTATATTGCGAAAATTATTAATATATTTTATATTTAATATAGCAACAATTTTAATGGCATATTTTTTTTAGCATAAAATGAATGACTATTCATTCAATGTATGAGGGGGAAATGGAATGGTGAAACGCATTCAAAGGGCTGCCGTGCTCGGATCTGGTGTGATGGGTTCGGGAATTGCGGCGCATTTAGCGAACGTGGGGATACCGACGTTGCTTCTTGATATCGTCCCGCATGAGCTGACGAAGGAAGAGGAAGCAAAAGGGCTGACACTTGAACATAAAGAGGTGCGCAACCGCCTTGTCAATCAAGCGTTGCAAAAGTTATTGAAACAAAAGCCAGCGCCGCTTATGTCAAAGTCCAATCTTGCCCTTATTGAGGTAGGAAACTTTGAAGATGATTTTCATCGTCTTGCTGAAGTGGACTGGATTATTGAAGTGGTTGTGGAAAATTTAGAAATTAAGAAAAGCGTATTTGCAAGGGTAGATGAGGTAAGAAAACCGGGAACGATCGTCAGCTCAAACACTTCGGGCATTTCCATCGAAGCAATGGCAGAAGGCCGTTCCGAGGACTTTAAAAAACATTTTTTAGGAACACATTTCTTTAATCCACCGCGCTACTTAAAGCTGCTTGAAATCATTCCGACAAAAGATACAGCCCCGGAAGTGGTTTCATATATGAAAACGTTTGGAGAAGAGGTTCTTGGCAAAGGCGTTGTGATGGCGAAAGATACGCCAAACTTCATCGCGAACCGAATCGGCACGTACGGATTGTTAGTCACTGTAAGAGAAATGATGAAAGGCGGATATAGCGTCGGGGAAGTAGATTCGATTACAGGGCCGCTGATTGGCCGTCCGAAAAGCGCGACATTCCGTACGCTTGATGTAGTTGGATTAGACACATTTATTCACGTTGCCAACAATGTATTGGAAAAAGTAGAAGGAGAAGAAAAAGAGGCATTCCGCGTTCCGGACTTTATGAAGGCAATGCTCGAAAAAGGCTGGCTCGGCAGCAAATCGGGGCAAGGCTTCTTCTTGAAGCAAGGAAAAGATATTTTAGAGCTTAATTATGAAACATTGGAATATGAGCCGCGTAAAAAGTTAACAACCCCGGCAGTAGAAATGAGCAAACAAGCAAAAGGGCTTGCCAATAAGTTGAAAGCGCTTGTATATGCGGATGACCGTGCAGGAACATTCCTTTGGAACATTACTGCCCGAGTTCTTCTCTATTCTGCGAAATTGCTCGGTGAAATTGCCGATGACATTGTCGCTATCGACCGTGCGATGAAATGGGGATTCGGCTGGGAGCTCGGTCCGTTTGAAATGTGGGACGCAATCGGTGTTGAGCAATCTGTTCGTAAAATGCAAGCAGAAGGATTTGAAATTCCTTCGTGGGTAACGGATATGCTTGCGGATGGATTCACTTCTTTCTATAAATCGGAAAAAGGGGAATTATTCTATTACGACCACGGAGAATACAAACCGATTAAAGAAAATCCGAAAGTCATTCATATTAAGCGCTTGAAAGAGCAAAAAGATGTTATTAAGAAAAATAGCGGTGCAAGCTTAATTGACCTTGGCGATGATGTAGCGTTGTTAGAGTTTCACTCGCCAAATAACGCGATCGGTACGGATATTGTTCAAATGATTAACTATGCCCTTGAAGAAGTAGAACGAAATTATAAGGGGCTTGTTATAGGAAACCAAGGGAAAAACTTCTGTGTCGGTGCAAACCTTGCGATGATTTTAATGGAAGCACAAGATGACAACTATTTTGAAATTGAGATTGCTGTTCGCCAATTCCAGCAAGCGATGATGAATATTAAGTATAGTCGGAAACCAGTGGTCGTTGCACCGTTTGCGATGACACTCGGTGGTGGAACGGAAATTTGTTTGCCATCATCACGCATTCAAGCCGCGGCGGAAACGTATATGGGGCTTGTGGAAGTTGGTGTCGGCCTCATTCCTGGCGGTGGCGGAAATAAAGAACTTTATATTAAATATTTAAACAGTCTGCCAAACGGAGTTAATGTCGATTTGCAACAAGTGGCGAATAAAGTGTTTGAAACGATCGCAATGGCAAAAGTATCAAGTTCAGCAGCGGAAGCGCGCGAATGGAACTTCTTAAGTAAACAAGATGGCATTACGATGAATAGTGATCATTTGCTTCATGACGCGAAACAAGCAGTGATTTCTCTTTACGATCAAGGTTATCGCCCGCCGGTTCGCAAAAAAGTACCTGTGGTTGGTGAAACAGGTTATGCAGCAATGTTGCTTGGAGCGCAGTCGATGTATCACTCTGGATACATTAGTGAACATGATTTAAAAATCGCGAAAAAACTTGCGTATGTCATCGCCGGCGGAAAAGTTCCATACGGTACGGAAGTGGATGAACAGTATTTGCTTGATTTAGAACGCGAAGCATTTTTAAGCCTAGTTGGCGAACCGAAATCGCAAGCAAGAATGCAACATATGCTTGTCAAAGGAAAACCGTTACGCAACTAGCATATATGAAAAAACAGGGGGGAAGATTGTGAGAGAAGCGGTGATTGTAGCTGGGGCGCGCACGCCGGTCGGAAAGGCGAAAAAAGGGACGCTCGCCCATGTGCGTCCAGATGATTTAGGCGCGCTCGTTGTAAAGGAAACGTTGAAACGCGCGGGGAATTATGAAGGAAATATCGATGACCTTATTATTGGGTGTGCGATGCCAGAAGCAGAGCAAGGATTGAACATTGCGAGAAACATCGGGGCGCTTGCAGGGCTTCCATACACGGTTCCTGCCATTACGATTAATCGTTATTGCTCGTCTGGTTTACAAGCGATTGCTTACGCTGCGGAGCGAATCATGCTTGGCCATTCGGATACGGTCATTGCTGGCGGTGTGGAATCGATGAGCCTTGTTCCAATGATGGGGCATGTGATACGTCCAAATGCGAAACTGGCAGAAGAAGCTCCAGAGTATTATATGTCAATGGGACATACGGCCGAACAAGTGGCGATGAAGTATGGGGTAAGCCGTGAAGACCAAGACGCGTTTGCTGTACGAAGCCATCAGCGTGCCGCAAAAGCGATTCGTGAAGGCAAATTTAAGGATGAAATTGTCCCGGTAGAAGTAACCGTTCGAAAAGTAGAAAATAATAAACTAGTCGAGAAAACAATACTTTTCGAAGAGGACGAAGGGGTACGCCCAGATACGAATATGGAAACTTTAGCAAAACTCCGTCCGGCATTTTCGGTCAACGGAACGGTAACAGCCGGGAACGCTTCACAAATGAGCGATGGAGCCGCTGCAGTAATGGTGATGGACCGTGAAAAAGCAGAATCGCTAGGGTTAAAACCGCTTGGAAAATTCCGTTCGTTCGCTGTTGCCGGTGTACCGCCGGAAGTAATGGGAATCGGTCCGGTTGCTGCGGTTCCAAAAGCGTTAAAACTTGCGGGGTTAGAGCTTTCCGATATCGGATTAATTGAACTAAATGAAGCGTTTGCGTCTCAATCGATCCAAGTGATTCGCGAGCTTGGACTAGATGAGGAAAAAGTGAATGTAAACGGAGGAGCGATTGCGCTTGGCCATCCGCTTGGTTGTACAGGCGCAAAACTGACTCTATCATTGCTTTATGAAATGCGCCGCCGCAATGTACAGTTTGGAATTGTCACGATGTGTATCGGCGGCGGTATGGGCGCAGCAGGAGTATTTGAATTAATTTAAATGGGCGGTACATTTCCGCCCGACGATATACAAAATCAAGGGGAGGAGTTACAATGGCAAAAGCATTAGAAAATGCGATTAAAGGCGGAAGCTTTCTTATTGAAGACATTCCTTGTGAACGTGTTTTTACACCGGAGGATTTTACAGACGAACATAAAATGATTGCGAAAACAACGGAAGATTTCGTTGTAAACGAAGTGCTCCCGCAGTTAGAGTATTTAGAAAATCATGAATTTGATCGCTCTGTGCAATTGTTAAAAAAAGCAGGGGAACTAGGGCTGCTTAGCGCGGATATTCCAGAAGAATACGGCGGCTTAGGGCTTGATAAAATCAGTTCCGCACTGATCGGAGAAAAAATGGCGCGTGCCGGCGGTTTCTCGATTTCTCATGGTGCACACGTCGGAATTGGATCACTTCCAATTGCCTTGTTCGGAACAGAAGAACAAAAAAGAAAATATTTGCCGGCATTAGCAACTGGTGAAAAAATTGCTGCATATGCGTTAACAGAGCCTGGTTCTGGTTCAGACGCGTTAGGAGCAAAAACGACAGCAAGATTAAATGCGGAAGGTACACATTATATTTTAAACGGTGAAAAACAATGGATTACGAACGCTGGGTTTGCGGATGTATTTGTCGTATACGCAAAAGTAGACGGCGAACATTTCTCCGCGTTCATTGTCGAGCGTGGCTTCCCTGGTGTTTCTACTGGACCGGAAGAAAAGAAAATGGGAATTAAAAGCTCTTCGACACGTACATTAATTTTACAAGACGTGCCTGTTCCGAAAGAAAACTTGCTTGGGGAAGTTGGAAAAGGCCATGTTATAGCGTTCAACATCTTAAACATCGGCCGTTATAAGCTAGGAGTCGGTGCGGTTGGCGGTGCAAAACGGGCTCTGGAAATTACGCTTCAATATGCGAACCAACGTCAACAATTTAAACAACCGATTTCTAAGTTTACATTAACACAAGAAAAATTTGCGACAATGGCATCCCGGTTGTACGCAACAGAAAGTTCCGTCTATCGTACGGTCGGTTTATTTGACGAACGGATGAGCCTTCTTGATGAGGAAAAAGCAAAAGACGGAAAAGAAATTGCGAAATCGATTGCTGAATATGCCATCGAATGCTCGCTAAACAAATTTTTCGCAACAGAAACATTAGATTGTATTGTTGACGAAGGTGTACAAATTCACGGCGGTTATGGATTTATGCAAGAATACGAAATTGAGCGGGCTTATCGTGACTCTCGGATCAACCGTATTTTTGAAGGAACGAATGAAATTAACCGTCTATTAGTTCCTGGAATGTATTTGAAAAAAGCAATGAAAGGCGAACTGCCGCTTCTTCAAAAAGCGCAACAGCTTCAAGAAGAATTAATGATTCTTATGCCGGAAGAAGTTGGTGACGGCGTACTTGAACAAGAAAAATATTTAGTACGCAACGCGAAAAAAATCGCATTAATGGTGACGGGATTAGCAGCACAAAAATTCGGTCCAAAATTGGAAAATGAACAGGAAATTTTAGTAAACATTGCCGACATTGTTGCGAATATTTACGCGATGGAATCTGCTCTGCTTCGCACAGAAAAAGCAATTAAAAACTCCGGAGTAGAGAAAAACAAACAAAAACTTCTTTATACGCAAATTTTCTGCCAGGAAGCGTTTAACGAAATCGAGGCGCACGCGAAAGAAACCATTATCGCAGTAGAGCAAGGCGATATGTTGCGTATGATGTTGGCCGCTTTGCGTAAATTGACGCGCTATACTCCAATCAATATCATCGCGAAAAAACGTGAAGCGGCAGCGGCGCTCATTGAAGCAGAACGTTATATTGTGTAATAATGGAAAGTACCAGGTTTTATCCTGGTACTTTCGTTTGCAAAGGATGGTGCAATATGTCGTTAACCTTTTATTGGTATCCAAAGTGCGGCACATGCCGAAAAGCGAAAAAATGGCTCGATGAGCATGGCATCACGGTGCAGGAAGTACATATTGTCGAAAAACCGCCGACAAAAGAGGAATTGACAGAACTTTATCGCAAGAGCGGGCTTCCACTGAAAAAATTTTTTAACACAAGTGGTATGAAATATCGCGAGTTAGGGTTAAAAGATAAAGTGAATACTGCTTCGGAAGAGGAACTTCTTGAGCTTCTTGCTTCCGATGGCATGTTGATCAAGCGCCCGATCTTAACGGATGGAAATCATGTCATCGTCGGATTTAACGGAGAGCAATACGAAAAATTCTTTAAACAAATGTAACGAATTCAGTGAGTTTTTTGGCAAAATCGGTTATTATTAAAAAGAATACAATATTAAAAAGAATATAAATTAATGGAGGGGTGCGATTATGAATACACCGAAGGAATTACGCTATTCAGAAGAACATGAGTGGGTGCGTGTCGAAGGAGATAAAGTGCGCATCGGTATTACTGATTTTGCACAATCGGAGCTAGGTGACATCGTTTTTGTTGAATTGCCAGAAGTAGGTGCAGAAATTACAGCAAACGAGCCATTCGGCAGCGTCGAATCAGTGAAAACTGTTTCTGAACTTTATGCGCCAATTAGCGGTAAAGTAGTAGAAGTGAATGAAGAATTAAATGATAATCCAGAATATGTGAATGAATCACCGTATGAAAAAGCATGGATGATCGTTGTCGAGCCTTACGATATGAGCGAGATCGACAATTTATTAACAGCAGAGCAATATGAAGAAATGGTAAAAGAAGGATAATAATAGACCCAATCACCACGGTTGATCACGCGAACGATGGGCACCCTATACATAAAGAGGTTTGCAAAGGGTGCCCGTATGGCAGCGGAAACAAAGTATTAGAACATGATTTAATATGAGGGACATGTTTCTCTGTCGCAAGTTAGCAACAAAATAGACGAATTGATAAGCAAATAACCATCACCGTTGGACCAGATCAACAGTATGTCGATTGCGACGGTGAGGCTGGTTGGGGTCAAAAGCAACGGTGCTATGCCGTTGCTTTTCTTCTTTATTTTGCAAAAACGACTATAGCCTCGTTTCCTTTCCTTATCCATGTGGAAACCATCGTACTGTTTTTCCATATAATAAATGAATGACATTTTCAACTAATCAGGTGATAATAATGATAGAAATCGAAAAAGTGATTATTGTGGAAGGGCGTTCCGACAAACAAAAAATTGAAAACATTATTAATGAACCAGTTGAAATTATTTGTACAAACGGGACGATTAGTGATGCCAGACTGGAAGAACTGATTGAGGAGCTCTATTATAAAGAAGTGTATATATTAGTGGATGCCGATGAAGCGGGGGAAAAATTACGAAAACAGTTTCGCCGTGAATTTCCTGAAGCGGAACATATATATATTGACCGAATGTACCGTGAAGTAGCTGCAGCGCCGAATTGGCATATTGCCCAAGTATTATTACGCGCAAACTTTGATGTCCATTACGATTATTTATTAAAAAGGTGAAAGCAGCAATGAAAAAATTAGAGTTACCAGAAATAGATGACATTATTAATAAAAAAGATATGGCTTGTCTTTATGTATATACACCGATGTGCGGCACTTGCCAGCTTGCGGAGCGGATGCTCCAGGTTGTCGAAGAACTATTTCCGCATATTCCATTTTACAAGACCGATATTAATTATATGCCAGAGCGTGCGGTTGCATGGAAAATTGAAAGTGTTCCATGCCTTCTTTTATTTGATCGCGGCAATATTGTTAAAAAATTATACGCGTTTCATTCTGTACCGTATTTATACGAAACAATAAAGGAAATGTTGCCTCAGAATTAGAAAAATGAACAGATGTTGTTCATTCTCTCCTCCCCTTAAAGTTGACAGCGCAAGAACTAAAATAAACGGTTATTTGACTTCGTTTGACATATTTCTTGGGAAATGATGAGAATATTGCCTATTTTCCAGACGATTTGTCGAGATTTTTATAAAGGATTCTCCTTTTTTTTATGGAAATGAATGAAGTGACAGGATAATGGGGGAGGCGGGTATAAAATGGATATGCGTGAATTAGTAGGACAGCTTACAGAACGAATTCAAAAATTAAATCATTTATCACCGATTTTACCAGAAGAAGAGTTATACGTTCAGTTTGAATGTGAAACAGAAACAGCGGTTGTTGCGATTTCTAAATATAAAATCGGTCAAAAGGAAAAGATAGATGAACGTCGGCTAGTGACCATTCGAGGATCGAAAGAGGCGCTGGAATCATTGATAAATGGAAGGTTAAAATTACAACAACAAATTCGGCTTCGAGAAGTGCACATTTCTGGAAGTTTCCGTCATATGTTGCTTCTGGAGTCTCTGTTTCATTTGTCAAAACCGTATCGCTATGTTTGCTAAATACCATATTTCTTTATTTTTAATTTTTATAAAAAAATGAATTGACAATTAAGAATAATAATAGTATTATTCAGAAAAAACGGTATATATCATTCTTATCAAGAGAGGTGGAGGGACTGGCCCAATGAAGCCCGGCAACCGGTTGTTTCAACACGGTGCTAATTCCAGCAGAGCGAATTGCTCTGAGAGATAAGAAGAGTGCATCCCCCCTCTCTTCTTAGAAGAAGGGGGTTTTATTATAAAAGGTAAAGGGGAGAGAGTTTCAATGAGTGAAAAACAATACCGTTTCGAAACAGTAGCCATTCATGGCGGATTAAAGCCTGATCCTGCCACTGGTGCGCGTGCGGTTCCTATTTATCAATCGAACGCCTATTTATTTGCCAATACGGATCATGCTGCGAACCTTTTTGGTCTAAAAGAAGAAGGATATATTTATACACGCATTCACAATCCTACGGTTACCGTATTGGAAGAAAGGGTGGCACAGCTGGAAGGCGGAGTGGGCAGTCTTGCTCTCGCCAGCGGAATGGCCGCCATTACACTGGCCATTTTGAATATCGCCGGAGCTGGGGATGAAATTGTATCGGCATCTACGTTATATGGCGGTACATATAATTTGTTCGTCAATACATTGCCGAAATACGGAATTAAAACCCACTTTGTCGATCCGTCTAATCCGGAAAATTTCCGAGCAGCGATTACACCAAAAACGAAAGCAATTTTCGCCGAAACGATTGGCAACCCTAGTTTGCACATATTAGATATTGAAGCGGTGGCGCAAATCGCTCGTGAAGCGGGAATTCCGCTCATTATCGACAACACATTTGCCACTCCTTATTTGTGCAGACCAATTGAACATGGGGCGAATATCGTGATCCATTCCGCCACAAAATGGCTTGTTGGGAATGGGACGACCTTAGGCGGCATCATTGTTGATGGTGGTAATTTTGACTGGAATTCGCCGAAGTTTCCAGGATTTATTACTCCTGATCCAAGCTATCACAACATTGTGTATGCTGAGGCGTTTGGGCCTGCTGCATACATTGTCAAAGCTCGCGTGCAGTTGCTCCGCGATTTAGGTCCAGCGATTAGCCCATTTAATGCCTTTCAAATTCAGCTTGGTCTTGAAACATTGCATGTACGTATGAAAGAACATATTGCGAATACAAGAAAAATCGTCGAGTATTTAGATCGTCATCCAGCGATAGAGTGGGTGCTTTATCCAGAACATGACAGTCATCCAGCAAAAGAACTGGCGAAAAAATATTTGCCAAAAGGAGCTGGTTCCATCGTTGTATTTGGCGTAAAAGGCGGCAGAGAAGCAGGAGCGAAATTGATCAACAGTGTAAAATTATGGTCGCATGTTGCCAACGTTGGCGACGCGAAAAGTTTAATTATCCACCCGGCAAGCACCACACATCAACAGCTAAACGAAGAAGAACTAAAATCATCTGGAGTGACAGAAGATTTAGTTCGCTTATCTGTCGGCATCGAAAATGTCGATGACTTAATTGAAGATTTAGAACAGGCAATTGCGGCCGCTACCGGAATTACATCTGATGTTTCCGTCTCATAATCACAAGAAATGATAATCATGCCATTTTCCATAATTGACTATAAAATTTCCATTGACACTATTCGACATATAGTGATAAAATCACATTCGTAATTATTGAGAGATTTTAATTGAATAAAGTGCTTTTTGTGCTCTTATCAAGAGAGGTGGAGGGATGTGCCCAATGAAGCCCGGCAACCGTCAGCGTACTCGCTGAAATGGTGCCAATTCACACAAAGCGTCTGCTTTGAGAGATAAGAGACAGAACGGTAATCATTGCCTTTCTGTTCTCTTGAGCAGAAAGGTTTTCTTTTTGCGGCGAGCCGTCTTTTACATGAGGGAAGGTGGAAATGTGCATGATTACATTAGAAAACGTGACAAAAATATATGAAGCGGCCAATGGATCTGTAACAGCAGTGGATAATGTCTCTTTGCAAATTAAAGAAGGCGAAATTTTCGGAATCATCGGATATAGCGGGGCGGGAAAAAGTTCGTTAATCCGTCTCCTTAATGGATTGGAAAAACCGACAAAAGGGAAAGTTATTGTCGCTGGGCGGGATATTGCTAATATTAAAGGAAAGGAATTGCGAAAGGCCCGTCAGGAAATCGGAATGATTTTTCAGCATTTTAATTTATTATGGTCAAGAACGGTTCGCGAAAACATTGCGTTTCCATTAGAAATTGCCGGTGTACCGAAAGAACAGCGGAAAAAACGGGTAGACGAGTTAATTCAGCTTGTTGGTTTGCAAGGAAGAGAAAATGCCTATCCGTCACAGCTTAGCGGCGGGCAAAAGCAGCGCGTCGGCATCGCGCGCGCTTTGGCGAACAATCCAAAAGTGTTATTGTGCGATGAGGCGACATCCGCGCTAGACCCGCAGACAACCGATTCCATTTTGGAACTTTTGGTGGATATTAATAAGCGTTTAGGATTGACAATTGTATTAATTACCCATGAAATGCACGTGATTCGTAAAATTTGCAACCGCGTTGCAGTGATGGAAAACGGAAAAATTGTTGAACAAGGAGAAGTGCTGCAAGTGTTCCGGCAGCCAAAGCAGGAGATTACGAAACGATTTGTGCGGCAAGTTGTTGAACCAGAGGAAACCAAAGAAACGATTACCCATCTGCTCGATAAATATCCGAACGGAACGGTTATCCAATTGACGTTCGTCGGGGAAGCTGCTGAGCAGCCGCTGATCGCCAATGTCGTGCGCCAGTTTCAAGTGGATGCAAATATTTTACAAGGGAAAATTTCACAAACTCATCAAGGCGCCTACGGTGTGCTGTTTGTTCATATGGATGGGGAAAAAGAGGAAGTGGCCCGTGCGATCGATTATATTCGCCAGCAGCAAGTGGCAGTGGAGGTGATCACAAATGCTCTCTAGCCTCTTGCCGAACGTAGAATGGGATATGATTTGGGCGGCTACGGTTGAGACGCTTTATATGACAGGCGTCGCCGTTGTGGCGACATTTATATTAGGAACGATTCTTGGCCTGCTTTTGTTTTTAACGTCAAAAGGGAACCTCTGGGAGAACCGCCTGGTGAATATGATCATTGCTGCTATTGTTAATGTTTTCCGTTCCATTCCATTTATTATCTTAATTATTTTGTTAATCCCGTTTACGAAATTCGTTGTCGGAACAATGCTTGGCGCCAACGCGGCATTGCCGGCTTTGATTATCGGAGCAGCGCCATTTTACGCGAGAATGGTGGAAATTGCGCTCCGTGAAATTGATAAAGGCGTCATTGAAGCGGCAAAAGCGATGGGGGCATCGACGGCAACAATTATTTGGAAAGTGCTTCTTCCGGAGTCACTGCCTGCACTTGTGTCTGGAATTACTGTAACGGCGATTGCTTTAGTCGGATATACGGCGATGGCAGGGGTTGTTGGTGCCGGCGGTCTTGGAAACTTAGCCTATTTAGAAGGATTCCAGCGCAGTCATAACGATGTCACGTTTGTCGCTACCGTTCTAGTTTTAGTAATTGTCTTTGTCATTCAGTTTATTGGTGACTTTGTCACTTCTAAAATAGATAAACGATAAAAAGGGGGAAATCGATATGAAAAAATGGATTAGCGCATTATTTGCCGTCGTTCTTGTGTTGGCATTGGCAGCATGCGGAGGCAATAACAACGCTGATGGTGGCAAAAAAGAAGGGAAATTAACAAAATTAGTGGTTGGAGCCTCCAATGTCCCGCATGCGGAAATTTTAGAAAAAGCACAACCAATTTTGGAAGAAAAAGGCATTGACTTAAAAATCGTTAAATTCCAAGATTATATTTTACCAAACAAAGCGTTAGCGGATAAAGAAATTGACGCCAACTACTTCCAACACATTCCATATTTAGAAGCACAGAAAAAAGAACATGGATATGACTTTGTCAACGCTGGCGGCATTCATATTGAGCCGATCGGTGTTTATTCGAAAAAATATAAAAGCCTTGAAGAATTGCCAGACGGTGCGACGATCATCATGAGCAACTCGGTTGCAGACCATGGCCGCATTTTATCGATGCTGCAAGAAAAAGGGTTAATTAAATTAAAAGACGGTATCGATAAAACAAAAGCTACGGTCAAAGACATTGTGGAAAATCCAAAACATTTAAAATTTGAAGCGGATGTGGAAGCAGGATTGCTGCCGCAAATTTATAAAAACGGCGAAGGCGATGCCGTGCTCATTAACGCGAACTATGCGCTTGACGCGGGGTTAGATCCTGCGAAAGACCCAATTGCCGTTGAGTCGCCGAAAGATAACCCATATGTCAATATTATCGCTGTACGTAAAGGCGATGAAAACCGCAAAGAAATTAAAACACTTGTCGAAGTGTTACAGTCGAAAGAAATTCAAGACTTTATTAAAGAAAAATATAAAGGTGCTGTCATTCCAGCAGCGCAATAAAAATAACGGAAGCGGTCCGCTTCCGTTATTTTTATAAAACATCGCCACATCTTGATCAAAATATTTTTCACTACGAACATAGTGATATTACGCTCGAGAGGTTGCTAATACTTTTCATTTGTTATAAGATTGTAATGAGAATAAAATGAGAATGAAAAGGCAAGCAAGTCAATGATATACACAATTTTTAGTGAAAATTGGAGGTATTCTTCATGGCAGTGTTAACAATTAAAGATCTTCACGTATCCGTTGAAGGGAAAGAAATTTTAAAAGGCGTGAATTTAGAAGTAAAAGGCGGGGAAATTCACGCGATTATGGGTCCGAACGGAACGGGAAAATCAACGTTATCGTCGGCGATTATGGGACATCCAAAATATGAAGTAACAAAAGGAAGCATTACATTAGACGGACAAAACGTGTTGGAAATGGAAGTGGATGAACGTGCACGCGCCGGTTTATTTTTGGCGATGCAATATCCAAGCGAAATTAGCGGCATAACGAATGCGGATTTCCTTCGTGCCGCCATTAACGCTCGTCTTGGCGAAGGAAATGAAATTTCTTTAATGAAATTTATCCGCAAACTTGATGAAAAAATGGAATTTCTCGAAATGAACCCAGATATGGCGCATCGCTATCTAAATGAAGGATTCTCCGGCGGAGAGAAAAAACGCAACGAAATTCTTCAATTAATGATGCTTGAACCGAAAATCGCAATTTTGGACGAGATCGACTCCGGTCTTGATATTGATGCATTAAAAATTGTTTCAAAAGGAATTAATGAAATGCGCAGCAGCGAATTCGGCTGTTTGATCATTACGCACTATCAGCGCTTACTAAACTACATCACACCGGATTATGTGCATGTCATGATGCAAGGGCGTATAGTAAAATCCGGTGGTCCGGAGTTGGCACAACGTCTTGAAGCGGAAGGATACGATTGGATTAAAAAAGAACTTGGCATTGAAGATGAAACGGTTGAGCAAGAAGCGTAAGCGTTAGGAGGAGTATTATATTATGACGACAGAAACAAAAATACCATTCGACCAACAATATGTGCGCTCATTTTCCAGCGGACGCGGCGAACCGGACTGGCTTTTACAGCTTCGCTTACAAGCTCTTGCTAAAGCAGAAGAGTTGCCGCTGCCAAAGCCGGATAAAACAAAAATTGACAAATGGAATTTCACACAATTTGCTAATCATGTAGTGGAAAGCGCGCCGTTTGCTTCATTAGATGAATTGCCTGAAGCAGTAAAGGCGCTTATTGAAGCAGGAGAAGGAACGAAAAACTTATATGTCCAACGCGACCATACACCAGCATATTTATCTCTATCGGATGAGTTGAAAACAAAAGGCGTCATTTTCACTGATATTTTCACAGCAGCACGCGAGCATGGGGATTTGTTGCAAAAATATTTGATGAAAGATGGCGTGAAAATTGACGAGCATCGTTTAACGGCGTTGCATGCTGCGCTACTTAACGGCGGTGTGTTCGTATATGTGCCGAAAAATGTTGTAGTGGATGTTCCGCTTCAAGCTGTTTATATTCAAGAAAATGATGATATCGCATTATTTAATCATGTCATCGTTGTAGCGGAAGATAATAGCCGGGTTGTTTATGTGGAAAACTATATTTCCGTAAAAGGAACTAGCAAAGCAGTTGTCAATATTGTCGCCGAAGTGTTTGCCAACACGAATGCTCGTGTGTTTTTTGCTGCGGTGGATAACTTGGCAAAAGGTATTACAACCTATGTAAACCGCCGCGGTATCGCTGCCCGTGATGGTCGCATTGAGTGGGCGCTCGGTTTAATGAACGATGGAGATACAGTTTCTGAAAACATTACCCGCTTAATGGGTGACGGTTCTTTCGGCGATACGAAAACGGTCGTTGTTGGCCGAGGAGAGCAAGTACAAAACTTTACGACAAGCGTTGTCCATTATGGTAAACATACGGAAGGCTACATTTTAAAACACGGTGTTGTGAGAGATAGCGCGACTTCGATTTTTAACGGAATTGGAAAAATTGAACATGGCGCTTCTAAATCGAACGCGCAGCAAGAATCGCGTGTTCTAATGCTAAGCGAAAAAGCGCGTGGAGATGCGAACCCTATTTTATTAATTGACGAAGACGATGTAATGGCGGGACATGCTGCATCGGTCGGCCGCGTTGATCCTACGCAGCTATATTATTTAATGAGCCGCGGTATTCCGAAACATGAGGCAGAACGTCTTATCATTCATGGATTTTTAGCTCCTGTTGTAGAGGCTATTCCGATTGAAAGTGTGAAAAAACAACTTATTGAAGTAATCGAAAGGAAAGTGCAGTCATGAATACGAAAGAGGTTCGGCAGCTGTTTCCGATTTTGGACCAAGAAGTAAACGGGAAGCCGCTTATATATCTTGACAACGCTGCGACATCACAGAAACCTCTTCCCGTCATTGAAGCGATTGATCACTATTATCGCCAGTATAATTCAAACGTCCATCGCGGCGTGCATACGCTTGGTACGAAAGCGACGGACGCATATGAAGGAGCACGTGAAAAGGTACGACGGTTTATTAATGCGAAGTCCACACAAGAAATCATTTTTACAAGAGGAACGACAACGGCGTTAAATATGGTTGCAGCGAGCTACGGCCGCGCTAATTTACAAGAAGGCGATGAAATTGTCATCACGTACATGGAGCACCATAGCAATATTATTCCATGGCAGCAAGTCGCTAAGCATACGGGAGCCACATTAAAGTATATTCCGCTTCAGCCAGATGGAACGATCGACCTAAAAGATGTAGAAGCAACGGTCACATCCAATACGAAAATTGTCGCTGTTGTACATGTGTCCAACGTTTTAGGAACGATTAATCCAATAAAAGAAATTGCGAAAATCGCCCATAAACATGGTGCTGTTATGGTAGTGGACGCCGCGCAGAGCGCTCCTCATATGAAAATCGATGTTCAAGATCTAGATTGTGATTTTTTGGCGTTTTCTGGGCATAAAATGTGCGGTCCAACAGGAATTGGCGTATTATATGGTAAAAGGGAATTATTAGAGAAGATGGAACCGGTAGAGTTTGGCGGCGAAATGATTGATTTTGTCGGCTTGTACGAATCGACATGGAAAGAGCTTCCGTGGAAATTCGAGGGCGGTACGCCAATTATTGCGGGAGCCATCGGTTTAGGAGCGGCGATCGACTTCCTTGAAGAAATCGGATTAGATAATATCGCTGCACATGAGCAGGAACTTGCCCAGTACGCTTTAGAACAATTGTCCGCGATAGAAGGGATCACGATTTATGGTCCAAAACATCGCGGAGGATTAGTGACGTTTAACATAGAAGGAGTTCATCCGCATGATGTGGCAACCGTCCTTGACGCGGAAGGGATCGCCGTCCGCGCCGGTCACCATTGCGCCCAACCGTTAATGAAATGGTTAAACGTAACAGCTACAGCGCGTGCAAGTTTTTACCTCTATAATACAAAAGAAGAAATCGATCAACTCGTAGTCGCATTACAGAAAACAAAGGAGTATTTTGGCCATGTCTTCTAATAATCCTTTAGATCAGCTTTATCGCCAAGTGATTATGGATCATTATAAAAATCCAAGAAATCGTGGTGTTTTAGAGGGAAATAGTGTAGATATTGATATGAATAATCCGACTTGTGGTGACCGTATTCATCTAACGATGAAAGTCGAAGACGGGAAAATTGTGGATGTGAAGTTTGAGGGAGAAGGCTGCTCGATTTCAATGTCATCAGCGTCGATGATGACGCAGGCAATCAAAGGAAAAACGGTGGAAGAAGCGTTAAAGCTAGCCAATATCTTTTCCGATATGATGCAGGGGAAAGGACATGATGATTCTGTTGATTTAGGCGATATTGAGGCGCTTCAAGGCGTTTCGAAGTTTCCGGCCCGTATTAAATGTGCGACATTGGCATGGAAAGCAATGGAAAAAGGATTGCACCAGCATCATTAATGGCAAGAAGAAAAAAAGGAGGGTGAAACAGCATGGCGAAAAAAGCGCCAGAAATCGGCGAATATAAGTATGGTTTCGTCGATAAAGACGTATCGGTATTCCGCGCGAAACGCGGGTTGACACGGGAAGTGGTCGAAGAAATTTCCCGCATGAAAAATGAGCCGCAATGGATGCTTGAATTCCGTTTAAAAGCGTTAGATATTTTTTACAGCAAACCAATGCCACAATGGGGTGGCGATTTATCGAGTTTAGATTTCGATGAAATTACGTACTACGTAAAACCAACGGAAAAATCGGGCCGTTCTTGGGATGAAGTACCGGCAGAAATTAAAGCGACATTCGATAAGCTTGGAATTCCTGAGGCGGAACAAAAATATTTAGCAGGAGTATCGGCACAGTACGAGTCAGAAGTTGTTTACCATAATATGAAAGAAGATTTGGAGAAACTTGGTGTTATCTTTAAAGATACGGACTCTGCGTTGAAAGAAAACGAAGACCTTTTCCGTGAGTATTTTGCAAAAGTTGTGCCGCCTACGGACAATAAATTTGCTGCGTTAAACTCGGCGGTGTGGTCGGGCGGTTCGTTCATCTATGTGCCAAAAGGCGTGAAAGTAGAAACGCCGTTGCAGGCATATTTCCGCATTAACTCGGAAAACATGGGACAATTTGAACGTACGTTAATTATTGTTGATGAAGGGGCGCACGTTCATTACGTAGAAGGATGTACCGCGCCAATTTATACAACTGCTTCGCTTCATAGTGCCGTTGTTGAAATTATCGTCAAAAAAGATGCGTACTGCCGTTATACGACCATTCAAAACTGGTCGAACAACGTGTTTAACCTTGTAACGAAACGCGCGGTTTGTGAAGAAAACGCAACGATGGAATGGATCGACGGAAACATTGGTTCCAAATTAACGATGAAATATCCAGCTGTTGTTTTAAAAGGAGAAGGTGCACGCGGCTTGACATTATCGATTGCGATTGCCGGAAAAGGGCAGCATCAAGACGCTGGTGCAAAAATGATTCATCTTGCGCCAAACACGTCATCGACCATCGTATCGAAGTCGATTTCTAAACAAGGCGGAAAAGTGACTTATCGCGGTATCGTTCACTTTGGCCGCAAAGCGTCAGGATCGCGTTCGAATATTGAATGCGATACGCTCATTATGGATAACCAATCTTCATCCGACACGATCCCGTATAATGAAATTTTAAATGACAACATTTCGCTTGAGCATGAAGCGAAAGTATCCAAAGTATCCGAGGAGCAATTGTTCTATCTTATGAGCCGCGGCATCTCTGAACAAGAAGCGACAGAAATGATTGTCATGGGCTTCATCGAACCATTCACAAGAGAGCTTCCAATGGAATATGCGGTGGAAATGAACCGGCTTATCAAATTTGAGATGGAAGGCTCTATCGGTTAATCATTTTTTAAAAACCATCCATTTGCCTATGGTGAATGGATGGTTTTCACATTTTTATGTATTTCTCTACTTTTTGCTACACGTATTCTCCATTGTTCTCAAATTTTTTACAGTTGTGATATGATGAAGTTAGGTGATTGGCGTATGATTTATATCGGATTAACCGGCTGGGGGGATCACGACAGTTTATATCCTCCTGGTCTTGCAGCGAAAGATAAGCTGCAAGAATATGCCGCGCACTTTCCCACCGTGGAAGTGGATTCGTATTTTTATGCGATTCAGCCGCGCCAAAATGTTGAAAAGTGGATTCGTGAAACGCCAAGTTCGTTCCGCTTTGTCGTGAAAGCATACCAAGGAATGACGGGACATGAGCGAGGCCCGATTCCGTATTCGAGCAAGGAAGAGATGTTTGCTGCTTTTTTAGACTCGATTGAGCCGTTTATCCAGTCAGGAAAGCTAGCGATGGTGTTGTTTCAATTTCCGCCGTGGTTTGATTGCCGCCGTGAGCATGTAACATATTTGCGTTGGTGCAAAGCGCGAATGAAAGAAGTTCCGGTAGCGCTTGAGTTTCGCCATCGTTCATGGTTTTCCCCCCGCTTTTATGCGAAAACATTACAGTTTATGACAGACGAAGGATGGATTCATAGCATTTGCGATGAGCCGCAGGCTGGGGAAGGTTCCATTCCGACCGTGTTATATCCTACAAATGCAGAAAAAACGCTCATTCGTTTACATGGGCGTAATGTATATGGGTGGAATAAAGCGACAAGCGGAGAAAATTGGCGGGCTGTAAGATATTTATATCGGTATCGGGAAGACGAATTGCGCGAATGGGTGGCGCATATTGAAACATTAAAAACGAAGACAAAGGATATTTACGTATTGTTTAACAACAATTCCGGCGGAGATGCTGCGGATAATGCGAAGCAATTGATCCATTTGCTTGGCATTGAATATACGGATTTAGCGCCGCGCCAGCTTGATTTATTTTAGTATTGGAGATGAGAATATGGAGTATATGCTGCTAGTCATTGTCGGCTTTTTAGCGGGAACGATCGGAAGTTTAGTCGGTTTAGGCGGCGGAGTGATCGTTGTGCCATCTTTGCTGTTTTTAGGCGCTACACATTGGCTGCCGCATGTCACCCCGCAATTGGCTGTCGGTACTTCGCTTGTCGTCATTATTTTTAACGGACTATCATCGACATTATCTTATATGAAGGAAAAAATGGTTGATTATCAAAGCGGTCTTTTATTTTTTATCGGAAGCGGTCCTGGAGCGATTATTGGCGCGTGGATGAATAATAAGTTAAGTCTCGAGCATTTTTCTTTATATTTTGGGCTTTTTTTAATCGCTGTATCGTTTTTTTTATCTTTCAGCAAAAATTCTTCAGTACGTTCACAACGAAAAACATTTAAAATTACCCGCACTTACATAACGAATGAAGGGGAAACGGTGACATATGGATATAATCCGATCGTAGCTATTGTCATCTCTTTCATCGTTGGTTTTTTTGGGGGGATTTTTGGCATCGGCGGCGGTTCATTAATGGTGCCGGCGATGATGATTTTATTTTTCTTTCCGCCTCATGTTGCGGTAGCGACTTCGATGTTCATGATCTTTTTGTCGTCACTTGTCAGCTCGCTTACACACATTTTTATGGGGAATGTACAATGGCTATTTGCGCTTGCTCTAATTCCGGGTGTTTGGTTTGGAGCGAAAACAGGTGCTTTTATTAATAAGCGGCTTCGCAGTAAAACAGTGGTCATCGTCTTGCGCCTAGTGCTTGTTCTTTTAGGAATCCGTCTTATTTACGAAAGCTTTTCATAAAGGGGGAGGCTCGTTGAAACGGACAGTATATGTATACCATACGAACGATGTGCATAGCCATTTTGAATATTGGCCGAAAATTTCCTATTTTTTATATGAACAAAGACAAAAGCATGAAAAAAATCACGAAACGATGTTGTTGTTTGATATTGGGGATTTTATTGATCGCTTTCATCCGATTACGGAAGCAACAAGGGGAAAAGCAAATGTTGATTTATTAAATGAACTTCATTATGATGCGGTAACGATTGGGAACAATGAAGGAATTACCCTTGACTATGAGGAACTAAATGCATTATACGAAAACGCCCGCTTTCCAGTCATTGTCGCAAATTTATTTAAGAAAGACGGAACACGTCCTTCTTGGGCGCATCCGTACTATATTATTCCTATTTCTGATACGTTTCGTGTTGGTGTGATTGGACTAACGGCTTATTTCGCTAAATCTTACGAGTTATTAGGATGGAAAGTGACGCCGCCTCTTGAGATGTTGGAAAACATTGCGGCAGAAGTGAAAAAACAAGCGGATATTGTCATTTTATTATCGCATTTGGGAATCAACGAGGACGAAAAAATTGCTCAGACAATACCAGAAATTGATATTATCCTCGGGGGGCATACCCATCATTTATTTCCAGAGGGAAAGAGGATTAATGACACATTATTGTGTGGAGCTGGGAAATATGGAAAGTTTATTGGAGTAGTGAAGTTAGAAATTGGGGAAAGCGATCATACATATAAAGCATTAGCTACCGTTGTCGATGTAGAAAGTCTGCCGGAATTGGAGAAAACGAAGCGCACCTTATCGTTATTAGAACAGCAAAGTTTAGCAACATTGGAAGCGGAACAAGTCGCAGAACTGAAAGAAGACTTGCCGTTACAATGGTTTTCGCCGTCTCCGTTTGCCGAATTGCTTGCTTCAGCACTTAAAGAATGGTGTAAAGCGGAAATTGGCATGGTAAATGCAGGTGTCCTGTTAGAGCCGCTTTACAAAGGAGTAGTAACAAAAAAAGATTTACACCGTATTTGTCCGCATCCGATCAATCCGTGTAAAGTGCAGCTTCGGGGCGCAGAATTAAAGGAAATTATTTTACAAGCAAATACAGAAAGAATGAAATACTTAGAATTTAAAGGATTTGGTTTTCGCGGCAAGGTGATGGGGCAAATGGTATATGATGGAATCGAACTGGAAACAGAAACGAGTAAAGATGGTTCCGAACATATTCGCCACATTATGATTAACGGCGAGCCATTAAATCCAGATCAACTATATGATGTGGCGACGATTGATATGTTTGCGATCGGAAATTTTTATCCCCAAATCCAACGCGCTTCGAAAAAAGAATATTATATGCCGGAATTTTTACGGGATGTTTTGGCATGGAAATTAGCAAACCAAAAATAAGCACATTTCCTTCCCTATTTCATACATTAAAGTAGGGAAAGGAGCGTGGCTTTATCATGATCAACGTAACTCCTATTACGATCGATCATTATCCATTTATTGCTATTTCCGTTCAATTACCGAAGACGAATTTGCTTGCCGTAGCAAGTGAGAAAGGGTACATTATGTGCGGGGCGCTTGATGTGGCGCTATTGAACGAAAAACTGCGCGACCGTGGAATTGTCGCTGGAAGGGCGGTCGGGGTCCGCACGATTGAACAACTGCTTGAAGCGCCTTTAGAATCGGTGACAACGGCTGCCGAAGAGCTAGGAATTACGGTCGGTATGAAAGGAAAAGATGCTTTGTTGAAGATGCGGTAAAAAATTATATAACAATTTGCTTTATCTCCCTCCTTTCAAGCATACATATAGCTTGTAAAGGAGGGATTTTATTTTGCCTAGATTTCCCGCTGGCCCCCGATTGTCAAGAAGAGGACCGCTTCCGTTTCGCTATGTGTTTTTGCTGACGTTTGTGTTTTTTATGTTTACTACCGCTCTTAGTCTTTGGATTGTCAATAAAAGCTTTGAACCGGTTTTAATGGAAATTGCCGAAACCGAAACGAAACGGATTGCTAATTTAGTGATTAATAATGCGATCGAGCAGCAGTTTTTAAAAGAAAATAAAGAAATGAAAGATTTGGTCGTCGTGTATAAAGATGCTGACGGCAAAATCGCTTCCATCGATTTTAACACCGCTGTCCTAAACCGAGTTTTGGCAAAGACGGACGACTATGTGATGGCAAGCTTAAAGGCGGCAACAGAAGGGAGAATTGAAAAGCTTGTGCTTCCTGAGGTCGAATCTGGAAAAGGAGACAGCCAAGGGATTATTTACTATATTCCTTTTGGCCAAGTCACGAATAACTCACTTCTTAGCAATCTCGGGCCGCGTATTCCTGTGCAGTTTCAAGTCATTGGCAATGCAGAATCCGAGGTAACGAAAGAAATTAAAACGTTTGGGATTAACAGCGCGTTAATTGAAGTAGATATTCACGTTTCTGTTGACATTCAAGTAGTTATCCCATTTGCGTCAAAAATATCAACCATTTCTACGAATATTCCGGTCGTAATGCACGTGATTCCAGGAGAGGTTCCACAATTTTATAATAGCGGCAGCAATGGCGGTCCTTCTATCAGTATACCATCGCATTAAGCCGTTGGTTTGCCGCAGATGCAAGAGAGCGATTGGCTGTTTTTATAATGAAAAATTATATGCAAAAAACGTTATTGTTTGCCGTTTCTATAAGCTGTTTTGTTGATGGACAATTCATCTGCGAAACAGCTTTTCAATTAAAGAAGAAAACACCTAGACGAGGAGAAAAAAATTTTGTAATATTGTATTAAATTAAAAATAGTTTTATTATTATGTTATTTAAAAAAACATATGGAAAGGATGTGGGGAAGGAAAGGAATATGTGCTTATATAACTGAATTTTTTGAAAAATAATTACGGGGGGGACAGAGAATGAAGAAAAAAAAGTTAGCTAGCATTTTTCTATCACTGGCATTAACTGCTGGGGTCATGGCAGGATGCGCTGGACAGAAGGCGAATAACTCCTCTGGCGGCGGAGGAAAAGGCGGCGATACGATTAAAATCGGCGCCAATCTTGAATTATCCGGCGGAGTAGCCTCATACGGACAATCGATCGCCGAAGGGGTAGAACTTGCCTTTGAAGAAATAAACAAAGAAGGTATTAATGGCAAAAAACTGAAGCTGGTGAAAGTAGATAACAAATCGGATGCAGCTGAAGCGACGAACGGCGCGATCAAGCTCGTTAGCCAGGACAAGGTAGTAGCAATTATCGGTGCGGCAACGAGCACCAACACGCTTGCACAAGTCCAAGTAGCCCAAGATAACAAAGTGCCGTTAATTACGCCAACGGGAACAAACCCTACGATTACGAATAAAGACGGCAAAGTAAACGATTTTGTATTCCGGACATGCTTTATTGATCCTTTCCAAGGGACAGTTGCCGCAAAATTCGCGATCAATGATTTAAAAGTAAAAAATGCAGCTGTGCTGATTGATACTTCCAGCGACTATTCGAAGGGGCTTTCCGCTGCGTTTAAAAAAGCGTTTGAAAAAGAGGGGGGCAAAATTGTAGCGGAAGAAGCTTACGTTGCTAAAGACACGGACTTCCGTGCCACACTTACCCGCATTAAATCGGCTAATCCGGAATTTATTTTCTTGCCTGGTTATTACGAAGAAGTAGGCCTTATCGTAAAACAGGCCCGTGAACTTGGCATTAATGCGCCGATTATGGGCGGTGACGGATGGGATTCGCCTAAATTGGTGGAAATCGCCGGAAAAGACCCATTGAACAATACATTTATTACGAACCACTATTCTTCCAATGACCCAGATCAAAAAATTCAAGATTTCGTAAAAGCATTCAAGGCGAAATACAATAAATCTCCAGATGCCTTCAATGCGCTTGGATATGACACGGCATATTTCTTGGCTGATGCCATCAAGCGTGCTGGAAGCGCAGACCCAGAAAAGATTAAAGATGCTCTCGCGAAAACGAAAGATCTTCCTCTTGTATCCGGAACATTGACGCTAGATGAAAACCATGATCCAGTAAAATCTGTCACCATTTTGGAATATAAAGACGGTCAGCAACAGTTCAAAACAAAAGTGAATCCATAATATACTGAGATGGATAGGGGGCATGTCCCCCTATTCGGAATTTTTCCGGCTTTCACCATGAAAATGAAAGAAACAGTACTTCTTAAGGAGAGTGCAAATATATGGAACTCATTCAGCAGCTGGTTAACGGGATATCTCTTGGCAGTATATATGCGCTAATTGCTCTTGGTTATACGATGGTATACGGAATTGTGCGCCTCATTAATTTTGCGCACGGCGATGTATTTATGATTGGTTCTTTTGTTGGATTTTACGCTGTCACCAGTTTCCATGTGGGTTTTTTTCCAGCGTTGCTCCTCGCAATGGCTTCCTGCGCGATCTTAGGGGTATGTATTGAAAGAATCGCTTATAAGCCGTTGCGAAACGCTACACGAATCGCCGTACTGATCACTGCTATCGGGGTTTCGCTTTTTATTGAGTATGGAACTATTTATCTGCGCGGTGCTCAGCCAGAAGCGTATCCTAGCACATTGCTTCCGGATAAAAAAATTGAAGTGTTTGGCGTAACCGTTAATAGCCAGTCATTATTGATTCTTGGTATTTCCATTGTATTGATGATTTTCCTTCAACTGATCGTCCATAAAACAAAAATCGGAAAAGCGATGCGGGCCGTTTCTCATGACGCAGAAGCTGCCCGGTTGATGGGAATTAATGTAGATAATACTATATCGGCGACTTTTGCCATTGGCTCGGCTTTGGCGGGGGCAGCAGGCGTTATTTTTGGAATTTACTATACTAAAATCGAGCCACTAATGGGAATTATTCCAGGTTTAAAAGCTTTTGTAGCTGCTGTGTTGGGCGGTATCGGCATTATTCCGGGGGCTATGGTCGGCGGTCTTGTACTTGGTGTCGTTGAATCGCTCGTAAGCGGTCTCGGTTATTCTCTCTGGCGTGACGGAGTGGCTTTTATCATTCTTATACTTATTCTTATTTTCCGACCATCGGGTCTATTTGGCAAAAACGTAAGAGAGAAAGTATAAGGAGGGTAGAAGGTGATGGCAACTTTTAAACGGATAAATGGATTTTGGATCTCAATGGCGTTGGCGCTTCTGTTCTTTGTAGCGGTTCAGCTATTAATATCTGGTGAAATACTCAATTCCTTTTATATTAATACGTTATTTTTTATGGGGATTAATATAATACTAGCGGTCAGTCTTCATTTAATTATAGGGATTACAGGGCAATTTTCCATCGGTCATGCCGGATTTTTTGCAGTGGGCGCCTATGCGTCTGCAATTATGACAATGAAACTGCAGATGCCGTTTGCGCTTGCTTTACTCGTCGGTGGTGTTGCCGCTGCGGTAGCGGGGCTTTTCATTGGCATTCCAAGCCTCCGTCTAAAGGGGGATTATTTGGCGATTGCTACGCTTGGTTTCGGGGAAATCGTACGAATTATCCTTTTAAACGTTGATTATGTTGGTGGCGCCAGCGGTATGACAGTAACCCATCTTACAACTTGGCCGTGGATATTTGCCTGCCTGCTTATCACCATCATTGTCGTTGCGAACTTTACCAACTCTACACATGGACGTGCCTGCATTTCGATTCGAGAAGATGAAATCGCAGCCGATTCCATGGGGATTAACACGACGTATTATAAAGTGGTAGCCTTTGTCATCGGCTCTTTTTTTGCTGGAATTGCTGGATGTCTTTATGCCCATCACTTTTATATTATTCAACCGACCAATTTTGGCTTTTTGAAATCATTTGATATTTTGATTTTTGTTGTGCTTGGTGGATTAGGAAGCATGTCCGGTGCGGTTATCGCTGCTATATTGTTGACGATTGTTTCTACATTCCTTCAAGATTATCCAGAAACAAGAATGATTATATATAGCCTCGTACTTATATTGGTAATGTTGTACCGTCCAAAAGGGTTGTTAGGTACACGAGAATTGGCTTCGTTCTTCAAGCAGCGCAGAGCGGCAGAAAGGGGAGTCGGAAATGACAACAAGCACACCGTTGCTTAAAGCAGAAAACGTTGGAATTCAATTTGGTGGATTGAAAGCACTATCTGGCGTCAATATGGAATTAAATATGGGAGAATTGGTTGGACTCATTGGACCGAACGGGGCAGGGAAAACAACTTTTTTTAACCTGCTGACCGGTGTCTATGAACCGACAGAAGGAAGCATTATGCTTGAGAATGAAAAGTTAAACGGTCTGCCGCCTTACAAAATTACGCGAAAAGGAATCAGCCGTACGTTCCAAAATATTCGATTGTTCGGTGAACTTTCCGTATTGGATAATGTAAAGGTTGCCTATCATTCTCTCTCTCGCCACTCTATTTTTAGTTCCATTTTCCGTTTGCCCTCCCATTTTTCCGGAGAGAAAGAAATCGAAGAAAAGGCAATAGAATTTTTAAAGATTTTCAAACTCGAACATGTCATGTATGAAAAAGCGAAAAATTTACCATACGGCCAGCAGCGCCGTTTAGAAATTGCAAGAGCGCTTGCCGCGCATCCAAAATTGTTGCTGCTTGATGAGCCGGCAGCAGGAATGAATCCGCAGGAAACTAAGGAATTGATGAACTTGATTGCTTTTATAAGAGAAAAGTTCCATTTAACGATTTTGCTTATTGAGCATGATATGTCTCTTGTCATGGGGATATGCGAACGAATTTACGTGCTTGATCATGGACAGCTGATCGCTCATGGTACACCGGAAGAGATTCAGAATAATCCGAAAGTGATTGAAGCATATCTCGGTGAGGAGGTTTCCTGAAAATGCTAAAAGTCGAAAGCATCGATGTATTTTACGGGAATATTCAAGCACTGAAAGGCGTTTCACTGGAAGTAAAAGAAGGAGAAATCGTCACATTAATTGGAGCAAATGGCGCCGGCAAAAGTACGCTGTTAAAGACGATTTCCGGATTGTTAAAGCCGAAACAGGGAGATATTTTATACGAGGGACAATCGATTGCGGGCAAAGCAGCTCAAATGATTGTCAAACAAGGAATTTCCCATGTTCCGGAAGGTCGGCGTATTTTCGCCAATATGACCGTAGAAGAAAATTTAGAATTGGGTGCGTTTTTAAGAAAGGATAAACATGGAATTCAGCAAGATTTCGAGAAAGTATATCAGCTGTTTCCTCGTCTTTATGAACGCAGAAAGCAACTTGCCGGAACTTTATCGGGCGGAGAACAACAAATGCTGGCGATGGGCCGCGCGTTAATGGCGCGTCCGCGTCTCCTTTTGCTCGATGAGCCGTCTATGGGATTAGCCCCTTTATTAGTTAAAACAATTTTCCGAATCATTGAAGAAATTAATTCATTTGGGACTACTATTTTGTTAGTCGAACAAAACGCGAATATGGCGCTTTCGGTGGCTGATCGGGCGTATGTCATTGAGTCAGGGCGAGTCGTTCTTTCGGGAAGTGCACAGGAACTAAATGCAAGCGAACAGGTGAAGAAAGCGTATCTCGGAGGACATTGAAGCCAAGATAGAAAAACGTTGAGACACCCTTGTATGGAGGGTGTTCAGTAAAATATGACGTATTGTTCATTTTCTCGGTTAGGAAAGCAAAACAAAATACGTAGCGCGATAGATGGGAAAAGGAGGCCTATTTCTATTTAGCCTCCTTATTTTTCTTCCATTTTTGTTTTTCTGCCCGTTCCCACGCTTTCAGGTGAGGATACGGATCAAAAGACCATTCCGTATAGCCATTATCTTTGTACATCCCGTAATGAAGGTGCGGTGGGAATTTTCCTGCCGTTCCCGGCGGGCCGTAGCCCGAACTGCCGACCGAGCCGATAATGGTTCCTGGTTCCACGATTTGTCCTTCACGTAAGTTAGGGGAAAATCCATTTAAATGAGCAAAATAGTGATAAGTGTTATTAATATCACGAATACCCACACGCCATCCTCCATAGTTATTCCATCCTTTTAATTCCACGATTCCATAGCAAGTCGATCGTACAGGGACACCGTAGTCTGCAAAAATATCCGTCCCTTCATGAATGCGGCGTCCTCCCCAACCTCTTGCGTCTCCCCATGTATCCCGATAGGTGTAATTGGCGTGAAGGGGAAGCGGAAATGCATGATCATCTAACTTTAACGTCTTATACTTTTTGTAAATTTTTATTTTTCCTAAAATTAAATCAACCGTTTTGCTTCGCTGATAATAATTCCATAGTGCCATTTTAATATGTTTATGATCAATTCCGTACGTTTGTAAATAGCGCGCCAATGCGAAAATAACATCTTCATCATCCGTTGGATCCGCGCTGCCGTCACCATTGCCGTCAATGCCGAAACCGCCAAATTGCGAAATCGTAAACGGATTGGTATCATGAGGGTTTTTATTTAAAGGCCCCGCCCAAATTTCCGGTTTGATATAGATGCCAAGCACGCCGGTAGGTTTAGGCAAATCACGGCGCACTTGACGGACGTTCCGTTCATATTGATCAATCGCCGCAAAATAATACCAAGGGATCAGCGAGGCTGCTTCTGCTTTTTTGTATAACTCCATTCGTTTCTGATATATCTCTTCTTCATCGAATTTTTCTTGGCCAAATATGATTTTTGGTGTCGTGAATATAATTATCATCATTACAATGCCAAATATAAATCGGTACACATATTTCTACTCCTTTCCGTTCATCTCCTTTATTTAGTTTGAGGAGATTCGCTTATTTCATAAATGTTAAAATGCGGAAAGTGAGGTGTGACTAATTTCTTTGTGTTTATTCGCTGTTTTTTTTATAATGGAAAATGTAAATAAAACTATTGGAGTGAGAACAATGGCAACAAACGAAGAGCGCCTTCGCAAACCGGAATGGTTAAAAATAAAACTGAATACAAATGAAAATTATACTGGCTTAAAGAAATTGATGCGTGAAAACCGGTTACATACCGTATGTGAAGAAGCAAAATGCCCAAACATTCATGAATGTTGGGCGGCGCGAAGAACGGCAACATTTATGATCTTAGGGAACGTATGTACTCGTGCGTGCCGCTTTTGCGCGGTAAAAACAGGATTACCAACAGAACTAGATTGGCAAGAGCCGGAACGTGTTGCCGAATCGGTTCGCCTTATGAACTTAAAACACGTTGTTGTCACTGCTGTCGCTCGCGATGACCTGAAAGATGGAGGAGCGGCTGTATTTGCGGAAACGGTCCGTGCCATCCGTCGCAAAAATCCATTTACGACGATTGAAGTGCTTCCTTCCGATATGGGTGGAGTATATGAGAACTTAAAAACATTAATGGATGCACGTCCAGATATTTTAAACCATAATATTGAAACGGTTCGCCGATTAACGCCAAGAGTGCGCGCACGCGCGACATATGAGCGCTCGCTTGAATTTTTGCGCCGTGCGAAAGAATTGCAGCCAGACATTCCAACCAAGTCGAGTATTATGGTCGGTCTTGGCGAAACAAAAGAAGAAATTATTGAAGCAATGGATGATTTGCGTGCTAACCACGTGGATATTTTAACGATCGGCCAATATTTACAGCCAACGAAAAAGCATTTGAAAGTAGTGAAATATTACCATCCAGACGAATTTAGAGAATTAAAAGAAATCGCATTAAGCAAAGGATTTACTCATTGCGAAGCTGGTCCGCTCGTTCGCTCTTCTTATCATGCAGACGAACAAGTAAATGCGGCTTCGGCAGCACGGCAGATGAAAGCGTAAAACGTGTGTAAAAAACGGTCTTGCCTTCATCGAGATGAAGACAGACCGTTTTTCTGTTCTCAGGTTATCGGTTCATTTTTGCAGGCTTTGGCGTACCATCATGGAAATCACGATCGAGACGGTCGTTTGTTTCGTTAATCATTTCCCCATTTTCGTTTTCCCCGTCACTTAGTTTGCGGCCTTGCGGATATTTCAGCATTCTTTGAATCGTTGCATCGATAATTTGATCGATATTTCGGCTGTTGGAATCTAAACGTCCAAAGCGCTCGATATCTTTCATGAGTCTTGGATCATCAGCCACATAGACATGATAATAGCGCGGAACGACAGAAAGAGCTGTCTTTTTTACTTGATCTGCTGTTTCCTGGCGATTTTTTGTATCTGTATCATAAACGATCAATACTTCTTCGTCTGTTACTAATGTGGCGACATCCTTAACGTTCGGCAGTTGTGTACAAAGCTTGCTGATTAAATCAGCCGCGCGCTCGCGGTTGAACGTTGGCATATTGTTATATAAGTTTGCATCGCCGCGAACAGGGCTTTGTTGATGGCGGACATAGCCAAAATTGTTCATTCGTGTATCGTCGCCGTTTGGCACTCCTCTTTCATTATATAAATCGTTGCGATCGGTGACGTTCATCGTATTACCGCTTCGTTTATATACATCGGTATTGTTATCTTGTCCCATTTGCGCACAGCCTGCTAATGTCACAGCTGTACCTAATGTGACCGCAAGCAATGTTTTTCTCATTGCAAACACCCCCTTCACCTTCAGGATGTTCCTTTTTATGAACTTTGATAACAGTAATTGATTGGGAACGTTTCATCGTTTATGATGAAAGTGGAAAGGCAAGGTGAAAAGGATGATATGCATTAACAATATATGTTATGAATTAGTGGAAAACGTGAAAAATGCGTTTAATGAAGAAGCGTTTCGTGCGCGATATGCAGATATTTTAAGTAAGTATGACTATATTGTGGGAGACTGGGGTTACAACCAACTTCGTTTGCGCGGATTTTTTGATGATCATAACCAAAAAGCAACATATGATACAAAAATTAGCACATTATCAGAATATTTGTATGAATATTGCAATTTTGGTTGTGCGTATTTTGTGCTTCGTAAGGTAAAACGATAAAACAAAACGCGGCTATCCTTTTTATGAGGATAGCCGCAACTATTATGCTTGACCGTATGGGAATTGTTCATTTTCCCGCGGGTCATCGTGCGGCGGATGCGCGCCAGGGTCTTGTCTTGGGATGTCTTGGTGGAATGATTTGTATTCGTAGTTAAAAGCACTATAGTAACGCTGTCCCTTTTTCCACGGGGTGCTTTTGTTTTGCACTGGTTCGTCTGCGCGGCGCGGAGAACCGTACGGTCCTTCTGGAAATTCTTCGGCCGTTAAAAAATTTTTCTGTTTTTCCACGGTGGAAAAATCGCTATACTTTTCCTTTTCCTGCATTTGTTTCACCTTCCTCAGGATGGGGATTATTTATAATGTCCCCTAATGAGAAAGCGGCTATGAAATGCATTCGTATAAAAATGATCGTAAATCGTTGGCATCTTCTTCACTCAAGCGGTAAACATGTTCCAAATATCCCGGTTCTTCTAAATCGTCTTGTCCAATAATTGCAAAACGGTTGCTTTGCAAATCGAGGACTAAATATTTTCCGTAAAAACGATCTGTTTGGATAATGGCTAAATCAAATCGTTGCCGTTCTCCTAAAAAACTGACAAAACGCGTTTTCGTATCGACCGTATCGTCATATAAGTAAAAACGCTCGTTCATAAACTCCGCCCTCCAGTAAGAAATGTGCGTACTTCCATCATAACAAACGATATGTGAAATGTCTCGTATTCGTATAATTATGGTACAATAAAAAAAACAAATACTAGGAGGAATAATGATGTACTTTGTAGATCGCAATAAAATCGAAGAAACATTACGTTATATGGAAAAGCTGTTACATATTTATAAACAAAAGCCATCGTGGGATGATGAATTGTCTCAACTTGTTCTTGAGCGTATTGTTCATTTAGTGATTGAAGCAATTTTAGATGTCGGAAATGCGATGATCGATGGTTTTATTATGAGAGACCCAGGCAGTTACGAAGATATTATCGATATTTTAACGGATGAACGGGTTATAACGGCGGATGATGCAAAAGGATTAAAAGCGATCATTGGCTATCGGAAAATGCTTGTTCATCATTATACGAATGTCGACCACGCAAAATTGCTTGAGGAAGTGCAAAAACATTTTCCAGCGCTGCAAGCATATCCATCCGCTATTCGCACGTATTTAGAAAACGAGCTTGGTCCCGTGTCCGCGTTCCGCAATTGATGGATCGTTTAGCAAACACGTCTCCAATGTTAACTTTCACCAAGAAGACCTCCACTCCATTTATCGGGTAGAAAGAGATATCCTCCTTCTGCGTGGAGACTTCTTTGTAAAGCTCCCGCTTCTAAATGGAATACAGAAAGGGAGGGTATTGGGGCGTGTTTGCATTTTGACATTTTTCATTTCTTTTTATAAGTTTGTTACGTGATGATCAATAAAGAGGTGAAGATGTTGAAAAAGTATAAAGGATATTTGATCGATTTAGACGGAACAATGTATCGAGGAACAGAATGTATCGCGGAAGCTCGTGATTTTGTAAAAGAGCTGTATCGAAAAGGCATTCCGTATTTATTTGTCACGAATAACTCCTCGCGCACACCGGCACAAGTGGCGGAGAAATTGCAGTCATTCGGCGTTCCAGCAACAGAAGAACATGTGTTTACAACAAGCCAAGCGACAGCAAACTATATTTTTGAAAAAAAACCGGATGCTTCTGTTTACGTGATTGGCGAAGAAGGAATTCGCACAGCTCTTGAAGAAAAAGGATTTACTTTTGCGAAAGAAGACGCTGAATTTGTCGTGATGGGAATTGACAGAAGCATTACATATGAAAAACTTGCCATCGCTTGTTTAGCCGTTCGCAACGGCGCAACGTTTATTTCGACAAATGCCGATATTGCGATTCCGACAGAACGAGGATTGTTGCCGGGAAACGGTTCTCTCACGGCTGTTGTTGCTGTGTCGACCCAAGTGCAGCCTATTTTTATTGGAAAACCGGAAAAAATTATTATGGAACAAGCGCTAAAAGTGTTGGGAGTGCCGAGAGAGGAAACATTAATGATCGGCGATTACTACGATACCGATATTATGGCGGGAATGAATGCGGGAATGGACACGCTTCTTGTCCATACGGGAGTAACGACAAAAGAACTGTTGCAACGATATGAAAAACAGCCAACATATACGGCGGATTCACTAAAAGAATGGATGGATCGCATTTAAAAAACGCCGCTCTTCGCTAGAGCGGCGTTTTTTCTTTTCGCTAAAGCGCCGCTTACTCCACATTCGCCGCTCGATGGGCTAAGCGGCTTGAGGCAGCGGCAGCAATAGCGCCGACAATATCGTCTAAAAACGTATTGCATTTTCCTGTTGACTTATCATTTAGGTATTTCAAAATGCCTGGCTTTTGTTTATCAATATATCCATAATTGGTGAAACCGATGGAGCCGTATACGTTTACGATCGAAAGCGCTAGAATCTCGTCCACTCCATATAAACCTTCGTCACGCTGAATAATAGACTGCAACGGCTCATCTAATTTGCCTTCTTCTGCTAATTTATCAAGCTGGATGCCAGTGAGTATCGCGTTTTGTACTTCACGCTTGGCAATCACGCGGTTCACATTTTCAATACATTCTTCTAGTTTCAAATTCGGATGGTATTTCGATTGTAAATAATACACAAGCTCAGCGATGTCTTTGATTGTAACACCGCGTTCTTCCAACCATTGGCGAGCGATTTGTTCAAGATTGTTCATAATTGGTTCTTTCATGGGCGTCACCTGTTTCTTTAAGGAGTTATTTTTTATTATATATGTTTATCATGGCATAAATGTGCTGTTTCTGTAAACTTTGATGCTTGCAAATGTGGAAAAAAAAAACAGATTTTTTTGCAAATGACTTCATATATTGCTTTTATAAGGAGGGGGAAGTGATGCAAGAGTTTATTCGTCATGAATACGAAATTTCGGCAGAAAGAATAGGAAAAATTGGGCGATATCATACATTTCTATACAAAAATCAATATTATACCGTTATTCCTGTACATGGGCGCACGGAAGCGGAAATAGAGGAATTACAGAAAATGAGCCATTATTTAATATCGAAAGGAGATGTCACTGTCGCATCGTTTGTTCCAACCAAGTCAGGAAAACTGGTTGCTTACAACGATAGACAGCCCATTGTTATGGTTCGTACGTCCGTTCCGCCATATGCAAGAAATATCTCGATTGGTCGGGAATTAGCGAAATTTCATCAGCGTGGCCGCACTTGTCCTATTTCGATTATTCATTGTCGGCGGATAGGCCAATGGAAAGAATTTTGGGGAACACGCCTTGATCAGATGGAGCAATTTTGGAGAAGAAAAATAGAGATGGGAATTACTACTATGTTTGATCGTCTTTTTATTGAATCGTTTCCGTATTATCTTGGTTTGGCGGAAAATGCGATTCAATATATAGCGGATACGGAGTTAGATGAGGAGCCTGTCGGTATTGACTATGCAACTTTTTGCCATGAACGGTTGCCGGATGCAAAGTGGATAGAGGGAAAGGAGCATAAGTTAGCGACGGATTGGGTATATGATCATTGTGCAAGAGATTTGGCGGAGTGGGTTCGGCAAATATACACAAAAAGACAAAATGCTTCTGTGGAAAGAATCCGGCAATTTTTTCGAGACTATGAACAGGTCACCCCGTTATCGGCATTTGCCTGGCGCTTAATTTATGCACGGCTTCTTTTCCCGCTTCATTATTTTGAATGCGTGGAAGGGTATTATATATCAGAAGGAGAGAGAGAAAAACAAGCATATGAACAAACGTTGCGTCATATTGTCAACCATTCCCGAGAGCATGAACAATTTCTCGCGTCATTTGTGGATATTGTCGGACTGTCGAACCGCCGGCTTCATCTTCCGAAAATTGATTGGTTTTCTCACGTATCATAATAGCGATGATCACGGAATCATCGTTTTTTTTTATGATGATGGCGCAATTATGATAAGATAGAAAAAAATACATAAAAGAAGGTGGGCGTTATGGGTCGACCATATGTGTTTATTACAAGAAAGCTTCCCGATGATATTATCGCTCCGATCAAAGATATCGCCGAAGTAGCGATGTGGCCGCATGACGATATACCAGTTTCTCGCGATGTGTTAATCAACGAGGCGAAAAAAGCAGATGCGTTATTAACAATGGTATCGGATGTCATCGATCAAGAGGTATTAAAAGCGGGAAAATCGTTAAAAGTCGTTGCAAACATGGGGGTCGGATTTGATAATATCGATGTCCCGGCCGCGACAAAATATGGAATTGCTGTTTGCAATACTCCGGATGTGCTAACAGATACAACCGCTGACTTAACGTTTGCCTTGTTGTTGGCAACCGCCCGCCGTATAGTGGAGGCAGCGCAATTTATAAAAGAAGGAAAATGGAAAAGCTGGAGTCCATTTTTATTAGCTGGTGTGGATGTCCATCACAAAACGATCGGTATTGTCGGCATGGGGAAAATCGGGCAGGCTGTTGCAAAACGGGCAGCCGGTTTTGATATGAATATTTTGTACCACAATCGTTCCCGCAACATAGAAGCAGAAAAGCAGCTTGGCGCGACATATTGCTCGTTTCAAGAGTTATTGGCAACCGCTGATTTTGTCGTTTGCTTAACGCCGTTAACCAATGAGACACGTCATATGTTTAACAGGGAAGCATTTCGCAAAATGAAACAATCCGCGATATTTATCAATGCGTCAAGAGGGGCGGTCGTTGATGAACAAGCTTTATATGATGCGCTTGTAAGCGGAGAAATTGCCGGAGCAGGATTAGATGTATTTGAACATGAACCGATTGACGCTTCCCATCCGTTATTGACATTAAAAAACGTTGTTGCATTGCCGCACATTGGAAGTGCAACGAGAGAAACACGTACAAAGATGATGGAATTAGCTAGCCGAAATATTATTGCCGTGTTGCAAGGAAAACAGCCTGAAACGCTTGTAAACAAAGAGTGGAATTCACGATAAAGCGGTCCTATGAAGCAGGGCTGCCTATTTTTTATAAAAAAATTATCTGAATTTGCTTGATATTAAGCGTTTTCAATATTTATTATAAAAATTAGTCATTTTAGTCATTGTAAAACAAAGCAATATCTTTTATAATGTCTACTATAGAAAAACAAATGTTTATTCAGGAGATACAGAAAGGCGGGGGAATATGGAAAAGCCAATCTTAGTTGGTTTATTAGGATTAGGTACTGTTGGGAGCGGTGTTGTAAAAATTATTGAAAATCATCAAGAACGGCTGATGCATCAAGTAGGTTGTCCGGTGCAAATCAAAAAAATTCTTGTAAGAGATATATATAAAAAACGGGACGTGCGCGTGGAACCATCGTTGTTGACGACAAATGTTACAGACGTCATTGATGATCCAGAAATCGATGTCATTATCGAAGTAATGGGAGGAGTCGAGGAAACTCGTCAATATTTGCTTCGCGCATTGCGGCAAGGCAAGCATGTGGTGACGGCAAATAAAGATTTAATGGCATTGTATGGGTCAGAGTTGTTGGCAGTGGCAGTGGAAAATCACTGTGATTTATTTTATGAAGCAAGTGTTGCTGGAGGAATTCCGATTTTGCGCAGCCTTGTTGATGGTCTTGCTTCGGACCGCATTACGAAAATGATGGGGATTGTAAATGGAACAACAAACTATATTTTAACAAAAATGTGTAAATACGGTGCATCCTATGAAGAAGTATTGGCAGAAGCACAAGCGCTTGGATATGCAGAAGCAGATCCAACCGCGGATGTAGAAGGATTAGACGCAGCAAGAAAAATGGCTATTTTAGCCCGTCTCGGATTTTCCATGAACATTGATTTAGATGATGTTCAAGTAAAAGGAATAACGTCGATTACGGAAGAAGACCTTAACTACAGCAAACGTCTCGGTTACACGATGAAATTAATCGGCATTGCTAAGCGTGATGGAAACAAAGTAGAAGTAAGTGTCCAGCCGACATTGCTTCCTGATTCCCATCCGCTTGCGTCCGTTAATGATGAATACAACGCGGTATATGTGTATGGCGAAGCGGTCGGCGAGACGATGTTTTATGGGCCTGGAGCGGGCAGTTTGCCAACAGCGACTGCTGTTGTTTCTGACTTAGTGGCTGTCATGAAAAATATGAGATTGGGAGTAAACGGATGCAATGCCGTTGCGCCGCAGTACGAAAAGCAGCTAAAATCCGCATCAGAAATTTTTTCGAAATACTTTTTGCGTATTCATGTGAAAGATCAAGTTGGCGCGTTTGCGAAAATTACGGCACTATTTTCTGAACGCGGTGTTAGCTTCGAAAAAATTTTACAATTACCTTTAAAAGAAGATGGGCTTGCGGAAATCGTAATCGTTACTCATCGTGCATCACAAAAAGATTACGAGGATATTTTACAGCAATTGCGTGATTTAGAAATTGTTCATGAAGTAAAGAGTTCGTATCGCGTTGAAGGAGAGGGAAAATAATGACATGGAAAGGGCTGTTGCACGCGTACGGTGAATTTTTGCCAATCAATGAAAATACCCCGATGCTTTCTTTAAATGAAGGAAATACACCGCTTATTCCGCTGCCACGGCTATCGGAAAAGCTTGATGTGGAATTGTACGTAAAAGTGGAAGGAGCAAATCCGACGGGATCGTTTAAAGACCGCGGCATGGTGGTGGCGGTCGCAAAGGCAAAAGAAGCGGGCAGCCATACGATTATTTGTGCTTCGACAGGCAATACGTCCGCTTCTGCTGCGGCTTACGCGGCAAGAGCAGGGTTGCGTTGTATTGTCGTGATTCCAAATGGCAAAATTGCAATGGGAAAGCTAGCCCAGGCAGTTATGTACGGAGCAGAAATTTTTGCGATTGAGGGAAACTTTGATGAAGCGTTAAAAATGGTGCGCCGCCTTAGCGATATCGCTCCGATTACCCTTGTCAACTCGGTAAATCCATATCGTATCGAGGGGCAGAAAACAGCGGCATTCGAGATTTGCGACCAGCTTGGCAAAGCGCCGGATGTGCTTGCGATTCCGGTTGGCAATGCGGGGAATATTACTGCTTATTGGAAGGGATTTAAAGAGTATCATGCGGCGAAACAAACTGGTCTTCCGCAAATGCGCGGATTCGAGGCGGAGGGAGCGGCGGCGATTGTCCGCAATCAAGTGATTGAGCATCCAGAAACGATCGCGACGGCGATTCGTATTGGCAATCCAGCAAGCTGGGAAAAAGCGGTGCAAGCGGCAACGGAATCAAATGGAAAAATCGATGAAGTATCGGATGCGGAAATTTTAGAAGCGTATAAACTGCTTGCGCGAGAGGAAGGAATTTTTGCTGAACCTGCTTCTTGCGCATCCATTGCGGGAGTGATCAAGCAACGGAAGCGGAATGAAATTAGAAAGGGAAGTACCGTTGTGGCGGTGTTGACAGGAAATGGGATGAAAGATCCGGCAATTGCGATGGAAACAGCGGAAATTAAACCAACCGTACTTCCGAATGATGAGGCGATTGTGTTTGAGCATATTCAAGGAGTTGTCCATCAATGAAAGAAGATGGGATGTTAAAAATCGTCGTCCCAGCAAGCACGGCGAATTTAGGACCTGGTTTTGATTCGATTGGTCTCGCAGTATCCCGTTATTTAACGTTAGAAGTCAGGTTGGCGGATGAATGGAAATTTATTCCTCAATCTCCTGAAGTAGAAGCAATTCCGCCAGGAACAGACAATTTAATTTATCAAGTGGCGGCGCAAGTCGCTCAAACATACGGGTGTACGTTGCCGAGCTGTGCGGTCGATGTATATAGTGATATTCCATTTACGCGCGGCTTAGGAAGCAGTGCAGCAGCGGTGGTAGCGGGGATTGAACTGGCCAATGAGCTTGCAGGTCTATCGCTGACGTTGGAGCAAAAAGTGAGGTTGGCCAGCTGTTATGAAGGGCATCCGGATAATGTCGGCGCTTCTTTATATGGAGGGCTTGTCATTGGCAGCCATCGCCAAGAAGAGACGAATATCGTTCATGTTCCAAACGTGCAATTTGATTTAGTTGCTGTCATCCCTTCGTATGAGTTAGAAACAAAAAAAGCCCGCAGTGCTTTGCCGGAACTGCTGGCGCGAGAAGAAGCTGTCGAGGCAAGCGCGGTCAGCAATGTACTAGTCGCGGCATTATTAACAAAAAATTGGGAACTTGCAGGAAAGATGATGGCAGCTGATTTATTCCATCAGCCGTATCGTAAAAAACTTGTCCCGCAATTATCGCTTGTGGAAACGTTGGCTGCGCAATATGGAGCATTCGGGGTAGCGTTAAGCGGGGCTGGTCCTACCGTTCTTGCTTTTACCGAACCTGGAAAAGGAGAAAGCTTAAAAGAAAAATTGCTTCCGCACTTTCCAGATTGTGCGGTAGAATTTTTGACGGTGGAACAAAAAGGGAGTCAAGTATATAAGCTGGCGCTAGAAAAATAACAGCGGTTTCCCGAGAGAAACCGCTGTTATTTTTCGGCATGAACATCGTGATTAGAATACTTGTTCTACTTCGACAACGCCTGGTACTTCCTCTAAAAGTGCGCGTTCAATTCCGGCTTTTAATGTAATCGTTGAGCTTGGGCAGCTTCCGCATGCACCGAGCAAGCGCAATTTGACAACACCGTCTTCAACATCGATTAATTCGCAGTCCCCGCCGTCACGAAGTAAAAACGGGCGCAGTTTATCTAAAACTTCTTGCACTTGTTCTTTGATTTCTTGATCCGTCATTTTTATCGACTCCTTTCTTTAAGTTTATTATAATCATGATAAAGAAAAAAATCTAATAATAAATTTTGTTTTTATGATATGAAAGGTGGAAATATATGGCGTTCAAGCAAGTAGAAATATGCGTATATGGTGCCGATGTGATTTGTCCATCTTGTGTGCAATTGCCATCTTCCAAAGAAACATATGAATGGCTAGAAGCAGCTATTAAACGGAAATATCCAGACCAGCCGTTTTCCATTACGTATATTGATATTTTTAACCCGCCAGAAGATGATGAAGAGAAAAAGGCGTTTGCCAAAAAAGTGATCGAAGAAGATTTATTTTACCCTGTTGTTGTGATTGGGGGTGCCATTGTTGGAGAAGGAAACCCAAAGCTAAAGGCGATTTATGCCGAAATGGAGAAGTATGGTTATCGATGATAAAAAGGGGGATCTTGGAACGAAGATCTCCCTTTTTTATTAATAACCGTTGTGATATTTATACATCCATAATACTCCTGATTTTAACAATCTAGGAACTCTCCCGGTGATTGGACGGTCAGCGAGGAGGCCGAATCCATGTTTTCTGCCGAGCGACCCGAGAATACCTTTTAATTTAATCGGCGGGAATTCGCTCGGTGGCTCTTCTCCTTTCCAACGTTTTTGTAATACTTGAACGATTTGCTCCGCTTGCCCTTCTGCAAGCTGTGCGCTTGGAGAGTGCGGCAAACTTGCGCAATCACCTACTACGTATACATTTTCATATCCAGGAATGTGATGCTGTTTCGTTAAAATAACACGACCTTGTTTGTCTTTTTCCACAGGCAAGTTTCTGACGACACGGTTTGGCTGTATTCCCGCTGTCCATACAATGACATCGCAATGAACCGGCTGATCGTGATTATAAAGAGTATGTTCTTCTACTTTTGTAATGTTAGAACCGCGAACAATTTCAATATCGTGTTGTTTAAACCAACTTTCCACATAGTTGCTGAGCCGTTTTGGAAACATTGGCAAAATTCGTTCTCCGCGGTCAAACAGTTTGATGTGCAAATCAGGGCGGCTTTCGGCTAATTCACTTGCTAATTCAACGCCGCTTAGTCCCGCACCGACAATTCCGACAATAGCGCCAGGCGGTAAATTATTTAATGCTTCGTATGCCGCTCGCGCTTTCTCAATCGATTGAATGCTATGTGTAAATGTTTCAGCGCCTGGGACGCCGTGGTATTTATCTTCACATCCTAACCCAATCACTAAATCATCATACTGGATACTGCTTCCATCTTGCAATTGTACGTTTTGATGGTTGAGATCAATGTTTACGACCTCACCGAAACGGTAGGTAAGACGCGGATGTTCTGGAAATGGAACGCGAATATGATGATCGCTAATCGTTCCTGCTGCGAGTGCATAATACTCTGTTTTTAAACAATGATATGGAATACGGTCGACGAGTGTAATGTGAACATCTTCTGGTAAATGGTTTGGGAGGAGGCGAAGCAAAATTCGCATATTTCCGTATCCTCCACCGAGCAACACAAGGTGTCTCATCGCAAAATTCCCCTTTTATCGTTTTATGAAACGCAAAATGCCATAAAAAAGTATAACGAAATTGTGGCAAAATAACAACAATTTTTCGGAAAGCATTGACAAAGGAAGAAGATATAATGGCAAACGAAGTGTCTGAATTGACGTTTCTAAAAAAAACCGTTACGATGAAAAACAGTAGGAAGGTGAGAAAACGATGATTCAGCCAATGATTGAGTTTTGCATCAGCAATTTAGCGAGCGGATCGCAAAAAGCGTTAGAAATACTAGAAAAGGATCCTAATTTGGATATTATAGAATACAGCTGTTTAAGCTACTGCACTCGATGTGCGGAAACTCTTTTCGCTTTAGTAAATGGCGAAATCGTAACCGGAGATACTCCTGAACAGTTAGTGGAAAATATTTATCGTTATTTAGAGGAGAATCCGATGTTTTGAACGAAAGGAAGCGGCTATATCAAGACGATTAGCCGCTGTTTTTATTAACTATTTTTACCGCACATCGATCATTCTTGGAATATTATATGATAGTATGTACTCGCTGTGACATAAAAAACGAGGATGTCCCATCAGACATCCTCTTTAAGGTGTATATTATGAAAAAACGGGGGATATTCTCATTGTGCCCCGTTTATTTTCGATTTATACTTATATATAAAAAATTTTTATTTCAAGGAGGAAATAATGAATAAATTTTCGTTTACAAAAATGCATGGGCTCGGTAATAGTTATATATATGTAAATATGTTTGAAGAAACAATTCCAGAATCATTATTATCGTCCTTAGCGGTGAAAGTATCCAACGTAAATACCGGAATCGGAGCGGATGGCATGATTCTCATTTGCCCGTCAGAAGTAGCTCCGGTAAAAATGCGGATTTTTAATAGCGACGGTTCTGAAGGGAAAAATTGCGGTAATGGCTTGCGTTGCATCGCAAAATATGCATATGAGCATGGAATGGTAAAAGACCGATCCTTTTTTATTGAAACATTGTCCGGACTCGTGAAGGCAGAGGTTACCGTAGAAAATGGAGCCGTTACGAACGTTACCATTGATATGGGAAAGCCGCGTTTAAAGCGGAGCGAGATCCCGATGATTGGTCTGGATGCGGAACGAGTCGTTGCAGAACCGTTTGAAGTCGATGGAAAACAGTATGAAATTACAGCCGTTTCGATGGGAAACCCTCATGTCATTTTTTATGTGGATGATATCACAACAGCGCCGGTAACGACACTTGGTCCGATTGTGGAAAAGGACGAGCGGTTTCCTGAAGGGGTAAACGTCGAATTCGTTGAGGTGGTAAACGACCATGAACTCCATTTTCGCGTATGGGAGCGCGGCTCTGGAGTAACGCAAGCTTGCGGTACAGGGGCGTGTGCAGCTGTTGTTGCTTCCGTATTAAATGGAAAAACAGCGCGAAATAAAGAAACGGTCGTCCATTTAGCTGGCGGGGATTTAATCATTACATGGACGGATGAGGGAAATGTGCGGATGACAGGACCGGCGGAAACGATTTGTACAGGTGTGTATTACTATTAAATATTTGAGAGACATGTATGGAAAGCGATATACTATCCATAAGGAGGGATGGCAATGGCTGATATTATCACACTTACAGAAGCAGCTGCGTTTCAAATTAAAGACATGATGAAAGAACATGAGGAGGAAGGAGCATACCTTCGCATTGGAGTGAAAGGCGGCGGCTGCAGCGGTTTATCGTATGGAATGGGATTTGAACACGAACGTCATGAAGACGATCACGAATTTGAACAGCATGGAATTAAAATTCTAGTCGATAAAGAAAGCGCGCCTATTTTACAAGGAACGGTGATTGACTATAAACAATCGTTAATGGGAGGCGGCTTTACGATTAACAATCCGAATGCGATCGCCACATGCGGTTGCGGTTCATCGTTTAGAACAGCAACGAATGCAGGCACGCCGGAACAGTGCTAAACGGATAAACGGTGTATATCAATGTTTAGAAACGGGATATTATTCCGTTCAATCTAACGGCAAGCATAAACGTATAGCCTGGGTTGATAATTGCTAGAGAATCGGCGTGTCCGCAAGTGTGTATAAACTAATGATCCTAAAATTTGCGGAATAGGATTGTGAATAACGGCCTTCTTACCGATGAATATCGAATTTCGTCGGTAAGAAGGGTTTTTATTTGGCTTTAAGGCGAAAGAAGAAACGGGCGAATAGACGTGTAAACGATAAGCAATGCCAGAAGCTAGAATAATATGGTAATCACTGGGAAACGAGTAGAGGGATTACGAGTGAATATAAAGAAAAAGAACGACTAATCATATTTGGACTCCTTTTTTATCTATTTACTGATGAACATTTGTGTCCAGATATTTTCAGTTTGCTCAAAACCTACTCCAATGTGAGTAAACTGTCTATTTAAAATGTTTGCTCTATGGCCAGGGCTATTCATCCAAGCAGCAACAACTTCTTGTGGAGTACGTTGGCCTTTAGCAATGTTTTCCCCCGCTGCTTTGTAAGTAACGCCAGAATCCCTCATCATATCAAAAGGAGAACCATAAGTCGGACTTGTATGTGAGAAATAATGGTTTTGTTGCATATCTTGTGATTTCTTCTGAGCCACAGCACTTAGCTGAGCATTCACTTTTAAAGCAGGAAGACCTGCTCGAGCTCTTTCTCTGTTCGTTAATTCAATTACTTGTTGAGCATATTGACTGATTCCTGCAGAAGTTTGAGCTTGTTGCTGCTGAGTTGGCGTCTGTTGTTTAGGTTGAGTTTGTTGCCATTGTGTCGGCGTTTGCAGTTGATTCGGTGGTAGTGTATATTGTCTTCTTTGCTGATTCAATTGTTGCTGAAGCCTTGCTTGCAACTCAGCTGCTTGTCTAGGGTCCACTTCAACGAATTTGTATTTTGCTTCTTGGATCAATACCGCTCTTGTATGAGGATATTTGTTGCTTGGTATTGATGTATACGAAGCGGAAATATTCATGTTTTTATTATCATTATTGTCATTACGGTCTTTATCCATTACGTTACACGCTGTAAGTCCCATTACTAGGGCAGAAACTGCGAAAAATCCAGTCACTTTCTTTATCAATCGTAACGCCTCCTAAAGGTATGATTTTTTACACCTTTAGTTTTTATATCTTTGACAAAAAGTAAAGACGGGAATAACTGTGATAAATGGAAAAAGGGATGCTTTTGTCAATAAAGCATCCCTTTCGTTTGGCGGACATATCGAAAAATTAGAACAACGAAGTGGAATGAGCCGGCTGCATTCTCGCTGTTGGGTCGATATACGTTTTTGCGCTGCTGATTGCGATCGGCGCTTCGCCGAATCCGCAAGCAATGAGTTTTATTTTTCCTTCATATGTGCATATATCGCCAGCAGCGTAAACGCCAGGAATATTTGTTTCCATTTTGGAGTTAACCTTTATGGAGTTTTTCTCAATTTCAAGTCCCCAGTTTTTAATTGGCCCAAGCGAAGAAATAAAGCCATAGTTCACAATCAGTGCATCGATTTCAATCGTTTCGCGCAGACCGTCTTTCACATGTTCGATGACAACTTGGCGAATGCCCTCTTCGTCACCGATTAACTCCACAGGGACAAATGGAGTTTTCACATTGACTGTGGAATTCATCAATGTTTCCACACTATGTTCATGAGCACGGAATTTATCGCGTCGATGTACAATCGTCACTTTTTCAGCGATTGGTTCTAGCATAAGCGACCAGTCCACAGCGGAATCTCCGCCGCCGCAAACGAGTACTTTTTGCCCTTTAAATTGGTTTAAATCATTAATGAAGTAGTATAAATTTTTTCCTTCATATTGCGTTGCATTTTCTAATTCAAGGCGTCGAGGCTGGAAGGCGCCGTTTCCTGCGGTAATAACAACAGTTTTGGAATAATGTATTTCTTTGTTTGTCGTTAATTTAAATGTTCCATCTTCCAATTTTTCTAACATTTCCACTGATTGATCAAGACAAACAGTTGGTGAAAATTTCTCCATTTGTTCTTTTAAATGATCAATCAATTCTTGAGCGCGTACTTTAGGAAATCCCGCAACATCATATATGTATTTTTCAGGATAAAGAGCAGACAGTTGTCCTCCTAATTGCGGCAAGCTTTCGATAATTTTTACGCTCATCTGCCTTAGTCCCCCGTAAAAAGCGGCAAACAGCCCGATCGGTCCGCCTCCTATAATGGTAACATCATATATTTTTTGGTCTTCTTTCATTATCGAAGATTCCTCCCCCATAAATAAAATTACCCTCACCATCTTATCATACCATAAAAGCCATTTGTTATTTATGGGGATTTTTGTAGCTAATAAAAATATAAAAAAACGCTTGAAAAGATTGAAAAAAAGGGCTAATATGTTTTGTGGATGCATTGTTAATTTTTTGTGACAATTGTTTGGCATTTTTTTGACGATTAACGTGAAAAATTTCACAAACTTTGCCCGATAAAAATATGCATGGCGGCAAAAGCTATAAACAAATTACAAAAAATTAAAAAGGATGGAAGTGATTCAATTGAAAAAACCAAATGTCGTCATTTTAGGTGCTGGTTATGGCGGTTTAATGACAACAGTACGTTTGCAAGAGCTTGTTGGGATCAATGAGGCGAGCATTACACTCGTGAATAAAAACGACTACCATTATGAAACAACATGGCTTCACGAAGCATCAGCCGGTACATTGCATCATGATCGAGTTCGTTATCCAATTAGCGATGTGATTGATCGCAATAAGGTAAAATTTGTGCAAGACACGGTTGTCAAAATACTTCCTGACGAAAAGAAAGTGTTAATGAAAAATGGCGAACTTACTTATGATTATTTAGTTATTGCTCTTGGATTTGAATCGGAGACGTTTGGAATTAAAGGGCTAAAAGAGTACGCTTTTTCTATTGCAAACGTGAATGCAGCGCGGCAAATTCGCGAACATATTGAGTATCAATTTGCTACGTATAGCACGGAAGAAGAAAAACGGGATGAACGTCTAACGATTGTCGTTGGTGGTGCTGGATTTACAGGTATTGAGTTTTTAGGCGAATTGGTAAACCGCGTTCCTGAATTATGCCGCGAGTATGATATTGACCCGCATAAAGTTCGTATTATTTGTGTAGAGGCAGCGCCGACAGCGCTTCCAGGTTTTGATCCGGAACTGGTTGAATATGCGGTTAACCAATTAGAGCGTAAAGGCGTTGAATTTAAAATCGGCACTGCCATTAAAGAATGTACACCAGAAGGAATTATCGTAGCGAAAGGAGATGACGTCGAAGAGATTAAAGCAGGCACAGTCGTATGGGCCGCTGGTGTACGCGGAAGCCATGTAATCGATGAGTCTGGCTTTGAAGCGATGCGCGGCCGTATTAAAGTGGACCCATTCTTGCGCGTTCCAGGACACGAAGATATTTTTGTCGTTGGTGACTGTTCGTTAGTGATTAATGAAGAAACTAATCGTCCATATCCGCCAACGGCACAAATCGCGATGCAAGAAGGGGAATTATGTGCGAAAAACCTTGCTGCGTTAATCCGTCAGAAAGGAGAATTGCAGCCATTCCGCCCACATATTAAAGGAACGGTTTGTTCCCTTGGCCATGACGATGCTATTGGGGTTGTATTTGGCAAGAAAATGTGGGGAACAAAAGCAAGCTTTATGAAAAAAATGATCGACAACCGTGCTCTTTATTTAATTGGCGGTCCTTCGCTTGTGATGAAAAAAGGAAAATTCAAGTTCTTCTAATAGACGGGCAAACTTCAATGTTTGCCCTTTTTTAACATTTATATTATATATATAAAAATAACTATTCTTTTTTTGGAAACAAAAAAGACCGATATTCGTACAAATGTAAATGTTTTTCACATATTTATGTTTGTGGGGAAGGTTGGAACATTTATAACAAATAAAAAAGGATGATGAAGATGGGAGAGAAACGCGGCAATGTATGGATTGCAGCGGCAGGATTAGTTGTCAATGAGGCGGATGAATGGCTTGTTGTAAAGAAAAAATATGGGGGATTGAAAGGAAAATGGTCGCTTCCAGCAGGATTTGTACAACCGGGGGAAATGATCGATGAAGCGGCAATCCGTGAAATTAAAGAAGAAACAGGAATTGATGCGGAAATTGTTGGATTTCTCGGAATGCGTACAGGGGTAATTCGCGATGAAATTAGTGATAATATGGCCATATTTTTACTTCGTGCTCTTTCACATACGATTACTGTGCAAACCGATGAATTGTTCACGGCTGAATTTTTAAGCAAGCAAAGATTGCGAGAAGATCAACATACATCTCGGTTATTGCGGTATTTATTGCAATTAGAACCATTTCACTATTTTCCGGCTCATGACGGACTCAATCCCGGGGAACCGTTTGGATACACAAAATATAGTTTGTATTTCAAAAATTTGAAAGATTAAGGGATATGAAGAAAACAGAAGCATGCGGCTGATGTATCCGTTTACATCGCGATAAATGAGGAAAATCCCTCTTTTTCTTTTGAAAAAAATTTTGGTATATTATCAGAAAATTAAGAAAATGGAGGGGCAAATATGAAACATACAGAACAAACGGTATGTCCATATTGCGAAGGGAACGGATACGTACAACTTTTGCTAGGTGGCTCGGAAACTTGTTATGGATGTTCAGGAAAAGGAACGGAACAAAAGAAGTAAGCCGTTTCTGAAAATTGACTCCCTTTATCCAATTCAGTACACTTAAAAAGGGTGTACTGGAGGTGATAGGGATGCAAATGAGCTTGCCTGTTGTACTAATTTCCATGCTTTTATTTTTTGTTTTATTTTTCGGCATTGGCTTTTTATTAAATATGTTGTTGCGTATGACTTGGATTATGACCATTTTATGCCCGTTTGTATTTATGTTTATTATCGATGATATTCCGTGGACGCAATATTTTACAGATCCACAAGCTTCTTTTATAGCGTTAAAGCGTAAAGTATTGTCGCTGGCTCCGGCCGATATTTTAATTTTAGCTAGTGGATTTGCCGGTGCGCTTTGCGCTGGATTTGTCATTCGCACGTTGCGTGCGAAGGGATATCAAATGTTTTAAGGCTTTCATAATGATATGAAAGTCTTTTTTTTGCCTCACTTTTCTCACAATGAATATTTCTATTTTTTTGTGGAGATAAATAGAAATGTGAGAGGAGTGAGGAAATGGTTCTTCTAAAAAATATAATAAGAAGAATAACCATGTCATTATTGTTTGTAATGGCGCTACTAGCGACATTACAATCGATTTCAGGTGTCGAAGCGAAAACGATTTCTAACAGTTTGTATGATGCATCATCATTTTTCTACACAGATGATCATTTTTTTGACATATGGAATAAAGGACAATATGTTGCGATAGATAAACAGTGGAAGCGTTACGAGAAACAGAACAAACCGCAAATTTCTTCGAAAAAGGCCATTAATCAATCGCTTCGTCTTGAGGAAGCGTTTGATTGGTCAAAATATCCATCCATGGTTGTTGTGGCGACAGGATATACGGCAGGAGTAGAGTCAACAGGAAAAACACCAGATCATCCGGAATATGGGATTACCTATTCCGGGGTGCGTGTGAAACGTGACTTATATTCAACCATTGCCGCGGATTTAAATATATTCCCGATCGGTACGATTCTTTTTATCCCTGGATATGGATATGGGGTTGTGGCCGATAAAGGTGGAGCGATTAAAGGAAACCGCCTTGATTTGTATTATGATACGGTCGAGGATGTGTATAAATATTGGGGGAAAAAGAAAGTACAAGTGTATATTGTGAAAAAGGGCGATGGGAAGCTTTCCGAAGAAGAGTTAAAACGACTAAATGAAGATGAAACAATGCAAGTGTTTAGGCAACAGTATTTACAATCGAAAAGCTAAGGGCGGACAAAGACCGCCCTTTATTTTGTTAACAATGGATCAATCCCGTCATAAGGTGGAAAAACAGACGGATGCAACAAGGCGGCAAGTTTTTTTAGACCAAGCAAAAGCCGCGGAGAAGGACGACAATATAATGATTCCTCGAGCAAGTAAATTCTCTCTGTAAGGATAGCGTCCACTTTCTCTGCATCAGGTCTATTTTTGACAGCATCTTTATTCATTTTTTTTGTCTGCACGCCAACCCAGACGAGGCAAATATGAGAAGGATTTCGCTTTATCACCTCATCCCAGTTGGTTTGCACGTTTGCTTGCTCGATATCGGCAAAAATATTCGTTGCCCCGGCTAGTTGGCTAATTTCCGTTAGCCAATTTGTTTTACCGGGTGTAAAAATCGGCCTTGGCCACCACTCCCAATACAGCCGCGCGGGATGCTTAATATTCGCGGACAGCTGACGATATTTCTCTATAAACGTGTGATAGCAGCGAACAACGGCTTGTGCCGTTTCCTTTTGGCCAAGTGTTTCACCGAGACGAAGCAAGTCATCCGCAATATCGTGCAATGAATTTGGCGCAAAAACGATGTAGGGAATGTTCCGTTTTTGCAGTTCTTGTACGTTTCGTTCCATGCCTGGAACGCTTAAAGAAGCAAGCACTAAATCCGGTTTCATTGCTTCTACCTTTTCCATATCGATATTTAAGTCGGGACCGACTCTCGGGAGATTGTATACGGAAGATGGCCAATCGGAATGATTGTCTACGGCAATAAGGTGGTCGTGCATATCTAAATAAGCGAGCAATTCCGTGTTGCTTGGACAAAGCGAAATAAGTCTCATCGCACTTCTCCTTCCGTTTGTCATTGGGGAACAATATGCTCCCTTCTTTTTTCATTCCACATGCGTATGCTGTTTCCTTGTGATATTTTGAAAAAAGGGGAGAAGATAAGATTGTCAACATTATCCACTGGAATTATGATGAGTTTGGAATGTCGAAATAGTCATTGTATTTCGATATAATGGAAAAGAAACCGTATCGTAAGGAGAGATGATGAAATGTTTACCATTAAACAGCAGCTGTCCCTTGATACAACGCATGAAGTACTAGTGGTTGGGATGTTTGAAAAAAATCAGCCGTTAGACGGAATTATTGCCGAATGTGACCGCCGCCTTGGCGGACAAGTATCGGTTTTGTTGAAAGAAGGGGATATTTCCGCCAAGAAAAAGCAAATTTCCAAAGTACATACTCTCAATCAAGCGGGAGTAAAACGACTTTATTTTGTCGGGTTAGGAAAAGAAGAAGCGTTGACATTTGATTTATTGCGAGAAGCGTTTGGCAAGCTGTTTAAGACATTAAAACAAGCAAAACGAACGGAAGCGGCAATCGCTTTAGATACGTTTGTAACAAAAGATATTGACGCAAATGATGCGGCACATGCGCTTTCGGAAGCTTATTACCTTGCGACATACGAATTTCCTGGATATAAACAAAAAAAGAACGAAACAGAAAAGCGGATCGAATCAATCACGATTTACACAGAAGCCGATCAAGCAGAAATCGAAGCAAGCGTGTTTGTCGGCTCTGTATACGGAAAGGCAACGAATTCGGCACGCACGTTAGTCAATACGCCTAGCAACTTATTAACCGCGGCAGATTTAGCGAATTACGCAGTGGAATTAGCAAACAAATATGAGTTTGAATATGAAATTCTGGAAAAAGACGATATGGAAAAGCTCGGAATGGGAGCGTTTCTCGCTGTGAACCAAGGCTCCAAAAATCCGCCAAAAATGATCGTCCTCAAATACCAAGGGAAAGAAACGTGGGAAAACGTCATCGGGCTTGTCGGAAAAGGAGTGACGTTTGATACTGGCGGCTACTCCCTTAAACCGCGTGAAAGCATGGTCGATATGAAAACAGATATGGCTGGTGCGGCGGCAGTGCTTGGCGCGATGGAAATTATCGGGGAGCTTCGCCCAGAACAAAATGTTGTTGCTGTCATTCCGGCTACTGACAATATGATTAGCGGTGAAGCGTTTAAACCGGACGATGTGATTACATCGATGAGCGGAAAAACGATTGAAGTAAAAAATACCGATGCAGAAGGCCGCCTTATTTTAGCAGATGCAATTACATATGCGAAACATCATGGCGCCAACTATTTAATTGATGTCGCGACGCTAACGGGCGGTGTTATTGTAGCGCTTGGCGTTCATACAACGGGTGCGATGACCAATAACGAAGCGTTATTTGAGCAAGTGTTAGAAGCGTCTGCGGAAACAGGGGAATTTATTTGGCGCTTGCCAATTACGGAAAAGGATAAGGAACGTGTACGCAGCAGTAAAATTGCAGACCTTAATAATTCACCAGGACGAGAAGGACATGCGATTATGGGCGGTGCGTTTCTCAGTGAATTTGCGGAAGATACACCGTGGGTTCATCTTGATATTGCGGGAACATCCGTTACTTCGAAAGAGCATGATCTCGGACCGTCTGGAGCTACTGGGATAATGGTTCGCACGCTTGCGACGTTGGTGGAGCGGTTCGAATAATATGGAAAACGAAGCCGACTTGTATGGCTTCGTTTTCTTTTTGGAACGATATACTATTATATATAAAATATGTATATAAAATATGTATATAAAATATGTATAAAATGTTAAGGTAATGTAAATTTAGTGTAAATTTTTTATATGTTCATTGTAAATTCGACATTTATTGCTAAAATAGAACACGGTGGCCAAATTTCCATACGTTAAATAAATGGGGGTTTTCATATGATTTTTTCACCAAAAAAAGATGTCTTTTTTGATTTATTATTTACGATTTCCGAAAATGTGAAAGAAGCGGCACAATATTTTGTCGAGTATAAAATCCATAATGTCAGCGATTTGAAAGAATTTGCGCGTGTGATGAAAGAATATGAGCGCAAGGGCGACTCCTATATTCATGAGCTTGTTGTCGAATTAAATAAAACGTTTATTACGCCAATTGAGCGCGAAGATATTCACCAATTAGCAATGAAGATGGATGATGTATTAGATGGACTAGAACAATGTTCCGCCCGTTTCGAAATGTTTTCATTTACGGAAATTGATGATCATATGGTGCAATTTTTTAATAATATTTATCAAAGCACGATTGAAATTGCCGATGCACTTAAACTGTTGTCTCATAAAAAGCTTCTCGATATGCGGACACATGCCATTAAAATTAAGGATTATGAGACAAAATGCGATGAAATTTTACGAGCTTCGATCAAAAATTTATTTGTAGAGCAAAAAGACCCGATTAAAATCATTCAATATAAAGAACTGTATGAAATGTTAGAAGAAATTGCGGATAGCTGCGAGGATGTGGCAAATACGATTGAAACAATCATCATGCGTAATGCGTAAAAGGGGACATCGTCTTTATGGATATGATACTTTTGCTTACTGTTCTTATTGTCGTTTTTGCATTAGCATTTGATTTTATTAACGGGTTTCATGATACTGCCAATGCCATCGCAACATCGGTATCAACAAGAGCACTATCGCCACGACAAGCGATTATTTTAGCGGCGACAATGAACTTTATTGGCGCATTGACATTTACTGGGGTTGCAAAAACGATCACGAAAGATATTGTTGATCCATTCGCACTGGAGAACGGTTCCGTCGTCATTTTAGCGGCATTGACAGCAGCCATTGCGTGGAATTTAATTACGTGGTATTACGGAATTCCAAGCAGTTCTTCGCATGCGTTAATCGGTTCTATTGCGGGTGCCGCTGTTTCTGCAGCAGGGTTTGATGTTTTGCATTATAAAGGATTTTTCAAAATTTTAGAATCTCTTATTATCTCGCCATTTCTTGCTTTAGCAGTTGGTTTTATCATGATGAGTCTGTTTCGTGCCATTTTTAAAAACGCTAACTTGACGCGTACAACGAAAGGATTTCGCATGTTTCAAGTCGTAACTGCTGCTCTTCAAGCGTATACGCACGGAACAAACGATGCGCAAAAGACGATGGGGATCATCACGATGGCGCTTATTGCCGCAAATTATCATACATCGAGCGAAGTTCCAGAATGGGTACGAATTTCTGCTGCCATTGCGATGGGACTAGGTACATCCGTTGGCGGATGGAAAATTATTAAAACAGTGGGCGGCAAAATTATGAAAATACGTCCTGTTAACGGGGCGGCTGCGGATTTATCATCTGCACTAGTCATTTTCTCAGCTACTATCCTTCATTTGCCGGTTAGTACGACTCATGTCATATCTTCATCGATTATGGGGGTCGGTGCGGCACAACGCGTTAAAGGCGTTAAATGGGGTGTGGCGCAGCGCATTGTGTTAACATGGATTATTACGTTGCCTGTTTCTGCGCTTATTGCTGGATTTGCCTATCAAATCTTTAGATTGTTTTTTTAAAAAAAACGTGCATGGATTCGCATGCACGTTTTTTTTTTTATGAAAAGTTTTTATGGGAGCGCTACTCTATGCCACGCGTTGATGGTATGAAGCGGATTTACGGACAGACATATAAATTCGCGGTGAAATGATGCCAGCGATCACGGATAAAATAATGTCTTTTGGAAGCGGGACGATCATCCAACTCCATGCCAAAGCATAGGAAAATCCTTTAGGCGCTTCCGCCCAAAATTTATAAGCGATATACATCCAGTTGGTGCCGATCAGATAGTTAATGGCCATACCAGCGAGCGTAGCAACGATAAATCGAGCAACGGACGGATTTCCGTTTCCCCGTTCAATAATCCATCCTGTTACATAAGCAGCAAAAATGAACGATATAATAAATCCAAACGTTGGTCTGACAACGCTGCCAAATCCTCCGCCAAACTGTGCAAACACAGGAGCGCCGAATAGCCCAATGAGCATATAAACAATCATTGCTACTGCTCCCAATCTTCGCCCTAAAATTGCGCCAGCAAGCACGCAAAAAAACGTTTGCAATGTAATCGGAACACCGCCGATAACTAGAAATGGCGCCCACGACGTAATATTCGCTCCAATTGCCATTAATGCTGCAAACATGCCGACTAATGTTAAGTCAAGAGCTCGCCATTTTGGACGTGTTTCTTTCATATGTAAACCCCCTTTTATTTATTGGTTAACAAAATCGTACCGAACAATGTTTTTTATGTCAACTATAATATTTTTTCGGTATGTACATAACAAATCATCTCAAGGGAGACTTTATACAGTAGAGGTGAAAGCACATGAAATTCAGCGATGAAGAACGTAAGATAAAACGGGCGAGCAAAATGGGTGCCAACGAGGATATCCTTCATTTCAGCAAAAACGATGATGGATATGATTTGCGAGATGCAGGAGAATTGGGCGCGAAGCAACCGGTTGATGAAAACGGAAATGCTTAGAAAATTCTGGTGGTTAAAAATGGAACAAAAGAGGCTTCCACCGCTAATGGTGCAAGCCAAATAAATAGATGAATTCATGATATTCATGGGAATATATTCCAACGAAGCCCGATGACGAGTTGACAGCATGAAAATGCGCCCGCTGGAGGAGATAATGTGAAGCGAATTCCATCTGGGTTAAAATAAAGATCGACTTTTGATTTAATTCCGAGTGACTGAATCATCCGTTGGACTTCTTTCGTCTTTCCCTCTTGCGCTGCCGACATGACATTTTTAGCAAACGATTTTGATTCCGATAATTTTTTTAAAATAATACTGGCGTCTTTCATGATTGTTTGCGCCGCTGTGGCTGATTGAGAGAAAATGGCCGGGTTAATCGGCGGGTACTGTCTGATCATATATGGGGGAGGGAATACAGGATAAAAGATCACGGTAACTCCTCCTTATTAACAAAGTCTATACTACTATATGTACAAAATGGAAAAGGGCGAATTTTCTTCGGGATTTCTCTCCTTTTAAAGAACGAGATGAGCGAAGCCGAATTATTTTGTTTCATCGCCACCCAGCGGCTGTGGCGAGTCCCCCACCCACGTCGTTTTTATTAAGTATGCATTATAATGCAAAAAAGAGCAGGAAAATTCTGCTCTTTTTACATTAAATAACGGACAAACAAATAGGCATGGGAAAGTAACAGAGCAATAAACGTTAATGGAGCGCCTATTTTTAAAAAATCCATATAGCTGAATCCATGCCCTTCACGTGAAGCAATCCCGGCGACAATGACGTTCGCTGAGGCACCGATTAACGTGCCGTTTCCTCCTAAACAAGCACCTAATGATAATGCCCACCATAATACTTCAATTTGTGCCGAATCTGGTGATAACCCCATGCCGGCGGCCATGTCTTTAATAAGTGGAATCATCGTGGCAACAAATGGGATGTTATCAATCGTTGCAGAAGCAATTCCCGATACCCAAAGAATGAAATATGCAGCAACGGAAATATCACCACCTGTGACTTCTAACGCTTTTTTAGCCAGGCTTTTAATAAGCCCGATATCGACAAGACCGCCGACTAATGTAAAAAGGCCGGCAAAGAAAAAGATCGTTACCCATTCCACAGACGCAAATACCTCTTCAATTTCATGCTCTTGCACTCCAATTAACATTAATATGACGGCTCCGGTTATTGCGATCACAGCAGCATCAACGGCAATGACGGAGTGGAGGATAAACCCTAAAATTGTCAAAGCTAATACGGATACAGATTTTTTTAACAACACAGCATCTTTAATGTATTCCGTTTCGTTAATATTCATCAATTGGTTTACAAGCTTTTCATCCGTTTTTAATTGCCGGCGGTATATAAATGCGAGGATGGTCACAGTAACAACCGTAATAATAAGCACGATCGGTGTTAAATTAAACAAAAACGCATTAAAGTCAAGATGTTTATTTGCTGATCCGATCATAATATTTGGCGGGTCGCCAATTAATGTTGCTGTTCCGCCAATGTTGGAAAATAACACTTCCGAAATTAAATAAGGAATAGGATTCACTTGTAACATGCGAGTGATGGAAAATGTGACAGGGACGATCAGCAATACCGTTGTTACGTTATCGAGAAAGGCAGATAAAAAAGCGGTCAATAGCGAGAGCATCACTAAAATGCGCAACGGCCGTCCCTTTGCTAATTTCGCCGCTTTAATTGCCACGTATTGAAAAAAACCGGATTTACTTGTAATCCCAACAAGAATCATCATTCCGATTAAAAGGGTAATCGTTCCCCATTCAATATGATGGGTAAACGCTTTATGTAAATCAACAATACCAAAAATAATCATCAGTGCGGCACCGAGCATAGCAATGACAGCCCGATTGATTTTTTCAGAAATAATAATGGCGTACGTAATAAGGAAAATCGCGATCGCTGCATAATATTGCAAGTTGGATATTTCAGTTGTATTAGGCATGATAAATGCTCCTTTCTAAGTTCTTCGCCATAAAAAATCCCCTCCCAAGTAGATACTTAAGAACATCATATCAATTATCTTCTTTTTTCGTTGTCTACTTCTTATAGTGATAATACCCATTTTATTGATCGCCGATTACTTCAAAAACATCTTTCATGCCAGCGGCTGCTCCTATAGTAAGAGCGCTTCTTTGTTCGTTGCATGTGAACCTCCCTGCTAGAAATAAAATTATGAACAGGCAAATCGCTAGTTTATTCAGTATGATTTTCCTACTTTCCCATTAATTATATCCTATTTCTATATATCTCGTATATATCAGGCTTACGCCCTTTTTTTATATTTTCTGAAAAAGGGAAATAAAATATCGTTTCCCCATGATATAATAGTAGTAACGATCGTTCGTTACTCTATGAAGCAAGAAAGGAGGGAAAAGGTATGTCCGCAGCACAACAATATTTATTCCTTGATTTTGAATTTACGATGCCAGAGACGAAGACGGAACCAAGCCGATTTTTTCCGGAAATTATTGAAGTCGGGCTTGTCGTAGTTGTTGATGACCGAGTATGTGACCAATTTTCATCTTACGTGAAACCAATACGATTTCCCGTGCTTACAGATCGGTGCAAATCATTTTTAAATATTACGCAAGAGCAAGTAGATCAAGGAATGAGTTTTCATGAACTAGTTGCGCTGTTGCATCAATACGATCGTTCGCGGCCAAGCACAGTGGTTACGTGGGGAAGCATGGATATGAAAGTGTTACGGGAAAACTGTATGAATGCTAATTTGCCATTTCCATTTACAGGAGAGCACCGAGATTTAGCGATGGAATATAAATTGTTTTTTGGCAACAAAAATCAGACGGGACTGCGAAAAGCGATCCAAGAATATGGAAATGAAGGAGTTGGGAAAGCGCATTGTGCTTTAGACGATGCTTTTACCACTTATAACATTTTCCGATTGGTAGAAAATGACAAAAAATATTTAGCAAAGACAAAGCCGCCAACGATTGGGGAACGGATTGATTTCACACAGCTAAGAAAAAGGTTTGCGCTTTAAAGGTCGCTTTTTTGGCGGATTTTTCGCTTTGTTTATGATAATATAATAATTGATGTATCATTTTATGCGCGAGAGGTTGTCGAATGATGATCATTCCATATATGTTAAACTGGACTTTTTTATATTTTCCTGAAGATAAACGCGAGTACATTCCAGCTGCCATCACATGTACGATTTTTCTTATTGCCGCAATTTTAACGATGCGGCTGATTATAAAAATTTCGAAACGTCAGGAAGAAAAGGCAAAGAAATTAGAAGAACAATTAAAGAAAGACAATATTGTTCATAATGAAAAATGATGGTTTAATTGTTTTCCCCTTTGGCAATACTATATGTAAAAAGGTGTTGCTGGAGGGGTTTTGTGTTTCAAAAGTTAGGTTTGTTACTGGCGGTGTTTTTATTTGCCGCCGGTTGTAAAAAGGAAAACGTGACGAATTTAGAAGTTAATATGATTAATAGTGCCGGTGATTCGATCGGTACGATAAAACTATCAGAACAAGCGAAAGGCGTTAAATTGAAACTGGATTTGGAAGGACTTCCGCCTGGTGAGCACGCGATTCACATTCATGAAAAAGGAATTTGCAAAAAGCCGGACTTTCAATCGGCTGGAAGCCATTACAATCCAGATGGAAAGAAACATGGATTGCTTCATCCAGAAGGGGCTCATGCCGGGGACTTGCCTAATATTATCGTAAAAGAGGACGAAACGGTAAACGTGGAATTGACAGCGCCAAATGTGACGCTGAAAGAAGGACAGAAAGGATCGTTGTTGACAAAAGACGGGACGGCGATTGTCATCCATGAAAGAAAAGATGATGGGATGACACAGCCGGCTGGAGATGCCGGTGGACGAATTGCATGTGGTGAAATTAAAAAATAGATAAAAAGGCTCTACCTTGTGTAAAGGCAAGAGCCTTTTCTTATTTTTTTAAAATCTCGTTCGTTACTCGAAGATGAAAGCTATTGCAACGCAACTGATAGGCGGAAAAGAGCATCTTCTAACGTTTTTCGCGGGCAAGCAACATTCATGCGAATAAATCCTCTCCCTTCTTCTCCGAATTTGCTTCCAAATTCTACAGCAATCTTCCCTTTCTCTAAAAGAAGCTGCCTTAGTTGTTGTTCTGTCACATCTAGTTGCCGGCAATCGATCCACACGAGATATGTCGCTTCAGGGCGAATGACACGAAGTTTTGGCAAGTTTGCTTCTATGTAAGAACATAAGTAATCAATATTTTCTTGTAAATATCGCAATAATGCATCGAGCCATTCCTGACCGTGCCGGTAAGCTGCTTCGGTGCCGGCAACCGCGAAGGTGTTGAGTGTAAAAAAGCCTTGCCGTTGTTGTACTTTGTTAAATTGCCGTTTTAATGTTTCGTTTGGAATAATCGCAGCGGCCGCTTGCAGTCCGGCAAGGTTAAATGTTTTCGTCGGAGCGATGCATGTGACGCTGTTTTCCGCAAATGCCGGATCAATCGAAGCGAACGGAACATGTCGGTGCGGCAGAAATGTCAAATCGGCGTGAATTTCGTCGGAAACGACGATGACGTTATGTTTGATGCATAATTCCCCTATTTTCGTTAATTCCTCATATGTCCAAACACGACCTCCAGGGTTATGAGGGCTGCATAACAGCAATAATTTGGCACCTTGAATTTTTTTCTCGAAATCTTCCCAATCGATTTCATAGCGGTTTTCTGCAAGTCGCAAAGAGCTTGTTACAAGCGTGCGCTGATGTTTTTTAACAAGCTGAAACAGCGGAGGATATACAGGCGTAAAGACGACGATGCGGTCATTTTGTTCCGTAAACGCTTCGATGGCATTGGCAATCTCCGGAACTACACCAGTAGAAAACGAAAGCCAGGATGGTTCAATCTCCCATTGATGCCGCAACTTGAGCCAATTCTTTATGGCGTCTTTTAGCGAATTGGGAATGACCGTATATCCAAAAATACCGTGTGCAATTCGTTCATGCAACGCTTTTATGACGGCTTGAGGAGCTGGAAAATCCATATCCGCTACCCACAATGGCAGCACTTCTTTCGCTCCAAAAACGCGCTCTGTATCATCCCATTTCAAGGAGTGGGTATTGCGGCGGTCGATGACATCGTCAAACGAATACATAAAATGCGTCCTCTCCCTTCTTTTTTTAAGGATTATCGCTTATAATTTTTGTATGCTCAACATTTTTGCTTGGAAGGTGTGGACGGACGATGGATGCGCATCAAATAAACCAGTTGCTGCTTCATACGATTCGAACATGGGATCCGTTCGGTTATGGTTGTGACGCTTATGAAACGGAAGCGGTCGATGTCTTGCAGGCAGTGCATGACTGCGATGAACCGAAAATGCTTGCTGAAAAAATCCAAGCGATTTATGAATTCTCGTTTGAAAAAGTAATTCCTTTGCATGAATGTGTAAAAATGGCGCAAAAGCTGTTAGCGATAAAAGAATCTACTGCATGCTCCCTTCCGTAAATAAGTTATCTTAGCGGATAAAGTGAGCGATTTGGCGGTATACGTCCTCTGGCTTTTCTTCCTGCAAAAGATGGCCGGTATTCGGAAAAGAGAGAAAGATGGAATTAGCTAAATCGTTATGCAATCTTTTGCCAATTTCCATCGGGACGATGCGATCATTTTCGCCCCATAAAAGTAAAGTGCGCGTATCGATTTGCCGCAGCTCACTTGTTGGTAAATCACCTTCACGATGCCGGATAAAGCGTGTTAATGCTTTAAACATTTGCGGATCGTAAAACGGTTCTTCATATCCTTTTTTCATTTCATCATCAACAAGCGAATAATCATGAACAACTTGCCGCAAGTTTGTTTCTACGCCTTGCTTGTAAAGATAGCGTTTCACATATAAATGAAAGCATGGGATGTAAGTAGAAAGAGAAAGCGACCATTTTACTCGTCCTAAATATCCGGAGCTGGAAAGCAAGATCATTTCACGAACAAGTTGCGGCTGCATACGGGCGATATACAAGCAAATTTGTCCGCCCATCGAGTGTCCAACAAGCGTACATGTTTGTATTTGGAAGTGATGTAATAAATCAATGACAAGACGGGCCAGATTTTGATACGTATAACGAAACCGCGTAGATTTTTCGCTTTTTCCAAATGGCGGCAAATCAATTGCGATAATGGAAAAGTCATTTGCAAGAAGAGGAATGAGCCGCCGATAGCTGAATGTAGATGAAAGAAATCCGTGCAGCAGGACAAATACAGGGCGTTTTTGTTCCATATTGTATGCTTCGTAATAAAGCTGAATATTATTTAACTGGATTGTTTGCGCACTTGGTTGCGATGTTGCCATCGTTCGCCACCTCTCATAATTTATTGTAGCATAGTCGTAGTATTTGCCATTTTTTCGTGCAAATTGATAGAATTTATGTGAAAATGTTTATCGGGGGGATGGAGAGTGAAACTGACCGAAAAAGAAATAGAAATTATCGAAATATTAGAAAAAGATGCGCGTATTCCGATCGAAACGCTGGCAAAAATGGTATCGTTATCTGTGGAAGAAACAGAAGCGATCATGAAAAAACTTGAGGAAATGAAAGTGATTGTGCAGTACGCGGCGCTTGTCGACTGGCGAAAAGTAGACGGACATGAAGGAGTTACGGCGATGATTGATGTCAAAGTAACGCCAAAACGAGGAGTAGGGTTTGATGAAGTGGCGGAGCGCATTTATCGTTTTCCAGAAGTAAAATCCGTTTATTTAATGTCAGGAGCGTACGATTTATCCGTTGTCATTGAAGGGCGTTCTATGTCGGAAGTGGCGCAATTCGTTTCTGAAAAATTATCAACGTTAGATTCCGTCATTTCGACGACGACTCATTTTATATTGAAAAAATATAAACATGACGGTACGGTGTTTGACCAAGGAGATCAAGATCGTCGCATCGTGATGGTGCCATGATGCAACGAACGAAGAAATCCTATTTGTCGGAAACAGTCGCTCGTCTGAAGCCGTCAGGAATTCGCCGTTTTTTTGATCTTGCTTCCAGCATGGAAGGAGTTATTTCTCTAGGGGTGGGCGAGCCTGACTTTGTCACATCATGGAACATACGTGAAGCATGTATTTTGTCGCTTGAGCAAGGATATACATCATATACGGCAAACGCTGGACTTTTAGAGCTTCGTCAAGAAATTGCCGCTTATTTAGCCCGAAAATTCCATATTGAATACGATCCCGAAACAGAAATTCTTGTCACGGTCGGCGCAAGCCAAGCCATTGATTTAGCACTGCGTGCGACGGTGAATCCTGGGGATGAAGTGATCGTTGTTGAACCTAGCTTTGTTGCTTATGAATCGCTTGTTACGTTGGCAGGAGGAGTGCCTGTTCCGGTAGAAACAAATGGGGATGACCATTTCAAGCTTCGTGCAGATCAAATCGAGCGGGTTATTACCGATCGAACAAAAGCGCTCATCATCTGTTCACCAAACAATCCGACAGGGACGGTGCTCCATAAAGAAGAGCTAGAAGCAATTGCGCAAATCGCAAAAAAACATGATTTGCTTATTATTTCGGACGAAATTTATGCAGAGCTGACGTATGACGATTCATACATAAGCTTTGCGTCGGTAGATGGAATGCGGGAGCGGACCATTTTGATTTCTGGTTTTTCGAAAGGATTTGCCATGACGGGCTGGAGGCTTGGATTTACCGCGGCGCCTGCGGAAATTTTACAAGCGATGTTAAAAATTCATCAATATGCGATGATGTGTGCGCCGACGATGGTGCAATACGGTGCGATTGAAGCGTTAAGAAACGGAGAGCAAGATGTCGAATATATGAGAAAAAGCTATCGGCGCCGCCGCAACTATTTTGTGCAATCGTTAAATGAAATTGGGCTTAGCTGTCATATGCCTGGCGGAGCGTTTTATGCATTTCCGTCTATTCAATCGACTGGGCTGACATCCGAACAATTTGCAGAGAAATTGTTGTTGGAGGAAAAAGTTGCGGTCGTACCTGGAAACGTATTTGGCGCAAGCGGGGAAGGATATATTCGCTGTTCTTACGCTTCCTCAATGGAACAGCTGCAAGAAGCAATCAAACGAATGAAACGCTTTTTAGATCGATTGTAGCCATGGATGTTCTGCCATTTCCTCATCGGGATGGCAGAACATATTTTTTCTATTGGACAAAAATTATGTTATAATATAAAAACACATATTCAATTTGGAAAATAGGAGTGTTTTGTTTGTCTCATATTGAAGTAGGGAGTATCGTGAAAGGAAAGGTTACTGGTATTCAACCGTACGGCGTCTTTGTGGAACTAGATGAAGAGATGCAAGGACTTGTTCACATTTCGGAAATTTCTCATGAGTTTGTCAAAAGCATTAAAGATTATGTCAATGTTGGTGATGAAATAATCGTAAAAGTATTGTCCATCGATCCACAAACAAAACGAGCCAGCCTGTCCATGAGGGCGGTGGAAGAAAGACAAGGAAAAAAGAGAAAACGGCACGTGAAAGTGAAAATGTCGTTAAACCCAGGGTTTAACACATTAAAGGAAAAGCTGCAGGAATGGATCGAACAATCGAAAAAAGAAGACCTATCCAAGTAAAACACCCACCCTTTTACAAGGTGAGTGTTTTACTTTTTTATGTCCGGGAAGTTTTTGGTTCTGTGCGTCCTAGCTCTGCTGCAGGCTTAAAAAGAAGCGCAAGGTTAATGAGTCCGGCAATACCAATGAGTCCATAAATGACGCGTGATAATGCGGAATCTTGCCCGCCGAATATAGCTGCTACTAAATCAAATTGAAAAAAACCGATTAATCCCCAGTTAATAGCGCCGATAATCGTAAGAAATAGTGCAATACGCTGAAGTGCGCTCATCGGTAAATTCCTCCTTAAAATTTTTCAATCGTTCGCTTATAGAATGCATAATACTCACGGAAAATATGCATAGTTTGTGAAAAAAATTAATTACTTTACATCCAAAGGAAGCAGCCTCCATAATAGAAGCAAAGGAGGGATGGATACATATGCAAAATTTTACTTTTCGAAACCCGACGAAGTTGATTTTTGGAAAGGGGCAAATTGAGCAGCTGAAAGAGGAAATACCTCGTTATGGAAAAAAGATACTGCTTGTCTATGGCGGCGGCAGCATTAAACGGAACGGATTGTATGATGAAGTCATTCGTCTATTGAATGAGTTGAACGTGGAAGTAACAGAACTTCCAGGTGTGGAGCCGAATCCGCGCTTGTCAACGGTACGAAAAGGTGTGGAAATTTGTAAAAAAGAAGGAATCGAGTTTTTGCTTGCCGTTGGCGGGGGAAGTGTGATTGACTGTACGAAAGCGATTGCTGCGGGTGCGAAATACGATGGCGATCCGTGGGATTTCATCACAAAGAAAGTAAAGGTTTCAGAAGCGCTTCCGTTTGGAACTGTATTGACGCTTGCGGCAACCGGTTCGGAAATGAATTCTGGTTCGGTGATTACGAACTGGGAGACGAAAGAAAAATATGGTTGGAGCAGCCCGGCAACGTTCCCGCAATTTTCAATTCTTGATCCGACATATACGCTAACCGTTCCAAAGGATCATACGGTTTACGGAATCGTCGATATGATGTCCCATGTGCTGGAACAATATTTCCATCATACAACGAATACTCCGCTTCAAGACCGGATGTGTGAAGCGGTATTGCGCACAGTAATGGAAGCGGCGCCGAAACTAGTCAACGACTTACAAAATTATGAGCTGCGGGAAACGATTTTATACTGCGGCACCATTGCCCTCAATGGCTTTTTACAAATGGGAGTGCGCGGCGATTGGGCGACACATAACATTGAACATGCGGTTTCGGCTGTTTATGATATTCCGCACGCTGGGGGGCTTGCGATTTTATTTCCAAACTGGATGAAACATGTGCTTGATGAAAATGTTAGCCGGTTTGCACAATTAGCCGTTCGCGTTTTTGGTGTAAATCCAGAAGGAAAATCGGAGCGGGACACAGCGTTAGAAGGAATTGAAAAACTGCGCGAATTTTGGTCGAGCATCGGAGCGCCATCACGGCTTGCGGATTACGGAATTGGTGAAGAAAGTTTGGAATTAATTGCCGATAAAGCGATGGCGAATGGCGAGTTTGGAAAGTTCAAAGAATTAAATCGAGACGATGTGCTTGCGATTTTACGTGCATCATTATAATTTGGGAAAATAGGCAGCAGCGGCTGCCTATTTCATTTGTTTATGGCCATGAAATGTTCAAAATGAATTCGTTTACACTATAGGGTGTGACTTGATTCCTTCTGATTGTTTCGTTAAAGTGTAAAAAGGGAAAACATTTTTGTTTGGAGGATCGAGCGTATGACACATATTCGTTTCGACTATTCAAAAGCACTATCGTTCTTTGGCGAACATGAGCTTACATATTTGCGTGATGCGGTGAAAGTTGCTCACCATTCCCTTCATGAAAAAACCGGAGTGGGCAATGATTTTTTGGGCTGGCTTGATTTGCCGGTGAATTATGACAAAGAAGAATTTGCCCGCATTCAAAAAGCGGCCGCAAAAATTCAAGCGGATTCCGACGTATTATTAGTCATCGGAATCGGCGGTTCGTATTTGGGAGCGCGTGCAGCGATCGAAATGCTTCATCATTCGTTTTATAATGCGCTTCCGAAAGAAAAACGAAATACGCCGCAAATCATTTTCGTCGGCAACAACATTAGTTCGACATACATGAAAGAAGTAATGGACTTACTTGAAGGAAAAGATTTCTCGATTAACGTTATTTCCAAATCGGGAACGACGACAGAACCAGCTATTGCGTTCCGTATTTTCCGTAAGCTTTTGGAAGAAAAATACGGGAAAGAAGAAGCGCGCAAACGGATTTACGCAACAACAGACCGGGCGCGCGGCGCATTAAAAACGCTTGCGACGGCGGAAGGATATGAAACGTTTATCATTCCGGACGATGTCGGTGGCCGTTATTCTGTATTAACGGCGGTAGGGCTTCTTCCGATTGCGGTAAGCGGCGCAAACATCGAAGAAATGATGAAAGGGGCAGCGCAAGCACGCGAAGACTTTAGCAGCTCAGAACTCGAAGAGAACGCTGCTTATCAATATGCGGCGATTCGGAACATTTTGTATAACAAAGGAAAAACGATTGAACTGCTCATTAACTATGAACCTGCGCTGCAATATTTTGCGGAATGGTGGAAACAGCTGTTTGGCGAAAGTGAAGGGAAAGATCAAAAAGGGATTTTCCCTGCATCGGCCAACTTCTCGACTGACCTTCATTCATTAGGGCAATATATCCAAGAAGGACGCCGCGATTTGTTTGAAACGGTATTGAAAGTCGAAAAACCGCGCCATGATTTAGTTATTGAAGCAGAAGAAAACGATTTAGATGGACTGAACTATTTGGCAGGAAAAACGGTTGATTTTGTCAATACGAAGGCGTTTGAAGGAACGCTTCTTGCCCATACGGATGGCGGAGTGCCGAATTTAGTGATTACCCTTCCGGAACTAAATGAATATACGTTTGGCTATCTCGTCTATTTCTTTGAAAAAGCGTGTGCGATGAGCGGTTACTTGTTAGGGGTAAATCCATTTGACCAGCCAGGGGTAGAAGCGTATAAAGTCAACATGTTTGCGCTTTTAGGCAAACCTGGATATGAAGAGAAAAAAGCAGAACTTGAAAAGCGATTAAAATAATAAGAAGGGCTTTCCTTATGGAGAGCCCTTTTTTCATGGCATAAATAATTATTTTGGCGATATGAGGTTGTAATTCCTCTTTATTCTAAGTTTTTTCGCTTTATTTTGGCAATCGGGAGCAATAATACAAGAAATACACGGTGTCATTAAGTAGTGTTTTCCATACATGAACTTGCTTCTCTAACGCACATTAATAAATGCTCGAAAAGAAAATTTTTTTCGAGCGCAAGGGAAATCCGAAAAGAGGAGTGTACAGATCATGAACCGTCTATTTAATTTTGGGCGTAATAGAGGAATGTGGAATCAGTTATTGCGCTTAACAGGACGCCGAAGCAATAACAACGCCATATGGACTATATTGGGGCTGGGAATTGCCGCAGCTGCTTTCAGCATGAGAAGGAGACGCAACGCTTATTATATGACGCCAAATCCGATTCAGCGGGCGATGCGTGGCATAAACAGCTTTATGAATCAAAGAAGAATGCCAAATTTAGCGACTATGGAATTTTCTAAAGAAATAGCGGAAAAGCCAAAAAGCCTTCCAATGAATAGCCACTCCCAACAACAAAAATAACTTGGCGCGGTTCGTCATCCTCCTGATGTTTTATAATACCTCTGATGCGATCTCTTCTGTGCAGACAGCGGCAAAAACAACTGCGCTGTCGAACAGTTTACAGAAATACCATGATATAGCCGCTGATCAACAACAGCCCTTCCCGCAAACGGAAGGGCTGTTGATTTTTTGTTTTTAGCATTTTGCAGATTAGGGGGCGATGACATTGGCAATCGGGAAACATTATTTTCGAAGGGATGAGTAGAATGAAATTTTTTTTAAATTATCGCTAAATAGGGAAACATAGATGAAAAAGGAGGGTGTTTGCGATGATTGAAATTCCTTCACGATTAGAAGGAAAGACGTTTCCGTTATATAAGCTGGAGCAGTTGTTAAAACCGCTTGGTTATACGATTGGTGGAAATTGGGATTATGATCATGGTTCGTTCGATTATAAAATTGACGATGAAGCAGGATATCAATTTTTGCGCGTTCCGTTTGAAGCAATTGACGGGCAGCTCGATTCCCATGGAACAACCGTCAAGCTCGGCAGGCCATTTTTATTGTCCCATAAGTATCAAATAGGGATTGATGACCACGCCGATGGCGGCAATCTTGGCGCGGCTTTTAACCAATTTGCGGAGCCGCAAGACCCTGATGCGACGTTTCCGGAAAAATATATTGACATTGGAAAAGCGCTTGTCAAAGATTTAGAAAGCCACCTGCTTGATTAAGTCATGATCACGAACAAACGGTCTCCCTTTTCGATCAAAAAATGTGGAGAAGGATTTATATATCCTTCTTCTCCCCTCATTATACCGATTAAAATTATTTGTTTGTCTAATAATATTTGGCTGATTTCAAAAAATGTTTTTCCGATGAATAATCCTTCCGCATCGATAAGCTGTAGTTTTCTATTATGAAGTTGATGAAGCAACTCTTCCGTCGCTTTCGATACCCCTGGCGACTGAAGGCTGTTTGCCATCGCAAAGCTTGACAGCAAATTGGTCTGAATGACTTCATCGGCGCCAGCCCGTTTTGCGTTATTCACTTGCTGTTCTGTTAAAATTTCAACGATCGCATATATACAAGGATTAAGTCCTTTGGCCGCCAACAATGTTAAAATCGAATCTTTATCTGCTTCTGCTTCATTTTTATGCTGATCGGCTGTAATTAAAATCATTTGCGCTTCGGCAATGTTCGCTTTATGAAGCACATCATCGTAACTGGCATTTCCTTTAATAAAATGAACATTTTTATAGGAAACCGGAAGTTCCTGTAAAGTCGCATCGATAATCACGCATCGAAGCGATGAGTGATATTTCGTTAATTTTACTATTACCTCGCGCGCCCGTTCATTCCAACCGACAATGATGATATGCCCTTTCTGCATGTAACGTAGCTGCCCGCTCGATAGTACGGACTCTTTTGCTACCGCGGCTGCGGATAATGTGGCGAAATAAGTGGTGATGACTCCCGTTCCTAACAAAATGAGAGAAATGGCGACGATTTTCCCGGCAAATGTCTTCGGCACCATATCGCCATAACCGATCGTCGCGGTTGTCACAATGGCCCACCATATTCCATCGAATACATTACGGAATGTGGATGGTTCAACGAAATGAATCAATGTTCCGAAAAAGACGATCATTATACTTCCAACTAACAACAATCGTACCAAAACAGGAAGGCGTAAATACGATATTAGTACATCCCAGTTTTTCATTGGTTTCCTCCAAACATAGATCGTTTTACATAGCTAGTCTTTACTGTTTTGCACATTTTTTTGCATAAAAATTCCTTCCCGTTTCATACTACATCATGATAATTACAACAAGGAGGAGATTGTTTACATGGATATGAATCGCGTAAAACAAATCGTTTCGTCTCCCGCAGATATTCCGGTTTATTATAATGGTGTATCTGTTTGGATTGACGGTTATGATGAGCAAAAAGAAACCGCTACTGTCCATTTGCGCGATGGGCACCTTCGTGAACGACGGGAAGTGCCTGTAGAAGAACTCAACGAGGAACAATAACGAACAGAATGGAAAAACGCCGTTTTTAGGCGTTTTTTGTTTTTATTTTTTCCGCAAAACCGATAATGGTATATGCAATAATGATGGAAGCAAGGAGGGATAAATATGACGCAAGAACAAATAAAAGAAGTGTTTATCGATTATGGATATGAACGTTGGTGGAATGAAATTCATTATCCTCTCCTATCATCAGGGATATTAGATGCAGTGGATCAAGACATGCTGGCAGCGTTTTTTGAGATTTACGCGTTTCCTGTTGATGAAATATGTTCGTTTATGGAGTTTATGGTTCACTTTTCTATTTTCAAGCGTTTATATGCAAGTGGCATAAATGGTGCATGGTTATAAAAAGGAGTATGTCATTTTGAACGATAATTATGGTATTCTTTTCTGCAGAGGTATATTATTCCATAAGGTGGAGATACGATGATTCGAAATGCAAACAGAGAAGATTTACCAGCAATCGTTCAGATATACAATGAAACGGTTCCGACAAGAATGGTAACAGCAGATCTCGAACCAGTGACTGTTGAGAGCAGGGAAGCATGGTTTTTCGCGCACGATCCGCATACGCGTCCGATCTGGGTTGTGGAGCTGGACGGCCATGTGTGCGCATGGCTTAGTTTTCAGTCGTTTTATGGGCGGCCGGCATATCGTCATACGGCAGAAATTAGCATTTATATTTCCGAGGCATATCGGGGAAGAGGAATTGGCACACAGCTTCTTCAAAAAGCGATTGAGGAAGCGCCGAGTTTGGAGATAAAAACGCTTTTAGGGTTTATTTTTGCGCATAATGAGCCAAGCTTGCGGCTTTTTGCCCGCTTTGGCTTTGAAACATGGGGGCATCTCCCGAAGGTTGCGGAGCTAGAAGGGATCGAACGGGATTTGATCATTGTTGGCAAAAGAATTGTATAGAATACGGTGGGATTGGACAATTGTAATAAAGAAATACACCGTAGAAAGAGGGAAATATATGGATGTGATGCCGGTTCGCTTATTTACGATTCAAGACGGGGAAGGATTTGTCGCTGATGCGTTTCAATGTCCGGTAACAGGCAATTTAATTTATAAGTCATCAGGAACCCCTTCGGTGATTGCTTATAATGACTTGACGGAAGAGCAAATAGAGAGGTTAGAGAAATATGGCTTTAAGCGGCTAAATGGCGCTTCTTTCTCCACAGCGGCTCATTTGTCCGAGCAATCGGTGATTGAAGAGTTGCTGCCGGAGCAGTAACAGGTCCCGGTAGTCATTATGAAACAAAAGGAGCTAGTCATTAGCTCCTTTTGTTCGTTCGGGGCAGGCCGCTGCATATAGCCGTATCTATTATTTGCGGGCGAAAGCGTAAATAATGATAATCGCAACTGCGCCAATGATCAAGTAAAGGAATGAATTTGTTTTGTCGGACTCTGCATCGTGCTGTTTTTGCTGATCATCGTGCTGCTCTTCATTTTCTTGTGCCGGTGAGTTTGATGCGGGTGTTGTTTTTTTGCTTTCCGTTTTTTCTTCCGCTGTTTGCTGCTGACGGGAGGAATCAGGTTTTTGCGCGGATGAACGGCCATACATTCCCGCACCGTTTCGTTTCGCCTCCGCCATAGCGTCGCGGATTCGGCTTTCGTATTTATAATCCCCGTAATCGTAAAAATCTTCGACCAGTCCTGCTTTGGCCACTTCTTCTTGCAGCAATTTGTTTCCTACCCACACCCAAGCGAGCAAACGATGATACTTATCAAACAGAGTGCTGCCGTCAGTTTCCAATGTAATGTTTCCTTGTTTTAAGCGGGAACAAGTAAATTGGCTTGCTTCTTTTCCATACGGCTCGACTTCGATCGTGCTTTCTGGGGTATCGATGAATAGAAAGCGGGTTGTATATTCGCGTCCATTGACGATAAACTTTGCTGTATCTCCATCAATGCACTCTACTAATGTTGCAGGATATTTTTTTCCTAATCGCAATGTGGCCGACGAACTTGATTTCGTTGCAGGGACTCCGCTCAGCGTATGCCCTTCTAGGTCAATTTTATCCACCGTCAGCTGTCGGGTGCACTTGGCGTTGCTATTGTATTTTTTGACTAATTGGACAAGCTCTGCTTTATTTTTGGCCTGCATGGCAAGCGCTGTCGGTTCATGCAGCAAGTATACGCAGTCTGAATTGCGGAAATGTCCGCCGAGTTCGTCCAGAGCGCCTGGATGGGCGAAGCTACTGGTTGGAAAAAAGAGAATGGATAAAGCAGCTGTCAGCAAACTTGCTAACTTTCTCATCTGTTTCTTTCCTCCTTCAATGAGTCAATGCGTGTTTTATATATGATCGCCCTTTTTGCTTATATAATGTAAAAAAGAAAGCCCTTGCCATGCAAGGGATCGGCTGGTCGATTTTGCAGACAAGCTGATTCATGATGTTTGCCGGGTGCTTTTTTATTGGCTGTTTTCTAAAAGATTATTGCTAAATAAAAATGCCCCCCTATCTAGATAAAAAGGAAAAACCCTTGCCACGCAAGGGTTTCTCGAATGGAGCATACCGGGTTCGAACCGGTGACCTTCGCGCTGCCAGCACGACGCTCTCCCAACTGAGCTAATGCCCCATTTTCACGGAATATTATTGTCCATTTTTATTATATATACGCCTTTTTTGAAATGCAATACAATTTTATCTAATTTTTGTTTAGAAGGATTAGGCGCTTTCTATATCAATATGGACGATCGAATCAATGGTGCGAATGGCATAGTAGACGTCGGCAGCGGCGCGTTTTTGGTCAACAGATGCTTTTAGTTTAATTAAATGATGGTTGTCGTCTAAGTCTTTAATACGCATTGTCTTAATATCGATATTTTGCGATTTGAGTTTGTGAATTACGTCGGCAATATTTTTTGCATCCGCAACGGTGATTTGTAGAAGAATTTCTTTTTCTCGCAATTGTTTTGGTCCAAAAAAGCTGATTATAACAGGAATTAGCTCAACACTCACAATTAATAGCGCAACGCCAAATGCAGATTCCAAATAAAATCCGGCACCGACTGCGATGCCGATGCCAGCCGCTCCCCAAATGATCGCAGCGGTTGTCAGCCCAGAAATACTATCGTTGCCGCGTCGTAAAATGACTCCTGCCCCGAGAAATCCGACTCCTGAGACAATTTGAGCGGCAAGGCGGAGTGGATCCATCGTAATATGATTTTTTAGAGGAAATACATAAGCGGATTCAATCGATACAATGGTTAATAAGCAGCTGGAAATAGAAATTACTAAACATGTCTTTAGACCAACGGGTTTGCGTTTTAATTCTCTCTCTAATCCGATAATCATTCCTAATATAGCTGATATTCCTAGTTTGATAAAAGGATCTAAGTTCATATATGATCACCTCTTCTGTTTGTGTAGTGGTATAATCATGATAAAATGCTTATAAGGGGATGGACAATGAAATCATCAAGTTTATGGAAACCATACTTAGCATTGTTTGTCGGAGCAATCTCTGTATCTACTTCCGCCATTCTTGTGAAATGGGCGCATGCTCCTGCCTCCGTCATTGCATTTTATCGTTTGTTTTTTACTGTGCTATTCATGACACCACTTTTTATGAAATATGTTTCCGAATTAAAAGTGATCTCGAAACGAGATTGGATATTTTCCATCATCTCTGGTGTGCTCTTAGCGTTTCATTTTATTCTTTGGTTTGAGTCATTGAACTATACTTCTGTAACGAGTTCGGTTGTACTTGTAACGTTACAACCGTTGTTTGCATTTATTGGCGGATATGTCTTTTTTAAAGAACGATTGACAGCAGGAGCGTTTCTTAGCGCATTATTAGCTATCGTTGGAAGCATTATCATTAGTTGGGGTGACTTCCGAATTAGCGGTAAAGCATTATTTGGTGATATACTAGCGCTTTTGGCATGTGCAATGGTAACAGGGTATTGGCTGTTTGGTCAAGAGTTACGAAAACGCCTGTCATTAATGACATATACATATATTGTATACGGAATTAGTTCTTTCACGCTCTTTCTTTATGTGCTTGCTTTTCAATTTCCGTTGTTTTCATATAGAAAAATAGATTGGATTTGCTTTATTTTGCTGGCGATTGTGCCGACGTTGCTCGGACATTCACTGATGAACTGGTCGGTAAAATGGGTAAGTGCTGCAACCATTTCGATGAGCATTTTATTTGAGCCAGTCGGTGCAACAATATTAGCTTACTTTTTGCTTGGAGAGATTATTCGACCGTCCCAGTTGATGGGGGGGATTTTCATTTTAACAGGAATCGGAACATATTTGTGGGGAGAAAATCGAAAAGGGTCGCTACCAATACAAGAAAGTAGCTGACCCGAGCGCCCCGGTAATGAAATATTTCTTGTTAATGGGAAGACGATAGCCTCCGGGGTTGCTAGAAAACTGAGATAAATAAATAAAATCGACTCTTGTCGTTTGCGGAAGCAAGTAGGCTGATTTTGTAGCGTCTTTTTTCCTTTTTTTATTTAAAGCGGCGATGATTCCTTCTGACGTTTTAATCCCGATTCCATGCCCGTAATGCAGGTCGTTTCCTAAATAGATCGTATTTTCTCCCTGCCACTGCGGCGTTTGCGGATCGAATTCAGGGTTTTTAAAATAAAGACAGTCGCCTGGGAGATAGTCTTCTCCCTTTTTTGTTTTTATCCCTAAGTCTTGATCGACATGCCAATCGTATAATAAGAGATTGGAAAACAGCCTATTAAATGTCTGTTTATCCATAACATCTAATACTGCCTTGTAAAACACGATAACGATGGCGGTAGCGCACTCAAAGGCGTATAAATGGCTGTTTATGAAAATATCGTTTATCGCATCCGAGGGAAGCACGCTTTCTTTTAATTGGAAACCTCCCAACTCATTTTTTATCCAAAATTGCTCATTGCATTTTGAAAAACGAAAAATAGCAAACCTTACTTTGCTTTTTGCGAGCGAGATGGCCGCATCGATAATGCGCTCGCGCAAAATAATTTCAAACAAAAGCTGATGTTCGTTTTTATATACGTAAGTTTCTGGTGATTTTAATAATGCTTCAAATATTTTTTCTTGTTTTTTTGAAAGAGAAGAATCCGCTAGGAAGTCGTTATACACAATCGTATCTTGAATTTTAATCATATTTTCCTCCTTAACAACAAGTTATTCACATGTTATTCACAAATTATCCACATTATTAACATGAGAGGAGATCGGATCATTTAGTAAATTCAAAGTAAGATGTTTTGTTTTTTTATCAAATGAATCGATGAAAAATGACAATAATTATTTAATTTATATGTATGAGATATGTGTAATTATTATGTTATAAAGCGGTGTATAGTTGATTTGCAATAAATAATTCGGTTAAAGTTGTAATCGTAAACAGTTGAAATGAGAATCTCCAATTTCGATTGTTGCGAAAAAGTTAATTGCACCATTTAAATAAATTTGAGGGAACAAAAAAATATAAAAAAGGGGTTGCATTTTTTAGATTAAGGTGTTATATTAAATAGCGTCGCTAATGAATTAATTGAACAATCTTGACAACGAAAAAATTAGTTGACAATAAAAAAACGCTGTGATATTATTAAAAGGCTGTTTTGAGTAGCAAATGTTCTTTGAAAACTGAACAAAACGAAGCGTCCACATAGAAAAGCGAAGGCGAGCGCCTAACGCCGAAAGGAAAATGTTCTTCCGACGAGACATGCTTGCATGTCGACGGAGGAAGGTTATTTTCCAAAAGGCGTTGCGAGCCGGAGCTGGACAGTAAGAAAAGCGAAGGCGAGCGACACCTTGCGGTGTCGGCGCTGAAGCTGAAAAGAAGCCAATCAACTTTCTTTTTGGAGAGTTTGATCCTGGCTCAGGACGAACGCTGGCGGCGTGCCTAATACATGCAAGTCGAGCGGACCGAACGGAAGCTTGCTTCTGTTCGGTTAGCGGCGGACGGGTGAGTAACACGTGGGTAACCTGCCCGTAAGACCGGGATAACTCCGGGAAACCGGGGCTAATACCGGATAACACCGAAGACTGCATGGTCTTCGGTTGAAAGGTGGCTTTTGCTACCACTTACGGATGGGCCCGCGGCGCATTAGCTAGTTGGTGAGGTAACGGCTCACCAAGGCGACGATGCGTAGCCGGCCTGAGAGGGTGACCGGCCACACTGGGACTGAGACACGGCCCAGACTCCTACGGGAGGCAGCAGTAGGGAATCTTCCGCAATGGACGAAAGTCTGACGGAGCGACGCCGCGTGAGCGAAGAAGGTCTTCGGATCGTAAAGCTCTGTTGTTAGGGAAGAAGAAGTACCGTTCGAATAGGGCGGTACGGTGACGGTACCTAACGAGAAAGCCCCGGCTAACTACGTGCCAGCAGCCGCGGTAATACGTAGGGGGCGAGCGTTGTCCGGAATTATTGGGCGTAAAGCGCGCGCAGGCGGTCCCTTAAGTCTGATGTGAAAGCCCACGGCTCAACCGTGGAGGGTCATTGGAAACTGGGGGACTTGAGTGCAGAAGAGGAGAGCGGAATTCCACGTGTAGCGGTGAAATGCGTAGAGATGTGGAGGAACACCAGTGGCGAAGGCGGCTCTCTGGTCTGTAACTGACGCTGAGGCGCGAAAGCGTGGGGAGCAAACAGGATTAGATACCCTGGTAGTCCACGCCGTAAACGATGAGTGCTAAGTGTTAGAGGGGTTAAACCCTTTAGTGCTGTAGCTAACGCGTTAAGCACTCCGCCTGGGGAGTACGGCCGCAAGGCTGAAACTCAAAGGAATTGACGGGGGCCCGCACAAGCGGTGGAGCATGTGGTTTAATTCGAAGCAACGCGAAGAACCTTACCAGGTCTTGACATCCCCTGACAACCCTGGAGACAGGGCGTTCCCCCTTCGGGGGGACAGGGTGACAGGTGGTGCATGGTTGTCGTCAGCTCGTGTCGTGAGATGTTGGGTTAAGTCCCGCAACGAGCGCAACCCTCGCCCCTAGTTGCCAGCATTCAGTTGGGCACTCTAGGGGGACTGCCGGTGACAAACCGGAGGAAGGTGGGGATGACGTCAAATCATCATGCCCCTTATGACCTGGGCTACACACGTGCTACAATGGGCGGTACAAAGGGCTGCGAACCCGCGAGGGGGAGCGAATCCCAAAAAGCCGCTCTCAGTTCGGATTGCAGGCTGCAACTCGCCTGCATGAAGCCGGAATCGCTAGTAATCGCGGATCAGCATGCCGCGGTGAATACGTTCCCGGGCCTTGTACACACCGCCCGTCACACCACGAGAGCTTGCAACACCCGAAGTCGGTGAGGTAACCCTTTAAGGGAGCCAGCCGCCGAAGGTGGGGCAAGTGATTGGGGTGAAGTCGTAACAAGGTAGCCGTACCGGAAGGTGCGGCTGGATCACCTCCTTTCTAAGGATGACATGAAAGGCGAAGGCGACTGCCCTTATGGGCTAGTCGGAAGTGGACGCTTCGGGTTTGTTCAGTTTTGAGGGAGCATTTCACTCCTTCAAGTGCTTTGTGTCTGCGTCTGCTAGTGAATTCGAGGAAGCAGGATTCCTCGACACAAGGCAGCAGAGAAGCAGATGCAAGGCAGTAGCCTTGTTCAGTTTTGAAGGAACATGTTTAATGTTCTTTCAAAATAGAGGCTTTGTGTCAGAATTAGTCTTGTGCCTGCGTCTACAAGCAGGTTCGAGGAAGTTAGGTTCCTCGGCACAAAGCTGCAAAGAAGCGAACTCAAAGTAGTAGCTTCGTTCCTTGAAAACTAGATAACCGAAAAGAAAAGCGGAGGCGCCGCGGTTAGCTCCCGAAGCCAAATGTTCTTCACCCGCAGAAGTGCTTGCACTTCGAGGGGGAAGGTTATTTGGCACAAGAGAGCTAGGCGCCGAAGCTAGACAAAGGAAGAAGCCGAGAAGCGAAGGCGGCAAGCATGAAGCTGTTTTCGCATGGTTAAGTTAGAAAGGGCGCACGGTGGATGCCTTGGCACTAGGAGCCGATGAAGGACGGGGCAAACGCCGAAACGCTTCGGGGAGCTGTAAGCAAGCGTTGATCCGGAGATGTCCGAATGGGGAAACCCACTGCCCGTAATGGGGCAGTATCCATACCTGAATCCATAGGGTATGGAGGGCACACCCGGGGAACTGAAACATCTAAGTACCCGGAGGAGAAGAAAGCAACCGCGATTCCCTGAGTAGCGGCGAGCGAAACGGGAACAGCCCAAACCAAGAGGCTTGCCTCTTGGGGTTGTAGGACCACTCATGATGGGAGTTACAAAGGAACGGGGTAGACGAAGCGGTCTGGAAAGGCCCGCCAGAGAAGGTGACAGCCCTGTAGTCGAAACTTCGTTCCCTCCCGAGTGGATCCTGAGTACGGCGGGACACGGGGAATCCCGTCGGAAGCAGGGAGGACCATCTCCCAAGGCTAAATACTCCCTAGTGACCGATAGTGAACCAGTACCGTGAGGGAAAGGTGAAAAGCACCCCGGAAGGGGAGTGAAAGAGAACCTGAAACCGTGTGCCTACAAGTAGTCAGAGCCCGTTTATGGGTGATGGCGTGCCTTTTGTAGAATGAACCGGCGAGTTACGATGACGTGCGAGGTTAAGTCGAAGAGACGGAGCCGCAGCGAAAGCGAGTCTGAATAGGGCGTTAAGTACGTCGTCGTAGACCCGAAACCAGGTGATCTACCCATGTCCAGGGTGAAGGTAGGGTAACACCTACTGGAGGCCCGAACCCACGCACGTTGAAAAGTGCGGGGATGAGGTGTGGGTAGGGGTGAAATGCCAATCGAACCTGGAGATAGCTGGTTCTCCCCGAAATAGCTTTAGGGCTAGCCTCAAGGGAAGAGTCTTGGAGGTAGAGCACTGATTGAGCTAGGGGCCCTCATCGGGTTACCGAACTCAGTCAAACTCCGAATGCCAATGACTTATCCTTGGGAGTCAGACTACGAGTGATAAGATCCGTGGTCGAGAGGGAAACAGCCCAGACCACCAGCTAAGGTCCCAAAGTGCACGTTAAGTGGAAAAGGATGTGGAGTTGCCCAGACAACCAGGATGTTGGCTTAGAAGCAGCCATCATTTAAAGAGTGCGTAATAGCTCACTGGTCGAGTGACTCTGCGCCGAAAATGTACCGGGGCTAAACGTGCCACCGAAGCTGTGGGATGACCGTTGGTCATCGGTAGGGGAGCGTTCTAAGCGCGCCGAAGCGAGACCGGAAGGACTCGTGGAGCGCTTAGAAGTGAGAATGCCGGTGTGAGTAGCGAAAACAGAGGTGAGAATCCTCTGCACCGAAAGCCTAAGGTTTCCTGAGGAAGGTTCGTCCGCTCAGGGTTAGTCGGGACCTAAGCCGAGGCCGAAAGGCGTAGGTGATGGGCAACAGGTTGAGATTCCTGTACCACCTCCTCACCGTTTGAGCAATGGGGGGACGCAGGAAGGTAGGGCGAGCAGGCTGCTGGAATAGCCTGTCCAAGCGGTTAGGCTGCCAGATAGGCAAATCCGTCTGGCGCAAAGGCTGAGCCGTGATGGCGAAGGGACCATCGGTCCCGAAGTCCCCGATCCTACACTGCCAAGAAAAGCCTCTAGCGAGGTGAGAGGTGCCCGTACCGCAAACCGACACAGGTAGGCGAGGAGAGAATCCTAAGGTGCGCGGGAGAACTCTCGTTAAGGAACTCGGCAAAATGACCCCGTAACTTCGGGAGAAGGGGTGCTCTCTTGGGTGATGAGCCCGAGAGAGCCGCAGTGAAAAGGCCCAAGCGACTGTTTATCAAAAACACAGGTCTCTGCGAAGCCGAAAGGCGAAGTATAGGGGCTGACACCTGCCCGGTGCTGGAAGGTTAAGGGGAGCGCTTAAGCCGCAAGGCTGAAGGTGCGAACCGAAGCCCCAGTAAACGGCGGCCGTAACTATAACGGTCCTAAGGTAGCGAAATTCCTTGTCGGGTAAGTTCCGACCCGCACGAAAGGTGTAACGACTTGGGCACTGTCTCAACGAGAGACCCGGTGAAATCATACTACCTGTGAAGATGCAGGTTACCCGCGACAGGACGGAAAGACCCCGTGGAGCTTTACTGCAGCCTGATATGGAATTTTGGTATCGCTTGTACAGGATAGGTGGGAGCCTGAGAAGCCGGAGCGCCAGCTTCGGTGGAGGCGCCGGTGGGATACCACCCTGGCGGTATTGAAATTCTAACCCGCACCCCTTATCGGGGTGGGAGACAGTGTCAGGTGGGCAGTTTGACTGGGGCGGTCGCCTCCCAAAAGGTAACGGAGGCGCCCAAAGGTTCCCTCAGAATGGTTGGAAATCATTCGTAGAGTGCAAAGGCACAAGGGAGCTTGACTGCGAGACGGACAGGTCGAGCAGGGACGAAAGTCGGGCTTAGTGATCCGGTGGTTCCGTATGGAAGGGCCATCGCTCAACGGATAAAAGCTACCCCGGGGATAACAGGCTGATCTCCCCCAAGAGTCCACATCGACGGGGAGGTTTGGCACCTCGATGTCGGCTCATCGCATCCTGGGGCTGTAGTCGGTCCCAAGGGTTGGGCTGTTCGCCCATTAAAGCGGTACGCGAGCTGGGTTCAGAACGTCGTGAGACAGTTCGGTCCCTATCCGTCGCGGGCGCAGGAAATTTGAGAGGAGCTGTCCTTAGTACGAGAGGACCGGGATGGACGCACCGCTGGTGTACCAGTTGTCCCGCCAGGGGCACCGCTGGGTAGCTATGTGCGGAAGGGATAAGCGCTGAAAGCATCTAAGCGTGAAGCCCCCCTCAAGATGAGATTTCCCATCGCGTCAAGCGAGTAAGATCCCTCGAAGATGACGAGGTCGATAGGTCCGAGGTGGAAGCGTGGCGACACGTGGAGCTGACGGATACTAATCGATCGAGGACTTAACCAAAGCGAAAAGTGGAGGCGAGCGCTTAGCGCCAAAAGGAAAATGTTCTTCCGACGAGACATGCTTGCATGTCGACGGAGGAAGGTTATTTTCCGCAAGGCGCTGCGAGCCGGAGCTGGACAAAGCGAAAAGCGGAGGTGCCGCGCTTAGCTCTCGAAGCCAAATGTTCTTCGCCCGTAGAGGTGCTTGCACCTCAAGGGAGAAGGTTATTTGGCGCAAGAGAGCTAGACACCGGAGCTAGACAACGGAAAAGCGGAAGCCGCCTGCGCAAAACGGCTTTCTTCCAAACAGACGGTTATCTAGTTTTGAGGGAATGAAATAAATAAAAAAACTCTTGACATGATAATATTGGTCATTATAATAATACTTGTCCAATCAATGAAAAAGTTTGTAACAAGGAAATTAATTTATTACATAACTCCTTCATATTATTCCGCAGTAGCTCAGTGGTAGAGCAATCGGCTGTTAACCGATTGGTCGCAGGTTCGAATCCTGCCTGCGGAGCCATCTTGGAGAGCTGTCCGAGTGGTCGAAGGAGCACGATTGGAAATCGTGTAGGCGCGAATAGCGCCTCAAGGGTTCGAATCCCTTGCTCTCCGCCACTAATTAATTACTATGGCCCGTTGGTCAAGTGGTTAAGACACCGCCCTTTCACGGCGGTAACACGGGTTCGAATCCCGTACGGGTCACTTTCTTTTTGTGGAGGATTAGCTCAGCTGGGAGAGCACTTGCCTTACAAGCAAGGGGTCGGCGGTTCGATCCCGTCATCCTCCACCATGATCGTCGCGGGGTGGAGCAGTCCGGTAGCTCGTCGGGCTCATAACCCGAAGGTCGCAGGTTCAAATCCTGCCCCCGCAACCAATATTGGTCCCGTAGTGTAGTGGTTAACATGCCTGCCTGTCACGCAGGAGATCGCGGGTTCGAGTCCCGTCGGGACCGCCACAGTGGAATTAATGCTAATTAAAAAATGGCTCGGTAGCTCAGTCGGTAGAGCAAAGGACTGAAAATCCTTGTGTCGGCGGTTCGATTCCGTCCCGAGCCACCATTTACTCTTTAAATAAGTTTGAAGTTTTTCTGGCTAATGTGCAACTTAGCTCAACTGGTAGAGACGAGCTTAAGCTTCTATGAATTTGCTCCGAGTTGTCCCGACACATCTAACATCATTGAATAAGCTAGCAGAGGAAGGGACACAAAAAACTAAGGGTATATCAATGTTTCTTATGCCGACTTAGCTCAATTGGTAGAGCAACTGAATCGTAATCAGTAGGTTGCGGGTTCAAGTCCTGCAGTCGGCACCATGGTACGGAGGGGTAGCGAAGTGGCCAAACGCGGCGGACTGTAAATCCGCTCCCTTTGGGTTCGGCGGTTCGAATCCGTCCCCCTCCATTTTATACTAGGGGCATAGTTTAATGGTAGAACAGAGGTCTCCAAAACCTCCGGTGTGGGTTCGATTCCTACTGCCCCTGCCATAAAATAAATATGTATGGCGACTATGGCGAAGTGGTTAACGCACCAGATTGTGGCTCTGGCATGCGTGGGTTCGATTCCCACTAGTCGCCCTTCCTTCTATTTTTTTGGGGTATAGCCAAGCGGTAAGGCAACGGACTTTGACTCCGTGATGCGTTGGTTCGAATCCAGCTACCCCAGCCATGATCACGATGCGGAAGTAGTTCAGTGGTAGAACACCACCTTGCCAAGGTGGGGGTCGCGGGTTCGAGTCCCGTCTTCCGCTTCCCTGCGGCGGCATAGCCAAGTGGTAAGGCAGAGGTCTGCAAAACCTTTATCCCCGGTTCGAATCCGGGTGCCGCCTCCATATATGGCAGAGCCGGGGTGGCGGAATTGGCAGACGCACAGGACTTAAAATCCTGGGGTAGGTAACTACCGTGCCGGTTCGAGTCCGGCCCTCGGCATGAAATAAACAGTTGACTTTATGTTATTTTTAATGTAAAATTATATATGTCTTTACGCCGATGTGGCGGAACTGGCAGACGCGCACGACTCAAAATCGTGTGGGCTTTGCCCGTGTGGGTTCGACTCCCACCATCGGCATCGAAATAGGGAAAAGGCTTTAGGGACAAGGGGTTTCACGTAAGTGAAATCCCTTGTTTTTTATTTACCGAATACGATTCGAGAAAAGAAAATCGTGTGCGTACAATCGTGTTCGGTGAGGTGAAATGGAAAGTGGGAAGAATAGAAAATGAGAGAGAATTGCAGAGAAAGAGCAAGAGAGGAAGAAGAGGAGAGTTGAGTCGTGAGGAGTTGTTGCTAATATCTGACGATATCAGAGAAATTGAATACACATTTGAGGAATTGTTAGAGATATTTATTGAGGATTGCGAACTAAGAAATTTGCGGGAACATACGATTAAATATTATCGCAGTGAGTTAAACGCATTTGTAAAACTGCTGAAAGAGCAAGAAATCGAGTTGCGTGTAAGTGAATGGACAGGAGAAACCATTAAGCGAAATGTCATTATGTACATGAAAGAAAAAGGTCTTAAGACAGTCAGTATCAATTCCCGTTTGCGAGCCATGAGGGCGTTCTTTAACTTTTTGGAAGGACGAAATCTCATAAAAAGCAATCCGATGAAAGACATCAAATTGTTGAAGGATAGAAAAAGGATTGTAGAAACATTTGATAATCAGCAGATAAAGGCTTTATTTAAAGAATGCGACCTTCGTACGTTTGTAGGTTTAAGGGATTATACGATTATGATGTTGCTGTTGGAAACGGGAGTTCGAGTAAATGAACTGGTGGGTATAAAAACAACGGATATCATTTGGGAACAAAAAGTCATCCGCATTCGAAACACAAAAGGGGGTTTCGAACGTTTTGTTCCTATTCAAGATAAAATGATTAATCAGTTGAAAAAATATATAGCTGTTAGAGGGAGTGTGGATACTGATTATTTATTTATTACCCGTGACGATACGCCACTCAGCAAAAAGCAAGTACAGGACAGAATTAAAGAGTATGGGAAAAAGGCAGGAATCAAGAACGTTCGCTGTTCCCCACATACGTTTCGCCATACATTTGCTAAATTATGTGTGTTAAATGGGGCAAATGCATTTCAATTACAGGCAATACTGGGGCATACGTCATTGGAAATGACAAAAGTGTATGTAAATCTTTTCAGCAACGAGGTTCAGCAAGGACATGCAAAATTTAGTCCGATAAATAGCTTATTCAAATAATTTGCAGTATCCACATTTTGTAGTGGAAAGTTGTTCTATAACTTTATTTTAGAATAAAAAAGTGGTTTATTGTCTTATCAAGACCTGAAATCTAAAAATCCTTAAAAAATAAAGGTAAGCACATATTAGTCATGTTTAATATGTTTGCTTACCTTTTGTTTTTCTTATTGCGCAAACGATTTCCGTTAGTTTAACAATAAATATTCTTGACCTTCCTCTGTCAAGCAAAAGAAGGGGGGGATATTTTTCTAACGGGTTCAGTTTTGGAGTACAAAAAGATATTTAACAACCTATTTTTAAGACCAATTCGCATAGGAATTGGTCTTTTTATTTGGTTATTTTCGTATAGATTGTTGCTATATAGGACATAATGTACAATAGAGTCATAAAAGGTAGAAAGGGTGTTCCGTATGGCAATGGCTTGGCACGATGTTTACCAAGACTTCTATACACTTCCAAAGAAAGAACAGTTGGAATTATTTAAAGCCATTAAAAAGGACTTGTTTCCAGAGCTAAAATCCGACATTTCAAAAATGGTCAGAGAGGTTCGTGAAACTCGCTTTTCTAAAGGATTAGCGTGTGTTCACTGTGGAAGTATGTCCGTTAAACGTAATGGGAAATATCGTTCTCGCCAACGGTATCTATGTAAAGATTGTGGGAAGTCATTCAACGATATGACAGGTAGCCCATTGTCAGGAACAAGATACCCTCATAAATGGCTGAAATACTTTGAGATGATGGTGAAAGGCTACACATTGCCAAAGATAGCGGAAGAACTTCATATTCACATTTCAACTGCCTTTTATTGGCGACACAAAATTCTATATGCGATTCGTTCTCTTGGTCATCCAACACTAAAGGGAATCGTGGAAAGAGATGAAACTTACTTTTTAGAAAGTGAAAAAGGCAAGAAGTTCATCGCTCACAGAAAGACTCGTAAACGTGGCGGTGTAGCCAAAAAACGTGGCATTTCTAAAGAACAAATTTGTGTGGTAGTTGCACACGATAGAAACGGACAAATCCTTTCCCAAATGGTAGGAAGAGGTCGTGTTACGGCTATGGAAATTGATGAGGTGTTAGGAAAACATATTGACACCTCTGCTTTGCTATGCACAGATACAGCAACCAACTATAAAAAATTCGCTACGATGAAGGGATTACAACACGAAGCCATTAATGTTCGCAAAGGTGTCTATACGAAGAAAGGAATTTACCATATTCAACACGTCAACGGGTATCATACTCGTTTGAAAAAGTGGATGGATAGGTTTCAAGGTGTAGCAACGAAATACCTTGATAACTACTTATTCTGGCATCGTTTTCTTGAATTGAATAAGAAGATACCGAAAAAAGAACAAGCGAAAGAAATGTTCCTTGCCTCTTGCCAACAAGTAAATTTTACAACTGTCGAAACAATTAGAAGGAGTGCATAAATCAATCCCCTTCTAAGGCATTGACCTTGTAATTACTTCAATGACTAACGTAAGAACAGCTAAAACGATGGTCATTAAAGTTGAACTGAATAATACTTTTCTACTGAAAACAGTAAATTTTTGGTTTCTAATGAACTTTTGATAAGCAAAATAGACGAGAATACCCAATATAATTGAGGCAATCCAACTTATTAAGCCTACTTGTGTAACCAATTTTCGCCAATCGAAAACCCAAAAGTATAGAATGGCGAAATGAATGACTACTAAGGGTATCGTTATGATTACCAATATTAACCTTAACATAATCATCACTCCCAGATTTATTATACCATTATTTTTGAAAAAATTTGGTAAACATTTATTGAGTTATTAGCAACAATCTTTTAGAAAAGAGCCTTTTATTTTTATTGATATATCAACATTTTTATGGTTTTAGTATATTAAATCGCAACTAAATTAGCATACTAATTGGCAGGATGACAATTATGATTGTCAATGAAAAAATTGATGTGCTAAAATTTTTGCTAATTTATATGTTAAAATGATTGTTATGTTGATGAGTGATATTATTTATCTCAGATAAATCATCCTGTTGTCAAAATAGGATGATTTTTTTGAAGGTTATGTGGATTTTATGTTAATATATTTGGGGAGGTTATTCAACTCCCATGGAAGAATAGAGTTTCTTCTATATGGTGCCGTGAAATGTGACATGGTTGGCTAACGGGCAGGTTAGTAAAAGAAAAATAATGATATAATTATTGATTATATAAAGGGGAGATATTTTATTGAGAACGAGAGTTAGAGCTTCAGGAGTTGTGGTGCATAATGAACATATACTCTTGCATAAGATGGATGATTTTTGGGTTTTACCTGGTGGTGGAGTAGAGTTTGAAGCAACAACAGAAGGATTAAAAAGAGAATTTAAAGAAGAATTGGGGATTGAAATTAAAATAAAGAAATTGTTGTGGGTAGCAGAAAATTTTTTTGAATATAACAATCAAAAAGAACAAAGTATTGAATTTTATTATCTAATAGAGTTTCCAGAAAACTCTTCACTATATCACCAAAATAGCTTTGAAGGATATGAAGGCAAACAAACTTTGAAATTTAAGTGGCATAAAATTGATGATATAAATAATTTAACAATTTTACCTAAATTTTTGACAGAATATTTGAAGGAATTAAAAACATCAATTCCAGAAAGGATTCAACACATTATAAATAAAACAATTTAATTTTTAGTTTTAGTAATCCTGCTAACGCGAGTATATTAGTTTAACATAAAAATTGAAGTAAAAAGGCATTGTTAAGAAAAACAATGCCTTTTTTATTGCGAATGATAATGTTTTTTTGTCGCTAATTACATCACCATTTACCTAACGAATAGTTATACTAATTATATTTTTGTACTTCTAATCCGAACTCGTTAATATTTTTCTATGGTTTTCTTTCATTAGAGAGGCAATTTTTTGGTTATTTTCATTAGTAAATTGTTCTAATTGCTGAATAATAAATTTTTGCCGTTCTACTGGGTAGTTTTGACTCAACTTTACTTTACCTTTGATTTTAAATGCTACAATTTCTTTAGTCATACTTTATATATATTAATTTGAAACCATTCTAACATAGATTTAACCTCCTTTCTCAGCTTTAGAAATAAAGTTTATTCAACTATACTGTTCGTTAGCTGAACAAAGACATCAATAATCTTCTTTAAGAAAGTCTTCTAAAAAATAAACAATAGCGTGAAATGAAAATGCAAGATATAACGTGTATGGAGCTACAAGAGTAATTGGAATAAAATTTAAGATGATAGGCCCTTTTAAAGAATTGAGTAGTTATAATAGAAACTGTTTTGAAAAATGGTTCGTAATTTTAAAATTTAAAAAGAGGTGGAACTTGTGCCAGAAAAGAAAAAACAACATTTTGTACCGAGATTCTATTTAAAAAACTTCTCTAACAATTTAAATAAAAAAACAATCGGAGTATTCAACTTGGAAAGAGAAAGATTTATAGTACATGGGGATTTGAAAAACCAAGCATACAAGGATTATTTTTATGGTAAAGATGGTGAAATAGAGAGTGAATTAGGGAAAATAGAGACAGAAGCATCCAAAATATTTAATAAGATTATAGAAGAATGCTATGTGCCTACATATCTCTCAGAAAGTCACATTGTATTACTGATTTTCACGATTTTCTTAGCTGTCAGAACTGAATATTCGGCAGATACACAAAATGAAATATTAGATAAAATGGTTAAAACTATATTTAAAGATGACCCACGAGTTAAAGATGAGTTGGATAAAATTGTTATAGAATATACCAACCCGTCAGCGTTTATTTTAAGTATTGTCGCAAGCATAATACCTATAACTTTTGATTTGAAATACAAATTAATTGTAAATAATACAGATTGTCTGTTTATTACTTCCGATAACCCCGTAATTAGATATAATCAGTTTCTTGAGAAGCGAAAACCCTATGGAAGTAATGTAGGATTCGCTACAAAAGGATTGCAATTATTTTTACCTATTAATCCAAAGATGTTTCTTATTTTTTATGATGATAGCACTTATAAAGTTGGAAATAAAAAAGATAGTGTTGTATTAATTAATGACGAAAAAGATGTCAAAGCATTAAATGTTCTTTCATGTGTTAACGCATATAAAAATATTTATTTTAATCATCAATTTAATGAGAGTATGATTAGAGAGATTTACAACAAAGCCAAAAAGTATCGAAAAGAGCAAAAAGCGAGTGTTGATGAGTATAGGTCTATAGAAAATGAAAACAGTTCTCTCATTCATTTGTATGAGAGAGATATAAGAATAAACCTAAAGCTTAGTTTTATCAAGGAATTAAAAAAGGCAAAAGGCTTTAAAATCGGTAATAGGGTTGTTCATGTAAGAAATGAAAAACTGTTAGATGCGGTTGAGGAGTTTAGAAAAGAATTTGCAATCAAAAACTTTAATTCAAATAAAATTAATCAATAGAATGGGGGCAAATGCATGGGTGGTAAAGAAGGAGCTTGGGGGTATCTTGCGCAAGCAGTTGTATGTGTTATTAATTCTCTTGTAGAAAAAAGCTGGACTCATGTTCAGATTGAACCTGATACAGCTAACGATAAAGTAGACATTGCTTGGTTTTATGAAAGTAGTAATCCTGAAGTAGTTCAAGTAAAATCTTCAAAAAATAATTTTACACACTCCAATATACTTTCTTGGCTTCAAACTCTCATTCAGGATGTGCCTGACGCTGTTGAATATCGTTTAATCCTTATTGGAACATGCAGTGATACGACTAAAAAAATTATCAATAGGATTAATGAGAATAGGGCAACTGATGATGATTGGAACGGAATTACGCTATTAAAAACGTATGGGGAGAAAATAAAAATACAGCTTGAAAATAATGACCAGGAAGCTTTGGAATCTAAAATAATGAGGTATCTTGGATGTTTTCTATCTGATAAAGGGAAATACCCTACACATACTATCTTGGAACTGATGTCAAAGTCATTAGCGTACCAATTCATGAGGTTTTCTACTAATGGTGAGAAAATTTCAAGAGAAGCTTTTGAAAATCAGCTTTTAGATTGGGTTAATTACAACTATTTGTTGGAAGGTGAACTACGGCAAAGTGATTTAAAAATTGAATACTATTTATTCGACAAAATTCCTTTTTCAACGAGTATGAATGCTTATTCTACATCTTTATCGAAATCACGTTTTTTCTTGAGAAAGAAAGAAGAAGCCTTTGCATTGTATGAAAAAATCAAAGAAATGGTAATTATAAGAAAGGAACGAGAGGAGCAGGAACATACTAATATTTTAGGTCGTTCACTTAGATTTCCCTATTATTCGTACTGTGAATTTACTGAAAAACGTAAAAAAAACATAATATATTTATCTCGTGAATTTTTAGGCGTAGAGCTTAATGATGAGTTTTTCTATGTAGGAAATTTAAAACAACCAAGTGTACGTGTTACACCAATGTTTGGTTCAGCTTATGTAGAAACAATTGGTGATAAAGAAGAAAAGGTCAAGTATGAATTATTACTTAAGTATGAGGATAAATTAGAAGAAATTCGTTCAATGTTAGAAATGCTTTCATATTTGGATTCTTTTTATTGTATTCCACTTGTATTAAGAAATTTTGGAACAAAACACGATAGAAATATTCGTGTAAAAGTTAAATTACCTAAAAATCTAAGATTGTTAACAGCAAACAATATGAAACAACCTGATTTAAATGTTATTGAATACTTTACGGGGTTTGGAAGTTGTCTTCAAAAGGCATTTACACATAAAAAGGACAGTAAGATAATACCGTATTCATATAGGCCATATAAAATTTTAGATAATATTCTCTATCATCTTAAATATTATAATGAAGAAGAATTAATAGAAGAGTTTCGAAGTTATTTGAAAGTTTTATTTGATTTTGAATTTTATGAGGAAGATGGAAAATATGTTTTGGTTTTCCATTTTAATGAAATAAATCCAAAAGAAACTTTGGCGTTTCCTTGTTTCTTGTTGGTTCAAGCTGGTCAATCTTTTGAAATTAATTACGAAATAACATCACAAAATTTACCGAATGTTGCTAATGGGGTATTAACTTATCAAGTTTAATATCCCATGCTCATGTCTTCATAGTAAAGAAATAAATTCTTTTTCCATTCTTACTTATCCTTACATATTAGAGTATAAATAAAACCTTGCTAAAATAAAAAAATCCTGCCAAAATCGAAATAAAGTGGTGCAAAAGGGTAGGGGAAAGGTTTTAGGGAAAAGGAGAAATCCTTTTCTCTCAAGCCTTTTACTTGTCTTTATCGCACGACTCTGTTTTTACTGAACTTAGTTAGGATGCGAAAAATTTGCAAGAGAAATGGGAGAAATCCCGTTTCACTTAGGGAATAATGGACAGGAAAAAGATGTGAAAATGTTAAGAGAAGATAAATAAACAAAGAGTTCAAGGTCAGTTACGATAATTCCAAAAGGTTTGTGGAAATCGAACATGTCAAGGTGCAATATTTAGCTGATAGGAAAGACTGTAAGCAAACGGTACTCTACTAATTTTAAGTTCACAACATGAGCGAAATAGTTTTTCCTTATTCCCTCCTTTCCTTTATATGGTATAATGTCTCCAGAAGGAGGGGGAGCATGGAAGAAAAACTAATTGAACATTGTCCACATTGTGGAGCCGACCTAATTGGAGAAAAAATTCCTTACAGATTGAGAGAACATTATTCACCGCCTTATTTTTCCAGGCTGAAAATTGGGATTTATAACAGGAAACTTGATATGATTACGCACTGGGAATGCCCTTTTTGCAAAGGTGTATGGGAGAGAAAATGAAAATAAAGAGGGGGAGTTGGCTGATGTTAAGTGAAGAAAGAAGATACTGTTCGGAAATGGAAACAGAAGACAGCTTCCGTATCAAGAATGAAATTTTTTTTGATGATGGAAACGAACATACATTCGTGATTAACGACTTCTATTCCGTCTTAGATGCATTAGAAGAAGAATAATTCTAAAAAAACCCCTCATATTGAGGGGTTTTACCAGTTTTGTAATTCTACAATAACATCTGCAGAGCCAGGACCCAGCACGAATTCTTCACGACCTACAACTTCATTGTCTTGATTTAATCTATATTTTATCAATATCATCGAACCAATTGCGACTATCAAGATAAATATATCAAGCATGCGAATGTTTTCGTGTGCGAGGTAGTCATGCCTGATTGTTATTTCTGCATCACGATAAATAGCTACTTCTTTTTCATATAACTCTTTGCATTTCTGTTCAAAACTTACCCCATTTTTTCTTATTCCTCCTATTTTTTCTTATTCCTACTTACAACGAATCAACCATATTATCTTTGGAAGTTGTTTTAGAAGCTTTAACAAATATTGAGTGTCTTTTCTTAACTGTTCTTCACGAGGACTCGGTGTTGGCATAGGTACATACACTCTTTTAGCTGTTTTTTTCACTTTTAACACTTTTTTTTCATTGTTGTTTTGTAACAAAAGTTCACAACTCCTTTTCGTTACAATCTTCTGTAGAGTTTTTCTATTGCTTTATCCATCTTGTCTATGATTTCTTTTATGCCCCAATCATGAACAGATGTATGAGGTTGCAAAGGATTTCTCTTTCTTGTTCGTTTTAATCCTCTTGTTTGCGTACTACTTTTTTTCATTGCTTGATAACAAAGAAGTTAATTCCTGTATCGTTTTTTCCGGTAAGTGTTGAAGAAATGCTTCTAATCCTACATTATACAAAAGTAACAACAGCAGATTGATGCGTTCCTGTTCGCTCCATAACAAATCACCTTGTACCAGTTCTAATTTTTCGGGGGTGTATCGTTCATATTGCGAATATGTAATTTTTTTTGCTTTTGGGGCAGGAACAATATCCATTTTCCCATCTCCTTTTGGTTTTCCATTTTTTGTGTTAAACTATAAAGTAGCTAATATTATATCCATCGGTTCACTTTGAGACCACCTATTGGGAGCTGGTGGTCTTTTTTATTTTAGGCTCTGTTAAATTTTGCTGGCGAGAATAGTAAAATTAAGGGAAACCCAATATCTAAGGGTTTCCCTTTCCTTTTAAACTAACGCACCCGTTAGCACATTATTATTAAAGCGGTGGATTTTCCACACCTAAATGAATCCAATCTTCTTTTGATGGCCCATAAACCCCAAAAGGTTTGATTCCAGCTTGACGCATAAGAACTGTAACTTGCCCACGATGATGAACGATGTGCTTGATTAGTCCCATTAAAATTTGAGCATTTGTTTCTTCCCTTCCGAATGCATTTTGCACTTCCCTCAAAGATTCGTCTGTCCATTGTTGTTCAATGACTTTGGCTGCATAAGAACTTACATTTTTAAAGGTTTCAGCAATTTCTTTGGCTGAAGTTGGAACCCTTTCTGCATTTTCTACTTTATCTATCTTCAACCCGAAATGAGCTAAATATTCTGGAATATTTGTTGTAAAATGCCACACAATCCTTCCCAAAGTACGACCTTCTGGGTAAACTTTTTGTTTTAACGATTCATCGGTCAAACCATCCAAAACCTTTTGAGTTAGCATTGCTTCCCAATTCCATTCTCTAATGAAATCTGCAATCGTTACATACATATACAATACCTCCAAAATCAGTATTTCAATTGATAATTTATTTCCTCATAGAAATACTCGTTCTTTATCTGTATGCGATAGTTTGTCGATATACTTTAATGAGTCACAAAACACTTTTCTTACTTTTGCAACCTTATCGAATATTTGTTCTGATTTTATTATAACAAGTTTCTGGAAAGGTATCAAATATCAACATTTATCATTAACAGACATCCATGCCAATAATAATTGGCACATCGATGAATGAAATAACACAGCAGAAGTTATCCACAGTTATTTCAGGGTAGAGCCTTATTTTAAATGAAAACAGAGTGAGGATGTTGAGTTTTACACAATGAGAATTTGGAAAATTAGCTGAAAAGTTCATTAATAGGTGTAAAAAATTACAAAGAGAAAGGGGTTATATAGTATTATCTCACGATGGAACGATTACTTCCTATCGCCAAATAATTTCTGGTAAAAACATTACTCGTGAAGATTTTCCTAAAGAAACTGGATGGTTTAGAATTAGTTGCTGAACTTTTATTCGAGCGAATTAACTTCCATCATCTGTGGTGAAGCTTGCTTTATGGTTGGCTAACGGGTGCGATACTTCAACAAGAGGGTATCGCTTTTTTTATTGAACTAACAGGGTAGTTTATTTTAAGAAGGAAAACTATTTAGAAATGAGGAAATAATTCGATAATAACATTAAATGAAGGAGGAATCGTATGGAAATTAGAAAAGCTACTTCTAATGATATTCCTGAATTAGCATCTTTAATGGAGCAACTTGGTTATCCAACCTCTGTTGAACAGATGAGAATTAGATTTAGTAATATTGAATCAAACCCAAGCTATCATACTTTAGTTGCTGAATATGATGGAAAAGTTGTTGGAATGATTGGATTATGTACTGGGGTTTTTTATGAATTGGATGGTTCTTATGTTAGAATCGTAGCTTTAGTTGTAGATTCTAACTATCGTAGCAAAGGTATAGGAAGAAAGTTAATAGAAGAAGCAGAAAGTTGGGCAAAAAGACAAGGAGCTATCAGTATTGGAGTAAATAGTGGAAATCGTACAGAACGTTTAACTGCTCATCAATTTTATATTAATATGGGTTATGAACAAAAAAGCATTGGATTTGCAAAGAAGCTTATTTAACTATTCTGAAAATTAATATTTTCATTCTTTTGATGGTGCCGTATAGATACGGCATATCTCCCATGGAAGAACGAATTAACTTCCATCATCTGTGGTGAAGCTTGCTTTAAGATGGCTAACAGGCAGTTAAATCAAAGAAGTCATATAGAAGCTAATCAGCATTATCCAAAATTTTGGGGGGATTTTTGTGATTCGATTGGCAAATGCGGAAGATGCACATTTGATTCATCAAATTATGGTGTTAGCCTTTGAGGAATATAGGAATATGGATGTTCCATCAAGTGCACTTAATGAAACTGTAAGCTCCATTGAAGAGTCATTAAAAAACGGCTCCGAAAAAGCCTTGCTTTGCTTTGGGGATGGAGTTCCACTTGGTTCTGTGAGATTTAAAACAGATAAGAATTCCCTTTATTTCTTCCGCCTTTCTGTTTGTCCCGAAGCAAGAGGAAGAGGAATAGCGAAGTCTATGCTATCATGGCTTGAAAATTATGCAAAAGAACATGGAAAGACAGAAATATGGTGTAGAGTTCGAATGTCCATTCCACAGAATATACAGTTATACAAATCAGTTGGATACATTGTTTGTAAGGAAGAAGTCGTAACAAATCCTAATGGTTTTCCAGTAAAAACAGTAGTTATGAAAAAGGGAATTTAATTTAATTAACGGGTACGATAGTTGAATAAGAAAACATGTGCAACTTATTTCAAGTTCTCCCTAAGCAAGAAAAGTGGCACAAATTGTCGATGCCACTTTTTCATTCCTAAAATAAAATTATAGAACGGCTGTCCACCAAAAAAACTGAATATCGCCTGATTTTTACATTAATCTTCAGTATATAATAAACCTAACAAATAGAAAGAGAATTTATATCGTTCCATTGTTAGGTTTTATAAAACTAATTTTCCCTTAAATTCCTGTCTAATAATTTGTTTTTATATATTTCGCTATTTATAAGTTTTTGTGGCTTATTTTGTATAGCTTTAAGAATTTTCTCTTGTTGCTCTTTAGATAATTGCTCTTGAGCCTTTCTGCTTTCATTCATATAGTCAATTATGTCTCCCATAACTGGACTTTTAACCTTTTGATTTTTCACCTCAAACTTCCCTCTATCAACATTCACATAAGTATTTTCCCAATTTTCAATACTTGATTTTTCTAATATAGTACAAATTAATATCCCAGAAAGATTGGATATTACATAATAACCATTAAAATCATTACAAATGACCGTATATCCAAATGAACTATGCCTAAAAAATGTATGCGGGTCAGCATCAGCAATAACTTTATCCGTTCTTTTTATGTCATCAAAAAAGAAAATATGATTTTCTATTTTTGAGATATCATTTCTTCTTCCAAGTAAATAATCCCTTAATATCTCTTCGTTCCTAATTAATGTATCTAATTTTTCTGTTGCTAAAGACTTATTTGCTTGAAAGTCTAATATGTCTAAATACAAATTACGCCAATTAACAGAAGAAATAAAATAATTTAACCACTCTTCATACTCAAACTCTTTTAACTTTCCTTTCTTATATGGATAAAATACATTATTGGCAAACTTCGTTTCACATGTATTGAATAAATCTTCACAATTACCGCATAATAAATATTGTTTATCTCCATCTTGTACTCTTTGGTTAGGATTAAAAGCATTACGCATAAACCCTGTTACAGATTTTTTCATAATTCTTCTAAATACAAATTTGGGTATGATATGACTTTCTTCTAAGATTACATTTTGCTCTTTACATAAAGCGCAAGTGCCTACTATACCTTTCTTTCCCATATTATCCCCCTTAAAACTCTTCAGTATATAGTAGCCCTTAAACTGAATTATTTAAGATGGTGTAATAAGTTTCATACATGTCTTACATTCAGTTACTCCTTTCCTACAAGGTTAACAATAATTTTTATCCATATTTTTACAAATAAAGGATGTTAGTAAAGGTCTTTGATACGGTCCAGAGTCTATAATTTAATAAAGATATTTTGACATTTATACGTTCGAATCCCTATATAGGTTTCAGCTGTTGAATAAACACGATTAGGTGTAGATAAAAAAAGAGCAGTCATTTGCAAACGATGATAATAGAAGAACTTTTAGAAAAAAAGGGGCCATAGCCCAGCTCTTGTATTTTTTCACGAAAGACAAAGGCTTTGATATTGACGTTTTTGTTGTACGTAGGAGTTTGACTTCATCAGAAAGATTGGTATGAATATGGAGTTCTTTTGTAGCATCAACCTCTGATATTAACCAAAAAAGAAGTAATAAGAAATCCAAAATACGGAAGTGACCATCAGAATAAAAAACGGAATATTGATTTTTGTTTTATCTTTAGTGGACAAGGAAAGATAGTTCCCTATATATAAAAACCATAAAATAGTGACAAAGACCAAGATATAAGAGAGAATAGCCAATGACTTCATCTTTTCCTCTCCTTGCTGTCCTGTTTATCTATATCCTATTTATTTTGTTATTGCCCTTTTTTTGTTGTATATAGGCTTTGACTTCATCAGAAAGAGTGGCATTCATATGGAGTTCTTTTGCAATAACATGCAACATCTTCGCCACATCTTCTACACGATGATGGTCAAGACCAGGAAGTAAACGAGAAACGGTTTGTTTAGCAACATTCCGTTCCAGAAATGGAGCAACTTCTCTGACTTTACGTGCCACTTCTAACGAAAGCTCTGCTGTTTTTTGACGATAGCTCGTTCCACCCTGTTGGTGAAATCTCCACTCTTTTTGCAATTCATGAAGAAACTTTGCGAACGACACGACATGCTCTTTCCCCATCCCTTCGCACATCCTGAATACCTTCCTTCCGTTCGGTTTGTTCATCTGTGTCTTAATTAAATTGCCTGCTTTTAGAATTTTGTATGTACATATTAATAAAGCCCCATGCTCTTTGAATTTCTGTTAAGTCAACCTCCAATTTTTCTGATTGAAGCTTATAGTCGTGATACAACTCAGGATATTGGCAAATAAGATGCAATAATTAAAAACTAAAGAATAAGGTGTGTTTTTTAAACCAATGCTTAATAAACGATATTCACCACTTTTTATTTTTCTTATAGAGCCATACTTTTCTAATCGTTTGAGTCGTTTTGAAATGTTTGTTTGCGAAATACCTAACCTATTTGCAAGTACCTTTTGTGACACTTTTACAACACTATCATCATTTTTTAAACTATCTAAAATATGGATTAACGATAAATCTGTCTCCATCATTTTCAAAAGTTCTTCCAAGATAAAACACCTCCTACTCAAATTGCTGTTTTGCGATTTAATAAATATATTTATTTGTTCCTGTACATTCAAAATGTGGAGAGGATTATGAGCACTATACGAAATACTCACATTATACGTTCTGTATTTCGCTGCATTTTCATTATCAGTGTTTTTTAAGACTACAATATAAGTTCGGTAAGATGGCAACCAATTCTTTCAAAAAATCAATCGTTTCCTCATGATTAATCGTCTCAGAATGCTTTTTAGGCAGTTCTTAGCCAATCGCAATCTCCTTTTTTTACGACCTTAACAAAGGATACCGATTAAGTAAATCCTGAAAATCTATTGAATAAGGGATTTTTATAGAAGATGAGAGCAGGAAAGGTTATTAACCATACCTTATAAAGAAAAGATTGAAAAGTTTATAAAGCGGGGAAAAGGAAATAGGATTTAGGGGATAAGGTGCAATGATTCATACATATTGAATAATTTTTATTAATCCTTTCAGCATTTCATCATAACTGTTTATGAACATTTCATAATTCTTCATACCCCTTTAAAATTTCAATCCTTCATAACTTTTTCGTAATTCTTCATAATTTATCCATCATTTTTACTAACTCATTCATAACAATTCATCTATTTATTCACTGACACGCTCCCTTTCAACTTCACACAGCACACGAATAATTTCCCATCATACGTTTCCAAATAAAACAAGTTGTTTTTAGTGTACAAAAATATTCTTAATCAAGTGTTGTAGCCCGCCTATTACTGAATATTTCAGATTAAAAAATCTATAATATAAAGTCCTTATCCTAAAACAAGGATTTCTATTACAGAAAAATTTAAACAGGTTGCTCTAATTCTTCAGAATTAGACAGATGAAAAAGGAGGAGAAATTCATTATGAGAAAAAGTGACCGGGCAGTATCTAACAATTTTGGGTCGACCTTGCGTTACTGGCGCGAAAAAAGGGGCTACTCTTTACAACAGCTTTATGAAAAAACAGGAGTTAGCACTGGCTATCTTCATCGACTTGAGAAGGGAGAACGTAAAGCCCCATCCATCCCGATTGCTTCTAAAATTGCTAATGCTCTTGAAATTCCGCTTTCTTTGTTGTTGGACATTTCAACAACAGAAACTCCTGTACAAGAAGCTCCTACGATATCAGAGTTAATCTTGTACAATGATTTTAAGATTGAAAAACATAACTTGATTAGTAAAGATGCGAAAGAAGCTCTTGTGCAGATAATTGAGTTCATCATTGAAGCGTCTTGGGATGAGGATAATAAAATTAAGGAGTTGTTTGACCTATCAGAATTGATAGATGACTTTAAAGAGGTAAGCAAGTAATTAAGGGGAGGGGGCCTATTTAGGGTCTCCTTTTCTTATCACAAGGGAGGGCTATAGGAATGAGCTTAAATGGAAGCGAAAAGGAATTCTTATTTACCTTATTCTTGAAGCAAAATAAGCAAATTCTCGAAAAAGAACTTCAGCTTAATATAGAAGATATAGCATTGGAGAAACCTTTTAATAGAATGAAAATCGATATGTATGGAATAGATTATAATTCGGGGGTGGAAATATTTGTTGAAAATCTTTTATACAAATCTAACGATTCACATCAGAGTAAAATATTAAAGATGGTGGAAATGATTGACCAAGGAATTATCGTATACCAGGCTCTGGACTTCCAGCAAAAGCATATCGTTGAGCTTCACGAGGCGGTAAAGAGCTCCAGCAAGCCGATAAATCTTTATTTGTCAAGAATAAATGCCGATATATTAATACCGCTTGAAATGCTAAATAGAATGCACAAACTAAAGGTTTATGAGAATCTAAACTTGTTGGCAATAGAGAATCCTATCCAGTTCTTAGAGAAGGAAAGTATTGTACAGCCTATAAAGGGTGATAAGGTTTTTGTAAGAAAAAAGGGATTTGATTTTAGCAAAAGGGAAGATAGGAATGCATATCTTTTAAAAAGTCTTAGAGAAAAAATTCCGTATTTTCTTCCTTTCCATCGTGAAAAAGCAAATTTAGATACTATTCGTGTACTGTCCTTCGGAGCTGGTCGGAGTGATTGCAACTATTTTGTTTCCATCAGTGATAGGAGAAACATGGCTTTTGTAGAACTGCGTTTTTCAGAAAACAACAGCCCAATATACAATGCGATTAAGAAAAAAGAGGACATTGTAAGGGGAAAAATTGGAAAAGATGTGGCGTTCAGGGATAACTCGATAGCGTTAGAGTTCAAACATCATGGAGATGTGGAGGAAACAGTTAATCGGCTGGCAGATATATTTGAGAAAATGATTTTAGCGTTCGCAAATTACATTTATTACTTTGATGAAGATAAGAGAGAAATGTGGAAGTACCATAAAGAAGGGATATAAAATTAATAGCAATGTAAAAGTTACAAAGGCGTTGGACTATCCAATGCCTTTGTTTTTGCTTTGTCTTCGCAAAAACTGCCAATATCATTATTAAAATATTAAATGACAATGAAAAAAGTTTATTTTGTATAATTAAAGTAAAGACAAAGGAGGATTTATATGAAAGAAAAAATTATGTTGTTAAAAATACATAATGCTCTTAAAAAAAGAAAAAATTTATATGAAGCTGTTCGTGGGAATTGAAAATATGGATAAAAGACGATTTGATTACATTCATATGTGGTTAGGATTAATCAAGGCAAAGTAGTGTGTGTTCCTGTCTTTCAAATGGAACATTGTAGCAGAAGACCCTGAAAAAAGGGGGAAATACTTTGAAGACAGTGAAGCTCCAGAAGAAATGTTATCAAAATTGCAACGTGTCGAAGAGCGATTGCTAAAAAAGTTTGAACTTGGAAGTTCGGTTGCTTATATTTCTCTTTCTGAATTGAATAATACTCTATAGTCAACTATACTCTTATTTTATTTTTATTAAGAGATGAAATAAATCGGAAAAAAGAGCTTAAACTCATCGTGTATCAGCATACAAGAAAGAATATTTATTTATGATAAAATGAGAAGCTGTATGGTTAAAGGAGGAAATACAGTGTACGAAAGTTACGAAAAACTTAAGTCTATATTAAAAGAAATGTTTCAACTCGACCAATCCGAATTGGATTTTGGTATATACAGAATTATGAATTACAAAAGACAAGAAATTGAGAAATTTTTAAATGAGGACCTATTACCTCAAGTAAGAAAAGAACTGGAGAAATATGTTTCTGTAGAACGAAAAGGTATAGAAAAAGAATTAAAAGAACTGATAAAAAGGTTAGAAGAAGACGGTGTGCCATTGGAAAGTAGCACCAAATATTTAACTCTAAAATCTAAGCTTGATAATGGATTAAATATTGCTTCAGCAGAAAATGAAGTCTATTCTCATCTCGCAAATTTCTTTAGACGCTATTACAATAACGGGGATTTTATTTCTTTAAGACGTTATAAAAAAGATGTGTACGCCCTTCCTTACGAGGGAGAAGAAGTTAAGTTACATTGGGCAAATGCTGACCAATATTACATAAAAACAGCTGAATATTTTAGAGATTATAGTTTTACCACTCCTGATGGAAAAAAAGTTCATTTTAAGTTGGTAGAAGCTGAAACAGAAAGAGACAATAATAAGGTTCAGAAAGGCAAAGAAAGACGTTTTGTTCTTTATAAAGATGAGCCATTAGTTGAAGAAAACGGGGAGCTTATTATCAAATTTGAATATGTAATACATGAGAAAAAACAAAAAGAATTAATTGATGAAGCTATAGAATTTATTTCTAAAAAAATTAATACTGACGCATTCTTATCTAAATATCAAACTTTGTTTGTACTGCAGCCAACTGAAAAAAACCCAAAAAGAACGTTACTCGAAAAATATCTGAATGACTATACCTCCAGAAATACTTTTGATTATTTTATACACAAAGATTTGGGAGGATTTTTAAGAAGAGAGTTAGATTTTTATATTAAGAATGAAGTGATGTTCTTAGATGATTTAGACACAGAAAATGAAGTGAAAATTGAACAGTATATCACAAAGATTAAGGTTATTAAGAAAATAGGAGACAAAATTATTACTTTTCTTGAACAGATTGAAAATTTTCAAAAAAAACTGTGGTTAAAAAAGAAGTTTGTAACAGAGACGAATTATTGTATTACGTTAGATAGAATTCCAGAAGAGCTTTATCCCGAAATTATTAGCAATAAAGAACAAATTAATGAATGGAAAAGACTTTTTGCTATTGATGAATTAGAAGGATATAAAGAACCTTTAACAGTCGACTTCTTAAAACAAAATCCTTATCTTGTTTTGGATACAAGATTTTTCAATGAAAAATTCAAGGAATATATTATAGATTCTATTGAAAATTTAGATAACGAAATAGATGGATTATTAGTTCAAGCTGATAATTTCCAAGCGTTGAATTTATTACAAACTAAGTATAGTGGACAGATAAAATGTATCTATATTGACCCGCCTTATAATACTGGTTCAGATGGGTTTTTGTATAAAGATAATTACAAACACTCAAGTTGGATGTCTTTTATTGCGGATAGGGTTAAGTTAAGTAGGAATTTTCTTGGTGAAGAATCGTTATTCTTTTCAAGCATCGGAGACCAAGATGATGAAAATAGAGAGAGTATTCGTCTAACCTATATACTCGATGAAATATTCGGTAGCAATAACTATATTGAAAATATTGTTTGGAAGAAAAAGTATGGTGGAGGAGCTAAGACCAAATATTTTGTAGGATTACATGAGTATATCTTGTGCTATGCAAAAAATAAAAGAGAAATTAAGAATATACAAACACCACCAGATACAGAATCACTAAAGTACTACAAATATAAAGACGAGAAATATGAAAAAAGAGGACCATATAGATTGCAACCCCTGGCTACAAATAGTATGGATGAAAGGCCAAATCTAAGATATCCGATTATGTTTAATGGGGAAGAAATTTGGCCAGAAAAACAATGGCAATGGTCAAAAGAGAGAACTGAGTTGGCGTTAAGGAACAATGAAATTGTTATTAACAAAAAAGCCGATGGAAATTATACTGTTAACTTTAAGCAATATTTAAAAGATGAAAATGGAGAAATAAGGAAAAGCAAGCCTTTTTCAATTATTGACGGGGTTTACACTCAACATGGGACAATTGAAATTAAAAACATGTTTGGAGATGGTCAAACATTTTCTTTTCCTAAACCAAGTAAATTAATTGAGGGTTTAATTAGCATATTTGATACGGATATAACTGTTTTAGATTATTTTGCAGGTTCAGGTACTACTGCTCACGCAGTTATAAATCTCAATAGGCAGGATGGAAAGAAGAGAAAATATATTTTAATTGAAATGGGGGACTATTTCGACTCAGTTTTAATACCGAGAATACAAAAAATAATATATTCCAAGGACTGGAAAGGTGGAAAGCCAGTTTCACGTGAAGGTTCAAGTCATATATTCAAATATATTCGGTTAGAATCGTATGAAGATACTTTGAACAATCTTGTAATCCAGAGAAAAGATGAGCAAATTTCATTACTTGAGCAGTATCCTGAACTTAGAGAGCAATATATGCTTTCGTATATGCTCAATAATGAAACAGAGAATAGCATGTCCTTACTCAATATAGACCAGTTTAAAAATCCTTTTAACTATAAACTTAAAATCGCCAAAGGATTAGAAACAAAAGTGACAACAATTGATTTGGTTGAAACTTTTAATTATCTCTTAGGACTTGAAGTGGTAAGAAATACAAAAAAAGAACGTTATAATGCTGTCGAAGATAAGAATAGCAATGTTCCTGGGGCAGTCAAATTAAATTCTGCAGATGATGGAGAGTATATTTTTAAACAAATTGAAGGAAGAACATTGTCTGGAGAAAAAATTCTCTTGATTTGGAGAACTCTAACAGATGATATTGTAAAAGACAATGCAGTGTTAGATGCTTACTTTTTAAAGAAAAGACACCATATAAAAGATTTTGACTTCGACAAAATTTATGTAAATGGAGATAATAACCTTCAAAATCTGAAACTGGATAATGAAAAATGGAAGGTATTTCTTATTGAAGAAGAATTCAAAAAACTCATGTTTGATGTACAAGATGTGTAAGGAGGTGTAGTGATGGCAAAGACAGCAAAAAGAGGAAAAAAAGTTAAAACACCTCAATTGAAATTTAATAAACGCTTAGTTTTGAATCAATACTTTTTAAGGCTCTTCGGGGTAAATAATTTTGAAGAAATTGCAAAAGAAATGAAGAAACCCAAATATGAGGGATTTGCTGAAGATAATAATACAAACTTTTATCATTTCCTTATAAACGAATGGAAAGATAAGTGTAAAATTAGTGCGGATAAGCTTCTCCAATATGATAATAATATAGTCGCACACACACAGCGTATTTCCGAAAAAAGAGAGTTGGGGGTTACATGGAAGTATTTCCAGTACCTCTCTCTCCTCTTTACAGAGATTTACTTAGATAAATATACAAATGAACCTGAAGAGTTGCTTTCAGAACTCAATAATTATGTAGAACAGTTTAATGCGGATAAGGAAGATAGCGATAAGATAGATTTGTATCAACTAAATGATTTGAAGAAATTAGCTTTTTGGAACGCCACAGGTTCGGGAAAAACTCTTATCATGCACGTTAATATTCTTCAGTATCTTCACTACATGAGGTTGTCGGGAAGAGAGAAAGAAATTAATAGAATAATACTCTTAACACCAAACGAAGGACTTTCGAATCAACATCTTGAAGAATTTAAATTGTCTGGACTAAAAGCCGAATTATTTGATAAAAATGTAGGTGGATTACTAAGGTTAGCAGAGAGAACAATTGAGATTATTGATATTTATAAAATTGAAGAAGAAGAAGGAGAAAAAACCGTTGCTATTGATTCCTTTGAAGGAAACAACCTTGTCCTGGTCGATGAAGGTCACAGAGGTACGTCTGGTACAGATTGGATAAGAAAAAGGGATAGATTGTGCGAAAATGGTTTTTCGTTTGAGTACTCTGCTACTTTTGGTCAAGCTATGAGAGCCTCAGGGAAAAATGACTTAATACAAGAATATGCCAAGTGTATCCTATTTGATTATTCATATAGATACTTTCATATGGATGGGTACGGAAAAGACTATCATATATTAAATCTTAAAGATGATAGCAATGAAGATATACGTCAACTTTATCTTACGGCTTGTTTACTCACGTTTTATCAACAAAAAAGGTTATTTGAAGACCGTAAAAAAGAATTCTCTGCTTTCATGCTGGACAATCCACTACTTATTTTTGTTGGAGCAAGTGTCTTAAAAGGAAAGAAAAACACAGAGGCTTCTGACGTGGTGGATATCTTAAAATTCTTCTCTGATTTTGTCAAAAATGAAGCGAAAAGTGTGAAACGAATAGAAAGATTGCTTGGAGGAAATTCAGGATTACTCGATAATAAAGGTAGGGAAATATTTAGAAATACATTTAAATATTTACATAGTAAAGCTATTAGTTCTGCAGATATATATAGGGATGTATTAAAAACGGTATTTAATTCAAATACTCCTGAAGCAGAACTTCATGTAGAGAACTTAAAAGGTGTGACTGGGGAAATTGGCATCAGGGTAGGAGAAAATGATTATTTTGGGGTCATTAATGTTGGAAATGATAAAAAGCTCTTAAAACTTTGTGATGAAAATGGTTTAATAACTGGTGAAAGAGAATTTTCTGATTCATTGTTTAAAAAGATTAATGAAAGCGACTCAACTGTGAATGTACTTATAGGTTCAAAGAAGTTTGCTGAAGGTTGGAGTAGTTGGCGTGTTAGCACGATGGGACTAATGAATGTAGGACAATCAGAAGGCTCTGAAATTATTCAACTTTTTGGAAGAGGCGTTAGACTTAAAGGTTATCAGTTTAGTTTAAAACGTAGCAAATTCATTAAAAAGGAAAATCCAGAATTGAAAATCCCAAAGTATTTAGATATTCTTGAAACGCTTAATATTTTTGGTATAAGAGCCGATTATATGAAGCAGTTTGAAGAGTATCTAAAAGAGGAAGAAATTAATACTGAAACTGAATCCTTATATATTGAGCTTCCAGTTATACGGAATAAAAATGTGAATTTAGGGAAGCTAAAAACACTCAAGATTAAGAGTGGATTAGACTTCAAAAAACAAGGACCTAAACTAAAGCTATCTATAATAAACGGAGAAACAATTAATAATAAGATTGTGGTTGATTGGTATCCTAAAATCCAAGTTCAAACATCTTTCGCAAACTCTAATGACAGTAGTGTTTTGAATACAGAAAAATTAAGCAAAGAACACCTTGCGTTTATCAATATGGATGATGTTTTCTTTAAAATCCAGCAATATAAAAACTTGAAGGGTTGGTACAATCTTATTATCACCAAGGAGAGTTTGGAAGAACTGCTTTTAAATCCTAATTGGTACACATTATATATTCCAAAAGCAGAGCTTGAATTCAACGATTTTAAAAATTTTAAGAAATGGCAAGAGATTGCCATTGTGCTTCTTAAAAAGTATTGTGATTTCTTTTATAAGCACAAAAAAGCTGAGTGGGAATTTCCACATCTTCAATATGAAGAGCTTAAAGAAGACGATGCAAATTTTATAAAAGAAGATAAGTATGTATTTACTATCAACAAACCAGAAGAAAACGATTCGTTGATTAGCAAATTGACTCAATTAAAAGAAATGATTGAGTCGGGACAACTAAAGGATATAGAATTTAAGAATTTCTCGTATGGAAATTTTGAACCATTAGAATTTGAAAAACATCTGTACAATCCTTTAATTTATATTAAAAAGAATGCAACTGAGATAGAAGTTAGCCCAGTTAACTTAAATGAAGGGGAACGTAACTTTGTTTCTGATTTAAAAGGTTTTTATGAGGCGAATACCTCCTTCTTTAGCGATAAAGAACTTTATCTCTTAAGAAATAAAAGTAAAGCTGGAATTGGCTTTTTTGAAGCAAATAACTTCTATCCAGATTTTATTATGTGGCTCATTTATAGGGACAAGCAATATATTACATTTATTGACCCTAAAGGTATTAGAAATTTACGAGGTAAAACCGATGCAAAGATTCAGTTATCAAAGACCATTAAAGATATTCAAAACACCCTGAAAGAACAAGATAAAAATATCATTCTTAACTCATTTATCATTTCCGGTACTCCCTATAGTGAAATATCACATTGGGGAAGCAGAGAAGAGTTAGAAGCCCTTAATGTTTTATTTCAGAAAGAAGACGATGCTTATATTGAAAAGATATTTGCAAATATCTTAGACGAATAAGCGTTATGAGCTGCTGGTGAAAAGTACCAGCAGTTTTTCAATTTTAATATAAAATGTTAATTATAAAAAGAGAAGAATGAATGGGTAAATAAAATTTTTGTGGAATAAAATGTTATTTATCGAATCAATTAGGATTGTAATCATGGAAAAAGAAAAATAAATAAAGGTGAAGGGAAAAATTTTGAAAAAATGAGGCTAAGGGAGAAATTTGCAAATCTAATGATTAAAGCTGAAATAGCAAGAATAGAAAACGAATTGAAAGAATTGAAGAGATAAAAAATCAAATCTCAACATTATTGAAGGTTAGAGTTTAATGACGTTTTTCAGAGAAAAGACCTTACAAACCTTGATATATCAATGGCTTCAGCATCTTGCAACTTTCGGAAAACATAAACCTATATATATGGCATTAAAAATATATGGTTTAAAATTCCAACAAAAAATATGAAGACTTAAGGTAAATAACAAATTTCTTGATTTGTTATCAATCCGCAGGAAAAAACATCACAGAATTTTTTACAAAAAAATCAAAAGTTAGCTAAAAGATGTTTTTTCCTGCGTAGGGAACGATAATCAACGCATGGAACAGGATTTCCTTTTATTAATAAATATAAAGGATATATTTCAAAAGGACATAACATCAGAAAAAACGTATATACGCAATAAAATTTTTGCAAATACACATCATTAAAGGTGAAAAGAAATAATGAGAGCCAATTTTAAAGCATTGGCTCTTATAACGTTACATGCATTTAAAATAGCTGATTAATTAAATCTATATCTTCCGTAGAAAGTTTATTTTCATCTGAATTATGAAAAGGCATATTTTCAAACATATGGTTATTTTGAAGTATTTTTAAGAGGATTTTTTCAACAGTTTTTTCTAAATCCGTTGAATGTTGTTCTTTATACATATCAGCTTCCACGAGTTTACAAATATAACTGCTGATATTATCTTTTGTTTTCAAGTATTCATAAATATGAGAGCAGTTTTGCTTAAAACTGATGCTGATTTTTTTCTTAGACAAGTCCTTTTGCCTCCATTATCTTTTTGTAGCTAAGAACGTTTGCGAATTGGCCATCATTTTCAATGCTTGCTGAAGGATATTGCCTTAGTATAGCTTCTCTCAATAAAACAGAACCTCCACCGCAAAAGACTACATTCGTATTATTAAATGTGATTCCACGGCTTTTTGCGTAGTTGAATATTTCTGACACATGAGCAGAAATGAGGTTTTCAACGATTTCTCTGCTATCCTCCTGCTTAATGCCGTTTGCGTACAAATACCCATCTTTTAAAATTTGTTCAATGTCTTCATTGGAAACCAATATTCCAAATTTAGAAGTTAAGGTTTCCGCCATTTTAGAACGCAAAATATTGATGCCCAAGTTACCCATAATCATTGTATCCAGCTGTGGAACAAGGTCATTGAATAGACAATAACTAATGTTTAATGAACCAATATCTATTACCAAAGCTCTTTTTCCTCTAAAATCTGAAATCCTTGAATAGACAGGGCCTATTGCCTCAGGAAGAAGGAGAACAGATTGAATCCTGAAAATATACGGTTTATGGTTTACTCGCAGAGAGACCGCTTTTTGATTATTTAATATAAATTGTTCATATTTTCTTTTTAGAGTGTTGTTTTTATATATGCTGAGCGGTACATTAACAGCCAATCGGATGTTCGGTATTCCGAATTTTGCTGACTCAGATTTTTCAATGAATCTGGTGATTGCAAGGTAAATACATAATAAGTGTTCCATTGAATGTTTGCTGATATCATAGTTTGTTTTATCTTCTGCGACCATATCCCCGATAAGATATGCTTTTCCTTCGTATTCAATGAGATAACTGTTCGCTGCAATTTCCACTCCTAAATCCCGAACCTCCATCACTTTCGTTCTAAATCGTATTTTCTGTACAGTTTGATTGACTGCCGCAACGGCCTTCGTGCTATGTTTCCCAGTGTCGATAGCTATAGACAAATGGTTTGTCATTGGTTTTAATACCTCCTTTAAACTTAGTTTTTATATCATAAGCACTTGTGGGAGGAAAATTCCTATTTATCGTACTGACTATGTTTGATAAGGAGCGAAGAGGTCGCATAATGGGGTATTAACTGTTCAGTAAAGATTCATAACCATTTATCCATTGTTCATAAGAAATGAAAAAATGATACCGGAAGATTCTCGCGGATTTTTTCTTTAGAAGAACGATGCTCGAAAGTGGTCGAACCATGTATTTTATAGTCAACAAAAATTTATTATTCTTTTATATGTGGCAACATATAGAAAAGGAGGCAGCAATGATTGAACAACATTATTCAGCAAGATTATTTCAAAGAACTGCGGGAGCAAATACTCGATACAAATAAATGGGATAAGAAGCATTTCATCATTTTTAACCACGAAGCGGGAACAGGAAAAAGCCGTGAGGCGCGGCGCATCTTGGGGGAAATGACAAAAACGCATGACCACAGGGTCTTATATGTACAATTATTTGAACGAAATCAGGAATTGGATAATACGGTTCGTTCTATCAATGAACACGCAGGAAGAATAGTTGCGGAACGGTTTGCAAAAGATGATATAAAAAGCAGAAAAAAAAGGGAGCAGGCAATAGAAGCACAAATACTTTGCATCACACACCGCATGTACAAACAAATATGTTCAGGGACACACCGTGATTTATTAGAGGGAAGAGGCATTTTAATCATTGACGAGTATCCCGATTTACTTGAAAAAATCACAGTTTCTCGCGACGATATCATGCATTTGTGGGCAGATTATTGTGACTACAGGCATAAAGAAATAGAAGACTTAGCTTATATTCTAAGGGATAAACTAAACGAATATGAAAAAAAATACTATGCGATTCAACATAAAAAAATGATTCCTCTTTCCTTTGAATCAGAAAAATACGATAAGTACAAAAAAGCAATCCGTCAGCTTTTAAAGATGCGAATGGATAAAGAGAAAAAAGAATTATTGAGAAAGTTCCAGCAAATACTTGAAAATGGTGCACTGTTTTTTGAAAAAAAGTTTCATACTTACGATGCTTCATATGATTTTGTACTGTTAGATAATAACATCATTTTAGATGCAAATGCTAATTTTGATTACAGATATCGTTTATCTGACAAATTTATCTTGAAAAATCAAGAGAAAGTTCATGACTACGCTCATTCGGTATTTTATCAATACAACGTTAATACGAGCAAAAAGGGATTATCCAAGTATTTAAATTTCATGCAAACGGTCCTTGGTGAAATATCAATCGAAGGCAGGAAAGGCATTCTGTTTGTAACGGACAAAGACAACAAAAAAAATGTAGAAAAAAGCATTGAATACTATTTTGCTTCTTACGGGGATAATTTATCAGAAATAGAAGAACGCTTAAATTGCAAAATAGCAGTCGACTACTTCGGAAATCTGGTGGGTGTTAATACCTACAAGGACTTCGATACTGTTGTGATACTGAAAACCCCATTTTTTGACTATTTGACATATTCCCTTACCTATTTTTATTTTCAAAAAAAGCTTCCTTCTGAAAATATCGAGATATTTAAAGATGAAGAAGTAGAAAACATTCGAAAAAATGCAGTCGCGGGTGAGATATATCAAGCGATAAAAAGAATTAGCCGCGACAATTCCCATTCTGCAAAAATGTATGTTTTCTGCGACAATCAAGATATTGTTGACATTGTCCTTCAACAATTCAAAAACATCCAATATGTAAAGCGAGAAATATATGTAACGAAAAAGAAAGAAGAACAAGATAACTCAAAGAGAAAAGAAACGTTGTACGAGCAAAAAATAACGGAGTTGCGAGAACTACTTTTGGAGTATAAAGAAGCAGGCGTTCCAAGCGTGAGAAAAAAAGAACTGCGGGAAAAGTTAGGCATTAAAGACAAATCTAACTTTGCCAAGATTTTGAGGTCACAACATTCTTTTTTGCAAACCCATTATATCGTGAATAAAGGTCAGAAGCTTATTTTCAAATAAAGCAGAAAGGATGTCGAAAGGGACATCCTTTTCTATTTGTGGGAGTGGTAATTGACTGGGTGAAGCTAAAGTTCATAGGTAATTGTGGTGTATAAATCATATTATTGTATAAACTTTTACAGAAAATAGCTGCACCGTTCGGAAGAATTGAGTTTTAGAAGAAATCAAGCAAAATTTCCATTATTAAATTGCCACTATTAAAGTGATTGATGAATTTAATGCATTACTGCTTCCATTAAAAAATTAGAGTGGAGGCGATATTAGGTTATTTGCACACTATATAGTGCAGAAGACAGCTTAAGTGAAATGCACAAAGCAACGGCTTTGATTATAGTTCTCCCTCCTTTCAGAGGTAGAGATGTTTCTGTGTAAAAAGTCTCTTTCTGGAGTATAGTTTTTCCCATAATGCGCCTTGGGCGTGATTATAGTTCTCAGTTTTGTATTTAAAATGCAACTGGTTATTAGAAGGGAATTTTTTAATTTATCAATGCAACTTTATTTTTTGATTTTCTTCTCTACAAGAGCAGTTGTTTTTTATTAGGTATGTAGATTCTAATATAATTGTGTCTTCTTTCCATAGAAGATTTGAAATTATGAGGAAATGTCAAAAAAGTTGTATTAAATTATTAAGTTTCTCTATACAAATAATAGATTTAAATACAACTTTTTTGAGGAATTTTTGAATCATAAATCTATTCTTCTTCGAAGTCAATAATCGAACAGACAATACCACTTTATATGTTGCTTTATTGGACTAAAGCTAAAACAAGGTCGAACTGTTTTGCTGATTACAATACTGGACAAATTAGATAAGATTAGTCTGTAGGCAAGAAATGGAGGTGACAAATTGACAATTATACAACTCAAACAAGAAATCGAAAAAATGGAAAGAGAAATTTTCACTTACTCTTTATACAGAAATAAAGATGTCCAGAAACTGATGAATTTGAAAAGCAAATTAATGGACTTGAAGGAAATGTTCTTGCAGAGTTCTTTTATCAGCAGTAATGTGGAGGAACTTGAGGATATCCGCTTCCGATTGATGGAAGCCAGAATCCACCTTGAAATTAGTACAAAAGAAGCGCTGGGGGAAGATGCATTAGACGAAATAAAACAACTGGAAAATTTATGTGAAACCGTATAAAAATAGGGAGGTAAGACTGTGAAGAACGCTGTTAAAAAAGACGAAATCGTTATAAAGAACTTTAAACAATTAAAGGTCTGGGAACGAGCGGTTAATTTTGCTGTTTCTCTTTATGGGATTGCAAGAAAATTTCCGAAGTTTGAGGAGTATAATTTGAAATCCCAGTTGTTGAGAGCAGCCACTTCGGTATCGGCCAATTTAGCAGAAGGGAACGGAACCATCTTTCCAAAAAAAGAACTCAGTTTTTATGACAATGCAAAATGTTCACTGGATGAGGTTAGGGGTTGGCTGGAAATTGCAAAACGGCTCGGCTATATTGATGAACAAAAATTCGCCGAACTCGATAATGAGGCTATAGAAATCAGTAAAATCATAATCCGGCTGATGAGGAAAATTTTAAAAGAAAGCACATAAGTCTAAATCATAAAATCACTTTGCGCTCCTAAGGCTAATTAGCTTCTTTTACTATATAAAAAAGGGGGTTACAATGAATTGATAAGATGTACATCCTCTTTTGTGGAATACGGATAAAGACATAATATTAGTCCCGTATTGTCCTCAGAACTTCTTAGTGTGATAGTTGGCAAAAAATTTTAAAATAACTATTGACAAATTTTCTTAGACATATTAATTTAAAAATATGTTTTATATAATTTTCCTATAGTCGATATTTAAATATTTTTCGTTTAATGTGTTTTTGATATGTAGAGTTTTTATATAGATTAAGTAACCAGAGATAGGGCTGGGTTACTTAGTAGTGTGGTTTTATATAGGTCAATTCTATAGTCATGCTTTGTTTTGTATCGAAGGGATTATTGTACCCTTTGAGCAATTATTGACCTATATTTTCACACTATTAAGTAATCCAGCCCTTTTTGCATTGTTTTTGCACATTGAAAACAAGATATAGCAACATTAATTTCTTATCCTTTGTTTTACTCTATTGCTTAATTGATTTGGCGAGATGGGGATTAAAGTGTCTATCTCGCAGAACCTTATACATAGACTTTTCATAAGGAGGGAATAAAATGAGCCAATTCTCGATTTCAACAAAAATCTAATACTTTTAAAAATAATTTAAAACAGTATCAGAAAGGAGATAAGGATGTTTTATAAATTTGAAGTTGGAGAAGTTGTTCCATTGCCAGGTAAATTTCTTAAGAGAGAAGGAACTACGCTAAATTACACGCAAGACGGTTCCTTGTTTATGTTGATTAACTGGAAAAATATTTCATCAAAAGAGAAGAGGGAAATAAAAAATGGAGCTATCCAATTCCGCTATATACAGGAAAATGACTATATCTTGATGTTAATGAGAATAGGAACATTGCCGCCAATGGAGTTTCCATTCGACCCAACGATTTATACAAAAAACGGTATAAAATTTATAATCCGTTCCAACGCTTTAATTATTTATGCAATTGAATATACTAATCAAAAACTTGTAGTTGCAAGGCTGATAGGACTTAGCCAAGATTTTCTAAATCATTTTTGCAGTATATGGGAAGCAAACATTAAAAATGAACAGTTTACTACTAATTATAATAGATGGATAGACAAGCTGTTTTATAACTTTACGACTAATGAATTGTGGAACAAAGGGACTTTTATTGATTGGAAATAATTGTTGTTTAAAACTAAGCAAAAAGCCAAAAATATGAAACTTGAATCCGTAGCCATCGGTAATAATCATTGAAAAAGTTAGCATATTTAATATCTTGTTTCATTTCGTCTTTTCGCCCAATAGGTGAAAAGATGAAATGATAAATTTGACAAAAATAATCACAAATGGGGGTGGTGTCCTTTATAGAAAGAAGGGCATCTCCTCTTAAGTGAAACTAAACTTCTGTTATCAAGACGACTATTTGATAAAGAGCGTATTAGTAATATCGATACTAATGGTTTTGAGAACTCGGGATTCTTATAAAGTAGAAATAAATTATATCGAGGAGGATGTAAATTGATTATTAATCTAAGTGATTTCATGAAGAAATATGGTGCTGATTTTTACAATGGGGGATGGGTAAAGAAGTTAACGGAAATTGACGATACAAAGAGTAAAGGCTACAAATATGTGGGTGATTTTGTTTCAAAGGCATGTTTAAAAGGATTATATGAATTTGAGCCTGGTTATTATATTGTGTGTTCTGTTGAAGGCTCTCGTAAAAATCGAGTAAATCATGTATGGTTAGTGAAAATTGATAATGATGGAATCAAAGTAATTAACAAAAGTCCATTTATAGGCGAAGACTGGGCGTTGCAACTGCTTCCCCTTGCTAAAAAAGTATTAGAAGTAAAAGAGAGTACTACCGAAAACCCACTGTCGAGATTTAGCGATGAAGAATTAATAAAAGAAGTTTACCGAAGAAAATTAAATGAGCTGATATTGAATACTAAATAAACAAACTGGGGTGAAGAGAAGAATAAATTAGTTTTTCTCTTCATCCCAATACGATTTTCTAATTTTTAAGAGTTCTTATTGTAATTCTATGAAATCAGAGGTATTCTTTAGATAAGACTCCTTATAAGGAGAAAATCTCTAAGTAAGTGTAAAGTTATTTATTTGGAAAAGTATTTTTAAAATATGCCATGTAATAAGAAAGCCCAAGTTGATTTAAAAAAAGTTTTTTTATCGACTTTGGGCTTTCTTTTTTTATTGTTGACAAAAAAGTATGGGGAGGTGATTAGTGGCGGGTTCCATCAGATTAGAGGGAGGTAAGAGAACTCGAAAGAATAGATTGGTACAAATTTATCTATAGTAAATCAAGATGATAAAAAAGGAGGCATATGAATGAATGCTAAGTGTGGATGGAATAAATTTTTGAATAAAAGTATGGAAGATGATAGCACAAAGCTAAAAATATTAAAAAGTTATAGAACGAAATTATTTGTTCTAATCATTCTTACTATAGTTATTGACATTAGTGACTTTGTAACCAAGGATGCATCATTTTTGAGTGGGCTACTAACGGGAATAGTTTTAGTCTTTTGCACAGTTGCATTTAGTATTAGTTACAAACTAAGTAAAAGAATTGAAAACAGAATAAGAATGAATAAAAAGTGACCAATGGATGGGGGCTCTATGAATCCCCATTCCTTAGCAGCCATTAGAAAGGGTTCATTACCATATTTTGTGGTTAACATGAAAAACATTGATAAACGTCTGCAGTCACGCAAGGATTAGGCAAACGAAAAAACTGAAAATCATGGAAAATGGTGAAGAACCAAAATTATTAGATGTTTGCATTAAATGCAACATAATGAGATTTGTGTTGCACTTAGCTGGTTCTGAAGTTATGGTAAAATTCACCAGTGCTACAGAAATTCCGTACTATTTTAACAAAAACAATGCAACAGAACTCTGGAACTGGAAAGGATTGATAGGTTCTTGAGTGGTTATAGTGAGAAATTTATAGATTATCTTTCCAAAGAAGGAAAAAGTGAAAATACAATAAAAACATATCTACTAAATGTTCAGGAATATTTAAAATGGTTTCAAGAAACCTATGATTTGGAATGTAAAAAATTGTATCGTGAAAATGTGTTGGAATATAAATCCTATTTGCTGAACGTAAAAAAGCATAGAGGGAAAAACTTGAATGGCAAAACCGTTAATGGTAAGTTAAGTGCCTTGTATAGCTTTAATAAATTCTTGATAAGCGAAGGTATTCAGTCAGAAATTGTTCTTAACAAGTCTGATTTTGTAAAAGTGCAAATAGATTATGCTAATCCTTGCATAATTACAAAAAATGATGTGGAACGGTTTAGGCAAAAAATCCTTGAAGCTGGTGATAAAAGATTATATGCTTTAGTAACTATACTTGCCTATGCTGGCCTCCGAATTAGCGAGGCATTAAATATCAAGCTCTCAGATTATAGTTTAGAAGCCAAAGAGCTTGTTGTAAGAAGAGGTAAGGGAGATAAACAAAGAATTGTTTATCTGAACAGCAAAATTATCAATGCAATAAGAGGATATTTAAAGGTTAGACAATCTAATAGTGAATATCTCTTTGTTTCGAGGGAAAGTGATAAGGTGGACCGAACTGTAATAAACAAACATTTTAAGAAGTACAGTAACATTATAACGCCTCACATGTTACGCCACTTTTATGTTACCCATTGTTTGGAAATGGGTTATTCCGTTCATGAAGTAGCGAACCAGGCAGGGCATAGAGATATAAAAACGACATTAATCTATACAAATCCAAATAGAGAAGAAATGAAGCGAAAAGCAGAATTATTATAATATAAAGAAGTAGAAAAAACATCTAAATGAAATTGATTTTATTGCGGAAGAAACAAAAATTGCAAAAGAAAAAATTGAAGAATTAAAACGGCAATTGGAGCAATAAATCTGTAGTTAAAAAGGTATTCTTATAAAGACATTTTTTATTTAATACTTTTTATCTTGTGCCTGTTAAATTTCATTGTTGATTTTCAGACCAAAGAAAGAGACCGATTTAAAATCGGTCTTTTTTGTATGTCTTATTCAACTATCGCATCCTTAGTACAAAAAGGATTATTTCTCGGAGAGTGGTTTCCAATTAGGGTCACGTTCATCCTTATCTGTAGGGCTACGATTAACACGCCCCATTAAAAATTCCTTCTGATATTGCCTTAAAGACTGTACATTTGCACCGCCCTCGTAATCAGGGTCTTCAAATTGAATAGGGTCATCTTCCCAAAAACAGATTTCACAAATGCCCCAGCTACGTTCTTCGGATAAAGTTTTGTAACCACAACACGGGCAATAATATTTGTTTTCACCCATATACCTTACACCTACCATATAATCATCACTTAAACATTATAGCTTATTAAACATTCATACTCCCATTACTTGAATAAGAAAAAAGGCTCTACTCTTTATTAAAGTAAAGCAACCGTTCGTATTACTTCGGTCTTTTTTATTGTTTGTGCAAAGAATTCAAATGTAGAAATGATGTTTTTGTTTCATTTGGTATAATAAGTAAAAAATCGATTATTTAAAATGCTGAAGAGGTGAAACGATGCTTTCACTTGAGGAATATATTGCCCGAAGAAAAAGAGAAGACGGTATCAATGAGTTTGATAAGGAATCAAGAATGGAAAACTTGCAAACATGTGTGGGATATGTTTTTGAGTATTTTAATCGGTATTTGGATATTACAAAGGTGGAAGAGCAGACAGCTTTAAATAATGAAAGGCTCGAAAAATATAGAAAGCAGTTGCGGCTATATGAGCCAGAGATTCAAGAATGGTTGATTAACATTTATGCAGAGTACGATAAACAAATCAATCGTTCCATCATTAACTTCCTTAAAAAAGACGAGCTTTTTCTCCTCTATAACACAGACCAAGAGTTCAGAAGTGTGTCATACGAATGTTATGCTCATCTTGTAAAGCAATATCCTTTTTTGAAAAATCAAACGGAAATGTTATTCTTGTTTATCCAAAATTATCATCGAATTCAAAGTCAACCTTCAAAAGAGTTTAATACAATTTTTATTTCAAAAGAAATAAATGAATGGATTGAGGAGACATGGACAAAATACCAAGTCAATGTTTTGGCGTTTGCTTTTGATTGGGTTCATCGATTTTATGAAAATAAAGATATGTGGCCAGCTAAACACAGAAGAAAGAATAAAGATGGTTGGCGGGAATATGAGTATGATATAGAGAAGAAACACAATTTGTTTAACCTTGATTCTCTTTATCGGAGAGTATCCAATAAGACGTTTATCAAAGGAAAAAAGCAAGAACTTGAAATCCTTATGATGTACTTCTGGCTTCATGACATCGAAGGTGATGGCGAGAACTATTGGCAGGAATATTTAAGTAAAGCATTATTGCTTTAGTATAAATGCATAAATTTGTATAGGGTTTTCCGTCTAAAAAGGGTTTAATCCTGGATAGATGTTCCTTCTTAAATATTATATTGAAAAATAGGTCTAAGACTACTTTAATACATTGGTTAATACTTTAGAGGGAGAGAGGACCGTGGGAAGAAAAGTAATTTTAAGCAGAAAAGGTTTTGACGGGACAACGGGAGGAAAAGCAAGTCCAATAATAGATGGTAAATTGGTTTCGTTGCCGATTCCCAGAGCTGATTCAGGTGATTTTTACAAAAATTTGATATTCTCTCCAACTGAAAGTTATTTAAAAGTTATGAAGGATTTAGGGATAAAGCTATATTCAGAAGCCCATGTGGACCCTGATATAAGAAAGTCCATTATACCAAATCGCCCAGAGGGGTGGCGGGGATTGTTTGGACAAAGTGGACCGTCACAAGGAACATTACATAATCGGCAAGTTGGAAAAGGGGATATTTTCTTATTTTTTGGTTGGTTTAAAGAGGTAAGACGAATTAATGGTGTTTATCAATATTGCCCCGATGCTCCTGATATACATGCTATTTTTGGGTACTTAGAAGTAGATTGTGTATTTAACATACAAGCAGGAGCTTCTGTTCCTGACTGGATGAAATATCACCCACATATAAAGGAAAGAGAAGAGTACGGAACACAAAGAAATGCAATTTACATGGCAACGAAAAGTTTTTCAAAATCTCCTCAGAAACAAGGGTGGGGATGTTTTAGATATGATAAACGACTTGTTCTGACAAAAGAAGGAGCTAAAAAACGGTCTCTTTGGGAGCTCCCACCTTGTTTTCAGGGAGAGCATGAGAATTTTACTTGTGGTATAAAAAAGTGGGAAATTCTTCAGAATGGGAATGTAGAAATGCAAATAAATGGAAGAGGTGACCAAGAGCTTTATATCAGCGATAAACCTGAAGTGGTTGAGTGGGCGGAAAATTTAATCTCATCTTGTGCAGTATATGAATAGTGGCGAGAACAGGATAAGGATAAAGATTTAATCTTGTTTAGAGTAAAGAAAATCATTACAATTTATATATGTGAAAAGTAGATATCATAATGTTAGGAAAATAAATCGTAAATGAGTTTATTGTAATCATTACCGAATGAAGAGGTAAAAGGCTTTGAAGATGAGGAAGCGTTAGAAAGTTTTTTATCTGATGCTTATGAGTAAATGACTAAAGAAGAGACTAAGGACCTTGATTTGGATTACGATGACTTATCGCCGCAAGATATGGATGAGATTTTAATTGGAAGAGGAGAATGTTTAAAAGTATACATGCTTCATGATGTTTTAAGGGTTATCGAAGATTATGAAATGGATGAAGATGATAAAAAGGACAACATTTATTGGAAATAAGGATGGGAAACAACATGAAGACTTTTTGTGTTCATAACAAAAGTCCATATTGTATAGAGTCAACGCTCAGTCATAAGACTGGGCGTTTTTAATTGTGTTTATTTCCTAACTGTATTGAAAGGGGGATTAAGTAAAAAGTTGTTGGAAAAGCCCGTATTGAACTTATAGCTTTCTTTAGAAATGAAAATCTAATTCAAAAGGAGAGGTTATTTATGAATGAAAAACTTGCTGTATCCGTTGTTCGAGCAATTATTCGTGATATTTATGGGAGATATGGTATGGAGCAATATTTTAGGAGTACAGAACCGAGAATGTTAGTTAATATTTATGAGAAATGGATACATGTTGTTTCCATCGAACTTAAAAAAGCTGGAGTGATAAATGAAATTTATGAACCCTTAAACACAAAGGAAATGAACTTTATCGATATTGTCAATCGAGTAGATTATTACTTGATAGATGAGGAGAGGAAAGGTGGAAGGGAATAAGGAGAAAAATAAAAATGAAAGATGGATGAATAAATTTAGTGACAAAGAGTGGATTCAAGAAAGGCTGGTAGAAGTCATGGGGGACTTGTTGATGATTGGGATAGAGTTTATAGGAGCGTACTATATACAAGTGTTTATCATGTAAAGAGTGACCTATTCTTTTCAATATCTTACCTATCCACTGAATCATGAAAAGTGGTATTATATGGTCGCTTAATGAAATTAAAGGCTTTTTTCTTGTTCTTTCTATCCATTATTAAATACGGATAAACAAACCTTGTTGGTTTGGTTCATTCTCAAAGGGTTATTTACGGGGCCAACTACTCTTCCTGTTTTGACCGAGCTTTGGGGTAGTTTTCTATTATTTACTGAACAAATAAAAAGAAAGCCCAAAAAGGGCTTAATAACACATTTTAAAATTTATTAAGATGGTAATGGAGGCGAAAGGGTGTGGAAAATGAACGAGTTCGATGATGACTTTGAAGACGGAGTATATGCTGTTCCAAATAGTCAAAAAATAAAAGTACGAGCATTATGGAATTTTTGCAAAGAAAGAAACATTACCCCTTCTGAACTTAACGAAGAAGAGATGAAACAATTTTTAGAAACTAAAAAAACTATTAAGAAAGAAACCAATTCATAAAGTTGACTATCGAGCCTTTGCAGAATTTGCAAGGCTTTTTTTGTTTCTTGTTTCAGGCCGTTGGGTAGGTTTTTGATTCCGTAAGAACTGAAAAAACGGTTCGTGGCTTTATATGGACAATTTTTCGTTTACCTAACACTCTTACATTCTTTTTTTGTTTTGCTGTTGAGAATAGATAACACATTTTGATTGTCTTTTGATATGGAAAATGCCATGTCTCCCACCGGCATCGGTCTGTGATTGGATTATAAATAATCTTCTTTCTGAAAGAAAGTAACATATTAGGGGGGGCTCAGCCCCACTTTATATCTTTAATAGGGGGAGCAATTTCAATAAACTCTTTTATGGAATCCTCAAATCTAAAAATTTCAAGGATAGGATAGTTCTTTTGCGATATGTTAATACCGTATTCAGGTGAGCTTTTTTGTCCTGGTTTATCATAATTTCTATCTACAAATACTTCATTGGGCACTTCCCAAGCTCTTGCTGGTATCAGAAATATGTCTGGCATTTTCCCAACTTCAAAAATTAATAGAGTTAGATACAAATTTTTATTAGTTATATCGAACTTGCTCTTTGGTATAAAGACATAGCCTTTTCCTCTTAACGACTTTACTTGTATTTCACAAAACCGACCGTTTTTATCTTTAACGATAAAATCGACACCGTGGTCGTCTACTTCTGTCGTATAGACTTCTAATCCATACGAAGCAAACTCCATTTTTGCAAAATATTCAGCATATCTTCCTAATTGTAAAGAACTGAGCTTTGTCCAATCTGTATTTGGCATGACTACTCCTCCAAATTTATCTAAAATATTTGAAAGAATTTGTTAGCTTTTAAGGATATCCTCCATACTTATTTTATAATAACAAATAATAACATATAACAAATTTAAAATATTTTGAAATTTTAATTTTTGTGTTTATTAAAGGGGGAGAAATATATGATTTTTACCACAAATAGTGATATTTATAAGAATGCATATCCGAACTGGCAAAAATCTTTTAGAAATTTTGATGAACAATTTGCATTATATTCAGTACAGTTTAAAGAATCAGCTGACAAACTAATTAACTCAGTTGGAGAAAATCGTGGGCATGTTGTTGATAGCATAATTAATCCTGCACTATTCTTGTATAGACATTCAATTGAATTATGCTTGAAAGCAATCTTATACAAAATCTATCTTAATAGTGGTATGAGTATTGATATAATCAAAGAAAAACTTAATGGTCATAATTTAGAAAGTTTATGGACAAGAGTGAACAACGAAGTTAGGGCTAATTATAATTTTGTAAAAGGTCAAAAGGAAAAGAATGAACTGGAAAAAATTGGGCAGTTAATATTAGAATTACATAATACAGATGATAGTTCTATGACTTTTAGATATCCATTTAATAAGGATTTAGAAGATTATACATATGGAAACGGTAAAGAAAGTTTTGGAATTGATTTTATTCATATGCAGAATGAAATAGATTACATACATTCAAGGCTATATTATTGGATTTATGAGAGAGTTTCTTATAAAGAGGAGGAGTAAAAGTTGGAGAAAACTCTATTATATTTTTGGAAGCCCTTGATGGAGAAGTTCAAGAAAGAATTGTCGATGGTTGAAGATTATTTTAATAGAACAAAACCGATATTTGATAATATTGAAAAAGAAGCATATGATTATGCTCATTCATTATACAGTAGCTATCCTGTTGACGAATACACAGATTTGTTCTCTGTAGCAGAGTCGGCAAACGAAGAAGGAATGGAATTTTACGATACATTAAAAACTATGAAGTCTAACCACTTATTAATGACAATATCAATGCTTTATCAAATTTGGGAGCAACAGTTAATAAAATTTACTATCCAAGAAATGGAACACTATTTAGAATTTAATTATAGGGCTTTGTGTTTTGGTGAGGCTAAGAAAATATTTGAATTGCATGGAGTAAGATTTGATAATACAAAATCTTGGAAGAAAATTAAAGAACTGAGGTTATTAGTGAATACGATTAAACATGGAGATGGAGTCTCAGCTAAAAAGTTAAGAAAAATTAGACCAGACTTCTTTGAGTATGATGTAATTAAAGGAACAGATACATTACAATTTGCTGGGGCTGTTTTATTAGATTCTTATTCACTCCAGGTAAAAGAAAAAGATTTAAATGATTATTTAGAGGCTACAAAAAATTTTTGGAGTGAGATGCCAGAAAAAGCGTATTCAGATATTGAAACAATAATTTATGCGTTTGAGGAGAATAAATAAACTTTATTGGAATTAGAATCTAACTTCTTGCTTCTATTCTGTGTTATCCATCAAAAAAACTATTCTTTGAGTAAAAAAACTTATTTCCAGTAAAATAAAGTTATTCCTTAAGCATGGGTGAAAATCGAGTAATATGCCCGATTCCACTCGTGCTTTTTTGTTTTTGGAGGAAAAAGATTGAGGTAAAGCCTGATAAATCAAAGGATTAAAGGGAGAAAAAAGCAGGAGAATAGTGCAGGAAACATGTCTATTCAGGGAAGGTCTTTTTGATTACACAAGCAGGTTCGATTCAAAATTTTGATTTCAAATTTCTTATCTATTTTTAAGGGGAAAAAGGATATAAAATACATTAAAATACATCTAATTGTCATTAATAATTGTCTTTTGTATCATTTTTATATAATATTTGGAATGAAAGGGTAATATATGGAGAAGGTCAAAGCATGATGAGTATTCAATTCTTTATAGGATTAATGGCAGGTATTTGCATTTCACTGTTGTTTACCCTTTATTTACATAGGAGGTGGAATAATCAAAAGAAAGAACTTATAGAAAATCAAGAACGACTTGTTAAGGTAGTAGAAAATACTAAGGATATCCTTTATTACTATCAAGTTAAGCCAGAGCGGCAGTTTAAATATCTTAGTCCGTCCCTTAATGTTTTTTTTGGAGAGGATGCGGTTCAAAGAAACTATAAAGACCCGGACCGTGTATACAAAAGTATTCATCCAGATTATTATGATATACTACACAAAAAGATTATTGGGGAAATAGATTACAATCAACCCATTGTTCAACGTTGGCGAGATAAAGATGGGAACTATAGATGGTTTGAGGAATATACTACGCCTATCTATGAAAATGGTGAGTTGGTAGCCATTCAAGGGGTACTTAGAAATATCGATGAAAAAATAAAACTTCAGCAGGATTTGGAATATAGGATTCATCATGACTCTTTGACGCATATTTATAACCGAGAATTCTTTCAAAAACAAATGGACAAGTTTGACAAGCAGGTAGATACTTCTGTGGGAATTATTTTGTGCGATTTAGATGAACTAAAATATATGAATGATAACTTTGGACACAAAGAAGGAGACGCTTTAATAAAAGAGGCAGCTAAGGTTTTAAATAAGTTTTCTTCGGAAAAGACAATTGTGGCAAGAATAGGTGGAGATGAGTTTGCAATACTTGTGGCTGATACGAATAAGGAAGAAGTAGAAAAATTATTAGCAGATATTTCAAGAGAAATACATAAATATAATGAACAGAGCACAAACATAAAAATCAAGATGTCGGCAGGAATTGCTTTCAGCAACACTTCCATCGGAAATATGAATGAGTTGTTTGCTCAAGCGGATAAGAATATGTACAGGGAAAAGAAAGCAAAAAAAGAATCTTCCAAACATGCTTTGAATTGTTGACTACATCAATGATTTAGCAGAGTCTCTCGAGCCACTTCAAGAGGCTATTTAAGAGACGCTTAGTGAATTAAGATTATAAACTTCTTTGTGTAAGAAAATTTATTACAAATAATCCTTACGGAGATATAACTAAAATCGTATATAATAGATGGCGTAAAAAATTTATAAAACACTGTCCTGAGGCTATTTAAATAATTAAACTAACGGAAGCATTACTTCAACAAGCAGGAAGTAATGCTTTTTTGTTGAAGTAAAAGGTAGTTTAGTGGAAAAAAATCCTATATTTTGTGTTTTGTGTAATAGTAGGGATATACGTTCGATTGGAGGAAATTAACTGATGATTATCAAAAATGACAAAGATATCATTCAACTGATTAAAGAAGACGAGTGGATGATGGATATATTAAGAGCAGTAAAGTCGTTGAATTTACCTGATTGGTGGGTCTGTGCCGGATTTGTTCGTTCGAAAATATGGGATACGTTACATGGTTTTAAAGAAAGAACTCCTATTCCAGATATTGATGTTATCTATTTTGATGATACCAATACGGATGAATTAGAAGAAAAGAAGTTCGAAATGAGGTTAAGAAATATCCTTCCTAACATTCCTTGGTCAGTGAAAAATGAGGCAAGAATGCACGTTGTCAATAACATTCCTCCTTATTCATCTTCCGTAGATGCTATATCAAAGTTTCCAGAAACAGCAACATCTTTAGGTGTAAAATTAGATGAAAGGGATGACATCATCTTGGTTGCTCCTTGGGGAGTAGATGATGTGATTAACTTGGAAGTAAAACCGACACCCTATTTTAAAGAATCAAAAGAACTATCACAGATTTACGAAGAACGGATAACGAAAAAGAACTGGAAAGATATTTGGTATAAGGTTAAAGTTTTTCATATTGAAAATTCTTATTAAACTTCTCATAGAAGAACAGAATTTTTGCCTTAATCTGTGGTGCCGCGAAGCGATGCATGGTTGGCTAACGGGGGGCAGTTTAGTTTAAGAAAAAATGCAAAAAATGGAAATAATCGTATAATTACTGAAGTAATTCAAGGGGGAGAAATTTTGATGAGGTTGTATGAAACGAACCGTTTAATATTAAGGGAATTAGATGAAACATTTGCTTTGACAGTATTAAATTATTACCAAAGGAATAAATATTTCTTGAAGGAATGGGAGGCAGAAAGACCAGAGAATTTTTTTACATTAGAATATCAATCTGAAAGATTAAAGAAAGATATCGAACTAACCAAATCAGGAAGCATTCTTAAGTTATGGTTGTTTCATAAGGATGACAAAGATTTTTCTAAAACCATTGGTTGCATCAGCTTTAGTAATATTGTTAGAAGTATTTTACAATCATGTATTTTGGGGCATAGGTTGGATAAAGATGAGATAAATAAGGGATACATAACAGAAGCCCTACAAAAAGGTATCGAGATTATATTCAACGAATATCAACTTCATCGAATTGAAGCCCCAATTATGCCCAGAAATGAAGCTTCTATTCGAGTCGTAAAAAAATTAGGATTCGAAAATGAAGGAATAGCAAAAAACTTCTAAAAATGAACGGGAAGTGGGAAGACCACATGAGGTGGGTATTGTTGAATGACCAAATATAACTGGTTGACCTTTTATGTTAGGCTCCTCTGTTAAAGAATGCTGCTGATTCTCTTGTTTACCCCCATAGAAGAACGAATTAACTTCTATCATCTGTGGTGAAGTTCGCTTCATGGTCGGCTAACGGAGCGGGTTAGTGTGAAGTAAGTATAGGGGAAGGTAAAACAAATTGAGAGGGTATTGGTTTTATCCAATACCCTAATTTTATTAACTCAGCAGTGTTGCTATATAGTTAGTTGTTATTTAGAGAAATTTAAGAAGCATTATTAGCTAAACGAGAGACAACTTTTATATAAGGTAATTTTTGTTATATAATTGTTGTATGAATTTGTAAGCAATCTTTAAAGGATGGTAGATAATCGTGTATATAAATGAGATTAAAATACAAAATTATGGGCCAATTAGAAACTTAACTATCATTCCTGAATTCAGAGAAAACGGTTCGCCCAAGCCAGTCGTGATAGTTGGAAAGAATGGTTCGGGAAAAACCATATTATTAAGCCATTTAGTAGATAGTATGGTTGAATTAAAAAGAAAAAAATACACAGAACTTATGGAAGTAAAAGGGGATAACTATTACCGCTTGGGACAAAAAAGTTACATTAGCAATGGAGCTTTATATAGCTATGTCAGATTAAACTACATTAATAATGGAAAAAAATTCGTTTATAGTGACTTTATGACTAAAGACCCTGCTTCCTTTAGGCATCAGTATCAAGAGACTGATTTTCCATATATAAATTTTTCTGACCAAAAGCTATTAGAGAATGGATTTTATAGGGGGATATCTGGACAAGAAATACAAGGAGAATTAGAAGAAAATATTTTGTTATATTTTCCTGTTCATCGTTATTATGAACCATCCTGGTATAACAAGGAAAATGGTAGAATTGGTTTTAATATAAGAAATAAGATAATTGGAAGAAGTGACAAATCTTTAATTAAAGAGAATGTTATTAGAGAAATAGAGCAGTGGATATTAGATTTATTGTTGGATAAATATATTTACGAGAGTATTACAAACACCGTGAGAATTATTGATAATGACGGAACAATTAGATTGGGCACAGAAATTATGAGTATGAGGGGAAAAAACACTATCCTTAATGAATTACTCAATGAACTTTTAACGATTATATATCGAGTAAAATATAAAAATATTGAATATGCCAGGTTAGGTGTAGGGCAAAAGGAGGATAGGAGAATATCTATTTTGATAAAAGAAAAAGATGGTAATGAGGTGGAAGTTGCACCAACTTTTTCTCATTTATCATCTGGGGAAGCAATGTTAATTTCTTTATTTGGAACACTTCTAAAGGAATATGATGAATTAAGTAATAGTAGTGTAAATAGCTTAGAAGATGTTAAAGGCATCGTTTTAATAGATGAAATAGACTTGAACCTTCACATTGAATATGCAAAAGAAGTCTTGCCTCAATTGCTAAAAAAGTTCCCTAATGTTCAATTTATCTTTACTACCCATTCTCCTTTCCTTCTTTTGGGGATGCAAGAGGTTTATGATGATAACTGGCAATTAGTTAGTATGCCTGAAGGTGAGTCTATTTCTGTTGGTGATTTCAGTGAAATTCAACAGGCCTATAATATATTTGTGCAAGGATATGAAGAATTAAAAGAAAACTATAATAGAGTTCAAGAGGAATTCAAATCTGTAACAAAAACTTTAGTAATAACAGAGGGAAAAACAGACTGGAAACATCTGAAAAATGCTTATAACACATTTAGGGAAAAAGGCGAGTTCTTAGATTTAGATATAGACTTTTTAGAGTATGAAGACATTAATATGTCTGATTCGGAATTATATAGATTGTTAAATGAATTTGCTAAAGTACCTAATGTTAAAAAAATTATAGGAATTTTTGATAGAGATGAGGGTTACGGAAAAAAGCTTTCTAAACATACTTATAAAGAGTTTGGAAATAATGTCTTTGCGTTTAGTATCCCAATTCCAGACCATAGAAGGGGGCACCAAGGAATTTCTATAGAATTCTTGTATAAAGATGAAGATTTGCTAAGGACAGATGAGGAAGGTAGAAGAATATTTTTAACCTCTGAATTTAAAGAGAGGTCAGGAAGACATAAAAAATATCCGAATATTAGCGTAGCTAATGTAAATAAAATTGCTGGTAAAACTGAAGAAAATAATTCAAAAATTATAGATACAGATGTATTTGATGAGCATGATAGAAGTCTTGCGCTTTCAAAGAATAATTTTGCGAATTATGTATATTATAAGCACGAAAATTTCAGAGATATGGATTTATCTGGATTTAAAGAGGTATTTAATATAATTAGGCAAATTCAACAAATTTAAAAAAGGTTAATTCTTACTCTGTCTTAATCCGTTTTGTTTATGTTATAAATATTGGGAGGAAACATCTTGCCTTATAAATTCACTCCATCAGAACCAATTCAATATCATGAATTTAATTTCAAAAGGTTTATTGAATATTCTGTTCATAATTCGGTTTTGCAACAGCTTCCTTTTGTTCAAGAGTGGAAGATTCGTTGGCTACATATTTTATTCGAACAGGATAAGTATGTTAAAGAGTATATAAAAGAGCATCCTGGTACCAATCCATTGCTTGAAAGGGTTAAGGCTAATCCTAAGCAATTTAAATAGTGAAATGAAATGTTTGTTTATAAATTTAACTCATTAGATGGAGGTACTTTTTTATTCCATTTTGATATAGAAAAAATGAAGGGTTTCACTTTGGTTCATAATCTTAACAAAATTACATTAAGTCCCTCTGAATTTTTTCTGGACGATGAAACAATATATAATGCAGGGAAGGTTAATGACAACCGTTTGCCGTTTTTTGCTCGTATGTTTGCTGTTCCACATCCTTTTATTGTTTTTGATGGCAATAAGAGAATAATGGCAAAAATCAAAAACGGAGAAAAAAGTTTCACAGGTTATGAATTTCCACCTCAATTAGTCGCCAATTCTTTTTTCTCCGATTTAGAAGGTTGGTTTTATGCATTACTTGCAGAAATGAATACTTTTTTAATAATGATTGTAAAAAATGTACCATTTAAAGAAGTATTCTGTTGTTTTTCAACAATAAAATGAGATGAGGGAAATTCCCTCGTCTCATTTGTTTTTTGCATCTTCTAATGTTATGCTAAACGTAACCTTTCAGATTGCCTGGGTTTAGATAATTTTCAGACCTAATATAAACTTCTTTTAAGATAGTAGAGGGAGCCGTTAGAAGGTGAATAACTGCTACATCTTCTTGTTTATTACACTACCGTCAGCAGTCAACACATTATGTACACATAAAAACCAATCCCCTAAGGGCAGTTCTCCCTACAAACTTGATATCCTTCTTCAAGAAAACTGCCTGTTAAACAAGAAAATCAACCACATTCTTTAACAGAGATTTTAATTAAAAACAGGGGATTTTTTCGTTTAGTGAAACAGGAAAAACTGACCTTGTTTTTATTTAATAAATCCACCAGAGTAGTGAAGACTATATACAACTTCGTTGGCAAAGGATATCGTCTCTTTTCCTACGAACTTACCTAATTCTCCCTTATTGCTATCTCTATAAATATAATCTCCCTCAACAAATTCTTTAGGTCCACGAAACGGATTATCCGCACTAACATTTCTCATCGCTTTTCTTAAAAAAGAGTAAACTTCTTTTACAAATTCAATCTCAAATTCTTTATCCACACCGCCTGAATAACACATAGACCAAATCGGATTCCCCTGATAGTAGACAACTTCTTGGCCTGCAAAATAACTCATCCCAAAATATACATCACGATATAAAAAATGATATTCTTGGAACTCCAATTGACGTGAACATTCTAACAAAGGCGTTACAGACGCATTGTCTCCTTGTGTGTGATGCATAAGTTGCTTTTTTTGCTTTAATTAAAAAGTCCAAAAATTTCTCTTCTGTGTACATATTTCATCCCCCTTGGTAATTTAATAGGCCTTCTTAATTAATAGGCTCTGTTCTCGGTCAATATCAATTTTACATAAAAAATGATTTTTCTGAAAATATCTTCATATGATAAAATTGTTTTAAAAAGGAAAGTGGTGGTAAAAGTGAACCATATTCCAACTTTATGGAAAAGAGATGAATTTTCAATTTCGACTGAAAAAAGTTACTTGGATATGGATGTAATATTTAATTTCTTGAATAAGGAATCATATTGGGCAAATGGAATCCCCAGAGAAATTGTTACGGAATCAATTAAAAATACTCCTTTATGTTTTGGAATTTATAAAGGAGACCCAACCATTGGGCCAGCACAACTAAATTGGCTTTGGAAGAGTTATTTCAGACTTATCCACGTTTGCATATTTAGCTGATGTTTTTGTTCTAAAGCCTTTTCGTGGGTTAGGTTTATCAAAATGGTTAATGAGTATAATTAAAGAACATCCCCAACTTCAAACTGTCCGTAGATTTATGTTGGCAACAAAAGACGCACATTCTTTGTATGCACAATATGGCTTTGAGCAATTGGATAATCCATCCATTTTTATGCAGATTGTTCGTAAAAATATTTATCAGAATCGGGAGTAGCCACGATGCAGAGCTAAACAGCTCCATTTTTGTTTACTTGGCTAACATGACAAGATAGTTAAGACTAATGTTAAATAAAGGAAGGTAACTATGAACACTTTCGGAATTGGTGTGATGATGTTATTAGTAGGTATAGGCATTTTTTCTTTTGGAGTGTCATATTTTAAGGGAAGTTGGAATGAATACAAAAATTTACCATCAAACCAAAAGAAAGTAGTTATCTTTCTTGAAATATTAGACATATTCTCATTTTCACCTATCTTATCAACGTGGTTAATTTTTATCTCACTCCTACTTATTATTGGAGGTGCCGGATTAATTTTTTTATACCTAACGAGAGCTTTAGTTTAATAAAGGTGTTGAGTAACACAAAAAGTCGTTTAGTTTACAAAAATATTGTTTAAAAAAGTAAAAAACAATTAGAACGTTAGATGGTTACAGAAATAATACGTATTAGGGTGAATATAATGGGTGTGCAAAATACAAATGAAGTAGATATTATAGGTATTAATAAAGAGACAGGTATTTGTACTTTAACAATAATTGATAGTCTTGATTGGCGGAACGAAGAAGAACACTTATTGCTTCTACAAGAGAAGATAAATGTTTATTTAAGTTTCATCGAAAGTGGTGAGATTTATACTACATATACACCATCTAAGGGGAGAAAGTTTGAAATTAAAATTTGCTTTAAAGAGTCTATTCCTGATAGTTGTATACTATTTCTACAACAAGCATCTAAAATTATAGCTGATGCAGGTTTTTTCTTAACTTACTCAGTTGGGCTTGAAAATGAATAATTCAACCATATATGTTTTCATTCATTTTCTGGTGCCGCCACGTGGCATGAAGGTCTATTCTGAAAATGAATATTTTCATCCTTCTGATGGTCCAGCATAGATGTAGCATAGTTTTCTTCTATGGAAGACCCAATTACCTTTCATCATCTGTGGTGAAGCTCGATTCATGGGTGGCTACGGGCAGTTTAATAGTTAAACGAGGAGGGGATATGATGCAATATACCATTACACCAATCGCATTTGTTAAAAATAACCGCAAAGATGTTGAAGATGATAATTGGGGTAGTGTTATTTCAATAATTGAATTATCAGATGAAATCGATGATTCAGCTTTACAAGGTATCAGTGAGTTTTCGCATTTAGATACTATTTTTTATTTTGACCGAGTTACAGATGACAAAATTCAATATGGAGCAAGGCATCCAAGAAATAATAAAGAATATCCAAAGGTCGGAATTTTCGCTCAAAGAGGCAAAAATCGACCGAATAAATTAGGTTTAACAACCGTTGAATTGTTAGAACATAAAGGGCGAACATTGAAAGTAAGAGGATTAGATGCAATAGATGGTACTCCTATTATTGATATTAAACCGGTTATGAAGGAGTTCTTACCCAAAGGCGAAGTAAGGCAGCCTGCTTGGTCGGTATCATTAATGGAACGATACTGGGATTAATGTTATTGAATTAACAACATACTTTATTTAAATTGATAACAGAACAAGTTTTCAAATAAAAAACAATTTTTAAGCAAAACAATCTCTTAATCAATACCGAAGCCTTCGACAATATGCTGAAGGAAAGTGTTGGCAATACTTTATGCCAACACTTTTATTATTTTGGCTCTATTAAATGTAAATGTTGATTTTACTTATTAAACTCCCATGGAAGAACGAATGAACTTCCTCATCTGTGGTGCCATGAAACTTTATGTAAACATGTAATAAAAATAAACCAACAAATACTTCGTTTATAACCGATAAATTATGGTGAGGTGGCAAAGTTATATTGGTCAAAATCCGAATATTTTTCTAATTTTATGTTTTGATGTTGGTTTTATATAAGGGATGAGTCGCGGCAATCTTGAATCCATTTCTTCCTTGTTTGGCTACACCGTCAGCATGTCGAAAGCAAAACCGATGAACTCGGAATTAATTGCTCCAATGTAGAAAAAATCATGAATTTTAATAATGCAGAAAAAAGGCAAGAAAAAAGTATTGACCAAAAATGAGATAATTTATATAATATCTGCAAACAGCATGAAGGCTCGAGTCGTATTCGGTAATAATGGACCAGAAAATGAGAAAATGAAAGAACCCCTTGTCGCATATGGGTTTGCTTTAATTGAGAGGGATGCACGGTTTCATAATCGACTCAAAATCGTGTGGGGTAGCCCCCCGTGTGGGTTCGACTCCCACCATCGGCACCATATATTGATTTATCAAGGTTTCTCGTATCAAACGAGAAATTTTTTTTATGCCTACATTTTCAAAAAATATACGCAAATTTTGTTTACATATTAAGACAAGCCTGCAAAGTTTAGGGATGCCCAAGCAGAAGGCATATGAATGGAGGAACACTTGGAAGAAATATTGGAGAGTAGCTTTTAGCTCCATCTTGCATAAAGCCCTTGGTAACTCCTATTAGGAGAACCAAGGGCTGAAGAGTCTTTATCAACGGTACAGATCTTTACGTCAGACTTAATGGAACAGACGAGACGTATACCGAAGATACGTACGATGATGTGAGAGGAGAAGGGTTAGTCACCCTCTGCTGCTTGATTTATCAACTTAATTCTTCAAATTCTTCATCATCCACCACATATGGGGAAGGATCTTCTTTAATAAATCGCACCGCATTTAAACCAATCATCTGAGCAGGCATGGAAGTGTTACCATCTGGCAAAGTAGGGCAGATGGAAAGATCAGCAACTTTAAGGTTTTTGGTACCAAAAACATTCAGAAATCCATCAACAACTCCTTCTTGAATATTCCTCCCCATTCTACATTGCCCTCCAAAATGAGCAAGATTATGATAAGAGGCCTTGACATAATTAGCAAGCAGGTTTCGTTTTTCTGCCTCATTAGTTAAATGGAATATATTTTCAGGAGGGTATACAACCTTATAAATGCCGTCTGGATCTAGTTTGCGAGCTCTCTTTATAATATTGAAAATCTGAATATACTGATCCACCATAAAATCTAAGTCATCAGGATTTTCCAGCGGATTAAGGTCAACTGATGGATAAGCTTCAGGATCGCTATGTGCGACTGTAATCGTACCTCTGCTTTTAGGGTTAAGGTCAAAAATTCCAATGCTCATTATATTACTTGATTTTTTTGGATCAAAATCCCAATTATTAATAATGACATCTTGAATAGGGACAAACGATGGTGTTGGAAGTCCAAATAATTGAAGGCGGCGCCCTCCTCCGCCTTCCCCTTTAAAAGCACCGAGTGTAAATGGCTGATCAGGATCAGCGGACATTACCTTTAAAAGTCGTGTTGTTTCTACTTCTACACCCATTCCAACAGCATAATGGGTTTGGAAATTGTAACCAACATTTGGGCTCTTTACTAATGTTCGTATGCCTGCTCTACCCAAATCAGTTGGTCTTCCAATCCCCGAACGTTGTAGAATGACCGAGGAAAAATTACCCGCAGAAACAATGATTCCTTTTCTAGCAAAAGCTCTTTGTGATCTCCCATTTCTGACAAACTCAACGCCAACAGCAATGTGAAATTCTCTTTTTTGTTTAAATAGAATTTTATTGACGGTTGTTTTTGTTAAAATGACCAACTTTCTCCCATTAACCCCAAACTCATCTGGATCGAACTCGTCTCCTTGTGTGACAATATTTTTATTTAAATATCCAGTTGCAGTAGATGAACGGATAAACTTTCCATCTACCTCTTTGTTCAGAAATTGAGATTTGAAAAATGTACAATCTCTTATGCCTGTATTATAATCTTCGACAATTGGGATATCCAAAACATCTGATGTTGCTTTAGCTAAAATAGTTGTAAGTCCATTCTTAGGAATGATTTGTTGTCTAACGAAAATAGGACCTTTTGTTCCCCGTTCGTTTGGATCTTGTGTCTTTCCTGTATAGGTTTCATTTTTTTTGAATAAAGAACGGATATTGCTGTAACTCCATTGAGATCCGACGAGATCTGCCCACTCATCATAAAGGTTACTGCTTCCACGTACTGCATACATTGCATTATGTTCTGAGCTTCCCCCAATTGCTCTGCCGCTTGCTAATCTAAGCTGACTGCTAATAGTTGGCTGCGTTTTAGAAAGAATATTAAATGAAAATCTGTTATCAGTAGATAAAGCACTTGATGTTGCACGAGAAGGACTACTTAGCTCGTTCGTCAGATTCGTTCCTGCTTCAAGGACGAGCACAGAAGTACGTTTGTCATCCGTTAATTCTTTGGCAATTACCCCTCCGGCAGTTCCAGCACCAATCACGATATAATCAAAAGGTTTTTTGGTTGACATGGGATCATTCCTTTCAATATAGGATTTAGAATAACTAATTCCGATTCTTTCTGCGCTGAAATGATCGGATCGGACTTTTCACTTGTTCACTCATAGAAAAGCTCAGTGCACATCGCACATTCCATTTCTTTGACATATAAACTTTGGCGTAATAAATTTAAAATATATTTCCAGTTGTGAACTCTGTAAAAAATAATAAGGACACAAGAATTATAGCCCCTATCTTCATATTTACGATTAAGTATCAAAATTGGTGCAATAAATATATGCTATCTCCCATGGGAGAACGGAAATTCTTCTTTAATCTGTGGTGCCGCGAAGCGATGGGCTAATGGGACAGTTTAGTTGAAAAAGGGGAGAATTGTACAAGGAGACAGAATATTACAAGTAAAAAGCTTTCGGGGGAAGTGTGAAGATGAAAATTGAAGATATATATAATGATTTACCAAAACTCGAAACTGAAGGACTTTAGAAATTATTTGCAATTGACAATATCAACTGTAATCATTATTATTACAGTTAGGAGGAAGGTTCATTATGAATAGCGATTTTTCGATTGCCGTTCACTGCGTCACTTACCTGGCCCAAAAGCAAAGCCAACGAGTGACCAGTGAAGACATTGCCCAAAGTGTTTCTGTCCACCCAGCAAGATTAAGGAAAATTTTGAGCATATTAAGGAAAGAAAATATTATTACTTCTAAAGAAGGGGCAAAAGGCGGATTCTCTTTAAACGATTCACCAGAACATATTACGTTAGACAAAATATTTAAAATCACTAGTGAGGAAACGCTTGTACCGAAATGCCCTGATTCCAATGAGAATTGTCCAATAGGCAGAAACCTATCAAATATACTCATTCGCGTTTTTCACAATGCGGAAGAACACTTTTTAAATTATTTAAAAGGTGTAACGATCAAGGATATCATTGATGAAATCAATAGTAGTTAGGTTTTCATGCCTGAAACAAAAGTACGACTAATGCTTTTATGTTAGTTGTGCTCCATAAATTTTTTTTAAACATAACTGTAACAAAAAATATTTCAGTTTAAGAAGGTGAATAAGGTTGAAGAAAAAACGGGTTGTCGTTGGAATGTCGGGTGGGGTTGATTCCTCTGTGGCAGCCTACCTTTTAAAACAAGAGGGGTATGACGTAATCGGTGTATTTATGAAAAATTGGGATGACACCAATGACGATGGTGTATGTACAGCAACGGAAGATTACGAAGATGTTAAGAGAGTTGCCAATCAACTCGGGATTCCTTATTACAGTGTGAACTTCGAAAAAGAATATTGGGATCGAGTATTTACGTACTTTATAGATGAGTTGAAACGGGGGCGAACACCAAATCCAGATGTTTTATGCAATACAGAAATTAAGTTTAAAGCGTTTGTTGACTACGCTCTTTCACTAGATGCTGATTATATTGCGACAGGCCATTACGCAAGAATCAACAGAGAAAATGGCCAAATCGCCTTATTGCGTGGAAAAGATCCCAATAAAGATCAAACGTATTTTCTTAGCCAATTAACAGCAGAGCATTTGTCAAAAGTCCTGTTTCCTATTGGAGAATTAACGAAAGATGAAGTACGAAAAATCGCTCAAGAATTGAACCTTGTTAACGCCAATAAAAAAGATAGTACAGGAATCTGTTTTATTGGAGAAAGAAATTTCAAAAACTTTTTAAAGAATTATTTGCCGGCACAGCCCGGAGAAATTCGCTCTCTAGATGGAGAAGTGCTAGGTACTCATGATGGGTTGATGTACTATACGATTGGCCAACGAAAAGGACTTGGAATCGGTGGAAAAGGAACAGGTGAACCTTGGTATGTCGTTGATAAAGATTTAGAAAACAACGTTTTACTCGTCGCTCAAGGTAAAAATCATCCTGCTCTGTTTTCTACCGGTCTTATTGCATCCAACATTAGCTTTATTAATGGGGATGTTCGTCCACATACATTTGCATGTACAGCTAAATTCAGATACCGTCAAGAAGATCAGAAAGTAACCGTTCATATTCGTCCGAATGGAACGGCATTTGTGGAATTCGAAAAACCAGTTAAAGCCGTTACTCCAGGACAAGTAGCGGTATTTTATGACAATGATGTTTGTCTTGGCAGTGCGATTATTGATGAAGTGATAAAAATGGATGCTTCAACTGCCACTGTGGCATCTTAAAACAATATAGATAGCTACATTATTTGACTATGGAATGCCCCCCTATATACACGCTATTTTGTCAGGAATAATAAGTGTTGTGATAAGGAATAAAATCAAGGGGATTTTTATGGCTATCAAAAGAGTGAATGCAAAACATCATACTGAATCATCTTTAAGATATTTTATGTTTTGATGGAACGTTTTTCTAGATACAACGAAATTAAAAAATAATTGGAAGGTAGATGTGAAATGGAAAAATTTAAAAATCACAAAGGGTATTCACGCATGTATCAAGAAAACAAGCTAACTTTAGGATTGTTCTTTCCGATTGAATCGTATATGGGCGATGTCCCTGAGATGAATATAGAAAAACAAATGAAGTTAGCCAAGCGAGCAGAAGAACTCAATTTCGCTTCATTATTTGTGAGAGATGTACCGTTGCGCGATCCTAATTTCGGGGATGTCGGGCAAATATATGACCCGTTTACGTATTTAGGGTATGTTGCTGCCAACACAGAAAAGATTGCCTTGGGAACGGGAAGTATTATTTTAACGTTGCGCCATCCTCTTCATGTCGCAAAAGCGGCGGCTTCTGTAGACAGATTATCTGGTGAAAGACTTATTCTCGGTGTCGCAACAGGTGACCGTCCAATCGAGTTTCCAGCTTTTTCTGTGAATCCAGAAGATCGGAGCGAATTATTCCGAGAAGCGGTTGGTGTCATGAAAAAAGCATGGAAAGAGCATTTTCCTGTCATTGACTCTTTACGAGTGCATATGACAAATGGAGATCTTTTGCCAAAACCGAAATTGTCAGACATACCAGTAATGGTGACAGGTCACAGTGGACAGTCTCCTGAATGGATTGCTGAACATAGTGATGGCTGGATTTACTATCCACGTGCACTCAAATTTCAAAGAGCATTAATCGAGAATTGGCGTTCGTTAACAGAGGAATTTAAGCCATTTACCCAATCGCTTTATGTTGATTTGGCGGAAGACCCATATCATGTACCAATACCGATTCATCTTGGATTCCGTACGGGTCGCGTTTTCCTTATCGAATTTCTTGAAGCTTTGCGAGATGCAGGTGTGAACCATGTCATCATCAACTTAAAATATGGCCAACGTCCAGTAGAAGAAGTAATCGAAGAATTAGGTGAATTTGTGCTTCCACACTTTCCGGCTTTATCATGATGAGGACAATCCATTTGGTTGATAACCTTTAAAGACGTAAATATAAGAAAGGGAGGATGCGTATGAAAGTTTTGGTCATTGGCGCCAACGGAAAAGTAGGCCAACAAGTGGTGAGCATGCTTCATGAGCATGAACGGCACACCGTTCGTGCAATGGTTCGAAAACAAGAGCAATTGGAGGCTTTTCAGAAAAAAGGAATTGAAGCGGTGCTCGCTGATCTTGAAGGCACTGTCGATGAAATTGCCGAAGCAGCCAAAGGCTGTGACGCGATTGTATTTTCCGCCGGTTCAGGTGGACACACAGGAGCGGATAAGACATTGCTTGTCGATTTAGACGGTGCCGTAAAAGCGATGGAAGCTGCAGAAAAAGTCGGAATTAAACGCTTTGTCATGGTGAGCTCATTCCAGGCCCACAACCGTGAGAACTGGCCGGAAAACCTCAAACCTTATTATGTCGCCAAACATTATGCTGACCGTATGTTAATGAATAGTGGTTTAAATTATACGATTATTCGTCCTGGATATCTTCTTAATGAAAAAGGCACAGGGTTGGTTGCTGTAGCAGAAAACTTAAATGTCGGGAGCATTCCACGCGAAGATGTAGCAAGAACAATCGTTCAATCTCTTGATGAACCAAATACGTATAAAAAAGCATTCGATTTAATGTCGGGGGATACAGAGATTGCTGAAGCATTGAAATCACTGTAATGAAGCATTCATCCGAAGGGAGAATTTAGAAACATGGCTTACAAATTTTATGCAATGGATTTTGCTTTTTATAACTCCATGGGCATTTATAGCTTTGAAGCTAGGTGTGAAATGCTAAAAGAGATCGGGTATGATGCGACCCATTTATCCGTCTGGCACGGTGAACGGTGGAGAGATGTAGAGAAGCTCAAAAACGTTAAGGAGAAATATGGGCTGGATGTCGCTGGCGTGTACGTTGTGTTAGACCTTTCATTAGGTGAGGACCACCCAAGAAATACAGGTATTTTAAAAATGCTGGAGATCATGGAAGGATGCTCTACGGTCGAACTGGCGATTCAATCTGTCGGACATCATATACGCCCTTCAGACCCTAAAGGGGACGACATCGCAGTGAAGTGGCTGGAAAAAGCACTGAAGATTGCGGAACGAAGAAACATTAATATCTTACTTTACACACACTTATCATTCTGGGTTGAGCGCCATGAAGATGCAGTAAGACTTTGCAAGCGTCTCAATCATCCTAATCTCGGCATTGTATTTTGCGGCTACCATTGGTACGCAGTCGATGGAACAAATCTATCAGCTACGCTTAAAGCGGTATCTCCTTACTTGAAACAGGTGAACATTTCTGGTAGCCGCCGAGATCCGCACGGTTTTGGGGGAGTAGCAACAATTGAGCCTTTGGACGTCGGGGAGTTAGATAATTTTGCGTTGCTTGGACAGCTTAAAAAGATAGGCTATAATAGGATGATTGGTTACCAAGGTTGGGGTGAAGGAGGCGACGCTTACAGTAAGCTAAGCCGTTCACTCAAAGCGTTCCGCGATATGGAGCGTAGACTTGAGGCACACCCACATTGGGCGGATTTAAGATTAACTCCATAATCATTCCTTCATCCGCTCCTTTGATTGACTCGTTTAAAGGATACAGGTTGACTAAATAATAATACCTGTCAAATAGACATGTATAAAAGAGTGAACCTTATGCGGCAAGTGTTCGGCATTCCACCGGACTCTTGCCGTATTTGTTTATATTCGTTTTTCGTTATAGTTGGATAAAGATGAGATACATAACAGAAGCCCTGCAAAAAGGTATCGGGATTATATTTTCAACGAATATCAGCTTCATCGAATTGAAAATCCGATCATGCTTCTAATGATAAATTTTTATTTTATTAAAAGGTTGCTTACATAGTGTAATTAGACTATAATCTAATTAGATTATTATCTAATTAGATTATAGCCTGTATTACAGTTAAGCAGGTTTGTTAATTCTATAAACCACAAGAATTCATAAAGAAGAGAGTTGATCATGAGCCGTTTTATGTATCGGAAAATTAATAAAATGAATCTCCCCCGAACTTTTGATTTTTATTTTTTTTTTGCAAATCTAATTAGATATATATCTAATTAGATGTTTATAAAAAAGCAATGGGGTGATTTTGTGGCTAATGCAATAAATATATTTTACCAAGAAAAAAATTACTTAAGGCTGTTTTTGGCGGGAATCGTTAATGGGATTGGGGACCGTTTTAGTCAAGTTGCCCTTTTGTCCCTGCTGTTGGAGTTAACCGGTTCGGGACTTGCCGTTGGCATCGCTTTAGCCATTCGGGTTGTTCCATTTTTATTATTCGGCCCTTTTGGAGGGTTCTTAGCTGATCGATTTTCAAGAAAGAAAATACTTATTATCACTGACTTATCAAGAATTGCTTTTGCTATCTCCTTTGTATTGGTAAATGACAAGTCTGATATTTGGATTGTTTATCTGAGCACATTTGTTTTAGCTGCAGGGGAAGCAATCTATGCACCTGCAAGAAAGTCATTCATTCCTTTACTCGTTAAGAAAGAAAACATTATAAAGATTAATAGCTTAGAACAGGTCATGCTTGGAATAGTTTTAATAGGAGGTTCATTTTCTGGCGGTATTGTCACCTTTTTCTTTGGACCAGATATGACATTTTGGTTTAATGGCCTTTCATTTTTAATAGCTGCTATGATCATCTTTTCTATTCCATTCACAAATAAAAATCGCCATATACAGAAAAATGATAAGAAAAATCATGAATCTAACATCTTCCATTCGATAAAAACCATTAAAAAATTAATGATTGCATCTAGTGCCCTTTATATTGCATTTCTATTTGAGTTCATCGTACCTCTTTTTAATGGGATTGATAACGTACTCATTAGCATCTATGCCGTTCAGGAATTTGATCTAGGCGATATAGGTGTCGGTCTTTTTTATGGAGCCCTCGGGATTGGTTTAATGCTAAGTTTTATAGTAGCTCAACGCATTCACCAGCATCTGTTGTTAATTGGTTTGACGGCTCTAATATTAGAAGGTTTGTTTCACATTATCTTAAGTCGAGTTCATTTAGCATTCATTGCTTTTATTATATATATTTCCATCTCTTTTGTATCAGGCATTTGCAATACATGCTTCGATTCCATTGTTATGAAGGAGACGCCTAGTGACAAACAAGGCTTAGTATTTGGTTTATTGACCACCATTTCAAATACATTCATTGGAATATCTATGTTCGGGGCTGGCATCATTTTAGAAGTAGTCAATAATAGAACACTTGGTTTGATTGGGGGAATGGGTTTTGTGTTAACTGGACTATTTCTTTTTGTGGTATATTCATCAAAAGAAAAGGAATTGTCGACTTTACGTGAATAGTTTGATAAGTTTTAGGATATACGATCAAAAAATAACAGAAACATAGGTATTTATGTGAAATTTTAATAGAAACAAAATCGCTTCATGATTAGCGAACGAGCAGGATAGTTGAAGGGGTTACAATTTAATCTTTCTTGTATTTTTATCCATTAATATATATAATTATACAAAAAAATGCTTGGGGGAATCAGAAATGTACATACCAAAAGCTTTTGAAGTTAATGATAAAACAAAATTAGTAAATTTTATTAGAGACAATAGTTTCGGAATTTTATTTTCTCAGGAAGAAAGTGGACCGTTAGCAACACATTTGCCTTTTTTAATTGATGAAAAAACGGGGGATAACGGTGTGTTGATTGGTCATATGGCAAAACGGAATCCTCACTGGAACAAATTAAATGGTAAAGAAGTTCTTGTAGTCTTTCCAGGTCCCCACGCTTATATATCGGCTTCCTGGTATAACGAACCTAACACTGTACCTACTTGGAATTACGTAGCAGTCCACGTATATGGAACAGTTAGAATCATAGAGAAAAAAGAAGAAATGGTTGAACGGATGGAAAAGACGGTTAATTTTTATGAATCATCTATGCCTAACCCCTGGAATGCTAAATTTGATGATGAATTCATAGATGGCTTAATGAACGGGATAGTTGTATTTGAAATCTCAATAAATAAGATTGAAGGGAAATGGAAGTTAAGCCAGAATCACTCAATAGAAAGGCAACAAAACCTTATTAATGGTTTGAAAGCAAGCAACAAATATAATTCAGCAGAAATTGCAAAAATGATGGAACAGAATATTAAACAAAAAGACTCTTTTTGCAAGAATTGTTGATTTTATTATCTGATAAATATTAAACATTTCCGGAGGATATTTATGAATGGAAATTCAAAAACACCACAACCACCTTATTATGCAGTTATTTTCACTTCAGAACGTACTGAAGGTGATAACGGTTACGGTCAAATGGCAGAAAAAATGGTAGAGTTAGCTTCCCAGCAACCAGATTTTCTGGAGGCAGAAAGTGTTCGGGATGAATCTGGACTAGGAATTACTGTTTCTTATTGGAATTCATTGTTTTAACGCAGGAGACCCCCACTTCAAGAAATGAAATGAGCAAGTGGGGGAGGAATGCGTCTTCCTCCTTTCTTTTGAGTAAAGCATATCACTAAATTATTAGATCATAAACTGTAACTCCATCTAAGGTGACAGTAAAATTTCCTGGTTCGAAAATACCATTTTTAGACCATCTCTACTTCCAATTTTTACAAAACAACTCCTTGACATTATGATTATATCCGAGTTTTTCAATATGTAAATTATTAGGAGGAGAAAGTATTCCAATTTAACGTGACTTTTATTGTAATATTAATATAATACCTAAAATTGGTAAATAAGCCTCAGGAAAAATTTTTTGAACAATTTACAATTATTTATAAGGGAGGTAATAACATGAAAATGAACACCATTATTTTAAAAATTGTTATACCAGCCTTTCTGACAGCCCTTGGTTTCTTAGCAGTAGATTATATTTTTGAAATCTTTGGAGACGTTGAAGAAAGAACTGTATTCCTGCGATTTATTATCTATCTAGCCATAACACATCTTATGATGTATGGAATCGTAAGAAGGAATATTAAAAAACAGGAGGAGAGGTTTTGAAAAAGGCTGCGAATGTCATAATATCGTTCGCATTATTTTTTGTTTTGCTGTCCTTTTTTAATACTGAACAAGCTAGTGCTGCTAAGTGGAATTCTCGTACTCCTTATGTCGGTCAAGTAAAGACCGTAACAGTCAAAATTCACAAATCTAAACTAAAAAGGCAGTATCAACAAGCAAAAATCACCAATAAAACTGTTGAAGCTGTAAATGAATTTATTTCAGGCTATCTAGGTTATAAAGCAAAAAGTTCTCTTCAAGGTGGGTTGATTGGAATAGGAACATATACCTTATCAAAACTAATAGGGCTAGGTTCTAAAGAACAAATGAAAGAAACAAAAGCAATTTTAGAAAAAATGAAAAAGAATCAGGCCAACTATATCATTGTTAAACAAAAATATCGTTACTCTTATTATAGTGGGGCTGGTACAGGCTGGTATCCGGCTGGAAAAGCAGATATAAGTTATTCGAAATAATACCTCCCGAAAATAAAAAAGAGAGAGCATTAAGCTCTCTCCTGTATTATTTCTTAAACACATAATTGCCAATTACTTTTGTTGTTTCTTTAGATTCTAACCAGCTACTACGAGTTACTTTAGGATTATAGAAATATAGGCTTCCACTATTTCTTGAACGACTAATACTTAAAGCTCTTTCTACAGCTTGTCTACTTTCTGCATCAGCAGGTTTATTAATTTCTCCATTTGATACAACAGAGAATTGACCAGGTTGATAAATTACATCTTTAATTGTGTCCGGGAATTGTTTGCTATTAACTCTATTCAAAACAACAAGTGCAACTTCAACTTTTCCGACCAATGGTTCACCTTGTGCTTCTGCACGAACTAGTCTTGCTAATAGATCTTTTTCATATGCTGACATATTAGCTGTTTTATGTGTTACTGTTGGTTTATGAACTACTGGAGGTTGGGCAACAGACTTACGAACTACTGGTTTTTGAACTGAAGATCTATAATTTACTCTTTTTCTATCAATATTAACAATTTGGCCTGGGTAAATTAAATCAATGTCTTCAATTTGGGGATTATTTTGTGCTAAAGTAGAAAGAGGAACATCAAATTTATCTGCGATCTCAGACATAGTATCGCCTTTTTTAACTACATATTTTGTAGCAGCTAAAGTTGTTGGGGCATGTGCCGATAAGAAGAATGCACTTAAAAATGCTAATGTGAGGGGTTTTTTCATGGTAAAACACCTCTCCTGATTTTTTTATTCGTACGATATGTCAATAACGATTTAAAATTGGTTCTTACGCAATCTTGGTGATAGGAAGGGGCTAATTGAGAAAATTAGTGTGCAAATTAGAATTTTTTAGCTCCTCATTCTCAGTTATCTCGACTTTTCACCAAAAGAACATAAGAACCATTTTATCACCGTTGATTACAATCTGTGGTGAAGCTCGCTACATGGTTGGTTAGCGGGTGCGTTAGTTGAATAAAATAAGTACAAAAAAGCTACCTTATCATCACAAGGTGGCTTTTCATTTGGTCGAAAATCAACAACGATAACAGAGCCAAAATTTGCAATTTTATACGCTAAAACAATAAAAATGCTGGTGTTGACAAAAAAAAGACATGGATTTTCCATGCCAATAGTTGTACTTGTTTATCTGTTAGCCCCAATATTGCTGATACTGAGGGACGTAAGGGGGATGTTGGGATTGCTGAATACATTGCAGCTGTTGATAATGTTGATTTAAATATTGATGAGGGATATTTTCTTTTGCTCTGTTGCAGTTTTTGTATGGACCTATATATGTTGTGGGTTTAACTGGCGCAATTGCTTGTTTCCATTGATTTTCATCGAGACAATAGGTATGCGACATGATATTTGCAGGAGTAAATTTTAAAATGTCAGAACCTAAAATCACTTCTGGAGTTGGTGCATCAAAAATTGCCAAAAGATGAGTGTTATCAACTTCAGCTACTTCATAATGCCACCAGCCTCGCGGAACGTTTACCACTTGTCCGGGTGTAATAGAATAACTGAGAATTTGTTTTGTAAATGGGTTCAGCATCGATACCGTAGCAGCACCAGAAATACAATCGACTAGCTCGGATGCATTTTGGTGATAGTGCGGTTCTACGACATTATTAGCACTTAGGAAAATATCAAGCAGAGACACATTTTCCAGTGTATTCAACTGTTGAATACCTAATATGTTAATATAGTTTTTGTTATCTTTTTTGAACAAGGGACTTTTATTTACGTCAAAAGTGTATTGAGTTGATGGAGATGTGTAATCCAGATATGAAACCATAAATTTTCTTCACCTCTTTTATTAGGTATAAAAATAAACTTTATAGGCATGTTATGCACTTACAATTAGTTCGGTGTACGAATTAATTAGTACGCAGTTCGCCAAGATAGTAAAATTAAAAATCGTGTGGGTTCGACTCCCACCATCGACACTGGAAATTAGGAAAAGGATTTAGGGACAAGGGATTCCACTTATGTGGAATTCCTTGTTTTTTTATTTGCCGAATACGACTTCAGAGTAGAGATCTTTCACTATGTCGTAAATAAAGGAAAAATGAATCGCCACATCCAATTTTCTTGCTAGGTGATTATTTGGGGCCAGATCGTCCAGTTTCATCGAAGTTTCGGTATAGCGCCCGAGGTGGGAGAGCTTCATGTATCGTATGCATTTGAAAGGACGATTTTTGCCGGATGGGATGGAAAAATAACCTTTTGCCTTTATCATGAAGACAACAGCTAGCATAACGAATACAATTTAATAAAAAAGATGAATGTAAAGGAGGCGGGGAGAATGAAAGTGTCTTTGGATATTGACAGCGATTACGATGAGACAATCGTGACCATTCATTGTAAGGAAGTAGATGACACGATTAAAGATATCAAAAACTTAGCAAATCAAATGAATGAAGATTTAAAGAAAATATAAATAAATATCCCCTTCAGTCAGGATCGGATTTTCACAGCTCGGTCTTTTGTTTGCTGATGCGGATAAAAAAACATTATATAATAAAAGTGAAATAGGAGAGGAGTTGAAATGAACAATGGCAAACAAGCAAATGACTGCAGATGAAATTTTGGAAGCGATCCAAAAAATGAGCAATGAAGAACGTTGGAAATTGCTTGATAAGATGTACGACCTGTATTATTCCAAAGAGCATTTGATAATAAAAGCAAAACGTAAATATTTAGAAGAGGACGACTATTGACGAGCAAGCCTAAGCTAATTGCCTGGGCTTTTCTTTTTTTGTTCATTCGCGTTGTTCATTATACATTCAATACATCTAATATAATCTAGTCCCCCACATACGTTTCTTCTGTTTTTTGATATAGGCGCCACGTTGCGCATATGGACATCCTTCTTCTTTACGAAGCTGCTTGACCTTCACCATCCATAAATCCCGTTCGGCTTGGCTATATCTTCTTCAGTCTATTCGTTGCATCACTGATGATGTTTTAATCTCTTCTTTCCCAGTTTATCTGGCTGGAGCTGAATAGTTACTGTATTCATAAGAGTTTATCATAATTTTGAAATTTATTACATTAATGTTATATATTTTGCAATATTAAATCATTTTGCTTTCATTTATACTAAACTCGTATATTTATATTATTTTACTATGGGGGTTATTTTATGAAAAAATTGATTCCTTTTGCTGTTGCGGCATCCCTTGCCATCGCAACATTGCCTGCTTCTGCTTTTGCGATTGAATCCAATGATCCTGAGCTCCAAAGCTATCTAAACGAGATCGGTATGACCCAGGAAGAGCTGAAAGAATATTTAGACTACGATGGCTACACATTAGAAGATTTTCAAGATGTCGATGAGCTTCGCAGCGAGCTTGGCGATGTATTGACAGAAGAAAATTTACAACAATTGCTTGAAGATTATGGCTTAACGAAAGAGGAATTAAAACAACTTCTTATCGATAACGGTGAACTAGAACCAAACGAAGAAATTACGGAAGTGTTTAAGTTTTATAACGACTTAGAGGAATACGTCGAGTTTGAACGATTATATTTAACACCGATTAACGAAGAAACGCTTGCCGATTTCTTGCAAGAACATGATATGACGAAAGAACAATTACTCGCGCTTCTTAACAGCCATCATGAATCGTTAGAAGATTACAGTTCCATTGGCGAATTGGCTGATGTGGTGGATTATTATCAAAACTTAACTCCGCTTACGGAAGAAACATTGAACGAACTTTTAGACGAGCTTGGACTTACTCGACAACAATTGGAAAAGTTGCTTGCGGAAAATAACGATTCGTTAGACAACTATACGACAGTGGAAGAACTAGCAGAAGCCATTGTCGATTATATGCTTCCTGACTTAGATGAACTTGGCCTAACGGACGCTGAACTCGAAAAATTGTATAATCATTTCGAATCACTGAATATGGAAGATCCGCAATTCGCGAGTAAAATGGAAGAACTTAGCAAACGGATGGAAGCTATTAGTTCGTACGACTTTGAAAGTGTAAAAGAATTGTCTCCGGCACAAATAGCGGAATTTGCGGATGTGATGAATGACATGCTTGACGCTTTCCAATTAGACGTGAAATTTTATTTGACGAAAAACGGGGAGAAAAAGCCATTAAGCCTATCCACGCTGCTAACGATGGAATCAACGAACGGCTATGACCTCTTTATCGAAATTTATAACAAACAAGGGGAACTGCTTGCCGACTTTATATTGACAGCCGACATGTTTAACTCTGATTTATTTGATGACGTAGGCGAAGATTTAGAGAAAACGGGAAAAGTTGTGGAGATAGAGAAAAAGATTGAGAAAATTGAAGAAAAAGTAAAACAAAAACCGGTAAAAAGAACGGTAAAAGGAGCAAAACTTCCAAAAACGGCTTCTCCGTATGTATCGAATATGCTTATGGGAGTTGGATTCATCGCTATAGGAGCGTTCCTATTCCGGATAAGAAAAATATTAGGAGCGAAATAAATGAAAATGCAGCGAATCGTTCGCTTTCTTGGCATTAGCTTGATGGCGGCTGGCTTCGTTCTCGTCTTGCTCAACGGCTACAAATATGAGAAAGGAATCAATGCCGAAAAACCGGCGCCAAAGGAAACAGCAACGAAAGCGTCCTCTACACCGTCAAAGACTGCTGCAGCGATTTACCTGCGCCAACCGAAAGTAGGAGAAAACATTGGCGAGCTCATCATTCCGAAGCTGAACGCCAGTCTTCCAATTTATCATGGCACCAATGAAGAGGAATTAGAAAAAGGAGTCGGGCATTACGCTGGAAGCGTCCTGCCGGGGGAGCCGGACAACTGTGTGCTTGCAGGACATCGTGACACCGTCTTTCGCAAACTGGGCGAGGTAGGAAAAGGAGATTTGCTGATTGTTAAAACGGTTGCTGGAGAGTTTACCTACAAAGTCCGTAAAGTGCGAATTGTAGACGCCGATGACAGAACCGTGATTGTGCCAAAGCCAAAAGCCACATTAACCGTATCCACGTGCTATCCATTCGGCTACATCGGCGCAGCACCGAAGCGGTATATCCTTGTCGCTAACTTAGTGGAGGCAAGGAATTGATGTCTTATCCCTTTATCTCTATCAAATGTGAGTCGAAAATCCTTTTACATGAAAAAACCCCACAGAGTTTCTGTGGGGTTTTTTAGTTGGTATCATTTGCCTCGAAGGTTTATTTGACTTACATTTTTGTTTTCGTTTTCTGAAGCAAAAATTCTTTTCCATAGCTGCCGTGGTCATGAATCATCGCATGCTCAACCTGGATGGTCGTATGTTTGATTCCGTATTTTTTGTTTAGCATCTCGTTAATGGCCAAGATGACACAAAACGGCTGGATATGCTCGCTGATAAATACGTGTGCGGTTAATGAATAGTGGTCGGTGGAAACGGCCCATAAGTGCATGTCGTGTACATCTTCGACTCCTTCGACTTGGCGGATGTCCTCTCTAATCTGGTCGAGATGAAACTGATCAGGCACCGCTTCCATTAAGATGAGATACGATTCACGAATAATTTTTGCCCCGCCTGTGAAGATGATGGCAGCAATAATAATGCTGATAAGCGGGTCGAAAAAATAAAAACCAGTAAAATAAATGAGTATTGCTGAAATAATGACACCTATGGAGCTAAGAAGATCTCCGATAAAATGCCATAAGGCGCTTTTAATATTTAAGTTTTCTTCTTCTTTTGTACTTCGGCTAAGGACAATGGTCAATATGAGATTCACAATGAAACCAATCGAGGAAATAGTCAGCATTAAGCGAAAATCGATTGGTTCGGGAGAAATGAATCGTTTAATCCCTTCCCAAAAAATGCCAATAGAAATAATGGCCAACGTAAGACCGTTTAAAAAGGACGTAATAATTTCAAATCGCAAATAGCCGAACGTAAATCGATGATTTGGCGGACGAGTGGCAAGGTAAAGAGCGATCATGCTAAGCCCAAGCGCCAATACGTCAGATGCCATATGGGCAGAGTCGGAAAGCAAAGCCAAGGAATTGGATAATATCCCCCCAACAATTTCCAAAATCGTAAAAAACAATGTTAAACCGAGAGTGATCCAAAGCGTTTTTTTGGATTGATTTTGCGTTTTTACATGAGGAAGATGGTGATAATCGTATTGGATTGGTGACATGGCACACCTCTACTTTATAATAATTATTAGTTTATATATATTATAATATAATCAGCTAAAATTGTGCAAAAAAATTTTTTCGGCTCAGTTTGTTGGAAAATGTCAAAAAATATAAATTTTTTTCTCAAGGAATTTATACACCGTTGTGGAATATAAGTATCAACGACAAGAAACTTTAGGAAAGGACGCGATGCAGATTGATCTCCGTCAGTCCCACTGATTTAGAAATTTATTTATTTCATGAGGGCAGCTTATATAAAAGTTATGAATTGTTTGGCGCACATGTGATAAAGAAAAACGGCATGGTTGGAACTCGATTTTGTGTGTGGGCTCCGCATGCGCGGGAAGTGCGGTTAGTCGGAAGTTTTAATGAATGGAACGGAACTAATTTTAACCTGATGAAAGTAAGTGATCAAGGCGTATGGATGATTTTTATTCCCGAAAACTTAGAAGGGCATTTATATAAATATGAGATTAAAACTAGCGATGGGAATATCCTGCTCAAATCGGATCCATATGCGTTTTACTCCGAATTGCGCCCCCATACTGCCTCCATTGTCTACAACATAAAAGGATATCAATGGAATGACCAAGCATGGCGACGAAAGAAGCGGCAAAAACGAATTTATGATCAGCCTTTATTTATTTATGAGCTCCACTTTGGTTCATGGAAAAAGAAGGAGGATGGCAGTTTTTATACATATCAAGAAATGGCGGATGAGCTAATCCCTTATGTTCTTGAACATGGCTTTACTCATATTGAATTGCTTCCGCTTGTCGAGCATCCGCTCGACCGCTCTTGGGGATACCAAGGAACAGGTTATTATTCAGCAACAAGCCGTTATGGGACACCGCATGATTTGATGCATTTTATTGACCGCTGTCACCAAGCGGGAATCGGTGTGATTATCGATTGGGTCCCTGGCCATTTTTGCAAAGATGCCCATGGGCTATATATGTTTGACGGCGCTCCCACCTATGAATATGCCAATATGCAAGACAGGGAAAATTACGTGTGGGGAACGGCGAATTTTGATCTTGGCAGACCGGAAGTTCGCAGTTTTTTAATTTCCAACGCGTTATTTTGGATGGAATATTTCCATGTGGATGGATTTCGAGTGGACGCAGTAGCAAATATGCTATATTGGCCAAATAGTGATGTACTGCATAAGAATCCGTATGCTGTGCAGTTTCTGCAAAAATTAAATGAAACCGTATTTGCGTATGACCCAAGCATTTTAATGATTGCCGAAGATTCGACAGACTGGCCGCGCGTCACTGCCCCAACGTACGACGGAGGGTTGGGATTTAACTATAAATGGAACATGGGATGGATGAACGATATTTTAACTTATATGGAAACTGCCCCAGAGCAGCGAAAATATGTGCACAATAAAGTAACCTTTTCCCTTTTGTACGCGTATTCAGAAAATTTCATTTTACCTTTTTCCCACGACGAAGTCGTGCATGGAAAGAAATCATTATTAAATAAAATGCCGGGGACATATGAGGAAAAGTTTGCGCAACTAAGGTTGCTGTATGGATATTTGTTGACACATCCCGGTAAGAAGTTATTGTTTATGGGCGGTGAATTTGCTCAATTTGATGAATGGAAAGATTTAGAACAGCTCGATTGGGCGCTTTTTAATTTTGATCTGCATCGGAATATGAATATTTATGTGAAACAATTATTGAAATGTTATAAGCGCCATAAACCTCTTTATGAGCTAGATCATTCTCCAGATGGGTTTGAGTGGATTGATGTTCATAATGCTGAACAACGCATTTTCTCATTTGTTCGCAGGGGAAAAAAAGAGAACGATTTACTTGTTATTGTTTGCAACTTCACCAATAAAGTGTACCACGATTATAAAGTTGGCGTGCCGCTGTTTGCTACATATCGAGAAATAATCAATAGCGATGCAGTCGAGTTCGGGGGATGGGGGAATATCAATGCGAAGCCGATTGCAGCGGTCAAAGAGCCGTTTCATGGAAAACCGTATCACATTCGGATGACGATTCCACCGTTTGGCATTTCTATTTTAAGACCAGTAAAAAAACGAGGGGAGAGAAACATTAATGGTAAAGAAAAAGTGCATCGCCATGTTATTGGCAGGAGGGCAAGGTAGCCGGCTATGCTCATTGACGAAAAACATTGCAAAACCAGCGGTTCCATTTGGCGGAAAATATCGAATTATCGATTTTACATTGAGCAACTGCACAAATTCCGGCATCGATACGGTCGGGGTATTAACGCAATATCAGCCGCTTCTATTACACTCTTATATCGGTATTGGCAGCGCTTGGGATTTAGACAGGAAAAATGGCGGTGTCACTGTTCTCCCTCCATATTCGGTGTCGTCTGGTGTGAAATGGTACGAAGGAACGGCAAACGCCGTTTATCAAAATATCAATTACATTGAACAATATGATCCGGATTACGTGCTAGTGTTATCGGGCGACCATATTTATAAAATGGATTATCGAAAAATGTTGGATTATCATATTGCGAAACAAGCGGATGTAACCATTTCTGTTATTGAAGTGCCTTGGTCGGAGGCAAGCCGATTCGGCATTATGAATACCAATGAACAAATGGAAATTATTGAATTTGAAGAAAAACCGGCGAATCCGAAAAACAACCTTGCTTCGATGGGCATTTATATGTTTAACTGGCCGCTTTTAAAAGAATATTTGCAAATAGACAACGCAAATCCACATTCCAGCCACGACTTTGGAAAAGATGTGATTCCGTTATTGCTTCGGGAGAAGAAGCGGCTTGTTGCCTATCCATTTAAAGGCTATTGGAAAGATGTTGGAACGGTACAAAGTTTATGGGAGGCCAATATGGATTTATTGGACGAAGAAAATGAATTAAATTTATTTGACCATTCATGGCGGATTTATTCTGTCAATCCGAATCAGCCGCCACAATACATTTCCGATGAGGCCGTCGTCATTAATTCGCTTGTGAACGAGGGATGCATGGTGGAAGGGAATGTCGAGCATTCCGTATTATTTCAAGGGGTTCATGTCGGGAAAGGAGCAATCGTGAAAGATTGCGTCATTATGCCGGATGCGGTGATTGGTGAGGGGGTATATATCGAAAGAGCGATCGTGCCGCCGGACGTAGAGATTCCGCCACATTCAGTTATTTGCTCCGATGATATTCTTCTTGTTACAAAGGAATGGTTAACAGAACGGAAAATGGAAGATATTCGGAAAGGATGAGCAACAGTGAATAATAAATGGATGCTGGGAGTTATTGACGCAACAACGTATATCGAGCCGCTTCAACCGTTAACATTGCACCGCTCTGTTGCAGCCGTGCCGTTTGCGGGGAGATATCGATTAATCGATTTTGTATTGTCGAGTATGGTTAATTCGGGAATTGAGAGTGTGGCGATTTTTCCAAAATATCAATACCGCTCATTAATGGATCATTTAGGATCAGGTAAAAATTGGGATTTAAACCGAAAACGGGACGGATTGTTTTTCTTCCCATCTCCAGATTTATCGATTCCAATGCATCACGTTGGCGCATTTGCCCATTTTGAACAACATATAGACTATTTTTTGCGCAGCAGACAAAAATATGCCGTTATTTGCAATAGTTATACGATTTGTAATATCGATTATGAAGCGGTGTTAGAGCGTCATATTGCAAACGAATGTGATATTACCGAAGTTCGTTATCAAGGGCGTTCGCTTGAAATGTTTGTGTTAGAAACATCATTGTTGCTCGATTTAATCACTAATCACCGGAATACCGGCTATTACAGTATTGTAGATGTTGTTCGCGACCATCGCCATTCCTTAAAAATTTGTGACTATGAACATGACGGATACGCAGCTGTTATTGATTCGATTGAAAATTATTTTCGGCATAGTATGGAGTTGCTAAATAGAGATGTTTGGCAGCAGTTGTTTATCCAGTCACGTCCGATTTATACGAAAGTGAAAGATGAACCGCCAACGAAATATACAGAAAAAGCAGTCGTGAAAAATTCGATGATTGCCAATGGCTGCATTATCGAAGGCCATGTGGAAAACAGCATCATTTTTCGTTCCGTGAAAATTGGAAAAGGAGCGGTCATAAAAAATAGCATTATTATGCAAAAAAGCCAAATTGGCGAAAATTGTGAACTAGATTGTGTCATTGTTGACAAAGATGCGAAAGTAGAAAATAACGTTTTTTTGCGTGGAACGGAACGGGTTCCATTTGTGATTCGTAAAGGAACAGTACAAGGAGAGTTGATCAGCTCGTGAATGTATTATTTGTCGTGTCGGAATGCGTACCGTTTGTTAAGTCGGGAGGATTAGCGGACGTTGCCGGAGCGTTGCCGAAACAATTGCGAAAATTAGGGACAGACGTTCGGGTAATCATGCCAAAATATGAAACAATCCCGGAAAACTATAAAAAAGAAATGAAAAAAATTGCCGAGCTTGTGGTAAGAGTTGGATGGAGACGGCAATATTGCGGAATTGAAATGATGGAGTACGAAGGAGTTATTTATTATTTTGTGGACAATGAATACTACTTTAAACGCCATCAGTTATACGGACATTATGATGATGGAGAACGGTTTTCGTATTTTTGCCGCGCTGTTTTAGACGCGTTTCCTGTGATTCCGTTTCGTCCAGATATTATTCATTGCCACGATTGGCATACCGGTATGATTCCATTTTTATTGCGCGAAGAATATCGAAAAAATTCATTTTATGAACGAATCCGCACCGTGTTTACGATTCATAATTTACAGTTTCAAGGAATTTTTCCACGTGAAATTTTAGGAGATTTATTGAATTTAAGTGACCGTTATTTTACGATTGAGTATTTAGAGTTTTATGGGAATGTGAGCTTTATGAAGGGAGCGCTTGTTTCTGCCGATATTATTACAACGGTCAGTCCGACATACAAAGAAGAAATTCAGACGGAATATTACGGAGAGCGGCTCGATGGTCTATTACGGGCGCGCCAGCGTGATTTAATAGGAATTTTAAACGGTATCGACGATGAAATGTATAATCCGAAAAAGGATCCATTTATTGCGGTGCCATACGATATACAGACTATTGCCAGAAAACAAATAAATAAATGCGCGCTTCAACAATATTTTGGTTTATCGATAAGGGAAGACGTCCCGGTCATTGCGATGGTAACACGTTTGACAGAGCAAAAAGGGATGGATTTAGTCAAGTGCGTTTTCCATGAAATTATTGCCGAAGATGTTCAATTCATTTTGCTAGGGACGGGTGACAAAAAGTTTGAGCAATTTTTCTATGATATGGCGGTAACGTATCCAGATAAAGCAAAAGTGTATATCGGCTTTAACGAAGAGTTAGCACATAAAATTTACGCGGGAGCTGATCTATTTTTAATGCCATCTAAATTTGAACCGTGCGGTCTCAGCCAAATGATTGCGCTTCGATACGGAACGATTCCGATTGTGCGGGAAACGGGAGGATTAAACGATACGGTACAATCGTATAATGAGTTTACGGGAGAAGGGAATGGGTTTAGTTTTACGAACTTCAATGCCCACGATATGTTATATACCATTCGCCGCGCGCTTACGTTTTATAAGGAAAAGCAAATATGGGAAAAGCTAATGAAAGAAGCAATGAGCCGTGATTATAGCTGGGGGCAATCAGCGTTTAAGTATAACCAAGTATATGCGGATTTAATGGCTGGGAGTGAACATCATGTTCTCGAATAAAGAAGAATTCAAAAAAACATTTTTAAAACGGCTTGAGATGCTGTGCGGCAAACGGTTTGAAGAATCAACGCTGCGTGATCAATATAATACATTAGGAAACATGGTTCGTGAATATATTAGCCAAAACTGGATTCAGACGAATGAGCGAAATCGTGCGCGAAAGCAGAAGCAAGTATATTATTTGTCGATTGAATTTTTGTTAGGACGCCTCCTTGGCAGCAATTTGCTTAACCTTGGCATTCGCAATGTCGTGGAAGAAGGGCTGAACGATTTAGGAATTCGCTTGGATGACATGGAAGAAGTCGAGGCGGATGCGGGGCTAGGCAATGGCGGTCTTGGCCGCCTTGCTGCTTGTTTTTTAGATTCGCTTGCTTCTCTTGATTTGCCTGGTCACGGTTGTGGAATTCGTTATAAACATGGGCTCTTTGATCAAAAAATTGTTGATGGATATCAAGTCGAGCTGCCAGAACAATGGTTGCGCCACGGAAATGTATGGGAAATTAGAAAAGAAGAATTAGCGGTTGAAGTGAATTTTTGGGGAAAAGTAGAAATATCCAACCAAAACGGCCGTCTGACATTCCGCCATATTGACAGTGAAAAGGTAATGGCGGTTCCATATGATATGCCAGTCATCGGTTATGATACGAAAACAGTGAATACGCTGCGGCTTTGGAGCGCAGAACCAGCAAAAACCTTTCCGCCTCATAAAAGCGTGATGCAATACAAACGGGAAACAGAGGCGATTTCGGAATTTTTATATCCTGATGATACCCATGACGAAGGGAAAATTTTGCGATTAAAACAACAATATTTTCTTGTTGCTGCAAGCGTTGGCAGCATTGTTCGCGCCCATCGCCGCCAGCATGGGCACTTGTATGAGCTGCATAAGTATGTGGCGATTCATGTGAATGATACTCATCCGGTTTTGGCGATTCCGGAACTGATGAGAATTTTACTAGATGAAGAAGGAATGAGCTGGGAAGATGCCTGGCATATTACGACAAATACGATTTCTTATACGAACCATACGACATTATCAGAGGCGTTGGAGAAATGGCCGATTCGTATTTTTCAGCCGCTGTTGCCGCGCATTTACATGATTGTGGAGGAGATTAATGAGCGATTTTGCCGCGAACTTTGGAATCATTATCCCGGCGATTGGAAGCGAATTGAAGAGATGGCGATCATCGCCCACGGGCTTGTTAAAATGGCGCATTTGGCGATTGTCGGCAGCCATAGCGTCAACGGTGTTGCCAAACTGCATACAGAGATCTTAAAAAAACGGGAAATGAGGCTGTTTTACGAATTCGAACCGCAAAAATTTAATAACAAGACAAACGGAGTGACCCATCGCCGCTGGCTACTAAAGGCAAATCCTGAGCTTTCTGCGTTAATTACTGATACCATTGGTGACCGATGGATGAAAGAGCCGCAGGCGTTGATCGAGTTGAAGCCGTATGCTTCCGATCCCGCGTTTCAGCAGGCGCTTGCGAAAGTCAAACAGCAGCGCAAAGCAAAATTAGCGAAGCGCATTGATGAAAAGACGGGGATCGTCGTGAATGAATCATCAATTTTTGATGTGCAAGTGAAGCGTCTTCATGCATATAAGCGGCAGTTGTTAAATGTTCTTCACATCATGTATTTGTATAACCGGCTGAAGGAAGATGCGAGCTTTTCCATTTACCCGCGCACTTTTATTTTCGGCGCCAAAGCTTCCCCTGGATACTATTATGCAAAACGGATTATTAAGCTCATTCATTCTGTCGCTGAAAAAGTGAACAATGATAAAAAGACAAACGAACAATTAAAAGTGATTTTTCTAGAAAATTATCGTGTTTCACTAGCGGAAGAAATTTTTCCAGCGGCGGATGTAAGCGAGCAAATTTCAACGGCAAGTAAAGAAGCATCTGGCACCGGCAATATGAAATTTATGATGAATGGAGCGATTACGCTTGGAACGCTAGATGGAGCTAATATTGAAATATTGAAGGCGGTCGGGGAAGAAAATATATTCATCTTTGGGCTTACTGCGGAAGAAGTGTTAAACTACTATCAAAATGGCGGATACCGCGCGCACGAATATTATCATCACGATAAACGGATTAAGCAGGTCGTCGATCAGTTAGTCAACGGATTTTTTCCAGATGTCCATGACCATTTTGAGCCGATTTATGATTCGCTTTTAACACAAAACGATGAATATTTTGTGCTTCGTGATTTTGCATCATATGTGGAAACACAGGAAAAAGTGGAAGAGGCGTATAAGCAGCGTGAACGATGGCTGAAAATGAGCGCGATTAACATTGCTCATTCTGGTTATTTTTCCAGTGACCGGACGGTTCAGGAGTACGCGAATGAAATATGGGATATTCATCCGTTGAATAAATAAAAGAGAGAGGTTTTTTGGCCTCTCTCTTAATCGTCTCCATCGAGCCAATCGCCAATGCTGCCGAGAATGCTTCCTTCTCCGACAGAGCGGCCTCCCGAGCTTGGAGCAGAGGCAATAATTCGATCAGCAAGCCGGCTGAATGGAAGCGACTGCACCCAAACGGTTCCCGGGCCGGTTAATGTTGCAAAAAACAACCCTTCGCCGCTAAAAAAGGCGGTTTTAATTTTGCCTACATATTCGATGTCATAATCGACTTCTTTTGTCATTGCAACTAAACAGCCGGTATCGATGCGCAATTTCTCACCAGGCTGCAGCTGGCGCTTGTAAATGGTTCCGCCTGCATGTAAAAAGGCAAGGCCGTCTCCTTCGAGTTTTTGCATAATAAATCCTTCTCCACCGAAAAAACCAGTACCAAGTTTACGTTGAAAATCGATGCCGACGGAAACGCCTTTCGCCGCACAAAGGAAGGAATCTTTTTGGCAAATCACTTTGCCGCCGAGTTCGCTCAAATCCATCGGAATAATTTTCCCTGGATATGGAGCGGCAAACGAGACGCGGCGTTTTTCTGCGCTGTTGTTTGTAAACACGGTCATAAATAAGCTTTCGCCTGTCAACAGTCGTTTTCCCGCTCCAACTAATTTGTTGAAAAACCCTTTTCCAGAATCAGTGCCATCTCCAAAGATCGTCTCCATCGTAATCCCATCTTCCATCATCATCATGCCGCCAGCTTCCGCGATGACGCTCTCTTGGGGATCTAATTCAATTTCAACAAATTGCATATCGTCTCCATATAGCTTGTAGTCGATTTCATGGGCATTCATTGTCTTCACCTCAATATCATTGTTTCTTTGGTACATATTCTCTATACGAGTTTAGATCCCTTTTTGTTTCAAAAAAAAAGACCATCATTGTCGATGGTCTTCTTTTTCTGTATAAGGGGCTTTTTCATATGCTGGCAAATCGCCAATATTGGACATAATTCCTTCATCATCCAAAATATTTTCCAACTGTTCGTGTTCTCTTGTTGGATATACTTTCACATTTTTTCCGTATAAATCTACCGCTGCAAAATTTTCTAAATCCTCAACATAACCGACATTTTCTTCTGATTCCGCATATACTTCCCCATAATAGTCGACATTTTTCCCTAAATCGGAAGGAGTATCGGATGTGCCATAACGGGCTACTTCTTGCCACGCATCTTCCGCGTCATATGCTACTGATTCGTCGCGGTCATCGAAATCAAATTTTCCAAATGGAGGCATCAACACTCCTTCTTCGAGCGGCCGCTTTTGAGAAACCGTTTGATCGGAGCTATGTTCCTTACAAAACGTTGTTGTCGGCAATGCTTCGAGCCGTTCGTACGGAATTGGCTTTCCGCAAACTTCGCATGTGCCGTACGTGCCGTTTCGAATGGCCTCCAGCGCATGTTCAATTTCTTTTAATTCTCGTTCTGTATGTTCGTTTAGCGCCAAATCTTTTTCGCGTTCGTATAGCTCCGTTGCTTCATCCGCCGGATGGTTGTCAAAGCTAGAAAGCTCGCCGACCGCGTCATGGGCATGGCTTCGTTCTTTGCCAAAATGGTCATTATGACGTAAACGTTCTTCAATATCTTGTTTTGCCTTAAGAAGCTGCATCTGGAAGGCAGATAACTGTTTGTGTGTTAACATATTTCATAACTCCTTCCTAAAAATAAACCGTTTATCTTGTAGTATGAACGAAAAATAAAAAAAAACACGGTTCATTCAGACCGTGTTACAACCAATAGCTAATAAGCAGACCAATTGCCAATAGAAAACCAAACTGTGTATTCGTTTGTGCTGTTGCTTTCATCGCTGGCATCATTTCAATCGGCTTTGTTTTGCCGATAAATCCTTTCGTCGCTGTAATCGCTTTTGGCATGCTAAAAAAGACGAGCAACGTCCAGACGGAAACAAGGTGGAAAATGACTAAGCCAATCATCCAAATAAACGATATGGCAAACATGCCGGCAAGAATGCGAATCGCATTGTTGCGTCCGACTAAAATTGCTAATGTTTTTCGCCCGTTCTCTTTGTCTCCATCGAGGTCGCGAATGTTGTTTGCCAGCAAAATCGCTCCGACTAAAATGGCAATCGGAACAGAAATCAAAATCGCTGTCTTTGTTACTTCTCCAGTTTGAATGAAAAAGGAAATTAAAATGATAACTAGTCCCATAAAAAATCCGGCTGCAAGCTCCCCAAACGGGGTATACGCAATTGGTACAGGCCCGCCTGTATAGAAATATCCAGCCGCCATACAAATGGAACCGATCAGTGCAAGCCACCAGCTGCTATTCACGCAAATATAGACACCGATTAGCATTGCGATGGCGAAAAGGAAAATAGCTAAATATAAAACCGCTTTTGGATGGATTCCTTCGCGGACAATTGCCCCGCCAATCCCTACGGATTCCGGTGAGTCAAGCCCGCGTTTAAAGTCATAATATTCGTTAAACATATTTGTTGCGGCTTGAATGAACAAAGAAGCTACAAGCATTGCGATAAATAGCGAAATGCGAATATTTGTTTCGTGAAATGCTAGTGCTGTGCCAATAGAAACAGGAACAAATGCGGCAGTCAATGTATGCGGACGCGTTAACCTCCACCAAACACGCCAATCGCGGCGGCGATTGACCGGCGGAAAACGACGATCTGTTTGCAATGAAGATTGCATAATCATACCCCTCATATTCGGATAAAATATAAAGTAATGCTTTACAAACGTTCACAATAAGTGTAGGAAAACGGTTATAAGGTGTCAACCCCTTTAGAATAGATAAATTATTTCCTATTATATATAATGGAAAATAGAAAATAAGTAATAAAACAAGAAAGCGGGATTACAGTGGCGATTTTATACCAGCATAAAATTCAAGAACAATTGCATTTCATCGGAAAAAAAGCGAATCGTCCGTTTATTAGCTGGAGCGAGGAAATTGATCATGTAGATCCGGTTTATTTTTTTTCATTAGGACAAGCCTGTTCCTTTCGTCAGCGGTTTTATTGGTCTGATCGCACGAACGAAACTGTCTATGTAGGACTGGGCTGCACATATATCATTGAAACAGAAGAAAAAGAACAACGGTTTCGCACAGTAGAGACAGAGTGGAAGCGATGGATGGAACAAACAGCTTCTTATTCGAACGGAACAGATGCAGTTCCTATTATATTTGGAGGTTTTTCGTTTGATCCATTCAAGCCTAGAACAGAGAAATGGCGCGCTTTTCCTCATGCAAAAATGATAGTGCCGACAGTTCTTTTATCGATCAAAAATGGAAAAGCAACATTAACGGTGACGATGTGTTCCGGACAGAATGAAGAAATAATAAAAAAAATAGGAATGTTGATTCGGTTATTATATCAGGAACAAAAACAGCAAACATCTTCATTGCCGCCATTAATAACATATAAGGAAGTGCAAAAAGAAGAGTGGATTGATGCGGTCAAAAAAACAATCGAGAATATTCGCAAAGGAAAATTCGATAAAGTAGTGCTGGCGAGAGAAGCGCGTTTATCGTTTGCTGATGCGATCGATCCAAGCGTCGTTTTGCAGCAATTGCGTGAACAACAGCCATTTAGCTATATTTTTGCATTTGAACAAGAAGGGCAATGTTTTATTGGCGCTTCTCCGGAACAGCTTGTGAAGAAGGAAAAAGATACATGTTATTCTATTTGTTTAGCTGGGTCAATACGCCGCGGAAAAACACTTCAAGAAGATGAACAGCTCGGGAAATGGCTAATGAATGATGAGAAAAACCTTCGTGAACATCAATTTGTTGTTCAGATGATTAAAGAAGCGATAGAAGCGGTTTGCAAGCGTGTACAAATCCCATCTTCACCGCAACTGTTAAAATTACAGCATATTCAACATTTATATACGCCTGTGATCGGGGAAAAGTGCCGCGCCGCTTCTGTTTTATCGATCGTAGAACAAATGCATCCGACGCCGGCGCTCGGCGGAACACCGCGAGAAAAGGCGATCAAAGAAATTCGGGAAGCCGAACCATTAGACAGGGGATGGTATGCGGCACCAATCGGATGGATGGATGCAGAAGGAAATGGAGAATTTGCCGTAGCCATTCGTTCGGGGCTTTTACAGGGAAAAGAAGCGTCCATTTTTGCAGGTTGCGGTGTAGTCGGCGATTCTGCCCCGATGAGTGAATATGAAGAAACGAAAGTGAAATTTACCCCGATGTTATCGGCGCTGGGAGTGGAGCGAGATGAATGAAGCACTAACATTATATATAGCAGCTTTTGTGGATGAGTTAGCGAAAATCGGCGTGCAAGATGTGGTGATGAGCCCAGGATCGCGTTCGACACCGCTTGCCATTATGATGGCAGAACATCCGGCGATGCGCGTACATATAAACATTGATGAGCGCTCCGCCGCATTTTTTGCTCTCGGCATGGCGAAAGCAAAACGGCATCCTATCGCCCTTCTTTGTACGTCAGGAACGGCGGTTGCGAACTATTTTCCAGCGGTGGTGGAAGCTTATTATTCGCGTGTGCCTCTTATCGTCATTACGGCAGATCGCCCGCATGAATTACGGGATGTCGGGGCGCCGCAAGCAATTGACCAGCTGAACATATATGGAAGATATGCCAAATGGTTTGTAGAAATGGCGCTGCCAGAAAAGTCGACAGACATGCTCCGCTATGCGCGGACGATGGCAGCAAGAGCGGCAGGGGTAGCAATCAGCGCCCCGGCAGGCCCTGTTCATCTAAATTTTCCGTTGCGTGAGCCGCTTGTGCCGATCGTTCATGAAGAAACGTGGGAACAAATCGAAGCGAAAGAGCCGTCTTATACGACGGTCATTCCGGGGAAAATGACGATCGGCATGGAACAAATTCAGGAGTTATACAATGAACTTTCTTCGGCTGAAAAAGGGCTGATCGTTTGCGGACAAATCGATCAGCCAGCGTTTGCTGAGGCGGTCACGAAGTTAGCGGAAATGCTCGATTATCCTATTTTAGCGGATCCACTTTCTCAACTGCGCAGCGGAACACATGCAAAAGAGTATATTATTGACAGTTATGACGCGATATTAAAAGATGAAACGATTGCAGCTTCATTAGTTCCGGATGTCGTTATTCGTTTCGGCGCCATGCCGGTTTCTAAGCCACTATTTCTTTTGCTGAAACGATATCCATCCATTAAACAAATCGTTGTGGATGGAGAAGGCGGATGGCGGGAACCGACATTAATGGCATCGTACATGGTGTATTGCGATGAAGTTGAATTTTGCCGCCGACTTATCGATATTGGGGCGCCGAAGCAGAGCAAAAGTCAATGGTCAACGACGTGGAAAATGATCAACGATATCGCAAAATCTGTACTTCTTGAAGCAACGATGGAAGAGGAATTATTCGAAGGAAAAGTGTTTACGGAACTTTCGCAATTGCTTCCGGATGGTGCTACCTTATTTGTTGGCAATAGTATGCCGATTCGCGATACGGATACATTTTTCTTTACAAACGACAAGCAAATACGCATTTTGGCGAACCGTGGCGCAAATGGGATTGACGGCGTTGTGTCAAGCGCGCTAGGAGCCAGTGCTGTTACCGAACCGCTTGTGCTTGTCATTGGCGATCTTTCCTTTTATCATGATTTGAATGGGCTATTAGCCGCAAAAATGCATGGACTACACGCGACGATCATCGTTCTTAATAATAACGGCGGCGGAATTTTCTCGTTTTTGCCGCAAGCGAAAAATGAAAAACATTTTGAAATGTTGTTTGGCACGCCAACAGATTTGCAATTTGAGCATGCTGTCCGCATGTATGAAGGAAATTACCAGAAAATCAAGACATGGGATGAATTTCGCCATTATGTTACACAATCGTTGACAACAGATGGCTTTCACGTGATGGAAGTATGCACGTCAAGAGAAAATAATGTAAGAAAACATCGTCTTTTGTGGGAAAAGGTTTCCCAGGAAATAGCGGAATTTCTCGAAAAAGGGAGAATGGTATGAATATTTTCGTCAACGGGGTTTCCTATCATGTTGAACGATACGGAGATGGAGAACCGCTTTTACTGTTGCACGGATTTACTGGTAGTGTTGAAACGTGGAAACCTTTTCTCCCATATTGGCGTGATTATCAGCTCGTTCTTGTTGATATTATCGGGCACGGCCTTACCGATTCGCCAAATGATCCAGCTCGATATGAGATGGAAAAAGCAGCTGCTGATCTGGACGAAATATTGCGGTATTTTCATTTGCAAGATGCACATGTGTTAGGATATTCCATGGGCGGGCGTCTTGCGCTGGCGTTTGCAATTCTTTATCCTCATCGTGTTCGGACATTGATATTAGAAAGCAGTTCTCCGGGATTAAAAACGATGCAGGAAAGACGGGAACGAATGAAAAGAGATGAAGCGTTAGCGGAAGAAATAGAGCAATATGGCGTTACAGCATTTGTCGAAAAGTGGGAAAACATGCCGCTTTTCGCATCCCAAAAGCGCTTGCCTCTTAGCGTGCAGCAGCAAATTCGTAATCAACGGCTAAACAATAATGCTCTCGGATTAGCAAATAGTTTGCGCGGGATGGGGACTGGAAGACAGCCTTCCTTTTGGAATCGTTTATCCAAAGTAAACGTACCGACTTTGCTTTTGTGTGGAGAATGGGATCAAAAATTTTGTCGTATCGCTGAAGAGATGAAAGAATATCTTCCTAATTGTGAAATGATAAAAGTTCCCGAAGCAGGCCATGCAATTCATGTGGAACAACGAGAAATTTTTGCTAAAATAGTAAGTAGGTTTATAACAAGGAGGAGAGTATAATGGCTATCGAATGGGTAAAGGAACGCGAGTATGAGGATATTATATACGAAACGTACAATGGGATTGCGAAAATTACGATTAACCGTCCAGAAGTACATAACGCGTTCCGTCCAAAAACTGTCGAGGAATTAATCGATGCATTTTCTTATGCGCGCGATGACGCAAATATCGGTGTTATTATTTTAACAGGTGCAGGCGGAAAAGCGTTTTGTTCCGGTGGAGACCAAAAAGTGCGCGGCCACGGAGGATACGTCGGTGAAGATCAAATCCCGCGGCTAAATGTGTTAGATTTGCAACGATTAATTCGTATCATTCCAAAACCTGTTATTGCCATGGTGGCCGGTTATGCCATTGGCGGCGGTCATGTATTGCATGTTGTATGTGATTTAACGATTGCCGCAGATAACGCGATTTTTGGACAAACTGGTCCAAAAGTAGGAAGTTTCGATGGTGGATATGGTGCAGGCTATTTAGCGCGTATTGTTGGTCACAAAAAAGCGCGTGAAATTTGGTATTTATGCCGTCAATATACCGCGCAAGAAGCATTAGAAATGGGACTTGTCAATAAAGTGGTGCCATTAGAGCAATTGGAAGAAGAAACAGTAAAATGGGCGCAGGAAATTTTAGAGAAAAGCCCAACGGCGATTCGCTTCTTAAAAGCGGCATTTAACGCTGATTCTGACGGTTTAGCTGGTATTCAACAGCTTGCCGGTGATGCAACGTTGCTATTCTATACAACCGATGAGGCAAAAGAAGGACGAGATGCATTTAAAGAAAAACGCAAACCAAACTTTAAACAATTCCCACGTTTTCCGTAAGAAAAGCGGAAGGCAAGTTTTGCTAAAGCAGCTTGGTGAGTTCCATCAAGCTGTTTCTTTTATTGGGAAAAGGAGAGTGTCATCATGCAAACATCGATTCCAAATTGGCTTATGCAGCGGGCGTTTTTAACTCCTGAACGTATTGCGGTTTATGACGGGCAAGGAAAAAAAACGTTTATGGAGCTTCATGAGTCTGTGATGAAGCGGGCATGTCAACTTGCAAACACCGGGGTTCGTAAAGGAGATATTGTCGCTATTTTCATGAAAAACAGTGTGGCGATGATCGAATGCATTCATGCCCTTCATTATATTGGCGCGATTGCTTTGCTGCAAAATACACGTTTAACTTCGCATGAGCTTGCATGGCAATTAAAAGACAGCGGAGCGGTATACGTAATTGCCGATGATGAGTTGGCGGACCGTATAGAAGGAAACATTCGTGTTATTACCATGAGTGAATTGTCCGCATTGCCTGAGGAAAATGTTGAGTTTCAGCAATATTATCATTTCGATGACGTCGCTACGATTATGTATACATCAGGGACAACAGGAAAGCCAAAAGGAGTGCTGCAAACATACGGAAATCATTGGTGGAGCGCTATTGGTTCAGCGTTAAATTTAGGATTGCATGAAAATGACTGCTGGCTTGCGGCTGTGCCGTTTTTTCACATCAGCGGTTTGTCGATTATGATGAGAAGCGTTATATATGGCATGAGCATGTATGTGATGCACGCTTTCGATGCGAAAAAAGCAAATGATCTCATTATCGGCGGAAAAGTTACCATTATGTCTGTTGTCAGTGCAATGTTGCAAAAAATGATCGCTGACCTTGGCGAAAGACGATATCCTGAGACATTTCGCTGCATGCTGCTTGGCGGCGGGCCTGCTCCGAAACCGCTGTTAGAAGTGTGTAAAGCAAAAGAAATTCCTGTCTATCAAACGTATGGCATGACGGAAACCGCATCGCAAATCGTCACCCTTGCGCCGGAATATAGTTTAACCAAACTCGGTTCTGCTGGAAAACCATTGTTTCCAGCACAGCTTCGCATTGAAAAGGACGGTCAAGTTGCTCATCCGTATGAACCAGGAGAAATTGTTGTAAAAGGACCAAATGTCACGAAGGGATATTTGCATCGTCCGGATGCAACGGAGAAAGCGATTCGCGACGGCTGGTTTTATACGGGAGATATCGGATATATAGATGAAGACGGATTTCTTTATGTATTAGACCGTCGTTCTGACCTTATCATTTCCGGTGGAGAAAACGTTTATCCGGCTGAAATTGAAGCGGTGCTTCTTTCACATGAAGCGGTAGAGGAAGCAGGGGTAACAGGAATCGATGATGAAACATGGGGACAAGTGCCGTGCGCGTTTGTGAAGCGAAAAAGTGGTTATTCTGTCAACGCGGAACAGTTAAAACAGTTTTGCCAAGCGTATTTAGCGAAATATAAAATTCCAAAACAAATCTATTTTGTCGACGAACTGCCGCGCAACGCTTCACAGAAATTATTGCGTCGTCAGTTAAAGCAGCTCATTCCAAACAATGAAAACGGGGCTTTATAATTAAGCCCCGTTTTTTAAATCTCGTCGTCATCCATTAGGCCTAATTCTATAATGCGATAGGAGATTAGTTTCTCCACTTCTGGCGGCAAGTCATCCAATGAGCCAAATTCATATTGCCATAAATTTGTAAATGAGTCGACGCAGATCGGAAATGTCATTGGATTTGATCGTTTTACTTCTTCTTTCAATGCTTTAATTAGACTGTCCTTTTTCATCGCAGCACGTCGCCTCTCTTTGCTAAACTATGTAGGCGCTGCGCCTCTGGCGCTAAAACGCGCCAAAGGCTAATTACATTTCACTCGAAGGGACGAATGTTTTGCAATCAGTTTCAGTGGAATCAGCCGCCATTTTCCCCGTATGGCTTACAACGTAAATTGATTCCGCGCTGCAGCGGTTTCCTTCTGCCCAATAATGGCAGTTTTTCACTTCACAAAGCACATCTTTTGCCATATAAACTCCCTCCATTGTACAAAAATGAGCTACACGTTTAGTTTGGCTGTTTGAAAAAAAGTTATGAAGGAAACAATAAGTAATTTTTATTGAAAATATTTATCATTGACATAGAAAATCATTCTCAATTAGAATAAAAATAAGAAGAGACAAATGGAGGGGGAATGGCGATGACATCTTTATTAGTGGTAGGTGCAGATCATTTAGGAAATATTACAGATAAACTAATCGATTCAGGATTTCGAGAAATTATCCATCTTGATGGTCGAAAAGTGAATATGGTGAAACGCGACATTCCGGAACATGTGGATATTGTTTTCGTCATGACCGATTACGTTAATCATAATTTAGCAAAAACAATTAAGCAAAAAGCGAAAAGTAAAGAAAAGCCAATTTATTTTGTTAAGCGTTCCTGGAGCTCGATTCATTCTGTTATTCAAAAAATAGAAAAAACGAAATAACGGAGGTACATAACGATGAAAGCGATCATTCGCCATGAAGGAGACCGAACATGGCAGCAAGACGTGAAAAATGTGATACGCAGCGTGATGATTGAATATTATCATGCCGCTCCATCATTACGATCTCCCTTTTACATGTTAAAACTTATGGAAACATATCGACAGCTGCTTCATCCCCATTTATTTGAGTCACCAATTCATTATTACACCGTTTTAGCAAAAATCACCGATCATTTACTTCAATTTTTTACCTCTTCCGAAGAAGTGCAACGGTCTCCATTTCTTTTGTTTGAACAAGCAGTCTATCGGCATTGGAAAAGATATCAAAAAACGCATGTGGATATTGATTTTGCTTATAAAGATGCCGGAACGTACACGGTCCGAAAGCTGTTGTTGGAAGACAATCAACGTCTTGTTCAGCATTATACACAAATGGCTCCGGTTGCTTGTCGACAAACGTTTGGTTTTTTCCCAAAAAGGATCGAGTTTTGGTCTGTTCTTACGGGGAAACGGACGGTTGAAATGATCGATATTCAACAACCTTATATTGGTTACAAAAAATAGTTTACGTTTTCAATCATTTTGTATTAAAATAAGTGAGAATGAAAATCGTTATTTATGGTCGATAGGGGGGTTCAGCATGAAACGAAAACCATGGAAAGTTATGACAGCGGCAGCGCTTACGTCTTCGCTATTGTTGGCTTCTGCTTGTACTCCCAATGGGAAAGAAACGGAAACAAAACAAGAACAAGCAAAAGCAGATTTGCAAGTGCCTGTAACGGATTATACATTTGACACAGCGGGAAACATGTTTGCTTATTCCGAATTTGAACTGTCCGGCGAACCGTTGGCAGAAGCGCTCGGTTTAGATTTAGATGTATTAGATCCGCGAAAAATGGATAAACCGACGAAATTTGACTATACGGCTGGCATCGAATCATATGAATATTCGGAAGAAGCGATGTATGAAGTGACGGAAAAGTCGGGGCTTGGACTCCATTTAATTCACGGTCCTGTGACGGAGCAATTGGCGAAAAACGTACATAAATCCAACGATGAGGCATTAGCGGACCGATTTTATGAATTAGCCGACAGTGTCGGATATCCTCGTGAAGAGATTTTCCGCAATATGTTTCCAACGTTAATCGAGTATGCAAGCGGAGATCCTCACTATGCGCAAAAAGTGGATACGAGCGTATATGCGGAAAATGACGATGGCACGTATGTGCCTGTATACCAAGTTGATTTCCAATCGTTGCGCTGGGACCGCGATAAGATGGAAAAAGTATTAACTCCGTCCGCTTACGGCGGTGTCTTTTTAAAACAAGCGCTTTGGGCAGGAGACTTTTTAGGCGGCTTTCATACGGTAGATAAAGATGAAGAGGTAGAAGCGAAAACGCCAAACGATGACAAAGATAAAAACATCGCTCTCGGTGTTAGTTCCGCGGACGGAATGCAAGGAATGATTTTAACCGAGCAAATTTGGAACAAACTGAACTATATTCGGGATCATCTATTTTATAATGCTAATAACCAATCGTTGACCAAAGCGGAAGGAAGCCGATATAATCCGGCCAACGGGTTCGTCTACTTGCCGCATAAAATTCAAGTGGTTGAGGACGGCAATAAGCTTGCGCCAAACGTAAAACAATTGAAAGTGGAAGACCCGCGGAGCTTGCTTCAAGACCAATGGTTGATGCTTTGGCCGGCTTCGGAATTTTACGGGATGACCGACCAGCGTCCGGAAAACAAAAACCAAAATCCTGCCTTTTTAGCCGTGTTTGATGGTGCGCCGTACCCAAGCGCGCCGAAAGAAAACTTAGATGCGGATGCAGCGAACGATATTTCCTCTACCGACCCATACTCGGTGAACCGTGATGTGTTATTGCAAGTATTTAAAAACATCGATGCGATGCACTTTAATCCGAAAATTGGTGCTTTTGTCGAAGAGCATGACGGAAAACAGCAAGGAAAACGCGTCGATACGTTCCAAGCCGGCTATACGATGGAAGCGCTGCGCATTTTCGAGCGTGCGATCGACGGACTTCCGGTTGGCTATGCAAGCGGTGAAGATGCAAAAGGATTAGGAACGCCGGAAGGAAAACGGGCATTAGAATTAATAAAGAGCCAGGCCGATTTTATCGTGAAACATTTAATGAGAAAAGACGGCCTTGTGGCGAACGGATACGTAGTTGGCGAAGGAGCGGAGAAGTCCGAGCCGACATTACTTGCCCAGCTTGGTGCGATTCGCGGGTTAACGGCAGCGTTTTTAGCGACGAAGGATGAACAATACCGCGATGCAGCCCGTAAAATTTATGCGGCGATGGATGAGCATTTCTGGGATAAACAATTGCGCGTATATCGTACCGGAAAAGGGAAAATCGAATATACGCCATTTGTTGCCGGGGCGCTTTCAGGCGTATTTCGCGTTGCGCTAAATAACTTAAATAACACAGAAACAGATGAAACGGTGAAAGCGTTAGAGCGGGAAACGATTATTTCGCGCTACGTCGATTTTTATGACCGCATCATCGACGGTCCAAGCGTCGAAGAAGGCATGCAGGCTAGCGAATTTTGGGATACAGGTGATGTGTATAAAAAAGGAGATAAATCAGGAAATAGCGATCATGACTATGTGCCTCAGGTTCAGGAGGGACATGGAAAATATGGCATTGCTCCGATCTTGTTGAATGTAGAAGTAAAAGAAAAATAAGAAAAATATATGAAATTTAGCGGCAATCATTGAGATTTGCCGCTTTTCTTTATACAATGATAATGGTTATCATTCTAGGATTATAAAGCGGGGGAACATCATGAAAAAGTGGTTATGGCTATGTATGTTGTTTGCTTTGTTTATGATGGCAGGCTGTCAAACAAGTCCATCCTTTCATTCGGAAAAGAAAGTGATCCGGCATGAGCCAGTTCATAGCAATAATATTGCCATCAGCAAAAAGGGGGATACGTTATATATCGCCAACATCGATGTCAATTCTGTTACTATTTTCAACACGAAGACGAAAAAGAAGGAAGCGGAAATCCGAGTCGGCAAAGAGCCTAGACAGCTTGCACTAAGCCCGGATGAACAATGGTTATATGTCTCCTGCATGTATGATGATCGTGTTGATATTATTTCGCTAAAAGAGAGAAAAGTTGTTGGTCATCTTAAAACAGGAATCGAGCCATTTGGCTTAGTGACAAGCCAAGACGGTCAAACGCTCTATGTGGCGAATTATCGGTCCGGCACTTTATCGGTATTTGATTTAGCGAAAAAAGAAAAGAAAACAGAAATCAAAATCGGCGACCGACCGCGCGCACTCGCTTTAACTGCCGATGGAAAGAAATTATATGTGACGCAATATTTAGACGGCAAAATTAGCGTGGTCGACACGAAACAAAATCGCGTGCGGAAAGAAATTGCGCTCGCTCCGTCTCCGGATAAGGCAGACCGTAAAAAAAGCCAAGGCATTCCAAATACACTGGAACAAATTATCATCACTCCTGACGGAAAGAAAGCGTATATTCCTCATTTATTAACAAACATTGATACGCCCATTAACTTTGAGGAAACGGTATTTCCAGCAATTTCTGTGATTGATTTACAAAAAGATAGAGAGTTGCTGGACGAGCGTAAAGAGTTATTTGAAGAAATGAATGTATCGGATGTCCACAATCAAACGATGATTGTTTCCAATCCTTATGATATCGCCTTTCAGCCTGATGGAAGCAAAGCGTATGTAATCATGTCGGGAAGTGAAGATTTAGTCGTGTTCGATTTGCAACGTGGCGGGAACGCCGTGCAGATTTTGCGGCGCATTGAAGGGAATAATCCACGCGGGATTGTCATCTCCCCAGACGGCAAAACATTGTATGTGCATAACGCAATGAGCCATGATCTTACCATCATCAAAACGGGAGGAAAAAGCCCGTATGCAAAAGTAAAAGCGATAAAAGGCACGATCCGTTTAATTGCTAAGGATTCGTTGTCTCCGCTTGTGCGTGAAGGAAAAACGATCTTTTATAGCGCTAATAGTGATGAATTTGCGATAGATATTACCGGGAATAACTGGATGAGCTGCGCTTCTTGTCATAGCGACGGCGACATCAATAAACTTACTTTGTTGACGCCAAAAGGCCCGCGCAACATCCCAAGCAACATTTTAGCAACAAAAACGGGATTATTTATGTGGGATGGGTCACGCGATGATTTTACTGATTATATCCATACTGTGCAAGGCGAAATGGGCGGAATGATGAGCCTTGATCCCGGAAAGCCGCTGCCTAAAGATGTGCAGCATATGTATGACGCTATGCTTGCTTATTTAGAAGATCCGAACTCTTTTCCGGTTCCAAAAAGCCCGTACCGCAATCCGGATGGAAGCTTGACAGCGAAAGCGAAGGAAGGAGAAAAGCTTTTTAATGGCAAAGGGAATTGCCTCAGCTGTCACAGCGGTGAATATTTTACCGATAGCTCTAAAGCGGTCGATGCGAATGGGCATTTAACTACAGCAAATACGAATTATTTGCATGACATCGGTACGGCAAACCCGAACGATAAGCCGTCTAAAGGTGATGCAAGGGCGCATTTTACGAATCCGCGTACACCGAAGCAATGGGATACCCCAACGTTGCGCGGCGTATGGGCAACCGCTCCATACTTGCATGACGGCAGCGCAAAAACGATTGAAGAAGCGATTGAACGCCATCAAACAAAAGAGGTGGAAATGTTGACGCGCGGGGAAATTGCGGCGATTGCAGAGTACGTGCGTTCCTTACAATAAAAGGATAGTGCTCGAGAAAAGAGCGCTATCCTTTATTTTTTGGCGAATATAGCGCTGAACTTTAAAAGTACACGAATCCTGTAAATAAAATGAGAAGACCTAACGCAAACCGATCAATGGCTAAATCATCCATCGAAAAACGCCCCCAAAAAAAACCGTCTGTCTCAGAGAATGGGACAGACGGTAACTTTCATTGAAGCGCTTTTTGAAGCACACGAATATTTTCTTCCATAATGGAAAAGTAATCTTTATTTGCTTTTACATCTTCGGAAGTTAGTGATTCTAAGTTGTGCAGCCGGAGTGAGTCAGCTCCAATCTCGTTTTTTACAATTTCAGTAATTTTGGACGTTGTATTTTGCTCAAAAATGACATATTTGATGTGATGTTGTTTGGCTGTTTTAACGATTTTAGCTAATTCTTTCTGAGAAGGCTCATTCGTTGGCGAAAGCCCGGAAACGCTCAGCTGTTTAATGCCGTAGCGTTCTTTCCAGTATCCGTATGCAGCGTGTGCAACGAGAATTTCTTTTTTCGGAGCTTTCTTTACGACTGTTTGAAATTGTTGGTCAAGATGTTCTAATTTTGCTTTCAATGATTCAAAGTTTTTTGTAAATATTTCTTTCTTCTCTGGCTTTAGTTCGATGAGCAAATCGCGAATATGTTCAGCAATTGTAATAGAGCGTACTGGATCAAGCCATACGTGCGGGTCTTTATCGCCGTGATGCTCGTGTTCATGCTCGTGCGAATGCTCTTCATGTGCAGAGTCTAACAGTTTGATCCCTTCAGCAGCAGCGAGAAAATGCACCTGTTCATTCTTTAATGTTTCTTTTATTTTATCAGCAAAGCTTTCCGTCCCTTGTCCAATATAAATAAACGCATCCGCATCCGCCAACTGTTTCATCGTTTTTGTCGTTGGCTCAAAGGTATGTGCCTCGACGCCCGGAGGATAAATGCTTTTCACGTTAACATAGTCTCCCCCGATTTTTTTCGTAAAATCTTCAAGTGGATAAACGGTCGTATAAATCGTTAAAACGTCTTTTGCTTTTTCAGTCTGTTCGTGATTTTTTTCAGCATTGCAACCGTACAAAAAAGCAAAGACGACAAGTAAAAGGGATAAAATCAATGATTTTGCTTTCATGTTAAGCCCCTTCCTAGTAAATGTGTTTGACAAGCAAACTTCTTTGTTATTATATCGTAATAATTACGATTTAACAAAGCTAATCATACAAAAAAATGCCCAAAACGGCAACGGTTATTTTGGTTATTTTGGCGTCATTCAAAATTTTTAGAGGACGAAAGTCTTGCGATGAAACGAGGCGGAAGCAGACAGGAGATATCAAGGAATTCATGGATGGATCTAACATTGATGATAAGTGGTTAAAATAGTTTTCATTAGAACCGAACGAGAAAGGTTCAGGCATACTAATGCTGCCCGATGGCCTTCTCGTTCGAGTATATTTGCTGACAAAAAATCGCTGCTTACGATTTGCCGTTTTCCTGCTTCTCGGGAACGGGGTCGAATCCACCGGGATGAAACGGGTGGCACTTTAAAATTCGCTTTATTGCCAGCCATCCGCCTTTAATGGCGCCAAACCGTTTCACCGCTTCTAGACCATAGTGCGAGCAGGTTGGATAGAACCGGCATGTCGGCGGCTTTAACGGAGAAATGAAAATTTGGTAAAAACGGATGAAGGAAATCAATAATTTTTTCGCCATTTCCCATACACCCAATCAATAAATGATTTCGTTAATAATGTATCATAAATGTGAAACAAATACGTATATTGTGCCTCGCAACTAATGATGTAAAAAGGATGAAAAAAATCGGATTTCAGTGTATGATGAAAAGAGAAAATAAAGTAGGAGTGATTTGTATGCCTTCAGTAGAAAGCTTTGAATTGGACCACTGCGCTGTGAAAGCGCCGTATGTGAGACATTGCGGTGTTCATAAAGTCGGAAGCGATGGCGTTGTGAATAAATTCGATATTCGTTTTTGCCAGCCGAACAAACAGGCGATGAAGCCAGATGCGATTCATACGCTGGAACATTTATTAGCTTACACCATTCGTAAACATGCGGAAAAGTATGATCACTTTGATATTATTGATATTTCGCCGATGGGCTGCCAAACAGGATTTTATCTTGTTGTGAGCGGATCGCCGACAGTGGATGAAATCATTGATTTGCTTGAGGAAACGATGAAAGATGCGCTAAACGCGACTGAAGTCCCAGCAGCGACAGAGCGGCAATGCGGGCAAGCGAAGCTGCACGACCTCGAAGGGGCAAAGCGGCTCATGCGTTTCTGGCTAGAGCATGATAAAGAGGAGTTAAAGAAAGTATTTGGATAAAGTGGAAAGGCTATCATTATATTGATGATAGCCTTATTCATTTTGCGAATGATCCTTTTCAGAAGGCGTGTCGATTGTGTGTTTGTACTTATATGCTTTTGATGTAGCAATAAGCACCAAAGCAAGAATGAATGCAGCAATGATCAGTGATGCCACTAAAGTCAAATACATCGCTAATTCACCTTTTTTCTTTCCATTGTAACACATTATCGTCGTATTGGTGAGATGACACTTTGCACGAATGGATAAATAACAGGCACAATTTTGGTGATTATTGGTAATGAATATGTGTTAGGTAATAGCAAATAATATAGTTTGATTATGAATATATCTCAAGGTTATCCAATTGTACACATTCATATTAGAGGAGGAATGAGGATATGTCCAAACAATTAACAGACATTGTAAACAAGCAAATTGCCAACTGGAGTGTCCTTTACATTAAGCTCCATAATTATCATTGGTATGTCAAAGGTCCGCAATTTTTTACGCTTCATGAGAAATTTGAACAATTGTACAATGAGGCAGCGTTACATATTGACGAGTTGGCGGAACGTCTTCTCGCGCTTGGCGGAGCGCCGGTCGCTACGATGAAAGAATGTCTTGAACAATCATCCGTAAAAGAAGCGACTGGGCAAGAAACAGCGGAACAAATGGTCGCAACCATTGTGAGCGATTTTGAAACAATGATCGGAGAATTAAAAGAAGGAATGCAAGTTGCCGAGGAAGTCGGAGATGAAACAACAGGCGATATGTTGCTTGGAATTCATCAAAGCTTAGAAAAACATGTATGGATGTTAAAATCGTTTCTTGGCCGATAAAATGAATCACTCCTTCGATGATGAAGGAGTGATTTTTTTGTAGGAGGTTGTCTATGCCTCTTTCCTCCTTTGAGCATATCATAATAATGCTTATTCAAAGGAGGAGAGAGGATGCAAAAGTATACGTCGATGTTTGGCATTTCGTTAGTTGGGTCGTTCGTTTCATTTCTAATTGGAGGCATGGACTCATTGGTAATTATTTTACTTTGTTTTGTGATAGCAGACTATGTAACAGGACTGATCGCTAGCGCTATTGAAGGAAGATTGTCAAGTCAAGTCGGATTTCGTGGCATTGTCCGTAAGCTGCTTATTTTTGTTTTAGTGGCTGTTTCCCATTTATTAGAGATTGCGATCGGCTGGAACAATCATTTTATTCGTGATGCGATTATCTTTTTTTATATCGCAAATGAATTCATCTCCATTGTTGAAAATGCAGGAAGAGCAGGTGTTCCGATTCCATCCTTTTTAAGGAAAGCGATCGAACTTTTTAAAGATGAGATGAACTAATTTTTAGCATAATTTTTTTCCATTCACCCACACTAAACATAAAGAAAGTGATCATAAGGAGATGACAAGTGTGGCGGAACAGCAAAAAAAAACCTATTATGTGTCGATCGCGACGGGAGAAATTTCGCAAGTAAAAACCGCTTCCCCTTGGGATTTTCAAATTGAAGCTACAGATGACGAAATTATTCAATTGCGTGAGTACTTTGATCAAAACTATTCTACAGATTGGCAAGCGTTTTGGCGCGCTCACGTTCCATATGTTCAATATCATTATGATCGTCAAAACGATGCTTATGATGAAACGTTAACGAAAATTTATCAACTCATTTATAAGCTTGGCAACGAAGAAGCAAAGGAACATATTCGTTCGCTTGGCATTCTCTCAGAGGAGACAAAAGATAAATGAGCTGCCAACCATGTTGGCGGCTTTTTTTGTTATGTCATTTGTCAGTATAATAAATAGAGAGAAAAATGGAATGAGGGTATGGAATCATGTATATGTTTTTGGATTACTATGGGAATCGTGTGTGGTTATCGTTTGCTGATCATCCATTTTCCCCATCCCCCGGCCATGTGTGGATGGTTTGCCGCTATCAAGGGCAATGGTTGTTGACGAATCATTCACAGCGAGGATTAGAGTTCCCAGGCGGGAAAGTGGAAAAGGGAGAAACGCCAGAACAAGCTGCGGTTCGTGAAGTGAAAGAAGAAACGGGGGGAATTGTCGGTTCGTTAACGTATATTGGCCAATATAAAGTAGAACCGTCCATCATAAAAAATATATACTTTGCGGAAATTGCAGCGATTATTAAGCAGCCTTCTTATTTAGAAACAAACGGTCCGGTGCTGTTTCCGGAGTTGCCGGAACATATTCGGTCGGACGATCGGTTCAGCTTTATTATGAAAGACGATGTGCTGCGCTTAGTGTTAGAAGAAATAAAGAGACGTTCTTTGTAACGCGGTGAACGTCTCTAGCGATGTTTCATTAATTTTTTTTCAATGATGCTGACAGCTTGATACATAACGGTCGATAAAAGCGCAATGACAAGCAGGCTCATTAAGACAAGCGTAAAGTTAAAAACTTGGAACCCGTAAATAATCATATAGCCAAGCCCTTGTTTCGAGACAAGAAATTCGCCGGTAATGACTCCGACCCACGATAAACCGACATTGACTTTTAACGTAGAAATAATGGTAGGAAACGATGACGGCAATACCGCTTCTTTGAAGCATTGGTAGCGGGTAGCGCCGAATGTTTTTAGCACTTTGAGATAGTTGGCATCCACTTCTTGAAAGGCAGAATAAACGACGATCGTCGTGATGATGACAGAGATAATGACTCCCATTGCGATAATCGAAGTAAATCCCGGACCGAGCGCGACGATGAGAATGGGAGCGAGCGCTACTTTTGGCATGGCATTAAATACGACTAAATATGGATCGAGCGTTTTCGATAGGCGCGGAAACCACCATAGGAGAGCGCCCAAGCATGCGCCTGCCAACGTGCCGATAATAAATCCTAATACGGTTTCAAACAACGTGACGAGCGTATGGGTAATAAGAGAGTGATCCGCAATCTTTTGAGCAAATAAGTTCCAAATCGCTGACGGAGAGCTGAACAAAAGCGGGTCGACCCAGTTATATCTGCTTGCCGCCTCCCATAGCAGGAAAAAGGAGACAAAGATAATGAACTGAAAAAAGCGGATGAGCCGCTTTTCTTTTTTCAATGTGGCGATGTACTGCTGATGAAGAGAACGAACGTGTTCATTTGTTTGTTTCAAGTTGATCAAGCTCCTTCCAAATGGATTGGAATAGCGAGGAAAATTGCGGGTGCTGACGTGCCGCAAATGGAGATAAACGGCGCAATTCATCGGGAACAATAAAGATGCGCGCGATTCGCCCTGGTTTTGCGGAAAACAGAAAAATACGGTCGCTCATCGCAATCGCTTCACTGATATCATGCGTAACAAGAAGCGCAGTTTTTCCGTAATCCTTTAGTGTTTGCCACACTAACTCTTCCAGTTTTAATTTCGTTTGGTGATCGAGAGCGGAAAACGGTTCATCCAAAAGTAACATTTTTGGGTCTGTCGCAAGAGTTCTTACGAGTGCGACGCGCTGACGCATACCGCCTGAGAGCTGATTTGGATAATGTGTTTCGACCCCTTTTAAACCGATGTAGGCAAGCAAATCCAGCGCCCGTTTTTTTGTTTCTTCCGTCAATGTTCCCATGATTTTTAAGCCAAGCAAAATGTTTTCCTCAATCGTTTTCCAAGGAAATAAATAGTCTTGCTGCAACATGTATCCAGCTGTTGGATGAGCGCGGTCCAATTCTTTTCCTTCGACGAAAACCGCTCCTTCTGTCGGCTGGATTAATGCGGCGATAATCGAAAGCAACGTTGTTTTGCCACAGCCGCTAGGGCCGAGAAAGGAGACAAATTCCCCTTTCTCTACTGTAAACGATATATTTTCAAGGGCGATAACGGCTGTTTTTTCCGTAAAATATGTGTGGGAAACGCGGTCAACGGTTAAAAAACTCATATTTTCACCCGCTTTCGTTATTTGGACATCACTTTTTCCGCGAATGAATTATCGACAAGTGTTTCATGATCGATGCGTTTTGGCAATTCACCCGCTTCGTCCATAATGTTTTGCAAATTATTCCATTCTTCTTTGTCAAGAACCGGATTTGTCGCATATGTCCCTTGGCTTTTATAACGATCGACGACTTTTTCGATAATTTGAATATCCGTATCTTTAAAGTAAGGCTGAATTGCTTTTGCCACTTCTGCTGCGCTATGTGTTTCCACCCATTGCTCGGCTTTATAAAGTGCGCGTGTGAATTTTTCGATCGTATCTTTGTTGTTTTTAATAAAGCTTTGTTTTGCCATAAAAGTCGTATACGGGACGTGGCCGGATTCCGTGCCAAATGATGCGACAATATACCCTTTGCCTTCCTGTTCGAAAATGCTTGCTGTTGGTTCAAATAGTTGGACGAAATCACCTGTACCGCTGGCAAATGCGTTCGCGATATTAGCAAAATCGACGTTTTGAATTAGCTTTAAATCTTTATGTGGATCGATGCCATGCTTTTTCAAGACAAACTCTCCGACCATTTGCGGCATACCGCCTTTGCGCTGGCCAAGAAATGTGCTACCTTTAAGTTGGTCCCAAGTAAAGTTTTCAATTTTATTGCGGGAGACAAGAAAAGTTCCGTCCGTTTGCGTCAACTGCGCGAAGTTAATGACTGGATCATTTGTTCCTTGGCTGTAGACATAAATGGATGTTTCTGAACCGACGAGGGCGATATCGGCTCCTCCCGAAAGAAGAGTTGTCATCGTTTTATCGCCGCCCCATGTTGTGGTGAGTTCGACCTTTAATCCTTCGTTTTTAAAAAATCCTTTTGATAGGGCAACATATTGCGGGGCATAGAAAATTGAACGAGTTACTTCCGCAACACGTACCGTCTTTATTTCCTCCTTCGTTTGCTTGTTGCAAGCAGCTAGCGGAATAATAAGAAGGAAGAGAAAAAGCGATATCATAGCGATCTTTTTCATGCAGGGAACCTCCTTGGAAAGGTGAAATGAAACTTACTTCACCTTATCGTATGCGCAAGACAAAAATGTGTGAATGCCTAATGGAAAGGAAGAAATATATGGAGATGGACGGATATATCGTGGATCAATATAGATTTCCTTCCCCCAACCCGCATGTGGATGTATTTCTCGTCACGTATTTATGTCAAGGGCTGAAAATTAAAGGTTTTTTGGCCCAACCGAAAACACCTGGAATATACGATGGTTTTTTATACTTGCGCGGCGGAATTAAAAACGTCGGGCAAGTGCGCCTATCTCGCATTACACAGTTTGCTTCGTACGGATTTGTTGTCATGGCGCCATTTTATCGAGGAAATCAAGGGGGAGAAGGAAATGAAGATTTTGTGGGGGAAGATCGGTATGACGCCCTCGCAAGTTTCCGCCTTTTGCAGCAGCATCCCTGGGTGAATACAAAACGCATTCACGTATTTGGCTTTTCTCGCGGCGGAGCGATGGCGCTTCATACAGCGATTTTGGAGCCTGCGGTTTGTTCCGTCGTCGTCTGGGGCGGAGTATCTGATATTGCATTGACATATTGGGAGCGAGAAGATTTGCGGAGAATGATGAAACGGGTAATAGGCGGAACGCCAACGAAATATCCAGAGCGCTACCGGTGGCGAACCCCATTGTATGAGATCGAAAAGATTCAAGCCCCTGTGTTAATCATTCATGGGGAGAAAGATCGAAACGTTTCGATTGAACACGCGTATCGCCTTGAAAAAAGACTAAAAGAGGCAAATAAACAAGTGACGGCATGGTATTTTCCAAACTTTACTCATTACTTTCCACCGAAAGATAACCGCGAAACAGTTCGTCGGTTAACGGAATGGATGAAACGACAACCAAATGTATGATACGATAAAAAGAAAAGGGGTGTGTTTCAATGGGCATGCCGCTGGAATTTCAAACACTCATTGTGACAAAAGGCAAGGAAAAGAGAGTGAAAGACAATCTATTTATTCTAGAAAAGGAAGGGTATCGTATTTATCCAATCGATATTCCGCTTGAAGTGAGAAGAACGTTACAAAGCGAAGCGAGCGGCCAAGCAGTGGTAAAAAAGCTGGAACTTGCCAACAATCGGACGATTGTAACGTATGAGCTGATTTCGTTGCATTCGATAAATTAAAAAAGGAGGGAATGATTCCCTCCTTGGAAGTTATACGATTGGACCGCCCAGCGCTTCGATTTCCGGAGCGATATGTTTAAACTTTTGGAAGTTTTCCCGGAATTTTGCGGCAAGTTCTTTTGCTTTTTGTTCATATGCTTGCTTATCGGCCCATGTATTTTTTGGCTGCAGCACTTCATCTGGTACACCAGGAATATGAATCGGAATTTCTAAACCGAAAATAGGGTCCTTCACTGTTTCGACATTGTCGAGTTCTCCTTCGACAGCTGCTTGCACCATTGCACGGGTATAGGCAAGCTTCATGCGGCTGCCGACTCCGTATTCTCCACCTGTCCATCCTGTGTTAACGAGGAACACTCGGACATTATGTTCAACGATTTTTTTACCGAGCATTTCCGCATATTGCACAGCTGGAAGCGGTAAAAACGGAGCTCCAAAGCAAGTAGAGAATGTCGCTTGCGGAGAAGTGATGCCGCGTTCTGTACCCGCCAGCTTGCTCGTATAGCCGCTTAAGAAATGATACATCGCTTGTTCGCGCGTTAGCTTGCTAATCGGCGGCAATACTCCGAATGCGTCTGCCGTTAAGAAAATAATCGTCGACGGATGACCAGCGATGCTCGGATCAACGATATTGCTAATCGCTTGAATAGGGTAAGCAGCGCGGGTATTTTCCGTTAACGTAGCGTCATCATAATTAGGCAGTCTTGTATGCTCATCGATAATAACGTTTTCGAGCACCGCACCGAATCCGATCGCATCAAAAATTTGCGGTTCTTTTTCCCGTGATAAATTGATGCATTTTGCATAGCAACCGCCTTCGATATTAAAGATGCCGCGGTTGGACCAGCCGTGTTCGTCATCACCAATAAGACGGCGGTTTGGATCGGCGGAAAGCGTCGTTTTTCCCGTGCCGGATAGACCAAAGAATAATGCGACATCCCCTTCTTTACCGACGTTTGCCGAACAATGCATCGATAAAATTCCTTGTTCTGGGAGCAGGTAATTCATCACAGTGAAAATCGATTTTTTCATTTCGCCAGCATATTCTGTGCCACCGATTAGCACGATCCGCCGTTCAAAAGAAATAATGATAAATGTTTCCGATCTTGTTCCATCAACGGCAGGATCTGCTTTAAAGTTTGGTGCGCAAATAACGGTGAATTCCGCTTTGTGTGTTTGCAGTTCTTCCGCTGTTGGGCGAATAAATAGTTGATGTGCAAATAAATTTTGCCACGCAAATTCATTAATGACTTGGATAGGTAAGCGGTATTTGGGATCAGCGCCGGCAAATCCTTTAAAAACAAATATTTCATCTTTTTTCATTAAATAGTCAATTACCTTATTGTATAAGTTTTCGAAAACTTCTTCAGAAATCGGCTGGTTCGTCGTCCCCCAATCGATTTTTGATTTCGTCGAAGCTTCTTCTACAATGTATTTATCTTTTGGAGAGCGACCTGTATATTTTCCTGTCGTTACCGCAACTGCTCCGGTAGCTGTCAACCGACCTTCATTTCGTTGCAACACTTTTTCTACAAGCTGTGCTACCGATAAATTATGAAACACATTTGGCTGTTGTAATAATGTGGTAAGTTTACTTGTCATATTAGCGACTCCCATGTACAAAACCTTCCTTTTTATTGAAATGGTCTCCTTCAAATAGTATAACACATTTTTATTATTAGTCCATACTATTTGTGACAATTTCTTTTCTTTTATTTTTCTCATTTTTGTTCATAAAAAAATTGTCTAATTTTGTTGACTTTCTTTATTTAATTACGATATGATAACTCATTGAACGGATACTCTTATCCCGAGCCGGTGGAGGGACAGGCCCGATGAAACCCAGCAACCGTCACAACTGGAAATGTGTGAAATGGTGCTAACCTGTGGCAAGGCAACGTCCTTGAGCGATAAGAGTGAAAGGAGCAATATGATTGCAATGACCTTTCCTCAAAATTACAGGAAAGGTTTTTTTATATGTCTATGTGTCAAGATATATAAAAGCTATAATAAAAGGGAATGAGTACCGTATCATCTGCAGTTTGCAGGAATACAATATTTAGACGTTCGATTATGAAAAGAGGAGGAAACTGACGAATGTCAAAAAAAAGACGTTTATTTACTTCGGAATCTGTAACGGAAGGTCATCCTGACAAAATTTGTGACCAAATTTCCGATGCCATTTTAGATGCCATTTTAGAGAAGGACCCGAATGCTCGCGTCGCATGCGAAACGAGCGTTACAACAGGGCTTGTGCTCGTAAGTGGAGAAATTACGACATCAACATATGTAGATATCCCGAAAATCGTCCGCGATACGGTTCGCGAAATTGGCTATACTCGTGCGAAATATGGTTTTGATGCCGATACTTGTGCTGTATTGACATCGATTGACGAACAGTCTCCAGATATCGCAATGGGAGTCGATAAGGCGTTAGAAGCCCGCGAAGGTCAGATGACTGACGAGGAAATTGAAGCAATCGGTGCTGGAGACCAAGGGTTAATGTTTGGATTTGCTTGCAATGAAACGAAAGAATTAATGCCGCTTCCGATTTCGTTAGCGCATCGTTTGGCACGCCGTTTGTCAGAAGTGCGGAAAGAAGCCATTTTGCCATATTTGCGTCCAGATGGCAAAACACAAGTAACAGTAGAATACGATGAAAATGGAAAACCAGTGCGTATCGATACGATCGTTGTATCAGCGCAACATCATCCGGAAATTACACAAGAACAAATTGAGCGCGATATTAAAGAACATGTCATTAAGCCGGTTGTACCAGCAGAACTGATCGATGAAAACACAAAATATTTTATTAACCCGACAGGTCGTTTCGTCATCGGCGGACCTCAAGGCGACGCTGGCTTAACAGGACGGAAAATTATCGTTGACACATATGGCGGTTATGCTCGCCATGGCGGCGGTGCGTTTTCTGGTAAAGACCCTACAAAAGTAGACCGCTCTGCAGCCTATGCAGCGCGTTATGTAGCGAAAAACATTGTTGCTGCTGGACTTGCCGATAAATGTGAAGTGCAGTTGGCATATGCGATCGGCGTTGCAAGACCGGTTTCCATTTCCATTGATACGTTCGGAACCGGAAAAGTATCTGAAGATATTTTAATTGAAGTGGTGCGCAACAACTTTGATCTTCGCCCAGCTGGCATTATTAAAATGTTAGATTTGCGCCGCCCAATTTATAAACAAACAGCGGCTTATGGCCATTTCGGACGCACGGACATCGATCTTCCATGGGAGCGCACTGATAAAGCGGGAACATTGAAAGAGCAGGCTCTTGCGTTAGCGAAGCAATAACAAACAGAAAAGGGAGTTACGTTATGTAGCTCTCTTTTTTTGGCAAAATCAAGGGTGAACGCAACGAAAAAAGCATCTGCTTCGACTGCTCTGCAGAAAAGATTGGTAAAAATTTATTTCAATAAACAATTTATATATTGTATCGGAAAAGTAAAGCATTTTGCATGTGATGGAACATGATGTTCTTATTATGATACGCTTCAACGTTATTTAACACTCCAATATATACCCGAGCCAATGACGATGTCCGTCGGTATGAAAAAGTTGGAGCCGGTTCATTATATCAAAAAGAAAGTCGGTGAAAATTAACGAAATTTTTCACCTATATAAAAAAGACAGGCATTCCCAGCTTATCTAATCAAGCTGATAGGGTGATGCCTGTCTTCCTATTTGCCTCCCAACATCTTAAAAAATCGATTTTGGATGCTTTTTTATTTCATCAGTCAGCGGAGCGGTGAAATAAATATCATCTTGGTCATATCCCATAATAACAACAACGTAATGTTAATCGGTCTGCTCGGCGTTTCCTATTATCATTTATCTTGCTGCAGCGATTTATAATATTTCCCTTTCTCCACATACTCGCGGCGAATTCGCTCCATCTCGCGGACATCTTCGTCGGTTAATTCACGAATGACTTTAGCGGGACGGCCAAATGCGAGCGTGTGCGGCGGAATTTTTTTTCCTTGCGGGACAAGGCTTCCGGCACCGATAAACGCTCCTTCGCCAATTTCCGCACCATCGAGAATAATCGAGCCCATGCCGATTAAAGCGTTTTTCCGGATGATGGCGCTATGTAAAATGACTTGATGGCCGACGGTTACACCATCTTCAATGATAAGCGGATTGTTTGGACTTTGATGTAAAATTGAGTTATCTTGGATATTGACGCGATTGCCGATAATCGTTGGAGCGACATCTCCGCGAATAACAGTATTAAACCAAATGCTTGTTTCTTCCCCGATGACCACATCACCGGTAATGGTGACATAATCGGCAATGAAGGCAGATTCAGCGATCTTTGGAGACTTTCCTTTGTACGGATAAATCATACGCTTCTTTCCTTTCATTTTATAAAATGGTTCAGTATTATTTATTATTGTACAGATAGTGGCACGATTCGTAAACGGAGGAGATTGACGATGTGGAAATGGGAGGCAAATGAAGGAAAAGGAACGGTTGTGATTGTCCACGGAGCTGCGGAGCACCACGGGCGCTATCAATGGTTGATCGAGCAGTGGGTGAAAAGCGGTTATCATGTTGTAGCAGGAGATTTGCCTGGACAAGGGCGGACAACGAGAAGAAAACGTGGACATATCCAATCGTTTGATGAATATATTAATGAGGTGGCCGATTGGATCACGGAAGCCAAACAATTTCATGTACCGGTATTCCTTCTTGGACATAGCATGGGAGGGCTTGTTGTTATCCGTACATTGCAAGAAAAACGACCTTCTGTACAAGGGGTTATTTTATCTTCGCCATGTTTAGGACTTGTATCGTATCCATCGAAAGGGCTTGATATGTTATCAAGAGTATTAAATTATATCGCGCCATCCCTTTTGATCGATTCAGGATTGTCTGTCGAACTGGCAACAAGAAATAAAGAGGTACATGAGACGGATAAACATGATGAGCTTTATGTGACGAAAGTATCTGTCCGCTGGTATCGTGAATTAGTAAAGGCGATGGAATTGGCTTCTCGCCGTATTCAGAAATTCCCTGATATCCCATTGCTGCTCATGCAAGGCGGGGACGATAAAATTGTCGATAAAACAGCTGTAAAAGAATGGTTTGACCGTTTGCCGATATCGGAAAAAATGTATAAAGAATGGAACAAATTATATCATGAAATTTTTAATGAACCGGAGCGGGAAGATGTTTTCTTATACGCAAAATCGTTTTTAGATACACAATGCCGACTATATCGCTAGACAATGTAAACACATCTGAGGTGAGCCTGTTGAAAATCCCGACACATCCGATCACTCTTATGAAAAAAGTCTATCGCGACGTCTTTCCGGTAGTGCATCGCGAATTAGCCTATTGGAAACAAAGAGCACAAAATATTCCAGACCCGGAACTTCGAAAACAAGCGTTGGCAAGTATTGAAACAAAAACGTTTCACTGTGAAGGAGGCTCCATTTTATCGTTATTAGCAGGGAAGGAAATGGAAAGGTGTATTCGTTTTATTGTCGCTTATCAAACGATCAGCGACTATCTTGATAATTTATGTGATCGAAGCACTTCATTAGATCCGCTTGATTTTCGAGCTCTTCATGAATCGATGCCTGACGCGTTATCGATTGATGCCGACGTTTCGAATTATTACCGCCATCGTCAAGAACAAGATGACGGTGGCTATTTGCATGACCTTGTACGAACATGTCAAAGTGTTTTAAAGAAAGTGACACATTACGATAAAATTGTTCCGTTTTTGCATGAATTAGCTGGATATTATTGTGATTTACAAGTACATAAACATGTGCATGTAGAGGAGCGAGTACCGCGTCTTGAGAAATGGTTTAAACAATATAAAGATCAGCTTCCACCAATGGAATGGTATGAGTTTTCTGCTTGCTCCGGTTCTACGCTGGGCATTTTTTGCTTAGTTGCCTATGCGTTTACAGAAACATTTCATGAGGAAATGGCAAAACAAATACGCGACGGTTATTTTCCTTATATTCAAGGGCTGCATATTTTGCTTGATTATTTTATTGATCAAGAAGAAGATCGTTTAGGAGGAGATTTAAATTTTTGTTTTTATTATCCCGATCAGTCCGTTTTGTTAGAGCGGCTTTGCCATTTTATCGAAGAGGCGGACCGCCATGTGAATCAATTGCCGCATGGGGAGTTTCATCGTCTCATTCATCGAGGACTTCTTGGTTTATATTTATCGGATGAAAAAGTAAAGAAACAAAAAGAACTCCGCCGCCTTGCGAAAAAGCTTATTCGTTTAGGCGGAATCAATTCTTGGTTTTTCTACTGGAACGGGAGAGCGTATCGTCTGTGGAAAAACAAGCTTTTATCGTCTTCCAAACAAAAGAGGCTGTCTCTTTCCTAAAGGGACAGCCTTTTTATCGTTTTTCGATGGCAATAATAAAAGGAGGATTGTTTTTTTGATTGATGAATTCATATTTTAATACGTGAGCGCTCTTTTGATCCATTGACTTTACATAATGAAGAAGCGCATCCCGTTCGATGGCGCCTTCCGGATGGCCATGATAAACAACGAGAACGATGATCCCTTCTTTCGCCATAATTTGCATCAATTGCTCAATGGCGCGGATCGTTGAATCAGGTTTTGTTACGATTCGCTTATTACCGCCAGGCAGGTAGCCGAGATTAAACATTGCTCCGGTGATGCGGCCATGATAAATAGAGGGAATTTTTTCGATCAGTTGATCGTGGCTTGCTTGAAATAACGTTACTCGGTTTAACATATTGTGTTCTTGAAGGCGGGCCGATGTTTTCGCAATCGCCTCTTTTTGAATGTCAAACCCAAATACGTGTCCAGATTCTCCAACGCGCTGGGCTAAATAAAGCGTGTCATGCCCGTTTCCGACCGTGGCGTCGACGGCGATATCCCCTTCATTCACCGCAAGATCCATCAATGTTCGGGTAAAAGGAAGGATTTTGGCCAATTTCATTGTTTAATCCCTTCTTTTTTATAATACTTCCCTTGATAGCTATCACGGCGTTCGAGTTCCGCATCAATTGCATTTAATACTTCCCATTTATTTACACTCCACATTGGACCGATCATTAAGTCGATTGGACCGTCCCCTGTAATTCGGTGCACAATCATTTCTGGAGGTAAAATTTCTAACTGATCACAGACAAGGTTCACATATTCTTCAAATGACAAAAATTTGACTAGCCCTTTTTCATATTGCTTTACCATCGGTGTTCCTTTTAACAAATGAAGCAAGTGAATTTTAATTCCTTGAATGTCCATGCTTGCCACTGTTTTTGCTGTTTCCATCATCATATCATAATCTTCAAGCGGAAGCCCGTTAATAATATGAGCACAAACGCGAATGCCATGTTTGCGAAGTTTTTCAACTCCTTTTACAAAGCATTCAAAATCATGTGCACGGTTAATAAGCATGGCTGTCCGTTCATGAACGGTTTGCAAGCCCAGTTCGACCCATAAATAAGTGCGCTCGTTCAATTCGGCCAAATATTCGACCACATCATCAGGGAGACAATCCGGGCGAGTTGCAATGGACAATCCTACAACCCCGTCTAAGTTAAGGACGGTTTCGTATTTTTCCCGCAATACGTCTACGGGAGCGTGTGTATTCGTAAACGCTTGAAAATAAGCTAAATATTTTCCGTCTTTCCATTTTTTATGCATTTTTTCCTTAATGTTATTAAATTGGGTCACAAGGTCATCAGCACGATTGCCCGCGAAGTCGCCAGAACCTGCCGCGCTGCAAAACGTACATCCGCCATAAGCGACTGTTCCATCGCGATTCGGACAATCAAAACCGCCATCAAGAGCGACTTTAAATACTTTATAGCCAAACGTTTGTCGTAAATGATAATTCCATGTATGGTAACGTTTATGATCGTTTGTATATGGAAATGGGTTGAACTGTTTCAAAACAAACAGCCGCCTCCTTATTTTTTAAATAACATCATTTCAGCATTGTAACATGATTGGCGGGAAAAATCGACTATTGCCAATCATTAACGTGATATTCGCAAAATGAAATGCGCAAATTAAAAGATGAGGCAAACGATTATACGCTTGGAGGGAATATAATGGCAACGCGGCAATCGGTCGATGAATTTTTGCAGCATTGTGAAGATGTCATTCGTTATGCAAAAGAGCAATATACAGAGGCGCAAAAGCAAGAGCATTATAATGACCTTGAATATACACAAGCACAGCAAATGTTAGAGAGCGCAATCAATGATTTGGCGCATTTAGCGCTTAGCTGTAATGCACAACAGCGCGAACAGCTGCATCGGATGCGTTTGCAGCTTCAACAATTGCAAAATGAAATGATTTTGTTTAATCATTAAGGAGGGCGCACGTCGTGAAAAAACGTTCCAAACAAAACAATCCTGAGCAAAAGACGAGAAACGGCATCAACAATCATGATATCGAATTAGGAAAAGATGTTGATCCGGTGAAACAAGCGAAAAAAGCGTATGAACAAACAGGCGGGCAGCCGCAAAAATCGAAACAGCACGTCGAAGAGTGAAAAAGCTTGTCGACAAAGTCGACAAGCTTTTTTTATTGCCTTTTTTCATCCATCTACATACAATTTACTTTGTTACTCGAATATCGAAGGAGGATTACATATGCCCCGTGCGCTTTGGATATTAATGATCGGTATGGCCATCAACGTGACAGGGGCTTCTTTTTTATGGCCGATGAATACGATTTACGTTCATGAGCAGCTTGGCAAATCACTCTCTGTCGCTGGAATGGTGCTCATGCTCAATTCCGGGGCAAGCGTGGTTGGAAACTTAGCCGGAGGGCTATTGTTTGATAAAATTGGCGGTTTTAAGTCGATGATGATCGGAATTGTCGCGACGATGTCCGCGCTTGTTGGTCTTGTTTTCTTTCATGGCTGGCCGCATTACGCCATCTTTTTAACGATCATCGGGATGGGAAGCGGGATTGTATTTCCAGTAGCGGCTGCGTATGCGGGAGCAATTTGGCCCGAGGGCGGAAGACGGGCGTTTAACGGGCTTTATGTCGCGCAAAATATTGGCGTGGCGGTTGGTTCGGCGCTTGGCGGCGTAGTCGCGTCGTATTCGTTTACGCTTATTTTCCTTGCCAATTTATTGCTATACGCTGTCTTTTGCTTGCTTATCGTGTTTGGATTGCGTCATGTCCGCGTTGCCAAAGCAGCAAAATCAAAGGAGGCGGAAGCGGTGAAAGGAGAGGCGCGCGCCAATTGGTACGCGCTAGTGACGCTTTGTATCGGTTATTTTTTATGCTGGATCAGCTATGTGCAATGGCCGACGACGATTGCTGCTTATACGCAGACACTTCATATTCCGCTGCGGCAATATAGTCTCCTTTGGACAATCAACGGCGCGCTGATTGTATTGGCGCAGCCGCTCTTGTCTGTCGTGATCCAGCGATGGATGCCTTATATCAAGAAGCAAATGCTGGTCGGATTTGCGATTTTTGTCGTTTCGTTTGCTTTATTGCTAGAAGCAGATTCATTCGTGGAATTTGCCGTTGCGATGGTCGTCTTGACGATGGCGGAGATGATCGTCTGGCCGGCGATTCCAACGGTGGCAAGCGAGCTCGCTCCTGCAGGGAAAGAAGGGTTTTACCAAGGATTTGTCAACAGCACGGCTACCGCAGGGCGGATGGTCGGTCCGGTGCTTGGCGGGTTGATCGCTGATTACGCTGGCATGAAACCACTGTTTTCCGTACTTGTTTTCTTTTCCGCACTTTCGCTTGTCACGACGTTCTTCTATGACCGGAACTTGCCAAAGAAGCAAAGCAAAGGGAAACAAACGCTTACAGTAGGGTAGACATGTTCTCTGCTTCATTTTTTATCTGAAAAAATATGGAGGTTGACAATCCTCATCTAATTAGATATAAATCTAATTAGATGAGGATCAAATATAGAGGTGTAGTCATGCAGCTTCATCGTTTAGTGACATTTTTTAAGACGATTGGTGATCCGACCCGTCTTCGCATTATAAAACTGCTTTCGCAAGGACCGCTGCACGGTCAAGCAATCGCGGGGAAACTTGGATTGACCCCGGCGACGATCACCCATCATCTAAAAAAACTTCGCGATATAAACGTTGTTTATGAACGGCGCGATGGAAACATCATTTATTTTTATTTACAGCCATCTGTAGTAAAGCATTATGCGCATGCATTGCTTGATTTGGCTGAACAAAACGAGGGGAAAAAGGAAATGAAAGAGAAAGCCGCAGAACGTCAAAAGGTCATCGAAAACTTTTTTACCAGTGATGGCCGTTTAAAAAATATTCCAGCGCAAAGAAAGAAGAAATTGATTGTGCTTGAGCATATGCTAAAAGGGCTTCAGCCGGGAAAACAGTATACAGAAAAAGAAATCAATGAGTACATTAAAAAATTCCATGAGGATTACGCAACCATTCGCCGCGAATTTATCATGAATAACTATATGTACCGTGAAAACGGCATATATGAGCTGAATCCGCGGGAAATGTGGCATAGAATAGATGAATAACACAAGCGACGCGCGGATATTGACAATCTCTATTTTCCCCACTTGCAATAAAACGACAAATTTTTTAAAATATTATACACGAACAATATTGGTAAATAACGGTGAAAAGGAGTAGTAGTGAACAAAACGGACTGCAGAGAGTTGACGGCTGGTGCGAGTCAACCGAAGTTTGTTCACGAACTCGCCTTGGAGTTGCGAACATGAGCGGCTGTGTGGTTGCCTCGTAATGTTCGCCGTGAATCTGCGTTAACGATATTGAGTGAGCATGCGCCGATGCATGCTAAGAAGGGTGGTACCGCGGGAATTTTCACCTCTCGTCCCTTTTGGGATGGGGGGTTTTTTCATACGTATTTTCGTTAACAATGATGGATATGAAAAAAGAATAGGAGGAAAGACAATGAGCTTTAATCATCGGGAAATCGAAAAAAAATGGCAAGAATACTGGGAAAAAAATAAAACGTTTAAAACGGTCGATGACGATGACAAACCGAAATTTTATGTGCTAGATATGTTCCCGTATCCTTCTGGAGCTGGGCTTCACGTCGGACACCCGGAAGGCTACACAGCGACGGATATTTTAGCACGAATGAAGCGAATGCAAGGATATAACGTGCTTCATCCGATGGGATGGGACGCTTTCGGATTGCCTGCTGAGCAATACGCTCTTGATACTGGAAATGACCCTGCGGAATTTACGGAGAAAAACATTAATACATTCCGCCGCCAAATTAAATCGTTAGGATTTTCGTACGACTGGGACCGAGAAATTAATACGACCGATCCGAATTACTATAAATGGACACAATGGATTTTCTTAAAGATGTATGAAAAAGGATTAGCTTATATGGATGAAGTTCCGGTCAACTGGTGTCCGGCGCTAGGAACGGTACTGGCAAATGAAGAAGTAATTGACGGAAAAAGCGAACGCGGCGGCCATCCAGTCATCCGCAAACCGATGAAACAGTGGCTGCTTCGCATTACAGAGTATGCGGATCGCCTTTTGGAAGACTTAGAAGAGCTAGATTGGCCGGAAAGCGTTAAAGAAATGCAGCGAAACTGGATTGGGCGCTCAGAAGGGGCAGAAATTCGTTTTGAAGTTGATGGCCATGATGAAACGTTCACTGTCTTTACAACTCGCCCAGATACGCTGTTTGGCGCAACATATACCGTGTTGGCACCTGAACATCCTCTTGTCGAAAAAATTACAACTCCGGAACAAAAAGCGGCAGTGGAAGCATATTTAGATGCGATTAAAAGCAAAAGCGACCTCGAGCGCACCGATTTGGCGAAAGAAAAAACAGGAGTATTCACCGGCGCATACGCGATTCATCCGGTCACTGGCGAGAAACTGCCGATTTGGATTGCCGATTATGTGCTGATGAGCTACGGTACGGGCGCGATTATGGCCGTGCCAGCACACGATGAACGCGACTATGAATTTGCGAAAAAATTTAATTTGCCAATCAAAGAAGTAGTCGCTGGCGGTGATATTGCGAAAGAACCGTATACGGGCGACGGAGAACATATTAACTCTGATTTCTTAAACGGCCTCAACAAAGAAGAAGCGATCCAAAAAATGATTGAATGGCTAGAAGCCAATGGAAAAGGACAAAAGAAAGTCACATACCGCCTCCGCGACTGGCTGTTCAGCCGTCAGCGCTACTGGGGCGAACCGATCCCGATCATCCACTGGGAAGACGGTACCATGACGCCGGTGCCGGAAGAAGAACTTCCGTTAAAGCTTCCAAAAACGGATCAAATTAAACCGTCGGGTACAGGAGAATCGCCGCTTGCGAACATCGAAGAATGGGTGAATGTCGTCGATCCGAAAACAGGAAAAAAAGGACGCCGTGAAACGAATACGATGCCGCAATGGGCAGGAAGCTGCTGGTATTATTTGCGCTATATTGACCCGCATAACGATAAACAGCTTGCCGATCCGGAAAAATTGAAAAAATGGCTTCCGGTTGACGTGTATATCGGTGGGGCGGAGCATGCTGTACTCCACTTATTGTATGCGCGCTTCTGGCATAAATTTTTATACGATATTGGCGTTGTACCGACAAAAGAGCCGTTTAGAAAACTATTTAACCAAGGAATGATTCTTGGGGAAAACAATGAAAAAATGAGTAAATCAAGAGGAAATGTCGTCAACCCGGACGATATTATCGAAAGCCATGGCGCCGATACGCTCCGCTTATACGAAATGTTCATGGGGCCACTTGAAGCGTCCATCGCATGGTCAACAAAAGGGTTAGACGGGGCGCGCCGTTTCTTAGACCGTGTTTGGCGCTTGTTTGTCGGTGAAAATGGCGAGTTGAATCCGAAAATCGTTGACAATCCAGAAACAGATACACTAGAGCGAGTGTATCATCAAACGGTGAAAAAAGTAACGGAAGATTATGAATCGCTTCGTTTTAATACAGCGATTTCGCAATTGATGGTGTTCATTAATGAAGCATATAAAGCGCCGGTATTGCCAAAAGAGTATATGGAAGGATTTGTGAAACTATTATCACCGGTTTGCCCGCATATCGGGGAAGAACTATGGCAAAAACTCGGCCATAATGATACGATCGCATACGAACCATGGCCAACATATGATGAGTCAAAATTAGTCGAAGAGGAAGTCGAAATTGTTGTTCAAGTAAATGGAAAAGTAAGAGCAAAACTGCGTGTACCTGCAGATCTATCAAAAGAAGAGCTTGAACAGATGGCTATGCAAGACGAGAAAATTCAAGAACATATTGCAGGAAAAACAGTGCGTAAAGTGATTACTGTACCAGGAAAATTAGTCAATATCGTGGCAAACTAATAAAAAATGCCCCTCTTTTTACGAGGGGCAAATGATTGAAGGGAGATTCGAGGATGGAAGAAATTAAAGAAATTACCGCGGCGGAAGTAAAAGAAAGGCTTGATCGCGGCGAAAAGCTGAACATTGTCGACGTGCGCGAGGATGAGGAAGTCGCGCTTGGCATGATCCCTGGCGCCAAACATATCAAAATGGGGGAAATTCCAAGCCGGCTCAATGAATTCAATAAAGAGGAAGAGTATATTTTCGTCTGCCGCTCGGGCCGGCGCAGCGAAAATGTTTGCTATTATTTGCAGGAATTAGGCTACCGCGTTTGCAATATGGTCGGCGGGATGCTTGAATGGGAAGGAGATACGGTGCCGAAAAAATAGCCTATTGTTTTAGGTGGTTGACATCAGAAAATCATCCTAGTACTTTTTTAACGTTCGGTTGTTTCTTGACGAAAAATGACCGAGCGTTTTTTTTTCAAGATGGTGACATTTTTGCAACTCGTTTTTCGTCAACACGGCGATATTTTCCCAAATGAAATATGGAAACATAGAATTATTGCACTTGTAACCCGTTGATTTTCTCAATAAACGAAAGAGCATTATTTAGTATAATAAAAGACATAAAAGCGATGCCGTCTTTTTTTCTATCCCTTTAGCACTATTAGCTACTTCCTAATCTGATAAAAATATTGTATAATTTTCATTAAATTTAAACTATTCAGACGAATAGATAAAGGGGTAGATATTTATTGAAGATTGGCGATCGCTTAAAACTCACCCGTCTCAAAAAAGAAATGACTCAAGAGGAAGTGGCGGAAGGAATTATTTCCGTATCGTATTTGTCGAAAATTGAAAACAACCAGGTAACGCCGAGTGAAGAAGTGTTGCACTTGCTTTATCAGCGGCTTGAGATTGACAACTTATTTAACGAACGGATGAATGAACTGATGAAGCAAATGATGTTATGGTATAAGGCAATAACGGATAAAAATGAATGGAAAGCAGTGGAAATGTATGAAAACATAAAGAAAATGATAGAGTATTTTAACGATGCGGAAGCAAATACCTATTTTCTGCTAATGGAGATGCGCTATTATTTGTTCATGAAAAATATTTCCGCCGCCGAAGCTGCGATGATGCAGATTCGTGAATTGTACAATACATTTGACCATGAAATGAAATACTACTATTACAAATTTGTCGGGCTTTTATATTATTGCATAGAAAAATATGAAGAAGCGCTCGAATATTATAAAAAGGCAGAGGAGCTGTTTCGGCTTCAATCGTTTCCAAAGTGGGAAGAAGCGGATCTGTATTATTTGCTATCGCTTGCATACAGTCGGTTATGGAAAATGTTAAGCTGCATCAACTATGTGCAGCGCGCGCTAGCCATTTACCAAGCAGATTATAACTTAAAGCGAAGCGCGGAATGTCATGTGCTGCTAGGAATTTGCTATCGAAGGTATGGCGAGGTGGACAAAGCGCTCGAATATTACTCCCTTGCGCAAAAGGCGGCGCAAATGGTCAACGATATTGAACTGCTGGGCATTATTGAGCATAATTTAGGATATTTAAAATCGATGATGAAGGAGTATCGGGAAGCAATTCAACACTATGAAAATAGTTTAGTATATAAAAGACAAGCTATGCTTGCCGATCGTTTTATCACCTTGTTCTCCCTCATCAAAGAATACTATAGTTCGCAAAATTATCGCAAGGCACTGGCAATTGTGGAAGAAAGCTTACAGCTTTTGAGACAGCATTCCGACTATACTTCATCTGAATATTACTTTCATTTTACTGCCTATCAATATTTATTGTCGAATAACGTTTCTGAGCGAGACTTTGAAATGTTTATGAAAAATGAGGTTCTCCCTTATTTTCAAAAACATAAAAAATATGAAGACGTGGCACAATATGCTGAATATTTAGCGGACTACTACGAACGGTGTCGCAAGTACAAGCTAGCAAGCAAATACTATAAAATAAGCTATGAGTTTTTAAAAAAAATTATTCATATATAGGAGGGATTATGTTGAAAAAAGTGATTGTTAGTGTATTGTCGGTGGTGGTATTAGGGGCGCTTGTTCTTATTGGCCATGACCAAGATCCGAAAGAAGTTGCTAAAGATCAGTTTCCACCGCCAACTGTGATTGTAGAATAATAATAAAAATCAGCTGGCACAAATGTCACCAGCTGATTTTTATTTTAGATAAGTATTATTTCTCATAAGGAAATGGGGCTTGTTTGAAGAAAATAAGAAAAATATCTTTTATTTGTTGCTTTATAAAAATAAAGGAATTCACACAATAGCCGGTGAAAATGATGAAATGGAAGAAAAAAGCCGGGAGAGGAGAAGCAAAATGTACAAAGTCAAAGTATTCGATAAAGAGCATGAAAAAGATTTGGAAGCGGCGGTAAACGATTTTTTATCGCGATTAAAAGATGGACAGTTAATCGACGTCAAATACAGCGTGGCGGCGATGGAGTCGGAAGGAGAGCAAATTTACTGCTTTTCGGCAATGATTATTTACCGGACCTAACGTTGCCTGTTAAGTCCGGTGGGAAATGGCGTATGTGGCGGCATTGACGCCGGCGAGCCGGCCGGTCACCAGCGCTGCGGTGATGTTATAGCCGCCTGTATAGCCGTGAATATCTAAAATTTCCCCGCAAAAATAAAGACCTTCCATGCATTTGGAAGCCATCGTTTTCGGCTGGATTTCTTTCACTGAAACGCCTCCGCCAGTGACGAACGCTTTTTCTAGCGGCAATGTGCCGTGAACGTGAAACGTAAATTGTTTACAATGTTGAATGAACGTTCGAATTTTTTCGTGCGAAAGCATTCCGGCCGGTGTTTGCGGATCGATATGGCTTTGTTCGAGCAAAAATAATATATATCGCTCCGGTAGCAAGCCTTTCAACACGTTTTTGATCGCTTTTTTCGGCTCTTCCTTGCATAGATGGGCAATGTGCTGAAACAGTTCTTCCTTATTTTGGTCAGGAAGCGCATCAATGCTCATCATCACCGCATCTTCGCCATACTTTTTCAGCGCTTTAACGACAAATTGGCTGCAGCGAAGGGCGGCGGGGCCGGAAATGCCGAAATGGGTAAAAAGCATGTCCATTCGATGGGTAATGATCGGTTTTCCGTTTGGTTTCAGAACGCTTAAAGCGATATCGCGTAACGACAAGCCTTGCAGTGTCCGCTCTTGAATAAACGGTTCGTTTGATGTAATCGGAACCTCGGTTGGAAATAGTTCGGTGATCGTATGTCCTGCCTTTTCCGCCCAAGCATAGCCATCGCCGGTAGAGCCTGTTTGCGGAACCGATTTGCCGCCAACGGCGACAACAACTGCTTTTGCGCCGATAAATTCGCCTGTTTTTAGCGTTACGCCTATCGTTTTTCCATGCTCGTATTCGACGTCGGCAACCGGTGTGTTAAGCCGAACGTCTACATGCAGCCGTTTTAATTCGTTTACTAACGCTTGTACAACAGATTGCGCGTTATCGGTCACCGGAAACATGCGGCCATGATCCTCTTCTTTTAACTGTACGCCTAACCGTTCGAAAAAGCGGATAATATCTTCATTATTAAATTCAGAAAAAGCGCTGTATAAAAACCGTCCATTTCCTGGAATATGTTTAATAATCTCTTCGACAGGGAGACGGTTTGTTACGTTGCATCGCCCGCCGCCGGAAATGGCAAGCTTCCGCCCAAGCTTGTTCCCTTTTTCAATAAGAAGCACTTTTGCGCCCTGTTCCGCAGCGCCAATTGCCGCCATTAATCCCGATGGCCCTCCCCCAATAACAACAACTTCATATGTCATCTTCTTCACTATCCTTTCCTTCTGGATTATAATGGAGCGGGGGAAATTTTCTCGACCTGATCAAAAATATGATAAAATAACATAGTTATTATTTTCAATGTGATCAAATTAGGGAAGGGATCGTATGTCTACCTCAAAATTATTGCGCGGGACGTTTATTCTGACAGCTGGTGTTATGATTTCCCGGATTCTCGGTTTAATTTATGTCATTCCTTTTTATCATCTTGTAGGAGAAGAAGGCGGTGCGCTTTACGGATATGGATATGTGCCGTACCAAATTTTTCTCAGCCTTGCTACAGCAGGACTGCCACTGGCGGTTTCCAAGTTTGTGTCCAAATATAACGCTTTAGAAGAGTATCGTGTCGGTTATGTGTTATTTCGATCGGGATTACGATTAATGATCGTTACCGGCATCGTTTCTTGTGTTGTTTTATATACCATTGCCCCATGGATTGCTCCGTTTGTGATTGATGAACGTGCGAACGTCAATTCTATTGATGACGTCGTAACTGTTATTCGCGCGGTAAGTTTTGCGCTTATTATCGTTCCTGTCATGAGCTTAATCCGCGGTTTTTTCCAAGGCCATGAATCGATGGGGCCGACAGCGCTATCACAAGTAGTTGAACAAATCGTCCGCATCGCCTTTTTGTTAATCGGTTGTTACGTTGTGTTGCGCGTATTTGAAGGTTCTCTCGTTACGGCAGTCAGTGTGGCAACGTTTGCTGCATTTGTCGGCGCAATCGGCGGGCTTGCCATTCTTATTTGGTATTGGTGGAAACGAAAGAAGTATCTGGATGATTTATTAGAGAGAGATCGTGGACAAGTCACGCTTTCTCTGAAAGAGATGTACAAAGAATTATTTCTGTATGCAGCGCCGTTCGTTTTTGTTGGGCTGGCGATGCCGCTTTACCAGTTAATTGATCAGTTTACCTTTAACCATGCGATGGCGAACATAGGGCTTGGGAAAATTTCTGAGCATGCTTATTCTATTTTTAATATATGGGCGCAGAAACTTGTCATTATTCCGGTAACGCTCGCGACATCATTTAGTTTGACGCTGATTCCAACGATTACAAAGGCGTATGTAGAAAAAGACCGGAGATCGTTGCGAAAATATTTAAACCAAACGTTTCAAGTCGTCATGTTTTTAACATTGCCTGCCGTTGTCGGCATGGCACTTCTTGCAGAACCAGTTTATGCCGCGTTTTATAGCTATGATCCGCTTGGAGAGCAAGTGTTGCGCTGGTATGCGCCAACCGCCATTTTGTTCGCATTGTTTTCCGTGACAGCGGCGATGCTGCAAGGCATTAATCAACAACGTTTTTCGGTCGTCAGCTTAACGATGGGACTTTTTGTGAAACTGTTACTCAATACGTTTCTTATCACAAAATTGGCGACGATTGGTGCGATACTTGCGACGATGTCTGGTTATTTTGTTTCGGTTGTATTTAATTTATGGATTATTAAAAAATACACCAACTACCAATATCAGTTTGTCATGCGCCGCACGATTTTTATTGGAATATTAACGGCGCTTATGTCAGGATTTGTTGCGATTGTGCAGCTGCTTTTGAAATCAATGCTGCATTATCATGGCGGAAGAGTGGAATCGATCGTGATTGTTGCGATTAGTGCGCTTATCGGCGCTGGGGTGTATTTCTTTTTCAGCGAACGGTCTGGGTTGCTTGTCTCGCTGTTTGGAAATCGATTTGCGTTTTTGCAGCGCAGAAAGGAAAAGAAGGCGGTCTCTTAGCCGCCTTCTTTTCTAAAAGATTAAAATTGTTCAAAAGGAAGCCCAAGTCGGCGCTCGACGCGTTGCAAACGGCGGTTAAGGCGATTGAGACGATCTTCATGACGCTGTAACGTCCGTTCGATCCGATTCAGTTGCTGTTGAATGTTTCCGAAACCTCCTGGGAAGCCTGGGCCAAAAGGTTGAGTAGGTTGTTGACGATAATCATCTGTCACTGGAAGATAATAATAATTCATTATGGGCAAATCTCCTTTCTTCTTTTTTCTTTCATAGTGTATGGAAATAGGAAGAATGCGGACTAGACAAACGCCTAATTGAAGCAAATTTTTTAAAAGGTGGTGAAAACATTGGGATTGCGTATTGATAAAATGCTCGCCAACATGGGGTATGGGACAAGAAAAGAAGTAAAAAAATTGCTGAAATCAGGAGTCGTCAAAATTGACGGGGTTGTGGTCAAAGATCCGAAAACACAAGTCAACCCGACGGAGCAGGTCGTGACAGTGCGGGGAAAAGAAGTGGAGTATAAAGAATTTATTTATTTAATGATGAACAAACCGCCGGGAGTCGTTTCGGCGACGGAAGATGTGGTGGAAGAAACGGTTGTTGACCTGCTAGAAGAGGAAGATCGCGTGTTTTCGCCATTCCCAGTTGGGCGTCTGGATAAAGATACAGAGGGGCTTTTATTGTTGACGAATGATGGGCAATTAGCTCATCAGCTGCTTTCCCCGAAAAAGCATGTGCCGAAAACGTATTTTGCCGTTATTGAGGGGGAAGTGACAGAGGAAGATGTGGCGGCATTCCGCCACGGGGTGGTGTTGGATGATGGTTACGAAACAAAGCCAGCGGAACTGGTGGTTTTAAAATCGGGACTTCGTTCGGATGTGGAGGTAACGATCACAGAAGGAAAGTTTCACCAAGTGAAGCGAATGTTCCGGGCGATAGGTAAACGGGTCATTTACTTAAAACGGATTCAAATGGGGCCTCTTGTGCTTGATCCGTCGCTAGATCTTGGTGAATATCGAGAATTGACGGATGAGGAAGTGGAGATGTTAAAACAATTTCGCCCATGAACCTTCCTCCCTTCACTCCGTTTAGAGGAGGAGAGACTTCTCTAGGATTAAAGCTGAAAAAAAAGGAACCGCACTTAGGTTCCTTTTATATGCAAACTAATACGTATTCTTTTTTGGCATGTTGAGGCTTATTCTTATCTCGCTATAACCTCTCACCTTTCTCTCTCTTCTTCGCACCCATTAAGAAGATATTCGTACCTTCTTATTGGTTGTCGTCCATTTGCCTTTGCTAGGGCTGCGAACTAGGTCGTTATACGCTAACACGTTTAAATCACGCTGAATCGTTCTTGGGGTGGTGCCAAACTCATCAACAAGCTCTTGTGTCGTTACGGTTCCTTTCTCACTAATGTACATGTATACGGATTTAATTCGTGTTAGCATACGATGTGTTGAAGGTTTCAAAAAACCACTCCCTATCATTGCATAATTCGCATGGCACAACATCGCTGCTTCTGAGATGAGAGATTATATCTTGCTGTGATTTACTATCATTTTACACGAAAATAGATGAAAAATGCTACCTATTTACCGACATTAACAAAATATTTCAATATTTTTTAATAAGATATTAATATTATCGTAAAAAAAGAAAACTTTGACTTCATTTCTTCGTTTATGTTACGGTTGCAGCAAGAAAAAAATGAAAAAAGAAAGGAAGAATGGCGATGAATATCGATTGGATGGAAGAGGTATTGAAGCGAAAAGAGGCGCTTATTCAAGATACGCAGGCGCTATTGCGCATTCCGAGCGTTCTCGATGAAGAGAATGCAACAGAAGAAGCCCCACTTGGACAAGGAGTATACGAGGCGTTGCAGTTTTTATTGCAGAGGGGCCAAGAAGAAGGGTTTGCGGTAAAAAACGTCGATGGTCTCGCGGGACATCTTGAAATCGGACAAGGAGAGGAACTCATCGGCGTATTATGCCATGTGGATGTTGTACCACCGGGAGATGGCTGGTCAAGCGACCCGTTTGCTGCAGAAATCCGTGATGGGAAATTATATGCTCGCGGCGCGATTGACGATAAAGGACCGACAATGGCAGCATTTTATGCTATGAAAATTGTGAAAGAACTCGGGTTGCCATTGCAAAAACGAGTGCGTATGATTGTTGGAACAGATGAAGAAAGCAAGTGGCGTTGTGTCGAACATTATTTTAAGCATGAGGAAATGCCGACAATGGGATTTGCTCCGGATGCGGATTTTCCGATTATTTACGCGGAAAAAGGAATTGTCGATATGGATTTGCGCAAGCCATCAATAGGAACACAGGAAGAAAGTGAAATTCGGCTGCAGTCGTTCCAGGCAGGACGACGTTATAATATGGTTCCTGACTTTGCTAAAGCGGTATTGCTCGTTCGTGCAGACCGGCAACAAGAAATCGAACAGCAGTATCGCCAGTTTCTTCATGAGACAAGCATGAATGGAAATGCTGTTGTGGAAGGCAATACCGTTACTCTTCAATTAGAAGGAATTTCCGCTCATGCGATGGAACCAGAAAACGGGAAAAATGCAGGTTTATGGCTGGCGAAGTGGCTATCAGATGTTGCGTTGGATACGCAGGCGCAATCGTTTATCCGTTTTGTGACGGACTATTTCTTTGCCGATTCTCGCGGAAAAGCGTTAGGCATTGCTTACAACGATGAGATTACCGGCGATTTAACAGTCAATGTTGGAATATTATCATATGATGCGCAAGCTGGAGGAAAGCTTGGCATTAACATACGCTATCCGGTCACCAATGATATAGAACAAACGAAGCAAAAACTACAGAACATCGCAGCGCAGCATGGTTTTGCGTTGGAACATTTTAGCGATTCAAAACCGCACTATGTTGATCCAAATCATGTACTTATAAAGACGCTTCAACGCGTGTACGAAGAACAAACAGGAGAGCATGCTTCCCTGCTTTCCATTGGCGGCGGTACATATGCCCGTTCGCTGAAAGCGGGAGTAGCGTTTGGACCGCTATTTCCGGGACGGCCGGATGTGGCGCATCAAAAGGATGAATATATCATGATCGATGATTTATTGAAAGCAACGGCGATTTACGCTCAGGCAATTTATGAATTAGCAAAATGAAAAAATTCTAAACATATGTTACGATAAAGAAAAACCGCTCTTTTTAGGGCGGTGCTTTTTCATGAAAGGATGCGGAATCAAGTATGGAGGCAGCGTTAAAACGAGGGGAATCGACTGGTAAGTCCACATTTTCGTTATTTTATTTCTTTATATTTTTTGCATTCGGAGCATTATTTCCGCTTTTATCCGTATATTTACAAGAAGTGGTCGGTCTTTCGGGAACAGAAATTGGAGTCATTATGTCCATAAGTCCAGTCACAATGATTTTTGTACAGCCGATTTGGGGAATGATTACCGATTATACACGTAAACCGGTTTTCGTGCTGACAATCGCACTATTAGCTACTTCATTCATTGGACTAATGTATTCATTTGTGCATGAATATCATTGGCTTATTGTCATGGCTGTTTTACTGGCGTCCGCCCAAAGTGCGATCGTTCCGATTTCCGACAGCATTACTCTTCATTATGCGCAAAAGAATGGCGAAAAGTATGGATCTATTCGTTTATGGGGATCGATCGGTTTTGCTGTTGCCGTACTGATTGGCGGGTGGCTATCAGACCGCATTGCGCTTGTTGTCATTTTTTATTTGTTTTCGTTTATGCTAATACTGTCCGGCTTGCTCGCCAGCCGGCTTCCAAAAGAAAGCCAAACGATGAAAGCGGAAGCGCTGCGCGGTATAGCGCAGCTGTTTCGAATTCCTCATTTTGTATTATTGTTGCTCGCTACTTTCTTTATTTTTGGTCCTATTCTAGCGAATAACTTTTATTTTGGGATATTCATTAAACAGCTTGGTGGTACGTTGACGGGAATAGGCTTGGCGTTTTTATTGGCGGCAGGAAGTGAAGCCCCATTTATGAAAATGACAGATGGGCTTATTCATCGGTTTGGGATGGTTCCGCTTTTAATGTTTGCTACTGTTGTATCATGTTTACGTTGGCTGTTTTATTTTTTCGAGCCGCCGCTCTTTTTCGTATATATGACAACGCTTGTTCAAGGTCTTTCCGTCGGCTTATCTATTCCCGCGGCGCTTCAATATGTACGTGATGTTGCGCCAAAACAAGTAAGGGCGACAGCAGTATCCCTTTATTCCGCTGTAGGCAATGGGTTAGGCGTTTGGTTTTGTACATTTATCGGTGGATATATGCTTGAACGTTATCATATTGGGGCTATATATTTATTTTTCAGCGTTTGCACGTTTGTCGGCATGCTTTCATTAGTGTGCATTCATTTGCTAAATAAGAAAAAAGCTTCGGCATAAGAAAAGGTGGAGAACGATGAAAAAAACGCATTATTTTATCGCTATCCCTATCGCTAGTGAAGTAAAAAAACAGATTTCACAATGGAGAGATGGAATCGTTTCCCATTTTCCATTTCGTTCATGGGTGCATGAAGAAGATTACCATATTACATTAGCATTTTTAGGATACGTTCCACCTGCAAAATTGGATGCGATATGCAAAACAATGACGCAGGTGGCAAAGCGCCACGCTCCATTCTTATTATCGTTATCAGAAATACATACATTTGGAAATCGAACAGCGCCGCGGATTTTATGGCAAGGAGTGGAAAAAGAAGAAAAACTATTTGCCCTGCAACGCGATGTGTATACCGCCTGTATCGATATCGGATTTTCTCTAGACAAACGGCCGTTTACCCCGCATATTACGATTGCTCGCAAATGGCAAGGAAATGAAGAGTTTCGCTTAGATGCGCTTAAGCAGAAATCAAGAGTAACGGCGACCTTTTCCGTTCATGAAATAGTGTTATATCAAACCCATTTAGAGCGAACACCAAAATATGAAGCGCGCGCTTTGTTCCCGCTTTTCTAAAAGTAAACTTCTTATTTGAAGGAAGTGTTGTGAGTGTGGGCCAATTAATAAAGCTTCAAGACTATATTTCCAAGTATGAAACGGATGTGTACCGCTACACAAGTGAATTTATTCGTCTAAAGAAAAAACAATGGGAGCAGACGAAAGAACAATGGGAAAACAATAGAAGAAATAATGATGCTCCTCAACCGGATGAAACGTGGGAATGGCTAGTAGAAAAACCGTCATTGTTGGAGCGGATGAAAAAATGGTTTCGACGCTCTTCCATATCAGAAGAAGCGACAGAGGTACAAGTAAATCATTGGAACGAAGAAGAGAGCTTGTCGACTATGATTGCGGAAGCAAAAAATATAGATGAATTAAAAATTTTATTTTTGGAAAATATGTTCGAATTGCAATTAAAATGGGCAAGCTCTACGATATGGTATGAATCGAAGGTAAATAAAAAGTTTTACTATGAAGAAAGGTTGAAATATTTTTTACAGCGTTTTCCCGACACATATTTATGTTTATACAAACCCGTATTTTTGGTCAAAAGCGCTCCGGTCGAATTAGATGTCATTTTATTAAGTCCGACCACAACATGGTGTATTACGTTTGCCGAAGGGGAAAAAGATAATATTATCATAGCGTCTTCAGACCGTTTTTGGACGGAAATAACGAAGCGGGAAGAAAAGAAAAAAATCAATCCGGTTATCGCTTTGCAACGAATGGAAAAAATAGTGGCAGATATATATAAACAGTACCATATTGATTTTCCTATCAAAAAAGCAGTGGTGAATCGTTATGGCTATATCGATGATCACCGTACTTTTAGCAATGTGCAGTTTATTGACAAACGAAATTATGAACGTTGGTTTTCGTCTTTGCGGGAATTAACGATTCCGTTGAAGCATGTGCAATTAAAAGCGGCATCTTTTTTGTTGCGCCATTGCTATAGTCACTATGATATACGAACAAATTGGAATACGGATGAAGAAAAGGTGTAAAGCTAATTACACCTTTTTTATTGGCATTTACGTTACGGAATAACGCAAAAGTCCTGCGATACAGCCAGCTGCTGCATAAGCTTCATTTGCACCGTATTTCCTATGTTTCGCATATGATATAGCACACTAGTATACACAAAAGGGGGTGAATGGATTTGCACGATATACATCGAGAGTTTGAAGCATATTTAGATGCAATGAATTTGGCGACGATTTTAGTGCCAAAATCGTATCGCGATGGAAAAATACAAATATTTACGTTAGAAACGCCGCATAAAGAGCGCGATCCTTTGCAAATAGAGCGCCAAATAGATTTAGGATCAAGCATGAAATATGAGTGCATCATCGATATCCCGATAGAAATAGGAAAACGTTATCTTATTTATGATCATCAAGGTGGAGTCACTGATTTGCAAATCGGAGCGGTTGTTCGAACCGTGCCATTTGATGACAAATTTTTTTATGACGGCGATTTAGGAGTTGCGTATACGCAGGAGCAAACAACCTTCAAAGTTTGGGCGCCTACGGCAACGGAGGCAAAAGTAAAGCTGATTGACCCAAAAACAAAAAAAGCCGACTATATACCGTTAGAACGATTGGAAAAAGGAGTATGGACGGCGACTGTATTCGGTGATATGGAAGGGATCTATTACACATATGTCGTATGTGTGAACGCTGTTTGGCGTGAAGCCGTGGACCCGTATGCGGTTGCTGTTTCGGTTAACGGGGAGTATGGGGTTATTATCGATTTAGCGAAGACACGCATCGAAAAACCATCCGTCCCTCCGCTTTCATCCCCAACTGACGCGATTATTTATGAAATGCATATCCGTGATTTTACGATTCATCCGGAAAGCGGTATTATGCATAAAGGGAAATATTTAGGGTTGACCGAACTGGAAACAAAGGGGCCAAATAATACGACAACAGGGCTTTCTTATTTAAAAGAGTTGGGCGTCACTCATGTAGAATTGCTCCCATTTAATGATTTTGCCGGAGTGGATGAGTGCAATCCATTGCAGCAGTATAATTGGGGATACAATCCGCTTCATCATAACGCTCCGGAAGGGAGTTATGCGACCGACCCGAATGATCCGTATGCTCGTATCCGCGAATTAAAGCGGGCGATTCATACGCTGCAAGCACAGGGCATTCGTGTCATTATGGATGTTGTCTACAATCATGTTTATATGCGCGAGCAGTCTTCATTCGAGAAAATCGTTCCTGGATATTATTTCCGCTATGATGCATACGGCAATCCGGCTAATGGCACCGGAGTTGGAAACGATATTGCTTCCGAACGAAAAATGGTGCGAAAATGGATTATAGACTCGGTGCGATTTTGGGTGGAAGAATATCATGTCGATGGATTTCGCTTTGACTTAATGGGAATTTTAGATATCGAAACGATGAAAGCGGTTCGTGAAATGCTTGATACACTTGACCCGTCCATTCTTGTACTCGGAGAAGGATGGAATTTGCCGACACCGCTCCCGTCCGAACAAAAAGCAACGATGCAAAACGCAGAAAAATTGCCGCGTATTGCCTATTTTAACGATTATTTTCGTGACAGTGTCAAAGGAAGTACATTCCATCTGTATGATCGAGGGTTCGCACTTGGCGATTTCAATGATCGGGAAAAGGTGAAAGTAGCGATTAGCGGAAGCGTTCGCAAGAAACACGGACTATTTCTTCATCCAACCCAAACGATTAATTATGTCGAGTCCCATGATAACCATACGTTATGGGATAAAATGGAGATCGCTAACGGTCATGAAGATGAACAAACAAGAAAAAAGCGGCAAAAATTAGCGACAGCGATCGTGCTGCTTTCGCAAGGAATTCCGTTTTTGCATAGTGGCCAGGAATTTTATCGGACAAAGCAAGGAGTAGAAAATAGCTATAATGCTCCTGATTCGATTAATCAAATCGACTGGAAACGAAAGAGCGAGCATGAAGACGATGTCCGCTATGTTCAAGGGCTTATTCAGCTCCGAAAGTCCCATCGCGCTTTCCGATTTACTACCGAAGCAGAAATAAACAATCACCTTTTTTTCCTTGAGACACCAGCATTCATCATCGCATACCATCTTCGCGATGTACAGCAATATGGACCTTGGTGTGACATTATTGTTATTCACCATAATCAAGTAGAAAAACAGTCTGTTTTTCTGCCTGATGAAGAAGAATGGCATGTCATTTGTGACGGGATTCACAGTGGAACGGTTCCACTGTTTTCCGTGCGTAAACAAATAAACTTGACTGGAATTGGAACATGGGTGCTTGTGAAACAAACATAAACATATTTTTCCTATTTTTTACAAAATGCACAAAACATTTGCAAGATGTGGTGATATTTCAGTATAATACAAGTAAAATAAACGAGCAAGAACGGAAACTTGGATGTCTTTTTGTTTGCGGAAAATAAAAATGTGAATTGACGAAAAAAAGCTCTTCCATATAAAATCTAGTAAGACAGCTATTGTCTGAAAATACGAAATCAGGTGATGCTGTCTCTTATTTTTTTAAGTCGAAGGTGAACTTGCTTTGGAACAGTTACTAGGAAAGGAGTGGGACATCACTCCTGCTGGCGGCACAACTGGAGATGCGTATTTTGCGGAATATGAGGGGAGAAAGTTGTTTTTAAAACGGAATTCTTCGCCATTTCTTGCGGTTTTATCAGCGGAAGGCATCGTCCCAAAACTGATTTGGACGAAGCGGATGGAAAATGGCGATGTGTTTACCGCTCAACAGTGGTTGAACGCAAGGGAATTGAAGCCACAAGATATGGGAAGTGAACAAGTGGCGAACTTATTGCGGAAAATTCATCGTTCCAAAGATTTAGTAACGATGCTGAGAAGGTTAGGAAAAACGCCATTACTGCCAGAGATGATGATGGAAAAACTAAAAGAGCAATTCACTCCCCATTCATTTGAGGAGCCGTTAGTGGAACAGGCTGTCGATTGGCTCGAACAGCATATGTCTTCGCTTCAATGTGATGAGTATGTCGTCTGTCACTGTGATATTAACCATAACAACTGGCTGCTTGCTGAAGATGGAAAATTGTACTTAATTGATTGGGATGGTGCGATGATTGCCGATCCGGCCATTGATATCGGGATGTTGCTTTATTCCTATATTCCTGAAGAAAAATGGGAAGATTGGCTCGAACTTTACGGCCTTAAGTTAACCGATGATTTGCGTTTTCGCATGAAATGGTATACCATAGCGCAAACCCTTCACTCGCTTATATGGCAAAAAGAAAAAAATGCAAAAAAGGAAATGCAACAGTCGTTGCATTTCCTACGTAAGCTGATTGACCCACTCCGATAATTGCTGTTGATGGGATAAAATGTGAGAGTTTAAATCAGCGCTATACTTTCCGTTTTGTCCGTATGTGTAAATGTCCGGAAGTACTCTTTTTACTTGTGGATGCACTTGTTCATTTCCCATCAATGATTTTACGAGCCGTTCGATTTGTTCACATTCGGAAACGGTGCCGCAGCAGTCAGCTTGATGTTCCGATAAAATATCTTTTAATATGGTGATTTGATGCTCGTGATTTAGTGGCAACATTACCACCATCCTTTGAAAAAGTATGCTATACATTTATAATATGCGCCGATATAGGGGGTTTTATCATTCGTTTTTCGCAGTCGTACGCACGGCTGTGTTTTTTTATGGCGAAAAAGTTTTGTCCTAGGCATCGATAAATGAGCTTGCATATTTGTGCTTATTCATGATATCGTTGACAACGATGAACAAAGAAACAGAGGTGTCGGTATGCGTCTACGTAATAAACCATGGGCAAAAGAAAAAATTGCTGCATATCCACAATACGTTATTCCAAATCCAGAGGAACATAAGGGAAGATGGAATGAGTTATTTGGTAATGATCACCCGATTCATATCGAAATTGGTACAGGAAAAGGAAAATTTATTACAGAAATGGCGAAAGCAAATCCGAACATTAACTATATTGGTATTGAACTGTACCCAAGTGTACTTGTCTCTGCATTAGATAAACTCATTGAAAATGAATTGCCGAATTTGCGTTTATTAAATGTGAATGCGAAAGATTTAACAAATTTTTTTGCGGAGGGAGAAATCGAACGCATTTATTTAAACTTCTCCGACCCATGGCCGAAAAAACGGCATGAAAAGCGACGATTAACATATCGTGCGTTTCTCGAGTTGTATGAGAAAGTGTTAGTGGATGAAGGAGAAATTCATTTTAAAACCGATAATCAAGGCTTTTTTGAATATTCGCTTGTTAGTTTTTCACAATATGGATTAGTGCTGACATACGTAAGTTTGGATTTACACAATAGTGATTTTGAAGGGAATGTGATGACGGAATATGAAGAAAAGTTTTCAGCAAAAGGAAATCGCATTTACCGATGTGAAGTAAAATATCCGCCAAAACAACGCAAGGCTGGTCTTTGAAGAAAAGACAGCCCTTTATTTTTTTGTTTTCGAAATATTCGCATAAATGATACACTAAAATAGTGAGGTGATGGGAAATGGAACAATTGGAAATTGGGAAAATTAAAATGACATGGTTAAACGGAGGGGTAACACATTTAGATGGTGGAGCGATGTTCGGAGTTGTGCCGAAGCCGCTTTGGTCGAAAAAGTATCCGTCTAATGACAACAATCAAATTGAATTGCGTACCGATCCTATTCTCGTACAAGTGAATGGAAAAAATATCTTGATTGAATCAGGGATTGGCAATGGCAAATTATCGGATAAACAAAAGCGGAATTTCGGTGTAACGGAGGAATCAAAACTCGAACAGTCTCTCAACGAGTTGGGACTGTCGACGGACGATATTGACATCATTCTAATGACACATATGCATTTTGATCACGCTTGCGGCTTGACAAAATGGGAAGGAGATCGGCTTGTTTCTACTTTTCCGCGCGCGGAAATTATTACGTCACAGAGAGAATGGGACGAAATGAGACATCCAAACATTCGTTCACGTAATACATATTGGAAGGAAAATTGGGAACCGATCGCCGAGCAAGTCATCCCATTTGAAAAAGAGAAAGAAGTAGCAAACGGGATCAAAATGGTACATACCGGAGGACATAGTGACGGGCATTCGATTATTTTGATCGAATCGGATGGAGAAATGGCGATTCATATGGGTGATTTATTAGCGACACACGCCCATCAAAATGTATTATGGGTAATGGCATATGATGATTATCCAATGACATCGGTTTTTGAAAAACAAAAATGGATCCCATACGCGGTCGAAAAACAGGCGTGGTTTACGTTTTATCACGATGCGTATTATCGTGCGCTAAAGTGGGACGAGGACGGAAACATCATCGCCCATGTTGATCGAAACCGTCCGTGACTTTGATCCATGTTGAAAAGGATGTGAGGGGCACCCGTACGGCCTTAAAGCGGTTTTGTTTCGATGATGGTTCCCGTATAGGCGTCGATGACAAATTCGTATTGTTCATGATCACGGCAGACGCCGCCTTTGTACACCGTGTAGACGATATTGTTTTTTCTGTATGTTTCCGGATTTGTTTGAATCCATGAGCCGCTGATTGGCGCTTGTTGCAAAAAGGCTGCTTTGGCTAGTGAAAGTGCTTTTTCCGAAGAAATCATTCGCTGTTTTCGCTTCGCTTCAACGACGTATGCCGCGACAAATCCAACGGCCATACCAGCTATAAATTTTTTCCAGTTCATTAGTAGAGACCTCCGCAGTTTCTTGTCTACCGTTTAGTATATCCGATTTCATCAAAGAATGTAAGGAAAGTGGAAAAACGTTTACTTGTTCGTTACAATAAAAATGATTAGAAAAAAGGAGTTAAGAACGATGAATGTAGAAACGCTTCGACTGTTTCAAACATTGACCGAATTGCCGGGAGCACCAGGCAATGAACATGCGGTGCGGAATTTCATGCGCAAAGAGCTGGAAAAGTACGCGGATGAAGTCGTACAAGACCGGCTTGGCAGCATCTTTGGCGTCAAACGCGGCGATGAAAACGGTCCTACCGTGATGGTTGCAGGGCATATGGACGAAGTCGGCTTTATGGTCACCGCTATTACCAATAACGGCATGATTCGTTTTCAGCCGCTTGGCGGCTGGTGGAATCAAGTATTGTTAGCACAGCGCGTACAAATCATTACTGATCATGGTCCAGTTGTTGGAGTGATCAGCTCGATTCCGCCGCATTTGTTGAGCGAAGAACAACGAAACAAGCCGATGGAGATCAAAAACATGCTCATCGACGTCGGTGCTGATGACCGTGAAGACGCGAAAAAAATGGGGATTAAACCAGGACAACAAATTGTACCGATTTGCCCATTTACCCCAATGGCCAATCCGAAAAAAATTTTGGCAAAAGCGTGGGACAATCGTTATGGCTGTGGATTGGCGATTGAATTGTTGAAAGAGTTGAAGAATGAGAAACTGCCAAACGTGCTATATTCAGGTGCTACTGTCCAAGAAGAAGTCGGGTTGCGCGGGGCGCAAACCGCCGCAACCATGATTCAGCCTGATATCTTTTTCGCGTTAGACGCAAGCCCGGCGAACGATATGACCGGAGACGCGAAAGAATTTGGACATCTTGGAAAAGGGGCGCTTGTCCGCATTTATGACCGTTCGATGGTGACTCATCGCGGTATGCGCGAATTTGTATTAGATACGGCAGAAACGCACGGCATTCCATATCAATTTTTCGTTTCACCGGGTGGAGGAACGGATGCCGGAAGAGTGCATATCGCCAACAGCGGAGTGCCGTCTGCCGTGATCGGTATTTGTTCCCGTTATATTCATACACATGCGTCGATCATTCACGTCGATGATTATCAGGCAGCAAAGCAGTTGCTTATTGAACTTGTAAAGCGGTGTGATAAAGCAACAGTCGATGCAATTAAGAAAAACAGCTAATCAATATGAGAAGTCTTGTTTGACAAGACTTCTCTTTTTCCGTAAAAAGGAGTGGGAAGCATTGAAAATCATTGCCATTGGCACAACGAATCAAGCAAAGGTGGCGGCTGTCCGCAGCGTTTTTTCTTCGGAACATTATACCCTTGTACCGACGGATGTTCCATCGGATGTTTCCGCCCAGCCGCTTTCCGACCACGAAACGCGTCAAGGAGCGATAAATCGAGCTAAACACGCGCTACAAAAAGAGAACGCGGACATCGGCATCGGTTTGGAAGGCGGTGTGATGGAGATAGACGGAGAGTTATGGCTTTGCAATTGGGGAGCGCTTGCCGACCGTGATGGCACCGTTATTACCGCCGGCGGAGCGCGCATTCCGCTTCCTTTTGAAGTGGCAAAAGGAATTCGTGCTGGCAGAGAACTCGGAGATGTGATGGCGGAATATACAGGAGAAAGAAACATCCGCCATAAAGAAGGAGCGATCGGTGTTTTTACAAACGGTTATGTCGATCGTGCCGGCATGTTTCGACATATTGTTCAGTTATTAGTCGGTCAGTATGAATTTTTTTGTCAAAATCACTGATTCGCGATATCATAAAAAAGACATAGAAAGGAGTTTTTATCAATGAAAACGATTGAAACAGCAGCACAATATGAGGAAGTGAAAAAAACAAAAAAAGCAATATTCGTTTTTTCTGCTGATTGGTGCCCGGACTGCCGATTTATTCAACCATTTTTGCCGGAAATCGAGCAGGCTTTTTCCGAATATGAGTTTTATTACGTTGATCGCGACCAATTGCTCGAAGTATGTCAGCAAGAAAACGTTTTTGGCATTCCAAGCTTTATTGCTTATGATAACGGCAAAGAGTTAGGCAGATTTGTCAGCAAAGATCGCAAAACGAAAGAGGAAGTTGAACGGTTTATCCAGAGCTTGTCATAATATAGGGGGCATATCCATGGATAGTAAACAAATGTATGAGGAAATAAAAAAAAGGCTTGCCCGCGATGATTGGACGTTTCAATTTGACCGAAAAAAGGATACGCTCCGCATTGAAGATAAAGAAACGAAAAAAGGGGTAACGATTTCGCTTCCGGGTGTCATTGCAAAATGGCACGAACAAAAAGACGAAGCCGTTGACGAAATCGTATATTACGTTGAACAAGCGCTAAATACCATGCATGAAAAACATACGCTTTCCGGCAAAGAAAAAGATATTTACCCGGTTATTCGCTCGACATCGTTCCCGACGGAGACAAAAGAAGGCATTCCGCTTCTTTATGATGAACATACGGCGGAAACCCGCATTTATTATGCACTTGACTTGGGCAATACGTATCGGCTGATCGATAAAAAGATGATGGAACAAGAACAATGGAATGAAGAACGAATAAAAGAAATTGCTCGTTTTAATGTCCGTTCGTTGGATGTTCATGTCAAAGAAGACAAAGTAGCCGGAAATACGTTTTATTTTGTGAATACAAATGATGGCTATGACGCAAGCCGCATTTTAAACGAGCCATTTTTAGCGAAAATGAAAAAGAAAATAACGGGAACGATGGCGCTTGCTGTGCCTCATCAAGATGTGCTGATTATTGCTGATTTGCAAAATGAAGTTGGATACGATGTGCTCGCGCAAATGACGATGAGCTTTTTTGCGAGTGGACGAGTGCCGATCACCGCTTTATCATTTTTATATGAAGATGGAGAACTCGAACCGATTTTTATTTTAGGAAAAAATTATCGCAAAAAATAAGGAAGAAAGGATGAGTGGGGATGAACGTATTTTATAACCGTCAAGGAGTCGGCGATGTACTGCTCGTTTCATTAAAACCGATTCAGCCAGATCAGCGGGCGTTTGAAAAAAAAGGAGACGTTGTCCGCATCTTTGATGAAAAAACTGGAGAAACAGCAGGATATAATATTTTTCAAGCTTCTACTTATCATCATTTTGACGGTAACGGCTTATTGGAGTTGAACGAGGAGCTTGTTTCTGTCATTAACAATATATTAAAGAAAAACGGTTGGAACGAAACGATTGAAGTCGATCTTTCTCCAAAATTTGTAGTTGGTTATGTAAAAGAGAAAAAGAAACATCCGAATGCGGATAAATTGAGCGTATGCCAAGTGGACGTCGGAACAGAAGTATTGCAGATTGTATGTGGCGCACCAAATGTGGAAGCAGGGCAAAAGGTCGTTGTCGCTAAAATCGGTGCGGTGATGCCAAGCGGACTTATTATTCAGGAGGCAGAATTGCGCGGTGTTCCTTCGTACGGGATGATTTGTTCCGCGCGCGAATTGGAATTGCCAAACGCTCCGCAAGAAAAAGGCATTTTAGTATTATCCGATGAATATGAAGTGGGTCAGCCATTTACTTGGTAATGCGATGATAGTCACTAGATGGATTCTAGTGACTTTTTTTCCGAAACGAATTTAACAGAAAGAGTGATTGAGCGATGAAATGGTTAAAACGATTCGTTCGTTATTTGCTGGAAACAGAGGAAGAAGAACAATACGTTTCGTCGCAGAAAAAACAGAGGGAGAAACTTTCTTCTTCCCAATTGGACGTAAAGGTGGCGTATCAATATCCAAAAGGAAACTTCCGGTTTCCGCTTATTCCAGATGAACCAACATCGAAGCGCCGTCATTCATCATTTCGTCAAGAACATCATGAACGTGTTTCTTCTGTATGGCATTCCGATCATTTGCCAAGACGTGTAAAGGAAAGCCAACAAGACCATTTGGCAGATTCAGAAAAAAAACAGTTCCGGCCTTCTGATGTGCTGTCTCCTGTTTATGGATATAAAAGAGTAACGAAAAAGAACGAACCTGTAATAGAATGGGAGCTGCCATCTAGCTCCATAGAACGTGCAACAGATCTATTGCCATCTGTACCGGAAGAAAAAGTAGATGAAATCAATGATCCGATACCAACGCCGTCGGAACGATTAGAAACAAGCGAAAAAGAATCAGTGGACAACGCTCCTCAAGAAAAAGAGGATGGATTTCAATCACCAAAAGGCGAAGAGGAAGAACAAATCGAAACGATCGCGGCGGAAAAGGAGACGAATTTACAAGAAACGGAAGCAGAAAAAAAAGAAGAGACAAAGACAGATATGCCCGAAAACGACCATCATACGAGCAAACAATCATCCCATTCGACACGTTCTCGCATTCCATACAATGTCATTATGCTAAAACAAGATCGAAAAAAGTGGGAAGAAAAAAGACAATCTGCTGCAAGTGGGTATCAATTCCCGTCCTTATCGCTGCTAGAGAGCCCCAAACGAAGCCAAGAAAGCGATGAGCAATGGATTCGCGAGCAATGTGAACGTCTGAATCGAACATTTGCCAGCTTCCATATTGGCGCAAAGGTGGTCAACACAACACAAGGGCCAACGGTAACGCGGTTTGAAGTACAGCCGGACCTAGGGGTAAAAGTAAGCAAAATTACGAATTTAGCAGATGATATTAAACTAAATTTAGCAGCAAAAGATATTCGGATTGAAGCGCCGATTCCAGGAAAACGTACCATCGGTATTGAAGTTCCAAACTTGAAAAGCCGGCCTGTATGGATTCGGGAAATTTTAGAAAGCGATGCGTTTCAAAACAATCCATCCCCGTTAACGGTGGCGCTTGGGCTTGACATATCGGGAGCGCCAGTAGTAACGGATTTAAAAAAGATGCCGCATGGATTAATTGCTGGAGCGACCGGCTCAGGAAAAAGCGTGTGTATTAATGCAATGCTTGTCAGTTTGTTGTACAAAGCTGCTCCACATGAAGTAAAATTGCTCCTGATTGACCCAAAAATGGTGGAGCTCGCTCCATATAATGATATTCCGCATCTTGTCAGCCCGGTCATTACGGATGTGAAGGCAGCAACGGGAGCGCTAAAATGGGCGGTGGAAGAAATGGAGCGGCGGTATGAAATTTTCGCACATGCAGGTGTCCGTGATATTCAAAAATACAATGAGCTCGTGAAACAGAAAAACGGTCCAGAACATCATCTCCCGTATATTGTTATTATCATCGACGAGCTCGCGGATTTAATGATGGTAGCGCCGGCGGATGTCGAAGAAGCGATTTGCCGCATTGCGCAAAAGGCAAGGGCGTGCGGAATTCATTTAGTTGTTGCGACACAACGCCCATCCGTTGATGTGATCACCGGGTTAATCAAAGCGAATATCCCGACAAGAATCGCCTTTTCTGTCTCATCCCAAGTCGATTCACGGACGATTATCGATACGAATGGTGCGGAAAAACTGCTCGGACGCGGCGACATGTTGTTTTTAGAAAATGGATCATCGAAAACGGTACGTGTTCAAGGAAATTACGTATCTGATGAAGAAATTGAGCGGGTAGTAGCCCATGTGAAAACGCAGATGGCGCCTTCTTATTTGTTTCAGCAGGACGATTTTGCCAAAAAGACGGTTGCTCATCATGAGGAAGATGAACTTTTTTATGAAGCTTGCGAATTCGTTGTGCAACAAGGAGGAGCTTCTACATCGAGTTTGCAACGTCATTTTCGCATCGGCTATAATCGCGCAGCCCGCTTAATAGAGATGATGGAAGAACAAGGAATCATTTCTGAAGCACGAGGCAGCAAACCGCGGGATGTATTAATTACTGAAGAGGAATTGGCGAATTTGCAAGAAAATAGTATGATATGATAGTACATCACATGAAGATATAGGCGAGGGAGCAGCGATGAAGGAAATCGAATTAAAATTGCAAGGGAAAATTAAACGATTAACGAATAAAACGTTTAAATTTGATGAGCGGATTCGCGATGGCTGGTTTTCCGCCGTTTATTTTTTAAAAACGCGTGAAATTGTCAAAGAGTTTTGTCCAAATAATATTGTTACGATGCAATTTTTTCAAAAGGAACATGCTGTATTATGTGGAACAGATGAAGTGATCGCACTCATCAAAACATTTGCGGATGAACCTGAGAAGTTAGAAATTTATTCATTAAAAGACGGGGATAAGATCAGTCCATTTGAAACCGTATTGACCATTACCGGCCCGTATCAAAATTTCGGGTTTTTAGAAGGGATTATTGACGGCATTTTAGCCCGGCGTACGTCAGTGGCGACGAACGTTTACAATGTCGTGAAAGCGGCGGCATTATCCGGTGTGCAAAAACCAATTATTTTTATGGGAGACCGCGACGATCATTACACTCAACAAGCCGGTGATGGCTATGCGGCGTTTATTGGCGGTTCAACGGCGCAAGCGACCCATGCGATGAATGAATGGTGGGGGAAACAAGGAATGGGAACAATGCCGCATGCGCTCATCCAGTTATTTGACGGCGATGTTGTTGCGGCGGCAAAGGCATATCACCAAAAATATCCAAATGATGACTTAATTGTGCTTGTCGATTACAATAATGACTGTATTACCGATGCGCTTCGCGTTGCCCGTGAGTTTGGCGATAAATTAAAAGGGGTTCGCGTCGATACATCGAGAACGATGATTGACCAATATTTTATTCGGCATCCGGAAGTGCTCGGAACGTTTGATCCCCGCGGCGTCAATCCACCGCTTATTTTTGCGCTCCGTGAAGCGTTAGATCGTGAAGGATTCCACCATGTGAAAATTGTCGTCAGCGGCGGATTTAATGAGGAACGCATTATCGAATTTGAAAAGCAAGGCGTGCCTGTTGATATGTATGGTGTCGGCAGAAGCCTTCTTAAAATTCATATTGGCTTTACCGGCGATAATGTATTGTTAAACGGAAAGCATCAGGCGAAAGCAGGGAGAAGATATCGCCCAAACCCGCGCTTAGAAAGAGTCGATTTGTCGGAAATATAAAGGTTGCTGATAGAAAGACCGTCCCATTCGTTTTCTTTTCGGATGTACTCATAGTTTTTAGAAGCAAACAATGATATAATGATGAAATGTGAGAATACATACGCCAAATGAAATAAATGGCAAAACTAGATGAACGTCATATACTGTCTTACAGATAGACGATTGTTGGAGGGCTTAATTATGACAGTTTACCATTTTGTTGGCATTAAAGGAACAGGAATGAGCGCTTTAGCGCAAGTTCTTCATGATATGAATTATACGGTCCAAGGTTCAGATGTTGAGAAGCGTTTTTTTACCCAAAAAGCATTAGAGGAGCGGGGAATTCCCATTTTGCCCTTTAACAAAGAAAATATTAAACCGGGCTATACGGTGATTGCAGGCAATGCTTTTCCTGATACGCATGAAGAAATACAAGCTGCTCATGAATTAGGAGTGCCTGTGATCCGGTATCATCGCTTTTTAGGGGAATTTTTGCAAAAGTTTACAAGCATTGCGGTTACGGGATCGCACGGAAAAACATCGACGACTGGCTTGCTTGCACATGTGATGCAAGGGGTGCATCCGACATCATATTTAATTGGTGATGGAACGGGAAAAGGGATAGAAGGAAGTAAATATTTTGTATTTGAGGCATGCGAATACCGCCGCCACTTCTTATCCTACTTTCCAGATTATGCAATCATGACAAATATTGATTTTGATCACCCTGATTATTTTGCCAATATCGACGATGTATTTTCAGCGTTTCAAGAAATGGCGCTGCAAGTGAAAAAAGGGATTATCGCCTGCGGGGATGATGAATACTTACAAAAAATTCAAGCAAAAGTGCCGGTGTTGTTTTACGGATTTGGGGATGATAATGATTTCCAAGCGCGCAATGTGGTGAAAACAACAGAAGGAACAGCATTTGACGTGTTTGTCCGCAATACGTTTTTTGCTTCGTTCGAAATTCCGCGATTTGGCGACCATAACGTATTAAATGCGCTTGCCGTCATTGCGCTTTGCCATTATGAAGAGATGGATGTCCGCATTATTCAAGAACGATTAAAAACGTTCCAAGGCGTAAAACGCCGCTTTAGCGAAAAAGTGCTCGGCAATCAAATTTTGATTGATGACTATGCGCATCATCCGCGGGAAATTATCGCAACGATTGATGCGGCGAGACAAAAATATCCGGGGCGCGAAATTGTTGCGATTTTTCAGCCGCATACGTATACGCGAACACAAACGTTTTTGCGGGAATTTGCGGAAAGCTTGCAGCAAGCTGACCAAGTATATTTATGTGATATATTTGGCTCTGCTCGCGAGCATCATGGCAAATTGTCGATTCATGACCTGCAGGCGCAAATTCCAAATTCCCGTCTCATTCAAGAAGATAATACATCTATATTAAAACAGCATGAAAACGCGGTATTAATTTTTATGGGCGCAGGAGATATTCAAAAGTTTCAAGAAGCATACGAGCGGACGGTTCGCTCATAATTTGGTGCTTTTTAGTAAAAATGAAAAACGAGCTAGGCATCCACTTGCCGGCTCGTTTTTTATCACCAAATTTATCATCTCACATTGTAAATAAGTAAGCATGTCTCGTAGGAAATTTCACTGCCTCGATATCCTGAAAGCTGCTTATTATGACCATGCCGCGATGAATGAGCGTTATGCAATGCCCTTGTTGGAATGGAAACATTGATTTCACATCATTTTTTGAATGAATATACTTGCAGGAATTTGTCGGATGGACGTCGAACGTTTGAAAAGGGAAAAATGTGGAGAACCCAAAACGGCTGCTAGCAAGGAGGAAATTAAGTGAAAATCATTTTATATGCCAGCATCGCGTTGATTGCCATCTCTTTTTTCATATTAGTCATTTATATCGCAAGAACATTAACGGTATTGCAGGAAACGATCCGCCGCTTAACGGCGACCATTGACCATTTAGACAAAGAAGTGCAGGGCATTACGACGGAAACGGCACAGCTGTTAAAGAAAGCGAATGCGCTTGCTGATGATGTTCAGAAAAAAGTGGAAGGATTGAATTCGCTTGTCCATGCCGTAAATGATGTCAGTTCTACCGTTCAGTCGTTCAACCATTCGTTGCAACAATTTTCTTCCTCTGTGACAAAGAAAGTAGATGCATACCAAGAAAAAGTAGTAAAAGTAATGCAATGGGGAAATGCTTTTATGGAAATATGGGAAAAATGGAAGGAAAGGAAGCAAAAAAAGACGAAGGAGGCTATGTTTAATGGCAAAAAATAATGGAGGATTTTTGTTAGGAGCGATTGTCGGCGGAATTGCTGGTGCGGTGACGGCGATGCTATTGACAAGCGAAAAAGGAAAACAATGGCTCGCTGAAATCAATGAAACAGGAAAATTAGAGCCGATGAAAACAACAGCAACAGAATGGTTAGAAGTCGCCAAAGAAAAAACGAAAGAAGTAACGAAATTTATTCCAATTGGAAAAACGAACGAGAAGATATCTTCTTCTGAATCCACAACGCCGTCGGAAACATCGGTCATCCCGATTTCGGTGCCGGCGAGCGAAAAGGATAAAGAAAATATAGAAAAATTGTTGAAAGAAGCAGAAGAAGCGTTCCATGATGCGGAGCAAAAATTGCAAAAACAAAATGAAACGGAGTGAGCAAAGTGGGAAAGAAGAAACTGGAGACGATTGAACAATTTCAAGAAGTGTTAAAAGAAGGGAAACGGTTTTTATTCATCAAACATAGTCTTACATGCCCAATTAGTCAAGCAGCGTTTCAAGAGTATGAAAAATTCGCAGCCGACTACCCGGAAGTGGATACATATTATTTGTTTGTGCAAGAAGCGCGTCCACTTTCGAACTATATCGCTGAAACGTTTGGTGTGAAACATGAATCGCCGCAAGCACTTTTGTTTGAAAATGGATCTGTCGTGTGGCATACATCGCACTGGAATATTACATATGACTCTCTAAAAAAAGAAGTAATACAAGCATGAATGGCATCTTTGGCCGAAGACTCCATTTCTAACATATAGCTGTAAAGACATGCACTTCCAAGCGTTTACGAAAGGATGGTGCATGTCCTTTTTTCTTTATTGTCCATTGGCGTTTGTTTCCGAGTGATTCGGACACTTTTTTATGCAATTCTCATAAAATATCTTATGCAATTCTTATAAAACACTTTATTACTTAAAAGCGTTTAATAAATAAAGTATTTTTTGATGACAACTGCTTCTGTTTCCATTATAATAATGACTAATTAAAAAATAATCAATCATAAAGTCCGTGACTGGAGTCATCGGGATAAGGTGGAAAACGGTTTTGAACTAAACTGCACGAAAGAAAGGATGGGAAAGCATGAGCAATAAGAGATTAGATGAGCTGCGCGCAAAGGTGGATGAAATTAACTTACAAATTTTGGAATTAATTAATGAACGAGGGAGACTTGTTCAAGAAATTGGAAAAATCAAGGAAACGCAAGGAACATATCGTTATGACCCAGTGCGTGAACGGAAAATGCTTGATTTAATTTCTGAGCACAACGATGGGCCGTTTGAAACATCGACATTGCAACATATTTTTAAAGAAATTTTTAAAGCTGGTCTTGAACTGCAAGAAGATGATCATCGTAAAGCATTGCTTGTATCGCGCAAGAAGCATCCGGAAAATACGATTGTTGATGTAAAAGGAGAAAAAATTGGCGACGGCAACCAATATTTTGTGATGGGACCGTGTGCGGTCGAAAGCTATGAACAAGTTGCGGCTGTTGCAAAAGCGGTGAAGAAACAAGGATTAAAACTTCTTCGCGGCGGTGCGTACAAACCGAGAACATCGCCATATGATTTCCAAGGACTAGGCGTGGAAGGATTAAAAATTTTAAAACGAATTGCCGATGAGTTTGACTTAGCTGTGATTAGTGAAATTGTCACCCCTGCGGATATTGAAATAGCGCTAGACTATATTGATGTGATTCAAATTGGTGCGCGCAACATGCAAAACTTTGAGCTTTTAAAAGCGGCAGGCCAAGTGAACAAGCCAATTTTGTTAAAACGCGGGCTAGCGGCAACGATTGAAGAATTCATTAATGCGGCAGAGTACATTATGTCGCAAGGAAACGGTCAAATTATTCTTTGTGAACGCGGTATTCGCACATATGAGCGCGCGACAAGAAATACGTTGGATATTTCTGCGGTGCCAATTTTAAAGAAAGAAACACACTTGCCTGTATTGGTTGATGTTACTCATTCAACAGGCCGTCGTGACTTATTAATTCCTTGTGCGAAAGCAGCGTTAGCAATTGGCGCGGATGGAGTAATGGCAGAGGTACATCCAGATCCAGCGGTTGCATTATCGGATTCGGCACAACAAATGGATATTGCTCAATTTAATGAATTTATGGAAGAAATAAGAGCGTTCCAGCGGCAAATGGTAAAAGCATAATGGAATTCAACGATCCCCCTTCAGCAATTCTCTGAAGGGGGAATTTTCTGTTTACTGCCATTTGGGTTATGATGTTTTTTTGGAATGTACGTTTCGCTTTCCAAGATGTAGCGCGGATTTCCTGAACTAATTTTCGTGAATGCATTATTTTATGAGAATTTGCGTTCGGTTGCAAAATATATCGAAAACGGAATGGAAATGGACCATAAAGTTATCATTGTTCATAGGTTGGGTATGATATACATAGAAAGTTTTCCTCAATATTAGTGAATTGTTTGTGAAAACATTTGCAAAATAGTTGCCAATTCGTTGCGATTCAGCCATAATGTATCGTATGATATTTTTGCATAAACGGATATTTGTTGTTATGAAAATAACAATCGATGTTTATTTATAAAAAAGAGGAGTGAAATCGATGAATGTAACGATTTACGATGTGGCACGAGAGGCAAACGTGTCGATGGCGACCGTGTCTCGTGTCGTGAATGGAAACCCAAATGTGAAGCCATCAACAAGAAAAAAGGTGTTGGAAGCGATTGAACGTCTAGGCTACCGGCCAAATGCGGTTGCACGGGGACTTGCTAGCAAAAAAACAACGACCGTTGGGGTTATTATTCCTGATATTTCTAGCATCTTTTTCGCGGAATTGGCACGTGGAATTGAAGATATTGCCACGATGTACAAATATAATATCATTTTAAGCAACTCTGACCAAAATAAAGAAAAAGAATTGCATTTGCTCAATACGATGCTCGCTAAACAAGTGGACGGCATTTTGTTTATGGGTGGAAACATTACCGAAGAGCATGTCAATGAGTTTCAGAAATCACCTGTGCCAATCGTGTTAGCCGCAACGATTGAACCAAATAATACCATTCCATCAGTCAACATTGATTATGAACAAGCTTCCTTTGAAGCGGTTACTTATCTTGTAGAAAAAGGAAACAAACGGGTCGCCTATGTGACGGGACCGACGGATGATCCAATAAACCAAAAGAAATTGGCGGGCTACCGCCGCGCTTTAGAAACGCATGGAATAGCCTATGACGAAGAGCTTATAATTGAAGGAGATAACTCCTATGATTCCGGCATTGAGGCATATGAAAAAATCGCTGAATTAGCCGAGAAGCCAACCGCTGTTTTTGCTGGAACTGATGAGATGGCGCTTGGCATTATCCATAGCGCGCAAGATCATGGCGTTCGCATTCCGGATCAATTAGAAGTGGTCGGTTTTGACAATACACGGCTTGCGACAATGGTTCGTCCTCGTTTAACGACGGTAGTGCAGCCGATGTATGACATCGGTGCGGTTGCGATGCGTTTATTAACCAAATATATGAATAAGGAAAACGTCGAAAACCATATCGTCGTGCTGCCGCACCGTATTGAATATCGTAACTCAACGAAATAACAAAAAGGGGCTATCGTTTTTGCTAAGCCCCTTTTTGTTTTTTATGAAGATGACAAAATATCATTTATTAGAAAATAGTTTGATCGGTTGATTTTTGTCGCTGACTGCGAATTGGATATAACGCTTTTTCTACCGTTTGAGCATTTTTTTCGGTAATTTCCGCTTTTCGTGGAATCGGTGGATATAGTGGTTCCGGATCATCCCATTCTTGCGGCAATGGGACAGGAGAACGCGATTGCCATTTATCAAGCCATGGCTTCGGTAAGTTTCCGGAAATATTCGATTGTTCTGTCATTTCCAACCAAATAAGCGCCCATGCCCGCGGAACGACGCGCCAAATATCGTAACCGCCGCCGCCAACTGCGATCCAACGCCCGTCACAATATTCGTGAGCGATTTGATGGGCGAGTTTCGGGATTTCACGGTATGTTTTCATCGTTACGGACAAATGAGTAAGCGGATCGTAATAATGAGCGTCCGCTCCGTTTTGCGTGAAAATCACATCGGGCCGGAAAAATTCCGCAATTTCTCGAAGCGCTTGTGTATAAGCATCAAGCCATGATTCATCTTCTGTAAACGCATCTACTGGAATGTTAAATGAATACCCATATCCTGCCCCGTGTCCGCGTTCGTTCACATTTCCTGTTCCGGGAAATAGATAGCGGCCTGTTTCATGAATGGAAAACGTACATACATTTGGGTCATCATAAAATGCCCATTGGACGCCGTCTCCATGATGGGCATCCGTATCGACGTAAAGAACGCGGAGTCCGTATTTTTCTCGAATATACTTAATGGCGACAGCGCTATCATTGTAAACGCAAAAACCGGATGCTTTGCCGCGAAAGCCGTGGTGAAGCCCGCCGCCTAAACTTAACGCATGCTTTGCTTTTCCGGATAGCACATAATCGACTGCAGTTAATGTGCTTCCTACCAACAAAGCGCTTGCCTCATGCATATTTGGGAAAATTGGCGTATCTTCTGTCCCTAGTCCGTAGTTTAAGGCTGCCTGTTCAGGCAACTGGCCTTTTCCAGCTGCTTTGACCGCTTCAATATATGATTGATCATGAATTAAGGCAAGTTCTTCGTCCGTTGCGACTCTTGGTGCGACAATTTGTTCATCTTCTAATGCATTCATCGCGCGCAATAAATCGTACGTGAGTTTAACGCGAAGTTGGTTAAACGGGTGCTCATCATGAAATTTATACCGAAGGAAATCATCACTGTAAATAAATACACAATCTTTTTTCATGACGAAACCCCCGGTAAGTTTGGCCATAACACCGTATAGCCAGCATTTTTTAGATCGTTAATAATTCCAATCGGATTCATTGTCTGCACGCGGAAGACAAGAATTTGGTAGTTTTCGTCTTCGTCAGGATATAAAAGAACGCTGGAAATATTCGTATGTCTTTTGGCGATAATAGCGGCCGCTTTGCTTAACATGCCGCTTTCATTAGGCACTTTCACTTCAATTTGTGAACTAGGTTGATGCGCCCCCGTAAGCTGAATGAGCGTATATAATAAATCTGTTTCCGTCACGATGCCGACAAGTTTGCCGTCTTGGACGATAGGTAAACAGCTGATTTTATGCTCGTAAAACAGCGCCGCTACTTCTTCCACAAAATCGAGCGGATGTCCGACGATGACGTCTTTTTTCATAATCGTGCTGAGCGGTTTTTGTAAATCTTCGAGATGTTCGTGAAGACGAAAAATAGAAGGGCTTGCATCGCGAAGATCTCGATCTGTTACAATGCCGATAACATGGTTTTCGGCATCAACAATCGGAATATGGCGAATGCGCAGTTGTCGTACTAACTGAATCGCTTCTGCAATCGTATTTGTCGGCTGGAGTGTAACGACAGGAGTTTTCATAATTTGTTCGACAATCACTGATTCCTCTCCCCTTTGTTGTCAAGAAAGATTTTTAATACATGTACCGATTCATAAAACGAAGGCGATCGAATTTTTGGATAGATTCTTGATCGACCCGTTTGCCGATGCGAACCATTAAGCAGTTAGCCGGATGGGAACAAATTTCAGGATCATCCGTTGCATACCAAACAAGCCCGCCGGCGTTCATCATTTTCTCCATTAATTTCCGGTATTCCCATACATTTAACCCCGTCCCTTTTAAATCCCAATGCCAGTAATATTCTGTTGTAATAATAATGTAATCTTCCATTGCATCATCCATCATCGATACAATCAGCAAATTTTTTCCTACCCCATAGCCGCGAAACTCCGGGATGACTTCAATCGCGCCTAACTCGATTAAATTTTCCATGTTTCCTTGTGACCAACGTTCAAGCGGGTCGGGATAAAGAAACGTAACATAACCAACAATGGTTTGGTTATGACGGGCGATAATAATTCTTCCTTCTGGCAGCTTTGCGATTTCAATGAGTGCTTTATGTTGCTGCGGCGGCTGGCGGAATGATGTCAAATCGTGATGAAATTCGTAACTTGCTAGTTTTTCAGCAGATACTGGGCCCTCAATAATTAATGCCCCTTTTGGGGTTTTTAGTTCTTTCGCATTATACGTTTTTTTATGTTCCATAGAGCACCACCTAGATTTGTCTTTCTGCTAACATTATACATGAAAAAACGACTGGAAGACCGGTTTCAAAAAAAGTTCATAAAAAATAAAAAGAAAATTTTTAAAAAATTGAGAATTCGTAAGAGATATACTATAATAGGACTGTAACCACTTACATAAGGGGGAGTCGGAGAATGAAAACGGAAGTACTACCGGTCATACAAGGGGACTATAATTTAAAAAATTATGAAGAAACATATAAAAATTTTGATTGGAAAGAAGTAGAAAAGGAATTTTCGTGGTTTGAAACAGGCCGGGTCAATATGGCGTATGAAGCGATCGACCGCCATGCGGAAACGTTTCGAAAAAATAAAGTAGCTCTCTATTACCGTGATGCATCGAGAAATGAAAAGTATACATTCAAAGAAATGAAAGAAATGTCCAACAAAGTTGCAAATGTACTAAAACAAGTAGCAGAGATTGAAAAAGGAGACCGCGTATTTATTTTTATGCCGCGCTCTCCGGAATTGTATTTTTCTGTATTAGGAGTCATTAAAACAGGCGCGATTGTTGGTCCGCTGTTTGAAGCATTTATGGAAGGAGCGGTGCGCGATCGGCTTGAGGATAGTGGAGCGAAGGCAATCATCACGACACCGGAACTGTTGCCGCGGGTTCCAGTCAATGATCTGCCTGAGCTGAAATACGTTTTTCTTGTCGGGGATAACATTGTGGAAGAAGGTCCGTATATTGACTTAAAGAAACGAATGAACGAAGCGAGCAAACATTTTGACATTGAATGGGTAGACCGCCAAGATGGACTTATTTTGCATTATACATCTGGTTCTACCGGCAAACCAAAAGGGGTTTTGCACGTTCACAATGCAATGATTCAACATTATCAAACAGCAAAATGGGTGCTTGATTTAAAAGAAGATGATATTTATTGGTGTACAGCTGACCCTGGTTGGGTAACGGGAACATCATATGGTATTTTCGGTCCTTGGTTGTGTGGCGCTTCAAGCGTCATTATTGGAGGACGTTTTAGCCCGGATGCATGGTATCAAGCGATTCAAGATTTCGGCGTAACAGTGTGGTATAGTGCGCCAACGGCATTTCGCATGTTGATGGGAGCCGGCGATGAAATTGTCAAAAAATACGATTTAAGCTCACTTCGCCATATTCTCAGTGTTGGAGAACCATTGAATCCAGAAGTCATTCGCTGGGGGATGAAAGTATTCGGGCGACGCATTCATGATACATGGTGGATGACAGAAACAGGAGCTCATCTTATTTGTAACTATCCTTGCATGGAAATTAAGCCGGGGTCGATGGGGAAACCGATTCCTGGTGTAAAAGCAGCCATTGTTGATGATCAAGGAAATGAGCTGCCACCATATCGTATGGGCAACTTAGCGATTAAAAAAGGATGGCCGTCGATGATGAAAACGATTTGGAATAACCCACAAAAATATGAATCGTATTTCATCGGCGATTGGTACGTTTCCGGCGATTCCGCCTATATGGATGAAGACGGATATTTCTGGTTCCAAGGTCGTGTCGATGATGTGATTAATACATCTGGAGAACGCGTTGGTCCATTTGAAGTAGAAAGCAAGCTAGTTGAACATCCAGCGGTGGCGGAAGCCGGGGTTATCGGTAAGCCAGATCCGGTGCGCGGGGAAATTATTAAAGCGTTTATTTCGCTTCGGGAAGGATATGAACCATCAGAGGAATTGAAAGAAGACATTCGCCAGTTTGTCAAAAAAGGATTGGCGGCACACGCAGCGCCGCGGGAAATTGAATTCCGCGACAAACTGCCAAAAACGCGAAGCGGAAAAATTATGCGCCGCGTCTTAAAAGCTTGGGAACTCAACTTGCCGACAGGGGATTTATCGACAATGGAAGACTAAGAAAAAAGCTGATCGATATGATCAGCTTTTTTTAATGGTTCTTCGAAGGGCTATCTGATGTTTTCTTTTTTCCTTGATTTGGTACAACGGCATTTTGTTCAGAAATGATGTTCGATGGTGGGGATTCATTGCCGCTTATATCTACTGCTGCCACATAATATGTTGCTTTTGGATGTAGATTGGAAAATGTTAAAGATTTCCCAGCTTTAACGATAGAGACAACACGAAACGGCGCTCCTTTTTGTTCCGCACAATATACACGATAGCCAATGACGTCGTTTTCGTGATGCGGCTTCCAAGTTATTGTTTCATTGGTTAGTTGGACGGCAGGCGGGTCTGGGTGTTTTGCGTTTTCTTTCATTTCACTAACCAATAGTGTTCCGTTCCACTCGGCGGAGTTTATATTGTAGATTCCTAGTTTTTTGAGCAATTTCTACCCCGCTTGAAACAAACTCGCTCGGTGTTGTATTAAGCGCGATGTACCGTTTGCCGTTGACTTCAACAAAGAGTCCTTCGATTAAATTATTGGTCCTTACTTGGCTTTGGGGTGAATTTTGTATTATATAAATCATAGTTGACTAATCCAGCTTTTTCGCATAAATCAGATGGAACGAACCCTGAAACTGTACAATATGCACGACGGACGATGCCGCCTGGCATATTGAATCGCGTTTTTGGAGCGATTAGCTGCGGCTTTACATCATAAGCCGCATTCATTAGTTGTGCCCATAATAGCTGGGTTCGTTTGCTATAGGATAACCCTTTATATTTTAGCTGCAGCGGTGCCGGAGTATCATATCCCATCCAAACGCCAAATGTAACGTTCGGATTTGTTGCAACAAACCATGAGTCCTGATTATTTTGTCCTGTTCCCGTTTTCCCAGCCCAATCCGCTTGGAATTTTAAATAATACGGGAGAGAGGACGCTGTGCCGTGTCGAATAACGTCTCTCATCATATCAATCATTAAATAGGATGTCTGCGGAGAAAAGACAGGAACAGGTTTGCTTTGATGTTCGTAAATGACTTGTCCATCTTTCGATACGATTTTTTCAATTAAATACGCATCGATAAATGTTCCGTAATTCGCAAATGTGGCATAGGCGTTGACATTTTCTTCTACTGTCACTCCCTTATCCGTTCCTCCGATCGCCAAGGCGACGTGGTTTTCTTCTGTTTTTGCCACACTGGTAATGCCCATTTTATGCAAATATTGTACTGGATGTTGATTCATGATCTTCATATATGTTCGAATCGCAGGAATGTTATAAGAATCCTGCAGGGCGCGTCGAGCGGTGACTAAACCGTGTGTTTTTCGGTCCGCATTTTTTGGAGTGTAATAACCTTTACTTGTCTTGATGCGCAATTCTGTGTCTGGGATGACGGAACCGGGCTGAATAATGCCCATTTCCATTGCTGGCGCATATACGAGCAGCGGTTTCATCGTCGAACCGTTTGATCGATATGCTTGTGTGGCGTGATTTAGCTGCTCTCGCCCGTAATCTCTGCCGCCGACAAAGCTAATAATTCTTCCTGTCTTATTTTCAATAAGGATTGCACCGACTTCGACAGGTTCCCGCTTTGCAATCGTTTTGCCCGTCTGTTGATCTTTTACGTATTGAATAATGTCGTCGCCGTAATATTGATAATTTGTAACTACTTTTTGCATGCGATCGTAAATATTTTTGTCAATCGTTGTGTAAATGTTATACCCGTTTTGGCGAAGCTGTTTTTCTGCTTTTGCTAAATAGCGTTCATAAAGAGATGCGTCTTGCCATAACTGCTGTTTCTCATACCCATCTTTTTGGGCTAAAACTTCCGCTAGCGCTTCTTTCGCACGCTTTTCAATTTCCATCGTGAGCCACGGATATTTCTCAAACGGTGATGGCTTTGGTGGCGCAAAATGTTTGGCGATATCATATTGCAGCGCTTCTTTATATTGCTTTTCGGAAATATAGCCTGCCTGTTTCATGCGTGTTAACACCGTTTTCATGCGATGCAATGCTGGGGATAAATCTTTTTTCACTTTTCCATCGCTTGTAAATGGCGTATAAACGAAAGGGCTTTGCGGAAGGCCGGCCAAAAATGCTGCTTGGGCTAGATTTAAATCTTTTGCATTTACTCCAAAAACGCCTTGGGCCGCTGCTTGGATGCCGGCAATGTTGCGCCCGGATGAGTTTCTGCCGAATGGAACGACATTTAAATATGCCTCTAAAATTTCATTTTTGCTAAAAAATTTTTCGAGGCGAAGCGCAAGCAATATTTCTTTCGCTTTCCGTTCAAACGACGCTTCATTGGTTAATATTTGATTTTTCACAAGCTGTTGCGTTAGTGTGCTTCCGCCTGTTTGCATTGCAGAGTTGGTAGCTTCTTGAAAAAGCGCCCGGATAATTGCTTTTGGAACAATACCATGATGTTCGTAAAAATATTCGTCTTCTGTTGCGATTATTGCTTTTATGACGTAAGGGGAAACATCTTTCAATTTTACTTCTTCTCTCTCTAAATCCGTGCGGAAATTTCCAAGATAAACGTTATTGGCGAAGTAAATATGCGTTGTTTCCTCATAGTTGTAAATATCTGTTTTCATTTCTTGATACGAAGGAAGCGGCATATCTTTTACTAAAAAAGCAAAATATCCGGCGCCAAGACCGACCGCAAAGCAAATGGCGCATAGCGCGAAAATAAGAAAAATAAGAAAAAGATTCCAACATACTTCATATGTAATGAGAAAATAACGCCATGCTTTCTCTAGGGAAAACGTTTGTTTTATATGCTCCATGGGCATTCCCCCTATATAAACAACAAATAAATGTAAACACAGTATATCATATTTTTTGTTGAATATTGCGGCTTTTTGTCATTTTTCTTTCATTATAAATGCGATCTGATTCGGTTTGACAAATTTATGAGAGTATGATAAAAACATGTATATCAAAAACGATATACATAAAAGCGATGACAGGAACGAGTAGTGTTTATCTCCCTGTTTCAGAGAGCTAGTGGCTGGTGTGAACTAGCACATAGATAAACACGAATTACCTCCTCGAGCAGCTTTTGCGAACGGATTGTCCAAGTAGCAAAAGACGGCATTTGCCGTTATCGAAATGAAGTGAGAAAGCGCTATGCTTTCTAAGTAGGGTGGTACCGCGATGTCAATCGTCCCTTCAGAGTTTAAGGGGCGATTTTTTTATGAAAAAATAAAAAAGGGGTGGATCAAATGGACTTGTTGCAAGAGTTGGAATGGCGCGGATTAATTAACCAAGTCACGGATAAGGAAGGGCTTCAGAAATTACTAAATGAGGAAAAAGTGACGCTATATTCCGGATTTGACCCTACGGCGGACAGTTTGCACATCGGACATTTATTGCCGATTTTAACGCTGCGCCGATTTCAGCTAGCTGGTCATCGTCCAATTGCGCTTGTTGGCGGTGCGACCGGGCTAATCGGAGACCCAAGCGGAAAAAAAAGCGAGCGTACATTAAATGCAAAAGAAACGGTGCAACAATGGAGTGAACGCATTAAAGAGCAATTGTCAAGATTTTTAGATTTTGACGCGAAAGAAAATCCGGCGAAAATCGCCAACAACTATGATTGGATTGGTTCGCTTGATGTGATTACTTTTTTGCGCGATGTTGGAAAAAATTTCGGGCTAAACTACATGCTGGCGAAAGAATCGGTGCAATCACGCATCGAGACAGGCATTTCGTTTACGGAGTTTAGCTATATGATTTTACAATCATTGGACTTCTTAAAACTTTATCAAAACGAACAATGTCGTTTGCAAATTGGCGGCAGTGACCAATGGGGAAATATCACAGCAGGATTAGAGTTAATCCGAAAAACGGAAGGAGATGCAAAAGCGTTTGGATTAACCGTTCCGCTTGTTACCAAAGCAGATGGAACAAAATTCGGGAAAACAGAGAGCGGAGCCATTTGGCTTGATCGGGAAAAAACGTCTCCATATGAGTTTTACCAATTTTGGATTAACACAGACGACCGTGATGTCATTAAATATTTAAAATACTTTACGTTCTTATCGAAAGAAGAAATTGAAGAGCTAGAAAAACAATTGCAGAAAGCTCCGGAACAGCGTGCGGCGCAAAAAGCGTTAGCTGAAGAAATGACGAAACTTGTCCATGGAGAAGAAGCCTTGAAGCAAGCGATTCGCATTTCAGAAGCGCTCTTTAGTGGAAGTGTGTCACAATTAACAGCCGAGGAAATTGAACAAGGGTTTAAAGACGTTCCTTCTTTTGAATATGAGGGAGAGGAAGTTCCGCTAGTGGAACTCCTTGTCATGGCGAAGATTGTGCCATCGAAACGGCAGGCGAGGGAAGATATTACAAACGGAGCGATTTACATCAATGGCGAGCGCATACAAGACGTCAATGCAGTGATTACAAAAGAAAACCGCATCGAAGGGCGTTTTACCATCATTCGCCGCGGAAAGAAAAAATATTATTTAATTCGCTACCAATAAAAAAACCCGGGAAGACCGGGTTTTTTTATTGGGAGATGATCACAAAACAGAAAAAATCCCTCCAGAACCATATCTGAAGGGATGCGGCGCATTAACGAGAGTAGAACTCAACGATTAATGCTTCGTTAATTTCTGCTGGCAACTCGGAACGCTCAGGTAAACGAGTATACGTGCCTTCCATTTTGTCTGCATCTAATGTTAAATAATCAGGAACAAAGTTGTTTGCTTCCAATGCTTCTTTAATGACTTGAAGGTTGCGAGATTTTTCGCGAACAGAAATCGTTTGGCCAGGTTTCACACGGTAAGATGGAATGTTTACACGGTTTCCGTCAACTAAAATATGGCCGTGCGTTACAAGCTGACGAGCTTGGCGGCGAGTGCGCGCAAAGCCTAAACGGTAAACAAGGTTGTCTAAACGTGATTCTAAAAGAATCATAAAGTTTTCCCCATGTTTACCAGGCATTTTGCCAGCTTCTTCAAACGTTTTGCGGAATTGACGTTCGTTTACGCCGTACATATGGCGAAGTTTTTGTTTTTCTTGCAATTGCAGACCATATTCCGAAAGTTTTCTGCGTTGACCTGGACCATGTTGACCTGGTGGGTAAGGACGTTTTTGCAACTCTTTACCTGTACCGCTTAAGGAGATTCCTAGGCGGCGAGAAATTTTCCACGTTGGACCTGTATAACGAGCCATTCAATGCTCCTCCTTTTGCTTTTATTTCGGGTAAAATAAAAGCAGGCGTGCGTCAACAATTATGGCCATTTTGTTTTCATGTATCCTCGCTCTAGCAGCTAAGAGTTACACGATACACCTCGTTATCGAGGAACAAAATGGAACCATAAAGGTGAGCACTAAGGCTGCTATATTTTACACAAAGGCTATTATATGATTTTTATAGAGCAAAGTCAATATTTTTATTTTCCTTATTTCGAGATAATATGATATAATAAAAGATGTAATTTTTTGAAAAGTTTTGTATATACTCCATTCTAACTAACTGGAATGAGAACATCAGTTTAGGTGAAAAGGGCGATGAAATTAGAAGAAGAAAAAGTATACGGAGCCTTTAAACAAAAATTTTTTCATTGGTTTTTAGCGTATGATGATTATGAGAATTTTTCCAATGTGATCACAGAATTGCTGTTACTACTCAAACAGGAGCTTATGATAAAGCAAGCTGCTTTTTTTGTGTTTGATCCTTTAAATAAATCGTTTTATCCGGAAGCAATCACGAAATCAGAAGAAAGTCACTCTCCTTTCTGTCATCAAATCCTGCCTGACAATATAGAAGCAATGGTAGATGACGAGCAGCAGACGATACAAATTCATGAAGATGAAAAATATATAACCGCGCAAATTTTCCTTCGTCTTTCTGAGGAGTTAATCGGGATGTTGCTGCTAGTGTATGATCGCCAGCTTTTCATAAGCAGAAAGATGCTAAAAAAAATCAAACAAGATTTTTCAACGCTTTTCCGAAGGTTCAGGATGATATCCCAAGGGCTTAGCGATGAAAAACGTTATGAACAGCTTCATCGATTTGCCGCGAAGATTCATTCATCGATGAAGATTGATGATGTGCTCGAGGAAATTATTAACACTCTTAAGCAAGTATATCCGTCCTTTACATACTATTTGCTTTTGTCGCACGATAATCAGCATCACGGGCATTTGCCAATCAAACCGCTTGTTTTTGATGAAAGCGACGAAAATATGGCAGCGATGCAGGCTTTTTTGACGGGGAGAATTCAGTTTGAAGACTCCATTTCGCTGCGTCGTTCCGTTTTGTATGCGCCGATTAAAGGAGTGCAAGGCGTTTACGGCGTTATTGAAATTATGGCCCCTTACATTATGGAGTTTCCAAAAAAGGAAATCAATTTTATTTCTTTGCTTGCCAATACGGCGGGAAGCGCGTTGGAAAATGCGAAATTGTATGAGCAATCCCGTCGTCTCGTTGCGGATTTGCAGTTAATTAATGAAACGATACACCAGTTGAATGCAAATTTGCGTCTTCAAGATGCCATTGAATTTATGGTAAAGCAAATTAAGCAATCGTTTTGTGCGGATGAAGTCGGTTTTTTCTGGTTTGAAGGGAGGAAACGAAAGCTATTACCTGGGAGCACACCATTTTTTCAATCCTGTAAATCCAAAAAGTATATTGAATTTGTGGAAAAGAAAATGAAAACGGAAAAGGATATCGTCTTTGTTGGAGATGCAAAGATTCATGCTTCTCTTTCCGTTCCTGTCTATCACTCTCTAATGGCTGCTCCTATGATTCAAAATGGGGAGCTAAAAGGAGTTTCGATTGTTTTACATCGCGAACCATACCATTTTACGTTTGAAATGTTTAAACTGTTGCAGTCACTGATTCAACATTCCACCCTCGCATTTACGAATGCGATGTTAAGAGAAGAGCTTGAAAAGCACGTTGTTACGGACTATTTGACGAAATTGTATACAAGACGTTATTTAGATGAACAAATCAAAACATCGATGCTTCATGATGAATTTGGAACGTTTATTTTAGTCGATATTGATAATTTTAAACAAGTAAATGATACATATGGACATCAAATCGGGGATCATGTGCTCGTTCAGGTTGCCAATATCATTCGTTCCAATATTCGTGCTAGTGACATCGGTGCTCGTTGGGGTGGGGAGGAACTCGCCGTCTATTTGCCGAAAGTGTCATTAGCCGTAGGAATTTCGATTGCGCATCGTCTTGCTGAAAAAGTAAGAAAGGAAACACATCCTCCTGTAACGATTTCATGCGGCATTTCGTATTGGAAAAAAAATCGCCCCGAAGAAGCGAAAGATTTATTTAAACGGGCTGATGAGGCGCTTTATGCGGCGAAAAGGACGGGGAAAAATTGTATTTTTGTGAAAGATTATGTTCGTCAATATAAAGTGTAAAAAGGAATCCGTTCATTCGGATTCCTTTCTTCTCGTATTGTTTTCTATCCTATAATGTCGCTATAATGGCATCGACGAACTTTTCCAAATATTTTTGATCTGTTTCATCAAAACGATTTTTGATCGGACTATCAATGTCTAGTACACCGATTACATTCCCATCTTTTATCATAGGTACGACAATTTCTGACTGCGATGCAGCATCACATGCAATGTGCCCTGGAAACAGATGAACGTCAGGAACGATGATGGTTTTTTTGTTTTTTGCGGCGGTTCCGCATACACCTTTGCCAAACGGAATGCGTACACAGGCCGGAAGCCCTTGAAACGGACCTAACACAAGCTCATCGTTTTCCGTTAAGTAGAAACCAACCCAATTGATTTGTTCGAAAAAATGATTTAATAAAGCGGAAGCGTTGGCTAAATTAGCGATGAAGTTTGATTCTCCTTCAATTAACGCACGCAACTGTTGAATGACAAGTTCGTAGTTTTCTTCCCGTGTTCCGTTATAAGCGACAGCATGAAACAATGTTTTTCCGCCTCCTTTATCCATATGAGGATATTCTATGGTGGTTATAGAAACTTTGTCAATCGAAAAACGCCTCTTTTAGCATAACGTCCGTTCCTTGATGTAAATCGTTTGCACTATGTGCGTCTGAACCATATATAATACGGATGTTTCGCTTCATTGCCTCGCGGATTACCCAGTTTGGCGGATACGGCTGCAAACAAAGCGGTTTCCTAGCACCTGCACCGTTATAGTCAAGCTCATAATCGCGGAGTTTTATTTCATCAAGAATCCGTAACAGCGGTTCCGTCATCGGTGAAGAACAAGGAAAGCGTTTTTGAAATTTATGGATAAGCGTCATATGGCCAATGCGTTTCGGTTTATACGGGCCAAGATTTGCGCGAATCGATTGCAAAACTGTATCGTAATACGCTTTGTACACATTGTCGATCGAGCCGAATAATGTTACGATATCGGCGAACATTTCAGAGCTGTAATCGATACAGACGTACTGTCCTTTGCAATAGAGAAAATGTACAGATAAAATGCCGTCATCTAACAACGATCCGACATCTTCTAAAAATCGTGCTGTTTTTTCTTCGAAACCGAGAATAAAATCGACTTCAAGACCGATGTGGATGATAATATCATTTTGATAACGTGCTTTCAAATCGGTTAATGATGCGAAATAATGATCGATTTGTTCGCGAGACATTGCGCTATCTTGATATGGGGTCGGATCGGTAAATCCTTCCGGAAGCGGGGCATGCTCTGTAAAAGAAATTTCTTTATAGCCAAGCATAATGGCCCGTTCAACGTATTGTTCTAGTGAATCGCCGCTTCCGTGCGGACAAAACGGGGTATGGATGTGCCCGTCACGCAAAATGACTCACTCCTTCCTTAATATAAGAAAAATGAAGATTTCTGTGAAAAAAATAAAAAATTTGGTCAAAAAATGTCGTTAACATGGTATCATAAAAACATTGAAAAAACATTACGCAAATTTTTGCCTTCTCGGTTAACCTCATTTTCTTTTGTGACTAACTCGGGTGCAAGGGGGCTATTTCTTGATGGAAATCGCAGTTATCGTTCTACTCCTTCTTGGCGGAGTAATGATATATAATCATGTGTATCGAAAAAAAATGTATAGCGAAATTGATCGACTGGAAGCGTGGAAAATTTCGATTATGAATCGACCGGTGCCCGATGAGCTTTCGAAAGTAAAACAATTGAATATGACGGGAGAAACAGAACAATTGTTTGAGAAGTGGCGGCAAAAGTGGGACGATCTCGTAGCTGTTAAGTTGCCTGACGTGGAAGAAAAATTATTTGATACAGAAGAATTGCTTGATAAATATCGTTATGCAAAAGCAAAAGCGGTGTTGCGTGAAATCGATCAGCTGTTGCGTCAAGCGGAAGAGGAAGTTCAACTCATTATTGATGAAGTGCATGAATTGATCGGCAGCGAGGAGCAAAACCGTACTGAAATAGAAGAGTTAAGAACAATGTATCGTGAAGCGAAAAAAACGTTGTTGGCTTATCGGTATACGTTCGGAGTTGCAGCGGCAAAGCTAGATGAAAAATTAGAAGAGATCGAATCAAAATTTAAACAGTTTGAAGAATTAACAGCATCAGGAAACTACTTGGCTGCGCGGGAAATCGTTCTTTCATTAAAAGGGGAACTAAACGAAGTTACAGAGATGATGAGCCATATTCCAGAATTATTAACAGAGTGTCAAACAACGATTCCAGCCCAGCTGGAAGAGCTTTACGATGGATATAAAGAAATGAAGCAGGAAGGCTATATCCTTGATCATTTACAAATAGATCGGGAAATAGTGCAAAAGCGGGAAAAAATTGAACAGTGTATGCAAATGATTGGCGATTTGCGAGTAGAAGAAGCAAAACAAGGGATTAATGAAATAAAAGAAGAGATTGATACATTATACGATTTATTGGAAAAAGAAGTAATTTCCCATCACTACATAAAAACAGAAATGTCTCGTATTGAAGAAATGTTGAACGAGCTCAACGAAGAAGCGAAAGAAACAAGTGAAGAAACATTGTTTGTACAGCAAAGCTATCGGTTATCGACAAAAGATCTTGAAAAATATCGCAGCATTGAAAAACAAATCCATCAGTTAATGAAGCGTTTTGAAATCATTCAAGCCCGCATTTTAGAAGCGAAAACCGCTCATTCGCTTTTAAAAGAAGAATTAGAGCAGCTGTTGGCGCAAATAGAAATGATGAAAGAAGAGCATGAGGAGTTTCGCAAGATGTTGCAAACATTGCGAAAAGACGAGCTAGTTGCCCGCGGAAAACTAGATGAGATGAGGAAAAAGCTATCGGAAGCAATGCGGCTTGTGCAAAAAAGCCGGTTGCCAGGGCTTCCAAAATCTTACGAATTGCAATTGTCAGAAGCAAAAGATAGTTTGATGAAAGTCGCGGTGCGTTTAGAGGAAAAACCGCTTAATATGTCTGCTGTCCATCAAGCGTTGGAGGAATCCGGAAACATGGTTCAGCGCGTATATGAACGGACAGTGGAAATGATTGAGCAAGCATCTCTTGTCGAAAAAGTGATTCAATATGGAAACCGTTACCGCAGTCGCTATCCTAGTGTAAAAGAAGGATTGGAAGAAGCCGAATTTCTATTTCGCCATTACGATTATGAACAGGCGCTAGAGCAAGCGGTAGCGGCTTTAGAAAAAGTGGAGCCTGGCGCGCTTCAACGCATTCAACAAATTTTTCGTGATGAACGTTCCAAGGAAGAATAAACGATTCGCAAGACCGATAAATATCACTGGATATATAGAGATATTTATCGGTTTTTTTGCGAATAATGTAAGTATAATATGTTTCGGTTGATGTTTAACGGCTTTCTTTATTATAATTACTTACTAGTGTATAATTTGTTAACGATAATCGGAGGATGGACGTAATGATCTATTTAGATAACAGCGCAACAACAAAACCGTTTCCTGAAGTGGTGGATTCATTTGTCACTGTGGCTACAAAGCATTTCGGAAATCCGTCCTCTCTTCACGAATTAGGAATGAAAGCGGAACGGCTATTAACGCAAGCTCGTGAACAAATTGCCGCGTTATTGCAAGTAAAACCGAGCGAAATTATTTTTACATCTGGAGGAACGGAAGCAAATAATTTTGCCATAAAAGGAGTTGCCTTTCAATATCGCCATCGTGGCAAACATATTATCACGACGGCGATTGAGCATCCATCTGTATCAGAGACTTGCCATCAATTGGAACAATTAGGATTTGAAGTGACATATTTGCCGGTGAATGAAAATGGTGTCGTTACAGTTGAGCAAGTAAAAAAAGCGCTGCGTGATGATACGATTCTCGTTTCGATTATGCATGTCAATAATGAAGTTGGCGCTATTCAACCTGTAGAAGAGATTGGTGAGCTGCTTTCGCGCTATCCAAAAACGATTTTCCATGTCGACCGAGTGCAAGGAATTAGTAAAGTACCGCTTGATATGAAAAAAGCGCATATTGATTTATGTACAATGTCGGCTCATAAGTTTCATGGGCTGCGTGGTGCGGGAATTTTATACGTTCGCCAAGGAATTCAGCTTTCGCCGTTGTTAGCGGGCGGAGGACAGGAAATGCAGCTCCGTTCTGGGACCGAAAATGTTCCGGCAATTGTAGCAATGGCAAAAGCGTTGCGGATGTCGCTAGAAAAATACGACAAACAAATCGGTTATTTACTTGAAGTCAAGCAAGCTTGGCTCAATGAATTAAAAGAGATTCCCTTTATTCAAATAAATACGCCATTAGAACATTCCGCCCCGCATATTATTAACTTTTCGTTAGATGGCATTAAACCGGAAGTGTTTGTTCATGAATTGGAAAAAAATGATATTTTTGTTTCCACTACATCGGCGTGTTCTTCGAAAAAGAAGGCGCCAAGTAAAACATTACTGGCGATGGGAATGGAGGACAAACGGGCGGAAAGCGGCATTCGCATTAGCCTTTCCTTTGAAAATACGCTCGAAGAAATCCCGATTGCTATCGCCGTGATGAAAAAGGCAATCGAAAAATTAAGAGAGGTAACGAGGTAATTGCTATGAAATATGACCGTATTTTAATTCGCTATGGAGAAATGACGACAAAAGGTCGAAACCGAAACTTGTTTGTTCGCCGTTTAAAAGATAATGTCGCTAAAAAACTTCATGCATTTCCGAATATTAAAATCGAATATATGCGTGATCGCATGTACATTTTACTAAACGGAGAACCACATGAACCGATTATTGACAAATTAAAAAATGTATTTGGCATTCATTCATTTAGTTTAGCAATGAAATGTCATAATGAATTGAACGAAATAAAAGAAACAGCATTGGCAGCTGTTAAGCAGCTTCCTCATGAAGGAAAAACGTTTAAAATAAGCGCGCGAAGAGTGGACAAGCAATTTCCATATGGAAGCAGCGAGTTAAATTATGAAATTGGCGCTCATATTTTGCGCAATACAGATGGGTTAACGGTAAATGTACATGATCCTGATATCGATGTCCGCGTGGAAGTTCGCCAAGAAGGCACGTATATCACGTGTCACGATATTCCAGGTCCCGGAGGCTTGCCGGTGGGATCGAGCGGAAAAGCAATGCTCATGCTTTCCGGTGGAATCGATAGCCCAGTTGCCGGGTATTTGGCAATGAAGCGCGGATTGGAAATAGAAGCGGTTCACTTTTTTAGTCCGCCGTTTACAAGCGATCGTGCAAAACAAAAAGTGATTGATTTAGTGAAAAAATTAACGACGTACGGAGGAAAAATAAAACTTCACATCGTTCCTTTTACAGAAGTGCAGCAAGCCATTTATACACAAGTGCCAAACGAATACTCGCTTATTTCAACAAGAAGAGCAATGCTAAAAATTACTGATGCATTGCGTCAGCGGCATCGAGCACTTGCGATTGTGACAGGGGAAAGCCTTGGACAAGTTGCCAGCCAAACTCTAGAAAGCATGTTTGTCATTAATGATGTCACCACAACGCCGATTTTGCGGCCGCTTGTATCGATGGATAAAATAGAAATTATCGACATTGCTAAAAAAATTGACACACACGATATTTCGATTCTTCCATATGAAGATTGTTGTACCATTTTTACGCCAAGATCGCCAAAAACAAAACCAAAAAAAGAAAAAGTGGTTCATTATGAAAGTTTTGTTGATTTACAACCGTTAATAGAGAAGGCGATCGCAAATACGGAAACGATGGTCATCGACGAACATTCCGCAACGGAAGATGAGTTTGAACAGTTATTCTAAATCTCAAAATTTACCAATGAGATAAATGCATGAAGCCATATGTTTTCACACATTCTATAGGTACAAGGAGGTGAAAACATATGGCACGCAACAACAATTCGAATCAATTGCTTGTTCCAGGAGCACAACAAGCTCTTGAACAAATGAAATACGAAATCGCTCAAGAATTTGGCGTAAAATTAGGCGCTGATACTACTTCTCGCGCTAACGGTTCTGTTGGGGGAGAAATCACAAAACGCCTTGTTGCTATGGCGCAACAACAATTAGGCGGTACTCAACAACAATTTTAATTGAATATATATGGCTACGAAGGCGGGTTTATCCCGCCTTTTATTATTTTTTAAAAATATTCAAAATATATAAATTATTTTGTATAATGTAGGTAGCATGCGCTAAATTGGCACCTATCATATTGTAAAGGGGAGTTGGAGAAAATGAAGAGGGAAGATTTCATCGCGCCGGAACGCTATAATTTAACGTTTGAGATCGAAAAACATGCGGTGGCTAATCCGGATAAGCTTGCTTTAAAATGGGAAAATGAACAAGGGGAAACACGGGAAATTACATATGGCGATTTAATCAAACACGCCAATCAAATTGGAAGCTCTTTATTAAAACGTGGGCTTGAAAAAGGGGATAAAGTGCTTGTTATGGTGCCTCGCTTAATTGAAGCGTATGAAGTATATTTAGGAACGTTAAAAGCGGGGCTGGTAGTCATTCCGAGTTCGGAAATGCTCCGCACAAAAGATCTGCAATACCGTATTTCCCATGGTGAGGTAAAAGCGATTATTGCGTATGAGCCATATGTGGATCAATTTGAACCGATCGAAAACATTGACCATATTATGAAATTCGTTGTCGGAAAGACGAAACCGAGCGGTTGGATCAATTTAGAGGAAGCGATGAAGGCAGAAAGCGATGAGCTTGTTGCGGCTGACACATCCCGTGATGATATGGCGTTTTTATCTTATACATCGGGAACGACCGGAAATCCGAAAGGGGTCGTTCATTCGCACGGGTGGGGGTATGCGCATTTGCGCATCGCTGCGAAAAATTGGTTATGCATCGAAGAAAACGATCTTGTCTGGGCGACTGCCGGTCCAGGATGGCAAAAATGGATTTGGAGCCCGTTTTTATCGACGCTCGGTTCAGGCGCCACTGGGTTTGTGTATTATGGCCGGTTTGATCCAGAAAAATATTTACAGCTTTTAAGCAAGTACGAAGTAAATGTGCTTTGCTGCACGCCGACGGAGTATCGGCTAATGGCAAAAGTGCCAAATATCGGCGATTATAAGCTTCCGCATCTCCGCAGCGCCGTATCAGCCGGAGAGCCGCTTAACAGGGAAGTGATTGATACGTTTGAAAAATATTTCAACATTCAAGTCCGGGATGGATATGGACAAACGGAAAATACATTGCTTGTCGGCGTTATGAAAGGTATGAAGATCAAACCAGGCTCCATGGGCAAACCGACGCCGGGAAACATCGTTGAGATTATCAACGAAAACGGGGAACCTTGCGCCGTCGGCGAAGTTGGCGATATCGCCGTCCACGTCAACACTCCAACGCTGTTTAAATATTACTATAAAGATCCGGAAAGAACGGCGATGCAATTCCGCGGTGATTATTATATTACAGGGGATAAAGCGAGAAAAGATGAAGATGGGTATTTTTGGTTTGAAGGGCGTGGAGATGATATTATCATTAGCTCCGGTTATACAATCGGACCGTTTGAAGTAGAAGACGCCCTTGTCAAGCACCCTGCGGTAAAAGAGTGTGCTGTCGTCGCTAGTCCAGATGAAATACGCGGTTATGTTGTGAAAGCGTTTGTTGTTCTTCGCGAAGGAGTAGATAAAAATGATCCGGCGCTGATTCCACAGCTGCAGGAGCATGTCAAACAGCTGACCGCACCGTATAAATACCCGCGTAAAATTGAATTTGTCGATGATTTGCCGAAAACGCCGTCAGGAAAAATCCGTCGCGTGGAGCTGCGCGAACGCGAGATGCGCCTTGCGAAGCAGCAATAAAAAAGTAAAAAAAGGACTGTTTCAAACAGGAAACAGTCCTTTTTTGCTCTTAAACGGCATTGTGGACGAAAGATTGTCTCCAGACTGACTCGTCTTATCAAAAAGCTAAATCACAACAAAAGCAAGAACATCCCAGCGGGCGAAGAACGGTTTACTTCCGAAGAGAATTTTCTTATAAAAACACTCGTTTTACTTTGTCCCAGAAAGAATTGTCTTTTAAACGGACGGTTTTAATCACTCTGTCGCTTAAGATGACATCAATTTTTTCGATATGTTGTATGCTTAATGCTTCATTATCTAAACCAATGATTGGAAAATGGCTTGTTTCATCGGACATTTTTAAAGTTAATTTTCGCTCTCCGCTTAAAATAAACGATGAACCGAGCGTCCGGTAACGGTTATTATTGAGTGAAGCTAATTCGCTTACTTGAAAGCAAGGAAGAAGCGGATCAACCACAGCGCCGTTTACCGATTTATTATATGCCGTACTTCCTGTCGGTGTCGAAATGATGATTCCATCTCCACGAAACGTTTCAAAGTGCAGGTCGTCAATAAATACGTCCATCGTTAATGTTTTAATAATTTGCGAGCGAATGGAACATTCGTTTAAACAGAAAAATGAAGCGGTGTCATCAATGGTAACTTGAATAATTGGATATTTTCTTACTTCCAGCTGTAAATTTTTTATTGCTTCTGCCATATGATCGATGTCATCAATTTGAAAGTCGCAGTAAAACCCGCGTGACGGAAGTGTGGAAATCCCGACATATAAACAATCGTTGCGAAATCCCGTTTGACGCACTGCTTGTAAAAACGAGCCATCGTCCCCGATACTGACGATGATATTCGCTTTTTTATGATCATCGACTACCACAAACGGACCTTGTTTTGCAAGCGTGATCAGTGGTTCTACTCGTTTCATCAGTTGTTCATCACGCTTATAAAAAAAATAAAGATGATTGCGCTCGTCTGCCATTTAAAACCCTCCCATTGTCCCGTTGTCATATTTTAGTCAATTGGTAATTATGGTACAATAAGTGAAGTATACATAATTTAGTGTAACACTTTTACACGAAATCTAAAAATAGTTGTTTTCATAGGGGGAAGAATGATGAATCGAAAGCGATGGATCGCGTTATTGATTGCTGTTGTATTATTTGTTTTTTCCGCCTTAGTAAACGTTATTACTACACTGTTAACAAGCGATGCGGAAAAATGGTCGGGAAATTGGCTTGCATTAGCGGAGAATGAGTTCAGCGAAGAGGTTCTTGAAGATGGCGATGAATTGCAAAAAATCGTTGTTCTTGAAGTAAATGGAGTCATTCAAGATGTAGAAGATACGGGGTCGCTATTTGCTGCAGCAGGATATGATCATCAATCATTTTTGCGAATGATTGAGCAAGCAAAAAATGACGATACGGTAAAAGCAATTGTATTAAGAGTAAATTCACCTGGGGGCGGCGTCGTGGAAAGCGCGGAGATTCACGACCAACTGCTGGAACTAAAAAAAGAAACGAAGAAACCAATTTACGTTTCAATGGGATCGATGGCAGCTTCGGGAGGCTACTACATTTCGACGGCAGGGGATAAAATTTTCGCAAGTCCTGAAACGATTACCGGTTCGCTGGGGGTGATTATGCAAAGTTTAAACTATGAAGGACTTGCCAAAAAGTATGGAGTAAAGCTTGTCACGATCAAAAGCGGACCGTATAAAGACATTATGAATCCGACAAGGGAAATGACGGAAGAAGAAAAGAAAATATTGCAGCAACTAATTCAAAATTCTTATGAGGGATTTGTGAAAGTGATTTCCGAAGGCAGACATCTTCCGGAAAGCGAAGTTCGAAAAATTGCAGATGGACGAATTTATGATGGAAGACAGGCAAAACAATTGCATTTGATTGACGAATTTGGTTATTTGGATGATACGATCGCCGCATTAAAAAAAGACCATCATTTGTCGGACGCGCAAGTGGTGAAATATACGAATGAATTTTCGTTTGGCTCCTTATTTCAAATAGCGTTCAATCGAAATGTAACGCCAAAGCATGAAGCAACCGAATTAATAAAATTGCTTTCTAAACCTTCTTCACCGCGCTTAATGTATTTATATGCTGAATAAAGGAAGTGGAAAAATGACCGAAGAGTATCTGCCAGTTTCTGTAGAGGCAAGAAATGAAACATATGTATCTTCTCATGTACGATATGCTGGGTTTTGGATGCGATTTTGGGCATATTTGCTCGATTTGCTTGTTGTCGCCAGTTTAAACCGTTTGCTTATTTTTCCGTTCTTTCATCTGCTGGATATTTCTGTTGATCGGACGAATATGTTTGCGCCAGCGACGATTGCTACGACCTTGACATTTTATGCATATTTTGTATTGATGACAAAATTCTTTCAACAAACGTTAGGAAAAATGGTGTTTGGATTAAAAGTGATTGATGAGTCTGGAAAGCCGTTAACATGGACGACCGTGTTATTTCGTGAAGTGATCGGGAAGTTTATTGCGAAAACGATTTTGTTTATCGGATTTCTTTTTGTCGCTTTTTCAGAAAAGAAAAAAGGGATGCACGACCAGTTTGCTGATACACTTGTCATTCATGAATAAACCTGTCATATTGGCAGGTTTATTTTTTTACGCACATGGTGACAATGGTATGTTGAAGGGGAGTGCTGATGTTGAAAATTGCGGTAAGTATAGTTGTCGCTCTTTTTCTATTGATTTTTGTTTTATCGGTGATGAAGTTGTCGATTACAATTCTTTTTCAACATGCACAAGATGATGATGAATGGAAAATTACGTTTCGAACATTATTTGGGATTATTCGATATACGATACATATACCATTAGTAAAAATAGAAACAGAGTCGCCAGGTATCGTCATTGTTCATAACAAAACGGTAAAAAATATTTCCGAAAGCAAGCCAAAACGAAGCAAGTATACGCTAGAGGATATTATCGATAGCTTTCAGAAAGCAAAGGAGTTTGCCAGACATGTCGTACGACTGAATGCAATTATAAAAAAATTCCTTCGTCATATATCCATTACGAAATTCGAATGGCAGACGAAAATCGGAACAGGAGATGCAGCGGCAACAGGGATGATCGTCGGATTAGGATGGTCGTTGAAATATAGTTTGGTTGCATTATTTAGCAAATATATGAAACTACAAACGTCACCTTGTTTAATGATTACTCCATCTTTTCATGAAGCAATTTCCGAAACGAAATTCGTATGTATGATTCATTTTCGAATCGGGCATGCTATGTTAGCAGGAATACGAGTTGTGAAATATTGGCGTGACTATCATTTGTCAGAAATAAAAACATTTGTCACCCAGCAAACAAATGAAAGCTACTAGGAGGAATATTGCATGAGCAATCATCCAATTCAAGGGCTTATGACAACAGCGATGGAAAATTTAAAACAAATGATTGATGTCAATACAATTATCGGTGATCCGGTCGAAACGCCAGACGGAAGTATCATTTTAACGGTTTCCAAATTAGGTTTTGGATTTGCGGCGGGTGGTAGTGAATTTATGATGGATGGCAATGGCAATGGCGCTAGTCAACAACAGGCTAGTGAGCATCCATTTGGCGGCGGAAGCGGCGGCGGTGTTTCCATTACGCCTATTGCCTTTTTGATCGTTAACTCTTCGGGAGTAAAACTGCTTCATCTTGACGAAAGCACTCATTTATATGAAAAGATATTGGATGTGGCACCGCAGGCGATTGAGAAAATTCAAGAGATGTTAAAGAAAAATAAAAAGGATTCGCCAACAGAAAAACACGATTTTGATATTTGATAAGTCGAAACCATTGAAATTTTTTGGTATTCCCTTTATGATGACAGTAGTACATATTTTAAGGGGGAAGACCAATGGCGCAAGTCACATTTAAAGGACAACCGGTAACATTAGTTGGTAATGAAGTGAAAGTGGGAGACAAAGCACCTGATTTTAAAGTATTGGCTAACGATTTATCGGAAGTCACGCTCGCTGATACGAAAGGCCACGTCCGCTTGATCAGTGTTGTTCCGTCGCTGGATACAGGTGTTTGTGATGCGCAAACACGCCGGTTTAATGAAGAAGCAGCAAAATTGGATAATGTGAAAGTATTGACGATTAGCGTTGATTTGCCGTTTGCGCAAAAACGCTGGTGCGGGGCGGCAGGTGTGGAAAACGTACAAGTTCTTTCTGACCATCGCGATGTTTCCTTTGGGCAAGCGTACGGCGTGCTGATTAAAGAATTGCGTTTACTGGCACGCGCGGTGTTTGTCATTGACAGCAACGATATTGTAACATATGTGGAATATGTGCCGGAAGTAACAAATCATCCGAACTACGAAGCGGCCATCGAAGCGGCAAAAGCAGCAAAATAACCGAAAAGACCTCGACTTGTTCGAGGTCTTTCCTATTTTATCGACACAGGCTTGCGATCGGCAAATGTTCGTTTATCCTTCTTGCTATTGGATTGTGCACATCGTACAATAAAATATTGGACACTTACGGAAAGGTGGAGGAACAATGGTAACTCCAGTAGAACGTTTGTTTACATTATTTGATGAAACAGCCAAAATTTTGCAAGATGAATTACAATGCACCTATTTAGAAGCGGTGGCGGAAACGGGAGAAAATGTGTTTCACGGCGATGTTCTTCAAGAAGAAGTGAGCGAAGTCAACGCGAAACGTCTCAAAAAACAATATGCCGACATTCAACTCGAACGGTTTACGAATGAAGAAATAAGAAAAGCGTTTCAGCTTGCGGTGTTAAAAGGAATGAAGGAATATACACAACCGCATCATCAAATGACCCCGGATGCGGTTAGTTTATTTATAAGCTATTTAGTCAATCAATTTACTCGCAAACATCTGGCGCTTACCATTCTTGATCCTGCCGTCGGTACCGCGAATTTGCTGACAACGGTGCTTAACCATCTTAAAGGGAAGCAAACGAAAAGTTACGGTGTGGATGTGGACGATGTATTAATCAAGCTGGCATATGTGAACGCGAATTTGCAAAAACACGCGATTCAGCTTTTTAATCAAGATGGGCTGCAGCCGCTATTTGTAGAGCTTGCCGATGTAGTCGTGTGCGATTTGCCTGTCGGTTATTATCCGCATAAAGAAAATGCTTCTCGCTTTGTATTAAAGGCGGAAGAAGGACATTCATACGCCCACCATTTGTTCATTGAGCAAAGCTTGTATTATACAAAGGAAGGCGGCTACTTGTTTTTCTTAATTCCAAATACATTATTTTCAAGTGACCAGGCGGCAAAATTGCATGAATTTATTAAAGAACATGCGGTTATTCAAGGATTGTTGCAACTACCGCTATCAATGTTCAAAACAGAAAAGGCAGCAAAAAGCATTTTTATTTTGCAAAAGAAAGGGGAAAACGTAAAAGCACCGAAAAAAGCGCTATTAGTGGAACTTCCTCGTTTTTCGAACAAACAGGCGATGCAGGCGATGATGAGAAAAATCGATGAATGGGTTACAGAAGAAAAAGGAAAGTAAAACAGTTCCCGATTGTCTCGGGGACTGTTTTTATTTTCGGAATATAGTAATTATTCTTATTTTCGGAAGATAAAAACATAAGCTTGTCACCGAATTATCACAAATAATTTGCTTGAAAGGGAGGATCAACAATCATACAATGAAAAAGTATAGTGAAATAATTAAAAATCGAACAAAATAACGATAGCGATAAATTAAAGGAGTTGTTTGAAATATGTCCAAAATTTTAGCGATTAACGCGGGTAGTTCATCCTTAAAGTTTCAATTATTTGAGATGCCGAGCGAAACGGTGCTAACGAAAGGAATCGTGGAACGAATCGGTTTTGACGATGCGATTTTTACAATTACGGTCAACGATGAAAAAATCCAAGAAGTGACAGCGATTCCAAACCATTCGGTAGCTGTGAAAATGTTGCTTGACAAGCTAATCAGCCACGGTATTATTCGTTCGTTTGAAGAAATTGACGGAATCGGTCATCGCGTTGTGCATGGCGGGGAGAAATTCAGTGATTCCGTGCTGATTACTGATGAAGTATTAAAGCAAATTGAAGAAGTATCTGAGCTTGCTCCGCTTCATAATCCGGCAAACATCATCGGTATTAAAGCATTTCAAGAAGTATTGCCAAATGTGCCTGCCGTGGCGGTGTTTGATACGGCTTTTCATCAAACGATGCCGGAGCAGTCGTTTTTATACAGCCTTCCATATGAGTACTATACGAAATTTGGCATTCGCAAATACGGGTTCCATGGTACGTCTCATAAGTATGTAACACAACGTGCTGCCGAATTGCTTGGCCGCCCGATTGAACAGCTTCGCCTCATTTCTTGCCATCTTGGAAATGGTGCCAGCATCGCGGCAGTAGAAGGAGGAAAATCGATCGATACGTCCATGGGCTTTACGCCGCTCGCTGGTGTGGCAATGGGAACGCGTTCAGGGAACATTGACCCAGCCCTTATCCCTTACATTATGCAAAAAACGGGAATGACTGCGGATGAAGTGCTTGAAGTATTAAATAAGAAAAGCGGAATGCTTGGAATTTCCGGTCTTTCTAGCGATTTGCGCGACCTTGAAAAAGCTGCGGCAGAAGGAAATAAACGTGCTGAGCTAGCGCTTGAAGTATTTGCTAATCGCATTCATAAATATATCGGTTCTTATGCGGCGCGCATGTGCGGTGTAGATGCGATCATTTTCACGGCTGGAATTGGCGAAAACAGTGAAGTAATCCGTGCGAAAGTCTTGCGCGGCCTTGAATTTATGGGAGTATACTGGGATCCTGCATTAAATAAAGTGCGCGGCAAAGAGGCGTTCATTAGCTATCCACACTCCCCGGTAAAAGTGTTAGTCATCCCGACGAACGAAGAAGTCATGATTGCGCGGGATGTTGTCAGATTGGCGAATATTGGTTAATATGGAATAAAAGCAGCCTTTTATGAAAGAAGGCTGCTTTTTTATAAAAAATTTTAATCAAATAGGTGATCGATATGAGCGTTACGGAACATAAAAAAGAAGCACCGCACATCGTCCGCTGTAAAGTCATTACGATTAGTGACACAAGGACAAAAGACACGGATAAGAGCGGAAAATTAATGATGGATTTATTAAAAGAAGCTGGTCATGAAGTTGTCAGTTATGAAATCGTAAAAGATGAAAAAGAAGCGATTCGCGAGGCGATTTTGCGCGGATGCGAACAGACAAATATCGATGTGGTGCTAACAAACGGCGGCACCGGCATCGCTAAGCGGGATGTGACCATTGAAACAGTAAAAGAAATCATCGAAAAAGAAATCGTTGGCTTTGGAGAGTTGTTTCGCATGTTAAGCTACACGGAAGATATCGGTTCAGCGGCGATATTATCGCGGGCGATTGCCGGTGTAGCAAACGATACAGCAATTTTTTCCACCCCAGGGTCGTCGGGAGCGGTACGCCTTGCGATGACAAAATTGATTTTGCCGGAGCTTGGCCATGTGGTGCGGGAAATAAGAAAAGATTTACGATGAAAGCAAAAAGTGTCCGTTTAAGGAATCGGACACTTTTTTGCCTGATTAGGTGTTTTTTTGTTTTTCAACTTCTTGATTGCGAAGGATAAATCGCTGAATTTTGCCGCTAGGCGTCTTAGGCAGTTCCGTTACGAATTCCACTTCGCGAGGGTATTCGTGTTTTGATAAACGATTTTTCACGAATAATGATAATTCTTGCGCTAGTTCGTCTGATGGAGTAAATCCATCCGCCAATACGACGAAGGCTTTGACGATTTCCCCTTTTAGCGGGTCTGGTTTTCCAACAGCCGCTGCTTCCACTACCGCTGGATGTTCGATGAGACAGCTCTCTATTTCAAAAGGCCCGATGCGATATCCGGCACTAGAGATGATGTCATCGGCCCTGCCTTGGAACCAAAAGTATCCGTCAGCGTCTTTCGTTGCCAAGTCTCCAGTGAGGAACCAGCTTCCTACTAATCTCTCAGCCGTTTTTTCAGGATCTTTCCAATAACCTTTGAACACGTTTGGAATGGAATTCGTGTTAAAAGCAATTTGTCCAACATTTCCGTCCTCTACCGGAACGCCTTCTTCGCTGAGCAGCGCGACTTCAAATCCCGGCAGCACCCATCCCATCGAACCAGGGCGTATCTCCATGTCAACCGCGTTGAAATTGCCGATCAGCATTAACGTTTCCGATAGCCCATATTGGTCGTGGACAGTAACCCCTAAATGTTTTTGGAAAAAGCGGATCACTTCCGGATTAAGCGGTTCTCCCGCGGAACTCATTGCCCGCACGCGGATATTGTATTTATTGATTAATTCTGCTCCTGCTGCGACCATCGCGCGATAAGCGGTCGGTGCGTAAGCGAAATTCGTTACGTTATATTTTTCCATAAGAGAATAGTACGTTTCTGGTTTAAACGGTCCTTCGTAAAAGACGATTGGCACGCCAAAGCACATTGGCGCAAATGTGCAAAAGATCAGCCCGTAAGCCCATCCCGGATCGGCTCCTCCTAAAAATACATCATCATCCCGTAAATCGACGGCGTATCGCATATAAGGATATATGTTAATGAGCAAGTTGTGCGACCACATGGCTCCTTTAGGCATTCCCGTCGATCCGGATGTGTATTGGATAGCTAGTAAATCATCCACAGTTGTTTCTTCGGTCTGATGATCGACAGACTCTTTTGAAAGCGTTTCCCAAAATGATAAATCGTTATGGTTATTTGTTTCATCAATGACAAAAATATGCTCTAATGTTGGCATTTTTTCTCTTGGAGGTAATTTTGAACGTTGTTCTTTATTCGTCAAAATCACTTTTGCTTCAGAATGATTAATCCGATATTCAATCGCCTGTGGACCAAACGCTGTAAATAATGGAACATAAACCGCGCCAACTTTCCAAGCAGCTAAAATATAAACGACCAGAGCAGGATTTTTAGGCAGAAGAGCGCAAACTCTATCTCCTCTTTTTACTCCAAGTTTGTGAAATACATTCGCCATTTGGTTCGACCAATCCCGCAATTCTCGATAGGTGATGGCTCGCTTTTCGCCTAAATGGTTTTCGTAAAACAGAGCAATGCGAGTTGGATCTTCTGCATAGCGGTCACATACTTCATGAGCGACATTGAAACGTTCACGTGGATTCCAGTCGTAATGTTGAAACACGGTCTCCCAAGAAAAAGAAGTGGTTAATGAAGAATGGGACGTTTTATTTGGCATTTATACCCCTCCACTGTTGTAAAAGGTAGAATCAATATCAATAATAATTGCAAAAGAAAAAATATTCAATATATTATTGAAAAACAAAAATAGTATATTGTATCCAGAGGCAAAAAAAGAAGGAGCATTTTTCCGACATCTTTTCGCTCCTTCATTGTTTTTATTGATGAGCGCGCATCGATACCGTTTGATTCATCCGATACCAAATCCATAAATCGTTGATGATCGAGGCGAGTTCGGCTATTTCCGAATTTAACCGGCATGAGCGCTCAAAATCGTTTTCATCACTCAACTGATCTTGTTTTTCGTTAATAATTTTTTCTAATTCGGCAATACGGTCGGGAATGGTTCCACGAATATTTTCCCATCGCAGCAAAATTGCGTGTTGTTCGTCTTCGCTATAATCCTCCCAGTCTTTTTCAAGTTTCGGCAATGGAATGCCAAGACGTTGATCATAAATGAAATATTGCTCCATGCTTCTCCCTCGCTTTCCCTTATTTTCTATTTTATAAAAAAGAACAGAAAGAACCAACTTTCAGTATTTTTATACTTTTTCATGAATAACTATTGAAAAACCTTATAAAAACTGATAAAGTGATAATATACTTCGTGAATATTTATTTATGTACAAGTATATTTATGTGAAAGGGAAGGGGAATACAATATGACGAATCCGAAACTTGTGCTGGCGTATTCCGGTGGTTTAGATACATCTGTTGCGATTAAATGGTTGCAAGAGCGAGGTTATGATGTCATCGCTTGCTGTTTAGACCTTGGAGAAGGAAAAGATCTTGATTTCGTGAAAGAAAAAGCGTTAAAAGTCGGAGCGATTAAGTCATATGTTATTGATGTCAAGGAAGAATTTGCTGATGAATATGCGCTTATTGCATTGCAGGCACATGCGCTTTATGAAGGAAAATATCCGCTTGTCTCCGCCTTATCGCGCCCGCTTATTGCGAAAAAATTAGTGGAAATTGCGGAATTGGAAGGGGCGGTTGCTGTTGCGCACGGATGTACAGGAAAAGGAAACGACCAAGTTCGCTTTGAAGTATCCATTAAAGCGCTAAATCCAAATTTGGAAGTGATCGCGCCGGTTCGCGAATGGAGCTGGTCGCGTGAAGAGGAAATCGAGTATGCGAAAAAACATGGCATTCCGATTCCAGTCGATCTAGACAGTCCGTTTTCGATTGACCAAAACTTATGGGGCAGAAGCAACGAGTGCGGTATTTTAGAAGACCCTTGGGCGGCTCCGCCGGAAGAAGCATACGAATTAACGGCAGCGTTGGAGAATACACCGGATGTGCCGGAAATCATTGAAATCGGTTTTGAACAAGGCGTGCCGAAGACATTAAACGGCAAGCCGTATTCGCTCGCTTCGCTAATTTTAGAGTTAAACGCCATTGCCGGAAAACATGGGGTTGGACGCATCGACCATGTCGAAAACCGCCTAGTCGGCATTAAATCGCGCGAAGTGTATGAATGTCCTGGAGCGATGACGTTAATTAAGGCGCATAAAGAATTAGAAGACTTAACACTTGTAAAGGAAGTAGCGCATTTTAAACCGATTATCGAGCAAAAATTAGCGGAAGTCATTTACAACGGTTTGTGGTTCTCACCAATTAAAGACGCGCTTGTCGCTTTCTTAAAAGAAACGCAAAAGAACGTAACCGGCGTGGTGCGTGTGAAGCTGTTTAAAGGGCATGCGATTATCGAAGGGCGCAAATCAGAGTTCTCCTTATACGACGAAAAGCTTGCGACATATACGGCGGATGACCAATTTGATCATCAAGCGGCCGTTGGCTTTATTTCCTTGTATGGATTGCCAACGAAAGTATACAGCATCGTCAACAATCAAAAGAAGGTGAACGTGTGAAAAAGCTTTGGGGAGGACGTTTTAAGAAAACAGCGGAAGAGTGGGTCGACGAGTTTGGCGCGTCGATCCCATTCGACCAAGAGTTAGTCGAAGAAGACATAGAGGGCAGCATTGCTCATGTAACGATGCTTGGCAAATGCGGAATTTTGTCAAGTGAGGATGTGGAGAAAATCAAGGCCGGACTGTTTACACTGTTAGAAAAAGCGAAACAAGGCAAGCTCGAATTTTCTGTTGCCTACGAGGATATTCATTTAAATATTGAAAAAATGCTTATTGATGAAATTGGCCCTGTCGGTGGGAAACTGCACACAGGAAGAAGCCGCAACGACCAAGTGGCAACCGATATGCATTTATATTTGCGCAAACGCGTAACGGAAATCATCGCGCTTATTCAAGAATTGCAAAAGGTGCTTGTCGAAAAAGCGGAGGAGCACGTGGAAACAATTGTACCGGGATATACACATTTGCAGCGGGCGCAGCCGATTTCGTTCGCCCATCATTTGCTTGCGTATTTTTGGATGCTTGAACGCGACCGCGAGCGATTCCGTGAATCATTAAAGCGCATTAATAAATCACCGCTCGGGGCAGGAGCGCTTGCTGGAACAACATTTCCAATTGACCGTCATTTGACCGCGGAGCTTCTTGGCTTTGACGGCATCTACGAAAACAGTATCGATGCGGTGAGCGACCGTGATTTTATCATTGAATTTTTAAGCAACAGCTCCATGCTGATGATGCATTTATCACGTTTTTGCGAGGAGCTTATTCTTTGGTCAAGCCAAGAGTTTCAATTTATTGAAATTGACGATGCGTTCGCCACAGGAAGCAGCATTATGCCGCAAAAGAAAAATCCGGACATGGCAGAATTAATTCGCGGAAAAACGGGACGGGTATACGGAAATTTATTAGCGCTTTTGACAGTGATGAAAGGAACGCCGCTTGCGTACAACAAAGATATGCAAGAAGACAAAGAAGGCATGTTCGATACGGTGAAAACGGTCACTGGATCGCTGAAAATCTTCGCTGGTATGATTAAAACGATGAAAGTAAACGTCGATGTTATGGAAAAAGCGACAAAACAAGATTTTTCGAATGCAACGGAGCTTGCCGACTACTTAGCCAACAAAGGGGTACCATTCCGCGAGGCGCATGAGATTGTTGGCAAACTCGTGCTAATTTGTATTGAAAAAGGCGTATTTTTAGCCGATTTGCCGCTGGATGTCTATAAGGAAGCGTCACCGTTGTTTGAAGAAGATATATATGAAGCGCTTAAGCCATACACCGCTGTTAACCGCCGCAATAGCGCGGGCGGAACAGGTTTTTCCGAAGTAAGAAAAGCGTTGGAAAAAGCCAAAAAAATAGTGAACACTCCGTAGCGGATGCTGCGGAGTGTTTTTCTTTATTCTTTTTCGGTTCGCACGACAAGCACATCGCACTTCGCATAGCGGGTGATATGTTCGGAAACGCTTCCAATTAACAGGCGTTCGACTGCGTTTAATCCTGTTGCTCCACAGATGATCAAATCAGCTTTATATTTTTGCGCTACATCTTTAGCGATTTTTACTTTTGGGGAGCCAAATTCAATGTCGATGACCACATCGTTTAATCCAGCGTCCAACGCTTGTTGTTGGTAACCGTTTAAAAGCTCTTTTGCGTATTCTTCAGACCGTTTAACGGCGGTGCTGTCATACAATTCAAATGGGGCGGCAAAGCTCCGTAAATCAATGACGTGAGAAAGAATGAGTTTCGCATTATTACGTTTAGCAATTTGTATCGCTTTTTTGAATGCCCATTCCGCTTCTTTGGAACCATCAATGGCAACAACAATCGTCTTATACGTCATTGGCATTGTTCTCCACTCCCTTTGGATAAAAGTGCTATCTCTATTATTAGTATACCTGCATACAAGCAATGAGAAACTACCATATGTATGATATTTCTATGAACGAGGAGGGATATAATTATGGAAAAAAACTATAGAAAAGATTTCGATTATGATGAAGATGCAGTAAAAATGGTTAGCGAGCAAATTATGGATGCATATCATAGCGGGGTTGTTGATCGTGATGAACTTCACTATAATCCAAAGCGTGAAGTTGGTGAATAATTTCCACTACATCATGGTGTTTATGCGCCATGATGATTTTTTTTAAGCGAGATGGATGCGTTTAGACATATCTTTATAGTAAAGTAAAGACAGGAAGTTGTTAAGGTGAGGAGGAGTAGATGTGCGACATGCCCTCATCACAGCCGGAGCGAAAGGGCTGGGGAGAAAAGTAACGGAACTGTTGTTAGAAAAAGGATATTCGGTAACCGTCAATTATCGGAGTGATGAAACAGCGGTACAATCACTGCAAGAAAAGTATGCTCATCTAAAAGAGCGGCTTCAATTTGTTCGCGGTGACGTCACAAAAAAAGAGGATTTATCTGCGCTTGTGGACGCGGCGTTAGATCGGTTTGGGCGGATTGATTTTTTAATTAATAACGCAGGGCCGTATATTTTTGAGCGAAAAAAATTAGCTGATTATACAGAAGATGAGTGGTACGAAATGATTGAAGGAAATTTAAGTGCGGTATTTCATTTATTGAAAAAAACGATTCCAGTGATGAGAAAACAACGATTTGGCCGCATTATTACATATGGTTTTCAAGGTGCGGCAGGAGCGCCGGGATGGCCGAACCGATCCGCGTTCAGTGCCGCAAAAGTCGGGTTAGTGTCATTAACGAAAACAATCGCGCTAGAAGAAGCGGAATATGGCATTACAGCTAATATGGTTTGCCCAGGCAATATTGTTGGAGAGATGAAAGAAGCGACGATCGCCTATTCGCGTACAATAAAAGACAATGAGACACCAATTGGGCGCTCGGGAACAGGGGAAGATATCGCTCGTGTTGTTGCTTTCTTATGCGAAGAAGATTCAGACATGATTACAGGAGCGATCATCGATGTGACAGGAGGAGTAAATGTTATTCATCGATACTGGACATAAGCGCATTTTTCCAAAAATCACCTTGCTCGATGCAGTGGGGTGATTTTTCTGTTTTTCTATGTTCCATTGGATGTGAAAAAAAACATTTGATAGATAAAAGTGATCGTTTATTTAAGTGAAAATAGGAGAAAGATAAGTAATGATGATCTCACCTTTTATTAACAAAATAATATGTTATAGTAAGCAAATGAGCTAGGAGGAATTCGTTGCAATGAAAATCGGTGTTCCAAAAGAGATAAAAAATAACGAAAACAGAGTAGCGATCACACCGGCCGGAGTAATGACATTAGTGAAAGCAGGACATGAGGTATATATAGAAAAAGGAGCGGGGCTTGGTTCAGGATTTTTCGACGAAGAATATGAAAAAGCAGGAGCAACGATTGTTTCATCCGCGCAAGAAGCGTGGTCGGCCGAAATGGTTATGAAAGTGAAAGAGCCGCTTCCACAAGAGTATTCTTACTTTCGCGAAGGTCTTATTTTATTTACGTATTTACATTTAGCGGCGGAAGAAGCGCTAACGAAAGAATTAATCGAAAAAAAAGTAGTCGGAATTGCTTACGAAACGGTGCAGTTGCCAAATGGCTCGCTTCCATTATTAACTCCAATGAGTGAAGTGGCGGGGCGAATGTCCGTACAAGTAGGAGCGCAGTTTTTAGAAAAACCGCATGGCGGGAAAGGAATTTTATTAGGAAGTGTACCAGGAGTGCGCCGCGGAAAAGTAACGATTATCGGCGGCGGGGTTGCTGGAACCAATGCGGCGAAGATGGCAGTTGGTCTTGGAGCGGAAGTGACGATTTTAGATATTAATCCAGATCGGCTCCGCGAGCTCGACGATTTATTTGGGGATCGTGTGACGACGTTAATGTCAAATTCGTATAATATTGCCGAATCGGTGCAACAGTCTGATTTAGTGATTGGTGCGGTGTTAATTCCGGGAGCGAAAGCGCCAAAACTCGTCACAGAAGAAATGATTCGTTCGATGTCACCAGGTTCTGTTCTTGTGGATATTGCTATTGATCAAGGAGGAATTTTTGAAACGACCGATCGCGTTACAACCCATGATGATCCAATCTATGTGAAACATGGAGTTGTTCATTACGCAGTAGCGAATATGCCTGGCGCGGTGCCAAGAACGTCAACATTTGCGCTGACAAACGTTACCGTACCTTACGCGCTGCAAATCGCTAATAAAGGATATCGAGAAGCTTGTTTGCAAAACGAAGCGTTGTTGAAAGGAATTAATACGTTGAACGGTTATATTACGTATGAGGCGGTAGCGCAGGCACATGGATTGCCTTATAAAGATGCGAAAACATTGCTACAACAATTATAATCTTGTTTTCGGCAAAAAGAGCGGCCTTTTCGGCAACATCCCGAAAGACCGCTTCTTTTATTTATCTGTCTTTAAACGATTATAAGCTCTTTTGGATATTTCGTTAAAATTCCTGCACCGTTATCGGTAATGAACACATCGTCTTCAATACGCACCCCGCCGACAGAAGGAACATAAATGCCCGGTTCAATGGTAAACGTCATACCGCGCTCTAGCGGCATCGTATTTGTTGCATTCATAGATGGATATTCATGTAATTCGATGCCTAAACCGTGACCGACGCGATGTGTAAAATATGGACCATATCCTGCCTGTTCAATAATCGATCTTGCGGCTCGGTCGACATTGCCGATTTCCACGCCTGGTTTAGAGGCATCAATCGCCGCAAGTTGCGCGCGCAGAACCGTATCATAAATCATTTGCTGTTCCTCTGTCGCTTCACCGAAGACGACCGTTCTTGTAATATCAGAGCAGTAGCCGTCCACAATGACGCCCAAATCAAATAGAACAAAATCACCGCGTTGAATGGCTGTCAGTCCCGGCACACCGTGTGGGTTAGCGGTGTTTTTGCCGGTCAGTACCATCGTGGCAAACGACATTTCCCGTACGCCTTTTTTCTTCATTTCGTATTCGATGGTTGCGATAATATCTAGTTCTGTTTTCCCTTCGGCAATTGCGTTTACTCCTACTTCGACGGCATAGTCTGCAAGTTCTGCCGCCTGGCGCAATACGACAATTTCTTTCTCCTCTTTGATCATTCGCAATTGCCGCAGCTTTTCTTCCGCGTTTATCCATGAACGCGCTTGGAAATAGGTATGAAGCAATTCGTATCGTTCGAGAGAAAGATGGCTTTTTTCGACAGCAATTCGCTCTACAGCAATATTTCTTGAGCGAACATGCTGCCCAAGAAGCTGCCATGGATTGTCTGTATCGGTGTAATCAATAATTTCGTATGCCCATCCAGCTTGCTTTACGCGCGCCGTTTCCATTTGCGGGCAAATTAATGCCGGCTCTTCTTGCGGAAAGATGAGCAACGCTAAAAGCCGCTCGTGAGGGTCGCAATAAAACCCGCTTAAATAAAAGACATTCGGACTTGACGTAATAAGCGCAAATGAAATATGTTGTTCTTGAAGCCACTCGGAAAATAATTGAAGCCGTTTGTTCATTCTGCACCCTTCCTTTCTATATACTTTGAGAGTAGCAGGAATATAAGAAAATGTAAATGTTTATAAGCGTATGGGCAGGGAAATGCATCCACCACCGCGAATAATAATGATGAAAGGAGAGGATGATCATGAAAGTAACATATCATGGACATTCCGTCGTAAAAATTGAAACAAATGGGAAAACGATTTTTATTGATCCATTTATTACAGGTAACGGCGCGACAGATTTAAAATTGGAAGATGTGAAAGCAGATGTCATTTTGCTTACTCATGGTCATGGCGACCATGTTGGGGATACAGTGCAGCTAGCTAAGAAAAATAATGCGCTCGTCGTTGCTCCTTTTGAATTAGCTACATATTTAGGATGGCAAGGAGTAAATACCCACCCGATGCATATCGGGGGAGCGCATCAATTTGATTTTGGAAAAGTGAAATTAACGCAAGCGTTCCATGGTTCCGGTTATGTGACAGAGGACAAGCAAATTATTTATTTGGGAATGCCGGCTGGAATTTTATTCACCGCCGAAGGCAAAACGATTTATCACGCTGGAGATACGGGATTGTTTTCGGATATGAAACTGATTGGTGAGCGCAATTCTATTGATGTCGCATTTTTGCCGATCGGAGATAATTTCACAATGGGACCGGAAGATGCTGCGGTTGCGGCGGAATGGCTTCGCGCGAAAATAGTCGTGCCGATTCACTACAATACGTTCCCGGTCATCGCCCAAGATCCGCACCAATTTGTTGCGCTGCTTCCTGATGGCGTAGGACGTGTATTAAAACCAGGAGAAGGTATTGAATTATAAATGAAAAAGCGTCTCTTATGGAGGCGCTTTTTTTAGGAACAAGTGTGTTTGGTCGTTTCATTGAATTGAATTTGCTCCACCCGTATAATGAAAATAAGGAGACTATGTAAAGGGTGAAGAAACTTGGCGATGACAAAACACGAACAAATTTTGCAATATATTAATAGTTTACCGGTCGGTGAAAAAATTTCTGTGCGGCAAATTGCGAAAGAAATGGGGGTAAGTGAAGGAACCGCCTATCGCGCCATTAAAGACGCGGAAAATAAAGGGTATGTGAGCACGATTGAACGGGTCGGTACGATTCGGATTGAAAAGAAGAGGAAAGAAAATATTGAAAAACTTACGTATGCAGAAGTGGTAAACATTGTTGATGGGCAAGTGTTAGGCGGGCGCGAAGGATTGCATAAAACGCTGAACCGGTTCGTTATTGGCGCGATGCAGCTGGAAGCGATGATGCGCTATACAGGCGCTGGCGATTTGTTGATTGTCGGAAACCGTACGAAAGCGCATGAACGGGCGCTCGAAGCCGGAGCAGCCGTATTAATCACCGGCGGATTTGATACAGAAGACCATGTAAAAAAATTAGCAGACGAATTACAGCTCCCGATTATTTCGACAAGCTACGATACGTTTACAGTAGCGACGATGATTAACCGGGCGATTTATGACCAGTTAATTAAAAAGGAAATTGTTCTTGTCGAAGATATTTTAATACCGCTTGAAAAAACAGCATATTTATATACGACCGATCCGATTGAACGTTGGTATGAGCTCAATCGTGAAACAAGACATAGCCGGTTTCCAGTTGTGGATCAGCAGTTAAAAGTGCAAGGAGTTGTTACTACAAAAGATGTGCTTGATTTTGACCGAAAATTGCCGATTGAAAAGGCGATGACAAAGCACCCGATCACGGTAAAAGGAAAGACATCGGTCGCCTCCGCTTCCCATATCATGGTATGGGAAGGCATCGAATTATTGCCAGTTGTTGACGAACATAACCGGCTTCAAGGAATTATTAGCCGCCAAGACGTATTAAAAGCGCTTCAGATGATTCAACGCCAGCCGCAAGTTGGTGAAACCATTGATGATATTATTACAAGCCAATTTCAGGAAGCCAATAGTGACGGGAAAGAGGAGATGTTTCGCTGCACGATTACTCCGCAAATGACGAATCATTTAGGAACACTATCGTATGGAGTATTTACAACGATTGTGACGGAAGCGGCTACGCGCGCGCTTCGGGCATATAAACGCGGAGATTTAGTGATTGAAAATATTACGATTTATTTTATTAAACCAGTGCAAATCGAAAGCACGATCGATGTGAAAGCGAAACTGCTAGAAATTGGACGGAAATTTGGAAAAGTCGATGTGGAAGTATATAACGAAGGTGTCGTTGTTGGAAAAGCGCTAATGATGTGTCAATTAATTGACCGTTAGAAGTCGTATCAAAACGGGACGCGATTTACGCCCCGTTTTTTGCTGTTTGTTTTGCTTCTTCCAAAACGAGAGGCAAATAATGCTTATAGGCGCGATAGCCCGCCCACGCGCTTCCGGCGCCAATTAGCAAGAAAATAGTACCGATAATATAGGTGACGGTGGAAGAATGGAGAAAAAACTGATTTAATCCGAAAAAGAACACGAATAGACCGAGAGCAATGCTTGATTTGGCGGAAAGCCAGCGTCGTTCCATCGGACGGTGGGAGCGAAAATACTTTATTTTATAATAGACGTAGAAAGAAAAGGAAAATATAATGAAAATTACGAGCGTTGGCATAAATAGAACCCTCCATTATTTCTTTCTACCTTATTGTACATAGAAATGAGGAAGAATTCTAGCAATGACCTTTCTTGTTCGCGTATAATGAAAAAAAATACAGCCGCAAAAAAAGGGGAAGAAAGATGAAAGAGAAGTGTTTGGAAATTTTAAGAGCGATTCATCAATTTGATACGATAATCATTCATCGACACGTACGTCCAGACCCTGATGCGTACGGCTCTCAAGGAGGATTGGCTGAGATTTTGAAAGCCTCTTTTCCAGAAAAAACGGTGTATACGGTTGGACAGGAAGAAGAGTCGTTGCAATTTTTACGGCGGATGGATGTCATTGAAGACAAAACATATGAAAATGCGCTCGTGATTGTTTGTGATACGGCAAATACAGATCGGATTTGCGATGATCGTTATCGGCTTGGCAAACAATTGATTAAAATTGACCATCATCCAAACGAAGATCCATATGGAGACATATTATGGGTAGATACAAACGCAAGTTCCACAAGCGAAATGATTTATGAATTTTATTTAGCTGGTAAAGAAGAAGGACTTGTGATGACAAAAGAAGCGGCACGTCTTATTTACGCGGGGATTGTCGGAGATACAGGCCGTTTCCTTTTCCCAAGAACGAGCGAAAAAACGTTTCGTTATGCAAGCGAACTGATTCAATATGGATTTTCATTGACGGAGCTATATGATGGATTGTATCGTACGAAGTTGAATGTGGCGCATTTAAGTGGATATGTGTTGCAAAATTTTACGGTATCGGAAGAAGGAGTGGCAGCGATAAAAATGCCGAAATCGCTGCTTGAGCAATATGGCGTTACTGCTTCCGAAGCTTCGCAGTTAGTTGGCCTTCTTGGCAATATCGAAGGAGTTGTCGCATGGGTATTTTTTATCGAGGAAGAGAAAGAAATTCGCGTCCGCCTTCGTTCCAAAGGTCCGATTGTCAATGAAGTAGCGAAAAAATACCGCGGCGGAGGCCATCCGCTTGCCGCAGGCGCTTCGATTGATTCTTGGGATGATGCGGACCGCGTCATTGAAGATTTGAAAGCAGCGTGTCTTTCTCAATAAAGTGAAGGAATGTCCCGGTATAGCAAGATCCGGGACATTTTCTCTTTATGAGGAAGGCAGTGGCTTTAATTTTAGTTCAATCGCTAAGGTAGTAAAGACAAACATCTGATAAATTTCCAGCTTATACGGTTGCTCGTTGATGGTGTATGTTTTATTTTCAATAGCCCGCTTTAGCAACTCCCGGCTGTTATAAACGGTTTCAATATCTTTTGCTTTTAAGTGGGAAACATCCTCCTTTACGCTTTCTTCAATGCGAAACGTCGTATAAGAGTCAAGTTTATATTGCTCCGCGTTGACGAGGTGAACAGAAATTTCTTGTACCATCAATTTTTTTTTGTTTATTTTATTTTGTTTGACGTAGTCTTCTTGCCAAATGCGGATTTCATCTTCCAAATCGGCAATTTTGTCTTGAAGTTCGATGATTTTTCGAACTTGTTTTTCTTGCAAGACGCCGAATAAATGTAAAAAAACAAACCAGCTGATGAGCGCTCCGATCACAACGCCGGCAAAAAAACGCTGCCATGTTGGATAGCGGTAATAAGGCGGGATTCTCATGAAGAAATATGCTCCTGTGTCAGCCAAGTAATAATGGTAACGCCTGTCTGCGCGCCTCCCATCGCGGAAAGAATGAGAAGAAACTGTTTAATAATGTCGCGAGTTTCCCCAAAAAAGAATCCCCGTTCTACCATATAAAACGTATCGAACGTTCCTCCAATGGCAGCAACCACAGCCCAAATTCGCAAATCGCCGGCAAATCGATACATTGCCGTAAGCGGCTGTTCTCCGCTTAAAAACGCGCCGAGCGCCCCGATCATCGCACCGCCTAACAGCACGCCTACAGCAATAAAATAACTTTGAATAAAAGCAGGCAAAAATGGCATCTTTTCGCTCATACTCGTCCCACCCTTTCTTTTACTATGTATATGGACGATCGAAGAAGAGTATGTTTTGCAATGAAAAAGTTTTGTCCACTATAATGGAGGAAAAGGAGGGGGAGATTGTTGTCGTTTGTTCACCTTCACGTTCGCAGCTGCTACAGCCTGTTAACAAGTCCAGCGAAAATCAGCGATTTAGTAAAAAAGGCAAAAGACCTGCAATTTTCTGCGCTGGCATTAACTGATGAAAATGTATTGTACGGAGCAATTCCTTTTTATATGGAATGTAAACGTTACGGCATTCGGCCGATTATTGGGATGATCACAGACATTGTGCTGGAGGGGGAAAGCACATATCCGCTCGTTTTATTAGCAAAAAACGAAACAGGCTATCAGCATTTAATAAAAATAAGCAGTACGATTCAAACGAAAACACAAGAAGGAATTCCAGAAAAATGGCTATGGCATTATCGTGGCGGATTAATTGCACTAACCCCAGGAAAAAGCGGGCAAATTGAAACATTGCTTGCCCATAACGAAATAACAAAGGCAAAGCAAGTGTTAGAACGATATAAGCAAATTTTTGGAGATGATTTTTACCTTTCCGTACAGCGAGGAGAAAATAAGCAGCAAGAACCGTATGAGCAGCAGTTGATTCATTTAAGCAACGAAACCAATACCCCGCTTGTGGCAACAAACGATGTTCAATATATTGAAAAAGAAGATGCGTTTGTGCAGCACTGTTTATTAGCGATCAAACAAGGCGCGGTGATAAAAGCGGGGATGGCGACAGATGGAGAACGATATTTAACATCGCCAGAGGAAATGAAAAAACGGTTTTCTGATTTGCCTGAGGCGTTGGAAAACAGCTGGAAAATCGCGGATCAATGCCATCTTCATATCAGTTTTGACACATTAAAGCTGCCGAAATATCCTGTTCCAGAAAATGAATACGCAGATCATTATTTGCGGAGTCTTTGTCTGAAAGGACTATACGAACGAGTTTCGTCCCCTTCTGATGTTTACATCAAACGGCTTGAATATGAACTCGATATCATTCAGCAAATGAATTTCAGCGATTATTTTCTTATCGTTTGGGATTTTATGAATTTCGCTCGAAAAAAAGGTATTGTTACGGGTCCAGGGCGAGGATCGGCAGCAGGATCGCTTGTCGCGTATACGCTTTATATTACAGACATCGATCCGATTCAATATGGTCTATTATTTGAGAGGTTTTTAAATCCAGAACGGGTGTCGATGCCGGATATTGATATTGATTTTCCCGATGATCGGCGCGAAGAAGTTATTCAATACGTCGCCAATAAGTATGGACAACAATATGTGGCGCAAATCATTACGTTCGGTACGTTTGGCGCTAAAGCGGCCCTCCGGGACATTGGCAAAGTGTTACAGATTGATTCGAAAGAGATGGAAAACATCATCAAGTATGTTCCTAACAAACATGGAATAACGATTCAAGAAGCATATCATCAATCATTTGCTTTTCGCCAAGCGGTTCAAGCTTCTTCCTTGTTGAAACAATGGATTGCAATCGCAATGAAGGTCGAAGGACTTCCGCGCCATACTTCGACACATGCGGCGGGTGTGATTATTAGCAGTGAGCCGCTTTCCCAAATCGTTCCACTGCAGCAAGGCCATGGTGAATTATATTTAACGCAATACCCGATGGACGTGTTAGAGCGGCTAGGTCTATTAAAGATGGATTTTCTTGGCTTGCGCACGTTAACATTGCTTGAACATATATGCCGTCTTATTCAGCAGCAAACCGGAAAAACCATCGATGTGCGTTCCATTCCGCTTGATGATCGCAAAACATACGAGCTGGTCAGCAAGGGAGACACAAATGGGATTTTTCAGTTAGAGTCGGATGGGATGAAGCAGGTATTAAAGCAATTGAAGCCGTCACAATTTGAGGATATCGTGGCGGTGAACGCGTTATATCGGCCTGGACCGATCGATTACATCCCTTCGTATATAAAGAGAAAGCACGGAGAAGAAAAAGTTTCTTATCTTCATCCAGATTTAGCGCCGATTTTAGCGCCGACATACGGTGTTCTTATTTATCAAGAGCAAATTATGCAAATCGCTGCGAACATTGCCGGTTTTTCGCTAGGAAAAGCAGATTTATTGCGCCGGGCAGTCGCAAAAAAGAAAAAAGAAATTTTAGATCAACAGCGGAATGAGTTTGTACAAGGCTGTATCGACCAAGGTTATGACGAAAGGTTTGCAAATGATGTATATGATATGATTGTCCGTTTTGCTAATTACGGGTTTAACCGAAGTCATGCCGTTGCTTATAGCATGCTTTCTTACCAACTTGCTTATTTAAAAGCCCATTATCCGCTTTATTTTTATACAGCATTATTAACGAGCGTGATCGGAGACGAAGAAAAAGTATCTTTATATATTTATGAAGCAAGACGAAAGCAGATTGAATTATTGCCGCCTTCAATTAATCAAAGCCGTTATTCTTTCTCAGTGGAGCATGAAAAGATTCGCTACAGTTTAGCCGCGATTAAACATGTTGGAATAGCGGCAGTCAAAGCGATTGTACAAGAGCGAAAAAAGGGGCTTTTTGCGGACTTTTTTGATTTTTGTGTTCGCTTATTCGGAAAAGGCATCAACCGAAAAACGATAGAATCTCTTATTTTGTCAGGCTGCTTTGATGAATTTGGAATCGAAAGAGCATCATTATTAGCAAGCGTCGATGTTGCTTTAGAACATGCGCAGCTTGTTGGTCCGTATGTCGAAGAAGGATTATTTTCAGATATATCATTGAAGCCAAAATATGTAGAAGCACCTGCTTTGTCATTAGAGGAAAAGTTAATGTACGAAAAAGAATTGCTCGGTGTTTATGTTTCTCCTCACCCAACATCTGCTTATCGGAAGGTGTTCCGTTTGGATGGTGTCCGCTCAGTCATGAGTGTAATAAGAGAAAAAACGGACTTTCCTGTTAAAGTGGGTGTATATATTGTGGAAGAGAGAAAAACACGTACGAAAACAGGAGAGGAAATGGCTTTCTTTACGGTTAGTGATGAAAGCGGGGAAATGGATGTGGTTGCGTTTCCAGATGTATATCGTCGTTATTCTTCAGTTTTAAAAAAGGGAACAGTGCGATTATTAGAAGGAAAAGTGGAGGTTCGTAAAGGGAAAGCGCAGCTGGTCATTCGCAAAGCAGACGTACCTGCGATGGAGGCGCTTTATGTAAAAATTCGTCCGGAACATATAGCGTCTGGAAAATTGTTTACGCTAAAAGAGCTGCTGCAAAAATATCATGGAAAAACGCCTGTCTTTCTATATTACGAGCAAGAGCAAAAGATGGTGAAGCTTACGGAAGAATATGATGTCGCTTTAACAGATGAATGTATCGCTTCATTGAAAGCGCTGCTAGGGGATGAACATATTGTAGTAAAATAATTTATTTCTTTACTATTTTTCAATTTTGTTATATCGTATAAGCATTAAGTGGTCAGACCAGTGATGGGAATTAGAGGAAGGGAATACATGATTTCGTTAGAATTTCCTGAACAATGCATAGAGCAAGCATGCAGGGAGGGGTAACAAGTAAAAGACGCAAAAGTATATATTGAAACGCTTGAACAAATTCGGCGGATGATCAAAGAGGACGGGCTTGTTGCAGGCGATAAGCTTCCATCTGAGCGTGAGTTATCGGAACGATTGCAAGTCGGTCGCTCTTCTGTGCGCGAGGCGTTAAGAGCGCTTGAATTTCTTGGTTTAATTGAAACACGAAGAGGAGAAGGAACGTATATCAAAGAAGTTGGGAATCATCAGCTTATTAATTTACTCGGAATGTTTATTTTACAAGATGAACGAGCAAAAGAAGATTTAGCAGAAACGAAAAGGCTTATAGAACAGCTTTGTTTGCAGCTTGCTTGCCAACGATGGACAGAACAGGAATTGGCTCAACTTGAAAAAAGCGTTCGACAAAAAACGATCGGTTATGAGCTTTTTTTTAAGTGGGTGACAGAGGCTTCGCAAAACTATTTGCTCGAACGGATTTGGCGCGTGCTCCATAACTTTTCGCAAACAATCTATGGTGTGTATACATTTCCAGACGAATTTTATGAACAGATGCTAAAAGCGTTTGCGAAGCGGGATGTTGCCGCTGTGACGAAAATTTGGGAAACATATACGCAAAATCGATTGTCGAAAGAAAGATGACACCATTTTACAAAAAATATAACTTATTTCCGATACAGTAGTAATGATAGAGTGAAAAAGTGGAGGAGGGAGCACCTCATGTGGAAAGACTTGTTTATAAAAAAGAAGAAATATGCATCGATTCCTTCCGAAAAAGTGAGAAGTGAAGTTCCAGAAGGAATTATGACAAAATGCCCCAAGTGCAAAAAAATTATGTATACGAAAGAGCTGGTAAAAAATTTGCGGGTTTGCATGAGCTGCGGTTATCATCATACGATGCCGTCCCGTGAACGAATTAATAGCTTGTTAGACGAAGGAAGTTTTCATGAATATGATGCGGATATGGTGTCAGTGAATCCATTGCAGTTTCCAGGATATATAGAAAAACTCGAAGAAGACCGCCGCAAATCGAACCTAAACGAAGCGGTCATTACTGGCGAAGGAACGCTAAATGGATACCCGATTGTGATCGCTGTGATGGATTCGGCGTTTCGGATGGGAAGCATGGGTTCTGTTGTTGGTGAAAAAATTACGAGAGCGATTGAAAAAGCGAGAGAGCTCCATGTACCATTTCTTATTTTTACAGCTTCCGGCGGCGCGCGCATGCAGGAAGGAGTATTAAGTTTAATGCAAATGGCCAAAACAAGCGCCGCTTTAAAATTGTTTAGCGATGAGGGCGGGCTTATTATTTCGGTGATGACACATCCGACTACCGGAGGGGTATCCGCAAGTTTTGCCTCGCTGGGAGACTATAATTTTGCGGAACCAGGAGCGCTCATTGGCTTTGCGGGCCGACGCGTGATTCAACAAACGGTGCGGGAGGAACTTCCAGAAGACTTTCAAACGGCAGAGTTTTTATTAAAACACGGGCAGCTTGATGCCGTCATTCATCGTCATGATTTAAAAGATACATTAACGACCGTGCTTGATATTCATCAAGGAGGAGGGGGACACGGATGGTGGCAGAGTTAGAATTTGAAAAGCCGCTTATAGAATTGCGCAAAAAAATTAGTGAGTTAAAAGAATTTATGAAAAGCACGGATGTAGACCTTTCATCGGAAATTGAAAAATTGGAAGCGCGACTTGCAAAATTGGAAAATGACATATATGCGAATTTAACTCCATGGGACCGCGTTCAAATTGCGCGTCACCCGAATCGTCCGACAACGCTTGATTACATTGAGCGGCTGTTTACTCATTTTTTGGAATGCCATGGTGACCGTTGTTTTGGAGATGATGAGGCAATTGTTGGAGGGATCGCCAAATATGACGGTCTGCCTGTGACAGTCATTGGTCATCAGCGCGGAAAAGACACGAAAGAAAATATTCGACGTAATTTTGGAATGCCGCATCCAGAAGGATATCGAAAAGCATTGCGTCTGATGAAACAGGCGGAAAAGTTTCAACGGCCAATCATTTGTTTTATTGATACAAAAGGGGCATATCCCGGAAAAGCAGCGGAAGAGCGCGGGCAAAGCGAAGCGATTGCCAGAAATTTATTTGAGATGGCAGGACTTACGGTACCGATTGTTTGCATCGTTATTGGTGAAGGGGGAAGCGGCGGCGCGCTTGCGCTCGGCGTTGGCAATCATATTCATATGCTGGAAAACTCTACTTACTCTGTGATCTCTCCAGAAGGAGCCGCTGCGATTTTATGGAAAGATGCGTCGCTTGCCCAACGCGCAGCGGAAACGATGAAAATTACAGCGAATGATTTAAAAGAACTTGGGGTGATTGATGAAATTATTCCGGAGGTCCGCGGAGGTGCCCATCGCGATGTGGACCAACAAGCGGCGGAAATTGATAAAGTGCTGAAACGATCGCTAAAGCAGCTCTTAAAGCTTGATGGGGAAACGCTTGTTCAACAGCGATATGAAAAATTTAAACAGATCGGGCAATTTGCGTTTTCTCGTGATGACATTCGGGTAAGATAAAAGTAAAGCTGTCTCATTCTATGGGGCAGCTTTGTTATATTGTAAGCTGTTTCAATAAACTTGTCTATTGTGTTCTGTTATGCTTCGTGTTATTTTATAGATGTGTTTTAAAGGTATGAGGTCAGACGTTTTTAAATGTTTTGTGAAACAATGAGCGAATGAGGTGGCAACATGAAACGTATAGGTGTGTTAACAAGTGGCGGAGATTCACCAGGTATGAATGCAGCGATTCGCGCTGTCGTCCGTAAAGCGATTTATCATGGAGTAGAAGTATTTGGAATTTATTATGGGTATGCTGGCTTGATTGCTGGGAAAATTAAAAAATTAGAAGTAGGGGATGTCGGCGATATTATCCATCGCGGAGGTACAATACTGTATACGGCGCGCTGTCCGGAATTTAAGACAGAAGAAGGGCAGTTAAAAGGGATTGAACAATTGAAAAAACACGGGATTGAAGGATTAGTCGTCATCGGTGGAGATGGTTCTTATCAAGGTGCCAAAAAATTAACAGAGCACGGATTTCCTTGTGTCGGGGTGCCAGGAACCATTGACAATGACATTCCTGGAACGGATTTTACGATTGGTTTCGATACAGCTTTAAACACGGTGATTGACGCGATTGACAAAATTCGTGATACTGCTACATCGCATGAACGAACATATGTGATTGAAGTAATGGGGCGTCATGCTGGGGATATTGCGTTATGGTCAGGGCTTGCTGGAGGTGCAGAAACGATTTTGATTCCAGAAGCCGATTACGATATGAATGATGTTATTGCACGGTTAAAGCGTGGTCATGAACGCGGCAAAAAACATAGTATTATTATCGTTGCTGAAGGTGTCGGAAGCGGAGTCGAGTTTGGAAAGAAAATTCAAGAAGCGACAGGATTTGAAACGCGCGTCACAGTGTTGGGACATGTTCAGCGCGGCGGTTCTCCAACCGCGTTTGACCGTGTGTTAGCCAGCCGCTTAGGTGCGCGGGCAGTAGAGCTATTGTTAGAAGGTAAAGGCGGCCGCTGCGTCGGCATCCAAAATAATCAGCTTGTCGACCATGATATTGTGGAAGCATTAGCAAACAAACATACCGTTGACCAAAAAATGTATTTGTTATCGAAAGAGCTATCCATCTAGTATATTTCCTGTGGAAAGGAAGAAGAAATGATGATGCGGAAAACAAAAATCGTCTGTACGATCGGCCCTGCAAGCGAAAGTGTGGACAAGCTTGTAGAATTGATCCATGCTGGGATGAATGTAGCACGCTTAAATTTTTCTCACGGTGACTATGCTGAGCACGGGCGGCGCATTCAAAACATTCGGGAAGCGGCAAAACGAACGGGAAAAACGGTAGCGATTTTATTAGATACAAAAGGACCGGAAATCCGTACGCATAATATGGAAAACGGGGCAATTGAGCTAAAAGAAGGAGAACAGCTGATTATTTCGATGGAGGAAGTGCTTGGAACACCGGAAAAAATTTCGGTTACGTATGAAGGGCTGATCGATGACGTCACTTCTGGTGCAAAAATTCTTCTCGATGATGGTCTAATCGGATTAGAAGTGATTTCAGTCGATAAACAAGCGCGCGAAATCGTGACGAAAGTATTGAATGGCGGTGTATTGAAAAACAAAAAAGGAGTCAATGTGCCTGGTATCCGCGTCAATTTGCCAGGTATTACGGACAAAGATCGTCAAGATATTTTATTCGGTATTGAGCAAGGTGTTGATTTTATCGCTGCTTCCTTTGTGCGGCGCGCTTCCGATGTATTAGAAATCCGTGAATTGCTTGAGGCAAACAACGCGCTTCATATTCAAATCATTGCGAAAATCGAAAATCAAGAAGGCGTGGATAATATTGATGATATTTTAGAAGTTACAGATGGACTAATGGTGGCGCGCGGCGATCTTGGGGTAGAAATTCCAGCCGAAGAAGTGCCGCTTATCCAAAAAGCGCTTATAAAAAAATGCAATATGCTTGGTAAACCGGTTATTACAGCCACACAAATGTTAGATTCGATGCAGCGAAATCCAAGACCGACGCGGGCCGAGGCAAGCGATGTCGCGAATGCGATTTTTGACGGGACAGACGCGGTGATGTTATCTGGAGAAACAGCGGCAGGGCACTATCCAGTAGAAGCAGTAAAAACCATGCATCAAATTGCACTGCGTACCGAACAAGCGTTGCAATACCGGGAAATATTAGCACAGCGGACAAAAGAAAGCGCGACGACAATCACAGATGCAATTGGGCAGTCTGTTGCGCATACGGCTTTAAATTTAGACGTGGCGGCAATCGTAACGCCAACAGTAAGTGGAAGAACGGCATATATGGTGTCAAAATATCGTCCAAAGGCGCCAATCGTTGCTGTTACTGCCAGTGAATCTGTATCGCGGAAATTGGCGCTCGTATGGGGAGTATATTCGCAAGTAGCTCCACAAGCGAACACAACCGATGAAATGCTTGATATTGCCGTGGAAGCTGCGGTAAAATCAGGAGTAGTAAAACACGGTGATTTAGTCGTCATTACCGCGGGAGTTCCAGTAGGAGAAACGGGGTCGACGAACTTAATGAAAGTGCATGTCATCGGTGACATTATCGCAAAAGGGCAAGGAATCGGTCGTAAGTCTGCTTTTGGAAAGGCGATTATTGCAAAAACGGCAGAGGAAGCAATCAATAAAATGGTAGAAGGCGGAATTTTAGTAACATGTAGCACAGATGCGGATATGATGGAAGCATTGGAAAAAGCGGCAGCGATTATTACCGAGGAAGGCGGATTAACGAGCCACGCTGCAGTCGTTGGTTTAAGTCTCGGCATTCCTGTTATTGTCGGTGTAGAAAATGCTACATCGATTTTAAAAGATGGGCAGGAAATTACAGTTGATGCTGGATTTGGAGCTGTTTATCAAGGACATGCAAGTGTGCTGTAAGGTATAATAAAAACAGAGAAGCAATTTCTCTGTTTTTATTCTTTTTTCTGAAGGGAAGAAGAAGGAAATGAAATGGTTTATCGGAATGTTTATCGTTATTCCTGCCTTGGAAATCGGGCTGTTTATTCTTTTTAGCAAACTTATTGGCATTTGGTCAACGGCCGCATTGATCATACTGACTGGAATGATAGGAATGTGGCTTGCAAAACAACAAGGGCTAGCCGTTGTTGAAGAAGCCAAACGGGAGTTTTTCTATGGACGTCTTCCAAGCGGAGCGATACTCGATGGCATTTGTGTGCTCATCGGTGGAGTACTTCTCATAATACCAGGTTTTTTTACTGATATTGCTGGGGTTTTTCTTCTTCTTCCTGCTACCCGGTCCATGATTAAGCCGTATATCGCCCGTTGGTTAAAATTATTGTTTGATGCAAAAATGTTTTTCCGCATTTATAGATGAAAAAAGAGCCTTTCCGTGTGGTTGAAAGGCTCTTTCTCTTTGATTGTGTTTATGTTGTCGGCTTTCCGATAATAAAATTCCAAATATCACGAAATACGTTGGCGCTGTGCAACGTACGGATAATGACAAGTGTAACAGGTCCAATAATTAATCCTAGGAACCCGATTAATTTAAATCCGACAAATAATGCTACTAATGTAGCAAGCGGGTCAAGTCCGATCGATGACGATAATACTTTTGGCTCCATGATTTGTCGTTGAACGAGGACGACAATATAAAGTACGCCCAACCCGATGGCAAACGGCACATCACCGCTTACCGCCGCATAAATAATCCAAGGAACAAAGACAATTCCCGTTCCCAAGTACGGCAAAATATCTACAATCCCAATAATAAGCGCAATGGTAATCGCATAATTGACACGAAGAATTAACAATCCAATCAAAACGATTACCGTTGTAATCGAAATAAGCGTAGCTTGAGCTTTAATAAAACCAAATAATGCTTTTTTTAAATCGAGAAATACTGTTTTTCCACTCTTGCGTGCTTTTGCTGGCAAAATTTTTTGGGCGATTCCAGTAAGCCGATACCAATCTTTGCTAATGAAGAATGTAGCTAATAGTGAAAAAATAAAGACGGTAGCAGCGTTTGGAAGCCAAGCGAGCAGCAGTGGAATGTTCTGAAGCACATGTTGAATAAATTGCCCGACCGTTGTTGCTATTTGTGTACCTACCGCTTGGATATTATTTATAATCGTATCTTGCTGGCTAGCATCTAAATTTTTAAATAAAACGGCTAAATCATTATAAAGAGGAATGATTTGTTGGGCAACTAATGTTTCCATATACGTAATTAATTTTTGGAAATTCTCTGGTACAACATTTGCTAAGTATTGTGTACCTGAAACAATTTCCGCAATCAGCAAAGTAACAAGACCGGCAACGATTGCGAATAGTACAATTAATGTTACAATCACTGCCAGCCATCTTGGCATTTTCGTTTTTGTTTCTAGAAAATCGACTAACGGATTGATCAAGAAAGCAATAAAAAACGCAATAATAAATGGATATGTAACGGTGGATACATAATAAAGAGCCATTGATCCGAATACGACTACAGTGATCACAAACAAAAAGCGAAGAAAGCTATATAAGTGATGGCGGTACAATGTTTCACCTCCATAAATTTCCCATAGTTATATATTACAGGTTTCATTACGTATACGCAAAGAAGAAGGTTTCATGCTCTGGATATTTTAATTAAAGAAAGGAAGAGAGTCAGTGAGTGAACCAATATTATTTTTACTTATTTTATTTATTATCGGATTTATTGCCAAAAACCAATCATTAATGATTGCGGTTGCTGTTTTATTGATTATTAAAATGATCGGACTGGAAGAAAAGTGGCTGCCCACTGTCCATGAAAAAGGGATTCATTGGGGAGTTACGGTGATTACGATCGCTGTATTGGCGCCGATTGCTACGGGAGAGATTGGCTTTAGGCAACTAATCGCATCATTGCAGTCGTTTTCAGCTTGGATCGCGCTATTATCAGGAATCTTTGTCGCATTAGTCGCGAAAGGTGGAGTCACATTACTGTCAACGGACCCACATATGACGGCTGCTCTCGTATTTGGGACGATTATTGCTGTATCGCTTTTTCATGGTGTTGCCGTCGGGCCATTAATCGGTGCGGGAATTGCTTATATGGTGATGAAAATGGTAGAATATTTTTAAATAGTTGTTTAAACCGAATTTATTTTTTTGTAATAATATTTAAAAAGAATAGGAGATTTTGGATTCACAAAAGTCAGATAATTGTTTATAATATAGACGTAAGCCGATTTAGCGGCATCCCTGTTGCCGCTTTTTGTTCTAGCAGAGGGCGGCGGACAACGGGGAATATATTATAAAATGTAAGCACTTTCTATTAAAGTTTTTTTGCTTTTATTTCGAGCAAGCGCTCGCTCTCGTATCGTGCTAATTGCAATGGGAGAAGGGGAATTTTAAAGAAAAGGAGAGATCACGATGACAGTTACACGCGGTCTAGAAGGGGTTGTGGCAACCACGTCAAGCATTAGCTCGATTATTGATGACACGCTAACATACGTAGGCTATGACATTGATGATTTGGCAGAAAACGCTTTATTCGAAGAGGTTATTTATTTGCTTTGGCATCGTGAACTTCCGACGAAACAACAGTTGGAAGAGCTAAAACAGCAATTGGCGGAAAATGCGGCGATTCCGAAAGAAATTATTGAACATTTTAAACAGTATCCAATCGACAAAGTTCATCCGATGGCAGCATTGCGGACAGCGATTTCCATGTTAGGGCTATACGATGAAGAAGCAGATGTAATGACAAAAGAAGCAAACTATCGCAAAGCGATTCGTTTGCAAGCAAAAATTCCTACAGTTGTTACAGCATTTGCCCGCGTCCGCAAAGGGTTGGAGCCTGTCGAACCAAGAAAAGATTTAGGATTTGCAGCTAACTTCCTTTACATGTTGACAGGCAAAGAACCAAATGAAACGGCTGTTGAAGCGTTTAACAAAGCGCTTGTTTTACATGCGGATCATGAATTAAACGCATCGACATTTACTGCGCGTGTTTGCGTAGCGACATTGTCAGATGTTTACTCTGGTGTGACAGCGGCGATTGGAGCGTTGAAAGGGCCGCTTCACGGCGGTGCAAATGAAGCTGTCATGAAAATGTTAAAAGAAATTGGAACGATTGATAATGTAGAATCATATATCTACAAAAAGTTAGAAAATAAAGAAAAAATCATGGGCTTTGGCCATCGCGTTTACCGAAAGGGCGATCCGCGTGCGAAACATTTGAAAAAGATGTCGGAAAAATTAACGAAGCTTGTTGGTGAACCACATTGGTATGAAATGTCAGCGAAAATTGAAGAAATTGTTACTTCCGAAAAATCACTGCCACCAAACGTTGATTTTTACTCGGCATCTGTTTATCACTGCTTAGGAATTGATCATGACTTATTTACGCCGATTTTTGCAGTAAGCCGTATGTCTGGATGGCTTGCCCATATTTTAGAACAATACGATAACAATCGTCTCATTCGTCCGCGCGCGGAATACACTGGTCCGGCAAAAAGGGCATATGTGCCGATTGAACAACGCGGCTGATTATGTTTATAGTTTATAAAAGGTGAGAAGATATACTTGTATTCTCACCTTTTAACAAAATATATTTGGAGGTTGTTATGGTGGCGCAAGGTGAAAAAATTACTGTAACAAATGGTGTGTTAAATGTACCAAACAATCCAATTATTCCATTTATTGAAGGGGATGGGACAGGTCCAGACATTTGGGCTGCCGCATCTCGTGTGTTGGAAGCAGCAGTAGAAAAGGCGTATAAAGGGGAAAAGAAAATCGTTTGGAAAGAAGTTCTCGCAGGGGAAAAAGCGTACAAACAAACCGGTGAGTGGCTTCCACAAGAAACAATTGATGTTATTCGGGAATACATAATCGCGATTAAAGGACCGTTGACGACTCCAGTCGGCGGAGGAATTCGTTCATTGAACGTAGCGCTTCGTCAAGAGTTGGATTTATTCGTTTGCTTGCGTCCTGTCCGCTATTTTAAAGGTGTTCCTTCTCCGGTAAAACGTCCAGAAGATACAGATATGGTCATTTTCCGTGAAAACACGGAAGATATTTATGCTGGAATTGAGTATGCCAAAGGGACACCAGAAGTGAAAAAAGTGATTGATTTCTTGCAAAATGAAATGGGCGTTCGCAAAATCCGCTTCCCAGAAACGTCTGGTATCGGCATTAAGCCAATTTCCGAACAAGGAACGAAACGGTTAGTGCGCGCCGCAATCAACTATGCGATTGAACACGGACGAAAATCGGTTACGCTTGTTCATAAAGGAAATATTATGAAATTTACGGAAGGCGCGTTTAAAAATTGGGGCTATGAATTAGCAGAAGAAGAATTCAGCGACAAAGTATTTACGTGGGCGCAATATGACCGCATTGTCGAAACAGAAGGAAAAGAAGCAGCGAATAAGGCGCTGGCGGAAGCAGAAGAAGCTGGAAAAATTATTATCAAAGACGTCATTGCCGATATTTTCTTACAACAAATTTTAACGCGCCCGCGTGAGTTTGATGTGGTTGCAACGATGAACTTAAACGGTGACTATATTTCTGATGCGTTAGCAGCGCAAGTTGGAGGTATTGGTATCGCTCCAGGAGCAAACATTAACTACGAAACAGGACATGCCATTTTTGAAGCTACTCACGGAACGGCTCCGAAATATGCAGGATTGGATAAAGTGAACCCATCATCGGTCATTTTATCTGGTGTGATGATGTTTGAGCATCTCGGATGGAACGAAGCGGCAAAAATCATTGTCAAAGCAATGGAAAAAACGATTGCCGCAAAAATCGTTACATACGATTTTGCTCGTCTCATGGAAGGCGCTACGGAAGTAAAATGTTCGGAATTTGCTGACGCACTCATCCGGAATATGGAATAAAATTGGGGGATGATGGGAGAAAATGACAATGAAACGCAAAAAAATCTCAGTGATCGGTGCGGGATTTACCGGAGCAACCACCGCATTTATTTTGGCGCAAAAAGAACTAGGAGATGTCGTTCTTGTCGATATTCCGCAATTAGAAAATCCGACAAAAGGAAAAGCGCTGGACATGTTGGAATCAAGTCCAGTGCTAGGTTTTGATGCAAATATTATCGGCACTTCCGATTATGCGGATACTGCCGATTCCGATATTGTTGTTATTACAGCAGGGATCGCGCGCAAACCAGGCATGAGCCGCGATGATCTTGTTACAACAAACCAAAAAATTATGAAACAAGTAACAAAAGAAGTCGTCAAATATTCGCCAAATTGCTATATTATCGTATTGACGAACCCAGTTGATGCGATGACATATACGGTATTTAAAGAATCTGGATTCCCGAAAAACCGGGTAATCGGTCAATCCGGCGTATTAGACACAGCTCGTTTCCGCACGTTTGTTGCACAAGAATTGAATATTTCTGTGAAAGACGTTACTGGTTTTGTATTAGGAGGACATGGTGATGACATGGTGCCGCTCGTTCGTTATTCCTATGCTGGCGGCATTCCGCTCGAAAAATTAATTCCGAAAGACCGCCTAGACGCGATTGTGGAACGAACTCGCAAGGGCGGCGGTGAAATCGTGAACTTATTAGGCAATGGAAGTGCTTATTACGCTCCTGCTGCATCGCTTGCAGAAATGGTGGAAGCGATTATTAAAGATCAACGTCGCATTCTTCCAGCAATCGCTTATCTTGAAGGCGAATACGGTTACGAAGGCATTTACTTAGGTGTGCCGACGATTTTAGGCGGAAACGGCATTGAAAAAGTCATCGAACTAGAGCTTACTGAAGAAGAAAAAGCGGCGCTTGCCAAATCCGTCGAATCTGTCAAAAACGTGATGAGAGTATTAGAATAATGGTAAAGGCAAAAATTCGGGAATCTCCCGAATTTTTGTCACATATTTATTGAAAGCGCTTTCTAAACAAAGGGGTGTTTTAAGTGCTGAGAAAACGAAAACTAGGGAGAAATATATCAGAAATCGCGGTCGGGGAAAAATTAGTAATTAACGCCAAAATGGAAGATAAAGATCTATTGCTTTATCTTGGATTAACAGATGATGCGAATCCGTTATACATTCAACACGATTATGCTTCACAGACACCGTTTAAAAAGCCGATTGTTCCAGCGGTGATGCTGACAGGTATGATCACATCGGCTATTTCGAAATATTTGCCGGGACCGGGAAGCCATATTACAAAGCAGGAAATTCATTTTCTGAAGCCGGTTTACCATTATGAACAATTGCAATTTTTGTTTGAAGTGACGGAAGTAGAGGAAGAATGCAACCATATTACGATCACTGTCGAAGCGATACGCCAAGAATTGGAAAAAGTGTTAGAAGGTACTTTATCCGTCTGTCCGCCGTATGCACTGCCAACATTGGATAGCCGAGCATTAGAAAATTTTTAAATGAAAAAACCGCCTTATTTGAGGCGGCTTTTTTGCATGTTTATGGTATGATAAAAACGAATAATACTATTGATATGGTGGAGGCGTATATGAGTAAAAAAGTGTTAGTCGTTGATGATGAGCAATCGATTGTTACACTTTTAACATACAATTTGGAACAAGCGGGTTTTACGGTTGTGACCGCAAATGACGGCGAGGAAGCAATAGAAAAGGTAGCTTCCGAACAGCCAGCATTTATTATTCTTGATTTGATGCTGCCAAAGCTCGACGGGGTGGAAGTATGTAAACAATTGCGCCAGCAAAAAGTGATGACACCGATTTTAATGTTAACGGCGAAAGATGATGAATTTGATAAAGTGCTTGGGCTTGAACTCGGCGCTGATGATTATATGACAAAGCCGTTTAGCCCGCGTGAAGTAGTAGCGAGAGTAAAAGCGATTTTGCGGCGCACGCAGCTTTCTAATGGAGAAATGGAAACAAAAGATCAAATAGTCATCGGAGATTTAAAAATTCTTCCTGACAGCTATGAGGCATATTTTCGTGGGGAGCGGCTTGAGCTGACTCCAAAAGAATTTGAACTGCTTGTTTATTTAGCAAAACATAAAGGTCGAGTATTAACGAGGGATCAACTGCTAAGTTCGGTATGGAATTATGATTTTGCTGGAGATACTCGTATTGTCGATGTTCACATCAGCCATTTGCGTGAAAAAATTGAACAAGATACAAAAAAACCTATATATATTAAAACAATAAGAGGGCTTGGATATAAACTAGAGGGGCCAAAGCGGAATGACTAGCTTCCGATCGCGTCTATTGTTTGGGCTTGTGACATTAATTGTCACGGTATTGATTTGTCTCGGTATATTGCTTGGGCAGTTGTTTAAAGACTTTTATGTGGAAACCATGAATATAAGAATGGAAAAGGAAGCAAAAGCAGTTGCCATTTTATTAAAAAATGAATCACTTGATCGAATTCGCCCAGATTTACAAGAGATGAGCGAAGCGTTATCGTCACGTATTACCATATTAGATAACCATGAAAAAACGTTGTTTGATACAGGACATGTTGCTCATATTAGCGATGAAGACCATGAACAGATCATTCGCAATATTTTGCGGAAAAACCAATTAAATCAATTTTCCGTTATTGAAAAAACAGATGATGTCTATTACTATATCGTTCCTTTTACAAAAAACGGGCAAAACGCGGGATATGTCATTTTAAGCTCCCCGACCAATTCGTTAAAAAAAGTGACTCAGCAAATTTGGGGTATATTAATTAGCAGTTTAGGTACAGCACTTATTGTCATTATTTTATTAGGGCTAAAAATAGCTGATCAATATATGAAACCGATCGAAGCAGCAACAAAAGTGGCATTTGAATTGGCAAAAGGGAATTATAAAGCGAGAGTTCCGCATGTAAAAAATAATGAAACAGGAATGCTCGTCCATTCTATTAACCGGCTTGCCCGCAATTTGCAAGAGATAAGCAAGGCGCGGGAAATGGAAACAGACCGTTTGCATACACTGATTGAAAACGTCGGAATCGGCCTCATTTTGATCGATAGCCGGGGATATATCAATTTAATTAACCGCGCCTTTAAAGAGAGTTTCCATATTCATCCGGTTGATTATTTATACCGACCGTATACAGAAGCGTTTGCCCATAAAGAAATTGTTCAACTTGTAAATGAAATTTTTATGAAAGAAACAAAAGTTCGCAAACAGCTGTTGCTGACGATCGGGATCGAACGGAAGCATTTTGAAGTATACGGTGCTCCAATTATTGGAATGAATGATGAGTGGAAGGGGATTGTTCTTGTTTTCCATGATATTACTGAACTGAAAAAACTAGAACAAATGCGCAAAGATTTTGTTGCGAACGTATCCCATGAATTAAAAACACCGATTACGTCGATTAAAGGATTTGCTGAGACATTGCTTGATGGCGCCATGAAAGATGAACAAGCGCTGGAGTATTTTTTGTCGATTATTTGGAAAGAAAGCGAACGATTGCAAATGTTAGTGCAAGATTTGCTCGATTTGTCAAAAATAGAGCAGCAAGGATTTCGACTTCATTTGGAAACGGTGGATCTTGCGGATCTTTTGCGTGAAATTGCCGTCATGTTTCAACAAAAGGCCGAAGAAAAAGGGATTGATTTTTATTTGCATGCGCCAAAATCGGTATATATGGAAGGAGATGCGAACCGCATTAAACAAATATTTATTAATTTAATTACAAATGCTTTAACGTATACACCGAAAGGCGGAAAAGTGGAATTAATGATAGAGGAAAAAGAAAAAGAAATTCTCGTTCACGTAAAAGATACAGGGATCGGCATTGATGAACAGGAGATCCCACGCATTTTTGAGCGGTTTTACCGTGTGGATAAGGCAAGAAGCCGCAACTCCGGCGGGACTGGTTTGGGGCTGGCCATTGTAAAACATTTAGTGGAAGCACATCACGGTCATATTACGGTAAAAAGCACGGTCGGAAAAGGAACGACATTTACGGTGCATTTTCCGAAACAAATGCAGTTGGATTAATGGAAAGACGAGGACGAAAAAATGTTCTCGTCTTTTTTATTTACAAAGCAAATCATGTTACAATAAGAACAAGAGTGTTGGAGGAGGGAATGTTTTGAAGAAGAAACTCGTACTCATTGATGGAAATAGCATTGCGTACCGCGCTTTTTTTGCGCTGCCGCTTTTACATAACGATAAAGGGATTCATACGAATGCGGTGTATGGATTTACGATGATGTTAATGAAAATTTTAGAAGAAGAAAAGCCGACACATATGCTCGTTGCCTTTGATGCGGGAAAAACGACATTTCGCCACAAGACGTTTGAAGAATATAAAGGAGGACGGCAGCAAACGCCTCCGGAATTATCAGAACAGTTTCCATTGTTACGGGAGCTGCTTGATGCGTACCGAATTCGTTTCTATGAGTTGGAAAATTATGAAGCAGACGATATTATTGGTACATTATGCACAAAAGCGGAAAAGGAAGGATTTGAAGTAAAAGTTATTTCCGGAGACCGCGATTTAACACAGCTTGCGACTGATTATGTAACGGTAGATATTACAAAAAAAGGTATCACCGATGTGGAATCCTATACTCCAGAAACGGTGCAAGAGAAATACGGATTAACACCGGAGCAAATTATTGATTTAAAAGGATTGATGGGAGATAAATCAGACAATATTCCAGGGGTGCCGGGAATTGGAGAAAAAACGGCATTAAAGCTGTTAAAAGAGTTTGGCACGATTGAAAACCTATTGGATTCCATCGAGCAAGTAAGCGGAAATAAATTGAAAGAGAATTTGGAAAAAAACCGTGACCTTGCTCTTATGAGCAAACAGCTGGCAACCATTTTACGCGATGCACCAGTCGATCTTTCGTTAGATGATATAGAATATAACGGATATGATGTTGACAAAGTGATTGCTTTATTTAAAGAACTTGGTTTTAACTCACTTCTTGAAAAAATGGCGGCCCCACAAGGCGAAGAAGAGACGGAGGTTGCGCTATCGGACATTGATTATACGATCGTCGACGAGGTAACGGAATCCATTTTGTCCGATAAGGCGGCCCTCGTTGTCGAAGTGTTGGAATCAAACTATCATAAGGCGCCGATTTTGGGCTTTGCGATCGCCAATGAGCATGGAAACTTCTTTATTCGTACAGATACCGCGTTGTCGTCTTCTTTATTTACAGCATGGCTGGAAGATGAATCAAAGAAAAAAAGCGTTTTTGATGGCAAGCGGGCAATCGTTTCTTTAAAATGGCAAGGAATACAGTTGCGCGGTATTCAATTTGATTTATTAATCGCTTCGTATTTGTTAAATCCATCCCAATCTACAGAAGATGTCGCTTCTATTGCAAAAACGAAGCAATATATGGACGTTCAGCCCGATGAAACAGTATATGGAAAAGGCGCGAAACAAAAAATTCCGGATGAACCAGTTTTAGCGGAACATCTCGTGCGTAAAGCAGCGGCGATACGCGCATTAGAGCAAGATTTTATTTGCGATTTACAGGAAAATGAGCAATATTCTTTATTCACTGATTTGGAATTGCCTCTATCTTCCATTCTTGCGGAGATGGAGTTTACCGGTGTGAAAATTGATGTCAAGCGGTTAAAAGAGATGGGAGAAGAATTGACAGAACGGCTAAAAGAAATAGAACAAGAAATTTACGAATTAGCTGGTCAAGAGTTCAACATCAATTCACCAAAACAGTTAGGTGTCATTTTGTTTGAAAAGCTGCAACTGCCTGTATTGAAAAAAACGAAAACAGGCTATTCCACATCAGCGGAAGTGCTGGAAAAACTTGCGCCACAACATGAAATTGTCGAGAAAATTTTGCATTACCGTCAATTAGGAAAACTGCAATCAACGTATATCGAAGGGTTATTAAAAGTGGTGCATCACGACACGAACAAAGTGCACACGATTTTTAACCAAGCGCTCACCCAGACAGGACGGTTGAGCTCTACGGAACCAAATTTGCAAAACATCCCGATTCGTTTGGAAGAAGGGCGAAAAATCCGACAAGCGTTCGTTCCATCAGAACCGGATTGGGTGATTTTTTCCGCGGATTATTCGCAAATTGAACTGCGTGTGCTTGCCCATATTGCAAATGATGAAAATTTAATTGATGCGTTTCGTCACGATTTAGATATTCATACGAAAACAGCAATGGATATTTTTCATGTGAACGCAGATGAAGTGACGCCAAACATGCGCCGGCAAGCGAAAGCGGTAAACTTTGGCATTGTTTACGGCATCAGCGACTATGGGCTGTCGCAAAACTTAAATATTACTAGGAAGGAAGCAAGTGAATTTATTAAACGATATTTTGAGATTTTTCCAGGGGTAAAGCAATATATGAAAGATATCGTCCAAGAGGCAAAACAAAAAGGTTATGTTACTACGCTTTTGCATCGTCGCCGCTATTTGCCAGACATTACAAGCCGAAACTTCAACTTGCGCAGCTTCGCGGAACGAACAGCGATGAATACACCGATTCAAGGGAGCGCTGCCGATATTATTAAAAAAGCGATGATCGATTTATCGAATCGGTTGAAAAAAGAAAACATGAAAGCACGAATGTTGTTGCAGGTGCATGACGAACTCATTTTAGAAGCTCCTAAAGAAGAAGTAGAGCGATTGCAACAAATTGTTCCGGAAGTAATGGAAAATGCGGTGCAATTACGGGTACCGCTTAAAGTGGATTATCATTTTGGACCAACATGGTATGACGCAAAGTAAAGGAAGGGATTACGTATGCCAGAACTGCCGGAAGTCGAAATCATTCGTCGCACTCTTATTCCATTAACCGCCGGTAAAACCATTGCCGATATCCAAGTATTTTGGCCAAAAATCATTAAGTATCCGGCAGATGTTACGGAATTTATTGAAACAATGAAAGGGCAAACAATTCATGATATTCATCGGCGGGGGAAATTTTTAAAATTTATTCTTGATGAACATGTGCTTATTTCTCATTTGCGTATGGAAGGACGTTATGCGGTTTGTAAAAAGGAAGATCCTATCGAACCGCATACGCATATTATTTTTCGATTTATAGACGGCACAGAACTTCGCTACCGCGACGTAAGAAAATTTGGAACGATGCATCTTTATCGAAAAGGAGAAGAAGAGGCGCGGCTGCCTTTGTCACAGTTAGGACCTGAACCGTTTTCGGAAACATTTACTGCCAGTTTTCTTGCACAGCAGCTGCGAAAAACGAACCGTACGATCAAAACGGCACTTCTCGACCAAACGGTTGTCGTTGGGCTCGGCAATATTTATGTAGATGAGTCACTATTCCGTGCTGGAATCCATCCTGAACGTATCTCGTCGTCATTAACTGACGAGGAAGTTGCTCGCTTACATCGCGAAATGGTGACAATATTACAAGAAGCGATTGAAAAAGGAGGAAGCACGGTAAGGTCATACGTTAACACAAATGGAGAAGCAGGAACGTTTCAGCTGCAGTTATTTGTGTACGGACGAAAAGGAGAACCGTGCCAACGCTGCGGGCAGCCGATTCAAAAAACGGTTGTTGCCGGTCGGGGGACTCATTATTGCGCATTTTGTCAGCATTAATATAAATGCGGCTTAATATGGCTGACGGAGGCAAGTCGATGACTTGTCTCCGTCCCGCAAAAGCGCACACAAATTTATTATTCTGCACTTTTAGGGAGAGGAAGATATGGCACTTACAATCGGATTAACAGGCGGCATCGCGAGCGGAAAAAGCACAGTAACGAAGATGCTTCGTGGTCTCGGCATACCCGTTATTGATGCCGATCAAGTTGCGCGCGATGTTGTCAAAGTGGGAGAGGAAGCGTACGAACAAATTATTAAGACGTTTGGACAAGACATTTTGCAGGAAAATGGGGAAATTGACCGTGCGAAATTAGGAGCGATCGTTTTTTATAATGAGCAGGAACGAAAAAAGCTGAACGCCATCGTGCATCCGGCTGTCCGCCGGCGTATGCTTGCCGAAAAAGAAGCGTACGTTCAAAAAGGGGCAAAAACGATCGTTTTAGATATTCCGCTTTTATTTGAAAGCGAACTTACTCACTTGATTGATAAAATCATTGTTGTATATGTTGATAATGATATCCAGCTTGAGCGCTTGATGAAACGGAACGGTTTTTCCGAAGAGGAGGCTCTTGCAAGAATTCGATCGCAAATGCCGCTTCATGAAAAGGTGAAAAAAGCGGATGCGGTCATTAACAATAACGGAACAATCGAAGAAACCAAACAACAACTTTTACGAATTTTAAAAGAATGGAACGCCCTATAAAAAAAGGGCGTTTTTTTTTTATTATTTTGATGAATTTTTTCTCCACATACCATAAAAATATGATATACTGTTTATGTACAAATCGGTTAATTAGTATAACATATATATGAGAGGAGAACATAAATGAAAGCGAAAGTGGCGATTAATGGATTCGGAAGAATCGGGAGAATGGTGTTCCGCAAGGCGATTTATTCCCCGGATTTAGATATCGTAGCGATTAATGCGAGTTATCCATCCGAAACGTTAGCGCATTTAATAAAATATGATTCGAATCATGGGAAATTTGATGGTGAAGTGGTGCCATTAGAAGACGGGCTTCTTGTCAACGGTAAAAAAGTTAAGCTTCTCAGTTCGCGCGATCCGAAAGAGTTACCGTGGAAAGAGTTGGATATTGACATTGTGATCGAAGCAACAGGAAAATTTAATTCCCGGGAAAAAGCAAGCCTTCATCTAGAGGCAGGAGCCAAACGAGTGATTTTAACAGCACCTGGGAAAAATGAGGATGTAACGATTGTCGTCGGCGTAAACGAACATGTGCTTGACATTGATCAACACTTTATTATTTCCAACGCCTCTTGTACAACAAACTGCCTTGCTCCTGTTGTGAAAGTTCTCGATGAGGCGTTTGGAATTGAAAACGGTTTAATGACGACCGTTCATGCATATACGAATGACCAAAAAAATATCGATAATCCTCATAAAGATTTGCGCCGTGCTCGTTCTTGCGGACAATCGATCATTCCAACAACGACCGGTGCGGCAAAAGCGTTAGGATTAGTACTGCCTCACTTAAAAGGAAAATTGCACGGAATGGCGCTCCGCGTTCCGATACCAAACGTATCGTTAGTCGATTTAGTCGTTGATGTGAAAAAAGAGGTGACAGTAGAAGAAGTAAACGAGACGTTTATTCGCGCTGCAAACGGTCCATTAAAAGGAATTCTTGATTTTACAATGGAACCGCTTGTTTCCATCGATTTCAACACAAATCCACACTCGGCGATTATTGATGGATTGTCCACGATGGTGATGGAAGGGCGCAAAATCAAGGTATTAGCTTGGTACGATAATGAGTGGGGTTATTCTTGCCGCGTCGTCGATTTAGCGAATCTGATAGCAAACAAAATGAAGGAAAAGTTAAGCGTAAACGTATAATAAAAAAGCTGGCCATTGCGGCCAGCTTTTAGCTTTGGTGCGCCCCGAATCAGTCTACAGGAAGGAAAGCCCGAATTCGTTTAACGGTGTTCGTTGTTTTTTCAACACGGTCAATTCATATGCCGGTTTGCACGGCGATTCATATTTCCCTGCTGAAAAATCATGCGTGATCATAATGCCCTTTGACATCATTATAAAATGCGTTCCGTTCGGAAACACTAACACGTATATGGTAAAAAAATACTCTCTTAATAACGTAAAAATACAAAAAAGGATATTGAAAAAAATAAGTAAACAAAGTATACTATGTCTCGTGAACTTCTTAAAGGCAACGGTAATGTGACTACTTAAAGGGTTAGGACCTCTTAGGACTAACTTTCCCCCGTGGTAGTTATACATGCCATATTGCAAAAGAGTTTCATGTTTTATTTTTTAAGAAAATTTGGTTGAAGGGGGATTAATGGAATGGACACAATGGGTCGTCACGTTATCTCAGAATTATGGGGATGCGATTTTGATAAGCTGAACGACATCGAATTTATTGAGAAAACGTTTGTTGATGCTGCGTTGAAATCTGGAGCAGAAATTCGCGAAGTCGCATTCCACAAGTTTGCGCCACAAGGTGTTAGTGGAGTTGTTATTATTTCCGAATCGCACTTGACTATTCATACGTTTCCAGAACATGGCTATGCAAGTATCGATGTTTACACATGTGGACACTTAGATCCGACAATTGCGGCGGATTATATCGCCGATAAACTTGGAGCACAAACGCGCGAAACGATTGAACTTCCGCGTGGCATGCGTCCAATTGAAGTGAAAAAAGCACAAGCATTATAATAAAGAGTGAAATTAAAAGAGGTGCGAAAGACGCGCCTCTTTTTTACTTGTCTAATATACATCTTAGTCAAAAATGATGATATGATAATAGTAATTACGGAGCGTTATAAACAGAAAAATAAGGGGAAGTAAATGATGAGTGTTTGGAAAAAGCTGAAATATGCGCTAACCAATCATTGTGAAACGAGAGAAAATCATGAAGACGAACAGTTGCGGAGCCGTTACTATAAGGCGACAAATAATACTGTAATTCAGGCGGTAAAAGAATTGTTCACTTCTTCACCAGATTATGAATTATTATCTGTTTCTGAAGAAAGAGGAGAGTTCAGCGCGACAACTCGCCGTGGAAAAAAAGTATTCATTGTAGTTACTGTCATTTCTGTTCGCCCGCTAGAGACAGCGGTCGATTTTTCGGTCACAACGGAAACAACCTTTTTGCCATTGGATTTTGGTCGGAGTCGGCAGGTCATCATTGATTTATATCGAAAATTGGACCAACGCCTTCCATACATTGGGTCGGGAATGAACGCATAGCGAAACAACTTGCTCGCTGTTATTTGTTCCGTTATCATAAAGATAAGAATAAAAACGGAGTTGGTTATATGAGATGCCCATCATGCCAGCATCACGGCACAAGAGTCCTTGATTCGCGTCCGGTGGATGAAGGACGTTCGATTCGGCGCAGACGGGAATGCGAACAATGCCACTATCGCTTTACAACATTTGAAAAAGTGGAAGAAATGCCGCTAATTGTTGTAAAAAAACAAGGAACGCGCGAAGAATTTAGCCGTGATAAAATTTTGCGCGGTTTAATTAAAGCGTGTGAAAAGCGTCCTGTTGCTTTAGAAGAACTCGAAAAAATTACGCAGGACATTGAAAGAGAATTGCGCAATCAAGGGGTAGCGGAAGTGAAAAGTGAAACGATCGGCGAAATGGTGATGGAACGTTTATCGAAAGTGGACGAGGTTGCTTACGTTCGTTTTGCTTCCGTGTATCGCCAATTTAAAGATTTAAATGTATTTATCGAAGAATTAAAAGAGCTAATTAAAAAAGAACAACGCTAAAAAGGGCTTTTTGCGCAATAGATAATAAGCCCTTTTTTTCATCGTTAAAATTTAGTACGGAAGGTCGAGAATAATGGAACATCATTGGAAAGAATTAATTCCTGTTGACCGTTATACGGTACGGAGCAATGGAGTGTTGCATGATTTTGACCGAAAAGTGCTCACTCTCCTTTATCAACCGCTGATAGGTCATCGGGCATTAAGTCTTTATATGACGTTATGGTGCGAGCAGGAGCTTCTTTCGGAAAAAGAAACGACCCATCATAGTTTAATGGTGCTTATGCAATGCAGTTTGCGAGAAATCTATGAAGAACGTTTAAAATTAGAAGGAATTGGGCTATTAAAGACGTATGTCAATAATGAAGAACCGAAATTGTTTATTTATGAGTTGCAGCCGCCGCTTACACCAGAGCAATTTTTCATGGATGGAATGCTTAACGTTTTCCTCTATAACCGTATCGGCAAACATAAGTTTCAAGAGCTGAAACAGTTCTTTTCCACCCCATCCATTGACCAAACGAAATTTTCTCCTATTACTCGCGCGTTTCATGATGTATTTGCGTCTGTGCATGTGGAACAAATGGTTGCTAATATGAATGAAGAAACACAAGAAGATTTGCGGCTTGTTGATGGGTATGAGTATATCAGCAGAAAAGAGAATACGTACGAACTTAGCGATGATGTATTTGATTTCGAACTATTTTTTGCCGGTTTATCTAAACATATGGTGCCAAAGCGGGCGATTACGGCAAAGGTAAAAGAAGCGATAAAAAAATTAGCCTTTTTATACGGTGTTGGACCGCTTGACATGCAAAAAATTGTCATGAGTGTGATTGATCCGTCTAACCATATTGATATCGATGCATTGCGGAAAGCCGTTCATGAGTGGTATGAATTTGAACGCGGAGATTCTCCTCCTAACTTAAGTTCGCGAGTGCAGCCGCTTCCGTATCGTACGATGACGAATGTCGAACCAAAAACTAAAGAGGAACTGTTGATAAAGCAGCTTGAAACGATTTCCCCACGCCAATTGTTAATAGAAATATCTGGCGGAGCCGAACCATCGATGAGCGATTTGCAGCTGATTGAGGACATTATGTTTCAACAAAAATTGCTTCCGGGTGTTGTGAACGTATTAATTTATTATGTGATGTTGCGTACAAATATGAAACTATCCAAAGCATATGTTGAAAAAATTGCCAGTCATTGGGCGCGGAAAAAAGTACGCACCGTCAAAGAGGCAATGGAGCTGGCAAAGCAAGAAGCAAAAACATATCAAAGCTGGGCAAATGAAAAAAGCAAAAGAACAAACAGAAAAGCAGTGAGAAAAGAATTGTTGCCAGAATGGCTCAATATGGATTATAGTCAAAACGATGATCAAGACAAAGAGGAAAATATCAATATCGAAGAAAAGCGCCGGGAATTAGAGGAACGATTAAAAAAATACCGCAATGAATAATAGGATGTGGAAATGATGGAACGAATGGATCAACTGTTAAATCGACTGCTTCATAAAAAAGATTTTCAACAGCGCTATGAACAAATGAAACGACAGATTTTGTCGCACCCAGAAGTACAAGCGTTTTTACGTGAACACGAGCGGGAAATTACAAAAGAGATGATAGACCGCAGTTTAATGAAGCTGTATGAGTTTATGGAGCAAAGCAAAAACTGCGCACAATGTCCCAGTTTAGATCAATGTAAAAACTTTTTAAAAGGATATCATCCTCATCTTGTTGTAAAAGGAACTGTCATTGATGTCGAGTATGACCGCTGCCCGGCAAAAATAAAATATGATGAACGAAAACGGCAGGAATCACTGATTCAAAGTTTGTTTGTTCCGCGTGAAATTTTACAAGCTTCGCTGTCTGACATTGATCTTACCGATGAGGGACGAATGAAGGCGATTGAACTTGCCGATCGCTTTGTTTCGGAGTATGAGCCGGGAAAAAAGATGAAAGGACTTTATTTATACGGATCATTCGGCGTCGGAAAAACGTATATTCTTGGCGCGATCGCCAACGCGCTTGCGAAAAAAAACGTTTCGTCCCTTATCGTGTATGTGCCGGAATTTTTCCGTGAGCTAAAAAGCTCGCTGCAAGACCAAACGATTAATGAAAAACTCGATTATGTCAAAAAAGTGCCGATTTTAATGCTTGATGATATCGGCGCGGAATCAATGTCAAGCTGGGTGCGCGATGACTTATTAGGTCCTATTTTGCAATATCGGATGTTTGAAAACTTGCCGACATTTTTTACGTCGAACTTTGATTTACAGCAATTAGCGCATCATTTGACCTATTCGCAGCGCGGGGAAGAAGAGCAGATGAAAGCTGCGCGCATTATGGAGCGGATCCGTTATTTGGCACATCCAGTAGAAATAAAAGGAAGAAATCGCCGGCTTGAATAGGATATTTCCTTAGCGGAAATATCCTTTTTTTATTCTAAACGACCGTTTGTCCCCATATATATAGAACAAGCATTTAACTCGTAAAAGGGGGGACAACGTTTGATTGAAATTTATTTTGAACAAGCCAATGATGCTGAAAAGTTGTTTTGTTTGCTGAAAGAAAGGCAGAAAAAAACAATGAATCCGCTCTTTCAAGCAACATACAATAGAGATTCCCTCGTCACGATTTACATATATGACAACACCGATCAGGTTATTTTATCGGATTTAATACCAGCAATGACAAAATTTATTCTTCGTTTTATCGAAGATCGGCTATTATTATCGATTATTTCTGGCACGTTTTATTTTCAAGATAAAGAAGAACAACATCAAATTTTACAGCTTGCCCATTCCTTTCTCGATGGGGAGCGATATGATTATCGAAAGGGAAAGCAATCTTCCATTTCACGGGAAACATTGATTGCGAACGCGCTACAGCACTTTTTAAAAGATGGTCTTTCCTTTTCCTTTTCATCCTTTATTACGTTTCGCCTGAAGCCGTATATGGAACGGCTCCAACACTACGTCGAACTCGCCATTGATGAATATAAACTAGAGCAGGAATATCAAAATTTTGTGCAAATGTTGCGTGACTGTGTGGCATCCAAAAAGCCGAAATTATCCGTCATTCATTTAGTCCACAAGCCGCCATCTTTTCTTTTTTTTGATGAAAAGTTATGCGAAATAACAGCGAGTGAATTAAAACAAATGATCGACCGCAATTTGATCATCAGCCAGCCGATGTACATTGATTCTTCCATATTAGCGCCGCTTGTGTCCATTGCGCCGGACATCATTTATTTGTATACAGACAATATCGATGATGGGATGATTCAAACGATTCAAAATGTATTTCAAGAGCGGATCTTCCTCTGCAGCCAAAGCGATTTTTCAAAATATCGAGCCATCGGCGCAAGACAAGATAGATGAACTTGATTTTTTTCTATGCTCATTCTATAATAACGTACATAAAAGAAATCCGGAAAAGTGATGATGAGGACACGGGTGTATTTTTACGGTTTCCAGAGAGGGAAGGCATCGGCTGCAACCTTCCTAACACGAGAAATACACTTACCACCTCGGAGCTGCGGCAGTGAACGACGTAGGTCTAGTAATTGTCGACGGTATGACCGTTATTCTATTCGAGCCATCGCCATAGGTGAGGTATGTCTTTTTTGCCGGCGGTGGGAAGAAGGGTGGAACCACGAAACAAACTCGTCCCTTTGTTGAGGGAGGAGTTTTTTTATTTTCAACACGAAAGAAGGAGGAAAAGTGTATGTCGGAAATGATTCGCATTACATTCCCTGATGGAGCGGTAAAGGAGTTTCCAAAAGGAACAACGACAGAACAAATCGCTGCATCGATTAGCCCGGGATTAAAGAAAAAAGCGATTGCCGGTAAACTAAACGATCGTTTTATTGATTTGCGCACTCCGATTCAGGAAGATGGATCGATTTCGATCATTACGCAAGATATGCCAGAAGCGCTGGACATTTTGCGCCATAGTACTGCCCATTTAATGGCCCAAGCGATTAAGCGGCTGTATAAAAATGTAAAACTTGGCGTAGGTCCGGTCATTGAAAATGGTTTCTATTACGATATCGATATGGAAGAATCGTTAACGCCGGAAGACTTGCCGAAAATTGAACAAGAAATGCGGAAAATTGTGAAAGAAAACTTGGAAATTGTCCGGAAAGAAGTGAGCCGCGAAGAAGCGATTCGCCTTTACGAAGAAATTGGCGATGATTTAAAACTAGAATTAATTAACGATATTCCAGAAGGAGAAACGATCTCCATTTACGAACAAGGCGAATTTTTTGATCTTTGCCGCGGTGTCCACGTTCCGTCGACAGGAAAAATTAAAGAGTTTAAGTTGTTGAACATCTCAGGAGCGTACTGGCGCGGAGACAGCAATAATAAAATGCTGCAGCGCATTTACGGAACGGCGTTCTTCAAAAAAGAAGATTTAGATGAATATCTTCGCCAGTTGCAAGAAGCAAAAGAGCGCGATCATCGCAAATTAGGAAAAGAGCTTGAATTGTTTATGACTTCGCAAAAAGTCGGACAAGGGCTGCCGCTTTGGCTGCCAAAAGGGGCAACGATTCGCCGCATTATCGAACGGTATATTGTGGACAAAGAAATTGAATTAGGTTATCAACATGTTTATACACCAGTGCTTGGCAGCGTCGAATTATATAAAACTTCTGGCCACTGGGATCATTACAAAGACAACATGTTCCCGCCGATGGAAATGGACAACGAACAGCTTGTGCTGCGCCCAATGAACTGTCCGCATCATATGATGATTTATAAAAACAAGATTCATAGCTATCGGGAGCTTCCAATTCGCATCGCCGAACTTGGAACGATGCATCGCTATGAAATGTCTGGAGCGCTTTCCGGCTTGCAGCGCGTCCGGGGCATGACATTAAACGACGCTCACATTTTTGTGCGTCCAGACCAAATTAAAGATGAGTTCAAACGCGTCGTTAACTTAATTTTAGAAGTATACAAAGACTTTGGCTTGGATGAATATTCGTTCCGGCTTTCTTACCGAGATCCACATGATAAAGAAAAATATTACGATGATGATGAAATGTGGGAAAAAGCGCAAAACATGCTGCGTGAAGCAATGGATGAATTGGGATTAGAGTATTATGAAGCCGAAGGAGAAGCGGCGTTTTATGGTCCGAAATTAGACGTGCAAGTGCGCACAGCGCTTGGAAAAGACGAAACATTGTCAACGGTGCAGCTTGACTTCTTATTGCCGGAACGCTTTGATTTAACATACATCGGCGAAGACGGCAAACCGCATCGCCCGGTTGTCATCCATCGCGGGGTTGTTTCTACGATGGAACGTTTCGTCGCGTTTCTGATTGAAGAATATAAAGGCGCGTTCCCAACTTGGCTTGCTCCAGTGCAAGTCGAAGTGATCCCTGTGTCGCCAGCAGCGCATCTCGACTACGCTTATAAAGTGAAAGAAGCGTTGCAATCGAAAGGATTCCGCGTTGAAGTCGACGAACGCGATGAAAAAATTGGCTACAAAATTCGTGAAGCGCAAATTCAAAAAATCCCTTACATGCTTGTCGTCGGTGACAAAGAAATGGCAGAAAACGCCGTCAACGTCCGTAAATACGGCGAGCAAAAAAGCGAAACCATGTCTCTCGACGATTTTATTGCCGCTCTGAAAGAGGAAGTGCGTCGAAACTAGGCAACACGAAAACCGTGAAGTTCTTTCTTCACGGTTTTCGCATTTTCACTTGCCAAACTGCCAATGATTCGCTATAATGAAAGACGTTGTTTGTCAATCAAGAAAAGCGCCTTGACATGCCACTTCCAAGGTGATATATTGTATAGAGTGAATAGAATACTTGTTTGTGACTAAAGCAGAAGCACCCCGCTTCTCACCTGGTTGACGCCGGCATGGCTGTTGACAGGTCGTTACGGTTCGCGATATTGTTTTCGAACGTAAGTAGTGTGGGTGTCGTATGCATCCACACTTTTTTGTTAGCAGGAAAAGGCTGATGATCGGCTGTTTTTCCGGAACCGCTCAAGTTGGGTGTGCGATGCGACAAACAAGTAATTCGGAAAAAACCTTGGAGGTGGCTGGTTATTAGCAAAGATTTTATTATTAATGAAAATATTCGTGCACGCGAAGTCCGTTTAATTGATCCAAATGGTGAACAATTAGGAATTAAATCTCGACAAGAGGCGCTTGAAATTGCTGCAAGGTTAAATCTTGATTTGGTTCTTGTAGCACCAAATGCGAAACCGCCGGTATGCCGCATCATGGATTACGGCAAATTCCGCTTTGAACAGCAAAAGAAAGAAAAAGAAGCGCGTAAAAAACAAAAAGTAATCAACGTCAAAGAGATTCGCTTAAGTCCAACGATTGAGGAGCACGACTTCAATACAAAGCTCCGCAACGCGCGCAAGTTCCTTGAAAAAGGCGACAAAGTAAAAGCGACGATTCGCTTTAAAGGACGGGCGATTACGCATAAAGAAATCGGTCAACGCGTATTAGAGCGATTCTCCGAAGCGTGTTCGGATATCGGCGTTGTCGAAACTGCGCCAAAAATGGATGGACGCAGCATGTTTTTAGTACTGGCACCGAAAAATGACAAATAATCGAGTGAGGAGGAACACCCTATGCCAAAAATGAAAACTCATCGTGGCGCTGCAAAGCGTTTTAAAAAGACTGGTACTGGTAAATTAAAACGCGGTCATGCTTATACAAGCCACTTATTTGCAAGCAAAACGCAAAAACAAAAACGTAAACTTCGCAAAGCAACGCTTGTATCTCCTGGCGACTTTAAACGCATTCGTCAATTGCTTGACAACTTGAAATAATGGAGACATATAGGAGGGAATATATATGCCACGTGTTAAAGGTGGAACGGTAACGCGCAGACGTCGCAAAAAAGTGCTGAAATTAGCAAAAGGTTATTTCGGAGCGAAACATGCTTTATATAGAGTCGCAAACCAACAAGTAATGAAATCGTTAATGTACGCGTATCGCGACCGTCGTCAACGGAAACGCGATTTCCGCAAACTTTGGATTACGCGTATCAACGCAGCCGCACGCATGCACGGTCTTTCGTACAGCCGTTTTATGCACGGTTTGAAATTAGCGGGTGTAGAAGTAAACCGCAAAATGTTAGCGGACTTGGCGGTAAACGACCAAGCAGCGTTTGCACAACTTGCAGAACTTGCAAAAAGCAAACTTCAATAATGAATGAAGCAATGGCCATTCTCGTTTATGGGGATGGTCATTTTTTCATAGAAAGGAAATCAACATGGTACAATATATTGTGTTCATCAATCTCATCGGTTTTTTCATCATGGCAGCTGACAAATATAAAGCGAAACATCGAAAATGGCGCATTGCCGAAAGTACGATCTGGTTCATTTCTATCATTGGCGGTGCGATCGGCACAACGGCTGGCATGCGTTTGTTCCGCCACAAAACGAAACACCGTTCCTTTCGTTACGGATTGCCGCTTATTGCCGCCATCGAAGCAATGACATGCATTATTTTTTACTTATAGGAGGAGAAAAATATGGATTTATCGTCACTTTACTCGCTGCAGCGGCAGTTGGATGAGCGCATTGAAGCGCAACACGGATTACAGGAGGAAGATTTGTTTGATAAAAAAATACTTGCTTTACTTGTCGAAATTGGCGAACTTGCGAATGAAACGCGCTGTTTCAAATTTTGGAGTGTGAAGCCGCCGTCTCCGCGAGAAAAAGTGCTGGAAGAATACGTCGATGGCCTTCATTTTATTTTATCGCTCGGCTTGGAGAGTGATTTTCTATATTCCGAGATTCCGCCGCAATTGGCTACTTTGCCGCTTGTCGAGCAATTTCTCGTTGTTTTTCGAGCGGCGGATGAGTTTAGAAAAACGAAATCACGGCAAAGCTATAACCGACTGTTTACCGAGTATTTGCTGCTTGGCGGACAGCTAGGCTTTTCTATGGGAGAAATCGAAAAAGCCTATAAACAAAAAAATCAAGTTAATCATGAGCGGCAAAATCAGAATTATTAACCAATTTTGTACATTCCTGTTGTTTCGTGTATAATAATGAGGATGAAAAAGGAAAGGGGTTTCATAATGGCAAAGCTAGATGAAACATTAACGATGCTCAAAGAATTGACGGACGCGAAAGCCGTTCCAGGAAACGAACGGGAAGCTCGCGAAGTGATGAAAAAGTACATAGCTCCTTATGCCGATGAAGTAACGACAGACGGCCTTGGCAGTTTGATTGCGAAAAAGAAAGGCGATAGCGACAGCCCGAAAATTATGGTCGCTGGGCATTTAGACGAAGTTGGTTTCATGGTGACGCAAATCGATGAGAAAGGATTTATCCGCTTTCAAACATTGGGCGGCTGGTGGGGACAAGTGATGCTTGCTCAACGCGTGACGATTTTAACGAAAAAAGGCGAAATTACAGGTGTGATTGGCTCGAAGCCGCCGCATATTTTGCCTCCGGAAGCGCGAAAAAAACCGGTTGAAATCAAAGATATGTTCATCGACATCGGAGCGACAAGCCGTGAAGAAGCAATGGAATGGGGCGTTCGCCCGGGTGATTCGATCGTTCCGTATTTTGAATTTACCGTGTTGAATAACGAAAAAATGCTGCTTGCGAAAGCATGGGACAACCGCATCGGCTGTGCGGTTGCGATCGACGTGTTAAAACAACTGAAGGAAACGGGTCATCCAAACGTCGTGTACGGTGTTGGAACGGTGCAAGAAGAAGTTGGTTTGCGCGGAGCGAGAACAGCGGCGCATTCCATTCAGCCGGATATCGCTTTTGCTGTGGACGTCGGCATTGCCGGCGATACGCCAGGGGTTTCAGAAAAAGAAGCGATGGGCAAGCTTGGTGCAGGACCGCACATCGTCTTATACGACGCAACAATGGTGTCGCATCGCGGTTTGCGCGAATTTGTCATCGATGTTGCCGAAGAACTCGACATTCCGTATCATTTTGATGCAATGCCAGGCGGCGGGACGGACGCCGGCGCAATCCATTTGACGGCAAGCGGAGTTCCATCGCTGACGATTGCGATTCCAACGCGCTACATCCATTCTCATGCTGCGATTTTGCACCGCGATGACTATGAAAATACCGTGAAACTGCTTGTCGAAGTCATCAAGCGTTTAGACGCGGAAAAAGTTAAACAAATTACATTCGAATGATCAGCGAAGAAAAGCCGGCAAATCAATGTCGGCTTTTCTTTTTAGCGAAGGGATTACAGAAGTGAAAGATAGAGATGCGGGAATGAAAAAACATATATTAGCATAACAAACTTAGGGGGAAGAGAAATTGGTTTCTGTGAATGTATGGAATGCGGATGCATATGATGAAAAGTTATCGTTTGTGTCTGAGTTAGGAAAAAGTTTAGTAGAGATGCTAGATCCGAAACAAGGAGAAAAAATTCTTGATTTAGGATGCGGAACAGGAGATCTTACAAATGAAATTGCAAAACTGGGAGCCAAAGTTGTCGGGATGGATGTATCCCCTGATATGATCGAAAAAGCACGAAAAAAATATCCACATCTTTCTTTTCTTGCAGATAATGGCGAATCATTTCGAACCGAAGAACGCTATGACGCTATTTTCTCCAATGCCGCTTTGCATTGGATGAAGCGGGCTGAAAGTGTTGTGCAATCGATGGCTCTCGCCTTGCGAGAGGGGGGACGGTTGGTTGTTGAATTTGGCGGAAAAGGAAACGTGGACGCTATTGTGAAAACAATAGAAGAGGTTTTGTTCACAAACTATGGCATTGATGCAAAAGAAAGAAACCCATGGTATTTTCCGAGTATTGGGGAATATAGCAGTTTGCTTGAAAAGCACGGATTTCGTGTGATCTATGCCATCCATTTTGATCGCCCTACCCCTTTACCTGATGGCGATCAAGGATTAGATCACTGGCTCGAGGGCTTTGCTGGTGCCTTTTTTGCTGATTTCGAATTGGACGAGAAAACATTGGTTTATCAGAAGATCAAATCACGATTAAAGGCATACCTATGGAAAGATGGCGTATGGATTGTGGATTATAAACGGATTCGAATGATAGCGGTGAAGGAGAAAACGGTTCTGTTTTGAGGCGCAAAAAGTCAATTTACATGAAAAATAGCGTGCAAACTGGCAACAGTTTTGACACGCTTTTTTTATTATGAAATGTCACTTCAAAATTTCTAATATGTCCTAGCTTTTTTATTTTTTCTTATTTTTACAGCAGCTATAACACAAACAAATGTCCCTATAAAACTACAGACAATAGCAGCAACAACAACGGACGGCACTTTTCCGCGATAAACGAAAAATCGATGGTTTCATTTATTTTTCTAAGCAAGTGATCTTGGGGAACAAGGTCTTCTATGTTAACCACTTCTGGTTGGAATTTTCTAGATGTATTTGTTCTAAACATAGAAACCTTCCTCCGCTAATATTTTTTATTTTCTTATTTTATGCATACGAATTTAAACTCAGCTATGCATTATAATATAACCTGCTCCTCCAAGTTTCTCCATAAGTGATGCGCTTCCCTGGCAATATGTTCTAATAAATCTGGCGGTGAAGTTGTAACAGCAGCACATTGTTTGATTAGATCGTCTAATTCCAATTTAAATGTTTCGAGAGCTTTAGCTTCTTTAATAACCATTTGGTTAAAGCTGTGTAAAACCGGTAATACCTCATTACGTGGACGGCGTATCATTGTTGTTAGTGCATTTGCTTGGAGAAAAAGGTTATCAAATTTTTTTGTCATTTCTCTTACTCTATCATGAAGTTCATAATTTGATGGATCTAAATAGTGGCTTATAAAGCGAAGATGATCAGCCATCTGCCTCAACCAAAAATAGTTTTCATGCAGGGTTGCGTCCGCAGGTGAAACCTGTTTACCACTTTGTATTAATTTAAAGACTGATATAGTTTCTTCTGCTTCCCGTATCATGTGGTCGAGAAGTGATTGCGGTGTTGAAATAATGACTTCACAGCGTAAAGCTTTATCCATTGTATAGGTGAGTAAACTGTGAAATTCACGTGTAGCATGTTTAGCTTCATCAATCAAAATTCCAACATCCGTTTTTTTTGATTTTGCTTTTTCCAATATTGAACCTAAACGCTGAATCATATACTGGTTCGTACGGGCTAGTTCCAGTTCATAATGGCTTATTTCCCTATCGAAAAATCGACCGTGATCAAAATTGTTTTGTACCCAGAAAGCTATTATCCCATAGATGTCTCTTTCATAATGATCAGTATAGGACATTGTCTCACCTCATTCTTGTTAATAACTAATCTAATGATATGTAAGACATTTGCCGCTTATGCCCATGTTATCTGACACTGGTACACCCTCGTTGCCAAAAAAAAGAAGTGCACATCCCGAACCTTCCTCAGGTGGCCAGCCACCAGCTTTATCGGGCGATGGATGAGTTATTGACCGTGCAATCGGAATTGGAGCATCAAGTATTCCACGCCGTTGCCGATTTATTGAATCTAGAAGTCGATCTGCTTTATTTTGATACGACCTCTTCCTATTTCGAAATCGACACGTCCGAAACGCCGGAAGAGGAGAGCTTTTGAAAGCAGGGATTTTCAAAGGATAAGCGCCCGGATCTTTTGCAAATTGTCATCGGACTCGCCGTGACACGGGAAGGAATCCCGATTCGGGCTTGGGTATGGCCAGGGAATACGATGGACATGACGGTCATCAAACAAGTGAAAAAAGATTTAATTGGCTGGAAGCTCGGGCGTGTGATCAGTGCCATGGATCGGGGATTTTCGTCTGAAGAAAATTACCTGCCGTTTGCGTTCCCATCCTTCCTACGGAAAATATTTGCGCCAATTGAAAGACGGAACGCTTCGCATCGACAAACAGGCGGTCCGTGAAGCCGAAAAGTATGATGGCAAATATCTTATCCGTACGTCCGATGACATTACGCAAGGGGAAAAGGGAATTATATTGAAAAACAAAAAAGGAGAGCATGGAGTGCTTCCTGCTCCGAAAATAGAAGTCATCGACGTTACCGGTGCGGGAGATGCGTTTATTTCCGGCTTTTTATACGGCATCCATAACGGGAAACCGCTTGTCACGGCATGCCAGCTGGGAATATGCTGCTCCATCATTACACTGCAAACGAAAGAAACCGTTTGTTCCAACTTGAATGAACAGCTATTAAAGCAAACATACGCGCAATATTTTTCTTGGGAGGTTTAATTGATGAACTTAAAAGACGTGCTTGTTTTCTCGGAAGAAGTCGCAAAAGCAATGAAAGAAAATAAACCGGTCGTGGCTTTGGAATCGACTATTATTTCCCACGGCATGCCGTATCCGCAAAATGTGGAGACGGCCAAGGAAGTGGAACAGCTCATCCGCGAAAACGGCGCTGCTCCTGCGACGATCGCCATCTTGGATGGAAAGATTAAAATCGGTGTCAATGAAGGGGAGCTAGAATTTTTAGGGACAAACAAAGAAATCGAAAAAGTAAGCCGGAGAGATTTGCCATATGTCATTGCCATGAAAAAACACGGAGCGACAACGGTAGCGGCGACTATGATTTGCGCGAATATGGCCGGCATTAAAGTGTTTGCCACCGGCGGAATCGGCGGTGTTCATCGCGGCGCCGAACGAACAATGGACATTTCCGCGGACTTGCAGGAACTGGCACACACGAATGTGGCTGTTGTATGTGCCGGAGCCAAATCGATTTTAGACCTGGGATTGACGCTGGAATATCTTGAAACAAACGGCGTTCCTGTTATCGGCTACGGTACGGACATATTGCCAGCCTTTTATTCGAGCACAAGTCCGTTCAAAGTGAATTACCGTATCGATACACCAGAAGAAATTGCGAAATTAATCGCAACAAAATGGGAACTTGGCCTGAACGGCGGGCTGATTATTGCCAATCCGATTCCAAAAGAAGAAGAACTAGAAGAGTCATACATTAATTCGATCATTGAGGAAGCCCTTAAAGAAGCAGAAGAAAAACAAATTGCCGGAAAAGCGGTGACGCCTTTCTTGCTCGACAAAGTCAAAACATTAACAGGCGGAAAAAGCCTTGAAGCAAATATCGCCTTAGTCAAAAACAACGCAGCCCTTGCCGCGAAAATTGCTGCCAGCTTATCCAGTTCTTTTTGATTGAATAGGAAAGGGAAGCGAAAAAGCTTCCCTTTTATGCATGTTGTTTGACTGCTTGTTCCAGTGTTGTAAGCATTTCCTCTTTTTGTTGCTCGCTCGAATGTTTCCAAATCTCTTCAAAGAGGACGCCGAGCCCCGGCAAATATTTTTCCTCTCCACGCTGAATCGCATCAACAATTGTATCTTCCAATTGCTCCTTCGTGTTGTTGGCCACATTTTGTATAACTGCATGGCGCAAGTTTAAATCCATCTCTTTCACCTCACTATTATGTAGTTACATGCTTATTTTTTACGTGAATTTCGTTTATTATGTATATGGATACGCAAAACGTAAAGGAGAATCAGCATTGAAACGAATTGAGTCGGTAAAAAATCCGCAAGTGAAGCAATGGAAAAAGCTCCTGACAAAAAAGGAACGAGATAAAACAGGGCATTTTCTTATCGAAGGGTTTCATTTAGTGGAAGAAGCGTTGAAAAGCAACATATCCATTATCCAATTGATTGTTGACGAGAATAAAGTGATTCCGGCAAGCTGGGATGTGAGCGGCATCCCGATGGCCATCGTTACAGAAGACGTGATGAAAGCGATCAGCGCCACGGAAACGCCGCAAGGCATCGCCGCCGTATGCGAACAGTTTTCTTATGATGATATGGACTGGACGCGTGCGAATGTGCTTCTGATTGACGCCGTGCAAGACCCAGGCAACATAGGCACAATGATCCGCACCGCTGATGCGGCGGGAATGGATGCGGTGATTCTTGGTGAAGGATGCGCTGATCTATACAATCCGAAAGTTATCCGCGCTACCCAAGGGTCGCTTTTCCATCTGCCGATTATTCGCGGAAATCTCTGGGAATGGATCGAGCGTCTGCGCGAAAAAAATGTCGCGATTTACGGAACAGCGTTGGAAAATGGGGAAGATTATCGCCATATTGAGCCGGCGCGTCCGTTTGCTTTGCTTGTCGGCAATGAAGGAAGCGGAGTTCATAAGGAATTGCTGCAAATGACGACGAAAAATTTATACATTCCGATTTATGGACAGGCCGAGTCGTTAAACGTTGCCGTCGCTGCCGGGATTTTGCTTTATCATTTACGGGACGCAAAAGCATAGGCTGTTTTCATATAGATTGTGTGTGTTGCGCGATGTTCGCCGTTTGCTTATAATATAATACAGCATTATTTATCTGAACATATGGGATATAAAGATAATATAAAAATAGGGAAATATAGAAAACAACGATGAAAGAGAAGAGTAGCTTGCCACTCGCCATCCAGGGAGAAAACGCCGTAGACTGGGAGCGTTTTTATGGTAGAAGCAAGTGAATTCACCTCTGGAGTTGACACCGGGACCATTCCGCGCTTGCGGAATGTAAAGGTGTTCCGGCCTATGCCGTTATCACAATGAAGCGAACAGCGCCTTTTTGCGCTGTTAACAAGGGTGGTACCGCGAGTGCACTCGTCCCTTATGGCAAGGGGCGAGTTTTTTTATGGAACATACTAGTGTGGATTTCACGTAAAGATATTCCAAAAGTGTTGCTTCATGAGCATCAAGCATGGGCAGTAGAAGAGCATTTCGTTTATTTGAGTGAAGAAAAGGAGGAGTTTTCTTATGAAAGAACGGTTGCAGCAGCTTCAACAAGAAGCGCTTGAAAAAATTGAACAAGCGAATGACTTGAAAGCACTTAATGAGGTGCGCGTCGCTTATCTTGGCAAAAAAGGCCCGATTACCGAAGTGCTTCGCGGCATGGGGTCATTATCGCCAGAAGAGCGTCCGGTAATAGGCGCGCTTGCCAATGAAGTACGGCAAGCGATTCAAAGCGCGCTAGAAGCAAAGCAAGCAAAGCTCGAACAAGAGGAAGTTGAGAAAAAATTAGCAGCGGAAGCGATTGATGTCACGCTTCCAGGCCGCCCGGTCAGAAGAGGCAATCATCATCCGCTTACGCGCGTCATTGAAGAAATCGAAGACTTGTTCATTGGCATGGGCTATACGATTGCCGAAGGGCCGGAAGTCGAGAAAGACTACTACAATTTTGAAGCGTTGAACTTGCCAAAAGGCCATCCGGCGCGCGATATGCAAGATTCGTTCTATATTACCGAAGAAATTTTGCTTCGTACTCATACGTCACCGGTGCAAGCGCGCACGATGGAAAAACATCAAGGGCGCGGTCCGGTGAAAATCATCTGCCCGGGAAAAGTGTACCGCCGCGACAATGATGACGCGACTCACTCGCATCAATTTACGCAAATCGAAGGGCTTGTTGTCGATGAAAACATTCGCATGAGCGACCTGAAAGGAACGTTGCGCGAGTTTGCCCGCAAAATGTTTGGCGAAGGCCGCGAAATCCGTTTCCGTCCAAGCTTTTTCCCATTCACTGAGCCGTCAGTTGAAGTCGATGTATCTTGTTTCCATTGCGGCGGACATGGCTGTAGCGTATGTAAAGGGACAGGATGGATTGAAATTTTAGGTGCCGGCATGGTTCATCCAAACGTATTAGAAATGGCCGGATTTGATTCGAAAAAATATACTGGTTTCGCGTTTGGTATGGGACCAGAGCGCATCGCGATGCTCAAATACGGCATTGATGACATCCGCCATTTCTATCAAAATGACATCCGTTTCTTACAACAATTCCATCGTGTGTAAAAGGGAGGCTTGACCGATGTTTGTTTCTTATAAATGGCTGCAAGAATATGTAGATCTTACGGGAATAACGGCAAAAGAACTAGCCGACCTCATCACCAAAAGCGGCATTGAAGTCGAAAGTGTGGAAGTATTGAATAAAGGGGCAAAAGGCGTTGTCGTTGGACATGTGCTTGAGCGCGAACAACATCCAAACGCCGATAAATTAAGCAAATGTCTCGTCGATATCGGAGAAGGCGAGCCGGTGCAAATTATTTGTGGCGCCCCGAATGTTGCCAAAGGGCAAAAAGTAGCGGTTGCTAAAGTCGGTGCGGTTTTGCCAGGCAATTTGAAAATTAAACGGGCAAAACTGCGCGGAGAAGAATCAAACGGCATGATTTGTTCCTTGCAAGAGCTCGGTGTTGAATCAAAATTAGTTCCGAAAGAGTACGCTGATGGCATTTTCGTCTTTCCAAGCGACGCACCGGTTGGCGCCGATGTATTGGAATTATTAAATTTAGACGATGAAGTGTTAGAACTTGGACTTACGCCAAACCGCGCCGATTGCTTAAGCATGATTGGCGTCGCATATGAAGTGGCGGCGATTTTAGGGAGAGACGTGAAACTTCCAACCATTGAGCTTCAAGAAAATAACGAAAATGTCCATGATTATATTTCTGTGCGCGTCGATGCGCCGGAAGACAATCCATTATATGCAGGACGCATTGTGAAAAACGTGAAAATCGGCCCGTCGCCGCTTTGGATGCAAACGCGCCTGATGGCGGCAGGAATCCGTCCGCATAACAATGTTGTCGATATTACGAACTACATTTTGCTTGAGTACGGCCAGCCGCTTCATGCGTTTGACTATGACCGTCTCGGTTCGAAGGAGATTGTTGTCCGCCGCGCGAAAGCAGGCGAAACAATTGTCACGTTGGATGATACGAAGCGTACGTTAACGGAAGACCACCTTGTGATTACAAACGGCACGGAGCCAGTGGCGTTGGCTGGCGTCATGGGCGGCGCGAATTCCGAAGTACGAGACGACACTACAACGGTGTTTATCGAATCGGCTTATTTCACGAGCCCTGTCATTCGCAAAGCATCGAAAGATCACGGCTTGCGCAGTGAAGCAAGCACGCGCTTTGAAAAAGGCATTGACCCGGCACGGACAAAAGAAGCACTCGACCGCGCCGCCGCGTTAATGGCAGAGTACGCTGGCGGTGAAGTGGTTGGCGGCGTTGTTGAAGTCAATACGTTAAAAGAGAAAGAAGTGACGGTCACCATTACGTTGGACCGCATTAACCGCGTGCTCGGCACGATGATTACGAAAGACGAAGTCGCAACGATTTTAACGAACTTGCAATTTGTGTTTACCGAAGATAACGGAACGTTTACGATTACCGTGCCGTCACGCCGTCGGGATATTTCGATTGAAGAAGATATTATTGAAGAAGTAGCGAGATTGTACGGCTATGACCGTCTGCCGGCAACCTTGCCAGTCGCGGAAGCAAAACCGGGCAAATTGACGCCTTATCAAGCAAAACGCCGGCAAGTGCGCCGTTACTTAGAAGACGTTGGCCTGTTCCAAGCGATTACGTACTCTCTGACAAGCGAGGAAAAAGCGACGATGTTCGCGTTAGAAACGGCGGAACCGATCCGCTTGGCGCTGCCGATGAGCGAAGAACGAAGCGTCCTTCGTCAAAGCTTGCTGCCTCATCTGTTGGAAGTAGCGAGCTATAACCGCGCACGCCAAGTCGAAAACGTCGCCGTCTATGAAACAGGCGCGGTGTATCTTGCAAATGGCGAGAATGAACTGCCAAGTGAAAAAGAGCGTCTTGCCGGAGTCTTAACAGGCGTATGGCACGCCCACTTATGGCAAGGTGAGAAAAAAGCGGTTGATTTCTATGTAGTCAAGGGCATTTTAGACGGATTGTTCGAATTGCTAGGCTTAACGAACCGCATTGAATATAAACAAGCAAAACGCGAGCATATGCATCCGGGACGCACTGCTGATATTTTGCTGGATGGCAAGACGATTGGGTTTGTTGGTCAGCTCCATCCGGTCGTGCAAAAAGAATATGATTTAAAAGAAACATATGTCTTTGAACTTGCCTTGACCGACTTGTTAAACGTGGAAGTCGAGGACATCCGCTACTCGCCGATTCCGCGCTTCCCGTCGATCACCCGCGATATCGCCCTTGTCGTCGATGAAAACGTCGTCGCCGGCGAGCTGCAAAAAGCGATTATCGAAGCGGGCGGCGAGCTATTAAAAGAAGTATCCATTTTCGACGTCTACCAGGGTGACCGCCTCCCAGACGGCAAAAAATCGATCGCCTTCTCGCTCCGTTATTACGATCCGGAACGTACATTAACAGACGAAGAAGTAACCGCCGTTCACGAAAAAGTGATTCAAGCAGTGGAACAGCGATTCGGCGCGACATTGCGCGGATAAAAAACGAATCCCCCATTTTATGCAGAAGCATAAGATGGGGGTTTTTTGTAAAGAGAGGAGTTTCATATAGCAGCGAAGGTAGCGTTTCTGTTTTATACTTGAACAAACGGGTATGGTATTACGAATGAAGAGGCGAAAATGGGGCTTGTTGCTGTAAAAAATTAGTTGACATTAGTTGACATTTCATTTTGAACTAGTGTACTATATAACTAGAACACTAATTCACTGTTGCTGGAGGGGAAAGAATGAATCCGTGGATTGGCTTATTAAAAAAAGAATGGCGCATCTCTAAACTGTGGATATGGACTACGGTTGGAATCGTGATCGCCGTTAATATAGTTGCATATTTATTGGCTCTGAAATACGATGAGCCGATAGCGATGTTCGTTCCATCATTGATTGTCACAAGCCTGCACGCTTTTTATATGTTGATGTTTATGGCTCTCAGTTTGCAAACAGAAGCGAAGCGTCTTCATTTATGGCTTCACACCCCGCAGCCGGTATTTCGATTGGTAAGCGCCAAACTGCTCATCGCGTTTGGCAGCCTGCTTGTTTCCCTGTTTGTTTCAGCGCTATTTACCTATATTGCGTCGCTTGAAATAAAAGAGAGGTATTTTAATGAGGAAATGTGGAATCATGAGCTTTTTATCCAAAGCGGTATGCTGGCGGTTCTGTCTATTGTGCTGCTATCTATCCATCTGGCGGTCTTGTGTTTGTTTTATTGGGTGATTCACCTCATCTGTAAACAAATGGTTTCAAAACTCTCGGGGGTGATCGTTACGCTTATTTATTTTCTGTTTGGCTGGCTATTTTCGTTGTTTATGAAAACAAACGTATACGAATGGCTAACGGGATGGGGAAAAGTAGCGATGCCGAGGGCTGCGTTCAAATACAATGCAACAGAGGGTTGGATAATGATCGAAAAGATGGGAACGATGCCAGTAGGAGCAATCGTTTTTTACGGTATTATGGCTGCCCTCCTATTTAGCGTTTCCATTTGGTTAATTGACAGAAAAGTTGAGGTGTAAGCATCGTGACGGAGGAGTTTGATACAACGAAGCCAATTTATATACAAATAATGGAAAAAATAAATAAAAAGATTGTACGAAACGAATGGAAGGCGGGAGATAAATTGCCGTCTGTGCGGGAGATGGCTGTACAAACAGGAGTAAACCCGAATACGATCCAGCGCACATATAGTGAGCTCGAAAGGATGGGGATTGTGGAAACGCGGCGCGGTCAAGGAACGTTTGTCACGGAAAATGTGGAAGTCATCGAACGGTTGCGTGAACAGCTAAAGCGGGATATTGTGGCTGATTTTATACGGAACATGACAGAGATTGGATTTACGATGAATGACATTATAGCTTCGCTAAAAGATTTCAGCAGGGGAGAGGATGGAGAGAAACAATGATTGAATTCGAGCATGTCACAAAAAAATACGGTAATGTCATCGCATTAGATGATGTATCGCTAAGTTTAGAAAAAGGAAAAATCATCGGCGTCCTTGGCGCAAACGGCAGCGGCAAATCGACTTTTTTGAAATTGATTGCCGGATTAGTTTTTCCTACGAAAGGAAAAGTGCTGGTGGATGGAATGGAAGTAACGAGAAACATCACCAGCAAAGTCGCGTATTTATCGGAATTGGACGTCTATTATGACAGCTTTACGGTTCAGGATATGCTGGAGTTTTACGCTTCGCAATTTAGCGATTTCCGCACAGAAAAAGCGTATGACATTTTAGAGTTCATGGAAATCCAGCCTGATAAAAAATTAAGACAGCTGTCCAAAGGTGGACGCGGCCGCGCGAAAATCGCTTTTACGTTAGCGCGGGAAGCGCCGATTTTATTGATGGATGAACCGCTGTCCGGCCTTGATCCGATGGTGCGCGAATCCATTGTCAAAGGACTGATTTCATTTGTCGATCTAGAACGGCAGACGATTGTGATGACGACGCATAAAATCGATGAAGTCGAACCATTGCTGGATGAGGCGATTTTCCTCCGTGATGGAAAAGTGGCGGAGTGCGTCCGCGTCGATGAATTAAGAGAAACAAGCCGCGACAGTGTAGTAAACCGGCTGAAAAAAATTTATAAGGGAGAGGAACGACGATGAATCCGCTTTTGCAATTGAAAAATGTCAGAAAAGATATTGGCAAGAAAACGATTATCCATGATTTGTCGCTCGAGGTATTTCCAGGGGAAGTGTTTGGATTTCTTGGGCCGAACGGCGCCGGAAAAACAACAACGATTCGCATGATTGTCGGACTGATGGGAATTACCAGCGGCGATGTGCTGATTAATGGAATCAGTATTCAAAAAGACTTTGAAAAAGCGATCCAGCATGTCGGCGCTATTGTCGAAAATCCGGAGATGTATAAATTTTTAACCGGATACCAAAATCTGCTACATTATGCGCGCATGACAAAAGGGGTCACCAAAGAGCGCATCAACGAGGTTGTCAAGCTAGTCGGCTTGGAAAAACGAATTCATGACAAAGTGAAGACATATTCGCTCGGCATGAGGCAGCGGCTAGGACTGGCGCAGGCATTGCTTCATCGGCCTTCTTTGCTTATTTTGGATGAACCGACAAACGGGCTCGATCCCGCCGGCATCCGCGAAATCCGCGACTACTTGCGCAAGCTGGCGAAAGAAGAAGGGCTGGGGATCATCGTTTCAAGCCATCTTCTGTCGGAAATGGAAATGATGTGCGACCGCTTTGCGATTATTCAACATGGAAGATTAGTAGGAATTGAATCGGTTCAAGAGCTGTCCAAACAAGCTCAAAAGGTGCTGCTTACCGTAGAGCCGGCGGAACAAGCGCTAACCGTAATCAAAAACATCTATCCTCATATGAACATCACACCGGTGAAGCAAGGAATCGAAGTTTCTCTCGATTACGAGGAAATACCAAGCTTGAATGCCGCCTTAGTATCAGAAAATATCAAAGTATATGGCATTCAAGTTCTTACGAAATCGTTGGAAGAAAGATTTTTAGAAATAACGGGAGGGAATGAAATTGCCTAGCATTCTTTCATTAATTCAAAACGAAAATATGAAAATTTACCGCAGGATTGGCACATGGTTTATGATCGGGCTTCTTGCCTTGTCGACATTGGCGGGAGCGTTGATTATAAAAGCGACATATAAAGAACCGAAAAATTGGAAGGCGGAGGTTGCCTCGGAGATAAAGGAAATGGAAGCCCAGCTTTCTGAGGAAAAGGTGCCGAAAATGTATAAAAATCATCTCGAACAGCAGCTGAAAATTAATGAATATCGCCTAGAGCATAATATAAAACCTGTATCATCTAATACGTTCTGGGGGTATTTAGTGAATTCGGCCGATATTATTGCGCTGATCACGCTGTTTACGATTATTGTGGCGGCAGGAAGCGTGGCCAGTGAATTTTCGTGGGGAACGATCAAACTGCTTCTTATTCGTCCCGCCAGCCGCACGAAAATTTTGCTTGCGAAATACATCGCCGCCCTGTTGTTTGCGCTTTGTATGCTTTTATTGCTGTTTATTTTCTCGTCCGTCATCGCCGCGGTCGTTTTCGGAATCGAAAACATCCGCGAACCATATTTAGCGTACCAAAACGGAGCGGTTGTTGAGAAAAACATGCTTCTCTATGTGATGCAAGTATACGCACTTAATTGCGTTGATCTTGTCATGATGACGACCTTTGCGTTTATGATATCCGCGGTGTTTCGCAATCACTCGCTTGCGATTGGACTGGCGACTTTTGCTCTGTTTGTTGGTCCGCAGATTACGGTGTTTCTTGCCATGAAATTTGAATGGGCAAAATATTTATTATTTGCCAATACAAACTTAGCGCAATATATTGATGGAACGCCGCTTGTCGAAGGAATGACGATGACATTTTCCATTATGATGCTGCTTGTTTACTTTGTTATATTTAACGCACTTACATGGTTTATTTTCCGAAAACGCGATATTGCAGCGTAATCGGTCCTATTCGTTTCTGGAAACGATCCTATCTTGGCCTTTGTTTTTTATCGTGGTGTGTGGCTTCCAAGGAGATACATTTTTATTTTGTAAAATGAAAAGGAGCGTGCGGAGGTACTTTCGAATGGGAAATCTTCTTGTAGAGTCCCCAGGATGCAAACGGAAACTTCCCAGTAAAAATTTAGAGCCTTGCGACCGATATCACGCATCTGGTGAGTGCTGGCAGCTTTACGGAGAATTAACCGTATATAACATGTCAAAAAATGATCCTGACTTCATCCATCAACTAGCCGTCGACGCCTACGGCGCGCAACATTCAGGAGGAGTGACGCGCAGCATCACAACAGCATTTGCGCTTGTCGGCTTATATTTATCCGTTGAATGCGGATACACAGGAAAACAAGTCCAGAAAGCACACATGAAATTGGCCAAGCGGCGGCACGATTGGCCTCGCTTCGAACCACCTCATCAAACATATTCGCTGACGGTATTCGATGTGTTGCGTGCGGAACCAGGCAAGAAAAGAGACGAGATGCTTAAAGCTTGGGCAGAAGAGGTCTGGAAGAGCTGGGAACACTACCATGATTGGGTCAGAACGATCTGCCATCAATGGCTCCATAGGTGAAGCTTATTTGCATTTACGGCATTATCGGAACAGTCACATGGCTGCGGTTTGCTATAACGGGATTAAGCGTTTCAATGTTATTACAGGAGGAAAGTCGATTTTTATTATTAATATTCAACATCAAGATTATTATGAATCAGATTATGATGTGGATGAATAAATTGATTTCCATAAAAATTTGAAGTAACAAGCTAACTGGATGCAAGAGCGAAACAAAAGGAGTTGTTGTGAGGCCCCCCTTCTTACTATACAAACGGAGCAGGTTAGTTGAAGAAGTTGTAAATATTTAACATAAATTTTAATCGTTATTGCTTGATATAAACCGAAAATTAGTCAAATTAGGAACTTATATTTGTTAGGAAGTGAAGCGTGAAGATGAAAAAGATGGGAATAGTTGTTTTGTTAATTCTTGTGGGTTGTATTGGTTCGATAGTTACATGGTATAAATATTCTACAGCTAGTGAAAAAAGTTATCATATCAATGAGCAAAAAATCGTTGAGGCGATTAAGATTAGCTCTTTAAAGGTTGATACCAATTCAATTAACACACATGTCATTGTTCAAAACAATAAGGAAAATATTAAATTGTATCTAACTGGGGAAGTTGGAAATAAAAAAGATATACATTTTTCTTCTAAATTAGATCATGGGAGATTAAAAGTAGAAGCAAAATATAAAGATTCTTTTAAAATTTCGGGAAATCGATCTGAGCTAGAACTTAAAATATTTGTACCTATTCAATTGGCTAACTTGATAGTTAGTTCTCTATCTGGGGATATTAAGATAAAAGATATTAATTGCCGATCTATAGATATTCATACAAAATCAGGGACGATTAACATGAGTGGCACCACAGCAAAAAATGATTTATTACTTAAAACATCTTCTGGAGATATTGTTATAGATAAAAGTATTGCCGGAAATAGTAAGATGAAAACTAGTTCAGGTGATATGATGATATCAAATGTGAATACACAAATGCTATATGTAGAGAGTAGTTCTGGAGATATAAATATCAATAGCGAAAAAATTAAGAACTCCATAAATATACAAACAAATAGTGGAGACATATATTTAAATTCTAAGGAGAAACCTGATGATATTAAATTAGACTTCTCTAGCCATACTGGCGAAGTGTCTTTTATAAATATAGACAATTTTAAATACACGATCCAAAAAGAAAACCATGTTCAAGGAATGGTAGGTTCTGGCCGTACAAGCGTTAAAATTATATCGGAATCAGGAAATTTTAACTTTTCATCATCTAAATAAACCTTTGGCGCTCGTTGAACTTTATTGTTCAACGAGCGCCAAGGACAAAAACTTATAAGCCAATAAAATACTGTTACTGTCTCATGCAGTTTCAAAACCTTCGACACTGTTAGCACGGATCGAAGTGAGATGAAATACATGCACAAGGACCGAAAAGGTGGTTTCCTCGATTTTACGCTTTTGACGCATCCATTGTTCTATTACTTTAAACTTACGGGAGTGGATAGGCCCGAATTGTGGTGCGCATCATGACAGGGACATAAATGCAGCCAGAAACATCTTGCAAGAAGGTATAAGACTTTTCACCGCTAGACCGGCGGATTGAGCTTGATCCATTTCTCTTCGGTAGAAGGGATTACCTTTAGGCATGGGGAGTGGTCAAGAATTCGATTGAAGAAGCAAAACAAAAACTTCGTACACTTCGTTCCAATGCTTCTATTCGGATTGGAAAAATATAGAATTAACTTCAACGGTTAAGTCAGAAAAAACGAACGACGTTAACTGTTGCCCAAATGCCTCTCTTTTTTGAAAAACCCGTCTTCGAACCAAAATACTCCTTCATTATAATATCATTCTTTCTTCGAAAAAAAAGAAAATCTCTCAGTTGACTTTTTTTCTAGGAGATTGTTACATTGTTTAATAGTTAAATAATTAAACTATTTTCCACAAAGAGGAGTGATATCTTGCGGTATAGAAACATTCATGATTTAGTAGAACGATATTTATCTGTTTCCTTTATCGTGATGAAAAAAGCAGCGGCGCTCGTGAAGTGCGAGCTTGATGAGGATATGACAAACGACCAATATTACCTGCTTCGCTACATAAAAAAGAAAGCAAAATGCACATCAACCGAACTTGCGTCCATGTTTGGAGTAAACAAAAGCGCGATTACGGCGATGACGAACCGCCTTGTCAAAAAAGGTTTGATTCAGCGCATGCGCGATCAAAATGACCGCAGGGTTGTTTATTTGACGCTGACGGAACGAGGGAATGAATGGATTACGGAAACGGAAGAAAAAATTCATAAATTAGTCGAGTCGTTCATAACCAAATTTTCGGAGAGGGAAATTGAAATGTTTATTCAAACGTATGAAAAGCTTGCATGCATTTTGCAAGAGATGGAGGGAACATCGTGAGAGGAATCGTCAAAGGAAAGTGGTTCGTACTGTTGGCGTGGATTGTCGCAGCTGCCGTCCTTATTGTGACGGCGCCGAACATGGCCGATCTTGTCCGCGAGAAAGGGCAGCTTAACGTGCCAAAAGGCTACTCGTCTTCGCTTGCGATGGATATTTTAAACGAAGTGCAAAAGAAGGAGAACAAAGGAAGCGAACTGTCAACAGCACTTGTGTTTTACCGCAAAGGAGGGCTGACGGCCAGCGATTGGAAGGAAGCGGAGCGCGCCGTTAAACAGTTGGAAGCGCAAAAAGAGAAACTCGGAATTACCGAGATTATCTCCCCGTTTAAAGAAAAGGAATTGAAAGATCAACTTGTTTCTAAAGATGGCACGACGATTTTAACGTCCGTGAAGCTGGAGCGGAACGGAAGAAGCGCGAAAGAAATAAGCAAGGCGCTTTACAAAGCGATTGATGACATTTCTGTCGAACATTATTACACGGGTGGCTGGATGATTGACGAAGACGTTGTCGTCAGCTCGCAGAAAGGGTTGAAAAAGACGGAAGGCATTACGGTTGTGTTTATTTTAGTGGTGTTGCTTGTCGTGTTCCGTTCGTTTGTCGCGCCACTCATTCCGCTTGTCACCGTCGGGATGACGTATTTAGTGTCGCAGTCGATTGTCGCTTTTCTCGTGGATCATGTAAATTTTCCGCTCTCTACGTTTACGCAAATCTTTTTAGTTGCCGTGCTGTTTGGAATCGGAACGGACTATTGTATTTTGCTGTTAAGCCGGTTTAAGGAAGAACTTTCGCAGCACGAAAACCGCACGGATGCGATTGTCGCCACGTACCGCACCGCTGGAAAAACGGTATTGTTCAGCGGAATTGCAGTGATGATCGGGTTTGCCGCAATTGGATTATCAACGTTTAAGTTGTATCAATCAGCTGCTGCGGTGGCGGTTGGGGTAGCGGTGCTCCTTGTTGCGCTGATGACGTTGGTGCCGTTTTTTATGGCGGTGCTTGGTCCAAATCTGTTTTGGCCGGCGAAAGGAAATTTAGAGCATAAACAAAGCCGCTTATGGGATGCCGCGGGACGGTTTGCGTTTGCCAGACCGCTCATTGCGTTAGGCATCGTTGCGGTTATTACCGTTCCGGTGTTGGCAACGTATGATGGGGATTTGTCATTTGATTCCCTTGAAGAAATTGGTGACGACTATGCGTCTGTTAAAGCGTTCAATATTATCGCTAAAAATTTTAATCCTGGTGAAGCGATGCCAACGCAAATCGTCATGAAAAACGATGAAGCGATGAACTCGCAAGAATATTTTGCCCTTATTGAAAAAATCAGCCGTGAAGTCGAAAAAATCGATGGTATCGACAAAGTGCGTTCTGTTACACGCCCGACTGGGGAGCCAATTGAACAATTGTTTGTCACCGAGCAAGCGAAAAGCTTAAAAGATGGTCTTGGACAAGGAAAAGAAGGGATTGAGAAAATCAGCTCTGGACTAAGTCAAGCGAGCAAACAGCTTTCCGCATCCGCGCCAAAATTAAAACAAGCGACAAACGGTATGGAAGAGCTTGCATCAGGAACGAAGCGGCTCAAAATGGGTGTTAGCGACCTCCAAAAAGGACTTGCGCAAATTGAACAAGGCATTCGCAGCGGTTCGATGGGAGCTGGCGAAATCAAAAAAGGATTGGCAACAATCAAGGATAATGCGAAAAAGTTAAAGCGAGGCGCTGAACAGTTGCTGCAAGGATATGAAAAGGCGGGCGCCGGCCTCTCTTCGCTTATCAGCCAGTATGAACAACTGCAAGACGGCATGAACGCCTTATCGGAGCAATTATCCTCGGTGAGCGCATCGTTGAATCATATAGAGCAAACACATCCAGAGCTGCAACAGGATCCGGAATATCAGCGAACAAAAATGATTGCAGCGGGATTAGCGCAACGATCCCAGCAAATGACTGCAGGTTTTACGCAATTAAATACCGCACTCAAACAGGCAAGCGCTGGAGTCCGTCAAGCGAACGGCTCGTTTGTGCAGCTTATCAGCGGCCAAAAAGCGTTGATTGATGGGATGACCAAACTGATCGCCGGGCTTGACGAGCTGCAAAAAGGGATGGATAAAGCAGCAAATGGACAGCGTCAAGTAATCGGGCGTCTTCCGCAGCTGTCGAATGGATTAAGCGAAGTGAACGCTGGGCAAGAACAGCTGCTGCGAGGATTTTCCCAATTAGACGGGCAAATGAGTCAATTAATTACAGGGCTTGATCAAAGTGCCGACGGTCTTCGGAAAGTATCGAAAGGCCTAGGTTCCGCAGAAAGCTATTTATCCGAGCTTGCGTCTTCGCCAAACAAAGAAATGACAGGCTGGTATTTGCCGAAACAAGTGCTTGAGAGCAAAGAATTTGCCAAAGCGCAAGATGCGTATATGTCCAAAGACAAAAAAGTCGTGACGTTTGATGTGATTTTCGATGAAAACCCGTATTCCACATCGGCGTTGAACAAAATCGATGATATTAAACAAGCAGTTGAGCGTGCGGTGAAAGATACGAAACTCGAAAATGCAAAAGTTGCCGTTGGCGGAGTGACGAGCATTTATTCCGATTTGCACACGATTTCGTCGAATGACTACTCCCGCACCGTTGTGTTGATGCTTGCCGGCATTGCGCTTATTTTAATCGTTTTGCTTCGTTCGTTGATTATGCCGATGTATTTAATTTTATCGCTTATTTTGACGTACTACACATCGATGGCGGTAACCGAGCTTATTTTTGTCAATGGGCTTGGCTACGCCGGTTTGAACTGGGCGGTATCGTTTTTCGCGTTTGTCATCTTAATCGCGCTTGGCATCGACTACAGCATTTTCTTGATGGACCGCTTCAACGAATATCGTGACAAACCGGTGCAGGAAGCGATGCTGTTGGCGATGCGCAATATGGGAACGGTTATTATTTCGGCCGCTGTTATTTTAGGCGGGACGTTTGCGGCGATGTATCCGTCCGGCGTCTTGTCGCTCTTGCAAATCGCGACGATTGTGCTGACTGGATTAATTTTATACGCGCTTGTTGTACTGCCGCTGTTCGTGCCGGTGATGGTTAAAACATTTGGCAAGGCAAACTGGTGGCCGTTTATGAAGTAAAGGCGGGATCTGGCAAGGATCCCGATTTTTTTGAGCATATTTATTGGTGCTTTTGTGAAAGGTAATCTATGATAAAAGTACGAATTCGATAAAAGGAGGAATAACCAATGAGCAAGCGTGTGCTGATGGTGGTTACCAACCATACAACGATTACCGACGATCATAAAACGGGGCTTTGGCTTGAGGAATTCGCCGTTCCATATCTTGTCTTTAAAGAAAAAGGATATGACGTGAAAGTGGCAAGCATCCAAGGCGGGGAAGTGCCGCTTGATCCGCGCAGCATTGAAGAAAAAGATCCAGCTTGGGCAGAAGCTGAAAAAGAGTTGAAAAATACGGCCCGCTTAAGCGAAGACGATGCAACTGGATTTGATGCGATTTTCCTTCCTGGCGGTCATGGGACGATGTTCGATTTTCCAGATAATGAAACATTGCAATACGTCCTGCAGCAATTTGCCGAAGATGGAAGAATCATTGGCGCTGTGTGTCACGGTCCGTCCGGGCTTGTCAATGTAACATATAAAGACGGAACACCGCTTGTCAAAGGAAAAACGGTAACCGCATTTACAGATGAAGAAGAAAGAGAAGTGCAATTAGACCAATATATGCCGTTTTTGCTTGAATCAACGTTGCGCTTAAGAGGCGCCAATTTTGTTCACGGTGAAAAATGGACGGACTTCTCCGTACGTGACGGCAATTTAATTACAGGGCAAAACCCGCAATCAAGCAGAAGCACGGCGGAAAAGGTTGTTGAGGCGCTGGAGGAGAGAAGCAAGTAAAGATGATAACCGGCAGCGGGAGCTAAACTTACTCGTCTATGTATGAACAAAGAGAGGCTGACTCAAAAGGTCGTTAATAACGATCTTTTCGAGCCATCCTCTTTTTATGTTTACTTTTTAGCAATCCGCGCTGCTTTTTCGGTATTAGCAAAATGAAGCTTCGCGCACGTTTCGAGAATGGCAGGCCCATGCGTTTGGATAAGATTGGCGGCGGCCTGATCGACTTGCGCTCCCGCTCCTTTTGGCAATGTCATGCCCACTTCTTTGCTTAATCGCTCCATTTCCTGCAAAAATACGTAGCGGGCGATTATCGAAGCAGCGGCCACTGCAACATGAACCGTTTCTGCCTTCGGGTAGCAATACACATGATCGCGGACGACATTTGTTTCGTTTTCGAGGTAGCGAAAATATAAGTCCCGTTCAATAAATTGGTCAATAATAATCGCTTCCGGTTCTATAGGGGAAAGCTGTTTGACAAGCTTTCCAATCGCTTCATTATGCAGCAACGCTTTTATTTTCGTTTGCGGCATTCCGCTTCGTTGCCAATCATTATACATTGGATTGGACAGTATAACCGTTTGGTTCGGGATCATGTTCATAAGCGACGGGGCGAGCCGTCGGATGGCTTCATCCGTCAACAGTTTCGAATCTTTTATTCCCATTGCTGTGATCGCATCCATTTGGTCTTTGGCAACATATGCGGCGGCAACGACAACTGGTCCGAAATAATCTCCGGTTCCGACTTCATCGGAGCCGATTGCCGATGCGGCAGCCAAGGGGGGCTGGGAGACTGGCGCTTCCTTTTGATCCGATTCTTTCATCCATTTTGCCGCTTCTTGTTCTGCCTCTTTTCCTTGAAACAGCACTTTTCCCGTGCGGTAAGCGGTAATCGTGCAGCCGGACCGTTTGGCAACGAACAAAGCACCTGCAGGAAGGTGTCCGGTTATATCGGAAGCGTAATGATTCCGCATTTCTTCAAGCATCGTCGCTGTTGCCGTGATGACGTGATTTGTCATGGCCATTCACTCCTAATCACTATCGTTTTTTCTTTTGCATATCATAGTAGTCGTATCTTTTCATTATATCAGCATTCATGTTATGATAAACAATAGGATTTTGAGGAATGGGGGAAATCATTTGGCGGAGCAACAAAAAACGCGGGTGACAGTCGATATATACGGACAGCAATATACGATCGTTGGCACAGAAAGCTCAAGCCATATTCGTTTAGTGGCATCCATTGTCGACGATAAAATGCGGGAGATTAGCGAGAAAAATCCGACATTGGATATTAGTAAACTAGCGGTACTGACAGCCATTAACATCGTTCATGATTATATAAAATTAAAAGAAGAATATGATCGGCTTTTACAAAAACTACATAAAGAAAAGGATGAGTAACGGAATGGTCGATCTTCTTTTGCTCTTTATCCTTTTAATGGGGTTTATGATTGGTCTAAAACGGGGATTTATTTTGCAATTTATTCATATGGCCGGCTTTATCATCGCTTTTGTCGTCGCTTATCTTTATTATGAAAAATTAGTGCCTCCGCTGCGTCTGTGGATTCCGTATCCGACGTTCGGCGATCCGGAGACGGCCAAACTGCTGTTTGAAAGCACGCATTTGGATGAAGCATACTATCGAGCGATCGCATTTGCGATTTTATTCTTCGCAACGAAAATTGTGCTGCAAATCATCGGTTCGATGCTTGATTTTGTGGCGCAATTGCCGATTCTTCGCAGCATTAACCGCTGGGCTGGCGGAGCGTTGGGATTTATCGAAGTGTACTTAATCGTATTTTTACTTTTATACGTTGGTGCGCTTATCCCAATTGAAAGCATACAAACGAAGCTTCAACATTCTTTTATGGCAACAGTGATTGTGAAGCACACTCCGTTTTTGTCTGATATGTTGAAGCAAATGTGGATTCATTATATGGCATAGTAACTTCTCTATATTCATAGGGAAGTTTTTTTGTACTTTTTCATAAAAAACTTGTATTATGTTTCGTAGTGGGTTGTACGGATAGGTGGGGATAAAATGAAAGGAAATAAAAAAGATGTCATTCGTCTGTTGGAGACGATTGCGCTATATATGGAAATCAAAGGAGAAAATCCGTTTAAAATTGCGGCGTTTCGCAAAGCGGCAAGCGCATTGGAAACCGATGAACGAAGCATTGCGGAAATAGACGATTTCACCGCGATTCCCGGCATCGGAAAGGGGACGGCAAGCGTCATTCATGAATTTTTGGAAACAGGAACGTCCAGCGTTCTTGAACAATTGAAACAGGAAATTCCAGAGAGCTTGCTTACCCTGCTTCGGCTTCCCGGACTTGGCGGCAAGAAAATCGCAAAGCTATATCAAGAACTGGGCATTGTGGATATTGCTTCATTAAAAGAAGCTTGTCTCGAGCAGAAAATACAGCAGCTTCCAGGCTTCGGAAAGAAAACAGAAGAAAAGCTTTTAGCCGCCATTGAAGAAATCGGTTCTCGCCCGGAACGGCTTTCGTTAGCCTTTGTGCTGCCGATTGCCGAGGAAATAGAAAATCAGCTTAAAAATATGGAAGGAATCGTTCGTTTTTCTCGTGCCGGCAGTTTGCGGCGAATGAAGGAAACAGTGAAAGATTTAGATTTCATTATCGCAACGAACGATCCGCATCTTGTGCGGGAACAGTTATTGAAGCTAGCGAATGTCTCAGATGTGATTGCAAACGGTGATACGAAAGTGTCCCTACAGCTTCGCTATGAGTATGAAATTGCTGTTGATTTTCGTTTAGTGACACCGGAGCAGTTCGCCACGACACTCCATCATTTTACGGGATCGAAAGAACATAATGTTCGCATGCGGCAGCTGGCAAAAGAGCGCGGTGAAAAAATTAGTGAGTATGGAGTAGAAAATGTGAAAACGGGAGAAGTGAAAACATTTTCTGATGAACAAGCGTTTTTTGCCCATTTTCAGTTGTCGTTTATTCCGCCGGAACTAAGGGAAGATGGGACAGAAGTCGACCGCTATCGCGACGACTATCCACTTCTTTGTCTTTCCCACATTCAAGGAGATTTGCATATGCACTCTACTTGGAGCGACGGAGCGTGCTCGATTGAGGAAATGGCGGAAGCATGCCGGAAAAAAGGCTACCGCTATATGGCGATTACCGACCATTCTCAATATTTAAAGGTCGCCAACGGGCTGACGGTCGAACGGTTAAAGCGGCAGCGCGAAGAAATTGAACGGTTAAACGCGAAATATGATGATTTTACGATTTTGGCTGGCATAGAAATGGATATTTTGCCAGATGGAACACTTGATTACGATGATGACGTTCTCGAAGAACTTGACTTTGTCATCGCCGCGATTCATTCAAGTTTTTCCCAGCCGCGTGACGTGATTATGAAGCGTCTTACTGCTGCGCTTCGCAATCGTCATGTTGATTTGATCGCTCATCCGACAGGGCGGTTAATCGGAAAGCGAGACGGATATGACGTAGATATAGACATGCTTATCGAATTGGCGCGGGAAACGAATACGGCGCTTGAGTTAAATGCGAATCCGAACCGTCTCGATTTATCATATTCCTATTTGAAAAAAGCGCAAGATGCTGGAGTAAAAATCGCGATTAATACAGATGCCCACCATTTGGACATGCTTGACCATATGGAAATAGGGGTCATAACCGCACGAAAAGGATGGATTCGCAAGGAAATGGTGATCAATACATGGTCTCTTGAAGAGTTGCGCAGCTTTTTGCTGCGCAATCGATAAACGTATTCGGAATCGAATTGGTTGACAATTTTCAGATGGAGGTTTTTCATCCGTGCATACAAGAGTGCTTCACGTATTAGAATTTGATAAAGTAAAAGAGCAGTTATTAGAACATGTATCTTCGTCATTAGGAAAAGAAAAGGTAGAAAAACTATTTCCTTCTTCGCATTTTGACGAGGTCACAAACTGGCAAGAAGAAACAGACGAGGCGGTAGCTGCGCTTCGTCTGCGCGGGCACGTTCCGCTCGGCGGCATTTTTGACATCCGCGCAAGCCTCAAGCGTGCGAAAATCGGCGGAACGCTTAGTCCGCATGAGCTTCTAGATATTGCGAGCACCATTTCTGCAAGCCGGCAATTGAAGCAGTTTATTGAATCTCTGCATGAAGAGAAAGAAGAGTTTCCTCATTTGGCAGGCTATGCGGAAAAACTTGCTGCGCTTCCGGAAGTGCAGCAGGCCATTGAACGCTGTATTGATGATCATGGTGAAGTGATGGATCATGCGAGCGAACGGCTGCGTTCTATCCGCCAGCAGCTTCGAACAACTGAGGCGCGAGTGCGCGAAAAATTAGAGAATATCATTCGTTCGCAGTCGGCGCAAAAAATGTTATCTGATGCGATTATTACGATTCGCAACGACCGCTACGTCATTCCAGTAAAACAGGAGTATCGCGGTGCTTACGGCGGCATTGTCCATGATCAATCGGCTTCGGGAGCAACATTGTTTATTGAACCGCAAGCAGTGGTAGAATTAAATAACCAGCTCCAAGAAGCGCGTGTCAAAGAGAAACGAGAAATTGAGCGGATTTTAACGGAGTTGACAGGCATTGTAGCCGAACACGCGGAAGCATTGCTCGAAAATGTCGACATATTGGCACAGCTCGATTTTATTTTCGCTAAAGCAAAATATGCCAATAAATTGAAAGCGACAAAGCCCGCGATGAATGATCGCGGCTATATCCGGTTATTACAGGCGCGCCATCCGCTCATTGACCAAGACGTTGTTGTTCCGAATGACATTGAGCTTGGCAAAGACTATACAACGATCGTTATTACCGGTCCAAACACCGGTGGGAAAACAGTCACATTAAAAACGATCGGATTATTGACATTGATGGCGCAAGCAGGCTTATTTATTCCTGCGCTCGATGGTTCTGAATTAGCAGTATTCCGTTCCGTCTATGCGGATATCGGGGATGAGCAATCGATTGAACAAAGTTTAAGCACGTTTTCTTCTCATATGGTCAATATCGTTGATATTTTACGCAACGTTGATCATGAAAGTCTCGTTTTATTCGATGAATTAGGTGCGGGAACCGATCCGCAAGAAGGCGCGGCATTGGCAATCGCCATTTTAGATGAAGTGCACGGGCGCGGAGCACGTACGGTGGCGACCACCCATTATCCAGAGTTAAAAGCATACGGATACAATCGTGACGGCGTGATCAATGCGAGTGTCGAATTTGACACCGAAACGCTTCGTCCGACGTATAAGTTATTGATTGGCATCCCGGGGCGAAGCAATGCCTTTGAAATATCGCAGCGGCTTGGACTCGATGAGCGCATTATCGAACGGGCAAAATCGCATATTAGCGCAGAAAGCAACAAAGTGGAAAATATGATCGCTTCGCTAGAACAAAGCAAGAAGCGGGCGGAAGAGGAAGAGAAAAAAGCAAAAGAAGCGCGCATGGAAGCGGAAAAACTCCGCAGCGATTGGGAGCAAAAATGGGAAGAACTTCATGAAAAACGCGATGAAATAATAGAAGAAGCGAAACGGAAAGCAGCCGACATCGTCCGTGCTTCCCAGCAAGAGGCCGAGCGAATTATTCGCGAACTTCGCCGAATGCAAAAAGAAAAACAATCGGAAATTAAAGAGCATGAACTGATCGAGGCGAAAAAACGCCTACAAGAAGCGATTCCAACATTAGAGAAGAAGAAAAAAGAAAGAAAAAAACAGACGCAGCACGCCTTTCAGCCTGGCGATGAAGTAAAAGTGACAAGTTTAAATCAAAAAGGATATCTTGTGGAAAAGGTTTCTGATGATGAGTGGCAAGTACAGCTCGGCATTTTAAAGATGAAAATCAACGAACGGGATTTAGAATATATCGGCAGTGCGCCGAAAACGGAGACAAAACCGCTCGCTACCGTAAAAGGAAAAGACTATCATGTCGGATTGGAGCTTGACTTGCGCGGGGAACGATACGAAGATGCGATAGTCCGTTTAGAAAAATATATTGATGATGCGCTTTTAGCGGGATATCCTCGCGTTTCGATCATTCACGGAAAAGGGACAGGAGCGCTTCGCAAAGGGGTGCAAGAATTTTTGAAAAAGCATAGAGCTGTAAAAAACTTCCGTTTTGGTGAAGCAAATGAAGGAGGAACAGGGGTAACGATTGTCGAATTGAAATGACGAGGAGAGGACGTGATGAGCTCGTTTTGGGAAAACGAAATCGTAAAGATTGCCGCCAATTTTAGCGTGGCTGTTTTATGCATGGTCGTATTTTTAGCTATATTTGAGCTAGTGACAAAATATAAAAATTGGGAAGAGATTCAAAAAGGAAATGTCGCGGTGGCGATGGCAACAGGCGGGAAAATTTTTGGCATTGCCAATATTTTCCGGTATGCTCTTCGCCATCACGAATCACTGCTGGCGATAATCGGCTGGGGAGTGTATGGCTTTATTTTGCTGCTCGTTGCGTATTTTATTTATGAGTTTCTTACTCCAAAATTTAATATCGACGAAGAGATTGCGAAAGACAATCGGGCAGTTGGGATGATTTCCATGGCTATTTCCATCGGCTTATCGTTTGTCATTGGAGAAGGGATTCGGTAAAGGAGTTAAAAGATGGAGACGTTAGTAAGAATATTGCTTGTTTTATGTGGAATTTTTTTGATCGTTGGCATTGTCTATTTAGCGTCGAAAAATAAAACGATGGAAACATTGGCAAAATTATTGTTTATACTATGCGCGTTTTTTGTTCTTATCGGCGTCATCTATTTGTTTTTTTAGCGCCCTTGCGAAGCAGGGCGTTTTTTTTTGATGTAAAATTCAAAAAAGTGTAATAAAATAAAGATAAACCACTTGAAATTTTTTGAATATGGGGGAGTACGATGGAAAAACCATGGCTTACTCATTATCCGCCAGAAATTCCGCATCACCTTGACTATCCTAATAAAACATTGTCTGATTACTTGCGGGAAACGGCGGCGGAATTTGGCGAGCATGATGCGATTTATTTCCTTGGGAAAACGCTTACATTCCGTGAAGTTTATGAACAGGCGCTCACATTGGCAAATTATTTGAGACAACTCGGGCTGCAAAAAGGGGATCGTGTGTCGATCATGCTGCCAAACTGTCCACAAGCGGTTATCAGCTATTATGGTGTGCTGTTCGCGGGCGGCATTGTCGTACAGACCAATCCGCTTTATACGGAGCACGAATTGGAATATCAGCTAAACGACAGCGGAGCAATGATGCTTATCACATTAGATATGCTTTATCCAAAAGCAGCAAAAGTAAAAGCAAATACAAAAGTGAAACATCTTATTATTACGAGCATTAAAGACTATTTGCCAACGATAAAAAAATGGCTATATCCGCTCATGCAACGGAAGCAGCAGCCAGTGATTGTCAAAGCGGAAGAACGGAGCGACCAGCATCTATTTTCCAAAATAATAGCCCGTCCGAACGCAACGGAGCCAAACGTGGAGATCGACCCTGTTGAAGATGTCGCGTTATTGCAGTATACCGGAGGAACAACCGGCGTTCCAAAAGCGGCCATGCTTACGCACCGAAATTTAATCGCCAATACGTTGATGTGTGCTCATTGGATGTATCGATGCGGAAAAGGAACGGAGTCGATTTTGGGAATTTTGCCGTTTTTCCATGTATATGGCATGACAACGATCATGAATTTAGCGATTATGCAAGCGTATAAAATGATTCTTTTGCCGAAATTTGATGCGGAAACAACATTAAAAACGATTGAAAAACTAAGACCAACGTTGTTTCCTGGAGCGCCAACGATGTATATTGCGCTTTTAAATCATCCAAATTTATCGCGCTATGATTTGTCATCGATCAAAGTATGCATTAGCGGATCAGCGCCATTGCCAGTGGAAGTTCAGGAGAAATTTGAAAAATTGACTGGCGGAAAACTGATTGAAGGATATGGGTTGACGGAAGCATCGCCTGTTACTCACAGCAATTTTGTATGGGATGGAGAACGGGTAAAAGGAAGCATCGGAGTGCCATGGCCAGATACGGAAGCGAAAATTATATCATTGGAAACAGGGGAAGAAGCAAAAGCCAATGAAATTGGTGAACTTATTATTCGCGGACCGCAAGTGATGAAAGGATACTGGAATCAGCCGCATGAAACAGAGAATGTTTTACGTGACGGATGGCTATATACGGGAGATGTTGGTTATATGGATGAGCGCGGTTATTTCTATATCGTCGACCGGAAAAAAGATATGATTATTGCGAGCGGCTACAACATTTATCCACGTGAAGTGGAAGAAGTATTATATGAACATCCGAAAGTACAGGAAGCGGTAGTCATTGGCGTTCCAGATGAATATCGTGGAGAAACGGTAAAGGCGTTTGTCGTTCTTAAACAAGGAGAACAATGCACACAAGAGGAATTGGATCAATTTATGCGAAGCCGATTGGCGGCATATAAAGTGCCGCGAATGTATGAATTTCGCAAAGAACTTCCAAAAACAGCGGTTGGGAAAATTTTGCGAAGAGCATTGCTGGAGGAAGAAATGAAGAAAGGATGAAGATTGTTGAAGTTTTTGCAAAAGATCATCTTGACAAAATAAATAAGGAGTCCTTAAAATGGAAATATGAATGAATGATCATTCATGTTTTGTAAAGGAGAATGAATGTTGAGGAGAGATAAGCCAAAATTTAAACAAATTATCGATGCAGCGGTGGTAGTGATTGCTGAAAATGGATACCACCAGGCGCAAGTATCGAAAATCGCAAAACGAGCGGGGGTCGCAGACGGCACGATTTATCTTTATTTTAAAAATAAAGAAGACATTCTTATATCGGTGTTTGAGGAAAAAATGGGCTCCTTTATTGAGAAAATTGAACAAGAGATAGCAGGAATTTCGAGTCCTTTAGAGAAATTGTACGTATTAGTAAAGAAACATTTCGAATCACTGGCCGCGGATCCTCATTTAGCCGTCGTTACTCAACTGGAATTGCGTCAATCGAACAAAGAATTGCGACATCGCATTAACGATGTGTTAAAAAGATATTTGCGCATTATTGACGAAATTGTAAAAGAAGGGATCGAAAAAGGCGAGTTTCGCCGTGATTTAGATATTCGGCTTGCAAGGCAAATGATTTTTGGAGCGATTGACGAAACGGTGACGACATGGGTAATGAACGAGCAAAAGTATGATCTAGTCGCATTAGCAAAGCCAGTGTACGAATTGTTAACAAAAGGTTGTGCATCTTCGTAAGACAGCATATTTGTTTAAAGGGGGAGAAGAGGATAATGGAATTTTTTCGTGTCCATAAAGAAGAGTTTGTCGCGGACGTAACGTTTTCTCGTCCGCCGGCAAACGCTCTTTCATCCGCTGTATTGAAAGAGCTTTCAGCCTTGCTCGATGAGCTGGAGGCGGATGATAACGTCCGTGTTGTGCTTCTTCACGGCGAAGGAAGATTTTTCTCCGCAGGAGCGGATATTAAAGAGTTTACTTCTATAGCGTCCAGCGATGAAGCGACAGTGCTGTCGCAAAATGGACAGCAAGTGTTGGAACGAATCGAGCGCTTTCCAAAACCAGTGATTGCGGCCATCCATGGCGCAGCGCTAGGCGGTGGACTGGAGCTGGCGATGAGCTGCCATATCCGCATTGTTTCCGAAAACGCCAAACTCGGCCTGCCAGAGCTGCAGCTTGGCATCATACCTGGCTTTGCCGGCACGCAGCGGCTTCCTCGCTACGTCGGCTTCGGTAAAGCGGCCGAGATGATGTTGACGAGCGAGCCGATTACCGGAACAGAAGCGGTGCAGTGGGGATTAGCAAACAAAGTGGTGCCAGAAGAGCAATTGCTCGAGGAAGCAAAAAAACTGGCGAAAAAAATCGCGCAAAAAGGCCCGATTTCGGTTCGCGCTACATTGCAGCTTTTAAATTCTTTTAAAGAAAAACCGTTCCAGGAAGCAGTGCGTGAGGAAGCGAAGCTGTTTGGAAGCATGTTCACAACAGAAGACGCGAAAGAAGGAGTGCAAGCGTTCATTGAAAAGCGTCCGCCGATCTTTCATGGTAAATAATGTTTTTAATTGACGGAATATTTAAAACTGAAGTAATGTTTAATCAAAACAAGGAGGGACTCACATGAACATTTTCGTCTTAATGAAGCGCACATTCGATACAGAAGAAAAAATTACGATTGCAGATGGCAGAGTAAACGAAGAAGGAGCAGAATTTATTATCAACCCGTACGATGAATACGCAATTGAGGAAGCGATTCAAGTACGCGACAAACATGGCGGTGAAGTAACAGTTGTGACGGTGGGCAATGAGGATGCGGAAAAAGAATTGCGCACGGCGCTAGCGATGGGCTGCGATAAGGCGGTACTCATTAATATTGAAGAAGATGTTGAAGAACAAGATCAATACACAACGGCGAAAGTTCTTGCCGAATATTTAAAAGACAAAAACCCTGATTTGATCTTGGCTGGAAATGTCGCCATTGATGGCGGTTCGGGACAAGTTGGCCCGCGCGTAGCGGAATTGCTGGGAATCCCGTATGTGACGACAATTACGAAACTAGATATTGACGGCGATAAAGTAACGATCGTCCGCGATGTGGAAGGAGACGAAGAAGTGATCGAAACATCGCTTCCACTGCTTGTGACAGCGCAACAAGGACTTAACGAGCCGCGCTATCCTTCGCTTCCAGGCATTATGAAGGCGAAAAAGAAACCGCTTGATGAATTGGAATTAGATGACTTGGATTTGGATGAAGATGATGTTGCGGCGAAAACGAAAACGATCGAAATATTCTTGCCGCCAAAAAGAGAAGCGGGAAAAATTCTTCAAGGTGAAATCGCTGATCAAGTAAAAGAGCTTGTTCAACTTTTACGTTCAGAAGCAAAAGTGGTGTAATTTTTCATAATAGGGGGACTGAAAGATGGCACGCAAAGTACTGACGTTAGCAGAAGTTCGTGATGGATCATTAAGAAACGTTTCGTTTGAGGCGATCGCAGCGGCAAAAACGATTGCCCAAGGCGGGGAAGTCGTATCCGTCCTTGTCGGCGAAAGCGTCCAATCGTATGCCAATGAGTTATTTTTCCACGGCGCCGACCGCGTCGTTGTGGTAGAGCATCCAAATTTAAAAAATTATACATCTGACGGCTATTCTCAAGCACTGAAAGCAGTGATTGACGCGGAAAACCCAGAAGGGATCGTATTGGGCCATACCTCATTAGGAAAAGACTTATCGCCGAAATTAGCGGTCAAATTAAACTCTGGCCTTGTTTCCGACGTGGTGTCTGTGGAAGAAGCTGGGGGCAACCTTATCTTTACACGTCCAATTTACTCTGGAAAAGCGTTTGAAAAGAAAATCGTTACAGACGGCATCATTTTTGTCACTGTTCGTCCGAATAACATTCAACCGTTAGAACGTGATGAATCGCGTTCCGGAGAAGTATCGAACGTTTCTGTCGACATTAAAGATTTGCGTACAATCGTAAAAGAAGTCGTTCGTAAAACAGCGGAAGGAGTCGACCTATCTGAGGCGAAAGTCATTGTTGCCGGCGGACGCGGTGTGAAAAGTGCGGAAGGCTTTAAGCCGCTGCAAGAGCTTGCCGAAGTATTAGGCGGTGCTGTCGGTGCATCACGCGGTGCGTGCGACGCGGGATATTGCGATTATTCGCTGCAAATCGGCCAAACTGGGAAAGTCGTTACGCCAGACCTTTATATCGCCTGCGGGATTTCCGGAGCGATTCAACATTTAGCTGGTATGTCGAACTCGAAAGTCATCGTAGCGATTAACAAAGACCCAGAGGCAAACATTTTCAAAGTCGCTGATTACGGTATTGTCGGAGATTTGTTCGAAGTTGTTCCGTTGTTAACGGAAGAATTTAAAAAATTAAAAGTGCATTCGTAAATTTTTTACGAAACGGGCAAAGCGAATTGCTTTGCTCGTTTTCTGCTGTCTGCTCGAAGGCATAATTCCTGCCGGAAAGCGAATATTAGAAACGAAGCAAAATATTCGCACTAAACTCCATTACGTGATATACTTTGCTTACAGTATCATAGCGAATAGGAGGAATTTAAAATGGCGATTGTAAATGCGACAGATCAAACATTTGCGGCAGAAACGAAAGAAGGCCTAACATTAGTTGATTTCTGGGCGCCATGGTGTGGACCTTGCCGCATGGTTGCGCCGGTTCTTGAAGAAGTAGATCAAGTAATGGGCGACAAAGTAAAAATCGTAAAAGTAAACGTCGACGAAAACCCAGAAACAGCGTCTAAGTTCGGCGTGATGAGCATTCCAACATTGCTTGTTTTCAAAAATGGCGAACTTGTTGACAAAACGATCGGCTATCAGCCGAAAGAAGCGCTTGTTCAACTATTGGAAAAACACGTATAATTCATTTTTCTTCAAAGAGATTCAGGCAATATATTGTCTGAATCTCTTTTTTATTTCCAATACTTTATTTTGTCCGGTTGCCCGCATTTAGAAGAAGCATACCGGGCAGCTGAACTTACCGTTAAATCATGGAAAACAAGCCATGCCGTCTATCCGAGGAGAAATTGTCGGGAATGAGTTTTTCCCTTCATTTATCAAAGTATAATACAATAACAGAGTTTGCCAAAACAACGGCAAGCTCTTTTCTTTTATGGAAAACATGATTGACTCTGATAATCATTATCTATTATAATCAATTTGTGTTAATGAAAATCATTATCAAATCAAAAATGTCGGGGGGATACATAATGTCAGTGAAATGGAGATTACTTGCTGTTTTTACAGCGTTTGCGGTAATGATGGGAGCTTGCTCAAACAGCGAGGAAACGGCAACAACCAAAACGGAGAAAAAAGAGCAAACAGCTGCTGAACAAAAAGAAGAGAAACTAGCGGAAACAAAAAAGGAAGAAATTAACTATGCCGATGTGTTTAAACAGGCGATTGCCGAGCTGGAAAAAGCAAAGCAAGGGCAAAAAGTTGACTTTGATAAAGTAACAAAACTATATGAAGAAAATTTACAGACGCTTGTACAAAAACGTGACGCCGAATTTCAAGATACGCTTGACCAGCATATTACTACTGCGCTGGCGGCAGGGAAAGATGGCTCGCTCGATCCAGTAGTCGTCAAACAAATCTTTGATAAGCTTATGCAAAAAGTATTTTATACGACAATCAAGCATGAGTTTACTGAAGTAGAGGAAAATTGGGCAAATAAAGAAGCAGTGAAAGAAGAAATCGAAGAAGCGAAGCAGTTTTACGCGATTTTACAGCCAACGGTAGAAAAGCGTGACGCCGCTTATGGAACAAAGTTAGCGGACGCGATTAATGGAGCGTTTGCACAAATTGAAGATGCGGCTGCAAAAGACGATTTGCTCGCATTCTCCTTAGGAAAGCAAGTCGTGGATAAAACGCTGATGAAAACCTTTTATTTAGCGACAGGCGCGCTTCCGCACGGCTATGCTTCAAAGGCGGCAAATGCGTCAAAACAAGATGAAAAAGAAGCGAAAGTCGAACAAGCGGAAGGATGGGCATTTTATCAATCTGTATATCCATATATGAAAAAGCATGCGCCAGAAGAAGCGGACTACATTTTAAAACAATTTGATTTGCAAACAGATGTGAAAACCCTAGATCCGGCAGCGATCAATAAAGCGTTTGTCCGCGGCTGGGCAAAGGTGGCGCTTCATGAATATGAAGAAAGTAAAGAAAGCTGGGGGCAAGATAAATCGGTGATTACTGCGTTAGAAGGCGCTTTATTTATTAATATGATGGAAAGTGACTTAAAAACGCTGTTAGGCGATCAAGCTTATGCGTCACTAAATGATCAGGCGCAGCGCTACCTTGAGGCGGCAAAAGCAAAAAATAAAGCAGAGGGAGAAAAACTTCTTTCTCAATTAGAAGCAACGTTAAGCACTGTTATTGAAAAGGCAAAATAACGATAAGGCAAAAAACCTTGTTCTTTAGCAAGGTTTTTTGCCTTCTTATGAAGCAAAACTGTATGGTAATATGCTAGTAGGAATTAATCGATTTTGAGGTGAATCCATTGAAAATTCTCGTTACAGGGGGAGCCGGGTTTATCGGCAGCCATCTTGTTGCCAAATTGCTCTCGTTTGGGCACAATGTGGCGGTCGTTGATAATTTTCATCCTTATTACTCTGTGGAACGAAAAAATCGGCAATTTCGTGAGTTGACGGGAGGAAGTCTTCCCGTTTATCGCATTGACTTATTAGATGGTGAAAAAACGGAAAAATTGTTTCGCCGCTATCAGCCGGACTGTGTATATCATTTAGCGGCGCTGCCGGGCGTTCCCAATTCGCTTCTTAAGCCGCTTGATTATGTCGATTATGATATTAAAGCGACGATTAACGTGTTAAAGGCGTCGGGGGAAGCCGGAGTCGGGCATGTGTTATTCGCCTCTTCTTCGTCCGTCTACGGCAATCAAGGAAACATACCGCTGAAAGAAGAGATGGCAACGGGAGAAGTTGTTTCGCCATATGCCGCCGCAAAATACGGAGCGGAGTCGTTTTGCTATGCGTATGCCCACCTATTCGGCTATCAGGTGACGATTTTTCGCTATTTTACCGTATACGGCCCGTGGGGCCGACCGGATATGGCAATCAGCAAGTTTATCCGCCATCTGTTGCATGACGAAGAGATTGTCGTGTACGGAACACAGACAGCAAGAGACTATACGTTTGTGGACGATGTCGTCAGCGGAATGATAGCGGCGCTCGACCGTCGAGGCGGAAATGATGTATTTAATTTAGGATCGGGGCGCCCAATCACGATGGAGCGATTGCTGCAAGAACTTAAAACGCATTTTCCAACGATGAAGGTGAGATACGCTCCGGAGCGAAAGGGAGATGTGAAAGCGACATGGGCGGACATTACGAAAGCACAGCGGGCGTTCGGATACAAACCAAGCGTAACGTTCGAGGACGGGCTTGCGCGGACGATCGCGTGGGCAAGGATGTATGAAACGTAAGCACGCAACGATAGCGGTGAGGCTGGCCGGAGCCGGGCTTGTTCTTGTTTTTCTATGGCTGACATATCGCTATTTCGATGGAGAAGAGCTTCTTAGGCAGCTCTACCTGCTTCTTCAAAGACCGGACACGCTGGCATGGATGTTGATCATATACGGCGCTTCTTTTTGGCTAAGGGCGCTGGCATGGAAGTCATACGTAGGAAAACCAATTTCTTTGATTGTATACGCCAAAGGCATCTTTTTCAGTTTGCTCATTAATCATATCGCTCCGTTCAAAGTAGGCGATATTGCCCGTGTGGCTGTTTTAGCAAAACAAAAGGACGTTTCTGTCGATGAAGCCATTCATTCGGTGGCGGTGATGCGGCTTTTGGACATGCTTGTTTTATGCCTTTTGTCCGCATGGGGAATGTATGCATACGTCCATCGTTTTCCTGCAATAAACGCAACGGTTATTGGTGTTGTCGGAATAATCGGTGTTTGTGCAGTCGCTGTTTTGTTGTCGCGTAAATCGGATGCGAAGTGGATTCGTAAACACTATCACATGATAAAAAGCGCGTTAAGAGGAAAACGCGGCGTTTATATGGTGGGAATGATTGCGCTTAGCTGGCTGTGTGAGGCGGTTGTCATTTATGAGATGACCAACACGCTTGGAATGTCGTTAACATTTTTAGAATCCGCGTGGGTCAACAGCATTACTGTTTCTGGTCAAGTGTTTCAAATCGCTCCAGGCGGGCTGGGGACGTATGAAGCGGTAATGGCATTTGCGATTACGAGAATCGTACCGGGCTGGAACGGCGCGTATATGGCTGCGATGATGACCCATGCGTTCAAATTTGTTTTTTCTTATTTGGTTGGCATTGCCGTACTGTTTATGTCGCCAAGAGATATTTCGTTCGTCTGGGCGGCTTGGAAAAAAGGAAGGGAGAAACGATGAAAGAAGCTTCAACATTTGAAAAAGTAGCGGCGCGATGTTGGAATTTGCTGAATGAGGGAAAACCGTTTACACCGATTTTCGTTATCGGGACGATGGCGATCTACCATCTTGCCGATTTCGGCACCATCGAGCATATGAAGCACTGGCTCTTAGGTTTTCTCGCGGTGCTTCCACTTTTTGTTATCTATTATATGTACGACTATCCGTTATTTTTGCGAAATTATTTATGGATTCCATACGTTGTGTTTTTAATCGTTTGGCAGTTTGCCGACCTTAAGCTGTTAGGCCTGGCGCTGGGGCTATATTTTTTCTTTACCGTCTTTTTTTGGGGAACGCTTTACTATCATTTGCGCATTGGTACGTCATGGTGGAATTTTACACGTTTTTGGAAGTTAGTGCTGAAAAATAGCGATTCGACAAGCGGAAACGCGCAAGAACAGCTGCCGAAATTTTTGCTGCTTTTGTCGATTTGGCAATATGTATATGTGCAGCTGGAGGGGGAAGCAGGCAATCTTTCTTTTGCCGGCTTTGCGCTCTATTATGCGGGTGTTTTTTTGTTTTCTTTCATTTTGCACAGCCAGTTATTTGACTGGAAGCCAAAAATCATTCCGACATATACCAATAATGCCAGCGTTCCAAAAGAGCCAATCAATGAGAAAGTCATTGTGATCGTCATCGACGGTATGCGGAAAGATCGGTTTGAGCAAGCAAATGCGCCATTTTTAAAACGGCTGCGCCAGCAAGGAACGGAATTTACGCAAATGGAGACGGTTTATCCAGCGCGTACCGTCGTTTGTTTTACCTCGATGTTCACCGGAACCTATCCGTTTGAACACGGCATCCGCTCTAATATGGTATGGAAGCTTGGCATCAAAGTAGAAAGCATTTTTGATTCACTAAGAAAAGTAGGGAAAACGGGGCGGCTGCTTGGCATTGCCCATCTCGTCGATTCGTTTGGAGATGATGTTGAAACGGTAACAGCGGTCATGCATAATGACGTAGCTGACCGCAACATCATCGAACGCGCCAAACGCATGATGGAAGAGCAAGATCCTGATTTGCTCATTGTTCAATTAATTGCCACGGACCAAACGGGACACAGCCGCGGTGTATTATACGAGGAATATCTTCAAAAAATAGAAGAAGCGGATGCGCTTATCAAGGAGTACGTCGAGTGGCTCGAACAGAAAGGAAAATTAAAAAACGCAACGTTAATCATTTGCGCCGATCATGGACAAGCAGACGGCATCGGCGGACACGGGCATTTGGATGAAGGAGAAAGATTTGTGCCATTCTTCTTATATGGGCCGGCGATTGAGCGAGGAAAGCGGATCGATGAAAAGAAAAGTTTGGTGTCCGTGGCGCCGACGATTGCTTATTTGCTGGGCGCTCCGTATCCTAGCCATAGCCGCGGTCCTGTACTAACGGAAGCGATTCGAAAGAGGGAAGCAGAGGATGAAGAAGCAAAAAGTGATCGTCTTTTTACCAGCGTATAATGAAGAACAATCGATTGGCGAGGTCATTCGCAAGATTCCCCGCCATTTTCATCCTTGTGTGGATGTGAAAGTATTAGTGATTGATGATGGTTCGACCGATAACACAGTAGCAGCCGCGAGAGAAGCGGGTGCTGATTACATTTATCAAATGCCGGAAAACCGCGGGCTTGGTGCCGCTGTACGTCAAGGATTGCAGGAATGCCTCCGTCTCGGTGCGGATATCGGCGTGATGATTGATGCGGACAACGAATATCCGGCAGAACAAATTCCGGATTTGCTTGCTCCGATTTTTGCTGGAGAAGCGGATTATACGATGGGCTCGCGCTTTCTCGGCACGATTCGGGGGATGAAATGGCATCGCCGTCTTGGCAATTACTTCTTTACATTTCTGCAATCGCTTCTTCTTCGAACATGGATTTATGACGGTCAATCGGGAATGCGCGCCTTTTCCCGGCAAGCGATGGAGCACGCCGAGATCATCCATGATTATAACTACGCGCAAGTGATTACGTTAAATTTAGTCCGCAAAGGGTTTCGTGTAAAAGAAGTGCCGATTCGCTATCAAGTGCGGACAACGGGACAGTCATTTATTAAATTTCGAGCGTATGTCACGGCCGTTCTTCCAGCAATTTGGAAGGAGATGCGGCGGCCGGTAAAAAAAGTGGTAATTGATGAAGACGCCCACCGCCTTCCAAGCATAACTGAAAAACAATGTTCGTAGTCCCTTTCCTTTTTCCGGACAGGAAAGGGAATTTTTTCATTAATATATTGACATAGAAGATGATAATCATTATCATTGATGATGTAGGAGGAGATTGATAATGAGGCGATTTTGTTTGTTTTTTTCTCTAGCGATGATATTCATTCTCAATAGTGTTCCGATTTCTGCTTTTGCGTACTCCTATGGCGACCCGAATGAAGAAAAAGTAGCAGAAGTTTATAAACAAATGTCGGAAAAGTTAAACGAACAGCCGCCAAACTTTGCGGAGGCGCGCAAAATTTTCGAAACGGTCAAAGAGGAAATTGATATGCATATGGGAACGGAGCCTTCGCAAGCAGTATTATCGGCGCTTGATAAAAAGGATAAAAAAGCTGTTTTAAAAAATATGGAAAAAATTCTTGTTTTAAATGTTGCACGCCGGTTGGAAAATATCGAGAAAAATTTTGAGCAATATGATACGAGCAAACGGTTATTAGCGAAGGCATTTGCTACATACGAAGCGCTTTCTCCAATCGTGCAGGCGAAAGACGCGGCCCTTGACAAGCAGTTGAGGGATGAATTTGATAAGGCGCTGCAGTCGTTAGGAAACCCTGGATTGTTTGGCGTCGGCGAAAAGAAAGCGAACAAGGAACAATTTAAGAAAAGCAAGGACATGATTTTAACGTCATTGCAAAAGCAATTTGGGTTGAAAAGTTTGAAGGTGGGACATTTTTCGGAAAGTGAAACGGAAAAGCCGCAAGAAGTAGAGAAAAAAGAATGGACGGACTTATCTAAATTAAAAAACTGGATTCCGATTGCGATTCTTATTGTTGTGATTGCCGGTGTTGCCGTGTATTCATGGCGCCGCAAGCAGGCGTGACGGATGGAAACAAAGGGGGAGACATGCGATGGAAGTTCAAGCGCTGTTGATTACATTTCGCGAGGCGCTCGAGGCGCTGTTGATTGTCGGAATTATTACGTCTTATTTAAAGCGCGTCAATCATCAAGAATATACGAAGTACGTCTGGCTTGGCGCTGGCTTGGCGGTTTTAGCGAGCTTTGGGGTTGCGATTCTTTTCCAAGTCGTGCTCACTGGATTTGCCGCGATGGGAAGCGAAACGTACTTAAAGATCGGCATTATGTTTGTTTCGGCGATTTTGCTGACACAAATGGTCTTTTGGATGGCCGAGCATAGTCGCAATATGAAAAAAAGCGTCGAAGGAAAGATGGATCAATTTATTACGACCGGCAATGTCGTTGGAATGGTTATTCATTCGTTTTTAGTCGTGCTCCGTGAAGGTGTCGAAACGGTCTTTTTCTTTGCCGCGATTACCCATGGAAACATCGGTGCGGCGATGAAAGGATGGGGAGCGGTGACAGGAATTGCGGTTGCGGCGATCGTCAGCTACCTTTTCTTCAAAGGAACGATGCGCATTCCGCTGAAGACGTTCTTTAAAGTAACCGGAGCGTTCATCGTATTGATTGCCGCGGGACTATTAGTCCAAGGCATTTCCATGCTTCAGGATTTAAATATCATCGGCAGCGTGATGCCGCATGTATATGATTTAACATGGCTGCTTCCAGAACATCCGATTGATTATGAACATTATCTCCGCGATCATGGCGTCGCGCCTGTCTTTTCAGGAGAAGTTGGCGTGTTTTTGAAAGCGCTCTTCGGCTATTCGTCCATGCCATCCATTGAAGAAATCATCGCCTATATTGGATATTTTGTCGTGATTTATTTATTAGTTACAAGCCGCAACACAAATAAGAAAAATGTGGAGCAACCAACAACCGTTCAAGCGCTTGAACCAAAAACGAAAAAGGTAATGTAGAAAGTACAAGGCTTAGCCTTGTGCTTTTTCGTCTTTTTTGCCAAATATGTGCCATGTAGAAAAAGGGGAGAAAGATGCTGAAACATTTTCTAGGAAATAATCGACTTTTGTCATATTTCAGTTTAGTCATTTTATTTTGCTTGTTTTTCGTAGAAATCTATTATGCAAGCCCTTATGCGGCAACATGGGATCAAGTCGATTTTGCATTGGCGTTAGACCGTTATGATTTATTGGCTATGCAGCCGCATTTTCCGGGCTATCCATATTTCGTGTTGGGCGGCATGTTTATTCATGCATTTGTTGACAATCCGGCAAAAGCGCTATCCGTCTTTAATATCATTGCATTGTTTTCGGCAACGATTCCGATCGTTCTCCTGTTAAAAAAGCATTTCTCGACTTCCATGTCATTGTTCATTAGCGCGCTCCTCCAGTCGGCAAGCTATATCATGGTGATTGCGGGCCAGCCGATGTCAGACGGCGCGGCGCTGGCGGCGCTGTGGTGGTATTTTTGGTCCATCGAATTGGCAAGAAAGCGAGATGCATGGTGGATACAGCTGGTTCCGCTTGCCTTGTTTAGCCTGTTAATGGGAATCCGTTTGTCGTATGCTCCATTTGCGGTGGCGATTTTGTTTTTATGGTACGAAGATTGGAAAAAACATCGCAGTGCCTTTCGAATCGGCTGTTTTTTGACGTCCGCTGCCTTTTTTCAATTTATTTGGATTGCTGCGGTCGCGGCGACGGAAGGAAGTTTCCAATCCTTTTTCAAACTGGCTCTTTCATTTACGAGCGGCCATTTCAAGGAATGGGGGGGAACGGCGGCAAGCGACGGGCAGCCGTTATGGGAGCGAGTGATTTACTTTTTCTTTTATAATATTTTATGGACAGGGATAGCAAGCCAAAATGTGATCCTGCTTTTTTTGTATATGGTTGTATGGACAGCGATATGGAAGTCAAGGAAGTCCACGTTCCCGCGCTGGCTTCTTGTTTCTGGATTCGTTTATTTTCTTTGGGTGTTATTTGCGCAAAATATCGAAAAACCGCGCCATATTCTCCCGCTTGTTCATCTTGTTTTGTTGTACGGATGGATTTGCTTTCTCCGCAATCATATGTTTATGTATCGATGGAGCATAGCGATGGCGGTGTTAGCCGCACAATTCGCAACGGGAACATGGCATATGCGCGAACAAGCATTACAGTTGCCAGCAACCTATCAATTAGCGTATGATTTACAAAATAGCAAAGAGAAATTTGTTCTATATACATGGGAAGAAACGCGCGTGATGCAATACCTCGATGTGGACTTTCCGCATAAAGACGTGCTGCATTTTTCATTTTTTTTACAAGACAAGGAGAACTATCGACATGCTAAAATTTATATGACCGATCATGTGGTCAGAGGATTTCAAGCGCAAGGGATTTCCCTTTCCCGCCATGTGCGGAAAGTGAAAACATATCGTTCCAGCACACTCGCAGATCCAGTGTACGGAAACATTACGCTGTATGAATGGATGAATTAATTTGATGGAGTGATTATGATGCATGATCACTTAAAAGAAAAATTAGCTGTGCTCCCGGAGCAACCGGGATGTTATTTGATGAAAGATAAAAACGGTACGGTTATATACGTCGGCAAAGCAAAAGTGCTGAAAAACCGCGTGCGCTCGTATTTCACCGGCACGCATGACGGAAAAACGCTGCGGCTTGTCAACGAAATTGCCGATTTTGAATATATTGTCACTTCTTCGAACATCGAAGCGCTCATTTTGGAAATGAACTTAATTAAAAAGTACGATCCAAAATATAATGTGATGCTTAAGGATGACAAAAGCTATCCGTTTATAAAAATTACCGCGGAGAAGCATCCTCGCCTAATCATTACGCGAAAAGTGAAAAAAGACGGCGGAAAATATTTCGGGCCGTATCCGCATGTACAGGCGGCAAACGAAACGAAGAAACTGTTAGACCGCATTTATCCGTTGCGCAAATGCTCGACCATGCCGAACCGCGTTTGTTTATATTACCATATGGGACAATGCCTGGCGCCGTGCGTGCATCCGGTGTCCGAACAACAAAATAGAGAAATCGTTGAACAAATCGTCCGCTTTTTAAACGGCGGGTATAAAGAAGTAAAAGAAGAGCTTGCAGAAAAGATGATGAAAGCAGCCGAAGCGCTCGAATTCGAACGGGCAAAAGAATACCGTGATCAAATTGCCCATATTGAAGCAACGATGGAAAAGCAGAAGATGACCATGAACGATTTCGTTGATCGCGATGTGTTCGGTTATGCCTATGACAAAGGATGGATGTGCGTACAAGTATTTTTCATTCGTCAAGGGAAGTTGATCGAGCGCGATGTATCGATGTTTCCGATGTATCAAGACCCAGATGAGGAATTGCTGACGTTTTTAGGACAGTTTTATACCAAAGCGAACCACTTTAAGCCGAAAGAGGTCATTTTGCCCGCTGACATTGACGGCGAACTTGCCGAGCAGCTGCTGGAAGTAAAGGTTGTTCAGCCGAAAAAAGGAAAGAAAAAAGAACTGGTTGATTTAGCAAGCAAAAATGCGGCAATTGCTTTGAAAGAAAAATTTTACTTAATTGAGCGGGATGAAGAACGAACGATCAAAGCTGTAGAAAATTTAGGAAAAATATTAGGAATTCCGACCCCGCATCGCATTGAGGCGTTTGACAATTCCAATATTCATGGCGCGGATCCTGTTTCAGCCATGGTAGTTTTTATCGATGGAAAACCGGAGAAAAAAGAGTACCGCAAATACAAAGTCAAAACCGTAGAGGGACCGGATGACTATGAATCGATGCGCGAGGTGGTAAGAAGACGTTATACTCGCGTGCTCAAAGAAGGCCTCCCGCTTCCCGATTTGATTATTATTGACGGAGGAAAAGGGCATTTAGCTGCGGTAAGGGATGTACTTGAAAACGAATTAGGACTTGATATTCCGCTCGCTGGGCTTGCAAAAGACGACAAGCATCGCACATCCGAGTTAATCATGGGGGATCCGCCGCAAGTTGTTCCATTAGAAAGAAACAGCCAAGAGTTTTATTTATTGCAGCGCATCCAAGACGAAGTGCATCGGTTTGCGGTTACATTTCACCGGCAAACGCGTGGAAAAACGATGTTTCATTCTGTGTTAGATGACATTCCTGGCGTTGGGGAAAAACGAAAAAAAGCGTTATTAAAGCATTTCGGGTCCATTAAAAACATGAAAGAAGCAACGATCGAAGAATTGCAAAAAGCAAACATTCCGCGCTCTGTTGCTGAAAAAATTTATAAGAAATTGCGAGAATAATATTGTCAACAATACGAAAGTTTGATATGATTGCAATAAATTTCATATTTATACACTTCCAAACGCCGAAGTGAAGATAGAGGTGCGAACTTCAAGAGTACACATTCGGAGGAAAATGAGTTCCGATGATGAGTGTGGAAAGGGGAGCGTCGCCGAAGTGGAAAAAGTCTCATTGCTTTTTCCGCTGGTCCTGCGTTTAAGAAATGTAGGACTGTCAAGATGTGATTCATCTTGGAGAGCTATCTCACTGTGCGGGGCGAATTCACTTTTTTCGCTTTCGTGATGCACAGCAATGAGATTCCTCTCATTGCTGTTTTTATTTGCAAACAAATAAGCGATATTCATGGTAAAGGGTGAGACGAATTGGGAATCATTGTACAAAAGTTTGGCGGAACGTCTGTTGGTTCCATCGAAAGAATTCAACATGTGGCGAATCGGGTGATTGAGGAAGCCCAAAAAGGAAATGAAGTTGTCGTTGTTGTTTCGGCAATGGGAAAAACGACTGATGAGCTTGTCAACTTAGCGAATCAAATTTCCAATCATCCTAGCAAACGGGAAATGGATATGCTTCTTTCGACAGGGGAACAAGTGAGCATTGCGCTTTTGGCAATGGCGCTTCACGAAAAAGGATATAAAGCTGTTTCATTGACAGGATGGCAAGCGGGAATTATGACGGAAGAAATGCACGGCAATGCCCGCATTATGAACATGGATATGACGAGAATCCGCCGCCACCTTGATGAAGGGGCAATTGTGATCGTTGCGGGGTTTCAAGGAGTAACGGAAACAGGGGAAATCACCACGCTCGGCCGCGGCGGTTCCGATACAACAGCGGTGGCGCTAGCGGCAGCATTAAAAGCCGATAAATGCGATATTTATACGGACGTAACCGGCGTGTTTACAACAGACCCGCGTTATGTGAAAACAGCAAGAAAAATAAAAGAGATTTCCTATGATGAAATGCTTGAGTTGGCCAATTTAGGGGCAGGGGTATTACATCCGCGCGCCGTGGAATTTGCGAAAAACTACGAAGTGCCGCTGGAAGTGCGTTCAAGCATGGAAAACGAAAGAGGAACGATGATAAAGGAGGAAGTTTCAATGGAGCAGCATTTAATCGTACGAGGAATCGCGTTTGAAGATCAAGTAACAAGAGTAACGGTGGATGGAATCGAAAATAGTTTATATACATTGCCGAATATTTTTACGGCTCTTGCCAATCGTGGCATCAATGTAGATATTATTATTCAAAGCGCGGCAAATTCCGAAACAGCGTCTGTTTCTTTTTCGATTCGCACGGAAGATCTGCAAGAAACGCTCCAAGTATTACAATCGTTAAAAGGAGCAAATGTGCAATATGAAACTGGTTTAGCAAAAGTATCGATTGTCGGCTCCGGTATGATTTCTAATCCGGGAGTAGCTGCGCAAATGTTTGAAGCGCTAGCGAATCAAGGCATTGAAATAAAAATGGTCAGCACGTCAGAAATTAAAATTTCCACGGTCATTGACGAAAAATATATGGTTTCGGCCGTCGAGGCGCTTCACGAAGCATTCGGGCTTGCCGAAGAAACCGTAGCGCTGCGCTCATAAAAATGGCAAAAGCCTGCATTCGCAGGCTCTTAGCTATTTATTTCATCTTTGCGATCCCATTTAATGGTGATTAACACTTTATTAGCACGTTTCTTTTGTTGTTCGAACGCTTCGGCAACGCGGCGTTTTTGATGCTCAATTTGTTGGGCTAGAAATCCTGCTTCCAACTGAAATGTACAATTTTCGTGAAGAGCAAATCGCGCGGCGATGATCGGACCTGTCAACTCAACGTGAAGCTCGTCGCTGCGTTCTTCGACAATGGAAAGCGTTCCCCATCCAGCTTTTTCAAAAAACGTGATGATATCGGATATCGTTTCTAGCGGATAATGGCGCGCCAAGCTTTTACCAGCCCAGTATAAAATGCTTGCTGTTTCTTTTCCGAGCAATTCAGGAAGAAGAATTTGCCGAATCAGTTCAGAGCCAAATGCGGAAATATGAATGTTTTCTAATGCTTTATATTGTTCTTCTAGCGATGGTAGTTTCACATGCTTCCCCTCTTTCTATCTACTCTAACATTATAGCGAAATGGAGGGGAGTGCGCATTATCTTTCTTATGATCAGACATTGTTTAAATATTCAAACGTTTGAACATTTTATGACTTTGTTTTCTTGACGCTTGTACAATGTGAGAGTACAATGAATGTGACAAAATGATTATGGTAATGGAAGCAATTACATTCTATGAATCATTACCTTTTCATTTTTGTGGATGGGGAGCGCATTAATTTTTCATCGTTATTATTCAAAGGGGGTTTACATATGGCAGGAAATCGCGAATTTTATTACCGTCGGCTCCATTCGCTGTTAGGAGTCATTCCAGTAGGGATCTTTTTAGTACAACATTTAGTCGTAAACCATTTTGCGACAAAAGGACCGGAAGCGTTTAACCGTGCTGCTTCCTTTATGGAGAATTTACCGTTTCGCTATTTTTTAGAAATATTCGTCATTTTCCTTCCGCTGTTGTTCCATGCCATTTATGGACTTTATATTGCTTTTACGGCGAAGAATAATGTCGGCCGTTACGGATATTTTCGCAATTGGATGTTTATGCTGCAGCGATTAACGGGAATTATTACGTTAATTTTTGTAACATGGCATGTATGGGAAACACGTGTTCAAGCCGCTATTGGTGCGGAAGTAAACTATGAAATGATGGCGAATATCGTCGATAATCCGGCGATGCTTGCATTTTATATTGTCGGAATTTTATCAACAGTATTCCATTTTGCGAATGGTTTATGGTCATTCTGTGTAAGTTGGGGTATAACAGTATCTCCTCGTTCACAACAAGTTTTCACCTATGTGACAATGCTTATTTTTGTCGCGCTTTCCATCGTCGGCATTCGTGCCATTTTGGCATTCTCTTAATCGACAACTAGCAATCTTTTAGGGAGTGAGTAGCAATGAAAAAAGGAAAAATCATAGTAGTTGGTGGCGGTCTAGCTGGTCTAATGGCAACGATTAAAATCGCGGAAGCAGGCGTACCTGTAGAATTGTTTTCCCTCGTGCCTGTTAAGCGGTCTCACTCTGTCTGTGCACAAGGTGGGATTAACGGTGCGGTAAATACGAAAGGGGAAGGCGATTCTCCTTGGGAACATTTCGACGATACCGTATATGGCGGTGACTTTTTAGCGAACCAGCCTCCGGTAAAAGCGATGTGTGAGGCAGCGCCAAGCATCATTTATATGCTTGACCGCATGGGAGTCATGTTCAACCGTACTCCTGAAGGGTTGCTTGATTTCCGCCGCTTCGGTGGAACGCAGCATCACCGTACTGCATACGCAGGGGCAACGACAGGCCAGCAGATATTATATGCGCTTGATGAGCAAGTGCGCCGCCATGAAGTGGCTGGACTTGTCACAAAATATGAAGGATGGGAGTTTTTAGGCGTTGTTTTAGATGATGAACAAATTTGCCGAGGAATCGTTGCGCAAGATTTAAAAACAATGGAAATTAAAGCGTTTCCTGCGGACGCGGTCATTATGGCGACAGGCGGACCAGGAGTCATTTTCGGAAAATCGACGAACTCGATCATCAACACAGGTTCAGCAGCGTCTATCGTCTATCAACAAGGCGCATACTATGCAAACGGGGAATTTATCCAAATTCACCCAACGGCGATTCCGGGGGACGATAAACTGCGCCTCATGAGTGAGTCAGCCCGCGGGGAAGGCGGAAGAGTCTGGACATATAAAGACGGAAAACCTTGGTATTTCCTTGAAGAAAAATATCCGGCTTATGGAAACCTTGTTCCTCGTGATATCGCGGCTCGTGAAATTTTCCACGTTTGCGTCGATTTGAAGCTCGGCATCAACGGCGAAAACATGGTATACCTTGATCTTTCTCATAAAGATCCGAAAGAACTAGATATCAAACTTGGCGGTATTATTGAAATTTACGAGAAATTTATGGGCGAAGACCCTCGCAAAGTGCCGATGAAAGTATTCCCAGCTGTTCACTATTCGATGGGCGGCTTATGGGTTGATTATGATCAAATGACAAACATTAAAGGATTGTTTGCCGCTGGCGAATGTGATTACTCGATCCATGGCGCAAACCGTCTAGGAGCTAACTCCTTATTATCAGCGATTTACGGCGGCATGGTTGCTGGACCAAATGCGGTTAGATACATTAACGGTTTGGAAAAATCAGCAGACGCAATGCCATCATCGTTGTACGATCGCTATGTGAAACAAGAAGAAGAGCGTTGGAACAACATCTTGTCCATGGATGGAACAGAAAACGCGTATGTGCTTCATAAAGAGTTGGGCGAATGGATGACAGCAAACGTTACAATCGTTCGTTACAACGATAAGTTGTTGAAAACAGACGAGAAAATCCAGGAATTGTTGGAACGCTATAAAAACATCAGTGTTACAGACACGTCGAAATGGAGCAACCAAGGCGCAACATTTATTCGTCAGTTATATAATATGCTTCAACTAGCGCGGGTAATTACGCTAGGCGCTTACAACCGTAACGAAAGCCGTGGTGCACACTATAAACCGGAGTTTCCAGAGCGCAATGACGAAGAGTGGCTCAAAACAACGATGGCACGCTATACCCCAGATGGACCGGCATTCCACTACGAAGATGTCGATGTATCGTTGATTAAGCCACGCAAACGCGACTACACGAAAAAGAAAGAGGAAGTGAAATAAACGATGAGCGAGAAAAAAACGGTTCGATTCATTATAACACGTCAAGATCGTCCTGATTCTGCGCCATACGAAGAAGAATTTGAAATTCCATATCGTCCGAATATGAACGTCATTTCTGCGCTGATGGAAATTCGCCGTAATCCGGTTAACGCGAAAGGGCAAAAAACAACCCCAGTTGTATGGGAAATGAACTGTTTGGAAGAAGTATGCGGCGCTTGCTCGATGGTCATTAACGGCAAACCGCGTCAAGCATGCACAGCGTTAATTGATAAATTAGAACAGCCAATTCGTTTGGAACCAATGCGTACGTTCCCGGTAGTTCGCGACTTGCAAGTAGACCGCAGCCGTATGTTTGACTCGTTGAAAAAAGTAAAAGCGTGGATCCCAATCGACGGAACGTACGACTTAGGTCCTGGTCCGCGTATGCCAGAACGAAAACGCCAATGGGCATACGAGCTTTCAAAATGTATGACATGCGGTGTATGTTTAGAGGCATGTCCAAACGTCAACAGCAAATCGAATTTCATCGGTCCAGCACCGCTTTCCCAAGTACGTCTATTTAATGCGCATCCAACAGGCGCGATGCATAAAGCGGAGCGGATGAAAGCGATTATGGGTGACGGCGGTTTAGCGAACTGTGGTAACTCGCAAAACTGTGTGCAATCTTGTCCAAAAGGAATTCCGTTAACCACTTCGATCGCTGCACTAAACCGTGAAGCGACGATTCAAATGTTCCGCAACTTCTTCGGAAGTGACGAAGTATAATGATGAAAATCCTCTTCATGGCTTTCATGAAGAGGATTTTTATTAGGGGGATATGTAATGAAGCAGATTGACTACATTGATCAGTGGGAACAATGGGAAAAGTCGTTTACCTTCTTTCACAAGGTGAAAGTGCGTTTTTGCGAAACAGATATGTTCGGTCATCTTAATAATACTGTTCCATTTATTTATTTTGAGGAAGCAAGAACCGCGTTTTTACATTGCCTTAGTTTGATGGAAAAATGGACAGAAAAAGACTCCGAAGAAATTCCGGTTGTTGCCGATTTAAAGTGTGATTTTTTAAAGCAAGTGTTTTTTAATGATGAACTATACATATATGTGAAAGTCCATCATATCGGCAGATCGTCTATTGACTTACATTATATGGCAAAACGCGATGGTAAGGAAATTGTTTTTGTCGGCCGAGGGACGCTTGTCCAAATTAATAAACATACAGGGAAAAGCGTTCCTTGGCGCGATGAGGTGAGACAAATGCCCCAACAGTCCCAAGCAGCGGCAATTGTTTAGAAAAAATACCTATTTTTCTATTAGATAAGCGAAATTCCGTCACCGTAACCTCCTCTTTCACATACTATATGGTGAATAATACCCATCCGGTAGTTCAGGTCTAGTGAAAGCAAGGAGGGTTACAATACTTGAAGGATAAATCATTTCAACCAAAGCCGTTGCTAACGAAAAGAGAGAGAGAGGTATTTGAATTATTAGTTCAAGATAAGACGACGAAAGAAATTGCCAGAGAACTGTTTATTAGTGAAAAAACGGTTCGCAACCATATTTCGAACGCAATGCAAAAACTTGGGGTAAAGGGGCGATCCCAAGCAGTTATTGAATTGCTTCGAATGGGAGAACTTGAACTATAAGAAATGCCGGCTCACCTTATTTTAAGGTAGCCGGTTTGTTATATTTTAAAGATGAAATTTAGTTTTAAAAATAAAAACGATTTACCCATTGATTATGTGGCAAAGTGGAGTAAAATGAGATATATCAAATATTGTCGAATAAAATAAAAAAATTGTATTTTTTTGTTGCATTTTTATAGAAAAACATTAAAAATAATGAATGCACCGTTGTAGAGGAGATTGTATGTCTTTTGATGAAAAGACTGTTGCAGATCTAGATCGATATATTGCCGCAAATTTAAAACAACGAGACCGTGAAATTTTAGCGTAGTATCCAATCACACCGCCGCAATTCGCCATGCTAAAATAGCTATTTGGAAGAAGAGGACTTGACGATCGGCGAATTATCGAACAAAATGTATCTGGCATGTAGCACAACATTTAGTAGACCGAATGAAAAAATACGGGCTCGTTGCTAGAGTAAAAGATCGGCACGACTGACGAGTTGTACGCATTCGTCTTCTCGAAAAAGGGAAACGAATGATCGAAGAAGTGATAAAAAGCGTCAACATGATTTGGCGCAAGTGTTGCGAAATTTTTCTAATCAAGAAATTGTCTTTTTAGAAAATACTTACGAAAACTACATCAAGAAATGAAAAAAGAATGAGGCGGATCAATTGGAAAGAGCAATTGGTGTTATTGACTCAGGAGTTGGTGGATTAACTGTTGCAAAAGAAATTATGCGACAGTTACCAAAAGAACGGATTGTTTATCTTGGGGATACAGCTCGTTGCCCATATGGGCCACGCCCTAAAGAGGAAATTCGTCAATTTACATGGGAAATGACGAATTATTTATTGCGGTATAATATTAAAATGCTTGTTATTGCTTGTAATACGGCAACAGCTGTCGTATTAGACGAAATCCGGGAACAGCTCGATATTCCGGTATTAGGCGTGATACATCCTGGAGCTCGTGCGGCGTTAAAAGCGACGAAAAACGGGCATATCGGTGTGATTGGTACGATTGGTACAGTAAAAAGCGGTGCGTATGAAAAGGCGCTAAAATCCATTAACCATCGAGTTCGTGTAGAAAGTTTAGCATGTCCAAAGTTTGTCCCGCTTGTAGAGAGCGGAAACTTCGAAGGAGAAGAAGCGAGAAAGATAGTCGCTGAATCGCTTGAACCGTTTAAGTCGAGCAATATGGATGTCCTTATTTTAGGATGCACTCATTATCCTTTGTTAAGTCCTCTTATTAAAGAATATATGGGAAAACGCGTAAAACTAATTTGTTCCGGTGATGAAACCGCACGTGAAGTTAGTGCGATTTTGCATCATAGCCATCTTCTTTATACAGGGCAACGAGAGGCAGAACACTTATTCTTTACGACAGGATCAAAAGAGCTGTTCCAAAAAATTGCTTCCAAATGGTTTGGAAAGCCAATTGAAAATGTTCAAACGATTGAATTATAAAAAAATCCTTTAGCGTAAAAGCTAAAGGATTTTTTTATTCTATTTTCAAAAAAGGCTCGTATACATAGATAGTAGTACAAACTATGAGTAGGAGGGAAAATTCATGTTTCATCGAGGAACGTGGAAACTAGCTGCATCCGTTGTTACATCGCTGTTATTACTTAGTGGTTGTGGGTTATTTGGAAAGGATGAAGCTGTTAAAGAAATTGACCCGCCACAGGATGTGAGCTATTTAAAAGATGGGCAATCATTACAAGAAACAACTGGAAAACAAGGGGGAGAAAAAGACGAGAAAAAAGCAACCGAAACAGTAAAACGCGAGCTTTACTTAATTGATAAAAATGGATTTGTCGTGCCGCAGACCGTAGAACTGCCGAAGACAGATGCTGTGGCAAAGCAAGTGCTCGAATATTTGGTGGAAGATGGCCCTGTTTCGGAATTGTTGCCAAACGGGTTTCGCGCTGTATTGCCAGCAGATACAAGGGTATTAGGAGTGAAGCTGGAGAAAGATGGCACCATTATTGCTGATTTCTCACCAGAATTTGCAAATTATAAACCAGAAGATGAAAAGAGAATTTTGCAAGCCATTACATGGACGCTGACACAGTTTGATAATGTGAAAAGAGTAAAAATTCGCATTAACGGTTATGATCAAGATGTCATGCCAGTCAATAAAACACCTATTCAAGACGGTGTCAGCCGCACTGATGGAATTAATATTGATGCCAAAGGTGTTGCGGATATTACAAATACTCACCCAGTTACCGTTTATTTTGTCGCTCAACAAGGAAACGATACGTACTACGTTCCAGTAACGCGCCGCGTGTCTAATAAAGAAAAAGATGATATTGTCGCTGCGGTTAACGAATTAATTAAAGGACCAAGCTATGGCAGCGGTCTTGTAAGTGAGTTTCAGCCAGATACTCAGTTAGTTGGAAAACCAAAATATGAAGATGGAAAAGTGACATTAAACTTTAACGAAGCCATTTACGGCAGCAATAAGAAAAATGTCATTTCGGATCATGTATTAAATTCGCTTGTTCTCTCACTAACGGAGCAAAAAGGAGTCGAAAGTGTCGCTATTATGGTAAATGGAAAAGCAAATCTTGTTAGAGAAGATGGAAAACCGTTATCCGAACCAGTGGCAAGACCAGAAAAAGTGAATACAGAAAGCTTTTAAGCGATTATTTTCGAAAATGACAATGAACAACATGGAGTAGCTAGCAGTTTGATGCGATATTATGATATAAAAAAGAGGTAGACGGTGTGCTACCTCTTTCTGTTTATAATAAAGGAGGATTTTTATTATGAGGATAGATGGCAGAGAAAACAAACAGCTGCGTCCTGTACATATGGAGAAGCATTTTATTAAACATGCAGAAGGGTCGGTATTCATTACGGTTGGTGATACAAAAGTGATTTGCACAGCAAGCATCGATGACAAAGTGCCGCCGTTTATGCGTGGCGGCGGAAAAGGATGGATTACTGCGGAATATGCGATGCTGCCGAGAGCGACAGAACAGCGAAATGTGAGGGAATCTAGCAAAGGAAAATTATCAGGGCGAACAATGGAAATCCAACGTCTTATCGGAAGAGCGCTTCGTTCTGTCGTTAATTTGGACAAGTTAGGCGAGAAGACGGTATGGATTGATTGTGATGTGATTCAAGCGGACGGAGGAACGCGGACAGCGTCGATTACAGGAGCGTATGTAGCGATGGTGTTAGCGTTCGCAAAATTGATGGAAGAAAAGAAACTCGATGAACTTCCTGTGAATGATTTTCTAGCTGCTACATCTGTTGGTATCGATCCAGAACACGGAATTATTCTTGATTTGAACTATGCGGAAGACGCGCGGGCAGAAGTCGATATGAACATTGTGATGACAGGAGCTGGCCGCTTTGTGGAAATTCAAGGAACAGGAGAAGAAGCGACATTTTCGCGAGAACAATTAAATGAATTGCTAGATACAGCAGAAGTAGGAATTCGACAGCTTATCGACATTCAACGGAAAACGTTAGGAGAACTTGCAATGCAAATTGATATAAAGAGAAGCGAGGAAAGTGGGGATACATGATGAAACAAGTCATTATCGCGACGAAAAACGTCGGAAAGGCGCGAGAGTTTCAAGAACTCCTTAAAAAAAAAGGAATAGAAGTAAAATCGCTTCTAGATTTTCCGAATTGCCCAGATGTTGAGGAAACGGGCAGCACGTTTGCTGAAAACGCGGTATTAAAAGCGGAAGCGATGTCCCATTATTTTCATGCGATCGTGATCGCCGACGACTCCGGTCTATCGATTGACGCTTTACATGGAAGACCAGGTGTATATTCCGCCCGATACGCTGGAGAAGAAAAGAACGATCAAAAAAACATTGCCAAAGTATTGGAAGAGTTGAAAGGAGTTCCTTTTGAAAAGCGAACGGCGCGTTTCCATTGCGCGCTTGCTGTCGCGGCTCCAGGGCGCCGCACAACCGTCGTTGAGGGAACGTGTGAAGGATACATTACAGAAGTGCCAAAGGGTGAAAACGGATTTGGGTATGATCCAATTTTTTACGTTCCGCAAAAAGGAAAAACGATGGCGGAATTATCCAAAGAAGAGAAAAATCAAATCAGCCATCGAGCAAAAGCGTTAGCGAAATTAGAAGAGCAGTGGGATGAAATCATTAACGATAAGGAGTAAGGAAACATGAAAGTGTTAATTGTTAGTGATAGCCATGGATTAACGAAAGAACTAGAAGAAATCGTGGCGCGTCATCGTCATGAAGCAAATGCGCTGATTCATTGCGGAGATTCTGAATTGTCTTTTGATCAAAAAGAAATTGCACGTTTTTTGGTAGTGCGCGGAAATTGTGATTTCACCACGCAATTTCCTAATGAACGAACCGAAGAAATTGAAGGGGTTCGCTTTTTCATTACTCACGGTCACCTCTATAATGTGAAAATGTCGCTAATGAATCTTTACTATCGTGCGAAAGAAGTAGAGGCAAAAGTGGTATGTTTTGGTCATTCTCATATCGCTGGTGCTGAGATGATCGACGGTATTTTATTTATTAATCCGGGAAGCATTTTGTTGCCGAGAGCGCGGAAAGAAAAAACATACGCATTATTGCAAATAGAAGACGGAAAAGCAACGGTTCAATTTTACGAACTCGATGGAAAAGAAGTGGCATCACTTACGAAAACATTTACCCTATGAGCGAGATTTTTCTCGCTCTTTTTTATCTTGACTTTATCGAAAAACTTTTCTATAATATAGACTGTCTTTGGGAAACGAGCAACACTTCCATGAATCGACTGCGAGTTGTCTCGACGCATCTCACTTCCTTGAATCAGCTGGTAGAGGAAGAGACAGGATATCAAGGATGAAAATGCGAAATTGAATATAGTGTGAAATATATGTCCCAGTAGCTCAGCGACGAGCCATACTTCCATGAATCAACTGCGAGTTGTCTCGACGCACTAGGCTTCCTTGAATCAGCTGGTAGAGGAAGAGACAGGATATCAAGGATGAAAATATGAAATTGAATAGTGTGAAATACATGTCCCAGTAGCTCAGCTGGATAGAGCAGCGGCCTTCTAAGCCGTCGGTCGGGAGTTCGAATCTCTCCTGGGACGCTAAAACCTCCTTTTCCGTTGTGGAAAAGGAGGTTTTTTATTGGGCAACAAAAAATTTTTTTAATATGAAAATTCATTGATTCTATCAATATGTAAGCGTATACAAATAGTTGGATGAATCTAAATATTCAAAAAAATAGTATTGACTCTCTTTTGTTTTAGGATTATTATAATTTTCAAATAAATCAAACGAATGAACAATAACAGCAATGATCAATACAAACGAGAGACTGTACTTACCAGGGAAGAGGGGAACAAAATTGAGTGAACAATGGATTTTTTTAAACGGTGAATTTGTGACAAAAGAAAATGCGAAAATCTCGGTATACGATCATGGCTTTTTATACGGCGATGGTGTATTTGAAGGGATTCGTGTCTATAGCGGTAACGTATTTCGATTAAAAGAGCATATAGATCGTCTTTACAATTCAGCAAAATCGATTTTATTAACGATTCCTTATACAAAAGAAGAAATGACAAATTATGTTATTGAAACGATACGAAAAAATCAATATCAAGATGCATATATTCGTCTTGTTGTTTCACGCGGAGTCGGCGATTTAGGGCTTGATCCATATAACTGCCAAAAGCCGCAAGTCGTTATTATTGCTGAACCGCTGGCGCTTTTCCCTAAACATTTATATGAAACAGGAATCGAAGTGGTAACGGTTGCGACTCGGAGAAATCGTTCGGATGTGCTTAGCCCAAAAGTAAAGTCGCTTAACTATTTAAACAACATTCTTGTTAAAATTGAGGCACATCTCGCTAACGTAAGCGAGGCGTTGATTTTAAATGATCAAGGATATGTAGCCGAAGGATCGGGAGATAACGTCTTTATTATTAAAGACGAGGTAATATATACACCGCCTGGATATGTTGGAGCGCTGGAAGGAATTACGCGTCAAGCTATTATCGAAATTGCTCAAGATCTTGGTTATGTCGTAAAAGAAGAGCCGTTTACGCGCCACGACGTTTATGTCGCTGATGAAGTCTTTTTAACTGGAACGGCTGCCGAAGTGATCGCTGTTGTGAAGGTGGATGGACGCGTGATCGGTGAAGGCGTGCCAGGAAAGCATACAAAACGGCTGCTTGAAGAGTTTAGACGTCGTGTTGTTTCTGAAGGAGTAAAAGTATATCAAACCAACGCAAGTGTTAGATAATGCACAATGAAAGTTTTATATATGCGAAAGCGTTGACGAGGATAAGTAGTCAGCGGGGACAGCATCCACAGAGAGCCGGGGGAGCTGGGAACCGGTGATGCTGCCGCTTGACGAACTCACCTCTGAGCGCCAGCCTGAACGTCATATGGCTAGTAGGGTTGGACGGGTGGAGTACACTAGCTTCACTCGTTACTAAAAAGAGTGGTTGGTTTATTTGCCAATCGCTCATGAGGTGGTCGTAATGGCCACGAAGAAGGGTGGTACCGCGAAAAGTGAACCTTTTCGCCCCTTTGACCGAACCAAAGTAGGTCATTGTGGGTGAAAAGGTTTTTTTCATAGCGATGAAAAATGCGAGGGAGGATGGATGATGGCAAGGATGAAAGTAGAGGAAAAAACGTCCGAAAAAACGAAAATGAGCGGAGCGCTAATGTTAATTGAGGCGTTAAAGGCGGAAAAGGTAGAAGTTATTTTTGGATATCCGGGTGGTGCGGTGTTGCCGCTTTACGACAAGTTATATCAATCAGGAGTGTTTCACGTGTTAACGCGGCATGAGCAAGGGGCCATTCATGCCGCAGAAGGATATGCGCGTATTTCTGGAAAGCCGGGCGTTGTGATCGCAACATCAGGGCCTGGAGCGACAAACATTGTGACAGGTTTAACAGATGCAATGATGGATTCGCTGCCGATCGTCGTATTTACAGGTCAAGTTGCAACGAACGTCATCGGTTCAGATGCGTTTCAAGAAGCGGATGTTCTCGGAATTACGATGCCAATTACGAAACATAATTATCAAGTTCGTGATATAAGCGAGCTTCCGAAAATTATTAAAGAAGCGTTTCATATTGCCACAACAGGAAGACCTGGTCCTGTATTAATTGATATCCCAAAAGACATTACCACAGCGGAAGGAGAATTTGATTACGAACAAGAGGTTCATTTGCCAGGGTATCAACCGACCACTCACCCAAACCATTTGCAAATTCGCCGCCTTGTAGAAGCGGTTAGCCAATCGAAAAGACCTGTCATTTTAGCGGGAGCAGGCGTATTACATGCGAACGCTTCAAATGAACTACGGCAATATGCTGAACAACAGAATATTCCAGTCGTTCATACGTTATTAGGCTTAGGCGGATTTCCAGCCGATCACCCATTATTTTTAGGAATGGCTGGCATGCACGGTACGTATACAGCAAACATGGCGCTATATGAATGTGATTTACTCATTAATATTGGGGCAAGATTCGATGATCGTGTAACAGGAAATTTAAAATATTTCGCACCAAAGGCGACGGTGGCCCACATTGATATTGATCCGGCGGAAATCGGCAAAAACGTGCCTACGAAAATTCCGATTGTCAGCGATGCGAAAGCGGCCTTGCAAGAATTAATTCATCAGCAAGGAAAGCCGGCGGACACAAACGCATGGCTTGCCCAGTTAAATGAATGGAAACGACAATTCCCTCTTTATTACGAAGACGATGAACAAACGATTAAGCCGCAAAAACTGGTGGAAATGATTTATGAATTAACGAACGGAGAAGCAATTATTACTACCGACGTTGGCCAGCATCAAATGTGGGCGGCGCAATATTACAAGTTTAATAGACCGCATCGCTGGGTTACTTCGGGCGGACTTGGAACGATGGGATTCGGCCTCCCGGCGGCGATCGGAGCGCAGCTTGCGGATAGAAATGCTACGGTCGTTTCCATTGTTGGTGATGGTGGCTTCCAAATGACATTCCAAGAGTTGTCTGTAATCCAAGAACTTCAATTGCCGATTAAAGTGGTTATTGTGAATAACCAAGCGCTTGGCATGGTTCGTCAATGGCAGGAACTTTTTTATGAAAAACGATATTCCCATTCTCTCATTCCAAATCAGCCGGATTTTGTAAAACTAGCAGAAGCATACAATATGCCGGGCTTCCGGGCGAAAACGGAGGCGGAAGCGATGGAGGTACTAAAGAAAGCATTTGCGATTGACGGTCCGGTTTTACTTGATTTCCATGTGAAAGCGGATGAAAACGTCTATCCAATGGTTGCACCTGGAAAAGGATTACATGAAATGGTGGGGGTGAAACCGTGCGGCGAATTATCACAATGACAGTCAATAACCGTCCAGGCGTTCTCAACCGAATTACCGGGTTATTTACGAAGCGGCATTATAACATTGAAAGCATCACGGTAGGACATACAGAAGTAGAAGGAGTTTCCCGAATGACATTTGTCGTCAATGTCGAAGATGAGCGGACGGCCGAGCAAATTATTAAACAGTTAAACAAGCAAATTGACGTGCTGAAAGTAAATGATATTACCGACCAAGCGATTGTTGCGCGGGAACTGGCGCTGGTGAAAGTATCCGTGACACCGGCGCTCCGCCAAGAGATTTATACGCTTATTGAGCCATTCCGCGCTTCGATTGTCGATGTAAGCAAAGATAGTCTTGTTATTCAAGTAACAGGCGAATCCGAAAAAGTAGAAGCGCTCATTGAGTTATTGCGACCTTATGGAATTAAAGAAGTGGCGAGAACAGGCACAACAGCGTTTACACGCGGCTCACAAAAAACAGCCGCTACACATAAAACTGTTTTCATTATCTAAAAGACTATGAGAAAAGGAGAGATGGATAATGGCAAAAGTTTACTATAACGGAGATGCAAATGAAAAATACTTACAATCAAAAACGGTGGCAATTATCGGTTACGGTTCACAAGGTCATGCACATGCACAAAACCTTCGCGACAGCGGCGTGAATGTTATTGTTGGGCTTCGCAAAGGAAAATCATGGGAACAAGCGGAAAAAGACGGTTTTGCCGTATATAGTGTTCGCGAAGCAACCAAACAAGCAGATATCGTCATGGTTCTTCTTCCAGATGAAAAACAACCAAATGTATATAAAGAAGAAATCGAACCAGAGCTTCAGCCAGGAAATGCATTAGTATTTGCCCACGGGTTTAATATCCATTTTAATCAAATTGTTCCTCCTGAACATGTCGATGTATTTTTAGTTGCGCCGAAAGGTCCGGGGCATTTAGTGCGCCGCACGTATACAGAAGGAGCCGGCGTTCCTGCATTAATTGCAGTGTATCAAGATGTAACGGGGGAAGCAAAACAAACGGCGCTCGCGTACGCAAAAGCGATCGGTGCGACAAGAGCGGGAGTGCTGGAAACGACATTTAAAGAAGAAACAGAAACAGACTTATTCGGCGAACAAGCTGTATTATGCGGAGGATTAACATCGCTTATTAAAGCAGGATTTGAAACGCTTGTCGAAGCAGGATATCAGCCGGAAGTAGCCTATTTCGAATGTTTGCATGAAATGAAGCTGATCGTTGATCTTCTGTACGAAGGCGGTCTTTCTTGGATGCGTCATTCGATTTCCGATACGGCGCAATGGGGAGATTTCATTTCTGGGCCGCGCATTATCAATGATGCGGTGAAAGCAGAGATGAAAAAAGTTCTTCATGATATTCAAACAGGAAAATTTGCAAAAGGATGGATTTTGGAAAACCAAGCAAACCGTCCGGAGTTTAACGCGATCAACCGCCGTGAAAATGAACACCTCATTGAGATTGTCGGCCGCGAATTGCGCAGCATGATGCCATTTGTGAAAGAAAGACAGAAAGAAGTGGTGGTCTCCAGTGCGAAAAATTAATATTTTTGATACGACGTTGCGTGACGGTGAACAGTCTGCTGGAATCAATTTGAATTTGCAAGAAAAACTTGAAATTGCCCGTCAGCTTGAACGGCTCGGTGTAGATATTATTGAGGCAGGCTTTCCTGCCTCATCGAAAGGAGATTTCCAAGCGGTAAAACAAATCGCCGAAACGATCAAAACATGCTCTGTTACCGGGCTTGCTCGTTCGGTACAGAGCGATATTGACGCCGCATGGGAAGCGTTAAAAGGAGGAGCGGAGCCTCGTCTCCATTTATTCATCGCCACATCTCCGATCCATATGAAGTATAAATTGCAAATGACGCCGGAACAAGTCATTGAAACGGCGGTAGAGTCGGTCAAATATGCAAAACGCTATTTTCCAATTGTCCAATGGTCGGCGGAAGACGCCTGCCGCAGCGAGCTTCCATTTTTGGCCAAGATTATTACAGAAGTGATTAAAGCGGGGGCGACGGTCATTAATATCCCAGATACAGTAGGGTATATTACCCCGAAAGAGTACGGGAATATTTTCACATTTTTAAGCAATAATGTTCCGAATATTGAAAAAGTTTCTCTTTCTGCCCATTGCCATGACGATTTAGGAATGGCGGTTGCAAATTCACTGGCAGCAATTGAGCATGGCGCAACACAAATCGAAGGGACGATTAACGGAATCGGCGAACGCGCGGGAAATGCGGCATTGGAAGAAATCGCTGTCGCGCTTTACATTCGCAAAGATTATTATCAGGCAGAAACACGCCTTAACCTTCAAGAAATTAAGCGAACGAGCAATTTAGTAAGCAAATTGACAGGTGTGGTTATTCCGCCAAACAAAGCGGTCGTCGGCAAAAATGCCTTCGCTCATGAGTCAGGAATCCATCAAGATGGTGTATTAAAAGAAAAAACAACGTATGAAATTATTTCACCAGAACTTGTTGGCGTTCAATCAAACTCCATGGTGCTTGGAAAACATTCGGGACGGCATGCGCTGCGCAATCGTGTTGAAGAACTTGGATACACATTATCAGATGAAGAAGTTAATAAATTATTTGTTCGATTTAAAGAGTTGGCAGATAAGAAAAAAGACATTACCGATGATGATTTAGTCGCACTTATTTTTGAAGAAAAATTTGATCACTTTAAAGATTTTTATCAGTTATGCTCGCTTCAAGTTCAGTATGGCACAAACCAAATTCCGACCGCTGTTGTCGTCTTAAAAGACGGACAAGGAAATGAGATTCAAGAAGCGGCAACGGGAGCAGGAAGCGTCGAAGCATTGTATAACACGTTAGAGCGTTGCTTTAAGACATCTGTTACTCTTCTTGATTACCGTATTGAATCCGTGGGAGGTGGTCGTGACGCGCTTGCGCAAGTTTTCGTGAAAGTGCGTGTCAATGATATAGAAACTAGCGGTCGCGGTACGGCGCAGGACGTGCTGGAAGCATCCGCAAAAGCGTATATTAACGCAGTCAACCGCGTGTTTATGATTGAAACGATGCGCGCTGAGAATCAAAAAGTAGCGATGCAATAAAACCAATGGAGGGGAAACAGCATGGGAAGTTATCGGATTGCCGTATTGCCGGGTGATGGAATCGGAAAAGAAGTGACGAGGGGAGCTGTTGAAATTCTAAAAACAATCGAAACCCGTTTTGGACATCAGTTTGAGTTCGAATTCGGGCTTATTGGTGGAGCGGCGATTGACCAAAAAGGTACGCCGCTCCCAGATGAAACGCTTGCCATCTGTCGTGAAAGTGATGCGATATTGCTTGGGGCAGTCGGTGGTCCGAAATGGGATCGAAATCCTGCACATTTGCGCCCGGAAAAAGGATTATTGCAAATTCGTAAAGAGATGAATTTGTTTGCCAATTTGCGGCCAGTAAAGTTTTACGACAGTTTAATGGATTCGTCACCGCTGAAGAAGGAAGTGATTCAAGGTGTCGATTTGTTAATCGTTCGTGAATTAACAGGAGGACTATATTTTGGGAAACCGAGCGGACGGATGGTAGAAAACGGAGAAGAAAAAGCAGTAGATACGCTTCTATATAAAAAAGAAGAAATTAAGCGGATTGTGAAAGCAGCGTTTGAACTTGCGCGTAAAAGGAAGAAAAAAGTGACATCTGTTGATAAGGCGAATGTGCTCGAGTCAAGCAGAATGTGGCGGGAAATTGCTGAAGAAGTGGCGCAAGAGTTTCCTGATGTAACGCTTGAGCATATGCTTGTCGATAATGCGGCAATGCAGTTAATTCGCTCTCCGCAACAATTTGATGTCATTGTTACGGAAAACATGTTTGGTGACATTTTAAGTGATGAAGCTTCGATGTTGACCGGTTCACTCGGAATGTTGCCATCCGCAAGCTTATCGACATCAGGACCTAGTTTGTATGAGCCAATTCACGGTTCTGCGCCTGATATTGCTGGTCAAAATAAAGCAAATCCGATTGCAACGATTTTATCAGCGGCAATGATGCTTCGATTATCCTTTGGGCTTTCGGAAGAGGCAGATGCAATTGAAAAAGCAGTTCAGCAAGTATTGGCAGCTGGATTGCGAACAGCAGATATTGCACAAAAAGGGCAACGAGTCGTTTCCACTGATGAAATGGTAAACGAAATTAAAGCGACGATTTTAGATAATGAAGCAATTTTCCATATTATGACTGTTTACTCATGAAAAATGAGAGGTGAAAGCAGTGAAACCGAAAACGATTATTGAAAAGATTTGGGAAAATCATGTCGTATATCGCGAAGATGGAAAACCAGATTTGCTCTATATCGACTTACATTTAGTGCACGAAGTCACCTCTCCGCAAGCGTTTGAAGGATTGCGGCAAAAGGGGCGGAAAGTGCGCCGCCCAGATTTAACATTTGCGACGATGGATCATAATGTTCCAACAGTAAACCGTTTTGTGATTGAGGACGAAGTGGCAAGAAATCAAATTGCCGCGTTGGAACGAAACTGTCGGGAATTTTCGATTCCGCTAGCTGATTTGCGTAGTGAAGAACAAGGAATTGTCCATGTGATTGGTCCAGAGCTTGGTTTAACACAACCAGGAAAAACGATTGTTTGCGGGGACAGCCATACGTCGACACATGGAGCATTTGGGGCGCTTGCGTTTGGAATCGGAACGAGCGAAGTGGAACATGTGCTTGCGACACAAACGTTATGGCAGCATAAACCGAAAACGCTGCAAATTCGCATTAACGGAAAATTAGGGGAAGGAGTTACCGCCAAAGATGTCATTTTGGCGATTATCGGCCGCTATGGGGTTGATGTTGGAACAGGATATATTATCGAATTTACTGGAGAAGTCATTCGTAACATGTCGATGGAAGAGAGAATGACGATTTGCAACATGTCGATTGAAGCAGGCGCGCGTGCTGGTTTAGTAAGTCCAGATGAAACGACGTTTGCTTATTTGCGAGGGCGCAAATATGCGCCGAAGGGAGAAGAGTTTGAAAAAGCGGTAGAACGCTGGCGGGCTCTTGCTACAGATGAAGGTGCGGAATACGACAAAACGATTGAAATAGATGCGTCGACCATTGCCCCAATGGTGACATGGGGAACCAACCCATCGATGAGCACATCAATCGATGGAACAGTGCCGCATCCGGAGAATTTTTCAAGCGAAACGGAACAAAAGGCAGTACGACGCGCTTTGGAATATATGGGATTAAAACCTGGCACTCCGATTACAGAAATTCCAGTACAGCACGTTTTCATCGGTTCCTGTACGAACTCTCGTATTAGCGACTTGCGTGAAGCTGCGAAAATTGTCAAAGGAAAGAAAGTGGCAAAAGGCGTGCGTGCGCTTGTTGTCCCTGGATCGCAACAAGTGAAAAAACAAGCGGAAGAAGAAGGATTAGCACAAATTTTTATCGATGCGGGATTCGAATGGCGTGATTCCGGTTGCAGCGCATGTCTAGGAATGAATCCAGACATTATACCGGAAGGAGAACATTGCGCTTCCACATCTAATCGAAATTTTGAGGGACGACAAGGAAAAGGGGCAAGAACGCACTTAGTTAGCCCGGCGATGGCTGCCGCTGCTGCAATTTATGGGCATTTTGTTGATGTTCGACAATTGCAGAAAGAACCGGTCCATTAAGGGGGGAAACGAATGAAGCCATTTACTGTTCATAAAGGGAAAGTAGCAGGCATCGACCGCGCCAACATCGATACAGACCAAATTATTCCAAAACAATTTTTAAAGAGAATCGAGCGTACGGGGTTTGGGAAGTTTCTGTTTTACGACTGGCGTTATATCGATGGAGAAAAACCAAATCCGGATTTTGAATTAAATCGGCCAGAAAACGAAGGGGCAACCATTCTTGTTGCTAACGAAAATTTTGGCTGTGGATCATCGCGCGAACATGCTCCATGGGCCCTGCAAGATTACGGATTTCAAGCGATTATTGCCCCATCGTTTGCAGATATTTTTTATAACAACTGCCTAAAAAATGGGTTATTGCCAATTCGTTTAGCTAAGCAGGATGTCGAATATTTATTGAGAGAAAGCACAAAAGCAGATTATGAATTAACAATTTCTTTAGAAGATCAACGGGTGTATGATGATAGCGGATTTGAGCGGACGTTTGACATTGATCCATACCGAAAACAACTCCTTTTAAAAGGTTGGGATGAAATCGATTTAACGTTCGTTTATGAACCGTATATTGCAGAGTATGAAAAAAAACATTGCCCAATGTCGTAAGTGGAAAAAAGCCGTTCCGCCTCAAAAAGCTGGAACGGCTTTTTCTTTTTTCTGCTTATTTTGCTTGTATTTTGGAGGAAAAATTGTTACACTTGTGTAAAAATTTTATTGGGGCGGGCGAACATGGAGAGAAAAAATAAAAATATTATTTTGTTTCCTCGTGTCAAGGAACGCCTTGTTGAAGAGGGAATGGAAGCACTGCAGGCAAAGCGGTACAATGAAGCGCTTCATTTTTTTCATGAAGCAGAACAGCTTGGTGAGAATAGTTTCCATGTAGCACTTAGTATTGCCGTTTGTCACTGCGAATTAGGTGATTTTCTTGAGGCTGAACGCCGTTTACGCATGTTGCTTCAAGAACATAGAGATGATATCGAACTTTTGCAAATGTATGTATCTATTTTGATGCAAATGCAACGATATGAGCAAGCAGAAATGGTGATACGTAATGCGTTGCACCGCTGCCATCTTTCTCCTTCGATGCGGGAGCACCTGGAGCGTCTGCTTCATTTCAATCAAAAAATGAGCAAAACTGCTTTGCCGCTTGCTGAACAAGATAGCATTCAGCAGCTGTTTGAGTCGGACGATATTACCGAGCATATGAAAGTGATCAAGCAGTTAGAAAATGAAGATATTGCTCCTGTTCTTTCCATTTTAAAACAATATTTAATGAACAAATCAAAAAACCCAATAACCAAAACAATGATTTTGCGTTTGCTTACGTTAAAAAATGTAACCGATGTTGTCACAATCGAAAAGTTTGGAGAAAGAATGGAAGTAATACCGGCAAATCTAAACGAACAGGCGCAAACGGCGTTTGCATTACACGTGTTACGGCAGTTAGAGAATACGTTAGCAAGCGAAAATCCAAGCTTATATGAAGTAGCTGTAGATATTTGGCTTCGTTATACGTACATTCTTTACCCGTTTTCTCCAAAACCGACTGCATGTGAAGAGTGGATTGCAACGCTTCATTTCGTTGCCTGTCAATTTCAAGGAGTACCAGCAGCTTTAGAGGAAATTGCCCGCATGTATCATGTTCATGCTGAAAACATGGATTTTCTTTGCAAAAAGCTTTATGAAGTAGAGAAATTTTCCTATTTTTAATCATCTTATTCGTATTGAAACATCATTGTTGTATGTTATAATATAATGGTTGTATTGCGTATGTGTTTTATACTTTTTATTACATATATGAGAATAATAAAAAGATAATGAAAAATGGAATCGTTTCATTATCTTCATCCTTAATTAAATTATAATGAATGATTTTTAGGTGGAGGGAATATTATGTCAGTAAAATGGGAAAAGCTTGAAGGTAATGAAGGCGTTCTTACTGTTGAAGTGGACGCGGAAAAAGTAAATGAAGGATTGGATGCGGCGTTTAAAAAGGTAGTGAAAAACATTGCTATTCCAGGATTCCGCAAAGGAAAAGTACCGCGCGTCATTTTTGAAAAACGTTTTGGAGTAGAAGCGTTATATCAAGATGCACTTGATATTTTATTGCCAGAAGCTTATGCAAAAGCAGTAGAAGAAGCAGGCATCGAACCAGTAGATGTTCCAAAAATCGATATTGAACAAATGGAAAAAGGAAAAAGCCTTATTTTTACAGCAAAAGTTACTGTAAAACCAGAAGTAAAACTTGGGCAATATAAAGGATTAGAAGTAGAAAAAATGGATGATACTGTCACAGATGAAGATGTAGAAAACGAATTAAAACGTCTTCAAGAAAACTACGCGGAGCTTGTTGTAAAAGAAGACGGCAAAGTTGAAAACGGCGATACAGCAGTGATCGATTTCGAAGGTTTTGTTGACGGCGAGCCATTTGAAGGCGGAAAAGCAGAAAATTACTCGCTTGAAATCGGTTCTGGCACATTCATTCCAGGATTCGAAGATCAATTGATCGGCATGCAGGCAGGAGAAGAAAAAGAAATTGAAGTGACATTCCCTGAAGAATACCATGCAAAAGAATTAGCGGGCAAACCTGCAACATTCAAAGTAAAAGTACATGAAATAAAAGAAAAACGTCTTCCAGCATTAGACGATGAATTCGCAAAAGATGTAGACGATGAAGTAGAAACATTAGAACAATTAAAAGACAAAATCCGCAAAAGACTTGAAGAAATGAAAAAGAACGAAGCGGAAGCAGCACTTCGTGATGCGGTTGTTGAAAAAGCGGCAGAAAACGCGGAAATTGATATTCCAGAAGTAATGGTGAAAAACGAAACAGACCGCATGTTGCGTGAATTTGATCAACGTTTGCAAATGCAGGGGCTTAATCTTGAACTTTATTATCAATTCTCGGGCCAAGATGAAGCAGCATTGCGTGAACAAATGAGAGAAGATGCGGAAAAACGCGTTCGTGTTGCTTTAACAATAGAAGCGATTGCAAAGGCAGAAAATATTGAAGTAACAGAAGAAGAAATAAATGAAGAACTAGAAAAAATGGCGAAAGCATATAATTTAGAAGTGGAAAAACTAAAAGAGCTATTAGGAAATCTTGATGGTGTAAAAGAAGATTTGAAATGGCGGAAAACGATCGATTTCCTTGTAGAAAATAGCAAAGTTGCGGCATAATATATAAAGAGCAAGGCGCGAATGTTCGTGCCTTGTTCTTTCATACAAAAAATAAAGTGTGATAAAGAATTTTCTAATTTTTCTAACACATTGCAATTTTTTTATTAGCTTTTTGGAGATCATTTATGATAAAATGACCAATACATACGTTTTGTCGTCAGAGTTTTGTGAGGAAAATAAAATACATATGAAGTTGTGCGATTTCGTGGCAAGGGGTGAAGTTGATGTTTAAATTTAATGATGAAAAAGGACAGTTAAAGTGTTCGTTTTGTGGAAAAACGCAAGACCAAGTCCGCAAGCTTGTTGCTGGTCCCGGTGTATACATATGTGATGAATGCATCGAGTTATGTACGGAGATCGTGGAAGAAGAGTTAGGAAACGAAGAGGAATTTGAATTTAAAGATATTCCGAAACCAAAAGAAATTCGGGAAATTTTAGATGAATATGTCATCGGCCAAGATGAAGCGAAAAAATCGTTAGCAGTTGCGGTTTATAATCATTATAAGCGGATTAATTCTGGCAGTAAAATCGATGATGTAGAATTATCAAAAAGCAATATTTTAATGATTGGACCGACGGGAAGCGGAAAAACGCTGCTGGCGCAAACATTAGCGCGCATTTTAAACGTGCCGTTTGCGATTGCGGATGCAACATCGCTTACGGAAGCTGGATACGTCGGTGAAGATGTAGAAAACATTTTGCTCAAGCTTATTCAGGCAGCCGACTATGATGTGGAACGGGCTGAAAAAGGAATTATTTATATCGATGAAATCGATAAAATCGCCCGTAAATCGGAAAACCCATCCATTACGCGCGATGTATCTGGTGAAGGGGTACAGCAGGCGTTATTAAAAATTTTAGAAGGAACGATTGCCAGCGTTCCGCCTCAAGGTGGACGCAAGCATCCACATCAAGAATTTATCCAAATTGACACGACGAACATTTTATTTATTTGTGGCGGTGCGTTTGATGGGCTCGAACCGATTATTAAGCGTCGCTTAGGAAAAAAAGTAATCGGATTCGGCGCCGATATTCAGCAGTCGGATGTAGATGAAAAGAATTTATTGTCAAAAGTGCTTCCGGAAGATTTATTAAAGTTTGGGCTTATCCCAGAGTTTGTCGGTCGCCTTCCGGTCATTACGACTTTAGAGCCGCTTGATGAACAAGCGCTTGTCGATATATTAACAAAGCCGAAAAATGCGATTGTAAAACAATACCAAAAAATGCTTGAACTTGATGGGGTGGAGCTTGAATTTGAAGAAGAAGCGCTGCGGGAAATTGCGAAAAAAGCAATTGAACGAAAAACCGGAGCGCGCGGTCTTCGCTCGATTATTGAAGGAATTATGCTTGATGTCATGTTCGAACTGCCGTCTCGTGAAGATGTGCAAAAATGTGTTATTACCGTAGAGACGGTTCGTGGCAATAAACCGCCAAAACTGATTCGCCACGACGGAACCGTGATAGAACAAGAGAGAAAAACATCAGCGTAATGTTTGTAAAACTGCCTTAGTCATAAGGCGGTTTCTTTTTTTGTTTATTCCTGCCTTTTCACGGAGATACTATCATACTACATACTATTTGAAGGCAGGAGGATTTCAGAGAATGAATTGGGCAAATGCAGTACTATTGATACAACTATTTTTCGGGATTATTATTGGTCTTTATTTTTGGAATTTGCTTAAAAGCCAACGGATCCAAAAAGTTTCGATCGATAAGGAATCCCGAAAAGAAATGGAACAGCTTCAGAAATTGCGATCCATTTCGTTAACCGAACCACTTGCGGAAAAAGTAAGACCTAAAAGTTTTGAAGATATTGTCGGTCAAGAAGACGGAATTAAAGCGTTAAAAGCGGCGTTATGCGGTCCGAACCCTCAGCATGTCATTATTTACGGACCACCAGGCGTTGGGAAAACAGCGGCGGCTCGTCTAGTTTTAGAAGAGGCGAAAAAAAATCCGCTTTCTCCTTTTAAAAAGAATGCGGTATTTGTTGAATTAGACGCAACGACAGCACGGTTTGATGAACGTGGAATCGCTGATCCGTTAATTGGGTCTGTGCACGATCCAATTTATCAAGGGGCTGGAGCGATGGGACAAGCAGGCATTCCGCAGCCAAAGCAAGGTGCGGTAACGAATGCACATGGTGGAGTTTTATTTATTGATGAAATTGGAGAGCTTCATCCGATTCAAATGAATAAATTACTGAAAGTGCTCGAAGACCGTAAAGTGTTTTTTGAAAGTGCTTATTATAGCAAGGAAAACCCGCAAATTCCGAGTCATATCCATGACATTTTCCAAAATGGGCTTCCTGCAGATTTTCGCCTTGTTGGAGCGACAACGAGAACACCAAACGAAATTCCTCCGGCTATTCGCTCGCGTTGTTTAGAAGTGTTTTTCCGTGAACTGGATCAGGATGAAATTGCGCTCATTGCAAAAAAGGCAGCGGAAAAAATACGTTTAAAAGTATCGGAAAACGGAATTCGTATTCTTGCGTCTTATGCAAGAAACGGGCGGGAAGCAGTAAATATCATGCAAATTGCTGCGGGAATTACTATTTCTGAAAACCGTGAAACGATTTTAGATAAAGACATTGAATGGGTCATCCAATCAAGCCAATTGTCGCCGCGATATGAAAAGAAAATCGCTCATACGTCGATGGTTGGTCTTGTGAATGGATTAGCTGTATACGGTCCGAATACCGGAGCGCTTTTGGAAATTGAAGTAACTGCTTTGCCAACAAAAGAAAAAGGAACCATTAATATTACTGGCATCGTCGAAGAAGAAAGTATTGGAAGCCGGGAAAAATCCATTCGCCGCAAAAGTATGGCAAGAGGTTCTGTTGAAAACGTCATTACTGTATTGCGTGCGCTGGGGGTTCCCGCTGATCGTTATGATATTCATATTAATTTCCCAGGAGGCATTCCAATCGATGGCCCGTCCGCAGGAATTGCGATAGCAACCGGAATTTATTCAGCGATTTATCAAATACCGGTTGATTGTACGGTAGCGATGACAGGAGAAATCAGTATTCACGGTTATGTCAAACCAGTAGGAGGAATTTTTCCAAAAGTAAAAGCGGCGAAACAGGCTGGGGCGAAAAAAGTGATCGTTCCGTTGGAAAACATGCAATCCATTTTACGAGAGATCGATGGGATCGAGATTATTCCTGTCCAACGTTTAGAGGAAGTGTTTCCAGTTGTATTTGGAAAAGATTTTGCGCAACACGATAGCGCTATTCCAGCCGCTGCCGATCGCTCCGAAAAAAAATCAGTGTAGTAGCAAGCGATACGACTTCGACGAAAAAAGGATGTCGAAGTCGGTTTTTCTTTGTATTATAATTCATAAACAAGATATAAAAACGTTTCCTTTGTCTGCATCGTGTCATTTTACAAATAGTACTTCAGTGCTATACAATAGACGAATAGAAGTGAGATATGGAGGTGTTCGTGGTGAAGAAAAAAGAGCTTGTCGTTCCTCTTTTGCCACTAAGGGGGCTGCTTGTGTTCCCAACGATGGTCTTGCATTTAGATGTGGGGCGGGAGAAATCGGTAAAAGCGCTTGAAACAGCAATGGTGGAAGATCACATCATTTTGTTGACATCGCAAAAAGATGTTTCCATTGATGAACCTGATATGGATGATTTATATCAAATGGGGACACTTGCGCGCGTAAAACAGTTGCTTAAACTTCCGAACGGAACGTTTCGCGTGCTGGTGGAAGGAATCGCGCGTGCAATCATTACCGAGACAGTAAGTGAAGAACCGTATTTTATGGTAAAAGTAGAAAAGTTTGTAGATCGCACAACGAAAGATTTAGAGGACGAAGCGTTGAAACGGACGATGCTCGAATACTTTGAACAATACATAAATTTATCAAAAAGATTGTCAGCCGATATTTATGCTTCCATTGCAGATATCGATGAGCCGGGACGAATGGCGGATATTATCGCTTCCCATTTGCCGCTTAAACTAGAGGAAAAACAACGCATCCTTGAAACGATCGATGTGAAAGAACGCATTCATAAAATTATTCAAATCCTGCATAATGAAAAAGAAGTGCTGCAGCTTGAGAAAAAGATTAGCATGCGCGTCAAGCAATCGATGGAACGTACACAAAAAGAATATTACTTGCGCGAACAAATGAAGGCAATTCAAAAAGAGCTTGGTGAAAAAGAAGGAAAAGCAGGAGAAGTCGAAGCATTAAAAGAAAAAATCGAAGCAGCCGGCATGCCAAGTCATGTAAAAGAAACGGCGCTTAAAGAGCTCGACCGCTATGAAAAAATACCAGCGACCTCAGCGGAAAGCGCGGTGATTCGCAACTATTTAGACTGGCTCATTGCGCTTCCTTGGTCAACCCAAACAGAAGATATTCATGATATCAAACGGGCGGAAGCGATATTAAATGAAGATCATTACGGCCTAGAAAAAGTAAAAGAACGGGTGCTCGAATTTCTATCTGTGCAGCAATTAACGAAATCATTAAAAGGTCCGATTCTTTGTTTAGCAGGACCGCCAGGGGTCGGGAAAACGTCGCTTGCTCGTTCGATTGCTAAGTCGCTGAACCGCCGATTTGTTCGCATTTCGTTAGGCGGTGTTCGCGATGAATCAGAAATTCGTGGCCATCGTCGCACATACGTCGGCGCGATGCCTGGCCGAATTATTCAAGGGATGAAAAAAGCGGGAACGATTAATCCGGTATTTTTATTAGATGAAATTGATAAAATGTCGAGTGATTTTCGCGGCGATCCATCTGCGGCGCTTCTTGAAGTGTTAGATCCGGAACAAAACCATACATTTAGCGACCATTATATTGAAGAACCGTATGATTTATCGAAAGTAATGTTTATTGCGACAGCAAATAACTTAGCAACGATTCCACAGCCGCTTTTGGATCGTATGGAAATTATTACAATTCCAGGCTATACGGAAGTAGAAAAATTGCAAATCGCTAAACGTCATTTGTTTCCAAAACAATTAAAAGAGCATGGATTAAAAAAATCATCGTTGCAAGTACGTGATGACGCGATGATGGGCATTATTCGCTATTATACACGAGAAGCAGGTGTGCGCGAATTGGAGCGACAGATCGCTGCGATTTGCCGAAAAGCTGCACGTCTCATTGTTTCTAAGGAGAAAAAACGCGTCATCATTACAGAGAAAAATATAGAAGAATTTTTAGGAAAAAGAAAATACCGTTACGGCCAAGCGGAATTGGAAGATCAAGTCGGCGTGGCGACAGGCCTTGCCTACACAGCGTTTGGCGGTGATACGCTATCCATTGAAGTATCGCTTGCACCGGGAAAAGGGAAGCTTGTGTTAACAGGAAAATTAGGCGATGTCATGAAAGAATCCGCACAAGCAGCATTTAGTTACGTGCGTTCTCGAGCTGAACAGCTTGGGATTGACCCTGAATTTCATGAAAAATACGATATTCATATTCACGTACCAGAAGGCGCCGTGCCAAAAGACGGACCATCCGCTGGTATCACGATTGCGACTGCGCTCATTTCCGCGCTAACAGGCCGGCCGGTAAACCGATTTGTTGGCATGACGGGAGAAATTACATTGCGCGGCCGCGTGCTTCCAATTGGCGGATTAAAAGAAAAAACGTTAAGCGCCCATCGCGCCGGTTTGAAAAAAGTAATTTTGCCAAAGGACAATGAAAAAGATTTAGAAGATATTCCGGATGTGGTAAAAAATGATTTGCAATTTGTGCTCGTTTCCCATTTAGATGAGGTACTACAACATGCATTGGCAGGGGATCAACAATGAACGTGACAAAAGCAGAAATCGCCGTCAGTGCGGTGAAACCGGAACAATATCCAGATAGTGCGCTGCCGGAGTTTGCGCTCGCTGGTCGTTCCAATGTCGGCAAATCTTCTTTTATTAATAAAATGATTAATCGAAAAAATTTGGCGCGCACGTCATCGAAACCGGGAAAAACGCAAACATTAAATTTTTACCTTATTAATGAATCGCTTTACTTTGTTGATGTGCCGGGATATGGATTTGCGAGGGTTTCAAAGAAAGAGCGGGAAGCATGGGGAAAAATGATGGAAACGTATTTTACGACAAGAGAACAGCTGCGCGCAGTTGTTCTGATCGTCGACTTGCGGCACCCGCCGACGAAAGATGATGTCATGATGTATGAGTTTTTAAAGCATTATCAAATTCCGACGATTATCATCGCGACGAAAGCCGATAAAGTTCCGAGGGGAAAATGGCAAAAGCATTTAAAAGTTGTCCGTGAAACGTTGAACATCATGGATGATGATGAACTTATTCTTTTTTCGGCAGAAACAGGCCAAGGAAAAGAAGAAGCATGGGCAGCATTGGAGCGATTCCTATAATCGAAAAAACACCAGCATGAAACGAGGCTGGTGTTTTTTGTATGGATTATTTCCTCTTTACCAATAATATGTATATACCCGCAAGGATTAGCCCAAGCGGCCAAAACTTCCAAATCGATGCAATGCCTGTTTCGACAATATAAAACAGCGGCTGAAATTGTTCGGAAAACAGCATAATAAAGGCTAATGCTAAAAAAAAGATGCTTTGGCCAAGGCCGCTTTTTACTTTTCGGGAGCTAATGAAAAACGCTATCGCAATGATAAAGAAAAAGACGCCGATATGATTTGGCCATTGTTTGAACCAATGGACAAGTAAAATGTGAAGTCCGAATCCAAACAAAATGATGCCTGGAAATAGATGTTGGTATTCACGGGTGGAATACGCTTGGCCGATCAGCGCCGCCCCGAGAATCATTAACAGCGTTGGCCAGTCTTGAAAAAGATGGGCAAATGAGGAGTGAAGCTGATTGGCTAAAAAGTAAACGCCCAGTCCAACAAGAATAATGCCAGAGAACGCAGCTTGTTTTTTCATCGGTTCCTCCCAGTTTTTCGACAAACTTTTTTGTGATACACTTATACTGTATAAAGTTTATCATATGCTTTCGAGCGTGTTCACACTTTTTTCATAAAGTAGAAAGACATATGTGCTATAATAAAAAAAGATATTTATGTACTTGATTAAGGGGGTATAAAGGAAGTGCATATTGTTGTTGTTGGCGTAAACTATAAAACGGCCCCTGTTGAAATCCGTGAAAAACTCACGTTTAGTGAGTCGGAATTGGTCGATGCAATGAAGCAATTGCAGCAGCAAAAAAGCATTTTAGAAAATGTGATTGTTTCTACATGCAATCGTACCGAAGTTTATGCAGTTGTTGATCAGCTGCATACCGGTCGTTATTATATAAAATCATTTTTGGCTAATTGGTTTCATATGGAAATCGATGCACTTACACCTTATTTAAACATTATGGAAAATGAGGCAGCAGTCGAACATTTATTCCGTGTTGCTTCTGGTTTAGATTCGATGATTTTAGGAGAAACACAAATTTTAGGTCAAGTAAAATCAAGTTATCTTCTTGCACAAGAAAATGGAACGATTGGTACAATATTTAATCAGTTATTCAAGCAGGCGGTTACATTTGCAAAGCGCGCCCATTCCGAAACAGAAATCGGCGCAAACGCCGTGTCTGTAAGTTATGCGGCAGTAGAATTGGCGAAAAAGATTTTTGGGGATTTATCTTCGAAACATGTTTTAATTATCGGCGCTGGCAAAATGGGAGAACTGGCTGCGCAAAATTTATATGGAAGTGGCGTAGGAAAAGTAACCGTTGTCAACCGCACGCTCGAAAAAGCAAAGCAGCTGGCGGAAAAGTTTTCAGGTACGGCAAAATCGCTTTGTGAGCTATCCTGTACACTTCTGGAAGCGGACATTGTTATTAGCTCTACTGGAGCAAAAGATTATATCATCACGAAAGAAATGATGGTTCATGTAGAAAAAATGCGGAAAGGGCGCCCGCTATTTATGGTCGATATCGCTGTTCCGCGAGATTTAGACCCAGCGCTTGCCGAGTTAGAAAGCGTCTTTTTATATGATATTGACGATTTAGAGGGAATCGTGCAAGCGAATTTAGAAGAGCGCAAAAAAGCGGCGGAGCAAATTGAACGTATGATCGGAACAGAGCTTGTTGCCTTCCAGCAATGGCTTCATACGCTCGGCGTTGTGCCTGTTATTGCGGCGCTTCGTGAAAAAGCGCTGGCGATTCAAGCGGAGACAATGCGGAGCATTGAACGGAAATTGCCGCATTTATCGGAACGTGACCGGAAAGTATTGAACAAACACACAAAAAGCATTATTAATCAATTGCTGCGCGATCCGATTTTACGGGCAAAAGAGTTGGCAGCTGAACCAAATGCCGAAGAAGCGTTGCAATTGTTTATGAAAATTTTTAATATCGAAGATGAAGTGAAAGCACAAAAGCAAGCAAAAACGGATGGTCAACGCGCCGCTATGCCGTCTCTACAGTCATAAGAGAGGATTTTGGCATATGTTAGAGATGACCATGCCCCGGTTATATGAGCTGTCTATTCTTTTGTACGTATTGTCTATACTTTTATATTTTACTGATTTTCTCCAACGTAACCGGAAGGCGAATCAAGTCGCTTTCTGGTTACTTTCTATTGTTTGGATGTTTCAAACGTTCTTTTTCTTGTTTCGCATCATACAGACAGGGCGTTTCCCAATTTTAACGATGTCGGAGGGGCTTTATTTTTACGCGTGGTTGCTCATTACGTTATCTCTTATCATCAACCGGTTGCTGCGCGTTGATTTTATCGTCTTTTTTACGAACGTGCTAGCGTTTTTAATTTTGGCGATTCATACGTTCGCACCAAATCACCATCAATCACCGGCTGTTGCCGAGAAGCTGATATCTGAATTGCTAGTGATTCATATTACAATGGCATTATTGGCATATGCGGCGTTTTCGCTTTCGTTTATTTTTTCGGTATTGTACATGTTGCAATACAGCTTATTGAAACGGAAAAAATGGGGAGAACGGTTATGGCGGATGGCTGATTTAACGAAATTAGATTTTATGTCTTATGTTTTAAATTTAATTGGATTGCCTATGTTGTTATTAGGATTAATTCTTGGAGTGATTTGGGCCTATATCAAAGTGGAAGATTTTCATTGGTATGATGTGAAAGTATTAGGTTCGTTTGTTGTACTTGCAGTGTACAGCATTTACTTTTACAAACGCATTGTCCAGCAAGTGCAAGGAAAAATGATTGCACTATGGAATATCGGCTCATTTTTATTTTTATTGGTAAACTTTTTCTTATTGGGTAGTTTATCGAAATTTCATTTTTGGTATTCGTAGTGGAGGAATGAAAGATGCGAAAAATCATCGTCGGATCGCGCCGCAGCAAACTTGCGCTCACCCAGACGAACTGGGTCATCGAGCGGCTTCGGCAATTAGGAGCGCCGTTTGAATTTGAAGTAAAAGAAATTGCCACCAAAGGAGACAAAATTGTTGATGTGACATTATCCAAAGTTGGCGGCAAAGGATTGTTCGTAAAAGAAATTGAGCAAGCAATGCTAAACGGCGAAATTGATATGGCAGTACATAGCATGAAAGATATGCCCGCTGTTTTGCCTGATGGTCTTATCATTGGCTGCGTGCCGCCGCGTGAGGATCATCATGATGTGTTGATTAGTAAAAACCAAGAAACGTTTGCGAATCTTCCAAGCGGAGCGATTGTTGGGACAAGCAGTTTGCGCCGTTCTGCACAAATAATGGCGAAACGGCCGGATTTAAAGATCAAATGGATTCGCGGCAATATCGATACGAGACTTGCGAAGCTGCAAAACGAAGATTACGACGCCATTATTCTTGCGGCGGCCGGATTAGTGCGCATGGGCTGGGCAAGAGATGTCATTACGGAATATTTATCAACAGATGTATGTCTCCCTGCTGTTGGACAAGGAGCACTGGCGGTGGAATGCCGCGAAAATGATGAAGAATTGCGGGAGTGGCTACAAAAATTAAACGATGTTCATACCGAGCGGGCTGTGTTGGCGGAACGTGCATTTTTACGGCAAATGGAAGGCGGCTGTCAAGTGCCGATTGCGGGATATGCGTATATTGACAATCGTGAGGATATCGTTTTAACCGCTCTTGTTGCTTCTCCAGACGGAAAAGAGATATATAAGGAAACGGCAAGCGGATCGAATCCGGAAGAAGTCGGAACGATCGCTGCAAAAATGTTAATAGAGCGCGGTGCGAAAGCATTAATTGATCGTATCAAAGAGGAGATGAATCGACAGTGAGCGGTCCGTTGTCGGGAAAAACGGTGCTTGTGACAAGAGGAAAAGAACAGGCGAAAGCGTTCTCTGAAAAGCTGCGCCAAGCAGGAGCAACGCCGATTGAAATTCCGCTTATTTCGATTTCTCCTTCTTCCCATCGCGAAGAAATTGAACGATGTGTGCACAAGCTTCCCGATTATGATTGGCTCATTTTTACAAGTGCAAACGGTGTCCGTTTTTTCTTCCCATTTGTCAAAAAGGAACCGCCTCTTCCAAAAGTGGTGGTAGTCGGAAAGAAAACGGCGGCGGCTTTAAAAGCGTATGGCGTTTCTCCTGCCGTTGTCCCTGACGAATTTGTCGCCGAAGGAGTGATCGAGGCGCTAAAACCGCTTGTTAAGCCGCACGACCGCGTTCTTTTAGTGAAAGGAAATTTAGCAAGGCCGGTATTGCGTGATGCGCTGATCAATATGGGGGCAGACGTCACGGACCTTATTGTGTATGAAACGTTGATGAATGAATCAGGAAAAGAACAATTGCTATATCTATTGCGGGAAAGAAAACTGGATGTGATCACGTTTACAAGTTCCTCTACCGTACAAAGCTTTATACGTATGATGGAAGAAGAAGATATCGCTTCACTGCTTAGCGGTTGCGTGATCGCCTGCATCGGTCCCATTACGAAGGAAACAGCGGAAAAAGCGGGGCTTGCCGTGCATATTTGTCCAGACGAGTATACGATTGATGATATGATAAAAGAAATGGAATTATATTTTGCAAAAAGAACGATGGAGGGAAAAATAAATGGCAACATTACAATTTGACCGCCATCGCCGTCTGCGGCAAAGTGCGAATTTGCGAGCGATGGTGAGAGAAACACATCTTCATGTAGACGATCTTATTTATCCGATTTTTGTCGTCGAAGAAAAAGGGGTAAAACGGGAAATACCATCCATGCCAGGGATCTATCAATTTTCTCTTGACCGTTTAAATGAGGAAATGGATGAAGTCGTCCAACTAGGCATTAAATCAGTAATCATTTTCGGTGTGCCGGCAGAAAAAGATGAAGTCGGTTCACAAGCATATTGTGAGCATGGGATCGTTCAGGAGGCGATCCGCCAAATCAAAGCAAATTATCCAGATGTCGTTGTTATTGCCGACACATGTTTATGTGAATATACAAGCCATGGACATTGCGGTGTGGTCGAAAACGAGCAAGTGTTAAACGATCCGTCGCTTGAATTGCTTGTAAAAACAGCCGTCAGCCAAGCGAAAGCGGGCGCGGATATTATCGCACCTTCTAATATGATGGACGGTTTTGTTGCTGCGATTCGCCAAGGACTCGATGAAGCCGGATTTACGAATGTGCCAATTATGTCGTATGCGATTAAATATGCGTCCGCATTTTACGGTCCGTTCCGTGATGCTGCGGACAGCGCGCCGCAATTCGGCGACCGGAAAACATATCAAATGGATCCGGCCAATCGCCTCGAGGCGTTCCGCGAAGCGGAATCGGATGTGCGTGAAGGCGCGGACTTTTTAATGGTAAAACCAGCGCTCGCATATATGGATATTATCCGTGACATTAAAAACCATTTCCATCTCCCGCTTGTCGCCTATAATGTCAGCGGTGAATATTCGATGGTCAAAGCAGCGGCGCAAAACGGATGGATTAATGAAAAAGAAATTGTCATGGAAATGCTTACTGGCATGAAGCGGGCAGGCGCTGATTTAATTATGACGTATTTTGCTAAAGATGCGGCTCGCTGGCTAAAAGAATAGAAAGGAGAACCGTAAATGGTGCGAAGCTATGAACGTTCGAAAGCAGCGTATGAGGAAGCGGTCCGGCTGTTGCCAGGCGGTGTCAACAGCCCGGTGCGCGCGTTTAAATCCGTAAAAATGACACCAATTTTTATGGCGCGAGGCAAAGGTTCGAAAATTTACGATATCGACGGCAATGAATATATTGATTATGTGTTGTCATGGGGTCCGCTTATTTTAGGTCATGCGAATCCTCGTGTTGTCGAGGCGTTAAAAAAAGTAACGGAAAACGGCACAAGCTTTGGCGCCCCGACATTGATTGAAAACGAGTTAGCGAAATTAGTGATTGAACGGGTGCCGTCCGTCGAAATAGTTCGTATGGTGAACTCCGGAACGGAAGCGACGATGAGTGCGATTCGGTTAGCACGCGGTTACACGGGACGCAATAAAATTGTTAAATTTGAAGGAAGCTATCACGGCCATGGCGACTCGTTGCTGATCAAAGCTGGCTCAGGAGTAGCGACGCTTGGGTTGCCGGATAGCCCTGGTGTTCCGGAAGCGGTGGCGCAAAATACGATTACTGTCCCTTATAACGATTTAGAAAGCGTCCGCTACGCATTTGAACGGTTTGGCGAAGATATCGCCGCTGTCATCGTCGAGCCGGTTGCGGGAAACATGGGTGTCGTTCCGCCGGTTCCAGGCTTTTTGCAAGGATTGCGAGATATAACAAAACAATATGGAGCCCTTCTTATTTTTGATGAGGTCATGACAGGATTCCGTGTCGATTATCATTGTGCGCAAGGCTATTTTGGCATTGAACCGGATTTGACGTGTCTTGGAAAAGTCATTGGCGGCGGATTGCCAGTCGGAGCGTATGGCGGAAAAGCGGAAATTATGGAAAAAGTCGCGCCGAGCGGTCCGGTTTATCAAGCTGGCACCTTATCGGGAAATCCGCTCGCTATGACGGCCGGATATGAAACATTGATTCAGCTGACGCCGGAAACATACGATGAATTCCGCAAAAAAGCGGATCGATTGGAAAAAGGATTGCGCGAAGCGGCGGAAAAATACGAAATCCCGCATACGATTAACCGCGCTGGCTCCATGATTGGTTTCTTCTTTACGAATGAAGAAGTAACAAACTACGAAAAAGCGAAAACATCAAATTTAGAAATGTTCGCGGCATATTATCGCGAAATGGCGGAACAAGGAATTTTCCTTCCTCCGTCGCAATTTGAAGGATTATTTTTGTCCACGGAACATACGGATGAAGATATTGAAAAAACAATCGCCGCTGCAGAGCGCGCGTTTGCGAAAATTCGTGAAGGGAAGTAAAAGAAAGGGTTGTCCATCTTTTGATGGGCAGCCCGATTTTTTTATTCATATTGCTCATCCGTCCTTCATACAATGAGTAATGTCATAGAAAATTTTGTTGGAAGGGACGGAAGGAGGAGTTTGGGTTGGAGCAATCGTATTTGCGGTTTTCCCTTGAGGAATCGATCTGGTTTAAAAAAGGACAGGAAGTCGCTGAATTTCTCTCTATTTCGCTGGATCCGATCGTTTCGGTTGATGAATATGAACAGTATATTACGATTCGCGGAGCGTTAGAATTAAGCGGAGAATATCGAATGGCTGAAGGGGAAGAAAGCAGCGCGGATCCTTTCGACTTTGCAAGCCATCGATTTGTTCAGCATATTTCTACGCGCGAAGACGGCATTAGCGAATTATCGCATCGTTTCCCAATCGATATTACGATTCCAAAAAACCGCATTCAACATTTAGAAGATGTGTATGTGACAGTAGAATCGTTCGATTATGATTTAGATGAAAATGGAAGATTGCTAGTGACAGCGGATATTTCGATCAGCGGAATTAGCGAAGCGCCGCTGGATGAACATTATGAACCTTCGTTAGTAGAGGAAGAAGACGAAGACCTGTTGTTTGAACCGTTTGAAGTTGTCGCGCGCAAAGAAGTATACGAGGAAGAACAAAGAAAACAACAATTGGAAGAAGAGACATCTTCTATTTTCAATCATGCACCGCAGGAACAAAATGAAGACGAAGCACAAGAAATGACGGCTACCCATCGCGAAGAAACAAAACAGGAAGAAGAAACAGCCGTGCCGCTAAATAACAATGAACAGCTGGAAGAAACAGCCGAGCGGCTAGAAAAAACGAAAGAAAAAGCCGCACAGCTAGAAAAAACAGAAGAAAAAGAAGAAACAGCCGCGCAGCTGGAAAAACCGGAAGAAACGGCCGCACAACTAGAAGAAAAGGAAGCGGTGAAAGCAGAAGAAGAAAACGTTGTCCCACAACAAGAAGCAAAAGTATCGATTGGATCGATGAAAGAAAAAGATGCTGATGAAATGGAAGAAGAAGTAGATGAAAACGAAAAACAAAAAGTAAAGAGTGAAAATGCGTTGTACTTAACGAAACTATTTGCGAAGAATCAAGAAGAGGAATTTACGAAAGTAAAAATTTGCATCGTTCAGCAAGGAGATTCGTTGGACAAGATCGCCGAGCGGTACGATATAACCGTCCAGCAGCTGCTTCGTGTCAACCAATTGGAAAGCCCTGAGGAAATCCATGAAGGGCAATTGTTATATATACCGGCACTAGCGGGAAGCCGCTCTTCGTAGTGAGGGAAACATGATTCCTCACTTCTTTTTATGGAGGGGGTCGTTTCGTTGAACAGAGAACGCATCGAAATGTATACGCCCATTTTACAGCAATACGGGTTAAAGCCGTTTCGCGTCGATGATTACGGGAAAGTAAAAAAAATCCATACGAACGCTGGTCTATTTGCTTTAAAAGAAATAACGAACGCCAGGGAAATGGCAGCCATTCAACAATCGTATATTTTTTATGGAAAGCAATCTGTTCCTCTTTACTTGTCAAAACAAGGTTTTCCGTTTGTATCGTATGGCCGGCATTATTATTTAATGCCATGGATTTCATCCGCTGAGAGAAAAGAAAAACGAGAACATGTCCGCTCTTTTTTTCGCGACCTCGCTTATTTACATCAAAAGTCACTCAAACAAATAGATATTAACGAAGAAGAGATAAGAAATTACTATGAGAATAAAAAAAGAGAATGGGAAAGGCAACGTGCCTTTTTGCAATCATATGTGGAAAAGTGCGAAAATGCATGGTATATGTCTCCGTTTCAGCTGCAATGCTGCACGTATTTTCATGAAACAATGCAAGCGTATTGGTTTGCGGAAACGGAGCTAGAGAAATGGTATGAAAAAATGAAAGAAACAAAAAAATGGAGAATTGCTTGGATTCACGGAAAGGCACGGCTTTCACATTATATAGAGTTGGAAAATGGCAATCGCCATTTTTTTAGTTGGGAACGCGCCAGTTGGAACTCTCCACTTTTCGATGTAATCATTGCGCTTCGTTATCATATGCGCACATTTCCGCCGATCGGTGATGAATGGGTGGAAGGAGTAGAAGAATACGGAAAAACGTTGCCAATGTTAGAAGAGGAATGGTCCTTTCTTTTCAGCCATCTTGCGCAGCCGCATTTTTTATATCGCTGCATTTATGAGTACGAGATGAAGCGGCAAAACAGAAAAAGTGAACGGGAATATGTTTCCGAACTGCAGCGCCGTTACTTTACAATGAAAAATATGGAGTATGTCGTCATGCGCCTTGTCCAGCGAAAAGAAGCGGAAGAAGCTAAATCCACTCCAGATGAAACGCCACCGCAATAAGCACAAAAATGGCCAATAAGATGACATCAAACGTTGTAGGTAAAAAAATGGTGCGAATCGCTTGAAAAATCGTAATTGGAATAATCACTTGCGCACAAACGGCACGAATTTGCCGAAGCCATGGCGGCCATGAATAATAGTTAAATCGTTTCATTGAGCATTTCCTCCCTCGTGCATGTTACTATTAAAATATGATTGGATATTGTTTTTGTCACCAAAAACGAAGGAATGGAATAAATAAATAAAAACTTGGCAAAGATGATTGACGATGAAACAAGTTTTTCGTAGTATAATAAACAGAAAAATAATAAAAAAGCGAAGACAGGGAAGAGTACAACGAATAACGCCTTCAGAGAGGGAAATCAGTAGCTGCGAGATTTCCTAGGACGGTTATCGTTGGAAGGTCGCCCTGGAGCTGCTTCTTTGAACGGTGTTTGCCTAGTAGAGGAAGCCGGTCGCAGACCGTTATCGCAATGAAGTGCTTAAGCAAATTTTTTGCTTAAGAAAAAAGGTGGTACCGCGAAAGAGTCTCCTTTCGTCCTTTTTAGGATGAAAGGAGTTTTTTATTGATAAGAAGGAGGGAAAACAGAATGGAACAAAAAGATATTACAATGTCTACGAAATACGACCATAAAGCTGTAGAAGCCAATCGATATCAATGGTGGCTTGACGGGAAATTTTTTGAAACGACGGGCGATCCTGATAAAAAGCCGTTTACGATTGTCATCCCGCCGCCAAACGTCACAGGGAAACTCCATTTAGGACATGCGTGGGATACGACGCTGCAGGATATTATTACACGCATGAAGCGGATGCAAGGCTATGACGTTCTATGGCTTCCGGGAATGGACCATGCCGGAATCGCCACACAGGCAAAAGTAGAAGAAAAGCTTCGCAAGCAAGGACTTTCCCGCTATGATTTAGGACGGGAAAAGTTTCTCGAAGAAACGTGGAAATGGAAAGAAGAATACGCGAGCCACATTCGCCAGCAATGGGCAAAATTAGGGCTTGGCCTCGATTATACGCGTGAGCGCTTTACGTTAGATGAAGGTTTATCGAAAGCGGTTCGCGAAGTGTTCGTATCGCTTTACCGAAAAGGGCTTATTTATCGAGGCGAATACATTATTAACTGGGATCCGGTAACAAAAACGGCGTTATCGGATATTGAAGTGATTTATAAAGAAGTAAAAGGCGCGCTTTATCATATGCGCTATCCGCTTGCCGACGGCTCCGGATATATCGAAGTGGCAACGACCCGTCCGGAAACGATGCTCGGCGATACGGCGGTTGCCGTTCACCCAGATGACGAGCGCTATAAACATCTCATTGGCAAAACGGTTATTTTGCCGATTGTCGGCCGCGAAATTCCGATTATCGCCGATGAGTATGTCGATATGGAATTCGGATCGGGTGCCGTGAAAATTACGCCGGCACATGACCCGAATGACTTTGAAATCGGAAACCGCCACAACTTGCCGCGCATCCTCGTTATGAACGAAGATGGTACGATGAATGAAAACGCAATGCAATATCAAGGGTTGGATCGTTTTGAATGCCGCAAGCAAATCGTCAAAGATTTGCAAGAACAAGGCGTGCTATTTAAAATCGAAGAACATGTGCATTCGGTTGGACATAGCGAACGCAGCGGAGCGGTTGTGGAGCCGTATTTGTCGACGCAATGGTTTGTCAAAATGAAGCCGCTCGCGGAAGCTGCCATTCAGCTGCAAAAAACGGAAGGAAAAGTGCACTTCATTCCGGAACGTTTCGAAAAAACGTATTTGCATTGGTTGGAAAACATTCGCGACTGGTGTATTTCTCGTCAATTATGGTGGGGGCATCGCATCCCGGCTTGGTACCATAAAGAAACAGGAGAAATTTATGTCGATCATGAACCGCCGGCTGATATCGAAAACTGGGAGCAAGACCCTGATGTGCTAGATACATGGTTCAGCTCTGCCCTATGGCCATTTTCAACGATGGGCTGGCCGGATACAGAGGCACCGGATTACAAACGTTATTATCCAACCGATGTGCTTGTCACTGGATATGACATCATTTTCTTCTGGGTATCGCGCATGATTTTCCAAGGTCTTGAATTTACCGGGGAAAGACCGTTTAAAGATGTATTAATCCATGGTCTTGTCCGTGACGCGCAAGGAAGAAAAATGAGCAAATCGCTCGGCAACGGGGTTGACCCGATGGATGTCATCGACCAGTATGGCGCCGATTCGCTTCGCTTCTTCTTGGCTACTGGAAGCTCGCCTGGGCAAGATTTGCGCTTTAGTACGGAAAAAGTCGAAGCGACATGGAATTTTGCCAATAAAATTTGGAATGCGTCCCGCTTCGCGCTGATGAACATGGGCGGAATGACGTACGACCAGCTTGATTTAAGCGGAGAAAAAACGGTGGCGGACCATTGGATTTTAACGCGTTTAAACGAAACGATTGAAACGGTGACAAAACTTGCCGAGAAATATGAATTCGGTGAGGTCGGCCGCGTGTTGTATAACTTCATTTGGGATGATTTATGCGATTGGTATATTGAAATGGCGAAGCTTCCGCTTTATGGGGATGATGAAGCAGCGAAGAAAACGACGCGTTCTGTATTAGCATATGTGCTTGACAATACAATGCGCCTGCTTCATCCGTTCATGCCGTTCATTACCGAGGAAATTTGGCAGCACCTTCCACATGAAGGAGAGTCAATTACGGTAGCGAAATGGCCGGAAGTTCGTCCAGAGCTTTCCAACCACGAAGCGGCGGAAGAAATGCGTTTGCTTGTGGACATTATCCGCGCGGTTCGCAACATTCGCGCCGAAGTGAACACACCGTTAAGCAAACCAATCAAGCTGCACATTAAAGCAAAAGACGAGCATATTCAAGCGACATTGGAAAAGAACCGCGTATATTTAGAACGGTTCTGCAATCCGAGCGAACTGTTGATTGCAACCGACATCCCAGCTGCGGAAAAAGCGATGACAGCGGTTGTTACCGGTGCGGAATTAATCTTACCGCTTGAAGGGCTCATTAACATCGAAGAAGAAATCAAACGGCTCGAAAAAGAACTTGAAAAACTCAACAAAGAAGTCGAGCGCGTGCAGAAAAAGTTAAGCAATGAAGGGTTCCTTACGAAAGCGCCTGCGCACGTGGTGGAAGAAGAACGGAAAAAAGAAAAAGACTACTTAGAAAAACGCGAAGCTGTCCGTGCGCGCCTTGCCGAATTAAAAAAATAGACAATGCATCGCCGCTTCTTTTATCATGAAGACGAATCCAAAGCACTTTGGATTCGTCTTTTCTCATCATCTTATGTTAGTAAGGGGGAGAAATATGATGATTCGTACATATGAAGAGGCGCTAGAGTGGATTCACGGCCGTTTGCGATTAGGAATAAAACCAGGGCTAAAACGGATGGAATGGTTTATGGAAAAGCTTGGGAATCCAGAGCGCCGCGTGAGAGCGATTCACGTTGCTGGAACAAACGGAAAAGGGTCAACGGTAAGCTATTTGCGCCATATTTTACAAGCGGCAGGTTACTCTGTCGGCACGTTTACATCGCCGTATGTCGAGCAATTTAACGAACGCATCAGCGTCAACGGCAAGCCGATTCGCGACCAAGAAATTGTCGAGCTCGTCCAAATAATCGAGCCGCTTGCCGAAGAGCTTGAGCAAACTGAGCTTGGCGCGCCGACGGAATTTGAAGTTATTACGGCGATGATGCTTTATTATTTCGGGAAAAAGAACATTCAAGACGTTGTGCTTATTGAAGCCGGACTTGGCGGCCGCTTTGATTCGACGAACGTCATTTATCCGCTTCTTTCCATTATCACCAACATCAGCTATGACCATATGAATTTTTTAGGAGAAACATTAGAAAAAATCGCCTTTGAAAAAGCGGGCATCATTAAATCAGGCGTTCCGGTGATTACAGCGGTAAACCAACCGGAAGCATGGGCGGTTATTTCAGAAAAAGCGAAATCGCTCAAAGCGAAAACATATCGATTAGAAAAAGACTTTTTTATTGTTCATCATGAGCCAACAGATGATGGCGAACGTTTTTCAATGGAAACGATATTTTCGCAATATCCTGATTTAAAAATTACGATGTTTGGAGAACATCAGGTGCAAAACGCGGCGCTCGCGGTGATGGCAGCGGAGTATTTGCGGATGTTCTATTCGTTTTTGATTGAAAAAGAGCATATTTATGAGGGAATAGAGAAAGCGAAGTGGATCGGACGATTTGAGCGGGTAAGCAATAAGCCGCTGATCATTATTGACGGCGCTCATAACGCGGCAGGTATTCATAGTCTTGTTAATACGGTACGTTCGCACTATCCAAACAAAGATGTTCATGTGTTATTTGCCGCGTTATCCGATAAACCGCTTGATCAAATGATTCCACCGCTTGCCGAAATTGCCAAAACGATAACGTTTACTTCGTTCGATTTTCCGCGCGCAGCGTCGCCTGAGCAGCTTGCAGCCTTGTGCAACCACCCGCACAAAGCAACGACGGACGACTGGAAAGGCTGGATCAAAGAAAAGAAAAAACAAAAACGAAGCGATGCCCTCTTCTTGATTACCGGATCGCTTTACTTTATTGCGGAAGTAAGAAAGTTATTGATGTAAATGAAATTTTTGTATATTCCCGCTTAAAAGTCTTGCTATAATGAAAGTAATAGGACTTTGGTAAGGGATAGGGGGTGAGGAGTGTGGCGGAGAAGAGAAAAATTTGGTGGTTGTTTATTGCACTGTTTTTCAGTTTTTATTTAGGAGATGCCACTAATATCGTGTTTGGGGAAAGTAATGACTCCAATAACGCCACCTTAGATTTTACGATTACCTCTTCGCAACCAGAATATGCGAAACCGCCGAACGGGGATGCGCAAGGGAGATTGGATGTAACTTTAGTCCCAAAAGGCAGGGTGGACAACATTGTTCGCCCGCCAATTGATGTCGTGTTTGTGTTTGACGTGTCAGGGTCGATGACGCCTTTGAAGCTTCAAAGCGCAAAATATGCGCTTCAGTCTGCGGTAGATTATTTCAAAGCGAACGCTAACCCGAATGATCGATTTGCCCTTATTCCGTTTTCCAGCGATGTTCAATACAATAAAGTCGTGCCATTTCCTACCGGAGCATACGACGTCAAGCAGCATTTGGAGCGGATTGCGAACGTGGCTAATGACCTTCGCGCGTATGGCGGAACGAACTATACACAGTCATTGCAACAAGCTCAGTCGTTTTTTAATGACCCAACCCGGAAAAAATATATCATTTTTTTAACAGATGGGATGCCGACGGTTTCGAAGGTGAAAGAGCCGATTACGTATAAAGTTTGTGAAGGATTCATAATCAAAAAATGTAGACAAGTAACAGAAGATTTAGATGTTGAATATGTGCTGTACGCTGATGGAAGAAGCGTAGATCGAACAGTTTATTATCCAAGCGGGAAGGAAACAGAGTCATATTATGGCTCTAAAATTTATAAAGATTTCGAAGAAAAAGTCCGTACTCACGGAGTGAATGTGGCCAAAGCTCTCGGCATGAACAATATAACGCTCTATTCCATCGGCTTCGGTAATAATCAAGAAGTCGACATGGGCTATTTAGAAAAGATGTCATCGACAGCAGGCGGACAGGCGAAGCAAGGAACGCCACAAAACTTAACGGAAATTTTCCAGCAGTTTTCGAAGCTCGCTAATGATCCGGTGTTAAGCGGAACGATAAAAATTCCGCTAACCTCGTTTGGCGGAAACGTGGAAATTGTCGAGACGGATCACGTTTGGCTCGATGATAAGAAAGAAAACGCCTATATCACGCTTTCGATTCCATATAAAGTAGGACAGCCGGCACCACCGCCGATCAATATTCCGATTCCTGTGTTGTTTAAAGCAAAAGGGACATATACGTTTAACGCGGAATTGACGTATCGTGATGTATACGGTGTAGAACAGGCACCGATTACGAAATCGGTCACGGTCGTTGTGAAAGACGAAGTGCCGCCATCGTTTGACGGAACGGTGACGCTAGAAGGAATCACAAGGGACGTAGACGACTTAGTGAAATTCGGCAATGAAGATGATGATTCGAACCGATTCAAGGCACGTTATTCGCTAACTGCCGTTGGCTATGTTGGAAATGCATCTGGAAACATAAGCAACATTAAATTGATTCAGCCGCTTCCGGAAGGAGTTACGGCAACATCGAAAAACGTGACCGTATATACGGAAAATGGCGTTCAGTATGCCGAGATTGCGTTTCCAAATACGGTCATTGACTATAAGCAGCTAAATAACAACGAGATTACCGCTGAAATGACGCTTCAAGCAAATTGGGCGATGGAAGGGGTGCAGCTGCCGCCGGCTGTTGTTTCTTTCCAAGACAGCAAATACGGCGCGCGGACATCGTCATTAAAGGCTTCTTCCAAACGGATTGGAATGAAAGTCCGCTTGCGTGAATTTCCTGATATGTATTATGAAGGAGACAGCCGCGGCCTTATTACGAAATGGCAAGAGTTTGATTCAGCAACCAATTTGCTTGGAACGACGAAACATCCAAACAATTATGGATTGCTTATGCTTCCAGTAAAGGCGCTGCAATTTCAGGAAGGCGATGATTCTATTCTTCTTGTCACGTACAATAATGATAAGACGGTAGCACTATATTTAAAACCGCGCGTAACAATTATAGCTGAAGACGGCCAGCCAATCGCAAGCGGCGCGACTGTTACCAAGCCGGTAACCGTTAAAGTAACAGGACGCGTCGCAGGAGAAGGAGTCACGTATGAATATAAAGTTGAAAATCCAAAGCAAGATAGCGCTTGGAAGCCGCTCGATTCACCATATGAAATTCCGGTCACTTGGGATGGAACGTCGACCATATCCATTAAAGCGTCAGGAGGATTGACAAAAGGAGACGGCATTACCACTGTATCGCTTACGTATATTAAGCTCATTCGCCAATTAACATTGGGAAACTATAAACAAACGATGGAAATCGGCGAAACGCAGACAATTCCGGTAACGATCGAGCCAAGCGACGCGACAAACAAAACATTGGAGTGGATTTCAAGCAATCCGGATGTGGCTGCTGTCGATCAAGGTAAGGTAGTCGCTATTCGACCGGGAACGGTAGAGATTACGGTGAGGGCGATGGATGGAAGCAATGTTTCGGCGACGGCGACAATTACGGTGATCGATCCATTTGTTCCATTAGAAGCGATTCGTTTCCAACAGGAAGTTTTATATATGACGGTAGGAGAAGAGCTTGACATCGAATCGCAATTAACCTTTATTCCAAGCAATGCGACAGATAAACGCCTTGACTCTGTACAATCGTCCGCTCCGGAATATGTCGAAGTGCGCCCGCAGCAAGGGAAATGGTATATCGTAGCCAAAGATGTCGGATATTCAACGATTACCGCGATTGCCAAAGCGAAAACGAAGGATGGACAGGAAATTAAAGATTCAATCACGGTGATTGTCCAAGAGAAATCGTCTTCAGGAAGCGATGGAGAAAGCGGAAAGAATAGATGGTAAAATTAAAAGGATGCCTAAACATTCGCTTTAGGCATCCTTTCTTTTTACTTTACGATTAATTTGTCAACAATAAGAGACAGCTTTTTTACAAACGGCAATCCTTCCCCACGATTGATAAATACCGATTTATCATGGCGGATGACAAAGCGGGACTCCTCTTTTTGATCGAGTGACGGAGGAGGTGTAAAAGAGATAGAGCCGCCTTGTTTTACCGCCGCGCCGCGATAAGCGTTGATCACAAGTCCGGAAACGTCCGAATCGGGCGCGAATTCAAGCTCGTTGCCCCGTGCAAACAAGCCGCCTTGAATATTGATATACGATCCGACCGCATAGAGCACAGCGTTGCTGTCGGTATAAAAGTATCCTTTTAAGTTCGGCTGGCCAAAAGAAAAGTTGTTTTCAAACTCATTGATTCGCGCGATTTCCAACCGCCCTTTGGAAAGGAGTACGACTTCTTTGTCATCCCAGCCGGCTATGTTAGCGTTGTAAATCAACGTGCGCCCAGGGACGTTCGGCGAATCAAGCCGCCCAAAGACGTAAATCGTCGAATCAAGCTCAATATCCCCGCTGATTGTCAAATTGCCGAGCACGATGATATTTCCCCGAACTTTTGTTGGCGTGTTGACGCTGTTTCCCAAAAATAAATCACCATTGACAATCAGCCATTTGTCTTGTAAATCAAGCTCTCCCTGTTCAAGGAAAAATAGCGAAGAATCTTCTGATTGAAGAATAATAGATTGATTCGTTGAATCGATATTTTCTTGTAATGACGAAACACTGTCAAAGACAGCAAAGCGGTCCTGCAGCTTATGGAAAAGTTGGCTTATGCTTTTATCAATATAAGTTTCATATTCTTGGCTGAATGTTTCTATTCCCGCCGCGTTTAACAACTTATCTTTTACGGTCCATTCGAAATCAACATCAATAAATTCCTCTCGTTCTTTTTGAATGGAAGGGGATTGGGATTGAAAGTGCACGTTATTAGAATAGTTTGCCATCATGCGCTGAAAATAGTTGTCCGCAATGTTGTAACAAGTACGTGCCCCGTCTTCATGGTCGCAGGAATAATAACTTCCATTGACAAACAATACACTCGTTTTGCTTGTTGTTGGAAATGACGTTTGTTCCATATATTTTTTGGAGTTATCAATGTAATTTGCTACATTTGTAACGTAGGCATTTCCTCCAGCATAGATATTCCCATCAATATACGCCCCGCCGTTTAAAATAACGTCTTTTGTCGATCCGATCGCATATTTTAGAAAGCTAGGGGTATTTGTCAAAATCACCCGTCTTTCCACCGTTTTGCTGCTGTGGGATTTCGAAATAAGATAAACACGGGTAAATAATTTTTCACGATTGATATTATAATCGCCTGTCACATCTTTAACTTCCACGCTGTAGCGCTGTTGCAAGGTAGGAATTAATGTACCTAACTGCATATCTAATTTTCCGGGCGTAGATAACTCAAAATCATCTATCCTTACTTTCATTTCCGCGATCGTTTCTTCAATCGCTTGCGTTGCTTCATGAAACGATTCCACATCTTCCACGCGCACTTCCGTAAATCGCGCTTGGTAAATTGCAACAGATAAAATCGTTAAGCCAAGAATGAAAAAAATAGTGATAATCAGAAGCGTGACTACCAAACTATATCCTTTTTCGTTCATGTGCCCACTTCCTTTAAAAGCCGAATTCGGTCTTTAATGTAAATGGTTTGATATACAGCAAGTCATCCGGATCATCATGGTCGCGGTCTTGGACGGCAAGCTTAATGGTAACGACGCCGCTGCGGCAAATCTTTTCTTCTTGTTTGGCGCAGGTGTAGGAAAACCCGGATTCTTCCGCAACAATTTTTAAACGATCCGAATGCAGCCGTTCGCCATCGATGGCAATCGAACCATCCTGCAAGGCAACGGTAAGCGTTTCAGGAGTTGGTTCTGGTTCTTCTTTAACAAAGCCGAGATAAGGATCGATATCTTTTCGTTTATCGTTTACAAATATGATTTGTGCATTTGTCGTTTGGCCTTGATCCATCTCGATCCCGTCCGGCGCAAACGCGTAAAGTTTATTCATAATGGTAGCGACAATATAATCGGCTTCGCTGCGCAGTTGATTTTCGATATGGATTCGTTTGTACGCGTTAAGTCCGCTGAAGAACACTCCATAGATGGAAGCGAGTATAAGCGAGGAGATTGTAATTGCCGCCAACAGTTCCACAAGCGATAATCCTTTCGTGTTATTAACGTATCGTTTCATTGGCAATCACACCTTCTAGCCATTCCGAATCATCGACACGATCTCCCCAGCGGACAATCACATAAATTTTCAGCAAATAGTCTTGTAATTTTGGATCTGGATTTTTTATCCTCTCTTCGCTAATTTGTTTTTTTAAAGATGCCGGAAATTCTTCCGGAGGAGATTTTTGCAATTTGTCCCACACTTCACTGTCATTATAAGGAATGAGGAACACATGGATGCGTGTTTCATCATACGTAACGTTATTGATGGTCGGCCGAAGAATCGCCTCACAAACTTGTTTGTCGCCAAACAGCGGCAAATTGCAATGGGAAGCATCCATTTGGGCAAACGGTTTGTCCGTATTATGTATTTCGTTGTCAACGTATTGTTTTAATGCTGTAAAATCAAGACGCTCCATATACGCCAATACGCCGCGGGCAATGTTGATGGCGACCGTTTTTCCTTGGTTGTAGGTTGTATATTTCATGGCGTTCGTAAAAAAGGAAAACATTCCTATTGCAACAGCGGACAAAATGGTGATGGACAATAGCACTTCAATTAAGGTAAACCCTTTTGAATGATGGATCACAAAAAATTTCTTTTGCTCCATTTGACATGCCCTTCTTTCAAAATATGTAACTTTATTATACAATATGTTAGAGTCGATATTGCGTTATTTTTAGGAAAATTGTCTTATATAATGGTGCGGGGAAACGGGGTGAAACATTGAAGCACGTTATATTTACCATCATTGCTTTTATCCTTGCCATTCCGATTTTACTTATTCTTCCTGTTGGATTAAGTTGGAGTGGGAAAATCGTAGCACTAATCATTGCTTTGTTGCTTTCACTTCTTGCCTTAGTAGCAAAGTCCTTCTTTCCGATGTGGAAGCTTGCTCTATTATTAGGGTTGCTTATGGCTGCGGTGACATATTTGCTTCATCGCCAATTTGCACATGTTTTTTATGCAGCAAACAAAATGGACGAGGATGAATTCGAAGACCAAGATGAACTTAGCGAAAATACGGACGTGTTGCATGATGAAGAAGCAGTGCGAGTCAATGAAGAAATAGTGCCGCAAAATGTTTCACAAAAAAGCACGGAAGTAGAGCAAGATGAAATCATTACGGTCGATGAGCTTCCATTAGAGATCGCTGCCGATATAGAGCAAATCGAACAAATCGAAACAACGGCAAAACAGGAATTTCCATGGGAAAATGAAAAGAACCCTGAACAAAGCGAAATGGTGGAAATAAGCGAGCTGCCGCCTACTGTGGCCACAGATGAAAAGCAGGACGAGGATATGTCCGAAAGTGATCTCCCATGGGAGACAGTGGAAAATGACAATATAAATGAGACGGACAATTTCAATGAATGGCCGTTGGAAATGGAAATAAATATCGAACGAAATACGGATATGCCGTTTGATGAGTTGCCTCCTACCATAACGCCAGAAATGGAAGAAAATTTGGTTGTTGTGTCCGATGGCACACAAGTGATGGCAGCGCGCGATGGCGAAGAGAATCGATTACATATTTCACCAGAAGATTGGAGCATGCTGACGCAGCCTTCAGCAATGGAAGAGAATGAACAGGCGGCAGAAATAGAACCGGATAGTTTCGAATGGGACGATATTCTTTCCGAGAAAACGGAATCAAAGGAAGCTATTTCTTCACAGGCAAAACAATCATTCTCTTTGGAAAACGAAAAGATGCTGCAGGAAAAATTAGATGGAAAAGCACAAGAGGCGCAAATAGCGGGATGGAATGACAATGAACGGCCACAAGAGAATGAGAGTGATTTGGGCGCTAAAGAGCAAGCCATTTCTACCAAGGAAAACGATGCTAGTCTATTGGAAAGTCTCATTGCTACTAGGCCGGTTCAGTCCGAAATTTTGCAAACCATAGTTACTGAGCTTCAGTTAAACCGCAAGCATATAGATCCATTAGAATATGAACAACGTATTATTCAATGTTTGCAAACCCCGTTACCCGATTATGACTATTACGTGTTTGCGTGTTTGTTAATGGAACATTATTTATTAGAGAAACAATACGGTAAACTTGCATCGTTGCTTGCCGAGCTGAAAGAAAAATTTCGCTCCTATCCAATCATACAAGAGGAAATTCAATTTCTTACACATACATTACAGAAATTATAAAGAACAGGTGTGGTGAAAATATGAAAAATAGTGCACAAATCATCAGTCTTCCAATTATTAGTATTTCTGATGGCACGCAAATAGGAACCGTAAAAACGTTAGTCATTAATCCAGAGAAAGGATCCGTTGATTTTCTCACGGTTGAACAAGAAGATGTTCAGTTAAGCTTAAAAGCGATCCCGTTTAAAAAAGTGGTCGGTATCGGCGAATTTGCCGTAACGGTGGAAAGCTCTCACGATATTATTGATTTATCGGAAATTCCGATTGCCAATCAGCTTGTCAATAAACAAATTCGCATCAAAAACACGAAAGCGATGACGAGAAAAGGACAGCTGCTAGGTGAGGTAACCGAATTTTTTGTCGATGAAGAAACGGGAGAAATTATTGGCATTGAATTGCACGTCGGTGACCGTCAGGCAGTGTTATCATCGGAATTTATATTAACATATGGAAAAGATATTTTAGTTGTCCATGACAATGCGCCATCTTCTTTGCTTGATGAGGCACATTTGCTCGTTTCTGCAAAAGATCAAAAAGACGAGGAAATGGCGGAAAATGTTTCGCGAAATGAACAAACATCGACTGAATTGGCCCATGATGTGCATGATTGGCATGCCAATATCGAAACAATGGTGGAAGAAGCGGAAAACAGAGAAGCGCTTCAAGCGCTACGCGAAAAGCAAGTGGAGCTTTTGAAGGGCAAACGTGTGACAAAAGATATTTTTGATAAAAACGGGAATAAATTCATTGAAGCTGGTACCATTTTGACAGAAGAACATATTCAAAAAGCACAGGAAGAAGGACCAAGCGTGATCGTCGATATATCGATGAACGTCGAGGCATAAGCAAAAGGGGGAGGTAGGCGGTGAGACAGGTTGTTGCGGTAAAATTGTTTTTCGTTATTGCGATTTGTACGATTTATTTGATCAGCTTTTCGCAAATTGGCGCTTTAGCCTACGAAACGTTTTTTAAAGAGACAGACCGCCTGCCCGCAGGAACGATGGTTGGGCCTATTTCTGTAGCGAATAAAACAAAACTAGAAGCGCTGCAAGCAATCGAAAAAAGAGTGAATGAATGGAAGGCGAATGCAACGATTCCTGTGGCGTATCAAGAAAAAAAAGGAGAGATTCCTGCATCATTGTTTACGTTCCAAATCGAACAAAGCGAAAGGCAAATGGTTGCGGGACGGCCGTCCCCACTTCTTGTTCAATTCGACGTGCAGGCATTTTCCAAAACAATAAAAAAATTGCTTCCCCCTTCGCTCGCATCTTCTATTAATCTCGAAAAATTACAAAATGATGTAACGAATATCGCAGCCAGTTTACAGATACCGTCCCAGCCGGTTGATCTTGCAGCATATGTTTCCCGTTCCAATGAAACGATGCAGCCGGTTAGCGCGGCAACACTGAAATTTTGGAAAAGACCAGCACCATTGCTAGAATGGATTTCTGCCAATCCGACCATTGAAATTAAAGGAAAAAGCATTTTTTCGCTTGCTGAATATGTCAAGGAGACGAGCGGGTCGCTTTCTTCCGAAGAGATGAGCATGATTGCTTCAGCGATTTATCAAACGATTTTGCCGACGAATTTTACGGTATTGGAGCGGCATACAAGCCGCGAACTTCCGGATGGAATAACGATTGGCTATGAAGCAAAAGTAGACGGCGGCAATCGTGATTTGCAGTTTTATAATCCGAATACCACTGCTTATACGCTAAAGTTCCGGGTAGAAAAAAACCGTTTGCATGTCACGCTTTTCGGACTGCCATTTGCCTATAAGTATGTGGTGAAAGTTGGAGATATCGAATATTTCAAACCGAGGACGGTTGTTCAATATAGCCCTCTCCTTCGTCCTGGGGAACGTCAATTAAAGCAAAGTGGAAAAAGAGGAATGCTTGTCAAAGTGAAAAGGGAAACGTATGATGAAAACCATCTTGTACATGTGGAAACGATTGCCGAGGACTTTTATCCGCCATCGTACAACATTGAACTTCGTGGATTAGAACTTGGGGACAGCAATTCTGATGCAAATGAAACTCCATCTTCATCAGAACAGTCAACAGAGGATGAAAAACAAACAGATAATGAAAGTAAAAATGATGTGCAACCGAAAGAAAAGCAAAACGAAAATAACGGTCAATCTGAAGAAAAGCAATCCGAAAAAGAAACACCTTCCACAACGAATGACTCTAGCGGCCAGCAAAAAGACCATGATCACGAAAAGTAGGGATGAAGATGAAGAAAAAACAGGAGCGGAAACGTTTAGGAGATTTGTTAGTGGAAGCTGGTTTAATTACGGAGGCGCAGCTGGAGGAAGCGTTAAAAGAAAAAGCTCCCGGTCAAAAGCTGGGCGATGCGCTCTTACAACGTGGGTATATTACGGAACAGCAATTAATTGAAGTGCTTGAATTTCAGTTAGGCATCCCGCATGTCAGTTTATATCGCTATCCGATCGATCCAAAGTTGACAAACCTTATTCCAAAAGAATTTGCCAAGCGGCATATGGTGATGCCTTTAAAAATTGAGGGAGAACGCTTGCTTGTGGCAATGGCTGATCCGATGGACTTTTTTGTCATTGATGATTTGCGCCTTTCGACAGGGTTCCATATTGAAACGGCGATTGCCTCGAAAGATGATATTTTGCGCGCCATTAATAAGTATTACGACATTGATGAATCGGTAGAAGATTTTTTGCAAATGGCTCCCGCAACGGAAACGGTCGAAGAGGAACGAATAACAGAAGACGATTCGCCGATTGTCCGGCTTGTTAACCAAATTTTGCAGCTGGCTGTTGAGCAGCGGGCAAGCGATATTCATATTGATCCACAGGAAACGAAAGTGCTTGTCCGTTATCGCATCGACGGTATATTGCGGACAGACCGCGCGCTTCCAAAACATATGCAAAGCATGCTGACAGCTAGAATTAAAATTTTAGCGAATATGGATATTACCGAACATCGCATTCCGCAAGATGGACGGATTAAGATGAATATCGATTTTCATCCGGTGGATTTGCGCGTTTCCACATTGCCGACGGTTTACGGTGAAAAAATTGTGATGCGCGTCCTTGATTTAGGGGCGGCATTAAATGATATTCATAAGCTCGGATTTAATCAATTGAATTTACAGCGGTTTATTGAACTGATTGAGAGACCAACCGGAATTGTGCTGATCACTGGCCCGACTGGGGCGGGGAAATCATCGACGCTATATGCGGCGCTAAACCATTTAAACAGCGAAGAAGTAAATATTATTACGATCGAAGACCCGGTCGAATATCAAATTGAAGGCGTCAATCAAATTCAAGTCAATCCAAATGTCGGATTGACGTTTGCGCAAGGATTGCGCTCCATTTTGCGGCAAGATCCAAACATTATTATGGTCGGAGAAATTCGCGACCGCGAAACGGCAGAAGTTGCGATTCGCGCGTCATTAACTGGTCATTTGGTGTTAAGCACCCTTCATACAAACGACGCGCTAAGCACGATCACGCGCTTGATTGATATGGGAATTGAGCCGTTTCTTGTGGCCGCCTCTTTAGCCGGCGTTGTTTCTCAGCGGCTCGTTCGCCGCGTCTGCCGCGATTGTCAAGAAGAGCAGGAACCGACAAAGAGGGAAATCGAAATTTTTGCCAGCCGCGGCATGAAAATCGATAAGCTCGTTCGCGGACGCGGCTGTCCAACCTGCAATATGACAGGTTATAAAGGACGAATCGCCATTCATGAACTGCTTGTGATGACCGATGAAATGCGCCGCGTGATTTTAAATAAAGAGCCATTTTCGAAATTGCGCGAGCTTGCCATTAAAAACCGAATGATTTTTTTGATTGATGACGGATTATTAAAAGTAAAACAAGGACTAACGACGCTAGAAGAAGTATTGAAAGTGGCGATTTTAAGTTAAAGGTGAGAAAAAATGAAGCAAAGATTGGACGCTCTTTTACGTGCCGCGTTTGAACTAAAAGCTTCTGATGTTCATTTAACGGTCGGGGTGCCGCCGATTTTTCGCATCAATGGCGAATTAAAAAGGTATGGCCAAGACATTTTGCGGCCGGAAGATACGGAAGGAATGGCAAAAGCGATCATTCCGTCTAGCCTATGGCCGCAATTTCAAGAAAAAGGAGAATTGGATTTTTCGTACGGGATTCCAGGCGTTTCCCGCTTCCGCATCAATACGTATAAACAGCGGTCATGTGTGTCGCTCGCTATCCGCATTATACCGACAAAAATTCCAACAATTGATGAACTGCGTCTTCCTGAAGTATTAAAACAGATTGCACAAAAACCGCACGGGCTTGTGTTAGTAACAGGTCCGACGGGAAGCGGAAAATCAACGACGCTTGCGGCGATGATCGACTATATGAACAAAACGATGCGGAAACATATTATTACGCTTGAGGATCCTATCGAATATTTGCACAAGCATGGTAGCTGCATTATTGACCAGCGTGAAGTCGGCTTTGACACGAACAATTTTGCCAACGGTTTGCGCGCGGCGCTTCGTCAAGATCCCGATGTTATTTTAGTCGGGGAAATGCGCGATTTGGAAACGATTCATACCGCCATTACGGCGGCGGAAACGGGGCATCTTGTTCTTGGCACATTACATACATCGAGCGCGCCGGCGACAATCGATCGGATTATTGACGTGTTTCCGCCCGCCCAACAATCGCAAATTCGCATTCAGCTCGCGTCCGTTCTTGTCGCGATTATTTCTCAGCGTCTTTTTCCAACACCGCAAAAAACAGGACGGGTCGCTGCCACGGAAATTTTAATTAATAACACGGCAGTCGCCAATTTAATTCGCAATGAAAAAGTCCATCAAATCATTAACGTTATGCAAACAAGCCGCTCCCTTGGCATGCATACGCTGGCGATGAGTATTAAAGAGTTAATGCAAGCCGGGCTGATCCTTCGCGATGCGGCTGAACCTTATCTTGTACAGGAGCGTGGCGGCTAATATGCCTCAGTTTAAATATGAAGGCCGAAATATAAAGGGGAGAAAGCAAACAGGTACGATTGTCAGCGCGTCAAAGCGGGACGCGATCCTAAAATTGCGTCAAAAGGGGATTAAAGTCATCGAAATTGCCGAAGTGCCGCAAACGTTGTTAAACAAAGAAATTACATTTGGAAAAGCGGTAAAGCTGCAAGATTTCGTCATTTATTTGCGCCAGTTTGCGACATTGCTAAAAGCGGGAGTATCGGTCGTGGACTCCACGCGCATTTTAGCGAGCCAAACAGAAAGCAAGGCATTGAAAAATGCGCTGATGGAAGTGGAAGAATCGCTTCGTGCCGGGAACCCGCTCTCTGCTGCCGCGGCGAAGCATCCGCGTATATTTCCGTCGATGTTTGTCAACATGGTAAAAGCGGGAGAAGCGGGCGGAAATATGGATGAAACGTTAGAGAGGCTTGCCGATCACTTTGAAAAGATCCACCGCACAAGACAAAAAATAGTCTCAGCGCTTGCCTATCCAATAGCGGTAGCCATTATTGCCGTTGCGGTCGTCATCTTTTTATTAGTTACTGTTGTCCCGACATTTGTCGCCATGTTTGCTGACTTTCATGCCGAACTGCCGACGATCACCAAGTTCGTGTTGCGCGCGAGCGAAGTGATGCAAACGTATTGGTGGCTCGTTGTCATTGTGTTCATAGCGATATATGTTTTGTTTTTATTCATGAAAAAACAAAAGAAAACAAAATATTACCTTGACTATGCCGCAATGCGCATCCCTATTTTTGGAAAGCTCGTGCAAAAGGCGGCATTAGCGCGCATGACGCGGACGTTAAGTTCGCTGTTTTCCAGCTCTGTTCCGATTTTGCAAGCATTGTCGATTGTAGAAAACGTCGTCGAAAATGAAGTCATTGCCAAAGTAATGAGGCAGGCGCGCGATTCGCTTGAACGAGGACAATCGCTTGCCGAACCGATGAAAAAGCATTGGGCGTTTCCGCCGCTTGTGACGCAAATGATTACGATCGGCGAAGAAACGGGATCACTCGATGCGATGCTTTCCAAAGTCGCCGACTTTTACGAAGCAGAAGTGGACGCGGGAGTCGATCGGCTGAAGTCGCTGATCGAACCAATCATGATCGTGCTTTTAGCAGGAGTCGTCGGGACGATTGTCACATCGATTATCGTGCCGATGTACGATATTTTTAACCATATTCAACAATAAATTACAAGGAATATATTCTCATAGATTCATCAATCGTGGTAAAATAATTAGGAAAAAAGTGTGATAAACACAAAAAATAGGGAGAGGGGTATTACAATGATAAAACGATTAGTGAAAAACGAACGAGGACTCACGTTGATTGAATTGCTTGCCGTTATCGTCATTTTAGGGATTATTGTAGCGATTGCCATCCCGGCAATTGGCGCCATTATCGACAATTCGAAAAAAGATGCGCATATCGCAAACGCCAAACAAATGGCAAGCGCGGCGAGACTGGCATTATCTTCTGGAGCATTTGATACGACAAAAACTTCATTTACAATGCAAGAATTATATGAAGCTGGATATCTAGAAAAAATCCCAAAATCACCAGGAAATAAAACAACAGCATACGATACCAGTGAAAGTATAGTAACCATTGATAAACAAAAACTTACTAATGATGGTGATGGAAGTGATAAGGGAGGAGAAAGTGTAACTTATAAGGTAACGCTAGTCGGTAATGATTCAGGAAAATTTAAATATATCAATAATAAAGATGTTGATAGCTTAACAAGAAAAGATGTAAAACTTGAATAGCAATATGCACGCTATCATAGTATTTTTATACTCCCTCCTCCTCGGCTCGTTTTTTAACGTTGTTGGTCTTCGCGTGCCGGTGGGAGAGTCGATTGTGTTTCCTCGTTCGCATTGCCCGCGCTGCAAGCGGCAGCTTACGGCGCGGGAACTTATTCCTGTTGTGTCATACGTGTGGCAAGGCGGAAAGTGCCGGGGATGCGGGGAGCGAATTTCTTTGCTTTATCCGTTTGTTGAGCTGTCGACAGCGATTCTTTTTACGATTTCGCCGCTTTTGGTGGGATGGTCAAAAGAATTGATCGTATGCTGGACGCTCATTTCGTTATTGATGATTATCTTGGTTTCCGATATTCGCTATATGATTATTCCCGATAAAGTGCTGCTTGTATTTGCGGCGATATTTCTTTTAGAGCGGCTGTGGATTCCGTTCATACCATGGCGGGATGCGCTTGTTGGCGCGGCGGCTGGCTTTTTGCTGCTTTTCCTCATTGCCGTCATCAGCAAAGGCGGCATGGGCGGCGGCGATATTAAATTGTTTGCGCTGCTTGGATTTGTGCTTGGATGGAAAACGGTGTTGCTTGCGTTCTTTTTTTCCACGTTTTATGGAACCGTAATTGGGCTTATTGGCATGGCGCTTGGCAAAGTCCGGCGCCGGGAGCCGATGCCGTTCGGTCCGGCGATCGTTCTTGGGTCATTAACGGCCTATTTTTTTGGACAAGACATCGTCGAATGGTATAAGCAAATGATTTTCTTTTGATATGAGGGGAAAACATGAATATGTTTACGCTGTTTCAGCCAAGGCATAAAGTTGCGAATCTAGTAATAAAAGACCATGTCATTCGATATGTAGAGACAAAGCCAAACGACCCATTATCCGTTCATAAATGGGGAGAGCACCATCTTCCAAAAGGAATTATTCATGACGGAAAAATCATAGATCGCGAGACATTAGAAATGATTTTAGAAGAATGTGTTGATGAATGGAAATTAAAAAAACGCCGCGTTCGTTTCATTGTGCCAGATCCCTTCGTTATTATTCGTCGAATTCCGCTTCCTGCTGATTTGGAAGAAGATGAAATTCGCAGTTATTTGTTTATGGAATTAGGAACAACGATTCCCTTGCCGTTTGATAATCCGGTGTTTGACTACGTTGTTTTGGAAAAGACGCAGGAAGCGACCGCTGTTTTATTATTCGCTGCTCCAGAAGATTCGGTGTTAAGTTATGCGCAGCTTTTAGAAGATGTAAAACTTCGCCCGATAGCTGCTGATGTTTCTCCACTATGCGCATATCGTCTTTTTTATATAGCCGATCAAGTGAAGAAAGACGATCATATTTTGCTTATTCAATTTGATCAATCTTCTGTCAATGTTAGCGCATTTGATGAACATAAACCTGTTTTTATGCGCCATCTTTTGCTGGAGCAGTATGAAGAAATAAATATGGAGAAAGATCAACAGCTCGTTGATCCGTTTGAAGATATATATAAAGAAATGGAACGGATGATGAGTTTCTATTCCTTTTCCATCCATCAAGGAAAACAGCAAATTACCCGTGTATTTCTAATGGGGGATCATCCGCGTTTGTCCCATATTTATCAAGCGCTGCAAGAACGGCTGGACGTTCCTGTAGAACAGCTTTCGGCTGCGATGGCAAGTACGGTGGATGCGCGCTATCATCTCGCATGGGGACTTGGATTAAAAGAGGGAAATGACGATGATCGTTGAGATAAATTTACTGCCAAAAAAAGAACCGAAAAATGTTGTCTTTCTTTTTATCACAGTGATCATAACTGCGATTGTCGTGATTGCCGCGGCTGTTTTTTATGTTCTTATCGACAGAGCGGAGACGCAAATCGACTCACTAGAAAAAGAGCTGAAACAGACGCAGGCGCTTCAAGCGATCGAACAGCAAAAGCTTGCGGATATGCAATCTGTAAAAGAAATAGAAGAATTAGATAAAACAGTGCAATGGGCGAAAGATTACCCGCTTAAAATGGTGCCTCTTTTGCGCAACATGACGAAATTGCTCCCAGAACGCGGATTTATCATGAACTTTTCCTATGCTGAGGATGGAACGGTAACGGTTTCGGTGCAATTTGATACAAGCGAGCAAGCGGCCTATTATTTAAAACGACTGTCGGACGCAAAATTTATTGCCGATGTGCAACTGAAAAGTCTTACTGCGGTGAATGCAAACGAAAAAAGCGATGAACAAGGGACAACCGAAGAACAAGTAGTACCGCGCTATCTTGCGCAATATGAAATGCATATTCGCAAACAAGCGCTAGAAGAAAAGGAGAAACAATCATGACCGTACGTTTCTCAAAACGACAGCTTTTCGTTTTTGTTCTTTTGCTTATTGTTCTTGGCGCCGCGTTTTCAGGCCTTTATTTTTATATGCTTTATCCGCGTTACCAACAAATTGAAGAGTTAAACAATACGGTGGCAAGTGAGAAAAAAATATTGGCTGCTACAAGAGCAGAGATTGCCAAACAAAAGTCCAGTTTGCCGGAAAGTGTCGTGGAGCTTCAAAAAAAGATACCGGTCAAGCCGCTTACAGAACAGCTATTACTTGATCTGGAAAAAGCGGAAGTAGTTTCGGACAGCACGATTTCTAGCATGACTTTTAATGAAGAGGAAAATGCAACAGGAGAGCAGCAAAAAACGGATGCATCATCAAAGACAGAACTATCTTCTTCTAGGCTGTCGGACGGATTAAAAAAAGTGACGGTGCAATTGACGGTGCAATCCCCGTCATACTATCAGCTTGAACGTTTTTTACAGACGCTTGAAAATCTTAACCGCATTGTGTCGATTGAATCGCTGTCTTTTACTGGAAATCCGGAATTGACATCGGTCGATACAGAAGTGAATCCGTTAACCTATTCGGTAACGGTCAGCGCATTTTATTATCCGAAATTAGCAAAATTGCAAAATATGCTGCCGCAAATAGACGTTCCCCCTCCGAGCAAAAAGCGGAATCCACTAACAGAAATCATTCCTGAGGGGCAACCGTCATCGCAGCAGTAATGGATGGCGGAGTGGTCATATGTTGCTGCGTTCAAAACGTGGAATGACACTAATCGAACTGTTGGCTGTGATTGTCATTTTGGGAATTGTATCTTCTATTGTTGTTATTGCTGTGCTTCATATCATTGAAAAGTCAAAAGAGAGAGCGTTTGTTTCTGATGCCTATACACTTTACGAAGCGGCACGGCTTTATGTCGGGGCAGAAAAAGTGGAATTTTTGCCATCGCGCTCTTCCGTAATAACATACAAGCAGCTTGTTGAAGAAGGAATGCTTCACCCGATTCAAGACCCGTTTACCGGAAACGTGCTGCCATTGGAAACGAATCCATCTTATATACTCGTAAAAAAAGACGAAGATGGATCGCTCCATTATTCTATTTGTTTAAAAGGAGAAACGAAACAGCTGTGCACTTATTCGGAGCAATCGCCGGAAGTTCCTGTCGAAGCATTGTCTGTTCAGCAAATACGTGACCGATAATAGCAAAATTTGCCGAAATTATCCGAGAACAAGACGACAAATGTCTTGTTCTTTTTTTCTTTGTTTATGATAAGATAGGCGAGAAAAAAGAATAAGGATGGTGACATAATGGACAAGCATGGGCAAGAAATTACGGTGAAAATTAACGGAAAAGAGCAGCCGTTTACTACGGATAAGCCGAAACATATAGAGAGTGTTTTGGAAAAAGAAAAGGAGGCGGAGTCAGGGGCATTTGTTTCTTTCCAACCACAAAAGAAAAAGAAACGTAAACAGCGCTCACCAATTACTGGCGCGTTCAACGCACAGGTCAAATCTGCTATTTTTTCAATCGTGATGGCGATCATTGTTGGAACAAGTTTTGGATTCATCGTATTAAATGTGATTCCAAAGCAAAAAACTCATTCACCGCAGACGATGGAAACGGCGCTGCCGATTCCGATAGAGTCCAAAACTTCGACAAATCCAGCCACGAAATCTGTTAATGAGACTGCTATTTCTCCATTTACGGTCAGCGTGATTCAAGCAGGAGTATTTACGGATCGAGAAGCGGCGGCTGCCTATGCCAAACAACTCCAATCTTCCTCCATTCCTGTTGTAGCTGTTGGAGAAAAACCAGTTGCTTTGTTTATTGGTGTTGCAAATGATAAGCAACAATTGCAAGCGGTAAATGAATTGTATAAACAGAAGGCACAAAGTACATACGTAAAATCGCTATCGTTTGTAAATAACAGCGACCAGCGCAAGCCAGTAATAAAAGCAGGCGAAACGTTATACGCGCAAATGGCTGCTATTTCCGCTATTTTGTTAGGAAAAGGAGATGTAAACACAGATGATTGGAAAAAGCTAGAGAATGATTATCAACAATTTATATCCCAAACGGTTCCTAACGATGATCATATAAAGCAATACGTTTCTCACATGAAAAAAGCATATTATTCATTAACAGTTTATAAAACAAGTAAACGAGAGGCGATGCTGCAGAAAACGCAACAAGAATTGTTAAAAGCGTTAAAATCGTATATTGCCATTTTCCCATTGCGAAGCTAGCGGGCTTCTTTTTTTTTTTTCGCGTTTTTTCGACTTTGAGAAATTGTGTTGAATCGCAAAATTTGGTACGATACATGTGTATCTTCCGATTTGAAACGAATGCAAAAGGGTGATATGGATGAAACAGTTGATTTTAGCTTCAAGTTCCCCTCGTCGAAAACAGCTGCTTGAATTAGCTAACCTCCGCTTTCAAATCCTCGCTAGCCACATTGATGAACAAATTCATGAAGCCAAGTCCCCGGAACAAGCCGTACAGTTGCTTGCCTATCGTAAAGCAAAAGCTGTTGCCGATCACTATCCTCATTCGTACGTCATCGGGGCGGATACGGTCGTCGCTTATCAAGATAACATTTTAGGAAAGCCGAAAACAGAAGAAGAAGCAGCGGCCATGCTGCGCATGTTGTCAGGCAATGAACACGATGTACTAACAGGAGTAGCCATTCTTTCCCCAAACGGTCAATCATTGTTTGTGGAAAAGACAAAGGTGTTTTTTTGGGATTTAACAGAAGAAGAAATTTTTGATTACATTGCAACGGGGGAACCGATGGACAAAGCGGGAGCGTACGGTATTCAGGGACGCGCTGCTTTATTTGTCAAACGTATTGAGGGAGATTATTTTAACGTTGTCGGGCTGCCGTTGTCACGGACAGTGCGTGAGCTGAAGCGCCTTGGTTGGTAACTTTTTTCGGTTGATAAAAAGAAAAAAAGGAGTGAATATAAAATACGATGACGTTTATGATTCGCGATGTGCCAAAGGATGCCCGCCCGCGTGAACGGCTTCTTTCTTCTGGTCCGGAAAGTTTAGCTGATCACGAGCTGCTTGCCATTTTGCTTCGGACAGGAACAAAGGAAGAATCGGTATTGCAGCTTGCTCATCGCTTGCTTAAGCATTTTGAAGGACTTCGGCTGTTAAAAGATGCTACGATTGAAGAAATAACAAGCATTAAAGGAATTGGGACAACGAAGGCGGTTCAAATTTTGGCGGCAATCGAGCTCGGCAGACGAATTAGCCGACTTAGTTACAATGAGAGATATGTGATTCGTTCCCCAGAAGATGGAGCGAAATATGTCATGGAAGATATGCGTTTTTTGTCCCAAGAACATTTTGTCGCTATTTATTTAAATACAAAAAATCAAGTGATTCATCGAAAAACAATATTTATTGGCAGTTTAAACGCCTCTATCGTTCATCCGCGTGAAGTGTTTAAAGAAGCGATTAAGCGATCTGCTGCCTCGATTATTTGTGTGCATAATCATCCCTCCGGCGATCCAACTCCAAGTCGAGAAGATATTGATGTGACGAAACGCCTTGCCGAATGCGGTCGGATTATTGGGATTGAATTGTTAGACCACCTCATTATTGGTGATCAAAAATTCGTTAGTCTGAAAGAAAAAGGATATGTGTAGTAGTTCTCATTTTTTGTCGAATAAGTTATAATAACAACTATGAGTTTTTATCATGTTTTGGGCGGTGTCGTACAAAACATTGAAACAAAAACATGAGTAAATTCGACAAATTTAGCGGATTGTTATAAAAGCATTTCGTTTCAGAAAGGAAGATATAGAGTATGTTTGGATTTGGGACAAGAGACCTTGGCATCGATTTAGGAACAGCAAATACGCTCGTGTATGTAAAAGGAAAAGGAATTGTTGTTAGAGAACCATCTGTTGTTGCGTTGCAAAAAGATACGAAACAAATTGTCGCTGTCGGTAATGAAGCGAAAAATATGATTGGTCGGACTCCTGGAAATGTCGTTGCACTTCGTCCGATGAAAGACGGGGTGATCGCCGACTATGAGACAACGGCGACGATGATGAAATATTACATTAAACAAGCGACAAATAAAGGATTTTTTGCAGGGAAACCGTACGTGATGGTATGTGTACCGTATGGGATTACCGCTGTAGAAGAGCGCGCTGTCATCGATGCGACGCGTCAGGCGGGAGCTCGTGATGCCTATACGATTGAAGAGCCGTTTGCTGCAGCGATCGGTGCAAACCTTCCAGTATGGGAACCGACGGGAAGCATGGTCGTTGACATCGGCGGTGGTACGACAGAAGTTGCGGTTATTTCTCTCGGCGGCATCGTCACGAGCCAATCGATTCGCATCGCTGGTGACGAGATGGATGAGGCAATTATTCACTATATCCGCAAAACGTATAATTTAATGATTGGCGAACGGACAGCGGAGGCGATTAAAGTCGAAATCGGCTCGGCAGGGGATGCAGAAGGAATTGGAAAAATGGAAATCCGTGGCCGTGACTTATTGACAGGACTTCCGAAGACCATTGAAATTAGCGCAGAGGAAATTGCAGAAGCATTGCACGATACGGTTTATGCGATTGTTGATTCCGTAAAAAATACGTTAGAAAAGACACCGCCGGAATTAGCTGCCGATATTATGGACCGCGGCATCGTGCTTACAGGCGGAGGCGCATTATTGCGCAATCTCGATAAAGTCATCAGCAAAGAAACGGATATGCCTGTTATTGTTGCTGAAAATCCGCTTGATTGTGTAGCAATTGGAACAGGAAAAGCGTTAGATCATATCGATTTATTTAAAAACAAAGCGAGAAGCCATCGCTGACGGTAAGAGGGTGTCAACATCATGCCACAGTTCTTTTTAAACAAACGGCTCATTTTATTGCTTGTCAGTATTATTATCCTCGTGGCATTGATTGGTTTTTCCTTAAAAGATCGCAATGAACTGACATGGTCTGAGCAGTTTTTAAAAGATACAACCGGTTTTGTCCAGCTAATTTTCCATAAGCCCGCACAACTCGTTGCGGGCTTCTTTGAGAATGTGAATGATATAAGGAATACATATAAAGAAAACAAGCTGTTAAAAGAACGCCTCGAGGAATATGTATCCTTAGAAGCGCAAGTGCAAACATTGAAAAAAGAAAATGAAAGACTTCGTGCTCTTTTAAATAAAAAAGAAAGCTTGCGTGATTTTGTTCCAATTCAGGCGACTGTTATTGGAAGAAACCCAGACCGTTGGCAAGAAACGGTCATCGTCAATAAAGGCCAGCAGCATGGTGTAAAGAAAGATATGGCGGTGATTACACCAGAAGGGCTAGTAGGAAAAGTGCAGCATGCCGCCCAATTTACTTCCACGATTCAATTGTTGAGTGCATCGGATCAAAAAAATCGAATTTCTGCATATGTACAAGGAAAGGAAAATGTCTTTGGATTAATCGAAGGATATGATGAAAAACGAAGAGCGTTGTTGTTAAAAGAAATTCCTTTTGATGCAAAAATCAAGAAAAAACAAAAAGTGTTAACATCCGGCCTTGGCGGAATTTTCCCAAAAGGCCTTGTCATTGGCGAAGTGATGGAAGTAGTGCCAGATCAATACGGGTTGACAAAAATGGTTTACGTGAAACCAGCAGCTAATTTTTATGACATTGATGACGTGATTATTGTAAAAAGAAAAATTGATGAGACATTTGAGGAGAGGGAGGAAGCAAAATGAAAAAATGGGCGCTTCCTTTCCTTGCCGTTTTATGTTTTGTTAGTGAAAGCATTTTTGTTGATTTGTGGCCAAAGAACGAGCTGTATATGCATTATTTTTTTGTACCGCGCTTTTTTCTTGTTTTTCTTGTTTTTACCACTATTTATATAGGAAAAACGCGTGCGATGGTTTACGGGTTTATTTTTGGCGTGCTTTATGATTGTGTATATACGGAATTGCTTGGGGTTTATGCATTTGCATTTACTTTAATCGCTTACATAGTATCGAAAGCGATTAAAGTGTTTTATCAACATTGGTTAATCGCTTGTTTTCTTAGTCTTCTTTCTATCACCATTCTTGAATTATATGTATATGGAATTCAACTGCTCATTGGAAGAACCGATATGCCTTTTGAAGCATTTTGTTCTGAAAGATTATGGCCAACGTTGTTGTTAAATGCCGTGTTTCTTATTTTACTTTCATACCCATTGAAACAATGGTTAGTAAAAATCAAACGTTTTGAGCGGGAAGAGTAAAAAAGGAAAATGAATGTTTTTTGTAGAATTATTCGTTGAGGTGAACGTTGTGACGAAACCAAAACAATATATAACGATTAAAGGGACGAAAGATGGACTAACGTTGCATCTCGATGACACGTGTTCCTATGACGATCTATTAAAAGAACTGGAAGAAAAACTAACGGTAAGCGAAAAGGCAGAATCGGACGGTCCGCTCGTTTCTGTTCATCTCAAAGTTGGAAATCGTTATTTAACTCCGGAACAAGAAGAAGAATTGCGCACATTAATTCGTCGCAAAAAAAATTTGGTCGTCGAATCGATTGAAAGCAATGTGATAACAAAGAAAGAAGCGCTAGAGTGGAAGCGGAAAACGGAAATTGTGTCAGTTTCAAAAATTGTTCGCTCGGGTCAAGTGTTGCACGTAGAAGGAGATCTTTTATTAATTGGCGATGTAAATCCAGGAGGAACCGTTATTGCTGGCGGAAATATTTTTATTCTCGGAGCATTGCGGGGAATTGCTCATGCCGGATATTACGGAAATAAAGAAGCGGTCATTGCCGCATCCATTATGAAACCAACACAGCTGCGAATCAGCGATGTGATGAATCGGGCTCCCGATTACAAAGCGGATGAGCGGAATGAAATGGAATGCGCATATATCGATGATCATAATCAAATTGTTGTGGATCGCTTGCAGCTTCTTATGCATTTGAGGCCGAACTTGACGCGGTTAGAAGGGAGAGTGTAACAGTGGGAGAAGCTATCGTCATTACATCAGGCAAGGGTGGCGTCGGAAAAACGACAACAACTGCAAACGTTGGAACAGCGCTGGCCATACTTGGAAAGCGAGTTTGTCTTGTGGATACAGATATCGGGTTGCGTAACCTCGATGTTGTAATGGGGTTAGAAAACCGCATTATTTATGACCTGGTTGACGTTGTGGAAGGCCGTTGCACCGTGCAAAAAGCGCTAGTAAAAGATAAACGATTTGATGATCATCTCTATTTATTGCCTGCCGCGCAAACAAGCGATAAATCCGCGGTCGCTCCAGAGCAGATGAAACAGTTGGTGGATGAGTTAAAGCAAGACTATGATTATGTGTTAATCGATTGCCCAGCAGGTATTGAGCGAGGTTATAGAAATGCCGTGGCGGGGGCGGATGAAGCAATTGTTGTAACAACGCCGGAAGTATCGGCAGTGCGTGATGCTGACCGGATTATTGGTTTACTAGAAAACGAGGAACATATAAAGCCACCAAGGCTTATCATTAACCGCATTCGCAGCCATATGGTAAAAAACGGAGACATGCTTGATGTCGACGAAATCGTCATGCACTTATCCATTGATTTATTAGGAATTATCGCCGATGATGAAAACGTCATCAAAGCTTCCAATAAAGGGGAGCCAATCGTTCTTGATCCGAACAGCAAAGCATCGATTGCGTATCGTAATATTGCGCGAAGAATTCTCGGAGAGTCCATCCCGCTGCAGCCGCTGGAAGATGAGCAAAAGGGAATTTTCTCGAAAATTAAAAAATTATTTGGCGTACGTTAATCCCTGCTGATCAAATAGCAGGGATTTTTTTATTTATCATATCTTCCAAGGTTGTCTAATAAACTAGTACAAACTATGTTTGGAAGGGATGGTGAGGAATAATGAATCGACGTGCTCAAGAAATTCGTAAGCGAATTGAAAAACGGAGAAAAGAAAGGCAGCATTTTGGGACATCACATCAGGAATTGTGGGCGATCACAGATGAAGAACGGTACGGTCAGCCAGTAGTGACGTATGATCGCTATCCATTTGATGAAGAGAAACATCCAATCTTTAACAAAGAAACGTTTATTTTGAAAATGTTTCTTTCCGCCTGTCTTGTTTTAGTAACAGCCATTTTATTTAAAAATCCATCTGATTCGTTAGAACCAGCCCGTCAGTTTGTGAAAAATACGATGGAGAAAGAATTTCAATTTGCTGCCGTTTCAAAATGGTATGAAAAGCAGTTTGGCGAGCCGCTTGCGCTAATTCCTACAGAAAAACAAACAAAAACAATGCCAAAACAATATGCCGTTCCTGCATCAGGACGAGTTCTGGAAAGTTTTAAGAAAAACGGTCAAGGGGTTATGGTAGAGACAGCTAGCAATGCGAAAGTGGAAGCGGTGAATGAAGGAATCGTTATATTTGCTGGCACCAAGGAGAAGCTTGGGAAAACCGTAATCATTCAACATGCAGATGGAAGCGAGTCATGGTATGGCAACTTAGGTACGATTGCCGTAAAACTGTACGATTTTGTAGAAACGGGCAAGGAAGTCGGAACAGCGATGACGAACAGCCATGATCAAACAAAGGCGGTATTTTATTTTGCCATTAAACAAGGAGATCATTTTATTGATCCGATTCAGGTGATTTCCTTTGAGTAAGTATGTCGCATTGTTTACAAAAGTTCATATACATCCGCTATTATGGCTGTTTGGCGGTATTGCGGTGATCACCGCGCATTTTAAGCAATTGTTTCTTTTATTTCTTATCGTGTTGATTCATGAGCTTGGACACGCTGTTGCTGCTGCTTTTTTTTCATGGCGCATCAAACAAATTTTATTGCTTCCGTTTGGGGGGGTAGCCGAAGTAGAGGAACACGGAAATCGTCCGTTTCATGAAGAACTTATTGTAACGCTAGCTGGACCAGTGCAACACCTTTGGCTGATGGGTATTGCGTTTTTTTTATGGAAAGCAGGTTTTATGACGGACGAAGGATGGAGTTTATTTGCTCATTACAATGTCGCGCTTCTTTTTATTAATCTATTGCCTATTTGGCCGTTGGATGGGGGAAAGCTGCTATTCCTTGCATTGACCCGCTACTTTCCTTTTAGTGAGGCGCATAAAAAAATGATCATTCTGTCATTTGTAGCACTTATGTTGTTTTTCAGCAGTATTCTATTGTTGCAGCCGCAGCAATTTGATTTGTGGATCATGATGATATTTCTCTTTATTTCGTTATGGAAAGAGTGGAGACATCGCCATTATGTGATGATGCGGTTTTTACTCGAGCGCTATTACGGAAAACGAGGAAGCTATGAGAAATTACGGACTATTCATGTTTCTGAGGAAGAGACGATCATTCAAGTGCTGCAAAACTTTTACCGTGGCCAGAAACATTCTATTGTTGTTACAAAGAGCAATCATGAGCGAGTAACATTGGATGAAAACGAGTTGCTCCATGTATTTTTCTCTGAAAAACAAGCAAACGAGAAACTGGGAAATCTTGTTTATATATGAATGAATCTGATGAACTTCTCCCACCTCCATTCCATTTAGAGGTGGGAGACTTCTTGGGAAAAATGTTAAATGTATTGACAGTTCTAGTTGTATTATGATACTATTTCTCATGTTGTAGACAATTTTGTACCGTTCGCGAAAACGGACAAAAGACGGTGCAACGCATTTTTAGCACCCGTACTACAACCGCTCAGCGCGGGTTTATAAAGCGTTCGGCATCCCGAACCGCCTTGTCGCTGGCGAGTCTGAGTCTATATAGGGAGGTGCAATTCATGTACGCAATTATCGAAACTGGCGGTAAACAAATCAAAGTAGAAGAAGGACAAGAAATCTACATCGAAAAAATCGATGCCCAAGAAGGCGAAACGGTAACGTTTGACAAAGTATTATTCGTAGGCGGCGAAACAGTAAAAATCGGCAACCCTACAGTAGAAGGGGCAACGGTAACGGCGAAAGTACAAAAACACGGCCGTCAAAAGAAAATTATCGTTTTCAAATATAAGGCGAAAAAGAACTATCGTCGCAAACAAGGCCACCGTCAGCCTTACACAAAAGTAGTAATTGAAAAAATTAATGCATAAAGGCATTTGGGATGATTAAAGTAGAAATTGAGCGCACAATGGAAGGCAAAATTCGCGCATTTACGATAAAAGGACATGCGAATTTTGCAAACCATGGACAAGATATCGTTTGTGCTGGAGTATCTGCAGTGTCGTTTGGCGCGGTCAATTCAATCATCGCGTTAACGAACGTTCAACCGCATATTACGCAAGGAGAAAATGGCGGCTATCTCCGCTGTGAGCTTCCTGTTATTGAAAATGAAGCAACGGCAGAGAAAGTTCAGCTCCTCCTTGAAGCGATGCTCGTTTCTTTACAAACGATAGAACGTGATTACGGAGAATATATTCGCGTTATTCAACGATAGCGGGAGGTGACATAGATGCTAAGACTAGATCTCCAATTTTTCGCATCGAAAAAAGGGGTAGGTTCGACAAAAAACGGACGTGACTCCATCGCGAAACGCCTTGGCGCAAAACGCGCTGACGGCCAATTCGTCACTGGCGGTTCGATTCTTTACCGTCAACGCGGTACGAAAATCCATCCAGGATTGAACGTTGGCCGCGGCGGCGATGATACGCTTTATGCGAAAATTGACGGCATCGTTCGTTTCGAACGTCTCGGCCGTGACCGCAAAAGAGTAAGCGTATATCCTGTTAGCAAAGAAGCATAAGCAAATGGGAAGGAAACTCTAACCTTGTCTTGGTTAGAGTTTTCTTTTTGTTTTTTCAGAAAAGCGTGAAAAAGCATTCACGTTTCTCGTAGAAAAATGCTATAGTAAAGATAAATGGACGATCGATCAAGTTGCGTGATTGATAAATAGAACGCTACGGATGGAAAAATAGTGGAGGATAGTGGAACACGAATGGAAAAGCAATGGAGAATAGTGGATGTATTGCGTCATTCCCGCCACGACTGGCTGAATAAAATTCAGCTTATTAAAGGGAATTTGACGCTAAATAAAATAGAGCGAGTTTACGAAATTATTGATGAAATTATTGGCGAGATGCAGCAGGAAACGAAGCTTACCAATTTAAAAGCGGTACAATTTGCGGAATGGATGATGACTTATAATTGGCAAACACGGCTTATTTCATTAGAATATGAAGTGCTTGGGGATGAATGTGATTTATCCTCTTATGACGAAGATTTAACAACATGGAGCAGCAATTTTTTAAATTTAATGGAACAACAAGCGGATGCGCATGACGAAAATCATATGAGCATTTCCATTGAAGTGTTAAGCGAGGAAGTAAAGTTGTTTTTTGATTACAACGGGACGATAAAAGATAAGGATATCATCGTTCAATGGCTTCATGAGCATCGACAGCAAGCGGCGATCCATCTCGAATCTTTTGATATACATAATAATGAAATGACCGTACTTATAAAAATTATCCTTTGACGGCATTCGTGATGGAACGGGTGGCCGCGGTTTACTGAACAGATATGTTGATGAACAATAAAAGCTACTTATTTTTATTAGTGGATGGATGCAACGTTTTTACTGAGGGCATCAAGCGTTTGCTTGCCGACATTGTGCACTATCTTACATGAACAGAAACGACCGTGTTCTTATGTAAGACACTATTTATTTCTGGTTTTTGTGCAAAATAATAAACAGTCATGGCATCAAGAATAGATCGGAGGAAAACAAGATGTTTGTCGACCAAGTGAAAATTTACGTAAAAGGCGGCGACGGCGGCAACGGAATGGTTGCGTTTCGCCGTGAAAAATATGTTCCAAAAGGCGGACCTGCCGGCGGTGATGGCGGAAAAGGCGGAGACGTTGTCTTCGTCGTTGACGAAGGATTAAGGACGCTCATGGATTTTCGTTATCAGCGTCATTTTAAGGCGCCAAGAGGCGGAAATGGCATGTCGAAAAATCAGCACGGAAAAAACGGTGAAGATTTGATCGTCAAAGTACCGCCGGGGACGGTTGTCATCGATGCGGACACCAATCAAGTATTAGCGGATTTAACGGAAAACGGTCAACGATTTGTCGTCGCAAAAGGCGGACGCGGCGGACGAGGAAATACACGTTTTGCCACGCCGGCAAACCCTGCTCCGGAAATCGCGGAAAACGGGGAGCCGGGAGAAGAACGCAATGTCATTCTCGAATTAAAACTGCTCGCTGATGTCGGCTTAGTCGGTTTTCCTAGCGTTGGAAAATCGACGCTTCTGTCCGTCGTTTCTGCGGCGAAGCCAAAAATTGCCGAATATCATTTCACTACGCTCGTTCCTAATTTAGGCGTGGTCGAAACGGATGATGGCAGAAGCTTTGTCATGGCCGATTTGCCTGGGCTGATTGAAGGCGCCCATCAAGGCGTCGGATTAGGCCATCAATTTTTGCGCCATATCGAACGGACGCGCGTCATCGTCCATGTCATTGATATGGCGGCGACGGAAGGGCGGGATCCGTACGAAGATTATTTAGTGATCAACGAGGAGTTAAAACAATACAATTTGCGGTTAACGGAACGCCCGCAAATTATCGCTGCCAATAAAATGGATATGCCGAATGCCGAAGAAAACTTGCAAAAGTTTAGAGAAAAAATTGGGGACGATGTGCCGATCTTTCCGATTTCCGCGGTGACTAAACAAGGGGTGCGCGAACTGCTATTTGCAATCGCCGACCTTTTAGAAACGACGCCGGAATTCCCGCTTCACGAAGTGGAAGAGCCAGCGGTTCAGCGCGTCGTCTACAAGTATGAAAAAGAGGAGCCGCCATTTACGATTACAAGAGGCAGTGATGGAGCGTTTATTCTATCTGGAGAAAAGGTCGAAAAGTTATTTAAAATGACTGATTTTTCAAGAGAGGAATCCGTTCGCCGTTTCGCCCGACAGTTGCGGGCAATGGGGGTCGATGATGCGCTGCGTGAGCGCGGTGCGAAAGATGGAGACATTGTAAGGCTTTTGGATTATGAATTTGAATTTGTTGATTAATGTTTAAAGGGGCAGGGGAGGGAGGCACGATGGATAAAAAATTTTACTTAGTTCGTGAAGACGTATTGCCAGAAGCGATGCGAAAAGTGCTTTTAGCAAAAGAATTGCTAGAGCGAAAAAAAGTTGATTCTGTCGCGGAAGCAGTGCGGTTAGTGGATGTCAGCCGGAGCATATTTTATAAGTATCGTGACGCGGTATTTCCGTTTCAAGCGGTAGTGAAAGAAAGTATTGTTACATTATTTTTTCATTTAGAAGACCGCTCCGGCACCCTTTCCCAACTGCTTAGCGTTGTTGCGGCAGCAGGTTGCAACGTGCTGACGATTCATCAGACGATTCCGCTCCAAGGTCGTGCGAATGTTACTCTATCTATTAGCACAAACGAGATGAAAGAAGATATTGAGGAGCTGCTTGCGAAATTGCGGCGGCTTGAATTTGTCGAAAAAGTTGAAATTGTTGGCTCGGGAGCGTATTAAAGTAAGGGAGAGGCAATAAAATGAAAATTGGCTATTTAGGACCAAAAGCAACATTTACCGATTTAGCGGTAACAACGATGTTTCCTCGCGCGGAAAAAATTCCATACCATACCATTCCAGAATGCATTGATGCGGTAAGCAATGAAGAGATTGATGCTGGGGTAGTACCGCTTGAAAATGCGTTAGAAGGCTCGGTTAATTTAACGCTCGATTATTTAATTCATGAACAATTGCTTCCAATCGTTGGGGAAATTATCGCACCCATTCAGCAGCATTTAATGGTCCACCCATACCATGCGCATCATTGGACGGAAGTGAAAGAAATTTATTCCCACTCGCATGCGATTGCGCAATGTCACAAATTTTTGCACGCTAATTTAAAAAAAGCAAAGCACGTATATATGACATCGACAAGTGCGGCTGCGAAATTCGTCAGCGAACGCCCGCACCTTCCGATTGCGGCGATTGCCAACCGGCTGGCGGCCGAAGAATATGGGCTTACGATCGTGCAAGAAAACATTCACGATTATGATTATAATCATACCCGTTTTATTATCGTCCGCAAGCAAAACGAACCGCTGAAAATCGATTCGCCGCTGTATGCTGGGGATAAAACGACATTGATGGTGATGCTTCCGAAAGATCAGCCCGGCGCCCTCCATCAGGTGCTTTCCGCGTTTGCGTGGCGCAAATTAAACTTGACGAAAATTGAATCCCGCCCTGCGAAAACGGGATTAGGAAACTACTTTTTTATCATCGATATTGATCAAAAGATGGATGAAGTGTTAATTCCAGGTGCGATCGCTGAGCTTGAAGCGCTCGATTGCATCGTGCAAGTATTAGGGAGTTATCCGTATTATATTATATAAACCTCTCTCCCTATATTTTCGCTTAGCGGAGGAGGCTGCGATAAAAAATAAGCCATCCCTAACCTATAGTGGCGGGGATGGCTTTATATGTTTCTCTATGACGCGGCAATGGCTTTGGATCATTTGTTCTGGAAGCTCGTTAATTGGAAAAAACCTCACATCTAATGATTCCTCAGGATTTGCGCGGATTTCTCCGGAAAATTCATTCGTTTCATAAACGATTGTAACGGCATAAAATTCATCTCCATTAGGAACTTTCACGTACGTGCCTGGTCCGGAAAGGACATCGAGGAGTCGACAACTTCCGATGGTGAGTCCTGTTTCTTCCCATACTTCCCGTCTTGCTGTTTCCTCAGCCGATTCCCCAAGCTCCATTAATCCACCTGGGAGCCCCCAATATCCTTTAGGTTGTCTGCGCTTTTGCAGCAATACTTCGTTTTTTTCATTTTTGATGATCGCCAGTGCGCCAACTAAAATGACGGGGCGATGGCCGATAAGGGCGCGCAGTTCTTCAATGTAACCCATACCATTCTTCCTTTCAGTTGTTTCGAAATTATTGTAAGGGGTGAATTTCTACGACTCAATGAGAAACCCGGCTTTTTGGAGAGCATGACAGGCAGCGTCGAGCTTGGCAATCGAATCCGCTTCAATCGTATGAAGGTGGGTGCCATCTGTCAGCTGCAGCAAATAAGATGATTTCGTTTCTTCAATTTTTTGAATGAATTGATCGACTTCCAGCCGATTGCTGACCATCACGGAAGCGGTTAAATCCCCATATACGGGATGCTCGATTTTCACATCTTTGACAGTGACGCCGTGGTCAACGAGAATATATAATTCTTCTTTTGTTTGTTCAGGCGTATGAAAGCACGCGATGGTGCGCGTATATGTTTGTGCCGGAATGTTTGGCGGCAAGTATAAATATCCTTGGCTCGTGGCGATAATCGGTTCATTGCGCGCTTTTAATAGTGAAATATCTTGCACGATTACTTGGCGGCTGACGTTTGTTTTTGCGGCGAGCTCGGCGCCAGTGATCGGCCTTTTGCTTTCTTTTAGCCACTGCAAAATGAGCGTGCGCCGTTGTTCCCCGAGAATTTTTTTCTCTTCTTTCAATTCATTCAAACTCCTTTCTTTGCTGACTGATTCGCTCAAGGGAAGACACAAGTTGGTCAATGTCTTTTTCCGTCGTCCATTTCCCGAATGAAACACGTATAAACTGTTTTGCTTCCTCTACAGATTTTCCAACTGCCAACATCGTCCGCGAAGGAGCTTGTTTTCCAATTTGACACGCACTTCCAGTGGAAATGGCGATGTTATCACGGTTACATTCCAGCATGACATATTGGCCTTCGATTCCATGAACAGAAAGACCGATAATATTTGGCAGGCGAACGTCAGGATGTCCCTCTGCCGTGACAGGCAAGCCTTTTTCACGAATAAGCGCCAGCAAGTAACGGCGAAGTTGTTCGAAGCGTGTATGTTCGGAATCCATATTCTCGAAAATGTGCTGTGCCGCGGTGATAAAAGAAGCGATTCCAGGCACATTGACTGTCCCTGGACGAAATCCATCTTCATGGGTGGCGTTAGGAAAACATGGCTGCCAATGGATGCGTGGGTCAATATATACCGCACCGACCCCTTTTGGTCCGTAAATTTTATGGGCAGAAATCGAAAGGCTGTCGATAAACATCTTTTTCACATCAATTCGTATTTTACCAAAAGTTTGGACACAATCGCTATGAAAGATTACCCCATGACGCCGAAGCAGCCGTCCAATTTCGGCAATTGGCTGTATTGTTCCGATTTCTGAATTAGCGTGTTGAATGGAGGCGAGAATCGTTTTTGGTGTAATCGCCCGTTGTAAATCACTGATATCAATTTGTCCAAAGCGGTTAACCGGTAAATAAGTGACCTCAAATCCTTCTTTTTCTAATTGTTGGAATAGATGATAAAGAGAAGCATGTTCAATCTCGGTTGTTATGAGATGATTTCCGCGGTGGCGATGCGCGTTAATAAGCGAACGAATAGCAAGAATATTGGATTCTGTTCCCCCGCTTGTAAAATAAATACCCCGTTCCTCGCCGCCAATAAGCGTGGCAAGTTCTTTTCGGCAAATAGTTAACAGTCGTTCGGCATTGCTTCCGATATCGTGTAAACTGCTTGCATTTCCAAAGTAAGCGTCAGCTGCTTCTACATAGGCATTTAGCGCTTCTTTGCTCATCGGTGTTGTAGCGGCATAGTCAAGATAAATCATCAAAATCATTCCTTTTGTTCACAAAATGTTAACAAAACTCTTGTCATTAGTTTAAATATATGTAAATATAGGTGTCAAGACAGTATGAAATTAGGAGGCAATTTTATGCCAGAAAATGGAGTTATTATCATCGGAAGCGGCATTGCGGCGTTAACCACTGCCTATTATTTGCATGAACATAAAAATGTGACGATTTTCACAAAAACAAAAAAAGAAGAAAGCAATTCATGGCTGGCACAAGGTGGTGTCGCTGCGTCCGTTTCACAGGAGGATGATTGGCGTTGTCATTTTGATGATACGATGACTGCTGGCTGTCATCATAATGACGAAAAGGCGGTTGAACTGCTCGTTCGTGAGGGGCCAAAACGAATTCGCGAATTAATAAATGCAGGATTATCATTCGATGTCAATCAGGATGGCAGTCTACATCTTGGACAGGAAGGGGCGCATAGTAAACGGCGGATTTTGCATGCAGGAGGAGACCAAACAGGGAGAACCATCGTCTCGTTTTTGTTAGAAAAGTTAATGGGACGCGTGACGATCGTGGAGGGCGAGTATGTCATCGAACTGCTTGTTGAAAATGGCCGCTGCGTCGGAATTAAGACGAAAAATCAATTAGGAGAGATTTCGTGCTATTATGCAAGCGCTGTCGTGCTCGCAGCGGGAGGATGCGCGGGGATGTATGCTTTTTCTTCGAATGCTTCAACGGTTACAGGGGATGGGATTGCATTAGCTTATCGCGCCGGCGCGGTTATTGCCGACGTCGAATTTATCCAATTCCATCCAACGATGTTGTTTGTCGATGGGAAAGCGGTTGGCTTAATTTCAGAAGCAGTACGTGGCGAAGGTGCGGTGTTAGTGACAGAAGACGGGCGGAGAATGATGGAACATGTCCATCCACTAAAAGACTTGGCTCCCCGCGATATTGTAGCCCGTGCTATTCATGACGAAATGAGCAAGGGACATCGTGTCTATTTAGATATTTCAGCGATTCCGAGTTACCGCGAACGATTTCCGACGATGGCAAATCTATGCGCGGAACATGGTATTGATATGGAAACAGGCAGGCTTCCGATTGTGCCAGGCGCTCATTTTTTGATGGGCGGTGTTTTGGTTAATGATTGCGGACAGACTTCCATACAAGAGTTATATGCCGTCGGAGAGGTGGCATGTACAGGTGTTCACGGGGCAAATCGGTTGGCGAGCAATTCGCTGCTGGAGGGAATTGTGTTCGGAGCGCGCGCTGCAAAGGCGATCCGAAGAGAAACAGCGCCGCCGACACCATTACGTAAAAAAACAAATAATATACACAGTATCAAAAGGGGCGTGAACGATTTACCAGAAATACCAACCATTCAAACCATCATGTCAATATATGCGGGCATCGTTCGTCATGAACAAGGCCTGCAACGTGCAAAACAGTGGTTTGAACAATTTCCGTTGTCTGACTTTGTGAATGGTTCGCTTGATGATTTTTCCATCGAGGAAATTACGGTTATTCATATGCTGTTAACCGGCTGGCTTATAACAACATCGGCGCTAGAGCGTACAGAAAGCCGGGGCGGGCATTATCGCACCGATTATCCGTTTGAGAGAGAACAATGGAGACAACGGCGTATTCGGCGGACAAAAAAAGAGCTGACCGTAACGGTATAACAATTTGCTGGAAGAGCGGAGGGACACGATGAATACACTCAAATTGCAACAGCTATTGCAGCAATTTTTCATTGAAGATATTGGTGAACACGATATTACGAGCGAAATGATTTTTCCAGAGAATGAATGGGCAACAGGAACGTTTACGGCGAAGGAAGATGGGGTGTTAGCGGGGACAGATATTATTACGATAGGATATCGTCTATTGCATCCAGGCATCGATGTAACGCTTTATAAACGTGATGGCGAACAAGTAAAAAAAGAGGAGACGATTGCCGTTGTATCTGGGCCGGTTATTCCGCTATTGACAGGGGAGCGCGTTATATTAAATTTGCTGCAGCGAATGAGCGGCATCGCTACGTTAACACATCAAGCGGTAATGATACTAAACAGCAGTCATACGCGCATTTGTGACACGCGAAAAACAACGCCGGGCTTACGGATGTTAGAAAAGTACGCCGTTGTATGCGGAGGAGGCTATAATCATCGTTTTGGTTTGTACGACGGTGTCATGATTAAAGATAATCATATCGCTTTTTGCGGTTCGATTACGAAAGCGGTACGGGCGGTGCGCGCAAAGCTTGGTCATATGGTCAAAATCGAAGTGGAAACGGAAACGAAAGAGCAAGTGTTAGAAGCGGTGGAGGCGGGGGCTGATGTCATTATGTTTGATAATCGTACTCCAGAGGAAGTGCGCGAGTTTGTCTCGCTAGTGCCAAAGCCGATTGTCACCGAGGCGTCTGGCGGGATTACATTAGAAAACCTCGCTGCGTACGGAACAACTGGCGTAGATTATATTTCGCTCGGTATGTTGACACATTCTGCTAAAGCGCTAGATATTAGTTTTCATTTGCAAGGATGGAATAGGGGGAGAAAATAATGAACGTGCTAGAAGTAATGAAGCGGCTTGACGATATGCCGGAAAGTTATAAAACGATGAGCATGGAAGAGATGGAAGTACGTGTTCGGGCAATAAAAGAGCGATTTGGAAAAAGATTGTTTATCCCGGGACATCATTATCAAAAAGACGAAGTGATTCAATTTGCCGATGCGACAGGCGATTCGCTGCAGCTTGCGCAAGTAGCGGCGCAAAATAGTGAAGCGGAATACATTGTATTTTGTGGTGTACATTTTATGGCAGAAACGGCAGACATTTTAACGGGTGACCATCAAAAAGTCATTTTGCCGGATATGCGGGCCGGATGCTCGATGGCTGATATGGCGGACATTACACAAGTGGAGCGAGCGTGGCCGATATTGCAAGAGCTGTTTGGTGACACGATTTTGCCGTTAACATACGTGAATTCAACGGCGGCGATTAAAGCGTTCGTTGGACGCCGCGGCGGCGCGACCGTTACTTCCTCGAACGCGAAAAAGATGGTCGAATGGGCGTTTACGCAAAAAGAGAGAATTTTCTTTTTGCCAGATCAGCATTTAGGCAGAAATACAGCCTATGAGCTTGGAATTTCGTTAGACGAGATGGCGGTATGGGATCCGCATACGGATCGTTTAGAATACAAAGGCGATATAAAGAAAGTAAAAGTGATTCTTTGGAAAGGACATTGTTCCGTTCACGAAAACTTTACTGTCCGTCATATTGAATATATTCGTCGGACAAAGCCGGATATGAACATTATCGTTCATCCGGAGTGCAGCTGGGATGTTGTACAGCAAGCCGACTATGCTGGTTCCACGAAATACATTATTGAAACGATCCGAAACGCTCCTTCCGGAAGCAAATGGGCGATTGGCACGGAAATGAATTTGGTGAACCGCCTGATGCACGAACATCCAGATAAAGAAATTATTTCGCTAAATCCGTATATGTGCCCATGTCTCACGATGAACCGCATTGACTTGCCACATTTACTATGGGCGCTTGAATCGCTTGAAAGAGGGGAAATTGTTAACCAAATTACCGTTCCCCCGCTAATTGCAAAAGATGCGGCGCAGGCGCTTGCGCGGATGCTGGCGCTGGCGTAAAGGAAAAAGTGAACTAATCATCCTGTCAGACAGTGATATTCCGCTGGGCAGGATGATTTTTTTATCATAAAACAACGGCTTTTATCATAAATTGTGTTGAAGGATGATGGTGACAACAAGCGGAAGCTGAGATACAACGTTAATAGTTTCGGGTTAGGAGGGGAACGGAGTGAAAATCCATATTGTCCAAAAGGGCGATACGCTTTGGAAAATTGCGCAAAAGTATGGGGTCGATTTTGAGCAGCTAAAGAAAATGAACGGTCATTTGAGCAATCCAGATATGATTATGCCAGGAATGAAAATTAAAGTACCGACTGCGGGGGTTCCGGTAAAAAAAGAAGCGCCGAAAAAAGAAACAAAAATAAATATGTCTCCAAAAAAGGAAACGAAAATAAATGTGGCTCCAAAAAAAGAAATGGAAAATATGGAACACCCGTATGCCAATACAAAACCATTTGTGTCTGTGAACATTGAGGCGGAGTTTTCGGAGCCTATAAAAGAAGAAAAGGTAAACAAGGCTCCCGAGGCAGTGGTGAACGAAGCGCCGAAAGCACCGATCAAGGAAGCACCGAAAGCACCGATCAAGGAAGCGCCAAAAACACCGATCGAGGAAGCACCGAAAGCGCCGATCAAGGAAGCGCCAAAGGCACCGATCAAGGAAGCGCCAAAAGCGCCGGTGAACGAAGGGCCGAAATCAGATAATGCCGCACTAGGTTCTAAGGAAAAGCAGTTCAACATTCCACCGTTATCGCATACGATTCCACCAGTAACGCCAAACGTAAATATTAACTTTTCTAATGCGATTTCTAATGTTCCGCCGATTCCGCCAAAACCAGAAAATATTTTACCAGGAATCATGAAACAAGAATTAGAAAGCCCGGCTGAGGCGGTAGAAGAAAAAGAATTAGCAGCGGATGATGATACACCACCAGAACTTCCAAAAGCTCCATATGTTCCGATGATGCAGCAGCCATATGCGATGGGAGGAGCGCCTGTTGCCCCAATGCCACCACAGCCGTGTGGCCCGGTAACTCCTATTTTACCAGGTGCAGGGCATTATTTTCCACCTATGCCAACCATGCCAGTTAACTATCCAACATATCTACAACCATCAACATACGGGGATGCGGAAAGTGGTTATCATCCATTTCCTGGTATTGAAGAAAGCGGCAGCGAATCAGGTGAAGTGCCACTAATGCCAGGGCATACATCACCAACAGTAAATCCGGCATCGGCAAATATGCCACCATTTCCTTCATATTCACCTGCTTCTTCTTATCCGATTATGCCATGTGCACCGATTTTACCAGTAATGCAAGGATATGGATGGCATCCAGCGTTTTATCCATACATGCCGCCGGCGTCGTACGGCTACTATCCGCCAGCTGCACCTGCTCCTTATCCATATCCGGTGGCGGGACCGGCATATCCATTCACACAAGCACCAACCACTTCAGCGTTTCCTCGTACGGAAGAACAATTATTTACAGAACCGCATGACGAGGAGAGTAACGATTATTGGTGAACAATAAGCAAAAAAGAGACGATGTAGCAGGTCGTCTCTTTTTTCTTCTGCGAAACGAATACGGCTTACGTGTGAAAAATATAAAAACAGTCAAACATAACGTATGGGTAGTTACAGCATGCGAAGGATATTGGGTGATCAAACGGTATCGAACCCTTTTCGAAGCGATGAGACAAGCGCTATTTATGCAATCGTTAAGAAAGGCGGGTTTTGTTCATGTTCCTGCCATATATACCACTTTGGGGAAAAATGGTGTATTTTTCTTTGAAGGCGTCTTTTGGACGATGCAAACATATATTTCTGATGCAGAAAGATTATCATTCGCTCGTCAACAAGATATCGCCGATGGACTGGAATTGTTACAAACATATCATTCCATCGCCAGGCTGTTAATAAAAATTCCGTTGTTTCAAACGATTGTTCCGTACTACCATTTATATGGCATGTGGCAGCGCCGCTATTATGATTTTTATGCCCATTTATCATTAATTGAACGAATAATGGATAAAGAAGATATCGCTTGGACGATTCGACATGCGGAATATTGCCTCTCCACATTTGCAAGCTATATGCCGTCGTTAGCAGCGGAGCCTGTTACGATTATTCACGGCGATGTCGCTTCCCATAATTTTTTGCGGACAAAAGAAGGAATGATCTATTTAATCGACTATGATACGGTTGCCATTGCTTCGCCAGGCATCGATTATTTGCAGTATGCGAGCCGTATTTTGCCACATTTGCAATGGTCTTTTTCACAGTTATATCAATTTCCTGTCTTTTCATTTTGGCTTACAAAACCATGGTTTTTGCATGCTCTTTTATTTCCGGCAGATATTATGCGTGAATGGCGCTTTGCGTTACAACATAACAAGCCTCTTTCGATTGCGCGGAAAGAACGTAATCAGTTTGTCCGTAAAATTATCGATATGATAAAATAAAACATATATAGGATTTTTCGTGAAAGGAAGTCGAAAAACAAATGGAAGAAAAAATTGAAAAACTTATTCAATGGCTGCGCGACCAAGTAGCGAATGCCGGATTGAACGGAGCGATTGTTGGAATTAGCGGCGGCATTGACTCAGCAGTTGTCGCTCACTTAATTAAACGTGCGTTTCCGAAAAACTCGCTCGGATTGATTATGCCATGTAAAAGCAATCCGAAAGATATGGAAGATGCATTAAAAGTGGTGGAAAGCTGCGGCATTAAACACTTGATCATTGATTTAACCGAAACGCATAACCTGTTATTTGGAGAAGTGGAAAAACAACTGAAAGAAAAAGGAGAATGGAATGAAGAAACAGCGCGTTTAGGTGATGCGAACACAAGAGCGCGCCTTCGCATGACAACATTATACGCGGTTGCCAATAATTATGGATATATGGTAGTCGGCACCGATAATGCAGCGGAATGGTATACGGGGTACTTTACCAAATATGGGGACGGCGGAGTCGATTTAGTGCCGCTCGTTCATTTTACGAAAGGAGAAGTGCGGGAGATGGCGCGCATTCTTGGCGTTCCAAACGAAATTATTACAAAAGCGCCAAGCGCAGGATTATGGGAAGGGCAAACAGATGAAAATGAAATGGGGACAACCTACGAGATGATTGATAAATATTTAAAAGGAGAAGAAATTCCGGAAAAAGACCGGCAAATTATTGAGCGTTTGCACAAGCGTTCACAACATAAACGCCAGTTGGCCATTGCACCGCCAAAATTCTAATTCTACCGTTAACTGACACCGATAAAACCCCCTTTTCTTCGCCAAGCTAATAATAAGGCCGGAATATGTTTTTTGGCCTGGTGCGAGCGAAGGAAAACAAGGGGGTTTTTCGATTGAAAAACGCAATGAAAATCATCGGGGCTATTTCTGTCTTAAGCATGATGACTGCATGCGCCAATTACGCCGACAACGATGATAGACGCTACAATGATGCAGCGCGTCCGATCGGGTATTATTCCACGGAGCGTTATGCTGATGACTTCCGTTACGGACAATATGGAACAAATGCGACTAATTATGATAACAGCTATATATTAAGCCGTCGCGGACCAGCGGCCGATTTTTTCGATACAGACAATAACCGTGCACGTATTCCGGGAATTACCCGTTTTGATACGGATACGCCTGCGCTTCCGCTCGATGCTGATTTCAGTGATGCGGACCGCAACTACCATGGGCATTTAAATTCGATGGAAAGTAAAACAACTCCTTCTTACTATAGGAAGTATGACGGACGATTGGCGGAAACGATCTCCCGCCGCGCCGCTGCGGTAAGAGGAGTAAACGATGCCCGGACGCTTGTTTACCGTGATCATGTGCTTGTTGCGATTTCGACCAATTCCAAATACGCAGATCACGTGAAGCGTCTTGTTGCCCAAGCGGTTGCACCGCATACGAAAGGCAAACATGTGCGCATCGTTTCCAATCCTAGCATGTACAACCGCGTCCGTACGATCGACAACGACATCCGCCGCGGCCGGCCAATGGAAGAAATCGAACGTGATTTAAAAACGATTTTTATTGATGGAAAAATTAACGAACGTCCTGCAAATACACGTTAATGTGAAAAAGTGGGGACACCTAAAAAGGTGTTCCCATTTTTGTGGAACATAGCCGAGAAGGCTTCTTCTTCAACGAAGAAAATCGGCTGTGTAGGAGAAGAATCCGCCTATTTTTGTTATATGACATTTTCCTGTTTTTTTGGTATAGTAATATCGGAAATTTCGTTGCGATGAGAGGAGAAATTTCGATGGCTGGACATTCGAAGTGGAAGAACATTCAACGCCGTAAAAATGCGCAAGATGCAAAGCGCGGCAAATTGTTTATGAAATTGGCGAAAGAAATTTATGTAGCGGCTAAAACGGGCGGAGGCGATCCAGCATCCAATCCAGCCTTGCGCCTTGTTATTGAAAAAGCAAAGGCTGCGAACATGCCAAACGAAAATATTGAGCGTGCAATAAAAAAGGCGACAGGAACACAAGAACATACGAATTACGAAGAAGTTCGCTATGAAGGATACGGACCTGGCGGCGTTGCCGTGATGGTCGTCTGCTTAACCGATAATAAAAACCGTACCGCTTCGAACGTGCGGGTAGCCTTTTCAAAAAATGGCGGCAATTTAGGGGAAACCGGCTGCGTTTCTTATTTGTTTGACCGAAAAGGACTTCTTGTCATTGCCCGCGAAGGACTTGACATCGATGAAGATGACATGCTTCTTCAAGCGATTGAAGCGGGAGCGGAAGAAATGGAAACAACCGAAGATTCGTTTGAAATTTATACAACACCGGAAGCATTTGAAGAAGTAAAAGAACAATTAGAGAAAAACGGCTTTACGTTTGCTAGCGCTGAAATTACAATGATTCCACAAACATATACCACGCTTGCTGGCGATGATCTAAAGAAAATGCTAAAACTGATCGATACCCTTGAAGATGACGACGACGTCCAAGAAGTGTACCACAATTTGGACGAATCGGTGTTGGAAGAGCAATAATTGAAATAATGCCCTATGCTGGCTGCATAGGGCATTATTTTTTGGCGTTTGTCGCAATAATAACAACGGAAAAGAAGAAAAAGAAAATTGCTTTGATAAGAAACGCGGAATCGGTGCAAAGGATAAAACTTCTCACATTGGTGAAAATAGAAATAAGCATATTGTTTATTTTACCTGGAAAGAGAGGAAAAGGAGATGCGAATTCTTGCCACTTTCTTCATTACGATCGCTTCCTATGCACTGTTCATACAGGTTGCTTTTGCTGCGCCATCTTCCGTAAAAATGACGATTATTTTAGAGCAGCAATATTTAGACGGAGAAGTGAGCCAAGAAACAAAAGAAGAAACCGTTGTTTCCATGAAAGATATATGGAAAAAATATAAAGACTGGCAGCTTGTGAATATGGATGATCAAACAATAGTATTTCGCAAAACAGTGAATGATATTTCCCCATTATTAAAGGCGAACGGTTATTTTGGAATTACCGAAGATGGAACATTATCTATTTTTGAAGGCAAACCTGCTCATTCTACACGGGTTATTCAATCATTTTTTCAAATTGATGTAAAAAAACTCGAAAGCCGCCAGCATCAGCAACTGAAAAAAGGAATTCGCGTCGTCTCCAAGTCACAGTATAAAGATATTATCGAAACATATCGTCATTTTGCTTTAATACGTTAGAAAGGCTTATCGCTAGGGTAAGTCTTTTTTATTTTCTAAATAGGAATATACATTCGCTTTTTGTTATAATGTAATGGTATGGTACAATGGAAGGCAGGAAAGAAAAGGAGAGGAGTACAGCGTTGATTGAATTTGTCCGCGGATACGTTGATTATGTTTGCCCTGAATATATTGTGATCGACAACAACGGCATTGGGTATCAAATCTTTACACCCAATCCGTTTTCGTTTCAAGAAAGCCGTGATACAATCGTAACAGTTTATACATACCAATATGTTCGTGAAGATGTGCTTGCTTTGTACGGATTTCGTACCCGTGAGGAACGAACGTTGTTTGCGAAACTATTGCAAGTTTCAGGAATTGGCCCCAAAGGCGGATTAGCGATTTTAGCAGCGGGACGGCCCGAGCAGCTTGTCGAAGCAATTGAACAAGAAAATGAAGCGTTTTTATGCAAGTTTCCGGGGGTCGGAAAAAAAACAGCGCGGCAAATGATTCTCGATTTAAAAGGGAAGCTTACTACTTTTACTGCTAGAATATATCCAGATTTGTTTGATTCCCAGGAAGAAGCGGCACAACCTCATTTATCTGCTCTCGAGGAGGCGATCGAAGCGTTAAAAGCGCTTGGTTACGCAGAACGGGAAATTCAAAAGGTAGTACCGTCGTTAATGAAAGAAAACTTATCGACAGATCAATATGTGAAACGAGCGCTTCAGCAATTGTTAAAATAGGGAGGGGAGAGAAATGGAAGAACGCCTTGTTTCCGGTGATGCCCACCGTGAAGACGTTTCGCTGGAATATAGTCTCCGCCCGAAGTTTTTGCATGAATATATTGGACAAGATAAAGTGAAAGACAATTTAAAAGTATTTATTGAAGCGGCAAAAATGCGGGAAGAAACTCTTGATCATGTGCTGTTGTACGGACCTCCCGGGTTAGGAAAGACAACGTTAGCAGCGATTATTGCGAATGAAATGGGGGTTCATCTTCGCACGACTTCCGGGCCGGCGATTGAGCGCCCAGGAGACTTAGCGGCAATTTTAACTTCTTTGGAGCCGGGCGATGTGTTGTTCATTGATGAAATTCATCGTCTGCACCGTTCTGTCGAAGAAGTGCTGTATCCGGCAATGGAAGATTATTGTTTAGATATCGTCATTGGAAAAGGACAAACTGCCCGGTCGATCCGCATTGATTTACCTCCGTTTACGCTTGTCGGTGCTACGACAAGAGCCGGTGCTTTATCTGCTCCGCTTCGTGACCGTTTTGGAGTGATTAGCCGATTAGAGTATTATACACCTGAACATCTTACGCAAATTGTGATGCGAACAGCAGAGATTTTGCACGTGGACATTAAGGCAGAAGCCGCGTTGGAAATCGCTCGGCGCTCGCGAGGCACACCGCGCATCGCGAATCGTCTTTTGCGACGCGTTCGTGATTTTGCTCAAGTGCGGGGAGACGGAACGATCACATTTTCGTTGGCGAAAGAGGCGCTAGAGCTATTGCAAGTCGATCGATTAGGTCTTGATCATATCGATCATAAATTAATGAAAGCGATTATGGAAAAGTTTGCTGGTGGGCCGGTTGGCATTGATACGATTGCCGCAACGATCGGCGAAGAGGTGCAGACCATTGAAGATGTATATGAACCATATTTATTGCAAATTGGCTTTTTACAGCGCACCCCGCGCGGCCGTATCGTTACCCCTATTGCTTACGAACATTTTGGAATGGAGGTTCCAAAACAATGAATAGCCTGCCTAAGCTTATCATGACGATTGGAGTTGTTCTCATTATTGTCGGTTTTCTCATGCAGTTTATTAAACTAGGCCGGCTTCCGGGAGATATTATTATTCGGAAAGGGAATACAACTTTTTATTTTCCGGTTGTTACGTCTATTTTGATAAGCATCGTGTTGTCGCTCATTTTTTATGTGCTTGGGCGATTTCGTTAAAAGAAAGGAAAGATGAGAAGAATGAAAATAGATTTGTTTGACTTTGAGCTGCCAGAAGAGTTAATTGCACAAACACCGCTATTAAACCGTGACGCATCACGGTTAATGGTGCTCGATAAAAAAACCGGCGAAATTCGCCATGAAACCTTTCGAAACATTTTATCGTATTTGCGCGAAGGGGATTGTCTCGTTCTTAACGATACACGTGTGATGCCGGCGCGGCTTTATGGGGAAAAAGAAAATACTGGCGCCAATATCGAGGTGCTGTTATTAAAACAATTGGAAGGAGACCGATGGGAAACATTGGTCAAACCAGCAAAACGAGTAAAAGTTGGCACGGAAATTACTTTCGGCGATGGACGGCTGAAAGCGACATGTGTCGATACGCTTGAGCATGGGGGGCGTATCTTGGAATTTTCTTATCAAGGCATCTTTTATGAAGTGCTTGAACAGCTTGGGGAAATGCCGCTTCCACCGTATATTAAAGAAAAATTGGATGACCCGGAGCGTTATCAGACTGTATATGCCCGTGAAGTGGGTTCAGCGGCGGCGCCGACAGCCGGCCTTCACTTTACGGAACAGCTTCTTGACGATATACGCGCCAAAGGAGTGCATATCGCATTTATTACTCTCCACGTTGGGCTTGGTACGTTCCGTCCAGTCAACGTTGAAAACATTGAAGAACATGATATGCATGCCGAATTTTATCAGATGACAGAAAAAACAGCGCGATTGTTAAACGAAGTGAGACAGCAAGGAGGACGCATTATTGCTGTCGGTACGACGTCTACACGCACGTTAGAGACGATTGCGTCAAAACATAACGGCGCATTTGTGGCGGAAAGCGGTTGGACGGATATTTTCATTTATCCAGGCTATGAATTTAAGGCAATCGATGGATTAGTAACAAACTTTCATTTGCCGAAATCAACGCTTATTATGCTTGTCAGCGCTCTTGCCGGCCGCGAAAATATTTTACGGGCATACAATGCGGCGGTGAAAGAGCGGTATCGATTCTTTAGTTTTGGCGATGCAATGTTGATTATTTAAGAAAGGAGATCGTTGGGTTGACATCACCAATTCGTTTCGAACTCATTAAAACATGTAAACAAACGGGGGCGCGGCTTGGGATTCTTCATACGCCGCACGGTTCGTTTGAAACACCGATGTTTATGCCGGTTGGGACGCTGGCAACCGTGAAAACATTATCGCCGGAAGAATTAAAAGAAATGGGCGCCGGCATTATTTTGAGCAATACGTATCATCTCTGGCTGCGGCCAGGGCACGAAATTGTAAAAGAAGCCGGAGGCCTTCATTCGTTTATGAACTGGGACCGCGGTATTTTAACGGATTCCGGCGGTTTTCAAGTGTTTAGTTTAAGCGAATTTCGGAGAATTGAGGAAGAAGGGGTATACTTCCGAAATCATTTAAATGGAGATAAACTATTTTTATCTCCGGAAAAGGCGATCGAAATACAAAATGCGCTTGGTTCAGACATTATGATGGCGTTCGATGAATGTCCCCCATATCCGGCAACATATGAATATATGAAACAGTCCGTGGAACGAACAAGCCGCTGGGCGGAGCGTTGTTTAAAAGCGCACAAGCGCCCGAATGAGCAAGGATTATTCGGTATTGTGCAGGGCGGAGAATTTGAAGATCTTCGCAGACAAAGCGCACAAGACTTAGTGTCGCTGGATTTTCCGGGATATGCTGTCGGCGGCTTATCCGTCGGTGAGCCGAAAGAAGTGATGAATCGTGTGCTCGAGTTTACGACACCGCTCTTGCCGGCGAATAAACCGCGTTACTTGATGGGAGTCGGTTCTCCGGATTCGCTCATCGACGGGGCGATTCGCGGCATTGATATGTTTGACTGCGTGCTTCCGACACGTATTGGCCGCAATGGAACAGTAATGACGAGCCAGGGGCGTGTCGTCATTAAAAATGCACAGTACGCCCGCGATTTTTCACCGCTTGATCCTAATTGCGACTGCTATACGTGCCGCAATTATACACGCGCATATATTCGCCATCTCATCAAATGTGATGAAACATTTGGAATTCGTTTAACTTCTTACCATAATGTCTATTTTTTGATAAAATTAATGGAGCAAGTAAGACAAGCGATTCGCGAAGACCGCCTTGGGGATTTTCGCGAGGAATTTTTCGAGCAATATGGCTTTAATAAACCAAATGCGAAAAACTTTTAGAAAGAGGGGAAATGGATGACAGCGACAATTGTAAATTTACTTCCAATTATTTTGTTTTTTGTCATTTTTTATTTCTTGCTGCTTCGGCCGCAGCAAAAGCGGCAGCGTGCGATTCAGCAAATGCAGGCTAATTTAAAAAAAGGGGATAAAATCATCACCATTGGCGGACTGCATGGGATCATCGATTCGGTCGATGAAGATAAAGTTGTCATTCGCGCAGGCGACGGCACGCGTCTTACATATGACCGCTCGGCGGTGCGCGAAGTGGTGACGGAAAAAGAGAATAAGTAAACGAAGACGGCTACCTTTACTTGGGAAAGGTAGCCGTCTTCGTTTAATTGCGTGATGCGGCTAGGTTTACACCGACAATGCCGCCAAGCGCCGCTGCGACAAAAAAGATTAGATGATATAACCATTGTTCAATAGTGAATGATTTTTCCAATCCCAAAAATTGAAATACTAATACGATGAATGTAAATAATAAACTTGTTCCCCCGCCAATTAGCCAGCCTCTTTCTTTTCCTTTTCCACCAGCTACAACCCCGCCAATGAACATGGAAAGAAGCGACCCGGCAAAAATAATCCATGTTAACGAAGGTTCTTGTATGTCTGTCCATTTCAGTATGAGAGATAAAAAGAAGCTAATGAGAGCCGCCAATAAGAAAATAGTTACAACCCCATAAACAATGGCTGTTCCCCATTTTGTCATCTCATTCCCCCCTGTCGCCCGATAAATAAGTTTCACCAAAATATATTCCTATTCGGACATGTTTAGAAGTTTATTTACGATTTTTTTTCGCAAAAAAAGCACCAATTGCCGGAATATGTGCAAGCTCTTCTCGTTTGACCAATTGAAAAATAATCAGCAGAAGCAAGTAAACGATGGTGGTAACGGTAATAGAAGCCAACGTTCGTATAGGCAGTGGGAACATGAAGAAAGAATGGTGAAATGATATATACCCACTAATACCTGCTATAGTGATGGATAAACAAGCCTTGACATATTCGAGTGGGTAAATAGAGTAAGATACTACTTTTATGATCGTTGCAAAATGAAGCAACGTGACTAACACAGTGTTGATCGCAACGGCCAATGCTGCTCCCATAATTCCTAAGCTCGGTTGGGTTGCTAAGGCGAAAATACAGACAATTTTTACGGCTGCGCCAATTAAGCTATTTGTCATCGCTGCTTTCGCTAAATCAAGAGCCTGCAATACTGCCTGCAGCGGACCTTGAAAGTAATAAAATAGAAAAAATGGTGCCATCACTTTGACAAAAATAGTCGCTTCACTTGTACCGTACATCAGTTGCATGAGCGGTTCTGCAAATACATATAAGACAACGACAGAGAGCCCGCCTGTGACGAGAGAAAGACGCATTGCTTGCTGAATGCGATGTTCAACCAATAATGTTTGTTTTTGTGCCATTGCTTCACTGATTGCTGGAACAAGAGAGGTGGATAGTGAATACGTAATAAAAGACGGCAGCATTAATAATGGAAGAGCATAGCCAGTCAGCTGACCATATTGTTTTGTAGCTAGCGTTGTTGCGACTCCGGCCATTGCCAAGCTGTTTGCAACGACAATCGGCTCCAAAAACCACGAAAGAGAGCCAATTAAACGGCTTCCTGTCGTTGGCAAAGCGATGCGCATTAAACTTGCAAACGTTTCTTTTCCTGCCTTGACATATTGAATAAACTTTGTTCGTAGTTTAATGGATTTTTTTAATTTAAACATGTAAAGCAAATATAATAATGACATGAATTCACCAATAACAGATGAAAACATCGCACCTGCAGCAGCATATTCAATGCCATACGGCAATAATGCTTTTGTACAATAGGCAATCAAACTAATGCGAACGATTTGTTCTAAAAGCTGTGAATATGCGTACGGCTTCATTTGCTGTTTTCCTTGGAAATAACCGCGTAACACAGAAGAAACCGCTATGATTGGGACGACAGGAGCAATAGCGATTAACGGATAATAAGTGCGTGGGTCAGTAAATAATGTTCGTGATAAAAATGGTGCAAGCAGTATCATAGTAGGGAAGAAGATAACGCTAAGTATACTTGTAATCGTTAAAGAGACAACAAGAATTTTTTTCACTTTTTGTCGATCGCCAACCGCTTCGGCTTCTGCAACTAGTTTCGAAATGGCGACAGGGAGCCCCATTTGCGTGATCGTAATGGCTAACACAAGCGTTGGCATCGCCATCATGTACAATCCAACGCCTTCCTCGCCAATAACGCGGGCGACGACAATGCGGTTGACAAATCCAAGTGCTCTTGTAATCAAACCAGCAACGATTAAAATCATCGTTCCTTGTAGAAATTTAGACATCTCGTCTCCCTACCTTCTCAAATGTCATGATCTTTTATACAATTAACTATATGCAATACATATAAACAAGCATGACAAGTTTTCAGAGGGAGAAGGCGAGAGAATGGAAAAGGAAAAACAAAAAGAACTGCGAGAACAGCTGATGCCCGCATTGCAATGCAAGTATGATGAATTTCGCCTGCTTGGTTATAAACAGGTGACGATGGATCAAATATGGGGTTGTCTAGTTCAAAAGAAATGGAAAAATTTTAAAGAAGAAAGAAAGTTATTTGAGCTTGCCAACGATATTTTATCGCTACAAATCGGCGAGTACATGTCATTTATTACGATGCAATCATATAAAGAACAGCGCTCTTCTGGAAATGATGATTTAGAAGCAGTGTTAAATGAATTATTATAGTGATGTAGAAAATTGACAGTTTCCGTTAACTGTTTCATAATTGGATTATTGAGAAAAAACAAGCGCTCGCAAGCATTGTTTTTCGGTGTAAGAGAAGTTTTCTTTTTTTCAAAATTAATCTAGTAAGTAATTCTAGCTGAGTGGCAATCACGAAAAGTAAGTGGTAAGACGAGTTGAAGGAGGACTTTTTTATTATGGTAAAACGCAGTCGCATTGTCGCGTTTTTCCTGTTGCTTTTGCTTTTTGCAGGAGTGATGGGGCCGACGATTCAAGGAATTTTACATAACATTAAATTAGGTCTTGATTTGCAAGGCGGCTTTGAAGTGCTGTATGAAGTAAAGCCAGCGAAAAAGGGAGATAAAATTGACAAAGAAACATTAAAAAGCACGGTGAGCGCGCTAAACAAACGGATTAACGTGCTCGGTGTGAGCGAGCCAAACATTCAAATAGAAGGAAAAAATCGGATTCGCGTGCAGCTTGCGGGGATAAAAGATCAAAATCAAGCGCGCGAGATTTTATCGACGCAGGCAAAATTAACGTTTCGCGACGTGCATGATAACGTGTTAATGGATGGAAGCGATCTTGTTCAAGGCGGAGCAAAGCTGTCCTTTGACGAAAACGGGAAACCGAGTGTTGCCATTAAATTAAAAGATGCGGATAAATTTAAACAAGTGACAGAAAAAGTATATAAAATGGGACCGCCAAATAACTTATTGGTCATTTGGCTGGATTTTAAAGAAGGAGAAGATTCCTACGCGAAAGAAGCGGGAAAAGCAGATCCAAAATTTATTTCCGCGGCAGCGGTAAACCAAGTATTTGCCCAAACAGATGTCTCCATCGTAGGCAATTTCACCGTTAAGGAGGCACAGCAATTAGCTGACCTGCTTAATGCTGGCGCGCTTCCAGTCGAGTTAAAAGAAATTTACTCGACATCGGTCGGGGCGCAGTTTGGCCAAAATGCCCTGCAAAAAACAATTTTTGCCGGCATTGTAGGGGTTGCCGCGATTTTCCTCTTTATGATTTTGTTTTATCGTTTGCCAGGGGTTATCGCTGTCATTACATTAACTGTTTATATTTACCTTATTTTGCTTATCTTTGATTGGATGAACGGCGTATTGACATTGCCGGGAATTGCCGCCCTTGTTTTAGGTGTCGGGATGGCGGTTGATGCCAATATTATTACGTATGAGCGGATTAAAGAGGAAATTAAGCTAGGCAAGTCGGTTATGTCGGCATTCCGTTCTGGGAATAGAGGATCGTTGGCGACAATTGTGGATGCGAACATTACGACGATTATTGCCGGTATTGTTCTCTTTATTTACGGGACAAGCTCAGTAAAAGGGTTCGCAACGATGCTGATCATCAGCATTTTAGCAAGCTTCATCACCGCGGTGTACGGCACGCGCCTGTTGCTTGGCCTGCTTGTCCATAGCCGCTGGCTGAACAATAAGCCAGGCTATTTCGGTGTAAAAAAATCGGAAATCTTAAATATCGCCGAAACAACGGATCATACGGAAGTACCGACAAAATTTGATCGTTTGGACTTCGTAAAACATAGTAAAAAGTTTTTCATTTTTTCTGGTTTGCTAACGGTGATCGGGATTATTGCCTTATTAACGCTGAAGCTTAATCTTGGCATCGATTTTACGAGCGGCACGCGCATAGAAGTAATGAGTGATAAACCAATTAATGTTCAGCAGTTAAAAGAAGAGTTTCAAAAGCTTGACTTAAAACCGGAGGACATCGTATTATCAGGCGAGCATAATAATATCGGTGTTGCTCGTTTGATCGGCGTGTTAAGCAAAAAAGAAATTGCGGAGCTAAAAGCACATTTTAAACAGCAATATGGTTCAGAGCCGAACGTCAGCACGGTATCTCCGGTTATTGGAAAAGAATTGGCGCGTAACGCATTGATCGCTGTGCTCATTTCGTCCATTGGGATTATTATTTATGTGACGATTCGTTTTGAAATATATATGGCGCTTGCCGCGATCGTGGCGCTTCTTCACGATGCGTTTGTCATCGTCACCTTTTTCAGCTTGACTCGTTTAGAAGTTGACTTAACGTTCATTGCTGCGGTGTTAACGATTATCGGTTATTCGATTAACGATACGATCGTTACTTTTGACCGCGTCCGTGATTTACTGAAAAAACGCAAAGTGAAAACGGTGGATGATTTAAAACATATCGTCAACAGAGCATTGCAACAAACGCTTACTCGTTCCATTAACACGGTGTTAACGGTCATCTTTACCGTTGTTGCTCTCTTGATCTTCGGCAGTGAAGCGATTCTCAACTTTAATATCGCCCTTTTCGTTGGTTTAATATGCGGGGTTTACTCTTCTTTATTCATCGCCGCGCAATTATGGATTGTTTGGAAAGGCAACCAATTGAAAAAAGGAAAGACGAAAAAACGTTCAGAAAAAGAATTGGAACCACAAGTATAACGAAAAGCGGAAGGCAAAAAATGCCCCATGTTTTTATGGGGCATTTTTGTTTTATGTCTTATATTATCGATTGGACGAATAAATGGTTAGCCCGCGTATCATTCAAAAAAACCAATAACTTCATTGCTCACCCTTTTTTCCTTTTTGTATAATAGGAAGAGTTGAGGTGGGATACATGTTAATAGCAAAAACACGTTGGGATGTGAAACGTCCTGACGAAAATATCGTAACGCATTTAGTAGAACAGTCGCATATGGATCCGTTGATTGCGAAGCTTCTTGTTCATCGTGGAGTTCGTACGGTAGAAGAGGCGAACGCGTTTTTATATCCGCTGAAACAACCGTTTCATGATCCGTTTTTGCTAGATGGGATGGAACGGGCAATTGAGCGGATTCAACGGGCGATACAACATGGAGAGCATATTTTGGTATATGGTGATTATGATGCCGACGGCGTAAGCAGCACGACGGTAATGGTTAGTGCTCTGAAGGAAGCTGGCGCCATTGTGGATTTTTACATTCCCAATCGATTTACCGAAGGATACGGTCCGAATGAGAATGCATTTCGTTGGGCAAAGGAGCAAGGATTTTCTCTGATTATCACGGTCGATAACGGCATTGCTGCAGTGAAGGAAGTGGCGCTTGCCAATGAGCTTGGTATGGATGTCATTATTACAGATCATCATGAAGTGGGACCGGCGTTGCCGGAAGCATATGAAATTATTCATCCGAAAAAGCCCGGCAGTACATACCCGTTTCGTGAATTAGCGGGCGTCGGAGTAGCATTTAAAGTTGCCCACGCATTGCTTGGGGATGTGCCGCGTCATTTTTTAGATGTCGTAGCAATTGGAACGATCGCTGATCTCGTTTCTCTTACCGGAGAAAATCGGCTGTTGGTTGCGCAAGGGCTTGAACAGTTGCGAAATACGAAACGTATTGGATTGCGTGCATTGTGTAAACAATGTGGAATAGAAGCAAAAGAAATTAACGAACAGACGGTTGGGTTTGTTATTGCGCCGCGGATGAATGCAGTTGGCCGGTTGGGAGAAGCAACCCCTGCTGTCAGATTGTTAATGACGGAGAAAGAAGAGGAAGCACAAAGACTTGCGAAAGAAATGGATGATTTAAATCGGGAGCGGCAGCAGCTTGTCGCGAAAATAGCGGAGGAAGCGGCACAAATAGTAAATGAACAATTTCCGCCATCCGAAAATAAAGTGCTTGTGATCGCAAAAGAAGGATGGAATCCAGGGGTCATTGGCATTGTTGCTTCCCGATTGGTTGAACAATTTTACCGTCCGACGATTGTTTTGAGCATTGATTCCGAGAAAGGAATTGCAAAAGGTTCGGCGCGAAGCATTCATGGGTTTGATATGTTTTCAAGCTTATCGACATGTCGCGATATTTTGCCACATTTTGGCGGGCATCCAATGGCGGCGGGAATGACATTATCGGTTGATCATATTGATGAATTGCGTCAGCGTCTCAACGCACTTGCCGATGATATGTTGACAGCCGATGATTTTACCCCAATTACACCGATTGATGCAGTTTGTTCCGTATCTGATTTAACGCTTTCGGTAGCCGAACAGCTTGAAAAGTTTGCTCCGTTTGGTGTAGATAACGCAAAGCCTCTTTTTTTAATGGAAAATGTATCAGTGGAAACGATCCGACGCATCGGGGCTGACCAGTCGCATTTAAAGGCTGTTTTCTCCCAAAATGGCGCTGCGATTGATAGCGTCGGGTTCGGCTTTGGTTATTTGTGCGATGAAATCGCTCCAGATGCGAAAGTGTCCGTGGTTGGCGAGTTAATGGTGAATGAGTGGAACAATCTTCGCAAACCGCAGCTAATGATTTGCGATGTTGCGGTGCATGAATGTCAATTGTTTGATATTCGCGGTATGCGCGATGTACGGCCACTGATTGCGTCTCTTCCGAAAGATAAGCGGATGTTGATTATGTTTCGGGAAGGTACGGCAGATGCATTAGGGCTTGAAGCATATAAAGAAGAGATTTACTACACGGCCTCAGTGGAAGAAGCGTCGCGGCTTTGTTTAGATAACCGGTACGTTGTGCTGTTAGATATGCCAACGTCTTTGGAAATCATAAAAATGTTGTTACGTTCTAGTTTACCTGCGCGCATTTATGCGTTATTCTATCAAAGGGAGACTCATTTTTTTCGCACGTTGCCAACGCGTGATCATTTTAAATGGTTTTATGCGTTTTTGAGAAAAAAAGGTGTGTTTAACTTGGCTAAGTATGGTGGCGAGTTAGCACGTGCGCGTGGATGGACAGAAGAAACTGTCCGGTTTATGGCAAAAGTATTTCTCGAGCTGGAATTTATTACGCAACAGGATGGAGTTGTATCGCTTGTTCCTCAACCGGCTAAACGCGATTTAAGCGAATCGCCGACTTATCGCTTTAAACAAGCTCAGTTTGAGCTTGAAAATCTATTTTTGTATTCAACATATGAACAATTAAAGCGTTGTCTTTTCGAAATGAAAGGTTCGCAAACATACGAGGAGGCAAATGTGTAATGGACTTGAAACAATATGTTACAATTGTTCCAGATTTCCCTAAACCTGGGATTATGTTTAAAGATATTACCACATTGATGGATAAAGGCGAAGTATATAAATATGCGACAGATCAAATTGTGGAGTACGCGCGCGAAAAGAAAATTGATATTGTTGTTGGACCTGAAGCGCGAGGATTTATTATTGGCTGTCCTGTTGCGTATGCACTTGGTGTAGGATTTGCTCCGGTGCGCAAGGAAGGAAAGCTTCCGCGCGAAGTAGTTCGTGTGGAATACGGATTAGAATATGGAAAAGATGTATTGACGATGCATAAAGATGCGATTAAACCGGGACAACGCGTGTTAATTACAGATGATTTATTGGCGACAGGCGGAACGATTCGCGCTACGATTCAACTTGTCGAACAGCTAGGCGGTGTGGTAGCTGGCATTGCTTTTTTAATAGAGCTTACCGAGCTTGAGGGACGCAAAAAATTAGAAGGTTATGATATTTTAGCACTTATGCAATTCTAACCATCGACATAGCTGTCATATTTCGTTACAATAAATAAAAAGGGCACTCTAGTGAGTGCTCTTTCTTATTAGTTTCTAATGGTGGTAATTGTTAGCATGAAGCAGCAAGCGTTGCATAACTCTTTACATTATAAAAAATTTTCATGATAATAGTAATCAATACATGATTTTATTATACGTAAAGGTGATTTGATCCTATGGCCAACGAACAGGTATTAACAGCGGAACAAGTCTTTGAGCAGGCAAGTTGCTATTTGTCTGAAAGAGATGTCGAATTTATTAAGAAGGCGTATGAATTTGCTAACCACGCTCATCGCGATCAATATCGCAAATCGGGAGAACCATACATTATTCATCCGATTCAAGTTGCCGGCATTTTAGTAGATTTAAAAATGGATCCTGCCACGATCGCAGCTGGATTTTTGCATGACGTTGTCGAAGATACGGAGGCAACGAAGGAAGATTTGGAACGGGAATTCGGCAGCGAAGTGGCGATGCTCGTAGATGGCGTGACAAAGTTAGGAAAAATTAAATATAAATCCCAAGAAGAACAGCAAGCGGAAAACCACCGGAAAATGTTTTTGGCAATGGCGCAAGACATTCGTGTCATTCTCATTAAATTAGCGGATCGCCTCCATAATATGCGGACACTGAAGCATTTGCCGATCGAAAAACAGCGGAGAATTGCAAATGAAACGTTAGAGATTTTTGCGCCATTGGCACACCGCCTTGGAATTTCCAAAATTAAGTGGGAACTGGAAGATACCGCCCTTCGCTACTTAAATCCGCAGCAATATTACCGCATCGTGAATTTAATGAAGAAAAAACGGGCCGAACGCGAGCAATATTTGGAAGAAGTCATTCAGGAAGTGCGTGAACGGCTGAACGAAGTTTCTATTCCGTGCGAAATTTCCGGAAGACCGAAACATATTTATAGCATCTATCGCAAAATGGTCATGCAAAATAAACAGTTTAATGAAATTTACGATCTGCTCGCTGTCCGCATTATTGTTAACAGCATTAAAGACTGCTATGCCGTATTGGGCATCATTCATACATGTTGGAAGCCGATGCCGGGGCGTTTCAAAGATTATATTGCGATGCCAAAACCGAATATGTATCAATCGCTTCACACAACGGTGATTGGTCCAAAAGGAGAACCGCTAGAGGTACAAATTCGCACGTTTGAGATGCATCAAATCGCTGAGTTCGGAATTGCTGCGCACTGGGCATATAAAGAAGGAAAGACGATTAAACCAAATTCGTTTGAAGAAAAATTATCATGGTTCCGTGAAATTTTAGAATGGCAAAACGATGCGAGCAACGCCGAAGAATTTATGGAATCGCTGAAGATGGATTTATTCTCCGATATGGTGTTTGTGTTTACGCCAAAAGGAGATGTCATCGAATTGCCGGCCGGTTCGGTGCCGATTGATTTCGCCTATCGCATCCATTCGGAAATTGGCAATAAAACGATCGGCGCCAAGGTCAACGGCAAAATGGTGCCGCTCGATTACAAGCTGCAGACAGGCGACATTGTCGAGATTCTGACTTCGAAGCACTCGTACGGGCCAAGTCAAGATTGGCTGAAGCTGGCGCAAACGTCCCATGCGAAAAATAAAATCCGTCAGTTTTTCAAAAAGCAAAGACGGGAAGAAAATATTGAAAAAGGAAGAGAGCTTGTCGAAAAAGAAGTCCGCAGCCTCGGATTTGATGTCAAAGAAATTTTAACGGCGGAAAACGTCAAGCGCGTTGCCGAGAAATTCAATTTTTCCAACGAAGAGGATATGTACGCCGCGGTCGGTTATCATGGGATTACCGCGGCGCAAATTGCTCACCGTTTAACAGATAAATGGCGAAAGCAGCGTGATTTGGAAGAACAACAGAAAAAATTTACAGAGACAATATCAGAAACGAAAATACCAACTGCAAAGAAACGCGATTACGGCATTCGCGTGCAAGGAATGGACAACTTGCTTATTCGTTTGTCGCGTTGCTGTAATCCAGTTCCTGGGGATGAAATCATCGGCTTTATTACAAGAGGACGCGGAATCTCGGTTCATCGTGCTGATTGTCCAAATGTGCAGACAGAAGAGGCATTAGACCGCTTAATTTCGGTGGAATGGGAAAGTGATGCACAATCAAATCGCGAATATAACGTGGAGATTGAAATTACTGGTTTTGACCGCCGTGGGTTGTTAAACGAAGTGCTACAAGCGGTAAATGAAACGAAAACGGACATTTCGGCTGTTTCAGGAAGATCTGATCACCGCAATAAAATCGCAACTATTCATATGACGATTGCCATTCGCAATATTAGCCATTTACAAAAAGTGGTCGATCGAATTAAACAAATACCAGATATTTACTCAGTACAGCGAATCATGAATAATTAGAAAGGAAAAGTGTGATGAGAGTAGTAGTACAACGGGCAAAACATGCAAAAGTGACAGTGAATGGGGAAGTTGTCGGTTCCATTGACCATGGTCTTGTTCTTCTGGTTGGCGTCACTCATAGCGATACGGTCGAAGACGCAGCGTTTATTGCAGATAAAATCGCACATTTGCGCATTTTCGAGGATGAATCCGGAAAAATGAATCTCTCCGTGCTGGACGTTGGCGGAGAAATTTTATCCGTATCGCAATTTACCTTGTATGGCGATTGCCGAAAAGGCCGGCGCCCGAACTTTATGGAAGCGGCGAAACCGGATCGTGCATTGCCAATTTATGAAGCGATGAACGCAGCGCTTCGTCAAAAAGGCATCCGGGTTGAAACGGGAAAGTTTGGAGCGATGATGGAAGTGGAATTAATTAATGATGGTCCTGTCACTTTGATTGTAGAAAGTAAGGAAAAAGCGGGGAACAAATAATGTTCGCCCGCTTTTTTTTATCCTTTCAAAGCGGCCAAATTCTTTTTTTATTTTTTATCTAAATGGGAAAAAATAAATAAAAGAATATAGCACAGAGGAAGGATGAGCAAAATTGCGGCATAGCGCGAAAGGAGAGTTTGCGCATCGAAGAGCAAGTGAACTGTTTCATATTGATTTTCACGAATTTATGAGAAAAGAGGCGGAACATACAGCATTTGAATTAGCGTCAGAGTTTGGATTGACGCTAAGAGACGTACAAAAACTAAAAAAACAACTGTTTCGTTCTTGAAAAGTGTCATTTTCTCCTTGACAAAATGAATTTTCATTCGTAAGATAGGTTATAAAAATTGTATATAATAACAACCAATGACGGAGAAAAGTAGTTAAGAATACACATGGCCAGAGAGGAAATGCCTTAGGCTGGAAGCATTTCTCCATGATGACTTAACGAAAGACACTCCGTAGGTTTCCCTTTGAACGCGTCATTTGCGCCAGTAAAAGGGAACGCGAATCTCGCGTTATCGGTAATAAGTGGAAGCTTTTTGCTTCAATTAGGGTGGCACCACGGGAACAACGCTCTCGTCCCTATTTATAAGTAGGGAAGAAGGGCGTTTTTATTTTTGGAGAAGGAGGGTTTGTTTATGGCTTTTCAAATTCCGCGAGGAACGCAGGATATTTTGCCTGGTGAAGTAGAAAAGTGGCAATATGTTGAAAAAATAGCGCGTGATATTTGCAAACGTTACAATTACCATGAAATTCGCACTCCGATCTTTGAACATACCGAATTATTTTTGCGCGGTGTTGGCGATACGACGGATATTGTGCAAAAAGAAATGTATACGTTTGAAGACCGGGCGGGAAGAAGCATGACGCTTCGTCCGGAAGGGACTGCGCCGGTTGTGCGTTCGTTCGTTGAAAATAAAATGTACGGCAATCCAAATCAGCCAATTAAGTTATATTACATAGGTCCGATGTTCCGCTACGAACGGCCACAGGCAGGGCGGTTCCGTCAATTTGTTCAATTTGGTGTGGAAGCGATTGGAAGCAATGATCCGGCGATTGACGCGGAAGTTATTGCAATGGCGATGGAATTGTATCGATCGTTAGGATTAAAAAAATTAAGACTGGTCATTAACAGCCTAGGGGATGTAGAAACCCGAAAAGCGCATCGTCAAGCGCTGATCGATCATTTTAAAAGCCGGATTCATGAACTTTGCGAAGATTGCCAGGTGCGTCTGGAAAAAAATCCGCTTCGCATTTTAGATTGCAAAAAAGACCGTGACCATGAATTAATGGCAACGGCGCCATCGATTCTCGATTATTTAAACGATGAATCGCGGCATTATTTTGAAAAAGTAAAAGCTTACTTAACGAAATTGGGAATTCCATTTGAAGTAGATCCTCGCCTCGTACGCGGATTAGATTATTATCATCATACGACGTTTGAAATTATGAGTGATGCAGAAGGATTTGGCGCGATTACAACGTTATGCGGTGGAGGTCGCTATAGCGGGTTGGTGCAAGAAATAGGCGGGCCAGAAACACCTGGGATTGGATTTGCGCTAAGTATTGAGCGGTTGCTCGCCGCTTTAGATGCAGAAGGGATTACATTGCCGATTAGCGAAGGCATTGATTGCTATGTTGTCGCTGTTGGCGAAAAAGCAAAAGATGAGTCCGTATTACTTGTTCACAAGCTGCGAAAAGCTGGAATTGTCGCTGATAAAGATTATCAGGACCGGAAAATAAAAGCGCAATTAAAATCGGCAGACCGCTTGAACGCCAAGTTTGTGGCGATTCTCGGCGACGATGAACTCGCAAAAGAAGTAATCAATATAAAAGAGATGAGCACAGGAGAGCAAACAGAAGTACCGCTACATTCTGTCGTCGATTATTTAAAAGAAAGATTGTCGCAGGAGGGTTGAAATCGTGTTTGGAAGGACATATTATTGCGGTGAAATCACCGAAAAGGCGATTGGGGAAAAAGTGGTTTTAAAAGGTTGGGTACAAAAACGCCGCGACCTTGGCGGGCTGATTTTTATCGATCTTCGTGACCGGACGGGAATCGTGCAAGTCGTGTTCAGCCCGGAAGTGTCAAAAGAAGCGCTGAATGTGGCAGAAAAAGTGCGGAATGAATACGTGCTGAGCGTGGAAGGCACCGTCGTTGCCCGTGAGGAGGGAACGATCAATCCAAATCTTCCAACAGGAAAAATTGAAATTCAAGCAGAGCGTATAACCATCATTAACGGAGCAAAAACACCGCCGTTTGTCATCGCGGATCAAACGGACGTAGCTGAAGAAGTGCGCCTTAAATATCGTTATTTAGACTTGCGCCGCCCGGTTATGTTTCGTACTTTGCAATTGCGGCACCGAGTGACAAAGGCTATTCGCGACTTTTTAGACGGAGAAGGCTTTTTGGAAGTGGAAACGCCAATTTTAACGAAAAGCACGCCGGAAGGGGCGCGTGACTATTTAGTGCCAAGCCGCGTTCATCCAGGCGAGTTTTACGCGCTTCCGCAATCGCCGCAAATATTTAAGCAGCTCTTAATGGTAGCGGGATTCGAACGATATTATCAAATTGCTCGTTGTTTCCGTGACGAAGACTTGCGAGCGGACCGTCAGCCAGAGTTTACCCAAATTGATATTGAAACATCGTTTATGAGCCAAGAAGAGATTATGCAGCTAACGGAACGAATGATGGCATATGTCATGAAAATGGCGAAAGGAATCGACATTTCCTTGCCATTCCCGCGCATGTCTTACGATGAGGCAATGAGCCGTTATGGTTCGGACAAGCCGGATACGCGCTTTGGTCTAGAACTTGTCGATGTATCGGAAATCGTGAAGAATTCTTCCTTCAAAGTATTTGCAGGCGCCGTTGCAAACGGAGGACAAGTAAAGGCGATTAATGTAAAAGGAGCAGCAGATCAATATTCGCGCAAAGACATCGACGCGCTAGCTGAGTTTGTCGCGCGTTACGGGGCAAAAGGACTGGCGTGGTTGAAAGTGGAAGAAGATGGATTGAAAGGACCAATCGCTAAATTTTTCACAGAAGAAGAACAAAACGGACTGATTCGAACGCTTGAGGCAGAAGCCGGCGATTTATTGCTGTTTGTTGCCGATCATAAGACGGTGGTTGCCGATGCGCTTGGCGCGTTGCGTGTAAAACTTGGAAAAGATTTAAATTTAATTGATGAAACGAAATTTAATTTCCTTTGGATTACAGACTGGCCACTGTTAGAGTATGATGAAGAAGACGGGCGTTATTACGCGGCGCATCATCCGTTTACCATGCCAGTGCGTGAAGACTTGCCACAATTAGAGACAAATCCAGAAAAAGTACGAGCACAGGCATATGACCTTGTGTTAAACGGCTATGAACTCGGCGGCGGTTCGATGCGTATTTTTGAGCGGGAAGTTCAGGAAAAGATGTTTCGCGCCCTAGGATTTACGGAAGAAGAAGCGCGTAAGCAGTTCGGTTTCTTATTAGAAGCATTTGAATATGGCACCCCGCCGCATGGAGGGATTGCGCTAGGCTTGGACCGTCTTGTCATGTTGCTGGCAGGACGAACGAACTTGCGCGATACTATCGCATTTCCAAAAACAGCAAGTGCAAGTTGCTTGCTAACAGAGGCGCCAAGCCCAGTTAGTGAACAACAGTTAGAAGAATTACGTTTAGTTGTTAACTTGGAAAAAAAGAGTGAGCGATATCGGCTATTTCATTGAAAAGATATAGAATGTATGATACAATTTAAAAAACGAAAATAGTCCTGATGTGTTCGTCGTATAACCTATTGTTTTGACCGAACAATAAGTTATACGGGAGCCCGGGGTTTCCAAGCGGCGTACATGCCTTTGACGAGGGAGGAAGTGCAAACCTTGGAACAGGGCACCCACCTGCTTGGAGCGGGTTCAAAACGAAGGCATCGACGGCACGATTGGGACTTATACGTTAGTTTATTGTTATATATCGTTTGAAAAACTTCCCTATGTAAAGGTAACTCTTTACATAGGGATTTCTTTTGTTTTACCAAAAATTTAGATTGAAATTTAGGGGATTGTTATTGTAGGATAAAAAGCGTTATGGAAGCAATATTTATGTGACGGGGGATATACATGTTACACCAATTTTCGCGGAATGAATTAGCAATAGGAAAAGAAGGGTTGGAAAAATTAAAAAACGCAACGGTTGCCGTTCTTGGCGTCGGCGGAGTCGGTTCCTTTGCTGTTGAGGCGTTGGCGCGTTCCGGCATCGGGCGCCTTGTTCTTGTAGATCGGGATAATGTTGATATTACAAATATAAACCGGCAAATTCATGCGCTCCTTTCCACCATTGGTCGTCCGAAAGTGGAATTAATGAAAGAACGAATTGCTGATATCAATCCAGAATGTGAAGTCATCGCTTTGCAAATGTTTTATACAGAAGAAACATATGAGCAATTTTTTAGCTATGATCTTGATTTTGTTATTGATGCTTCCGATACGATCATATATAAAGTCCATTTAATGAAAGAATGTTTAAAACGCAATATCCCGATTATTTCGAGCATGGGCGCTGCCAACAAAATGGATCCGACACGTTTCCGCATCGCAGATATTTCGAAAACCCATACGGATCCGATCGCGAAGGTGATTCGCGCAAAATTGCGTAAAGAAGGGATTCGGCGCGGTATTCCAGTTGTGTTTTCCGATGAAAAGCCAATTATTATTCGCGAAGATGTCCGTAAAGTGGTAGGGAATGATCAATCTCCAATTCGCAAAGCGCAAATGCCGCCATCTTCGAATGCATTTGTTCCATCGGTAGCAGGACTTATTATGGCTTCATACGTTGTACGTGAACTATTGAAAGATATTAAAATTTATCGGGTTGGAGAAGAATAAAAACGTCGCAGAAAACATTCTGCGACGTTTTTATCAGGATTGGGCGATGTGTTCTAGATTTCCGTTTTTATCCATTCGGAAAATATGGGCTGGCTGTACACCGTATTCTTCATCTACGATCAGTTTGCGAGCGCGTTCCATAATTTTTACTAATGCCTCGTAATCTTCTTTAATATTGGATTGTTGTTCTTCAAGACGCTCCAATTTTTTTTGCAGTTCCTCGTTGCGCGTCCGCAATTGCGCATTTTCATTATTTAACCGTTTGTTTTCCATCTGGATCGTTTCGGAACGCTCATAATCGGATTTTAATGTCTGTAAAAAAGCAATGCATTGTTCGAGCGTAATGGCAGGTGCTGTAAGAAAAGCGGATGTTTCTTGTTGGAAAGAGACAAAATTGGTAGAAAACGGATGTGCTTTATTTTCTGATCGCTGCATTTTTTTCGCTTGTTCTAATGCTCGCTTACGTTCTTTTCGCTGTTTTTTTGCTAATTCAATTGCTTCCACGTATCGCTTTCGTACTTCAGCGTTCCAGCGAAATCCGCATGCTGCCGCTGTCCGATTCAGTCGGTCTCCAACTTCTTCAAACGCAGCAAGTTGCGTTCCCCCTTCACGAATATACCGCAATACCGTTTCCGCCAATATAACATCTTCTTCATGTGTCCAAGCATCTTGTCGTGTTTTCATTTCGCTACACCCCGCAAATAGATTTAGATAGATTATAGTCTTTCCTCTTATTAGCAAATTTAAACTTTATATTTTTTTTACATTTCATCCAATTGAAAGTTTATAAGGAATCTTTTATAATTGATCTGCATTATTACGACTGGTCGGTTGGAATATGTTCTGAATGATTGGTCGTAAAATCAATGAAAGAGAGGGAAAAAGATGAATTTTTTAACAAAGTTTAGCTTAAAAAATGCTGCTGCCGTATTTATTATTTCTTTTTTGCTTATTATTGGGGGGATATATTCTTTTTCCTCTTTGAAGGTAGATTTGCTTCCAAACATTGAGTTTCCGCAGCTATCGATTGAAATCGTTTATCCAGGCGCATCGCCGCAAGATATTAACGATCAAGTGACTTCCAAGCTGGAGGAAAAACTGAAGTCCATTGAGGGGCTAAAGCAGATGCAAAGCTCTTCGTATGAGAGCATTGCCATTATTAATCTTGAATTTCCGTTTCATACGGATATGGATGAAGTGGAACGCCAAGTAGATACATTAATCAAAGACGCAAAGCTTCCAGAAAATGTTCAAACGAAAATAAATCGTTTTTCGTTTGGGACTCTCCCTATTTTTAATATTTCCTTATTTGCCAAAAAAGATGTGGACTTGCAAAAAATATTAGAAAGCGAAGTAATTCCTGAGTTAAATAAAATTAACGGGATTAATTCCGTGTCTGTCGGAGGAATGAAGGAAGAGGTCGTACGAATTACTGTCGATAAACAAAAAGCACTGCAGGCGGGTTTAACGCTGTCGCAAATTAAAGATCAAATTAACGAAAAATACATTTCTTTTCCCGCTGGCAGCGTCCATACCGATGCTTTGCAAATTCCTATTCGTGTGCAGGAAAAGCTGGAAACGGTGAAAGAACTCGAAAATATGACGCTGACATCGCCGCTCGTACAATCAGCGCCTGATGCGCCACAAATCAAACCAGCGATCAAGTTAAAGGACATCGCAACAATCGAAACAGTCGCCGATCGGTCGGAGTTCACCCGTTACAATTTAAAAGAATCATTGTCAATGGCGGTTACGAAAAAGCAAGACGCCAATACGGTGGAAGTGGCGGACAAAGTGATTCATGTGCTTGATTCGTATAAGGACAAATTCGATTACACGATTGGCTTTGATTCCGCGGAAGGAATTAAAAAATCGGTCGAATCGCTTGTCCGTGAAGGATTGTTAGGAGCGCTGTTTGCATCTATCTCTGTGCTTGTGTTTTTGCGCAACGTTCGCGCGACGATTATCGCCATTGTATCGATTCCACTTTCATTATTAGCCGCTTCCATTTTCTTAAATCGGATGGATATTTCCTTAAATGTCATGACGCTTGGCGGAATGGCGGTAGCGGTAGGGCGTGTGGTCGATGACAGCATCGTTGTGATTGAAAATATTTTCCGCCGCGTCCGCAAAGCGAAAACTGGGATATCGGATGAACTGATTGAAGATTCGACAAAAGAAATATTAAAAGCGATTGCTTCATCGACGATTACGACCGTTGTTGTCTTTTTGCCGCTCGGTTTTGTCGGCGGAATTACGGGTGAGTTTTTCTTGCCGTTTGCGTTAACGATTGTGTTCGCCCTGTTAATGTCTTTAATCGTTGCCGTTACGATCGTACCAATTTTGGCGAAATTTTCGTTCAAAAAAGTTCCGCCAGAAGAAAAAGAAGGAATGTTGCAGCGTGTCTACGGGAAAATCATTGCATGGTCATTGAACCGCAAGACGATGATCTTGGTGCTATCCGTTGTGTTGCTTGGAGGTTCATTTGCGCTTGTGCCGGCATTGGGATTTACCTTCTTGCCGAATGAAGAGCAGAAGACGCTTGTCGCAAGCATTGAACTTCCGTCTTCTACATCGCTCGAAAAAACGAACGATGTATCATTAAAAATTGAAAACATGTTTGACGAGCAAAAAGAAATTAAGGACGTGACCGCAGCGATTGGTAGCCGTGATTTTCGTACGGGATTAAAGCGACAAAACCAAGCAAACTATTTTATCAACTTAAAAGATAATGTCCCAGTTGCATCATTTATGAAAAAGCTTGAAAAAAACATGGAACAAATCGTGAAAACGGAAGCGCCGGGGACGAAATTCGATGTGCGTGAAATGGATAGCGGCGGACCGCCGTCAAATAACAATATTGATATTGATTTGTACTCTACGAATTTAACTTCGCTGCAAAAGGCGGCAAAACAAGTAGAAACATATTTAAATCAACGCAAAGATTTGAAATATGTAACGAACAATTTCTCTGAAAAGCAAAAGCAAATCATTATCGATATTGATCCGGAAAAAGCAGCGGCGTACGGAGTTTCCGGTTTTCAAATAATGGGAACGATCGCTGATGCAACGAAATCGGTGGAAGTTGGGGAATTAAAACTAAACGGAACAGAGCGGACGGTTCAATTATCGTATAATCAGAATCTTGATTCCGTAGACGAACTAAAGAATACGGTAATCTTTACGAAACGAGGATTTGTTCCCGTCTCTGAACTAGCGTCCGTCAAAGAAGTGGATACGTATACAGCAATTCAAAAATTGGACGGGAAAGTGTTTGCCCGCGTATCAGCGCAAATTGTTGGCGACAACATTCAAAAGGTCACGAACGATGTGATCCGCCATGTGAAAAACGATCTTGACTTACCGAATGATGTTTCGCTAGAAGGCGGAGGCGGCAGCGACGAGACGGTGCAAACATTTCAAGAGCTTGGCATGGCCATGCTGATCGCCATCGGTCTTGTGTATATTACGATGCTCGTCACGTTTGGGAAAGCGCGCATTCCGTTTATCATTCTGTCATCGCTTATTTTCGTGCCAATTGGCTCGCTTCTTGGTCTATATATCACAAAAGAGCCGCTGTCTATCAGCGTTATGATTGGATTATTAATGTTAATTGGAATCGTAACGACGAACGCCATTGTCCTTGTCGATCGGATTGGACAAAACCGTGAACAAAAAGGAATGGCAGTTCGCGAAGCGATTATTGAAGCCGGAAAAACGCGTTTGCGCCCGATTTTAATGACGGCGTTTGCGACAGTGACTGCTCTTATCCCATTGGCGCTGACTAAGGAGTCTGGAACATTGATTTCCAAAGGATTGGCGATTACCGTCATCGGCGGTCTCACCTCTTCGACCTTGTTAACGTTGATTCTCATTCCGGTTATGTATGAGTTATTCTTTATTCGCCAAGCGAAAGCGGAACGAATAAAACAGTGAACAAAGGATGGCTCGTTTTGTTGAGCCGTCCTTTCCTTATGTGTGTTTCGTTTTTTTTTCACGAGGAAATCCATTATAATAACATTAATGATAAATAAGGAAGGAGAAAACATTGAATAGAAAAGAAGAAATTATTCAAGCGGCAATGAAATTATTTGCGCAAAAGGGATATCATGCCACGTCGATGCAGGAAATTGCCGAACAGTGCGGAATGGCGAAAGGCTCGATTTATAATTATTTTAAATCAAAAGAAGAAATCGCTGTTTCTATTTTTCGTTATCACTATGATGTCTTATTTCAAAAAATTAGTGATATCGCTCGTGATGAAACATTATCAGCGCGGGAAAAGTTTGAAAAGCAGCTATTGATTCAAATAGAAGAATTTTATCGCCATAAAGAACTCGTGCAGATGCATATGGGAGAACAAGCGGTGAAAGTCAATGATGAAATTCGTCAACTTGTTTTTCTTATTCGAGCGAAAATGCTTAATTGGTATCGACAAGCAATCGAAGAAATATACGGAGAAAAAGTACGCAACTTTTCACTAGACTGCGCGACGATGTTAAACGGGATGCTGAAAGAATATTTGTTTTACATAGCGATTGACGGAAAAGAGCTTCATCTGTCGAAGACGGCGCCGTTTTTACTTCGACGAATGGACGCAATTGTAGCGAGTATGTCAGAAAGAGAAGAGCCTTTGTTAACGATAGAAGTCATGCACGATTATCTTTGTGTCGAACAAACCAATAAACAACGAAAACGGCAGCAAATTATCGATTGCATTCACCAAATGATCGAAACGTTACAGAGAAACGGCGGGGTGGAAGAGGATGTTGGCCGCTCGCTAGAGACGTTAAAGCAAGAGTTTAGTGAGGCGGACGAAGCGAGAAAATTTATTGTTGAAGCGTTATTGCTTTATTTGGAGCGACGGCAGGTGCCGTTATGGGAAGAATTAAAAACCGCCATCGATCACTATTTTGCCCCATAAAAGTTCTCTGTACGCAACAGGGAACTTTTGTTATGGTGATTGTTTTCATCAAGTTGAAGCGAAGAAATCTTCATCTCCTGCTTGGACCGAAGTGAGCGGGGATGAGTCATGGGGATTTATGCTGTTAGAGAGGGATGCCACATGTTGTTTACTTCAGAACCGCTTTCTGTTCGGATGAGACCGCGGAACATTGACGAGATTGTCGGGCAACAACATATTATTGGCCCGCATACCGCATTATATAAAATGATTAAAAATGGGCACGTTCCTTCGCTGCTTTTATATGGTGAGCCGGGGGTGGGAAAAACATCGTTGGCGCATGCGATTGCTGGAACCGTTCAGCGTGATTTTTTCGCGGTTAATGCTACGACTTCCGGAAAAAAAGAAATGGAAGAAGTAGTGGAAACGGCGAAACTGACGGGAAACGTTATTTTATTTATTGATGAAATTCACCGTTTTAACAAGGCGCAGCAAGATTATTTGCTTCCCCACATCGAGCAAGGGCTGATTACGCTCATCGGCGCAACAACGGAAAATCCGTTTCATGAAGTGAATCCAGCCATCCGAAGCCGCTGCGGGCAAATAAAACAGTTAAAGCGGCTTGAGCCTGCCGATATTCTTATGCTTTTACAGCGAGCTTTACATGATCGTGACAGAGGATTAGGAAAACTTTCGATAGACATGGAGGAACGATTGCTATCCATGATTGCGGAATCGTCCGGTGGGGATGCCCGTTTAGCATTGAATCTGTTAGAAGCAATTGTATATGCCTCAAAGGAGAACGACGGTCAAATTCGTGTTGCTGAACAAACGGTAAGAGAATTTGTGGAAAATCGAGGATTTACCCATGATAAGAAAGGGGATACGTATTATTCGCTTTTATCCGCGTTTCAAAAAAGTGTTCGCGGCAGTGACGTGGACGCGGCGCTACATTATTTAGCTCGTTTACTGGAAGGAGGAGATTTAGCAGCTGTTTGCCGGCGGCTTCTTGTTATTGCGTACGAAGATATCGGGCTGGCGAATCCGATGATGGGAGTGAAAGTACAAGCGGCGATTGAAGCGGTTGAACGATTAGGGCTTCCTGAAGCGAGAATTCCACTTGCTGTGGTTACGATCGAGTTATGTTTAAGCGCGAAATCGAATTCTGCCTATAAGGCGCTTGATGCCGCGATTGATGATGTGCGCAATGGAAAAATCGGAGATATTCCTGATCATTTAAAAGATGCTCATTATAAGGGGGCAAGCGTGCTGGGACATGGAAAAGGGTATCAATATCCGCATGATTATCCAAATGGATGGGTTTTTCAACAATATTTGCCAAATGAATTGGCAGGAGTGAAATATTACTCACCGAAGGAAAACGGAGAGGAAAAATATTATGCGAAAGTGTATGAACGGTTAGAACAGTTAAAACAACGAAATAAATTCCGGCAATGAAGGAAACGAAATTTTATGATATAATGACAATCGATTTGCTTACTTTATTGTATGATGGGGTGAGAATATGGCCCATTCTCATCGCGAATATGCATCTATTTTCCGATGGGCAATTTATTTTATCGGGCTATTGATTATGTCGTTCGGCATCGTATTAACAATTAAAGCGAATGTCGGATGCGCGCCGTGGGATGTACTGCATATCGGATTATATCGGAATTTTGGATTGACGATTGGAACGTGGTCGATTATTGTCGGCCTTGTGATTTTAACGATTTCCGCTTTACTTTTAAAACAACTTCCGAGAATTGGCGCTTTTCTTAATATGATTTTCGTCGGTATATTTATTGATTTGTATATGATGATTCCGTATTTACAAGTCCCAAATACATTGATCGGCAAGTTCGTTATGCTGCTTGTTGGGATTGTTATTACGGGTTATGGAATGGGAATATATATTTCAGCTAATATAGGAGCAGGCCCGCGTGACAGCTTAATGCTTGCGTTGACGGAATTAACAGGGTGGAAAGTGCAATATATACGGATTGCGATGGAAGTATTTGTTCTTTTTGTTGGCTGGATTTTAGGCGGACCTGTATCGATTGGAACATTGATATTTTGCATTATGATTGGGTCTGTAGCCGGCGTTGCTTTGCCGCAATGCCGGCGTATGGCAGAATGGATATTAGTAAGACGAGTCGATGCAAGAACACATGGTTTATAAATCGTTAGGGGGAGTAAGATGAAGATTTCAACAAAAGGTAGATATGGATTAACAATTATGATTGAACTAGCAAAAAAGTATGGAGATCGCCCAATTTCGTTACGTTCCATTGCAAAGGCGAACAATTTATCCGAACATTATCTTGAACAGCTTGTTACACCGCTGAGGAATGCCGGGCTTGTCAAAAGTATCCGCGGAGCATATGGAGGATACGTACTTGCAGATCATCCGGCTAAAATTACTGCCGGGGACGTTATTCGTGTATTAGAAGGGCCAATTACCCCTGTGGAAGAGATAGATGAGGAAGAACCGGCAAAACGCGAATTATGGATTCGCATTCGTAATGCCGTAGAGGAAGTGTTGGACAACACGACATTGGAAGATTTAGCGAAATATAGTGAAGGTGATGAGGGAGCATACATGTTTTATATTTAAAGTTGAAAGGAGAATGATCATTGGACCGAATTTATTTGGATCATGCCGCTACCTCTCCTGTTCATCCAGATGTAGTGGAGCGCATGATTCCGTTTATGACCGAAGTGTTTGGAAATCCGTCAAGCATTCATTATTTCGGAAGACAAAGCCGTCAGGCGGTCGATGAAGCAAGAGCTGTAGTAGCAAAAAGCATCGGTGCGAAAGAGTCAGAAATCATTTTCACAAGCGGGGGAACGGAAGCGGATAATATTGCGCTCATCGGAACGGCGATGGCGAATCGTCATCGAGGACGCCATATTATTACAACGATGATTGAGCATCATGCTGTATTGCGCGCATGTGAATACTTAGAAAAACAAGGGTTTGAAGTAACTTATCTCCCTGTTGATGAAAAAGGAAACGTTTCATTAGCGGATGTAAAAGCAGCGCTCCGTGATGATACGATTCTTGTTTCCATCATGTTTGCCAACAATGAAGTAGGCGTGCTGCAGCCTATTCGCGAGATTGGCGAATTGTTAAAAGATCATCAAGCTTACTTTCATACAGACGCGGTGCAATCGTATGGACTCGTTCCGATTGATGTGAACGATTATCATATTGATTTGTTGTCTGTTTCTTCCCATAAAATAAATGGCCCTAAAGGAATTGGCGCTTTATATGCTCGGAAAACGGTAAAACTGTCCCCGCTTTTTTATGGCGGAGAACAAGAACGGAAGCGCCGCGCTGGAACGGAAAATGTAGCCGGCATCGTTGGATTTGCTAAAGCGGTGGAAATTGCTCAAGAGACAATGCTCCATAAGCAACAGGAGTACCGTTTGATGAGAGAGGCGATGCTGTCTATTTTTGCGGAGTCAGGCATTTCCTATTATGTTAACGGTAATCAAGATCACTGCTTGCCGCATATCGTCAATGTCGCGTTTCCTGGAACGAACGTGGAATCCATGCTTGTCAATCTTGATTTGGCGGGGATAGCAGCTTCGAGCGGTTCTGCATGCACCGCTGGTTCGATTGATCCATCGCACGTGCTTGTGGCGATGTTTGGCAAAGAATCGGAGCGCATTCATTCTTCCGTTCGCTTTAGTTTTGGTTTAGGCAATACGAAAGAACAAATTGAACGTGCGGCATCGGAAACAGTAAAAATTGTGAAGAGATTAACAAATAAGTAGAGAAGGTGGTGAATAAAATGAACAAAGCCCCAAAAGATACGCGCGTTGTCGTCGGGATGTCAGGCGGCGTTGATTCATCGGTAGCGGCGTTGCTTTTAAAACAACAAGGATACGATGTCATCGGGATTTTTATGAAAAACTGGGATGACACAGATGAAAACGGTGTTTGCACAGCGACAGAAGATTATGAAGATGTTGTGCGCGTCTGCAATCAAATTGGAATCCCGTATTACGCCGTTAATTTTGAAAAACAATATTGGGATAAAGTATTTACGTATTTTTTGGATGAATATAAAGCTGGGCGCACTCCGAATCCTGATGTCATGTGCAACAAAGAAATTAAGTTCAAAGCATTTTTAGAACATGCGCTATCGATCGGCGCTGACTACGTAGCGACCGGGCATTACGCGCGAGTGGAGTATCGCGACGGCGAATATAAAATGTTGCGCGGTGCTGACCAAAATAAAGATCAAACATATTTTTTGAACCAATTAGGACAGTCGGTACTATCGAAAGTGATGTTTCCGATCGGGCATCTCGAAAAAGCGCAAGTGCGGCAAATTGCTAAAGATGCTGGGCTTGTCACAGCGACAAAAAAAGACAGCACGGGAATTTGCTTTATCGGCGAACGCGATTTTAAAGAGTTTTTAAGCAATTATTTACCGGCGAAGCCAGGTATTATGCAAACACTGGACGGTGAAGTGAAAGGAAAGCATGACGGAGTGATGTATTATACGATCGGGCAGCGTCATGGTCTTGGCATTGGCGGAAGCGGCGAGCCATGGTTTGTCATTGGCAAAAATGTAAAAGAAAATATTTTGTACGTTGCACAAGGATTCAACAATGAATATTTATATTCGACTTCGCTCATTGCGACAAATGTTAACTGGGTATCGGACCGCAAACCGACAACATCATTCCAATGCACGGCAAAATTCCGTTATCGCCAGCCAGATATAGGTGTTACTGTTCATATTATCGACGATGACAAAGTAGAGGTCGTCTTTGATGAACCGGTTCGCGCTGTTACACCGGGACAAGCTGTTGTATTTTACAATGGCGAAGAATGCCTCGGCGGCGGAACGATTGACGAAGTATTCCGCAATGGAGAAAAACTTTGGTATGTTGCCTAGACAAACGAAAGGCGGTTTGTGCAGCTAAGAAAGCTGCGGACGAAAAAAATAGAAGCAATCCAAACAGCCAAGAAAAGCCTCAACTCTATTGTGGGTTGGGGTTTTTCTATAAATTGATAGAAAATTACGAACATATGTGCTATAATCCTTATAAGGAGTGAACGGAAAATGGAAGATAAAAATCAAATAGGAATTTCCCATATGCAAAAAGGAAACTATGAAGAAGCGATAAAATGCTTTCATGATGCAATTGAGGAAAATCCGGATGATCCGATTGGCTACATTAATTTTGGAACAGTGTTAGCCAGTGCTGGAGAAGAGGAAAAAGCGCTCCATTTTTTCAAAAAAGCGATTGAGCTCGACAACAACGCGGCGACGGCATATTACGGAATGGGATCTGTATATTACAAGCGTCAACAATTTGCGCAGGCGAAGGATATGTTTGAACAAGCTATTCAAAAGGGATTAAACGACGGAGACGCCTTTTTTATGCTTGGAATGTCATTGATGCATTTAGAGGCACCGCGTCTTGCCCTTCCGTATTTACAGAGAGCGGTGGAGTTGAACGAACAAGATACCGAGGCGATATTTCAGCTTGGGCTATGTCTTGCGCAACTCGAATTTGTTGATGAAGCGATGAATTATTTTCAGAAAACGATTCAGTTAGATAGCAGGCATGCAGATGCGTATTATAATTTAGGTGTTATATATGCTTATAAAGATGATAAAAAGACAGCGCTGGAAATGTTTACGACCGCCCTTCAGATTCAGCCGGATCATCTGTTGGCGGGATATGGGAAAAAGATGATGGAAAAAGCATTAGGAAATAAAGGGTAGGGGATTCCATTGCAACAGCAAGAATCGTTTGTTTTAGGGGAAACATCGTTTATTAAAGGGTCATATATTTCTACGATTTTTCATAATGAAGCCAATTTATATTCCGTCGTTCGCGTTCGAGTGGTGGAAACGAACGAAGCATATGATGAACAAGAAGTTGTTGTAACTGGATATTTCCCCAAAATGAATGAGCATGATACGTATATTTTTTATGGAAAATTTCATGACCACCCAAAGTTCGGTCGGCAATATGTTGTGGAACATTTTCGAAAACAATTCCCAAACACAAAAGATGGAATCATTCATTACTTATCAAGCGATTTGTTTAAAGGAATTGGGAAAAAAACGGCAAAAGCGATCGTCGAAGCGCTCGGCGAAAACGCTATTTCGAAAATTTTAGCGGATCCTAGCGTATTGGACGATGTTCCGAAATTGTCAAAACAAAAAGCAAAAGAGTTGTATGATACGTTGCGTGCCCATGAAGGGTTAGAACAAACGATGATTGCTCTTTCTCAATTTGGCTTTGGTCCGCAATTGTCGATGAAAATTTATCAAGTATATCAAGATGAAACTCTTTCTGTTATTCAGCAAAATCCGTACCAGCTTGTCGAAGATGTGGAAGGGATCGGATTTGGCCGCGCCGACGAATTAGGATACCGGCTTGGCATTTCCGGCAGCCATCCTGCGCGCATTCGTGCTGCTTGTCTGTTTGTGTTAGAACGGGATTGCCTTCAAGAAGGGCATGTTTATGTGACGAAAGAACAGCTTATGACAAGCGCGAAACAGCTTTTGGAGTCGAAACGAAGCGAAGCGATCAGTGAGGAAGCCATCGAACAAATGCTGTTAATGCTTGCGGAGGAAGGAAAGTTAATCAATGAAGAGGAAAAATTTTATATTCCATCACTTTATTTTGCTGAAAAAGGAATCGTGACCAACGTAAAACGTCTTTTGCAACAAACAGAAGCAGTGATGACGTTTCCAGAATCGGAATTTTTATTAGCGCTCGGAAGGCTGGAGGAACGTTTATCGGTTCAATATGCACCCTTGCAAAAAGAAGCCATTCGACAAGCGCTTTCTTCCCCGTTATTTATTTTGACGGGAGGTCCTGGCACAGGAAAAACAACGGTGATTAAAGGAATCGTAGAAATTTTCGCTGATTTGCACGGTCTTTCTCTCGATCCGAAAGATTACACGAAAGATCACCCATTTCCGATTTTGCTTGCCGCGCCGACAGGAAGGGCGGCAAAAAGAATGAGCGAAGCGACGGGATTGCCTGCTGTTACGATTCATCGTTTGCTTGGCTGGAATGGCGCGGAAGGCTTTACACATGATGAGGATGAGCCGATTCGCGGGAAGCTCTTAATTGTTGACGAAATGTCCATGGTCGATACGTGGCTGGCCAATCAGCTATTTAAGTCGATTCCGGACGGCATGCAAGTGATTCTCGTCGGCGACGAAGATCAGTTGCCATCCGTTGGACCTGGACAAGTGTTAAAGGATTTATTACAAGCGGGTGTCATCCCTACCATTCGGCTAACAGAAGTATATCGGCAAGCGGAAGGTTCATCGATTATTGAATTGGCGCACCAAATGAAAAATGGTGTCATCCCCCCGGATTTAACAGCACAAAAGGCGGATCGCTCATTCATTCGCTGTCAGACAGGGCAAATTGCTGAAGTCGTTCGGCAAATTGCTGATAATGCGCGAAGAAAAGGCTTTGCAGTAAAAGATATTCAAGTGCTTGCGCCAATGTATCGCGGTCCTGCCGGAATTGACCGCCTTAATCAAGTGTTGCAAGATTTGTTTAATCCAAAATCAGAGAAAAAGCGGGAACTTTCTGTCGGCGATGTAGTGTATCGGGTTGGCGATAAGGTGCTGCAGCTTGTCAATCAGCCTGATGACAATGTATTTAATGGTGATATCGGTGAAATTGTCGCCATTTTTTACGCAAAAGAAAATACGGAAAAACAAGATTTAGTCGTTGTTTCTTTTGATGGCATTGAGGTAACGTATTCGCGGCAAGATTTGTCGCAAATTACACATGCGTATTGTTGTTCCATTCATAAATCGCAAGGAAGCGAATTTCCAATTGTCATTTTGCCGGTTGTAAAAAGCTATTATCGCATGTTAAAGAGAAATTTATTATATACTGCGGTGACAAGAAGCAAACAGTTTTTAATTTTATGTGGGGAAGAAGAAGCGTTTAAGTTAGGTGTTGCCCGCAGTGATGATGGTTCTCGACAAACAACGTTAACGGAAAAGTTGCAAAGATCTCTTGCACCGATTACAGAAGGAGAACTGCCGATGGAGGATGCGAACATCGGAATGGAAAACGTTTCACCGTATGATTTTATGAATGACTAGCCAAGCTAAACATGTCTGGAAAGGTGGAGAGATCTTTGCGGACATTTTCACATCTAAAGGGTCTTCCCGTATATGAACAAAAAACAGGAAACACTGTTGGAAAAATAAGTGATATTTGTTTTACCAATATGGGAAAAGTTCAAGGATTTATCGTGGAAAGCAAAGGATGGTTTGCGCGCCATCGATATCTTCCACTTGACGGCATCCAAGCGATCGGAGCGGATGGAGTTGTCGTTTATGATGCTGCGCTTTTACAATCGTTCTCCTCTTTCCAAAATGGCTACTCTCTTTACGGCGAGCGGGGAATTGCCGGAAAACCGGTGATTACCGCGGATGGGAAAAAACTCGGATTATTAGAAGATGTATATTTTCATGGGCAATTGGGCATAATCGGAGGATATGAGATCACAGACGGTTTTTTTGCCGATTTGACGGAAGGAAAAAGGCGAGTAGACGCTGTCCCTTTTACGGTAGGGGAAGAAGCGGTTATTGTAAACACGACCATGTAAGGAGAGTGGCTGTTTGTGCTCATTTGCCCAAATTGTAAAAGTAAAAATTTAGGGAAAATTGGTGTCAACCAATATTATTGTTGGGATTGCTTTATCGAGCTTTCTGTTTCGAAGGGAATTATTCATGCTCATCAAGTCGAGGAAGACGGAACGTTAAGCTCGCTAGATGACTTGTTTGATGAACATGAGCGCACGATCCAATTTTAGGAGGGAACGAGCATGAATCGCACAATGACCTCTCTGTTAACGTTAGGATTAGGAGTTGCTGCTTACCAATTTGCACAACGCAACGGTTTGATGAACAATCGTGCTATGAAAAAAATGCGCCGCCGTGTGGCGAAAGCGATTCGTTAGCAAAAATTGCAAGGTGCCGATTCCTGCTATTTTATACGGGAGTCGGCGCTTTTTTGTATAATTCCGTTTTCTGCACCCACACTAACAATAGGGGGGGTTGCCATGGGAGAGAAGCAATGGCTGTCCATCATTCGTGTTGGCAAATGGTTGTTTGTTACGATCATTATTTATTTAGTTGTTCGCATGAAAGAAGTATGGTTGCCGGTTGTTGATTTATTCGCTACTGCACTCATTCCGTTTTTTATTGCTGCATTTATTACGTATTTATTGCATCCATTGGTGGAATACATTCATGAAAAAGGCATTCCGCGCTGGGCGGCTATTTTGTTCATTTATTTTCTTTTTTTTGGTGGGATTGGGTATGGGCTTTATAAAGGAATTCCGCTGTTTATTCAACAGCTAAAAGATTTAAGCGAAAGTTTGCCGGCATTGATAGAGACATATCGGAACTGGACAAAACAAATTCATAATCAAACATCGGCATGGCCAATAGAAATTCATACAAGAATTGAAGCAATGCTTATACAGCTGGAACAAACAGCAGCGAATGCGTTAACAATGGTGATCAATGGCGCAAAAGAGATTGTAAATTCCGCGATGTTGTTTTTGCTCATTCCATTTATTGTTTTTTACATGCTCAAAGATATCGATCAATTGAAAAAAGCAGTATGGTACATTACTCCAAAACGATGGCGCGAACCAGGGATCGCGTTTTTAAAAGATGTAGATGAATCCCTTGGCAACTATATACGCGGACAATTGTTCGTAGGATTAGTAATTGGAGGTGTTGCCGCATTTCTTTTATGGATTGCTGGTATGGATTATCCGCTTTTACTTGGGTTTATTATTGGGACAACGAATATTATTCCATATTTTGGACCAGTGATTGGGGCGATTCCCGCCGTGATTTTGGCAGCTACCGTTTCGCCAAAAATGGTGCTTATTGTCGCTGTTATTATTTTTCTTCTTCAATTTTTAGAAGGAAACATTTTATCGCCGCTCATCGTCGGAAAAAGTTTGCATATGCATCCACTCGTGATTATGTTTGCTTTATTTTTTGGCGGAGAAATCGCAGGAGTGCTTGGTCTTATTGTTGCTGTTCCGCTTCTTGCCGTATTAAAAGTGGCACTTCTTCATTGGAAAGAACATTATCAACCACATTGACAAATAAATGCAGCTTGTCTATAATCTTCAATGAAAAAGCGAATACATAACGCGATGACGGATCGAGTATGTTACAGTCCATCTTAAAGCGCGTGCTCGCGCACAGAGAGGAATTTCCGCGGCTGAAAGAAATTCCAGATGAAGGGTAACAGAACGCTAATCCGGAGCGCAGGCAAAACCTGACGTAATAGCCACGTTACGGCATTTGAGGTGATGAAACGGCTTGCCGTTCATAAACAGGGTGGTACCGCGAGCGTAACTCTCGTCCCTGAAGGGGATGAGAGTTTTTTATATTCAAGTTCAATACGGCGAAGAAAGGGAGGATCATGATGAAAAAACTTACTTCCGCACAAGTAAGGAAAATGTTTTTAGATTTTTTCAAAGAAAAAGGCCATGCGGTTGAACCGAGTGCGTCGCTCATTCCTGTCGATGATCCGTCATTGTTGTGGATTAACAGCGGTGTTGCTACATTAAAGAAATATTTTGACGGTCGCGTAGTTCCAGATAACCCGCGCATTTGTAACGCACAAAAGTCCATTCGTACAAACGACATTGAAAATGTCGGAAAAACGGCACGTCACCATACATTTTTCGAAATGCTCGGAAACTTTTCGATTGGCGATTATTTTAAACGAGAAGCGATTCATTGGGCGTGGGAATTTTTAACAAGTGAAAAATGGATTGGTTTTGATCCGGACCGATTGTCTGTAACGATTCATCCGGAAGACGATGAAGCATTTGAAATTTGGCATAAAGAAATCGGCCTTCCGGAAGAACGCATTATTCGCTTAGAAGGGAACTTCTGGGATATCGGGGAAGGCCCGAGCGGACCGAATACAGAAATTTTCTACGATCGCGGCGAAGAGTTTGGAAATGACCCAAACGATCCAGAGTTGTATCCAGGCGGGGAAAATGACCGCTATTTAGAAGTCTGGAACTTGGTATTTTCGCAATTCAACCATAACCCAGACGGCACGTATACACCGCTTCCGAAGAAAAATATTGATACAGGCATGGGACTAGAGCGGATGTGCTCGATTTTGCAGGGAGTGCCAACCAACTTTGAAACAGATTTATTTATGCCAATCATTCGCGCAACAGAACAAATTTCCGGGGAAAAATACGGTGTCGATAAGGAAAAAGACGTGGCGTTTAAAGTGATTGCCGACCATATTCGGGCGGTCACGTTTGCGATTGGCGATGGAGCGCTTCCATCTAATGAAGGTCGAGGATATGTATTGCGCCGCTTGTTGCGCCGCGCGGTTCGTTATGCAAAACAACTCCATATTGAACGTCCGTTTATGTATGAGTTGGTGCCAGTTGTTGGCGAAATTATGAATGACTTCTATCCAGAAGTAAAAGAAAAAGCGGCGTTTATCCAAAAAGTCATCAAAAATGAAGAAGAGCGTTTCCATGAAACGCTTCATGAAGGATTGGCGATTTTAGCAAACGTTATCCAAAAAGAAAAAGAGCGCGGAAGCAATATCATTTCCGGAGAAGATGTGTTCCGCCTTTATGATACTTACGGCTTTCCAGTTGAACTAACGGAAGAATACGCGCATGAAGAAGGAATGAAAGTCGACCATGACGGATTTGAACGGGAAATGGAACGTCAACGTGAGCGCGCTCGCGCTGCTCGCCAAGATGTTGATTCGATGCAAGTACAAGGCGGTGTGCTTGGCGATATCAAAACAGAAAGCGAGTTTGTCGGTTACGATCAGCTTCATGCGCAATCTACTGTCGCCGTTATCGTAAAAGACGGCCAGCTTGTCGATGAAGTGAAAGAAGGAGAAGAAGCGCAAATTATATTGGATGTAACCCCGTTCTATGCGGAAAGCGGCGGTCAAATCGCTGACCAGGGATGGATTGAAAATGAGACGACAAAAGCGTTTGTAAAAGATGTCCAAAAAGCGCCAAACGGGCAGCATCTGCATCATATCATTGTCGAAAAAGGAACGTTGAAAAAAGGAGAAACATATACAGCGCAAATCGATGAAGTGAAACGAGCGAACATTATTAAAAACCATACGGCGACCCATTTGTTGCATCAAGCGTTAAAAGACGTGCTCGGGCCACACGTCAACCAAGCAGGATCGCTAGTCGCCCCAGACCGCTTGCGCTTTGACTTCTCGCATTTTGGACAAGTAAAACCAGAGGAGTTAGAACGCATCGAAGCGATTGTCAATGAAAAAATTTGGCGCAGCATTCCTGTCGAGATTTTCTATAAGCCGCTTGCGGAAGCAAAAGCGATGGGTGCGATGGCTTTATTCGGCGAAAAATACGGGGATATCGTCCGTGTCGTGCAAGTAGGCGATTACAGTTTAGAGCTTTGCGGAGGCTGCCATGTACCAAACACTTCGGCAATCGGTTTGTTTAAAATCGTTTCTGAATCGGGTATTGGCGCAGGCACTCGCCGGATTGAAGCCGTGACAGGCGAAGCGGCGTATCGCTTCATGAATGAACAAATCACCTTGTTGCAAGAAGTCGCACAAAAATTAAAAACGAATCCGAAAGAGATTGTTAATCGCATTGATGCGTTAATGAACGAGATCCGCCAATTGCAGCGTGAAAATGAATCACTTGCGGCACGCCTCGGAAACATGGAAGCAGCCAACCTTGTAAACAAAGTGAAAGAGGTAAACGGAATTCCTGTGCTAGCAAGCAAAGTAAATGCCAATGACATGAATCATTTGCGCACAATGGTGGATGAACTAAAACAAAAATTAGGATCGGCGATTATCGTATTAGCGGCTGTACAAGGGGAAAAAGTAAACTTGATCGCCGGAATTACAAATGATTTAATTGAAAAGGGATATCATGCCGGAAAATTGATTAAAGAAGTTGCCGTTCGCTGCGGAGGTGGAGGCGGCGGCCGAGCTGACATGGCGCAGGCAGGCGGAAAGGACCCAAGCAAAGTCGGAGAAGCCTTGCAATATGTCGAACAATGGATAAAATCCGTTTGATAATTGGCAAAGATAGTGTACAATGGATGTAAGATAGGGAGATGCCAGAACGGAGAGAGGTGGAACGGTGAGCTCATTTGACCAAACCATGCAGTTTCATTTTTCTGAAGAGCCGGCCGAAACGAATATTCGTGAAGTGTTGTTAACGGTGTATGACGCTCTTCAAGAAAAAGGGTACAATCCAATTAACCAAATTGTCGGTTATTTACTATCTGGCGACCCTGCTTACATCCCTCGTCATAAAGATGCCCGGACGTTAATTCGAAAAGTGGAGCGCGATGAATTAATTGAAGAATTAGTGAAATTCTATTTACAAGGACAGCGAAAGGATTAACGTATGCGTGTATTAGGACTTGATTTAGGAACAAAGACGCTTGGGGTGGCCGTTAGCGATGAATTAGGCTGGACTGCGCAAGGCATTGAAACGATTTCGATTGACGAGGAACGCGGAGAATATGGATTAAAACGGCTCCGGGAAATTATTGATGAATACGAAGTCGATACGATCGTCGTTGGATTTCCAAAAAATATGAATGGTACAGTCGGACCGCGCGCAGAGGCGAGTCAGCGCTTTGCTAAATTATTAGAGAGCGAATTTTCGCTTCCTGTTATATTGTGGGACGAACGTTTATCCACAATGGTAGCGGAGCGGATGTTAATCGCCGCTGACGTCAGCCGGAAAAAACGAAAGCAAGTCATCGATAAAATGGCGGCTGTTGTTATTTTACAGTCATATCTTGACAGCAAACAGTAAATGGAGGAGAAAATATGGAACACGGAGATCGACATATTACTGTTGTCGACGAAAACGGCAACGAACAATTGTGTGAAATATTGTTTACGTTTGAATCAGAGGATTTTGGAAAATCTTATGTGTTTTATTATCCGGTAGGCGCAGAATTTGAAGATGAGGAAGAAACGGAAATTCATGTGTCGGCATTTATTCCAGGAGAGGGAGAGCAAGAAGGAGAATTGTTGCCGATTGAATCAGAAGAAGAATGGGAAATGATTGAAGAGGTATGGAATACGTTCTGCGCCGAACAAGATGAAGAATAAGAAAATACAAAGATGGCCGATGATAGATGGGCCATCTTTTTTTGTAGAAAAAAGCAGGAGGATAGCGAAAAATGTGAAAGTTTGTAGTATAATATCACGAGTGAAAGGAGGTTTTCCATGTATAATGACCAATTTTTTCAAAAAGATGCACAAATTGTACGAAAGATTGTGTTGATTGTTTGCATCGCTGTTTTTATCGCATGCATCGCTATAGCAGGAGGAAGCTATTTCTATATAAAATCAGCGTTACAACCCGTCGATCCGGATGACCGCACTCCTGTTCATATATCGATACCGATCGGCTCTTCTGTTAATGATATTGCCAATATGTTAGAAGAAAAACAGCTAATTAAAAGCTCATTGGTGTTTCGCTATTACGTGAAGTTGAAAAACCATGTTGGTTTTCAAGCGGGAGAATACCGATTAAATCGATCCATGTCGATGGAAGATATTATTGCCGTCTTAAAAACAGGAAAAGTAACAGAAAAAAAGGGGTTAAAGCTGACTATTCCGGAAGGGACGCAAATTACGCAAATTGCTGCTATTATTGCGGAGAAAACAGGGTATAAGAAAGAAGAAGTGCTTCGACAATTAAATGACCGCAAATATATCGAAAATCTTATTCAAAAATACCCGTCCATTTTATCCAAAGATATTTTAAATAAAAATATACGCTACCCACTAGAAGGTTATTTGTTTCCTGCTACTTATTTCTTTCATGAAAAAAAACCTTCTATTGCGGAGATTGTGGAAACGATGTTAAGAAAAACAGAAAAAGTATTAGCAAAGTATGAACGTGATAAGAAAGAAATGAACATGACGACACATCAGCTTTTAACGATGTCTTCCTTAATTGAAGAAGAAGCGACAGAAAAGGCAGATCGCGAAAAAATCGCGAGCGTGTTTTACAACCGTCTCCGCGCAGGCATGCCGTTGCAAACAGACCCTACTGTCTTATATGCGCTTGGTAAACATAAAGACCGCGTTTATTATAAAGATTTAGAAGTGAAATCTCCTTATAATACGTATATTTATAAAGGACTTCCTCCGGGACCGATTGCGAACGCTGGGGAAATGTCGATTCGAGCGGCACTGAAACCTGCGAAAACCGATTATTTGTATTTTCTTGCCACACCAGCAGGGGATGTCATTTTTACAAAGACATTGGAAGAACATAATCGCGAGAAAGAAAAATACATTGGAAAACAATAGAATGATATGTGAATCGCTGGAGCAGGAGCAAAAATATTTCGCATTTCGCATGTTTTATGGTAGTATATATAAAGTTATCAATCACCATCCTGTAATAAGAGTCCTTATGTGACTCTTATTTTTACGAGGAGGAACTCTTTTGATATTAAAAGAAGTAGCACATTATCTTGAACAGTTTATCCCTGAACGGGATGAACAAATAAAAGAGATAGAACGTTACGCCAAGCAGCATCATATTCCGATTATGGAGATTGCCGGAATTGAAACGATGCTGCAATTATTAAAAATTGCCAAGCCGAAGCGCATTTTAGAAATCGGCACTGCTATTGGCTATTCCGCCATTCGCATGGCAAAAGCGCTTCCTGATGCAAATATCGTGACCATTGAGCGGGATGAAGAGCGATATGAGCGCGCGCTTTTTTATATAAACAAAACGGGGACAAGTGAGCAAATTCGCGTGATTTTCGGCGATGCGCTGAACGTATACAATGATGTCGTGAAATATGCCCCGTTTGATGTCATATTTATTGACGCAGCGAAAGGGCAATATCAGCGTTTTTTTCAAATGTATGAGCCATTATTGCAAGAAAACGGCATGATCATTACGGATAATGTATTATTCAAAGGGCTTGTCGCAACCGAAAAGCCGGTTGAAAATAAACGGATTCGCCAGTTAGTGTCGAAAATTCGCCGCTACAACGAATGGCTTATCGGGCGGTCTGATTACGAAACAGTCATTCTTCCGATCGGCGATGGGATCGCCATATCACGAAAACGAGGTGAAAAGCAGTGAAAAAACCAGAATTATTAGTGACGCCGACGAGCGTTTCTCATATACATGATTTAGCCAATGCCGGCGCTGATGCGGTGATGATCGGCCAGCAGCGTTACGGTCTGCGCCTAGCGGGAGAATTTTCCCGTGCGGATGTGGCAGAGGCGGTGAAAATCGCCCGTCCATATGGCATGAAAGTATATGTTGCGATGAATGCGATTTTCCACAACGATAAAGTGGACGAACTTGGCGATTATATAAAGTTTCTCTCTGATACAGGCGTGGATGCGATTGTTTTTGGCGACCCGGCGGTTTTAATGACTGTACGTGAAGTGGCTCCTCATATGAAATTGCATTGGAATCCAGAAACGACAGCAACAAACTGGTATACGTGCAATTATTGGGGAAGGAAAGGAGCGAAGCGCGCTGTCCTCGCCCGGGAATTAAATATGGATGCGATTTTGGAAATTAAAGAGCACGCCGAAGTAGAAATTGAAGTGCAAGTGCACGGAATGACCTGCATGTATCAATCTAAACGCTCTTTAATTGGAAACTATTTCGAATATCAAGGAAAAGTAATGGAAATCGAACGAAAAAAATATGAAAAAGGCATGTTTTTGTACGATAAAGAACGCGATAGTAAATATCCGATTTTTGAAGATGAAAACGGCACGCATATTATGAGCCCGAACGATATTTGCATTATTGATGAGCTTAGTGAGATGGTGGATGCAGGCATCGACAGCTTCAAAATTGATGGAGTATTGCATCAGCCAGACTATATTACGGAAGTGACAAAGCTATATCGCCGCGCCATTGATTTATGTGCCGAAAATCGGAAGCAATACGAGGAAGAAAAGGATGAGCTGCTGGCGAAAATCGAAGCGATCCAGCCAAAACATCGCCCGTTGGATACCGGATTTTTCTTTAAAGAAACGGTTTACTAATACAAATAGAAAAGGAGGAGCAGTCGGATGCTGTTAAAAAACGATAAAATTTCCGAGGTCATTAACGGCAAGCGCGTGATTGTGAAGAAGCCCGAGCTTCTCGCTCCAGCCGGCAACCTAGAAAAGCTAAAAATCGCCGTGCATTATGGAGCAGATGCAGTATTTATCGGTGGACAAGAATATAGCTTACGCGCCAACGCCGACAATTTTACGCTTGAAGAAATTGCAGAAGGAGTGCGCTTTGCGGACCAATATGGCGCAAAAGTGTATGTGACAGCGAACATTTATGCACATAACGAAAACATTCCCGGACTTGAAGAATATTTGCAGGCGCTAGAACAAGCAGGTGTTCACGGCATTATTGTCGCTGATCCGCTCATTATCGAAACGGCGCGTCGGGTGGCGCCAAAATTAGAAGTGCACTTGAGTACGCAGCAGTCGATGGCAAACTGGAAAGCAGTTCAATTTTGGAAAGAAGAAGGATTGGAACGCGTGGTGCTCGCACGCGAAACGACCGCGGAAGAAATTCGGGAAATTAAAGAAAAAGTCGATATTGAAATTGAGGCGTTTATTCATGGGGCGATGTGTTCCGCGTACTCCGGCCGATGTGTATTAAGCAACCATATGACGGCACGCGACTCCAACCGCGGGGGATGCTGTCAATCATGCCGCTGGGATTACGATTTATATCAATTAGAAGGAGATAAAGAAATACCGTTGTTTGATGAAAATGATGCACCGTTCGCGATGAGCGCAAAAGATTTGAACTTAATTCGAGCGATTCCAACGATGATTGAATTAGGCGTCGACAGCTTGAAAATCGAAGGGCGGATGAAATCGATCCATTACGTGGCGACAGTCGTGAGTGTTTATCGCAAAGTGATCGATGCCTATTGCGCCGATCCAGACAATTTTGTCATTCGCGAAGAATGGATAAAAGAGTTGGATAAATGCGCCAACCGCGATACGGCTCCATCTTTCTTTGAGGGAATGCCGGGCTATACAGATCATATGTACGGTTCTCATAGCCGAAAAACAAGCCATGAATTTGCCGGTCTTGTACTGGATTATGATAAAGAAACGAAGATCGTCACATTACAACAACGCAACTTTTTTAAACCAGGAGATGAAGTCGAATTTTTTGGACCGGAAATTGAAAACTTCACACAAGTAGTGGAAAAAATTTGGGACGAAGATGGAAACGAATTAGATGCCGCACGCCATCCATTGCAAATTGTCAAGTTTAAAGTAGAGCGAGAAGTCTTCCCATACAACATGATGAGAAAGGAGATCTAACATGGGGAAGAAGCCTGTTGTCATCGGTGTTGCCGGCGGGTCCGGATCGGGGAAAACAAGTGTGGCCAGGGCGATTTATGAGCATTTTGGCGATCGCTCGATTTTAGTGCTTGAGCAAGATTTTTACTATAAAGATCAAAGCCATCTCCCGTTTGAAGAGCGGCTGCGGACGAATTATGACCATCCGCTTGCGTTCGATAACGATTTGTTGATCGAACATATTCACAAATTATTGCGGTATGAGCCGATCGAAAAGCCAGTTTATGATTACAAGCTTCATACGAGATCCGATAAAGTTATTCACGTTGAGCCAAAAGATGTTATTATTTTAGAGGGGATTCTTGTATTAGAGGATGAGCGATTGCGCAACTTAATGGATATTAAAGTATATGTGGATACAGATGCGGACATTCGCATTATTCGCCGTTTGCTCCGTGATATTAATGAGCGCGGCCGTACGCTGGAGTCGGTGATCGAACAGTACGTTTCCGTCGTTCGCCCAATGCATAATCAATTTGTGGAGCCGACGAAGCGTTATGCCGATATTATTATTCCAGAAGGCGGCCACAATCATGTAGCCATTGATTTAATGGTTACAAAAATTCGCACAATTCTTGAACAAAAATCGTTTTTATAATAACATAACATAAACAAAATAAATATTTATATAACAAGTAAGCGTACGAGCAGCTTTTTTGTTGTTCGTACGTTTTACATAAACACATTTTTTGCATCATAACAACAATATATATAGAGGAGTGAAGCATGATGGCAAACGAAAAGCAATTTCCAATGACAAAAGAGGGGAAAGAGAAACTGGAACAGGAACTTGAGTATTTAAAAACAGTAAAGCGAAAAGAAGTAGTAGAACGCATTAAAATCGCCCGCGGATTTGGCGATTTATCGGAAAACTCCGAGTACGATGCGGCAAAAGATGAACAAGCATTTGTAGAAGCGCGAATTCAAACGCTTGAAAACATGATCCGCAATGCGGTTATTATCGAAGAGGACACCGAAAATCCAGATGTGGTTTCGCTAGGAAAATCGGTTACGTTTATCGAACTTCCAGATGGGGAAGAAGAAACATATACGATTGTCGGAAGCGCAGAAGCGGATCCGTTTGAAGGAAAAATTTCTAACGACTCTCCAATTGCAAAATCGCTTCTTGGCAGAAGAGTTGGGGAAGAAGTTACGGTACAAACGCCAGGAGGCGAAATGCTTGTCAAAATTGTTGCAGTAAAATAGGTTTTAAAACGAAACACCTCGTCGAAAATGAAGATGAGGTGTTTTTTTATGTGGAAAAAACGAGCAATGGTTATACTTTCTATTATTCAAATTGGAATTTTTCTTCTTATCGGGCGGCTTGTTCAAATTCAACTGATTAGCACAGAGTCGTTTTCGAATAAAAAAGTAAACTTGATCGAAAAAAGCGTCGAACAACGAACACAAGAAATGGTCATTGATAATGGACGGGGAACGTTTATTGATCGGCACGGAAAGCCGCTTACGAATGAGTATATTCCTTCTCTTATTTTGTTCCCTTTTTTAAAGACGATGGAGTGGCCTGTAGAAAAATTAGCAAAAATCCTCCATATCTCTCCTCATCTCATTATCGATCAACTGGAAAGAGCAAAGGAACCGTTTATTTTTACCATCGATGGTGCTCCGTTTGTGTTGACAGAAGAACAAATGGAAAAAATTAATCAATTACATATTCCTGGTGTGTTCGCGGTTCAAAAACAGCATCCGCTTGAGAGGACATATGCACAACATTTAATTGGTTTTACCCGCACGGACACCCGGCTTTTGCGTTCCCGTTACCCAAAACGGCACCTTTCACCAAATACCGAAGTAGGAATTCATGGGTTGCAAAAGGCGTTTGACGAATTTTTAATCCCGGAGGGAGAAACGAAGCTATTGTACCATGTCGATGCGGAAGGCGGCCCTTTATTTGGGATTAATGTGAAGTATAGTGATCCTGGCAATCCATTTTATCCCGTTTCTGTTCAAACGACGATCGATCGTGATTTGCAGCAAATCGCTGAAACTGTTGTTCGAAAGCATCACTTGAAAAAAGGCGGCATTGTATTGTTGGACATCGAAACGAATAGTGTGCTTGCCATGGTTAGCCGCCCTGATATGGATCCTCGAAATCCATATAAAAATCACGGAGCGGAAAATCAAATGATTTTGCCGCAAACCCCTGGATCGATATTTAAAACTGTTGTTGCGGCAGCAGCGCTAGAAAAAGGAATGGTTTCCAAACAAACAACGTTTGATTGCAGTAAAAAAATAGACGGAGTGACGCCTGATGATGTTCATTCTTACGGAATGTTAGGATTTGAAGAAAGTTTTGCCGCAAGCTGCAACAATGCTTTTGCGACACTTGGAAAAAAACTCGTTCAACAAGACCCTGACATTCTTGAAATATATGCAAAAAAGCTGGGATTATATCCGCTTTCAGGATGGCAAGGAGACGTATATCATGAGACCAATTTTGAGCAATTTCCAGAAGAACGAAAGGGAACGATCTGGCACGATGCCAAAGATAAGCGTATACCGCTTGCTGTGGCACAAACGTCGATCGGGCAAAAAGATGTGCGTGTATCGCCGCTTGCGGTTGCCAATATGATGGCCACCATTGCGCGAAATGGCGAGGCAAAGCAAGTGAGAGCAGTAAGTAAAGTTTTATATAAAAACGGCACCACCTTTTTTACGTTTCCACAGCAGCCTTTTTCCGATGAACAGCCGATTTCTCCTGTCACCGCGAGTAAACTGCAGCGATTATTGCGAAAAGTGGTTGCTGATGAACGCGGCACAGGGCGCCGATTTCAGTCACTTCCATATGCGGTAGCCGGAAAATCAGGAACGGCGGAAACAGGGAAAATGTTCCATAATGAAGAGTTGGTTAATAAATGGTTTGCCGGCTATTTTCCTGCCGATGAACCGAGATACGCGCTCGTTGTCGTAGAGTTGGACTGTCCCGGCTCACAGACGGTGACAAACGATGTATTTTATGATCTTGTTCAGAAAATATATGAATTTGACAATCGGGACAGAAATCGGCGATAACAACGAAATTGTTTATTAGAGGAGCATCATCTGATACAATAAGGACAGTTATACGAAGGAGGGGTGAAACGGTTGGCAAACGAAATGGGCCAGCGTTTTGCACAGCGGGCAAAGCGCCGTAAAATCAATCGTATTCTCAATACAGCGATTGCCATAGTAGTTTTGTTCATTATCGTTATCGCATGGAATTTGTTTTCCGATGACGGCCGATCGAGCGAACAAGCAGCAAAGCCACAGCCAAAGACAGAAGTCAAAAAAGATAGTGACGAAAAAAAAGTGGAAGTAGAGATTAATGAACAACAAGAGAAAGACGAAGAAAGTGAGCAAACAGATCAGGAAGAAACGAGCGAAGAAGAGCAAGAAGTGATAGAAACTCCAGGGCCTCCTGGGTCGAATATAGAAACAGAAATTGTGAATCCTGCATGGCAGCCGATTGGTACGACACAATCTGAACCACATGTCACCCAGTTTAAGAAAGATTCTGTGGATTGGAAGGAAATGTTAGACGCCGTTAGTTATGCGACCGGCCTTCCCCAATCCGATATGATTGTTTGGTTTATCGGCAACAACGGACCGAATAAAGCTGTAGCAACGATCTCTACTAGAGATAAAGCACAGTATTACAAAGTATATATTGAATGGGTGGAAAACCAAGGATGGAAACCGACGAAAGTGCAGAAATTAAGAAAATAAGCGGATTTCCTTTTTACAGGAAATCCGCTTATTTTTTCGCCTTAAAGTGAACCACTGCGCTGTAAAACCGCTTTCCGTTTTCCGCCACATGCATTTGGTGGGAAACGTGGTGGACATGAAGCAATAGCGCTTTATTATGTTCAATTTGTTCGTTAATTTTTTTCTCTAGCGTCTGCAAATCATCTGCTTCAAAAAATTCGATTTTATCTTCAATGAGATCAAGGGAAATATTCATATCCATCATTCCTCCTTTCACCGCCAAGTGTAGCAAACTTCAGCAGCATTATCTATAAATTCTGCTTCTTGTGATCTATTTTTTCGACTGTCGGTAACCGAACAACAACCCGTTATGCGGACAAATGTCATTTGTCCGCTACGGTGTTGTTCGGTCATCTGTCACGCTTATGCGTGACGAAGGCAAGTCATCGACTTGCCTCCGACAGTCGAAAAATTTCTTGATAAAAAGTGCAAAGAACCATATATTTTTCGATTGTCGGAGACTATAAGCTTGTTGCATTTTATATTTTCGTTGAAGAAAATAAAAACTTATGATACATTGAGAACAGATTTAAAACAAAAAACATAGTATATTCATAGGAATTATAAAAATTATGGAGTGTGACATCACATGGGGAGAGAATTTCTTGATTTGTTTGAAGAATGGGCAGATTCCTATGACCAATCTGTCGAAGGATATGATGAAGAATATCGTGAAGTGTTTGCGAATTATGAAGATATTTTAAATACAGTTGCCAGCAAAGCGGGAAGTGTTGTACTTGAATTTGGCGTCGGAACGGGAAATTTAACGAAAAAGCTGTTGGAACAAGGAAAAACAGTATACGGTATTGAGCCGTCTGAACCGATGCGGAAAAAAGCGCGTGAAAAACTTGGTGACAACGTATCGATTGTCGACGGGGATTTCTTGCAATTTCCTCTTCCTCCTCAGCCGATTAATACCATTGTTAGCACTTATGCATTTCATCATCTCACCGACGAGGAAAAAGGGAAGGCAATCGCCAAGTATGGCAATCTATTAAAAAAAGGTGATAAAATAGTGTTTGCCGATACGGCGTTTCGCGATCGCCAAGCATTTCAGCGCGCGGTGGAAGAGGCAAGGGAGCGCGGATTTCATCATTTAGCGGATGACCTAGAACGTGAGTATTATACGACGCTTGATGTATTAACAAAACTATTTGAAAAAAATGGCTTTACCATCGCGTTTACGCAAAAGAATGCATTTGTATGGGTGATGGAAGCGGTGAAACAGTAAAAGTAGAAAGAGGGAGACAAATGAAAATAGCGATTATTGGTGCAATGGAAGAAGAAGTAACCATTTTACGCGACAAAATAGAAGATCGGGAAGAAACAGTGATCGCTAATTGCGAATTTTCGACAGGACGCTTAAACGGTGCTGATGTCATTCTGTTGAAATCGGGAATCGGAAAAGTAAACGCAGCGATGTCAACAGCGATTTTATTGGAGCGATTCCGTCCAGATTATGTCATTAATACCGGTTCAGCGGGCGGCTTTTTATCCACGCTAAATGTTGGGGATGTCGTCATTTCCAATGAAGTAGTACATCATGATGTTGATGTGACGGCCTTTGGCTATGAGTACGGCCAAGTGCCGGGGATGCCGGCGCGTTATAAAGCGGATGAAACATTAGTAAAGATCGCGGAGCAAAACGCGAAGCAAATCAAGGATATTCAAGTAGTAACCGGACTCATTGCGACCGGCGATTCGTTTATGAACGATCCGGCGCGCGTTGAATTTGTCCGCGGCAAGTTTCCGGATTTATGCGCTGTTGAAATGGAGGCGGCGGCAATTGCCCAAGTATGCACGCAATTTGCTGTTCCGTTTGTCATTATTCGGGCGTTGTCCGATATTGCTGGCAAAGAATCCGATGTATCATTTGAGCAATTTTTAGATACTGCCGCCAAACATTCAGCTGATTTAGTCCTGTCCATCGTGTCATCGCTGCAAAAATAATCGAGGAAGGAATTCCTTCCTCGATCTATATTTGTAAAGAAATGGAGTGACAAACATGCGAGTGGCCAAAAATGTGCATGAGCTGATTGGATATACGCCGGTGGTGGAAATTACGCAAATTCCGTTGCCCGAGGGTGTTCGCATATTTGCCAAATTGGAATATTTCAACCCGGGAGGCAGCATTAAAGACCGGCTTGGCCAAGAGTTATTGCGCGACGCATTAGAGACAGGAAAATTAAAGGAAGGCGGAACGATCATTGAGCCGACGGCGGGAAATACCGGCATTGGGCTGGCGCTGGCGGCGATTGGCAAAAACATCAACGTGATTTTTTGCGTTCCTGAGAAATTCAGCATCGAAAAGCAGCAAATCATGAAAGCGCTAGGAGCAACGATTGTCCATACACCAACGAGCGAAGGAATGGAAGGAGCGATCCGCAAGGCGCAAGAACTTGCCCGCGAAATCCCGAACTCCTATTGCCCACAGCAGTTTGCCAACCCGGCCAATCCAAGAACATATTATAAAACGCTCGGCCCGGAACTATGGGAAGACCTTGATGGACAAATCGACATATTTGTCGCCGGAGCAGGTTCAGGCGGAACGTTTATGGGAACGGCAACGTTTTTAAAAGAAAAAAATCCGAACATTAAAACAGTCATTGTCGAACCAGAAGGGTCGATTTTAAACGGCGGGGAGCCGGGGCCGCATAAAACAGAAGGAATTGGAATGGAATTTTTGCCGGATTATATGGATCCAAGCTATTTTGACGCGATTCATACAATTCGCGATGAAGACGCGTTTAAGTGGGTGAAAGAACTTGCCGAAAAAGAAGGGCTGCTTGTCGGAAGCTCTTCAGGCGCTGCGTTTCACGCCGCATTGCTTGAGGCCAAAAAGGCGAAACCGGGAACGAATATCGTTGTTATTTTCCCGGATAGCAGCGAGCGGTATTTAAGCAAAAAAATTTATGAAGGTGGGATTTAAATGAGACGAAAAACAAAACTGATTCACGGAGGCATCCCGGGTGATCCGCATACGGGAGCGGTTTCTATTCCGATTTATCAAGTCAGCACGTATAAACAAGAAGGAATCGGCGGCCATAAAGGTTTTGAATATTCGCGTACTGGCAACCCGACCCGCCACGCGTTAGAAGAGCTGATTAAAGATTTAGAAGAAGGATATGCCGGATTTGCGTTTGGCTCCGGGATGGCGGCGATTACGGCAGTCATGATGCTGTTTAATAGCGGCGACCACGTCCTTTTAACGGACGACGTGTATGGCGGCACATATCGCGTCATGTCGAAAGTGTTAAACCGCTTGGGGATTGAATCGACTTTTATTGATACAAGCGATCTTTCCAACATCGAAAAACATATCCAGCCGAATACGAAAGCGCTTTACATTGAAACGCCAACCAATCCACTCTTAAAAATTACGGACATTCAAGCTGCTTCCACCATCGCCAAAAAGCATAGCTTGCTTACGATCGTCGACAACACGTTCAGCACCCCGTATTGGCAAACGCCGCTTGCTCTTGGCGCCGACATTGTTGTCCATAGCGCGACGAAATATTTAGGCGGCCACAGCGATGTCGTCGCTGGATTGGCGGTTGTCAATTCGGAAGAGTTGGCAGAAAAACTGCATTTTATTCAAAACTCTACCGGAGGAATTCTCGGCCCGCAAGATTCATGGCTTTTAATGCGCGGCATCAAGACGCTTGGCGTGCGCATGGAGGAGCATGAAGAAAACACGAGAAAAATTGTTGAATTTTTAGCGAGCCATCCAACGGTCCAAAAAGTGTATTATCCAGGATTGGAAACACATCCAAACTATGAGGTTGCCAAAAAACAAATGCGCGGATTTGGCGGCATGGTCTCCTTTGATGTCGGAAGCGCGGAGAAAGCGGATCAAGTGTTAAACCGTGTCCGCTATTTTACGCTTGCGGAAAGCTTGGGAGCAGTCGAAAGCTTAATTTCGCTGCCGGCGAAAATGACGCATGCATCCATTCCGAAAGAACGCCGCGAACAATTAGGCATTACCGAGGGGCTGATCCGCATTTCTGTCGGATTGGAAGATGTGGAAGATTTAATCGAAGATTTAGCCCAAGCATTGCATGGTTAAAATTACATCCCCACATTTGCTGTCCCATATGGTACAGTTACAGTTAAGAATGGAAAGTGGGGGATACGATGGAACAACAAAAGCAGCATTGGAAGGAAAAAGCGGCTGATTATAAAATGTTTGCTGGTGTATTGCTGGCATTAAGCGTCTTTTTGTATATTGGCACGCTTCTTCCTACGATCGCGCCGGAGAAAAAGGCGTATTTGCTTCCTTTCATTGCGATATTGTTAATCGGCGCGTTTTCCTTTTTTGAACGAGCGATCAAATATATTCGGCTTTTGCGTGAAATAGATGAATAAACGCCTGCTTCTTCGTTTAGAAGAGCAGGCGTTTTCTTTGAAGTTTCATAAAATGTTCAAAACCATGCAACGAAATGCATTATTTTTACATGTAAAATAGTAATTAAAGAATGATAGGGGAGGAATATTGGGATGTTCGCCATGGTGATGGGGATTGTGATTACTGCAGTGATAGCATTGATTATAACGGCGGAAGTAAGCGTGGAAGCGCAAAATTAATCAGCAAAACAAGCTGTATGTAGTAAACAAAAATTTTGGTGAAATAACATATGCTAAAAACGGGACAGTCATTATGGCTGTCCCGTTTTTCGTGCATTTATCTCGTCTTTTCCTTTTCATGGGAGAACAGAATTCTTGCATAATCTGTGGCGCCATGAAACGTGGCATAGGTGGCTAACAGGGCAGTAATATTTCAGAAACATTTATAAAAAAGTATAAAAAGTCAATGAAAAGCAAATTATAATCATAAATTCAGTTTAATTTTTTAAGGGAGGATTTTTTTTGAATCCATTTGAAGCTATAAAAGATGCTTTTGGGCCTTTTTTAGATGGCGAAAAGAAGCCTTTGCATGTTGGCGAAGTAATGAATTTATGGTTTTATTTGAACGGCACCGAGCAAACTTTACGCTCTGATCAAATTGCGTATAATATTGTTCAGGATGAAGAATTAAAAGAGAAACTAGAAGACATTATTAATAATATCCACCGTCCAATAATTGAAGAATTGCAGCAGTTCTTTAAAAAGGAAGGGATTCCATTACCTGAAACCACACCGGAAAAGCCGATCGGCGATTATCGAATTTTACCTGAAGGAGCGAAACTTTCAGATGAAGAAATAGCCAATTTCCTTGCTTATAATCTAGTCGTGGGTATTATGTCAGCAGCACGTGGTTTAACTGAAGCAGTTCGTGCCGATGTTGGCTATTTATTTGCAAAATATCAAATGATGAAAGTAACTTTTGCTTTAACCTTAAAACCTTTAATGGAGAAAAAGGGTTGGTTAAGAGTTCCGCCTTTTTATTATTCAGTTGATAATTTATTCGATAATAAGAAAGACTGATTTTTGCAGCTTGTCAACAGTCTGAAAGGAGCAATCGCCTGACATTGCTCCTTTTTCTTTACGAAAGTATGAGGCTATCTCCGCTTTTCCTTTTCATTTCGATAAAACTTATGAAACTAACAGGGGTATGTAGCAGGAAATTTCAAAAAATCAAGCGAATTGTTGGATATCGCAAAAATTAGGGGGAATTAGAAAATGAAAAAGTTAACATTGCAATTTTTTTATTATCACTCGTGGGCAAACAAACAACTTATAGAACATCTAAGTAAGTTGCCAAAAGAAATCATTAATAAGGAAGTAAATAGCATTTTTCCTTCCATTTCACAAACTTTTGCACATATGTATGCCGTGGATGAATTATGGTTTTTAAGGATAAACGGAAAAAGTGTGAATTTCATCGAATCGAAGCAATTTAAGACAACACAAGAAATTAATGATGCATTTACCCATTTGCATAATGAGATTTTAGAATTTCTCAATCTTAAAGATGATTTGGAAGAAACAGTAGTTTATAATAACACGAAAGGGCAGCGTTTTAGTAACAGTATTCGTGAAATTATTTACCATATAGTTAACCATGGAACTTATCATCGTGGTAATATTTCAGCTATGATTAGACAATTGGGATATCAGGGAATATCTACAGACTATATTTACTATTTAAGGAACGCGAACAAGGAATAATGGCAACCAGAAAACAAATTCAAACTATTTTTGGAGATTACCCAAGTTCGACAGTTTGAAGCCTTTTGAGGCAAACAAAATAAGAATAAGGAAAGGCGTCCCAACAGTAATCTTGGGACACCTTTTGCGTATTTATCTCCGCTTTTCCTTTTCATTCCGATAAAACTCATGAAACATTTTCATCAATGCGCGCTTTTCGATGCGCGATACATAGCTCCTTGAGATGCCGAGTTCTTTTGCGATCTCCCGCTGTGTTTTTTCCCGCTGCATATCAAGGCCGAAGCGGCTGATAATCACTTCTTTTTCCCGTTCATCGAGTACATCGATATATTTTTTCACTTGTTCGAGTTCCATATTTAGCTGTATTTCATCGATGATATCGTTTCCTTCCGATTTCAAGACGTCGATCAGGCTAATTTCATTTCCTTCTTTATCTTGCCCGATCGGCTCATGCAGCGAGACATCTTTTCGCGTTTTTTTTAATGAGCGCAAATGCATTAAAATTTCGTTTTCAATGCAGCGAGCTGCATATGTCGCTAATTTTGTCCCTTTGCCTGGAGAGTAACTCTCGATTGCTTTAATAAGGCCGATGGTGCCAATGGAAATTAGATCCTCTACATCTTCGCCGGTATTTTCAAATTTTTTTACAATATGTGCAACGAGGCGTAAATTATGTTCAATTAAAATATTACGAGCTTGTTCATCTCCTTTCGCCATAAGCTGTAAGTATTTTTCTTCTTCTTTGGCGCTTAACGGTTGGGGAAATGCGTTGTTTTTAATGTATGATACTAAAAACAGTAATTCTTTAATGAGGAATGTGAACGCAGATAAAATGCCTGACATCGTGTTACCCCCACCTTTATTGTTTTAGGTGATTGCCTATTACTTATGTATATGATGAAGCGGGGTTGTACGTGTTTGGACACAAAAAAGAAATTGGAATTCAATGACAATATTATATGAATATTCTTGACATAACGAAAATATAATAGTAGAATATTTTTGTCTCTTTTTGTCTAAAAATGTCGTAAAAGGAGGGGGCGAATGAATGAGAAAAATTGGATTAGCTTGGCAAATTTTCATTGGTCTCATTCTAGGGATTATCGTGGGAGCCATTTTTTACGGAAATCCGAAGGTTGCCACTTATTTACAGCCGATTGGGGATATTTTCCTCCGTTTAATCAAAATGATTGTCATTCCGATTGTTATTTCTAGCCTTGTAGTTGGAGTCGCCAGCGTTGGAGATTTGAAAAAGCTTGGAAAATTAGGCGGCAAAACGATTATTTATTTCGAGATCATCACAACGATCGCGATTGTCGTCGGTTTATTGGCAGCGAATATTTTTCAGCCAGGGGCCGGCGTTAATATGAAATCATTAGAAAAAACAGATATTCAAAGCTATGTTGATACAACAAACGAAGTGCAGCATCATTCGATGGTAGAAACTTTTGTTAATATTGTTCCAAAAAACATTTTTGAATCGTTATCCACAGGAAATATGCTGCCGATCATTTTCTTCTCTGTTATGTTCGGTTTAGGAGTAGCGGCGATTGGCGAAAAAGGAAAGCCAGTGCTTCAATTTTTCCAAGGTACAGCAGAAGCGATGTTTTATGTAACAAACCAAATTATGAAGTTTGCGCCGTTCGGCGTGTTTGCGCTGATTGGTGTAACCGTTTCTAAGTTTGGGGTAGAGTCGCTTATTCCGCTCAGCAAGCTCGTCATTGTTGTTTACGCAACGATGCTGTTCTTTATCTTTGCAGTGCTTGGCGGTGTTGCTAAGTTATTTGGTATAAATATTTTTCATATTATAAAAATTTTGAAAGATGAATTAATTCTTGCTTATAGTACAGCAAGTTCGGAAACCGTTCTTCCAAAAATTATGGAGAAAATGGAAAATTTTGGTTGTCCAAAAGCGATTACATCCTTTGTCATTCCAACAGGTTATTCCTTTAACTTAGACGGGTCTACGTTATATCAGGCGTTGGCTGCCATTTTTATCGCGCAGCTGTACGGTATTGACATGCCGATTTCGCAGCAAATTTCGCTTTTGCTTGTGTTAATGGTGACTTCGAAGGGAATCGCTGGGGTGCCAGGTGTATCCTTTGTCGTGCTGCTTGCTACATTAGGCACGGTTGGGATTCCGATAGAAGGATTAGCATTTATCGCTGGAATCGACCGCATTTTAGATATGGCGCGCACAGCGGTGAATGTTATTGGCAACTCATTAGCAGCGGTCATTATGTCAAAATGGGAAGGCCAATATAACGAAGAAAAAGGAAAACAATACATTGCACAATTGCAACAAAGTGCATAATGCTGAAAAAGCTGTCCTGTTAGAAAAGGACAGCTTTTTCAGTATAAGGACTTATTTTTTTTCTTCCACGTAGTATAGTATAATTTGATGCTGAATAAGGTTGTAGTGGGATGCTTGGCTAAGAGTACATAATACATAGGAGGAAGAACCATGCACGAATTCGTACAAAATATTTTTACATTTTTAGCGGACTTAGGCTATATCGGAATTGCCTTGGCATTAATGATTGAGGTGATTCCAAGTGAAATTGTGCTAGCATATGCGGGGTATTTAGTATCACGTGAGGAAATATCATTTGTTGGAGCGGTGATAGCTGGAACCATCGGCGGAACGATCGCTCAGCTTTTTCTATATTGGATGGGATACTACGGGGGAAGACCGTTTCTTGATAAGTATGGAAAATATTTATTGATTAAAAAGAAACATCTCGATTTATCAGAGCAATGGTTTGAAAAATACGGCTCGGGCGTCATTTTTACCGCGCGCTTTATTCCGGTTGTGCGCCATGCTATTTCCATTCCGGCTGGTATCGCAAAAATGTCATGGAAAAAATTTACCCTTTATACAACGTGTGCGATTATCCCATGGTCCATTTTCTTTATTTTTTTAGGGGAACGGTTAGGAAGCCACTGGAAAGAAATTGATGAGATTGCCCAGCCTTATTTGCGACCGGTGATCATCGTTGCGATTGTGGTTACTGTCATTTATATTGCGCTTCAAGTTTATCGTCGAAAACGAACATAATTGTTTTTTAAGGGGAATGTTGGGGGAGAGAACGATGACAAAAATAGAGGCGTTTATTTTAGGGATGATTCAAGGGCTTACGGAGTTTTTGCCAATCAGCAGTACGGGTCATTTATATTTGGGGAGACATTTGTTTGGGCTTGATGAGGCGGGGTTATTCCTTGATACTATGCTTCATATCGGCACCCTGTTAGCCGTGTTTGTTATTTACAAAGAGGAATTGCTCTATATGATTCGCAAGCCGTTTAGCAAGCTAACGTTTTTGTTAGTGATAGGGACGATTCCGGCAGTTGTTGTCGGGTTGTTGTTTAAAGATTACTTTGAAGAAATTTCCAAGACAGGAGCGACTATTGGATGGGAATTTTTAGTAACTGGCTTATTTCTTTGGATAGCTGATGGTGCAAAGCATGGGTATAAACGAATGGATGACATTACATATACCGATGCGTTTGTGATCGGGACATTTCAGGCCGCAGCCATTTTTCCGGCAATTTCACGTTCGGGGCTTACGATTGTCGGAGGATTGTTGCGTAAACTCGATCGCGAAACAGCTGCATATTTTTCGTTTTTGTTGTCAATTCCAGCGATTGCGGGAGGAATCGTTTTACAATCACTAGATTTATTGGAAGGGAAAGTAGAAAATATTTCTGTAAGCGCGCTTATGATCGGAACGGTTTCTTCGGCGTTATTTGGCTATATTGCAGTGCGCTGGATGATTAATTATTTAAAGCGTCATTCATTAAAAGGATTTGCGATGTATGTATGGTTACTCGGGATGATTGTTCTCGTTTTCCAAATGGCAGGGAGATTTTAATGTGGTTGATTGTCTTTACTCCATTCGCTATATTTATAATAGAAGCTGCGAAGTAAAATCAAATTGAATGAGGTACGATAGTGAAAAAGTTTATTATTATTGCCTTCGTGATTGCAATAGGTTTATTTTTGCTGCCGTATAGCTTGCCGCTTGTCTTTGCATTAGCGACAGCATTATTATTAGAGCCAGCAGTGCAAAATTTGCAGAACAATTACCGGCTGAAACGGTTGCATGCAGTAACGACGGTTTTTTCGTTATTTCTTATTATCGTTGGCTTTGCGTTTTATTTTCTTATTGTCATACTTGTGCAGCAAATTATGACATTTTCGCAAAAACTGCCGCATTTTTTGAGTGAAGCGACAGAAGTTTTTAATAAGTTTATTCAAACATGGGAATCGTATTCAAGTTCGATTCCGAAAGAGATTATTGCTTCGTTGGAAAACAGCGTCGAAACGATACAACGTTTGCTTTTGGAATTTGCGACGAATTCGACGCAGTCGATTGTTCATTTTATCACGCTTATTCCTGGCTTTCTTATTCATTTTTTAGTATATTTAGTAGCACTGTTTTTAATTAGTTTAGATTTGCCAAAGTTAAAAAAGAGGATCAAAAAATATTTGTCTGAACGTACATATCAGCGGTTAGCGATGATTGTGACCCAATTAAGCAAAGCTGGCATCGGATTTATTAAAGCGCAATTTTTGTTAAGTCTCATCACTTTTTTCCTTGCTTTGGCCGGTTTATTGTTGTTGAAAGTGGATTATGCGGTTATTATGGCACTGCTAATTGTTGTCGTGGATATTTTGCCGATTTTAGGAACTGGCTCGGTGTTAGTGCCATGGGGGATAATAAGTATTGCGAATGGCAATAGCGGCCTAGGGATTGGTCTCATTGTATTGTTTGTGATTATTACGGTAGTACGTCGTATTATTGAGCCGAAAGTTTTCTCAACCAATTTAGGCATTTCCCCTTTGGCTGCATTAGTGAGCGTTTATTTAGGATTTCAACTGTTAGGTTTTATCGGGCTGTTTATTGGTCCAGCGTTTGTCATTTTGATGGAAACAATGGTGAAAGCAGGAGTCATTAAATTTTCTTTTAAGCTTTAGCATAAAAAGGCTGGCAAACATCTGCCAGCCTTTTTCATCAATAGGGAGAGCGATGGAAATGTCAAATTATTGACGGGAAGCTTCGGTCTTTGGCAAAATTAAAATTTCAACGCGCCGGTTTTTCATCCGTCCTTCAGGAGTATTATTGGGCGCTACTGGTTTAAATTCTCCGTATCCTTTCGCGCTAAACCAGCGCGGATCGAGCTCGGGATTTTCCAATAATATTTTCATAAAATTTACAGCACGCATGACGCTTAGCTCCCAGTTGGAAGCAAATTGCGCATTGTGAATCGGTACGTTATCGGTATGCCCGCTAATAATAATATTTCGCGGTGGATTCATGACAAGCAGTTGGGAAATCTCTTTAGCTAGCTTTCGATCTTTTGGTCGTACTTCTGCACTTCCAGAATCAAATAAAATATCATTTAATATTGTAATCGCCAGCCCCTCATCTGTTAAAGAGGTTTGTAATTTCCCATTTAAATGTTTTTGTGCGATATATGTATCAATTTTTTCTTGCACGGCATGCAGCTCTTCTTTATCTTCTTTATTTAGATTTTTTTGTTGCTGTTTATGTTCTTGTTTTGATGGCGAAGGCGGGGTTTCCGGTTCGATTGGGCTTTCAAAATCAAGCACGCCTGTTCCGCCAGCCAATGCCGTATTAAATGACCGGGCGATTTGCTGGAATTTTTTTTGATCAATTTGGCTGCTTGCAAACAAAACGATAAAAAGAGCAAGTAATAACGTTAATAAATCAGAGTACGGAATAAGCCATGAATCGTTAATATGCTCTTCTTGTTTTTGTTTTTTTTTCTTACCCATTTCTTTTTTCTCCCTGTTCTACAATTTTCTTGCGTTCAGTTTCCGGAAGATAGGAAGCAAGTTTTTGTTCAATTGTCCTCGGTGCTTGTCCTTCTAGAATGGAAAGGACCCCTTCAATCATGACTTGCCGTATTTTCGCCTCTTCTTTTGATTTTCTTCTTAATTTATTGGCAAATGGATGCCATAACACGTACCCAGTGAAAATTCCCAGCAGTGTTGCGACGAATGCCGCGCTAATTGCTTTGCCGAGCTCGCTAATGTTATCGATATTGCCTAATGCCGAAATTAGCCCGATGACCGCTCCTAGCACCCCAAGTGTTGGCGCGTATGTACCTGCTTGCGAAAAAATGGCTGCATTCGCTTCATGCCGTTCTTCCATCGCTTCAATTTCCTCTGTCATTACATCGCGAATAAAATCTTGTGTCTGTCCATCGATTGCCATGCTCAAACCATTTCGTAAAAATGGATCATCAATTTCGTCTAATTTTGCTTCTAGTGCGAGCAATCCTTCCCGTCGAGCCACGTTCGCCCAATCGACGAACAATGGAATTAATTCTTCGATGGTTGGGATGTTTTGTTCTTTAAAAAGCACGCCGAACAGTTTTGGCACTTTTTTAATTTCGCGAGTTGGAAAAGCGATGGTAACAGAAGCGATAGTTCCAACGATAATAATTAAAATCGCTGCAGGGTTAATTAATACACTTGGATTGACACCTTTAAAGTACATTCCAACACCTACAGCGATAATACCAAGAAGAATGCCGATAATGGATGTTTTGTCCAAATGAAATCCCCCCGTTATGTCTCTAAAACACCATATTCATATGTTATTTGTACTTTATAATGAATTCACATTTATCATATAATTAATAACAAGGATTGAAAAGAGAAAATGGTGTGATAGAAAATAAAAAAAGGCTGCCCAATCCATTATGACTTCATTTTGGAAAGGACAGTCTTCCTATGTTTGTTTTATATTTTTTTCAATTTAAATGTTCCGACCATTAAAAACGACAATGTGATCATAAGGAAAATGAAAAATTGCGGAGGAAAATAATGAATCGTTAAATAGCTTAATGTTAGCAGTACTCCGGCAGCTGTAATTGGAAGTCCCGAAAAATAGCCGTTGTTTTCTGTAATGTTAAAACGAGCAAGACGAAAGGCGCCGCAGCCGATGTATAAAATTGTAAAAAACGCACCAGGTGCGCCAAATTCATGCAGCAAGCTTTGATAAATTAACAACGCAGGAGCTACTCCAAATGATATAATATCACTCATGGAGTCCAATTGTTTTCCGAGTTCTGATTCAATATTTAATTTGCGGGCAACAGCTCCATCAAAGCGGTCGACTAAGGCTGCTAAAAAAACGAGAAGCAGACTGACATTAAGCTGCCCTTTTAACGTCGTCAAGACGGAAAAACCACCTAGTGATAAATTGGTCATCGTTAAAATATTCGCCATATTTGCTTTTAGCTTTTTTAATGTGTAATCTAAATAATCCAATAAAAACAATCTCCTCACTCCTTTTCGCTCTAAAACGCAGCAAACAAAGTCTACTACAATTATACTCATTTTATTTATAATATGAAAAGTAGTAAAAAACATGACCGCCGTAAACTGGAGGGAATATATTTGTTAAAATGGTTGTATCGTCTTATGATTGAATTGACGAATCATTCACTTTCATCAAAAATGATTGCAATTTTTACGAAGTCCCGCTTAAGTGCATTACTTATTCCATCGTATGCAAAAATTTATGATATTAATCAGGAAGAAATGGAAAAAAATTTAAAAAATTATGAAACGCTGCAGCAATTATTTATTCGCAAGCTAAAAGCGGGGACAAGACCGATTGATCAAACGAAAAACAGTGTTATTAGCCCTGTTGATGCGATTATTGAAGATATCGGTGTGATTCGTGAAAATAGTGAAATCGTCGTTAAGGGCAAGACATATTCGATTGCAGAAATGCTCGGAAGCGATGAAGCGGCAAAAAAATATTTAAACGGATTATTCATTATTTTGTATTTAAGCCCAAGCCATTATCATCGCATCCATAGCCCAATATCTGGAGTCGTGCAAAAGCAATGGGCGCTTGGAAAAAAATCGTACCCTGTCAACCGCCTTGGCTTAAAATATGGAAAGCGGCCGTTATCGAAAAACTATCGCATGATTACAGAAGTAGCTGCAAACGGAAAACATATCGCGATTGTAAAAATAGGTGCGATGTTTGTCAACAGCATTGAGCTTACCCATGCGAGCAAGCATCTTACGAAAGGGCAAGAAATTGCCTATTTTTCTTTTGGATCTACCGTTGTTTTATTGTTTGAAAAAGACAGCGTTGAGCTTGATGAACGAATTGTGGTGCCGATGGGAGTGAAAGTAGGGGAACGGATTGGCTATTTAAAATAAAAAAAAGCCCTGGAGGCTATTATGATGAAAGCTTAATTTTATGTTCTAACGAACGGCGGCGAATTTCTCTTTCAATTAATTCAATAAACTCCGGGCTTAATTTTAATTCTTTTGCTTTATAATATGATTCGATTAATAGCTCGTCGGATAGATATTTCATGCTGAAAACCTCCTTCAGCAATGGAATATGATTTGCAGTCAATACATATAATGGTAAGTTACTTTAACTGTACCATGATTTCCGATGTAGAACAACCGTTCTGTTATCCACAACAACAAGTGGATAACATGTGGAAAACATGTTTATAAGGTTGTGGGAATCTGATTTTATGCTTGTGAATGATGTGGGCAAAACTTATCCACAATTTTTGGGATAACGAACTTTGTCGAAAAAATTTTTGTGATTGTATATATTTGTCAAAGTTTGTTTTGAAAGACTAGTGAAAATTAGGTATGATGGTTAAAGGCAGAAAAGCCGAAAGTCAGTGCCTAAAAAGGTAAGGTGATGGACATGCTTCATTATTTTTTGCCAAGCCAGTTTGTCAAACGTGTACTGGATATTACTCCTAGTGAGTTAAAAGAAAAGGGAATTAAAGGAATCATTACAGATTTAGATAATACGCTTGTCGAGTGGGATCGTCCAAGCGCCACTCCGGAGCTAATGGAGTGGTTTGAGAATATGAAGCAAGAGGGCATTAAGGTGATCATCGTATCGAATAATAATAAAAAGCGGGTGCAATCTTTCGCGGAACCGCTTGGCATTCCGTTTATTTTCGAAGCACGGAAGCCGCTGACACGCGCTTTCCAAAAAGCGTTATCGATGATGCAATTGAGGAAAGATGAAGTTGTTGTCATCGGTGATCAATTGCTAACCGATGTGTTTGGAGGAAACCGGTTAGGATTAAATACCATTTTAGTTGTACCGGTTGCGCAGACAGACGGACTTTGGACCCGATTGAACCGAAAGATGGAACGGATAATTTTAAATATGATGCGTAAAAAAGGCATGATTTATTGGGAGGAATGATGGTGGAACAACAAATTCGCTGCATTGGCTGTGGAGCGCTAATTCAATCGGAAGATGAGACAAAACCTGGGTATGCACCAAAAAGCGTTTTAGAAAAAGAAAAAGAAGAAGTCATTTGTCAACGCTGCTTTCGCTTAAAGCACTATAACGAAGTGCAAGATGTAGCACTGACAGATGATGACTTTTTAAAAATTTTACACAGCATCGGACAGTCGGAAGCACTTGTCGTAAAAATTGTCGATATTTTTGACTTCAATGGAAGCTGGCTTCCAGGATTGCATCGATTTGTCGCGAACAACCCGATTTTGCTTGTTGGCAATAAAGTGGACTTGCTTCCAAAATCGGTGAAATATCCAAAGCTTATTCATTGGATGAAACAATCGGCAAGCGATCTCGGCTTGAAGCCAATTGACATATGTTTAGTGAGCGCTGTCAAAGGAATCGGAATGGCGAAAGTAATGGAGGCGATTGAAAAATATCGGTTTGGGAAAGACGTTTATGTGGTTGGCTGTACGAATGTTGGAAAATCAACGTTTATTAATCGTATTATTCAAGAGGCAACGGGGAAAGGAAATGTAATTACAACATCCTATTTTCCGGGAACGACGTTGGATATGATCGAAATTCCATTAGATGATGGAGCGGCGATTTATGATACGCCGGGAATTATTAATCACCATCAAATGGCGCACTTTGTGGACAAAAAAGATTTAAAAATCATCACTCCAAAGCGAGAAATCCATCCGAAAGTGTATCAGCTGAATGAACAACAAACGTTATTTTTCGGGGGGCTCGCCCGGCTTGATTATATAAAAGGGGGACGACGGTCTTTTGTATGTTATTTTTCCAATGAGCTGCTCATTCATCGGACGAAGTTAGAAAAAGCGGAGGCGTTATATGCCAATCAATTAGGTGAACTTCTTTCTCCTCCGCGCAAACATTATATCGACCAATTCCCGCCGTTAGAGGCGCATACATTCACCATAAAAGAAAGAAAGACAGACATTGTATTTTCCGGACTTGGTTGGGTGACATGCAACGAACCAGGAGCGCAAGTGATTGCGTATGCACCAAAGGGAGTCGACATCTTAATAAGGAAATCATTGATTTAATTCCTTTGTAAGTAAAATAGGGGAGAAGAGAAAATGGAAAAATTATATGCGTTATTTGGTTGTCCTGTTCACCATTCCCTATCGCCAATTATGCATAATGATGCATTTCAAAACATGAACATTGCCGCACACTACCATGCATTTCATGTAGAGCCGGAACGCTTGAAGGATGCTATTGCCGGGGTAAGGGCCCTTGGCATTTCGGGGTTAAATGTAACGATTCCTCATAAAACAGCGGTGATGCCATTGCTCGATGAGGTGGATCCAACAGCGCGCCGCATCGGTGCGGTCAATACGATCGTGAATGAAAATGGACGATTGATCGGCTATAATACAGATGGTCCTGGATATGTTCGGGCGCTAGAGGAAGAAATAAACGTCGATATAAAAGAAAAGCGCATTTTGCTTATTGGAGCTGGTGGAGCAGCAAGAGGCATTTACGTTTCTCTTGCCGATCGCGGTGCAAAACAAATCGATATTTGCAATCGAACGGTATCCAAAGCAAAACAGCTTATTGATGAATGTAATGCTTCTGTTTCATCAGTTGTATACTCGTTAAATGAAGCGGAAGAGCGTTTAGGAGAATATGATATTCTCATTAATACGACGTCTGTTGGAATGTACCCTAATGTGGAAGAAATGCCGCTTTCTCTTGCAAATATGAAAGAAGGAACGATCGTTTCTGATATTATTTACAATCCATTAGAGACAAAATGGTTGAAGGAAGCACGAAAAAGAAATGGAATTATCCAAAATGGAGTCGGGATGTTTGTATATCAAGGGGCGTTAGCATTTGAAAAATGGACAGGAATATTCCCGGATGTCCAACGTATGAAAAAAATAGTGATCGAACAGCTTAGGGGGTAACATAACATATGTTAACAGGAAAACAAAAACGTTTTTTGCGGGCGAAAGCCCATCATTTGAAACCAATTTTTCAAGTTGGAAAAGGCGGAGTTAATGAAAATATGATTAAGCAAATTATCGATGCGCTCGAAGCGCGTGAGCTTATTAAAGTGAGCGTGCTGCAAAATTGTGAGGAAGATCGCCATGTTGTCGCCGAGCAACTTGCACAAGGAGCGGGCGCGGAACTTGTACAAGTAATTGGGAATACCATTGTATTGTATAAGGAGTCAAAAGAAAATAAGCAAATTGTGTTACCGCGCTAAACGGCAAAGTTGCGCATATGCATGGCGGAGGGAAGAAAATATGAGAAAAATCGGGATTTTTGGAGGGACATTTGATCCACCGCATTACGGGCATTTATTAATGGCGAATGAAGTGCTGCATGCTCTTCAGTTGTCAGAAATTTGGTTTATGCCGAACCGCATCCCTCCACATAAACAACATGAACAAGTGACAAAAAGCGAAGATCGCTTGCGCATGCTTGAATTAGCGATTGCTGATCATCCGCGTTTTCATATTGAAACGATTGAACTGGAAAGAGAAGGACCGTCGTATACGTATGATACAATGCGTCAACTGCTTTCTATGCACCCAGATGATGAGTTTTATTTTATTATCGGTGCAGATATGGTGGAATATTTGCCGCACTGGTATAAAATTGCCGAACTTGTCCAGTTAGTAACATTTGTGGGTGTAAAGCGGCCTGGTTTTTCCACTGAAACATCTTATCCGATTATGGAAGTAGAAGTACCGCAATTTGCGGTATCTTCTTCGATGATTCGCGATCGGGTAAGAAAAGGACAAACAATCCGATATTTAGTGCCGGAATGTGTAAGACTTTATATTGAGGAGAGGAAGCTATATGGAGCGAGAAAAAGCGTTAACTCTCGTTAAAAAACAATTGACAGAACACCGTTATCAACATACAATTGGCGTTATGGAAACGGCAATTGAGCTTGCGAAACAGTATGGCGCTGATGTAAAAAAAGCAGAATTGGCGGCTATTTTTCATGACTATGCGAAGTTTCGCCCGAAAGAAGAAATGAAACAAATTATTTTAGAGCAAAATATGCCAAAAGACTTGCTTTCTTACAACTCGGAACTATGGCATGCTCCAGTCGGTGCTTATTTAGTAAGAACGGAAGTTGGAATTGAAGATGAAGATATATTAAACGCGATTCGTTATCATACATCAGGACGAGCAAATATGACGTTATTGGAAAAAATTATTTACCTTGCCGATTATATTGAGCCCGGACGGATATTCCCAGGAGTAGATGAAGTTCGTGATCTTGCCAAACAAGATCTAAACAAGGCGTTAGTAAAATCGTTACAAAACACCATCCAATTTTTGTTGAAAAAAAATCAGCTTATTTATCCAGACACGATTCACACATATAATTCATTGATGATGGAAATAAAGGGGGAATGTGAAGAATGACGGAACAAGAAATATTGCAATTGGTTGTTCGAGCAGCCGATGACAAAAAAGCGGAAAATATCGTTGTCCTAAATATGAAAGGAATTTCCCTTGTCGCTGATTATTTTGTTATTTGTCATGGAAATTCGGAAAAACAAGTGCAGGCGATTTCGCGGGAAATAAAAGAGAAAGCCGAGGAACACCATATTCCTGTGAAACGGGTAGAAGGGTTTCATGAGGCAAAATGGGTTTTAGTCGATTTAGGCGATATCGTTGCCCATGTTTTTGATAAAGAGGAACGCAGTTATTACAATTTAGAACGTTTATGGGGAGATGCGCCGCTTGAAGATGTGAAGAGCGTGTTGCAGCAATGACGTACGAGTCATTTGCTTATTGGTATGATACATTAATGAATGAAGCGCCGTATGATGCATGGCAGTCGTTTGTGCAAAAGAAGCTAAAGGTATACGGACGTCAAGGTGCGAAACGCATTCTTGATGTCGGATGTGGTACAGGAGAATTAGCTGTTCGGCTGGCAAAAGAAGGATTTTTGGTCACAGGTGTCGACTTGTCTGAAAATATGCTCGCTATTGCACAAGCAAAAGCGGAAGCGCAACAGGTTAACATTGAATTTTTTCAACAAAATATGACGGAATTAGAAGGATTTTCGTCGTTTGATTGTGTCACTATTTTTTGCGATTCACTCAACTATTTATTAGAAGAAAGTGAAGTTCGGCAAACTTTTTCCCGCATTTATGAACTGTTAAAAGAAGACGGTTTATTGTTATTTGACGTTCATTCAACGTATAAAATAGACCGTATTTTTCAAGATGCGGTATTTACAAGTAATGACGAGGAAATCAGTTATATTTGGTCTTGCTATCCGCTTTCGTTGCCACATAGCGTTGAGCATGAATTAACGTTTTTCGTCCGTGGCGATGATGGAAAATATGAACGGCATGATGAACTGCATCGACAGCGCACCTATGAGATTGATCAGTATAAACAATGGCTGACGGAAGCGGGATTTACTGTGCTGGAAATAACCGCGGATTTTACAGATGAAGCGCCAAGCGAAACGTCGGAACGTGTTTTCTTTGTTGCGAAAAAATGAAAAACAGCAGCGCTTCCTGCTTTTAAAACTTTACGCTTTTCTGCCAAAGCCTGATAAAGCGATTACACGTTGGCTTCGGCAGAAAAGCTATTGATCGATTTTGGCTTCGGTACGGAATAAAACATTTTTTTGCTAAGCAGGATTTTTTTCTTTTTTTAACGAATTTAATTAACTACCGAATTGTTTTTTTATTTTTTCGATGTCATCTTTAAATTTTTCATGTGTTTTATCAAATACGCGTTCAAATACCCCTTCGATTTCCTTTTCAAGCACCGCAATTCCTTCTCCAGTAATACCGCCTTTCACGCAAACTTTTTCTTGCAGTGTTGGAAGTGTATAAAGATTCTTTTTCAATAATTCCCCTAATCCAATAATCATATTGCTTGTCAGTGCTGTTGCCTGCTCTTTTGTAATCGGTGTTTTGGCGGCGGCTGCCTCAATAAATTGCTGAAGCAAATAGCTAAAAAAAGCGGGACCACAACTAGCGATATCAGAAGCGATTCGCGTAATTCCATCATTAATATAGGAAGGAGCAGAAATGTGACGGAATAGCGTTTCTATATAGTTTTGGTAGTGTGGAGAACAGCGCTGCCCAACCGTGATTAGCGTGCTTCCAGCAAACGCCCGGTTTGTAATGCTTGGAATAACGCGCACCACGTGGCAAGGGACGGCGGCTTCAAGTTGTTTTACACTAATCGGGCTTGTAATCGATACAAGACAATGTTCTTTTGTCCAAAAGGAAGATAATTGTTGCAAAAGGGGGTGAATATCTAACGGTTTTACACATAAAAACACAATCGTTGCTTTCTGTACCACTTCTTCCGCACTGGCAGCAACATATACGCCCGGATAGCGGCGCTGGATGTCGAGCGCTTTTTCTAACGTGCGATTTGTGATAATAAGCTGGTCTTCTTTGACGGCACCAGATTCAAGAAACGCTTCAATTAAAATCCTTCCCATATTTCCTGTCCCAATCATTCCGATTTCCATTCTTCACTCCCCCCTCCCTGTTTGCAGTACGTATAGTCTTTTCAACGATATGTATGAGCGTTTTCTTTATTTTATGACTAATTTGAAAGGGTGATGGACATGTGGGAAGCAATAAAAAAGTATGACAAACGATGGTATATCCTGCTCTTGGCAGTGTTCATCGTTGCGGTGGTCATTTTGTTTAGAAACAATGAAATGATCGAAAAGGAACAAGGTTCTATACTAGAGTCGGAACAAATGATGACGAAAGCGGCGGAGAAAAAGAAAGAGAAAGTGCAACCCAAAACAATTGTTGTCGATATAAAGGGAGCAGTTGCCCGGCCAGGAGTATACGAAATAAAGGATACGGCGCGTGTCAATGATGTGGTAGCAATGGCTGGCGGATTTACAAAAGAAGCGGATCAAACAAAGGTCAATTTGGCGGCGAAAGTACATGATGAAATGATGATTTATGTACCGGCGCGCGGGGAGACGAACATTCCTTCCATAGATTCTTCTGTTGTTTCCTCTAATGATTCCAAGAAAATTTATATTAATACAGCGTCAGAGGAAGAAATATTGCAACTTCCGGGAATTGGGCCGACTAAAGCGGCAGCCATTATTGCCTATCGTGAGAAGCATGGGCCGTTTCAAAAAGCAGAAGATTTATTAAATGTTACAGGCATTGGAGAAAAGACGCTGGAAAAAATAAAAGAACACATTGTTTTGCCATAATGTCGTTGACGCTTTGCTGGCTCGCCCATTACACTAAAAATATGTTCATTTCTGAGAAAGGGAAAATCAATTTGCAATGGACAAGTGGGGGAGGAAGCATGGAACGGATTACATGGGATCAATATTTTATGGCGCAAAGCCATTTGTTGGCATTGCGCAGCACTTGCACACGATTGGCGGTTGGCGCCACCATCGTCCGGGATAAACGAATTATTGCCGGGGGGTATAACGGTTCTATTGCAGGCGGAGCTCATTGCATTGATGAGGGATGTTACGTTATTGACGGACATTGTGTTCGCACCATCCATGCGGAAATGAATGCGATTATTCAATGTGCGAAATTTGGCGTACCGACAGAAGGCGCAGAAATGTACGTAACTCATTTTCCTTGTTTACATTGCTGCAAAGCGATTATTCAAAGCGGAATTCGTGCTGTATATTATGCGCAAGATTACAAAAATCATCCGTATGCACGTGAACTTTTTGAACAAGCGAAAGTCCGGATAGAACACGTACCATTTAATAAAGAAATATTGTCACTTCTGCAAAAATAATAAATCATGCCTACGGAAAGGGGCGCAAACTATGCGGGGGAATATTGTTTATATAGCGCTTGCTGCTGTTTTTGGGATCATAGCTGGGTGCGGGAGGCCAAACATTTCTTTGGTGTTTATCGCGCTTTATGCTATATTTCTTTTCACGCGAAAAAGGCGCCTCTTTCTTTTTTCTATCATAACGCTTTGCCTTTTTTATATGTACTTCGTTTATATCGACCATCATAATAAGACGAAACTGCCTGGCAACATGACGTTATTTACTATTCGTTTTGTTGCTCCCATTTCGGTGGATGGGAATCAACTAAAATCGATTGTCAAAGTGGGGAAAGAAAAGCTTCAGCTTATTTATTACATAAAATCAGCAGAGGAAAAACAGGAACTTTCTTCTTTAACTCCTAGAACAGTATGCACGGTGAAGGGAAGGCTTGAACGTCCGGCGCTGCCGCGAAATCCTAATGCTTTCGATTATCGTCGTTATTTGCGATTCCATCATATTCATTGGATTCTTAAACCCCAATCGTTCTCCTTGCAAGACTGCCGCAACACATCCCCGACGTTATATGAATGGTTTCTTTCGCTTCGTGAGAAAGGGCTTCACACGGTGGAAACACATTTTCCATCAGAAACGGTTGGAATTATCCAAGCACTTTTATACGGAGAACGAGGACAATTAGACGAGACGCTTCTAGAAGGATACCAAAAACTCGGATTAATCCATTTATTAGCCATTTCCGGGTTGCATGTCACGTTATTAGTAGGAGCTGTGTTTTCCATATTGGTTCGCTTTATCACCAAGGAAACGACAACGATAATCCTATTGATTTTCCTTCCCATTTATATTGTGCTAACAGGCGCTTCTCCTTCCGTTATTCGCGCCTCCTTTACAGCGATGATCTTCTTAGTTGCCGATTACTGGAAATCGATGTTATCGCCGCTCGATGCATTAAGTATAACGTTAGTCATGATGCTGCTTTTCGACCCATATATGTTATGGGATGTCGGATTCCAGCTATCGTTTATTGTAACATTTGCTCTTATTCTATCTTTTCAAATGATCTTGTCGCATGATTCTGTCTTTTGGCGTCTCTTTTTTACGGCTTTTATTGCCCAGTTGAGCGCCCTTCCGTTTCTTTTATACTATTTTTTCGAAGTTTCGTTATGGAGCATTCCTCTAAATATTATTTTTGTGCCGCTTTATTCATTCATCATTATGCCGCTTTCGTTTGCAGCTGTGGGGGCGCATTATATACATCCGCTTCTTTCTTTTCCTTTTATTTGGCTGTTGCAAACAATTATCGCAATCTCTAGCGAGGTTGTCGCCTTTTTCTCTTCTAACCATTCGTTGTCCCTCATTCTTGGCCGGCCTTCTTTCTTTTTTCTTATCTGTTATGCGGTCGTGATTTTTGTTGCATTCGTACAAATGGAGAAGCGGCGGTACCTCAGTATAGGATGGGTCGCATTCGTTATTGCGCTTCATGCATGGAGCCCATATATAGATCGCTACGGTGAGGTCGTTTTGCTCGATGTCGGGCAAGGGGATTGTATATATATTGAATTGCCGTATCGAAAAGGAGTATATCTTATTGACACGGGAGGAACACTTCCACACCAAAGACAGCCATGGCAGGAACGAAAGCGGAAGTGGGATGTGGGAAAAGATGTTGTCGTTCCATTTTTAAAATCAAACGGAGTGCGATATATCGATAAACTGATTGCGACACATGGGGATTTGGATCATATTGGAGCGGGAGAAGAAATCATTCGTCATTTTTCTGTGAAGCAAATGGTCATTGGGAAAGGAGAAACAAAAAATTCGCTGCAAGAAAAACTTGTTCAATTTGCTGAACGAAAAAATATAGAAGTGGTGAAAATATCAAGGGGTGACAGATGGATAGAGGACGGAATTTCATTTTATGTACTTCATCCATGGAAAACGCATCGTGATGATAATAATCATTCGATTGTATTGTATACAAAGCTCGGTGGATTATCCTGGTTATTTACGGGCGATTTAGAGGAAACGGGGGAAAGGGAGTTAATCAGCGCTTTTCCGCGCTTAGAAGCCGATGTGTTAAAAGTGTCCCATCATGGGAGCGATACGTCTACAACAGAGTTATTTTTAGAAAAAGTACAGCCGAAGATCGCGCTTATTTCCGTCGGCAAACATAATCGTTACCATCATCCTTCCCCTTATGTTATCGAACGGCTGCAGAAAAGGGATGTTATTATTTTGCGGACAGATCAGCATGGCGCGATTCGCTACATTTATTCGAAAAATCGTGGAACCTTTTCCGTCATGCTTCCATAGCATATATTACCAATAAAGAAAAGAGACTGCTTATGTAAGCAATCTCTTCACGAACCGAAAAATTTAATCAATGTCGCGATAATAAACATTGTTGCAAAAAAACCGAATGAAACGATAAAACCAACAGCAGAGTCAACAGCATCATTTCGTTTGCTTTGTACATCTTTTTCAAATACGTTCATCGTTTACCCCTCCTCGTGCAATCATTTTTAGTATAGACGAAAAAGAAAAAAAAATCTATATCCTCCTTATTCCTTTCCTTCATTGACAACAGTTAACACAAATACTTTTTTACGACCGGGAAAAGATAAAGATAACCCGTTGACAAATAAGGTCCTAGGACTTATTTGTCAACGTTTATATAAAGGGGAATCGGTTTTTCCGCTGACCGATTCCCTTGTAAAAATAAGAAAAACGTTGTATCTTTTCAACATAGAAAGACTGCAGACAGAATGGAGAAGAGAAATATGGTGGCGGACTTTTGGGGAAAAATTAAAAAACGACGTTTGTCTTCCCTTTATTTATTGTATGGAACTGAATCATTTTTATTAACGGAAACGTATGAACTTCTGGTTCGTACGGTATTAACGGAAGAAGAGCGGGAATTTAATGTATCTGTGTACGACTGCGAAGATACTCCTGTGCAAACAGCGCTAGAAGATGCGGAAACATTTCCGTTTTTAGGGGAAAGACGAGTGATTCTTATTAAAAATCCTTATTTTTTTACAGCGGAGAAAGAGAAAGAAGTAGAGCATGACTTAAAAAAATTAGAATCGTACATAATGTCCCCTTCCCCTTTTTCGATTGTCGTCTTCGTTGGACCGTATGAAAAACTAGATGAACGCAAAAAAATAACGAAGCTAATGAAGGAACACGCGGAAGTTTTTGTCGCATCTCCGCTTGCCGAAAAAGAGCTGCGCGAATGGATTGTGGAAAGAGCAGGACAAAGCGGCGTAATGGTGGAAGAACATGCGATTGACACTTTGCTAAAGCTGGCAGGAACGAATTTAATGACACTTGCGAACGAATTGGACAAGCTCGTTTTGTTCGTTGGACCGGGCGGAATGATCCAGCAGGAAACCGTTGAAAAGCTTGTATCGCGCACGTTGGAGCAAAATGTGTTTGTATTAGTGGAGAAAGTGACGAAACGGCAAATCGGTGATGCACTGCAAGTATTTTATGACTTGCTGGAGAATAATGAAGAGCCGCTGAAAATTTTATCGCTTCTTGCCGGTCAATTTCGTCTTTTATATCAAGTAAAATGGCTTGCGGCAAAAGGATATGGGCAGCAACAAATTGCTTCCATCTTAAATGTGCATCCGTTTCGGATTAAACTTGCCATGGGACAAGCGGCGCTGTTTTCGGAAGAAGAGCTTACGACAGTGATGCGGCAAATTGCTGAGGCTGACTATGAAATGAAGAGCGGAACAATGGACAGGCAGCTCGTTATGGAGCTATTGTTGATGAGATGGAATGAAGGGATCGCAAAGAATATCCAATGAAACAATTTTATCAGAATAAGAAAAACGACCTGCTGCCAGGTCGTTTTTCTTAAGATGCAATAATGCTGTTTAGTTTTTTTGCTAAGCGGGATTTCTTGCGACTTGCTGTGTTTTTATGAATAAGACCTTTTGTTACCGCTTTGTCTAATTTTTTGGAAGCAATGATGAATGCTTCTTGAGCTTTTTCCACATCTTTTAATTCAACAAACGCTTCAAATTTTTTGATCGCCGTACGCATTGCAGATCTCATTGAAGCGTTATGAGCGCGACGTTTTTCACTTGTTTTTGCACGTTTAATTGCGGATTTAATGTTTGCCACGTTCTCTCACCTCCGTCATCTTGCCATCTCTGTCCTTGGTTGATCATTTCCGTTATTAGGAACATGTAAGAACAAGTGTTATTCTATCAAACGAGGTTAAATTATGCAAGAGTATTCAAGCAAAAATACTTTACTGATTGCGAAAATGTTTGCGCAAAACGAATGGAAAATGCAAAAAGCGGTGAAAATAAAAGAAAAATGATACGTTTTAGGAGGAACGATATGAACCGCTCAATCGATTTAAGCATGTATTCGGTACGAACCGATTTAGCGATCGAAGCACATGAAATAGCTGTGGAAGAGCGTCTCCAACAAAAAAGGGAAAGCGCTTCCCCTATTGAAGGAGTCATTATTCACGATCGCGAAATAGACGGGATTAAATTGTCGCATGTAGAAGTAACGGAAGAAGGAGCAAAATCGATTGGTAAAAAACCGGGAAAGTATTTAACCATTGAAGCACAGGGAATTCGTGAACATAATACGGAGTTGCAACAGAAAGTACAAGATATATTTGCGAAAGAGTTCAACGCATTTTTGCGAAAATTGGACATTAGAGAAGAATCAAGCTGTCTTGTTGTAGGATTAGGTAATTCGAATGTGACACCAGATGCGTTAGGTCCGCTAACGGTGGAAAATCTACTTATTACAAGACATTTATTTTATCTTCAACCGGAGAGCGTAGAAGAAGGATTTCGTCCAGTAAGCGCGATTGCTCCAGGTGTGATGGGGACGACAGGGATTGAAACAAGCGATATTATTCACGGAATTGTGGAAAAAACAAAACCAGATTTTGTGATCGTCATTGATGCGTTAGCGGCACGATCGATTGAACGGGTCAACGCAACGATTCAAATTTCTGATACGGGAATTCATCCAGGTTCAGGTGTAGGGAATAAACGAAAAGAATTAAGTAAAGAAACGTTAGGTATTCCCGTTATTTCTATCGGTGTTCCAACGGTTGTCGATGCTGTATCGATTACAAGTGATACGATCGATTTTATTTTAAAACATTTTGGAAGGGAAATGCGTGAAGGGAAGCGGCCGTCTGGTGCTCTCGCTCCAGCGGGATGGACGTTTGGAAAGAAAAAGAAGCTTACAGAGGAAGATATGCCATCAACGGAGCAACGTTCGACATTTCTTGGCATAATTGGCACGTTAGAGGAAGAAGAAAAACGCAGACTCATTTATGAAGTGCTTTCTCCACTCGGTCATAATTTAATGGTTACTCCGAAAGAAGTCGATATGTTTATTGAAGATATGGCAAATTTATTAGCGAGCGGATTAAATGCTGCATTGCATGAACAAATTGATCAAGATAATACCGGTTCTTATACACATTAATGAAATAAAATAGAGAAAAAAGAAGTTCTATCTTTCCTGGCTTGCCCATACGTTAAATTAGTAGACAAGCTGGGAAAGGGTGAGAACATGAAAAAGTGGCGTTCTCCGCAAATGATGGTTACGGTACAAGGTGCGAGTCTAAAAAAAGTGATTATTTTAGCGGTATTAGGATGTATGATGATGTTTATGCTAGTAGGAGCTATTACGTCATTAAAACCGGAATACCGTATTTCGTCTTCCTCTGTCAACAATATGACGAACCATTTTTCACAAGAAACGTTTATTCATTTATTTAGTTTTGAAAATCATTATTTTTCGCAACTGTTGCCAAAGGAGCGGCAAAAGCCGAATTATTCAGCATTATTGTTTCGCATGGCCACAAGCATCAACCCTGACGACCCGCGCAGTTTGCTTGGCGGCGAGCTCCCGGGATTTGCGCTGTATGACAGCAAAATTATCGTAGCAGGGGAAGGGACGGATTATACAAACATGCCGTACGAATCTGCTCCGCCGCTGGAGGTAATGCTAGCAGAACGGCAAGCTTCTTTAGAGAACTTGGAAGAAGCAGACAAAAAAAATAATGAAAAACAAATTCCTCCACCGTCCCAAACGACAGGAGGAAAAAAAGTTGTATATATTTATCATACACATACACGTGAATCGTACTTGCCTGCCTTAAAAGGAGTTACAGATCCTGATTTAGCGTTTCATCGCACAGTAAACATCACGAAAGTGGGAGAAAAACTAGCGGAAGAGATGGAAAAACGAGGAATTGGAGCGGAAGTAAGCACCATTGATATTGTAGGAGAGCTGCAGAAAAAAGGCATGAAATATTACCAAGCGTACGATATGTCTAGAAAAACAGTTGTCGAAGCAATGAGCCGCAATCATGATTTGCAATATTTGATCGATATTCACCGTGATTCACGAAGACGGAAATATACGACCGTTACGATTAATGGAGTGGATTATGCCCGCATTGCGTTTATTATCGGAGGAGAAAACGCAAAGTACGAAAAAAATTTGCAGCTGGCCACACAACTCCACCATTTGCTGCAAAAGAAATATCCTGGGCTGAGCCGAGGGGTTATCGAAAAAAAAGGAGCGGAAACGAACGGAAAGTTTAATCAAGACTTATCGGAAAATGCGATTTTAATTGAGTTTGGTGGAGTCGACAACACGTTTGAAGAGCTATTCCGGTCTGTATCTGCTGTTGCCGATGTTTTTAGCGAATATTATTGGCAAGCGCAAAAAGTTCAAGCACCCGCACCGGCAGAAAAACGATAAAGGAGCGGAGTGGTATGGTTAAATTTACTATTAAATTTTTTTTAGCGGCAATGATTCTTTTTTTTGGAGTGTTGCTCGGCATGCAGCAGGCGAATGAAGGCCTGCAAAAGATGAGAGGATATGATGATTCATCGTTTCCTTCCGTATTTCATATTTCAAAAGACAAAAATGGGGAAGTAGAAGCGTCCGTATTGGGAAACAAAGTGATGGCAGAAGATTTGCAAGAAAAGAAAGAAAAAATCGAAAATATGAAAACGTTCAATCTGTTTTCCGAGCTTGGCAAACAATTTGCCGAAGCGGTAAGATCATTGATGGAACAGGTGCTTTCCTTTTTCGAAAAATGATAGGAAAACAGCGTGTTATTGGCATGTTTCTATGTGATCAAAAATAAATAGAAAGATGGCGTGATAACATTGGCGGAATAGTACAAATTTTCGCCAATGTTTTTCTTTATCATCATGAAAGTTTGCAAAACTATGTCATTGAATCTTGCTTGTTGTGTTGCTATAATCAAAGCTAGTGTAGTTTCGGGAAATAGCGGGAGTGAGAAAATGATGAATCGGGAAGAGAAATTAAAACGACGCGATCGAATTCGCAACTTTTCCATTATCGCTCATATAGATCATGGAAAATCGACGTTGGCAGACCGAATTTTGGAAAAAACCGGAGCGCTTTCGGAGCGGGAAATGAGAGAACAAATACTAGATTCGATGGAATTGGAACGGGAGCGCGGAATTACGATTAAGCTGAACGCTGTTCAGTTAAAGTATAAAGCAAAAAATGGCGAAGAATATATTTTTCATTTAATTGATACACCTGGGCATGTCGATTTTACGTACGAGGTGTCGCGGAGCCTTGCCGCTTGCGAAGGGGCGATTCTTGTCGTCGACGCAGCACAAGGAATTGAGGCACAGACGCTGGCAAACGTCTATTTAGCGATTGATAATAATTTAGAAATTTTGCCGGTCATTAATAAAATCGATTTGCCAAGCGCTGAACCGGAACGCGTTCGTCAAGAAATTGAAGAGGTAATCGGGCTTGACGCATCGGAAGCAGTACTTGCTTCTGCGAAGGTCGGCATTGGCATCGAAGAGATTTTGGAACAAATCGTTGAGAAAATTCCAGCACCGTCCGGAGATCCGGATGCACCGTTAAAAGCGCTTATTTTTGATTCGATGTACGATTCGTATCGCGGTGTAGTTGCTTATATTCGCGTGATGGATGGAACAGTAAAGCCTGGGCAAAAAATTAAAATGATGTCGACAGGCAAAGAATTTGAAGTGGCAGAAGTCGGTGTGTTTACGCCGAAACCGAAGCTGGTCGATGAATTAACGGTGGGCGATGTCGGCTTTTTAACTGCGTCCATTAAAAATGTGAGCGATACGCGCGTCGGCGATACGATTACCGATGCGGAAAATCCGGCAGCGGAGCCGCTGCCAGGATACCGTAAGCTAAATCCGATGGTATTTTGCGGCATGTATCCGATTGATACGGCACGTTATAACGATTTGCGCGAAGCGTTAGAAAAATTGCAATTGAACGATGCTGCTTTGCACTTTGAACCGGAAACATCGCAAGCGCTTGGGTTCGGCTTCCGATGCGGCTTTTTAGGATTATTGCATATGGAAATTATTCAAGAGCGCATTGAACGCGAATTTAACATTGATTTAATCACAACAGCGCCAAGCGTTGTATATAAAGTATATTTAACGGATGGTACGGAAGTCCAAGTTGACAATCCGTCCAATATGCCGGATCCACAAAAAATCGATCATGTCGAGGAGCCGTATGTAAAAGCGACCATTATGGTGCCGAACGATTATGTCGGACCAGTGATGGAGCTATGCCAAGGAAAACGCGGCAACTTTGTCGATATGCAATATTTAGATGAAAAACGAGTAACATTAATTTATGAAATTCCATTGTCGGAAATTGTGTACGATTTCTTTGATACACTAAAATCAAGCACAAAAGGATACGCATCGTTTGACTATGAACTGATTGGTTATAAACCGTCGAAACTCGTGAAAATGGATATTCTTCTTAACGGCGAAAAAATTGATGCGCTTTCTTTCATTGTTCATCGTGATTCTGCTTATGAACGTGGGAAAGTGATTGTAGAAAAATTGAAAGATGTAATCCCTCGGCAACAGTTTGAAGTGCCTGTGCAAGCAGCAATCGGCAATAAAATTATCGCTCGTTCCACGATTAAAGCGTTGCGCAAAAACGTCTTGGCGAAATGTTACGGTGGAGACGTATCACGGAAACGAAAGCTTCTTGAGAAGCAAAAAGAAGGAAAGAAACGAATGAAGCAAATCGGCTCGGTGGAAGTTCCACAGGAAGCGTTTATGGCGATCTTAAAAATCGACGATAATAAAAAGTAAGGAAGATTGTATACAAGGCTGTCTCTTCGCTTTTTTGGGATAGCCTTGTTTATTTTTAAGAAAGGATGTTTATCTTGGTAAAATCAGCTTATTTCCATATTCCGTTTTGTGCGCAAATATGTTATTACTGCGATTTTAATAAAGTATTTTTTCATGGACAGCCAGTCGATGAATATTTAGAAGCAATGGAAAATGAAATGAAACGGACGGTGGAAGCATTTCCAACGGATCGGATTGATACGTTGTTTGTTGGCGGGGGAACCCCGACTGTTTTAGAAATGAAGCAGCTCGATTTTTTCCTGCAAAGCATTTATAAGCATTTCCGCTTTTCTATTCATGAAGTAGAGTTTACGTTTGAGGCAAATCCGAATGAGCTTTCCAAAGAAAAACTACAGTTGTTAAAAGAAGCGGGGGTCAATCGCTTAAGTTTCGGTGTTCAAACGTTTGATGATTCATTATTAAAAGCAATTGGACGAACTCATCGTTATGAAGATGTCATGAAAACGATTGCCTTGGCAAAAGAAATCGGTTTTGAAAATATTAGCATTGATTTAATGTACGGACTGCCGCAACAGACGTTAGCACAGTTCCAAGCGGATTTAGAGATCGCCTTTTCTCTTGACATTCAACATATTTCTGCTTATTCACTCATCATTGAACCGAAAACCATTTTTTACAATTTGATGAGAAAAGGAAAACTGCTATTACCAACTGAGGAAGAAGAAGCGCAAATGTATGAAGAAGCGATGCGGCAAATGGAAATACACGGGTACCACCAATATGAAATTAGTAATTACGCGCGTCCTTCCTTTGAAAGCCGCCATAACTTAACGTATTGGAACAATGAAGAATATTATGGAATTGGCGCGGGCGCTCACAGCTACGTAGGCGGCGTTCGGCGTGCGAATATCAAACCGATCAATAAATATATTGAGACAGTTCAAGAAACAGGTTTCCCGTATTTGGAAGTTCACCATGTAACGGTATCGGAACAAATGGAAGAAGAAATGTTTTTGGGGCTAAGGAAAACGGAAGGAGTATCTAAGCAGCGCTTTCTTGAAAAGTTTGGGATGAGCGTCCATGATGTATTTGGCCGAGCGATCGCTGCGGAAAAACAAAAAGGGCTGCTCGAAGAAACACAAACGCATATTCGATTGACTCATCGGGGGAAATTGCTAGGAAACGAGGTGTTTCAAGCGTTTATCGCGGAATCTAAACATTGACATTAGCATATGGATTTGATACTGTAATAATAGATTTAGCACTCGGGATGTTTGAGTGCTAACAGAGGTGATGAGCGTGTTAACGGATCGCCAATTGCTTATTTTACAAGTCATTATCGATGATTTTATTCGTTCAGGACAGCCTGTCGGTTCGCGGACGTTATCGAAAAAACATGAAATTGCTTTAAGTTCGGCGACAATCCGCAACGAAATGGCTGATTTAGAAGAACTTGGATATATTGAAAAAACGCATGTTTCATCAGGCAGGGTACCGTCGGAAAAAGGCTATCGTTATTATGTCGATCATTTGTTGTCCCCGCAACGTTTGACACAGGAAGATATTCAAAAAATCAAATCTATTTTTGCTGAGCGAATTTATGAACTGGAGAAAGTGGTCCAAAAATCAGCGCAAATTTTATCTGATTTAACAAATTATACATCGATTGCACTTGGGCCAGCTGTGAAAGAGAATAAGTTAAAACGAATTCAAATTATTCCGCTGAATCAGCAAACAGCTGTAGCCATTATTGTTACAGATACAGGACATGTGGAAAACCATGTGATTACCGTTCCTGCTTCTGTAAACCCTTCTGACCTCGAAAAAATGGTCAATATTTTAAACGAACGGTTAATCGGGGTTCCGCTTATAGATTTGAAAGATAAAATTTATAAAGAAGTGGCGGACGTTTTGCGAACGCATATTCATAACTATGACAGCATGTTGAAAACCATTGTAGATACGCTTGACATACCGCAAGAAGAAAAAATGTTCTTTGCCGGGACAACGAATATGTTAAACCAGCCTGAATTTAGCGATATTCAAAAAGTCCGTTCACTAATGAAAATGATTGAGCAGGAAAAAGATTTTTACCGGTTGTTGCGCAAACATAATCGAAAAGGAATTCAAGTAACGATTGGCCGGGAAAATCAATTAAGCGGAATGGAAAACTGCAGCCTCATTACCGCTACGTATTCGATTGGCAATGAACAGCTGGGGACGATCGCTATCCTTGGACCGACACGAATGGAATATTCACGTGTCATTACCATTTTAAATCGTGTCGCTTCTGACTTATCAACCGCATTGACAAAATGGTATCAAAACAATTAACAATGGTCATATTGGATAATGGATGGATTTGCACAATCCATCCTTTCCTTGTGACTATTTATACATAGAATAGGCCGCTTTAAAGGGAGGTGAAACCGATGGAAAAAGAGCAGAAAGCAGCACAAGAACAGGCTACATACGAACAGGAACCGTTAAATACGGAACCGCAAGAGGAAAAAGTAGAGAAACATGAAGTAAATGAACATCAAGAAGAAATTGAAATAGAAGAGCAAGAAAAAGCACAAGAAGAGCAAAACGATGAATTGGCGGCGGCAAATGCAAAAATTGCTGAACTGGAAGCGAAAATAAAAGAAATGGAGAACCGCTATCTTCGTTTATACGCCGATTTTGAAAATTTCCGCCGTCGTACAAAAATGGAAATGGAAGCAGCTGAAAAATATCGCGCCCAAAGCTTGGTTAGCGACCTTTTGCCTGCTTTGGACAACTTTGAGCGTGCGTTAAAGATAGAGGCTGATAACGAACAAGCAAAATCGATTCTGCAAGGAATGGAAATGGTGTATCGCTCCGTGTTGGATGCGCTGAAAAAAGAAGGAGTAGAAGCGATCGAAGCGGTTGGCAAACCGTTTGATCCGAACTTGCATCAAGCCGTGATGCAAGTAGAAGACAGCAATTATGAGCCGAATACAGTTGTGGAAGAATTTCAGAAAGGTTATAAACTGAAAGATCGTGTCATTCGTCCAGCAATGGTGAAAGTAAGCCAATAAAGTAGTAGGAGGGTGATGTTTATGAGTAAAATTATCGGTATTGACTTAGGTACAACCAACTCATGCGTCGCTGTGCTAGAAGGCGGCGAACCAAAAGTAATTCCAAACCCAGAAGGAAACCGAACCACTCCTTCTGTTGTGGCGTTTAAAAACGGCGAACGTTTAGTCGGAGAAGTCGCCAAACGTCAGGCAATTACCAATCCAAACACCATCATTTCGATTAAACGCCATATGGGAACGGATTATAAGGTAGAAATTGAAGGAAAAAAATATACACCACAAGAAATTTCGGCAATTATTCTACAATACTTAAAATCATATGCAGAAGACTATTTAGGCGAACCAGTGACAAGAGCGGTAATTACCGTTCCGGCGTACTTTAACGATGCGCAACGCCAAGCGACAAAAGACGCAGGGCGCATCGCTGGATTGGAAGTAGAACGGATCATTAACGAGCCGACAGCAGCGGCGCTTGCGTACGGTTTGGATAAAGAAGAAGATCAAACGATCCTCGTTTACGACTTAGGCGGCGGTACGTTTGACGTATCGATCCTTGAACTTGGTGACGGGGTATTTGAAGTAAAAGCGACTGCCGGCGACAACCATCTTGGCGGCGACGATTTTGACCAAGTCATCATCGATTACTTAGTAGAGCAATTCAAACAAGAACACGGCATCGATTTATCCAAAGACAAAATGGCGTTGCAACGCCTTAAAGATGCTGCGGAAAAAGCGAAAAAAGAACTTTCCGGCGTAACGCAAACGCAAATTTCATTGCCGTTCATTAGCGCAAATGAAACGGGGCCATTACACTTAGAAACGACATTAACAAGAGCGAAATTTGAAGAGCTATCCGCCCATCTAGTTGAACGGACAATGGGACCGGTACGTCAAGCGTTGCAAGATGCGGGATTGACGCCTTCGGATATCGATAAAGTGATCCTTGTCGGCGGTTCGACGCGCATTCCAGCGGTACAAGAAGCGATTAAACGCGAGCTTGGAAAAGAGCCGCATAAAGGCGTTAACCCAGACGAAGTGGTAGCGATCGGCGCGGCGATTCAAGGCGGTGTCATTGCCGGTGAAGTAAAAGACGTCGTTCTTCTTGACGTAACGCCGCTATCGCTTGGAATTGAAACAATGGGTGGCGTGTTTACAAAATTAATTGAACGCAACACAACGATTCCAACAAGTAAATCACAAATTTTCACTACGGCAGCCGATAACCAAACAACGGTTGACATTCATGTGCTGCAAGGCGAACGTCCGATGGCTGCTGACAACAAAACGCTCGGCCGTTTCCAATTAACAGATATCCCACCTGCACCACGCGGCGTACCGCAAATCGAAGTAACGTTTGACATCGACGCCAACGGTATTGTCCATGTTCGCGCGAAAGATTTGGGCACAAACAAAGAACAATCCATTACGATTAAATCTTCATCCGGTCTTTCTGAAGAAGAGATTCAACGAATGATTAAAGAAGCAGAAGAAAACGCGGAAGCGGACAGAAAACGTAAAGAAGCGGCAGAACTTCGCAACGAAGCCGACCAATTAGTATTCACGACCGAAAAAACATTAAAAGAGGTAGAAGGAAAAGTAGACGAAGCAGAAGTGAAAAAAGCGCAAGAAGCAAAAGACGCGTTAAAAGCTGCGCTTGAGAAAAACGACATCGATGACATTCGCAAAAAGAAAGAAGCGCTTCAAGAAATCGTACAGCAGCTTTCCATTAAGCTATACGAACAAGCGGCAAAACAAGCACAAGCTCAGCAGCAGGCAGGAGCCGGCGGCGCTGAGAAAAAAGACGAAAATGTTGTCGATGCAGAATTCGAAGAAGTAAAAGACGACAAATAATAAATCTAAAAAAGTCAAAGTCAGGCCTGTCTTGGCTTTGACTTTTTTGCTAATAAGGAGATGCCGGTTAAATCTATTGCAATAAAAAAGAGATAAATGTAAAATAACCCTTATGTGAGTGAATCGGGAGTGGATGATCATCATGGCGAAACGAGATTATTACGAAATTCTCGGAGTGAGCAAAAACGCGACAAAAGAAGAGATTAAAAAAGCGTACCGAAAACTTTCGAAAAAGTATCATCCAGATATTAACAAAGAACCAGATGCGGCAGAAAAATTCAAAGAAATTAAAGAAGCGTATGAAGTACTAAGCGATGATCAAAAACGTGCGCATTACGATCAGTTTGGGCATGCGGATCCAAATCAAGGGTTCGGCGGGTTCCGCAGCGATGATTTTGACTTTGGCGGTTTCAGCGGTTTCGGTGGTTTCGAGGATATTTTCAGCACCTTTTTTGGCGGCGGCCGCCGGCGCGATCCAAATGCGCCAAGAGCTGGTGCCGATTTACAATATACGATGACATTAACATTTGAAGAGGCGGCATTCGGAAAAGAAACGGATATTGAAATTCCACGGGAAGAAACGTGTGACACATGCCACGGCACGGGCGCAAAACCGGGAACGAAAAAAGAAACATGTTCATATTGTCATGGAACAGGCCAAATCAGCACAGAGCAGTCCACACCGTTTGGCCGCATCGTTAATCGCCGCACATGCCCATATTGCGGAGGGACAGGGCAATATATCAAAGAAAAATGCACAACATGCGGCGGGACTGGCCGCGTGAAAAAACGGAAGAAAATCCATGTCAAAATTCCAGCTGGAATTGATGATGGACAACAATTGCGGGTTGCTGGCCAAGGAGAACCGGGAATTAACGGCGGACCTCCGGGAGATTTATATATCGTTTTCCATGTGGAGCCACATGAGTTTTTTGAGCGTGATGGTGATGATATTTACTGTGAAATACCGCTTACATTTGCCCAAGCTGCGCTCGGTGACGAAATCGAAGTGCCGACGCTTCATGGCAAAGTGAAGCTGAAAATACCAGCAGGCACTCAAACAGGAACAAAATTCCGCTTAAAAGGGAAAGGGGTGCCGAATGTACGCGGCTATGGCTATGGCGACCAACATGTGATTGTCCGCGTTGTGACGCCGACAAAACTGACAGAAAAACAAAAGCAATTATTGCGCGAATTTGATCAATTAGGCGGTTCAAGCATGCATCAAGGACCACACGGCCGCTTTTTTGACAAGGTAAAAAAAGCGTTTAAAGGGGAATCATGAATTTTATGAAATGGTCAGAAATTAGTATCCATACGACGCATGAGGCAGTGGAGGCGATTTCGAATATTTTGCACGAAGCAGGTGCTGGCGGGGTAGTCATTGAAGACCCTAATGATTTAATAAAGGAACGAGATGCTTCTTTCGGCGAAGTTTATGAATTAAATCCAGACGATTATCCGGAAGAAGGAGTAATTATTAAAGCATATTTACCGGTTAATAGCTTTCTTGGTGAAACAGTTGAGGCGATTAAACAGGCGATCAATAATTTATTATTGTATGATATTGATATTGGCAAAAATAAAATCACCATTAGCGAAGTGAATGAGGAAGAATGGGCAACCGCCTGGAAAAAATATTATAATCCTGTCAAAATATCAGAGAAATTTACGATCGTTCCAACATGGGAAACATATGAACCGGTGTCAAGCGATGAGTTAATTATTGAGCTGGACCCAGGCATGGCGTTTGGCACAGGAACACATCCAACGACGGTGATGTGTATCCAAGCGCTTGAAAAATATATGAAACCTGGTGATACAGTCATTGATGTCGGCACAGGTTCGGGAATTTTAAGCATTGCTGCGGCGATGCTCGGAGCAAAATCCGTCCGTGCGCTTGATTTAGATCCGGTTGCTGTCGATAGCGCGAGACTAAATGTAAAATTAAATAAAGTGCAGCATATTGTTACCGTTTCTCAAAATAATTTACTCGATCATATTGAGGAACAAGCGAACGTAATTGTTGCGAATATTTTAGCAGAAATTATATTGCGCTTTGTCGATAATGCGTATCGTCTTCTTGAAAAGAACGGATATTTTATCACCTCGGGAATTATTCAGGCGAAAAAGCAAGAGGTAAAAGAAGGGTTAATGAAAGCAGGATTTGCTATTGAGGAAACGTTAGTGATGGAAGACTGGATTGCATTTATTGCAAGAAAAGCATGAAAAGAAGGTGTCGCTTTGCAACGGTATTTTGTTTCGAACGACCAAGTGAAAAACGACCGTCTTATTATTCAAGGGGATGATTATCATCATATTGTCCGTGTCATGCGTATGGAAAAAGGAAGCGAATTGATCTGTGTTCTTCCTAGCAATAAGACAGCATTGTGCAAAATTGAACAAATTACCAATGAGCATGTGATCGTTCGTGTAGTAAAATGGATAGATGAACAAACAGAACTGCCGATTCAAATTTATATTGCTCACGGGCTGCCGAAAGGGGATAAACTGGAGTTTGTTATTCAGAAAGGAACGGAGCTTGGCGCTTCATCATTTATCCCTTTTGTGGCGGCTCGCTCTATTGTTAAATGGGACGCAAAGAAAGCAAATAAAAAGCTGGAGCGTTGGAAAAAGATTGCAAAAGAAGCGGCGGAACAATCACATCGTGGAAAAATTCCTGATGTGCACGCGCCGATGACGATACACGAACTTATAAAATTTGCGAAGACGGTCGATTATCGGATTTTTGCTTATGAGGAAGAAGCGAAGCAAGGAAACCATCAAACGCTCGCTGCCGTTTTTCAGCAAATGAAGCGCGGACATTCTCTTCTTGCCGTGTTTGGCCCGGAAGGAGGATTTTCCGATGAAGAAGTTGAGCTATTTAAACATCATGGCTTTTTTTCGTGTAGCCTTGGGCCGCGGATTTTACGGACAGAAACGGCGCCGCTTTATCTTTTGGCAGTTGCTTCGTATCAATTCGAACTACAGTGAGGTGAAAACGAATGCCAACAGTTGCATTTCATACGCTTGGATGTAAAGTAAACCATTATGAGACAGAAGCAATTTGGCAGTTGTTTAAAAAAGCCGGTTACGAACGTAAGGATTTTGACAGCCGTGCGGATGTATATGTCATCAATACATGTACGGTGACGAACACAGGCGATAAAAAAAGCCGGCAAGTCATTCGCCGCGCGATTCGAAGAAATCCGGACGCCGTTGTTTGTGTAACAGGATGTTACGCCCAAACATCCCCGGCGGAAGTGATGGCAATTCCGGGTGTGGACATTGTGATCGGTACGCAAGATCGTGGGAAAATTTTGGAATATATCGAACGGTTCCAACGTGAACGCCAGCCGATTAACGGGGTCAGCAACATTATGAAAACGCGCGTATTTGAAGAAATGGACGTTCCGGAATTTACGGATAGAACACGCGCATCGTTAAAAATTCAAGAAGGCTGCAATAACTTCTGTACATTTTGCATCATTCCATGGGCGCGCGGGCTAATGCGTTCCCGTGATCCGAAAGAAATCATTCGTCAGGCACAGCAGCTAGTCGATGCTGGTTATAAAGAAATTGTGTTAACGGGTATTCATACAGGCGGTTACGGCACCGATTTGAAAGACTATAGCTTCGCAGCGCTGCTCCGCGATTTGGATGAGCAAGTTGTCGGTTTAAAACGGCTCCGCATTTCGTCCATTGAAGCAAGCCAAATTACAGACGAAGTCATCGAAGTGTTGCAACGTTCAGATAAAATTGTCCGTCATTTGCATATTCCGCTTCAATCCGGTTCGAATACGGTATTAAAACGGATGCGCCGCAAATATACAGTCGAATTTTTTGCAGAGCGGCTTCAACGTTTGCGCGAAGTCTTCCCGGAACTTGCGATCACATCAGACGTGATCGTTGGTTTTCCTGGTGAGACGGAAGAAGAATTTATGGAAACATACCATTTTATTCGCGAACAACGTTTTTCCGAACTTCATGTCTTCCCGTATTCGAAACGGACAGGCACACCGGCAGCGCGTATGCCAAACCAAGTGGATGAAGAAGTAAAAAATGAGCGCGTACACCGTTTAATTGCATTGTCCGACCAGCTTGCAAAAGAATATGCATCGCAGTTTGAAGGACAAGTGCTCGAAGTCATTCCGGAAGAACGAGATAAAGAAAACCCTGAAAGCGGGTTGTACATCGGGTATACGGACAACTATCTGAAAGTGAAATTCCCTGCCACGGAAGATATGGTTGGGGAAATCGTAAAAGTGAAAATTACAAAAGCCGGATATCCGTATAATGAAGGGGAATTTGTCCGCGTTGTTACCGATGACATCCCTCAATCCGTAAAATTAAGCTCATAACCCAGCTCGTGCAGCTGGGTTTTTGTTTACAATAAAAAAATTGTGTAAACTAGTTTTTTTGTTAAAATAATGGTATGATGATAGATGTCAGACTTCTATGCTGCTAATGAAAGGAGATTTGTTAAAATGGGAAATAACATTGCAAAAATGATTGATCATACGTTATTGAAAGCGGATGCAACAAAAGCGCAAATTGTGAAGCTATGCGAGGAAGCAAAACAATACGGGTTTGCTTCTGTTTGTGTCAATCCGACATGGGTGGCAACCGCTGCTGAACTATTAAAAGACACAGACGTGAAAGTATGTACGGTGATCGGCTTTCCGCTCGGAGCGAACACACCGGAAACGAAAGCATTTGAAACAAAAAATGCAATTGAAAACGGGGCGGCGGAAGTCGATATGGTTATCAATGTCGGCGCGCTTAAAGATGGAAACGATGACCTTGTGGAACGCGATATTCGCGCCGTTGTCGAGGCGGCAAAAGGGAAAGCGCTTGTGAAAGTGATTATTGAGGCGTGTCTGCTTACCGAAGAAGAAAAAGTGCGCGCTTGCCAGCTCGCCGTTAAAGCAGGTGCGGATTATGTGAAAACATCGACTGGATTTTCAACAGGCGGTGCTACGCCGGAAGATGTCGCACTTATGCGGAAAACGGTCGGACCAAACATCGGTGTAAAAGCTTCCGGCGGCGTCCGTGATATGCAAAGCGCAGAGGCGATGATTCAAGCGGGAGCGACGCGCATTGGGACAAGCTCAGGTGTAGCGATCATCGAAGGAAAAACAGCAAGCTCCAATTATTAAGTATGTTTGCCATGGAAAAATAATATAGCTGACTCTATCCAACGAACAAATGGCAGTGCGGCAACAGAACAAATGACATTAAATAGCACGCTGACATGGGCTAACTGTACGTCCGGAGCAGAGCTAAGCTTTACAGCAGCAAAGGCAAGTGGGTCGATCAGGAAATAAAAGATCATGACTCCGATAACATTAAACCATAAGTGAGTATAAGCGGTTAATTTCGCTTCATACGTTGAACCGATGCTTGCCAGAAGACCGGTTACGCATGTGCCGATATTCGCGCCAAGCAAAATCGCAATGGCAGCTGGAAGTGTGAGAATATGTTCATTCAGAAATCCCATCGAAATGCCGATCGTTGCTGCGCTTGAATGAATAATGGCTGTAAGGATCATGCCGATCATGATTCCGATGAAAGGAGAATGATTCGTTTTTTGCAGCCATTCGTCAACAATGGGATATGTAGATAGCGGTTTTGCGAGTTGACTAAATCCATTCATGGCAAAAAATAAAGAAGCGAGTCCAACGAAGATCATGCCGATGCTATAAGCAGGTCGGTGATGACCGAAAAACACGAGAATTGCCCCAATAAAAAGCATCGGAATAACGTTATCTCCAAGGTCAAGAGTCATAATTTCTGTTGTGATCGTAGAGCCGATGTTGCTCCCTAAAATAATACCGATGGATTGTCGAAATGTAAGATAGCCGGTAGAGACGAGACCAACTGTAATGACCATCACTGCGGTACTGCTTTGCAACAATGCGGTAATAATCGTTGCGGTAAGAAATCCTTGTAAAGGAGTGTTTGTAAAGCGCAGTAACCATTGTTTCAAGCGGTGACCGGATAAAGCATAAAGCCCGGCTTTCATCATGAACATACCGAGAAGGAAAATGCCGGTATAAACGGAAAACCAAATTAACAACTGTACCACTTGTCCTTTCCCCCTTTCATCATATGTGTATGGAAAGGAAAGGAAGACGATGACAGTTTTTTTATTGACCTGTTAGGCAGCCATGTATTATAATTGACGAGTACACGCATAGTATAAAATGTAATGGTTGTTGCTCGGAGGGAGGGAAGTAGGATGTCAAAAACAATCGTTCGTAAAAACGAATCCATTGACGACGCTCTTCGTCGCTTCAAACGTGCCGTTTCGAAAACGGGTACATTGCAAGAAGTAAGAAAGCGTGAATTTTATGAAAAGCCAAGCGTCAGACGGAAGAAAAAGTCTGAGGCGGCTAGAAAGCGCAAGCATTAAAAGAGGGTGTATATATGAGTCTTCTTAATCGTTTAAATGACGATATGAAGCAGGCAATGAAAAACAAAGAAAAAGATAAACTCTCCGTTCTTCGGATGTTAAAAGCGGCGTTGCAAAATGAAGCGATTAAACTAGGAAAAAGCGAATTATCAGAAGACGAAGAGCTAACCGTTCTTTCTCGTGAATTAAAACAGCGTAAAGACTCCCTCCAAGAATTTGAAAACGCTGGTCGTGCGGACCTTGTTGAAAAAACAAAGGCGGAAATCGAAATTGTTCAATTATATATGCCGAAACCACTGACAGAGGAAGAACTTCTAGAAATTGTCAAACAGACGATTGCAGAAGTAGGAGCTTCTTCCAAAGCAGATATGGGCAAAGTGATGGGAGCGATCATGCCAAAAGTAAAAGGAAAAGCGGATGGCTCTCTCGTCAATAGACTTGTTCAACAACAACTTTCACAATAATGACAAACGGGTGTTCCGATTCAATCGGACACCCGTTGTTTTTGCTGTTTGGGAACAACAAGTGGTGCTATAACCCCCTTTCTTCTCATACATATGAGATGAAAGGGGGTTCTTTTTATGGTGAAAAAATGGCGACAGCATATGAGAAGATGGCTTACAGATAAATTGGAGCTTCCCGCCGACATAGTGATGGACCTTCCCCGAATTACGATGGTTGGGCAAATACATATTTATATCGAAAATCATCGTGGTTTACTGACGTTTAGTGATAAAGAACTGCGCCTGCTCTTAGAGCAAGGGCAGCTTCTTGTTCGCGGTGAAAATTTTGTTATTAAGATGATTTTGCCAGAAGAAATTTTACTTGAAGGAAAAATAAACCAAGTGATTTATATAGATGAATAACGTTTCATAGGAGGAAATACGATGAAAAACCAATGGATGAACTTATTGGTAGGTAGCGTAAGGGTGAAAGCACAAGGAAAAGGGGTAGAACGATTGATTAATGCGTGTGTGCGCAACGATATTGCGATTTGGAATGTAAAAAAGCACGGCGATCATATTGCGACGTTTTTTATTTTACTAAAGGATGTCAGACGATTGCGCGTTGTCGCCCGCAAAAGTGATTGTAAACTTTATTTTGTTGGAAAAGCGGGATTTCCGTTTTTTCTAAAAAAAATGCTAACGAACTCAGGATTTTTAGTCGGAGTATGCTTCTTTTTTGTTATCATTTTTTTCCTTTCTAATATGGTATGGGGAATAGAAATTAAAGGCGCAAAACCGGAGACGGAATACCGCATATTGAAAGAACTAAAACAAATGGGAGTGGAAAAAGGAGCATTGCAATTTCTGATCGACGATCCGGAAACGATTCAAAAAAAATTGACCGATCGTATAGATGTCGTTACATGGATCGGTGTGGAACTTAAAGGGACGACTCTTTATTTTCAAGTTGTGGAGAAAAATCAACCGAAAGAGCCTGAAAAAATTGGCGTTCGCCATTTAGTGGCGAAAAAAAAGGCGGTTATTACGGACATGTTTGTTGAAGAAGGGCAACCACTTGTTTCGGTGAACGATCATGTAACAAAAGGGCAGTTATTAGTATCTGGAATCATTGGGAAGGAAGGGCAAACAAAACTTGTGCCAGCGCGAGGAAAAATTTTTGGCGAAACATGGTACAAGTCTACCGTTGTTCTACCGCTTCATGCAAAGTTTGGAGTATTAACGGGAAAATATATGGAAAAACATTATATAGCGATGAAAAATATTTCTATTCCGATATGGGGATTTCAAAAGCCTGCATTTCACCATTATGAAATAGATCAACAGAAAAGGCCGCTCCGCTTTTGGAAATGGGACTTGCCTATTTATTATGAACGCGTCATCTTTTGGGAAAAGGAGGAAGTAGAGCGCAACTATACATGGGAAGAAGCGCTCGCAAAAGCAAAGGAACTTGCTCGCGAGGAATTAAAGGCAAAATTGCCGGAAGATGCATCGATTAAAGGAGAAAAAGTTTTGCATCAGACGAAAGAGAATGGTAAAGTAAGGGTAGAATTGCATTATCAAGTGATTGAAAATATCGCAATACCACAACCAATAGTTCAAGGAGATTGAGAATGTCAGAGGAGTTTGTAACAATCAGTCAGCAATTAGAAAATGCGAACGAAGCGATTGCACTTTTCGGCATTCATGATGCCCATCTAAAACGGATGGAACAAGAATTGGGAGTGTCCATTGTAACACGAGGAGAATCGGTGAGCGTTTCTGGCACCCCCGAACAAGTACAGCTTGTTGATGACCTGCTGCGCCACTTGTTGATCATTGTCCGAAAAGGCATTTCCATTAGTGAACGAGATGTGATGTATGCGATTCAATTAGCAAAAAAAGGAGCACTCGACTATTTAATTAATTTGTACGAGGAAGAAATCACAAAAAACGCCAAAGGAAAATCCATTCGTGTAAAAACGTTAGGACAGCGCCATTATGTTACTGCCATTAAACAGCATGACCTTGTTTTCGGAATAGGACCTGCCGGAACAGGGAAAACGTATTTGGCGGTGGTGATGGCTGTCCGTGCATTAAAAAATGGTCAAGTGAAGCGTATTATTTTAACTCGCCCGGCGGTAGAAGCAGGAGAAAGTTTAGGATTTTTACCGGGAGATTTAAAAGAAAAGGTGGATCCATATTTGCGCCCTCTTTACGATGCGCTGCATGACGTATTGGGAGTAGAGCATACGCAGCGGTTAATTGAACGAGGAACGATTGAAATCGCGCCGCTAGCATATATGCGGGGGAGAACGCTCGAAGATGCTTTCGTCATTTTAGATGAAGCACAAAATACGACACCGGCACAGATGAAAATGTTTCTAACAAGATTAGGCTTTGGCTCCAAAATGGTCATTACCGGTGATATTTCGCAAGTCGATTTGCCAAAAGGCGTGAAATCAGGACTTGCCGTCGCAAAAGAAATATTGACGGCGGTCAGCGGTGTATCCTTTGTCTTTCTAGAACAAACAGATGTTGTGCGCCATCCGTTAGTGGCTAAAATTATTGAAGCGTATGATGAAGCTGGCATATAGAGAGAAAAGACCCGTTTTCAAAGGGTCTTTTCTTTAAAGTGAGGGGAAAAACCGTTGGAAAGGATTCATTTTTTTCTGGAGCATGTTAACCATGTTCGCTTTGTTCGTTATCTTTTGTTTCTGTTTTTAGGGCTTTTTCTATTTGCGGTGTTATATGATCAAGCAAAACCGCATCAATATGAACTGCGCCTGTTCGATATTGCCACCGAAACGATTCGTTCGCCAATTACGATTGAAGATAAGAAGACGACAGAAAGACTAAAAAAGGAAGCGGCGGATAAAGTAACGGATATTTATACATTAAAAAAAGAATATGCCGAAAATCGTGTTGATTTAATTTCTTCGCTATTTACAACCATTGTTGAAATTCAAAATGAAATCAAGGAAGAAGAAAAAGAGCCGGCGAAAATGATAGATGCGCTAAAGGAACGTCTGCCGCAAGAATGGTTTTCTTATTTGTCCGCAGATGAATGGGAAAAGTTGCTTCGTGCAGCTCCAGAAGACATCGAAACAGCAAAAGAAGCGGCGGTAACGGCTGTCCATTCCATTATGGCCGAGCGCATTACGCAATCAGAATTGGAGAGGGCAAGGGCAAAAGTACAAGATGAATTGAAGTATGTCATGCTTTCGCCTTCATTAAAAGAAATTGTTGTCAAGCTGACAAAGCAAGCAATCATTCCAAACGTTATTTACGATCGAACCGCTACAGAAGAAAAGCGAAGACAGGCGATGGATGAAGTAAAGCCGGTAAAAATTTTGCAAGGACAAGTTATTGTCGAGGAAGGGCAATTTATTACAAATGAAATTTATCATCAGCTGCAGCTTGTCGGCTTATTGCAAAACGATCGCTCTTTTCAGCCTCTTATCGGTCTTTTTCTTTTCGTGTTATTATTGCTATCGCCTGTTGTTTATTACTTTGGACGAGAGCAGGCAAACAAGAACTTGTTTGTATATACGGCCATTTTTACGATTATGCTTCTTGTGATGAAGCTCGTTCGTCTCATTCCGGAAAGTGATGCGTTCTCCACTGGGTATCTTGTGCCGGTTGCTTTCGGCACCATGCTCGTCCGTATTTTCATCGGGGAACGAATCGCAATTATGACAAGTATTCTTTATGCCGTATGCGGAAGCTTAATGTTTAACGAGGGAATGGGCGCGAATGGCACTATTCAAGTTTCGTTAGCGATTTATCTAGTTACAAGCGGGTTGGCAGGAAATTTCTTTTTACATAAACATCTTCGAAAAGCGAAAATTTGGCAGGCAGGAGTATTTGTCGCTTTCATTAATATGGTTGTTATGCTGGCATTAATCTTGCTTAAAAATGGCCATTATTCGTTAACAGAGATCGGCATGTTTCTGCTGATGGCGTTTGCTTCTGGCATTTTCTCAGCGATTTTAACTATTGGGCTTTTGCCGGTTTTTGAGGCGTGCTTCGGTATTTTGTCATCGATGAAATTAATTGAATTATCGAATCCAAATCATCCATTGCTTCGCAAAATTTTAACGGAAGCTCCTGGAACGTACCATCACAGCATCATGGTTGCTAATTTAGCGGAAGCTGCTTGTGAAGCGATTGGAGCAAACGGTTTATTAGCGCGTGTTGCTTGTTATTATCATGACATCGGAAAAACGAAACGGCCGCAGTATTTTATTGAAAACCAAATAGGCGGTAATCCACATGATCACTTATCGCCACAGTTAAGCAAAAATATTATTCTTGCCCACGTGTCTGATGGGGTGGCCATTTTAAAAAAACACCGCATGCCGAAAGAAATTGTTGACATTGCTGAACAACATCATGGTACAACATTATTAAAATATTTTTATCATAAAGCACTTGAGCAGACGGGCTATGTGTTAGAGGAAGAGTTTCGCTATCCTGGCCCGAAGCCGCAAACGAAGGAAGCAGCGATTATTAGCATTGCGGATAGCGTAGAGGCAGCGGTACGATCGCTTTCTAATCCGTCTCAGGAGAAAATTGAAAAAATTGTCCGCAGTATTATTGCGGAGCGATTGCAAGATAATCAATTGAACGAGTGTGATATTACGTTAAAAGAACTTGAAATGGTTGCAAGATCGCTTTGTGAAACACTAAATGGCGTATTCCATTCACGGATTGAATATCCAGAAATTCGAAAGGAAAAGGTGAAACACGCATGATTCTCAACATCGATTTTATCGACGAAACGAACGAAGTTACAAAAGAGCAAATGAATATCATCGAACAGTTGTTAAACTACGCGGCAGAAATCGAACATGTCCCTAGCGGAGCGGAAGTGGGCATTTCGTTTGTGGATAACGAGCGGATTCGCATCATCAATCGCGACTATCGGGGAAAGGATCAGCCGACCGATGTTATTTCCTTCGCTCTCGAGGAAAAAGGCGAAGGAGAGGTGGAAATTGTCGATGCGGATATTCCCCCGCTGCTTGGCGATATTATTATTTCAATTCCAAAAGCAAAAGAACAGGCGGAGGAATATGGGCATTCGTTCATGCGCGAGCTTGGATTTTTGGCGGTGCACGGTTTTTTGCATTTGTTGGGATATGATCATAAAACAGAAGAAGAAGAAAAAATAATGTTTTCAAAACAAAAAGATATTCTAGAACGATATGGGTTAACGAGATAAAATATGAACTGGAAGGACGAAAAAAAACGGTTTGCTTGCGCATGGGCAGGAGTGATGGCGGCGGTAAAGGAAGAAGCGCATATGCGCATCCATATTGCGCTGGCTGTTGTTGCGGTTATTGCTGCAGCAATCTTTCACATTTCCAGGATGGAATGGCTTATTCTTTTGTTAACGATCGGAAGTGTCATTGCTTTGGAATTAATCAATACGGCAATTGAACGTGTAGTTGATTTAGTGACGGCCGACTTCCATCCTTTAGCAAAAGCAGCAAAAGATATCGCTGCAGGCGCCGTTTTGGTCGCTGCGATTGTTGCTGTTATTGTTGGAATCACCATCTTTCTGCCATATCTCGTATAATCAATGAGTGAGAAAATTCTAATTTTTCTGTTATATTTTCATCAAGAATGATGAAATTTACAAAGATTTTTTGTAAAATAAAAGTAAGGAAGCTTATTGCTTCCCAAGTTGTGAAAGGAAGAGAAACATTGAAAATAAACGAACTCATAGAAGAAGCAAAAAAAGCAAGAGGATACGCTTATGTTCCTTATTCAAAATTTAAAGTTGGCGCCGCTTTGTTAACAAAAGACGGCAAAGTGTATCGCGGTTGCAACATTGAAAATGCTGCTTATAGCATGTGTAATTGTGCGGAACGAACTGCGCTTTTTAAGGCGTATTCGGAAGGGGATAAAGAATTTGCTGCACTTGCTGTTATTGCTGATACGCCCCGTCCGGTACCGCCGTGTGGTGCATGTCGCCAGGTTATTTCTGAGCTATGTCCAAGTGATATGAAAATAATATTGGCAAATTTAAACGGGGATATCACCGAACTAACAGTGAAAGAACTACTACCAAATGCTTTTTCAGCGGAGGATTTGCATGAATAAGGAAGGATATAAATCAGGATTCGTTTCTATTGTTGGTAGACCGAACGTTGGAAAATCGACATTTTTAAATCGCGTCATCGGTCAAAAAATCGCTATTATGAGCGATAAGCCGCAAACGACGCGCAATAAAATTCAAGGTGTTTACACGACAGATGATGCACAAATTATTTTTATTGATACGCCAGGAATGCATAAACCAAAACATAAACTTGGCGATTTTATGATGAAAGTAGCGCTGAACGCGTTAAGAGAAGTGGACCTCATATTATTCATGATTAATGCAGAAGAAGGGTTTGGACGCGGCGACGCATTTATTATTGAACAGCTTAAAGAAGTAAATACGCCAGTGTTTTTAGTCATCAATAAAATTGACAAAGTTCATCCAGATGATTTATTGCCGCTAATCGATCAGTATAAGGACCTTTATCCATTTGCTGAGATTATTCCAATTTCTGCATTGCAAGGGAACAATATCGAAACATTAGTGGAACAAATCAAAAAATATTTGCCGGAAGGTCCGCAATATTATCCACCTGACCAAATAACAGATCATCCGGAACGGTTTATCATCGCTGAGTTGATTCGCGAGAAAGCGCTTCATTTAACGCGTGAAGAAGTTCCGCATTCCATTGCTGTCGTGGTAGAAACGATTGAGCGGCGCGAAGATAGCGATACAGTGTATGTCGGCGCGGTTATTATTGTAGAACGAGATTCGCAAAAAGGAATTATTATTGGAAAACAAGGACGAATGTTAAAAGAGATCGGGCAGCGGGCGCGTATGGATATTGAAGCGCTCCTTGGGTCAAAAGTATTTTTAGAACTATGGGTAAAAGTACAAAAAGATTGGCGCAATCGGTTAGCACAGCTGCGTGATTTCGGATTCCGGGAAGAAGAGTATTAATTAGAAAATTTTATGTAACATAAACGTTTCCTAGCGTGGTCAACCTATAATTAGATGGGAAAACAAGCAATGCTGCGGGCGGAAAGAGGTGTGGTTCCATGCTTGAATTTACTTGGAAGTTATTTAGCCAAACCGGCAATATCGACACCTATCTTCTTTTTAAAGAGCTAGAAAAAGAACAGCAACCTAGTAGCGATGAACAAGAAACGGAACTAAAGGAAGTCGATCAACCTATTTTTTGATTTGTGTTTTAGGGTCGGTGGTGATACGATTGTTTGAAAAATGTGAAGCAATTGTCATTCGCGCAATCGATTATGGCGAAACAAATAAAATTGTCACATTCTTCACGAGAGAATGGGGAAAGGTGGCTACGATGGCACGCGGAGCAAAAAAGCCAAGTAGCCGCCTTTCTGCCGTTACACAACCGTTTACGCATGGCTATTACTTAATTCAAAGAAGCCGCGGTGTCGGTGTTTTACATCAAGGAGATATTATCGATTCGATGCGAACGATCCGCGAAGACATTTTCACCGCAGCATATGCATCTTATATTGTGGAGATGACAGATAAAGTAACAGAAGAACAGCAGCGCAATCCGTATTTGTTCGAGCTGCTTTTGCAGACATTACAATATATGAATGAAGGGCTCGATTTAGAGATTCTTGCTTGTATTTATGAAATGAAAATGTTATCTGTAATGGGGATTCCTCCTAAATTAGATCATTGCGCTGTATGCGGCCGGACAGAAGGAAAGTTTTCTTTTTCCATAAAAGAAGCTGGATTTCTTTGCCACCGCTGCGAGCAAACCGACCCGTACCGAATTCCGCTTTCCGCAGCTTCTGTAAGGCTATTGCGTTTATTTTACTATATAGATTTATCAAGGCTTGGTACAATTTCTGTAAAAGAGGAAACAAAAAAAGAGCTTCGCGCCGTTCTTTCATCCTATTATGATGAATATTCGGGATTGTCGTTAAAAACAAAGCGATTTTTAATGCAAATAGATGAACTAAAAAAGATTGGCTATCCTTATCAAAATCAAACGGAAAATGGAAGCGGCGGATGAAAAAGCGGTCATTAGTTGTCTTTATAAAGACAAAGTTTCCTTCTTTAAAACAGAGTGTAGTATAATAAAATAATAAATGGATGAGAAGATAATATGATCCAGCTTTTTATAAGGTGGTGAGCAGCGATCGAACTGAATAAACGCCAAGAACAAATTTTGCAAATTGTCAAGGATCATGGTCCGATTACAGGTGAAAGTATCGCTGAAAAGTTGAATTTAACAAGAGCGACATTACGCCCGGATTTAGCGATATTAACAATGGCTGGTTATTTAGAAGCACGACCTCGAGTAGGGTATTTTTATACAGGAAAAACCGGATCTCAACTGCTTGCCGATAAAATAAAAAAGATAAAAGTAGGTGACTATCAATCTATCCCGGTCGTTGTTAATGAAAATGTCAGTGTATATGATGCGATTGTCACCATGTTTCTTGAAGATGTCGGCACATTATTTGTCATCGATGATGAATCGCTTTTAGTTGGTGTTTTATCGAGAAAAGATTTATTGCGTGCAAGTATTGGCAAACAGGAGTTAACAACGATTCCTGTCAATATTATTATGACGAGAATGCCGAATATAGCGGTTTGTTATAAAGACGACCCGCTTATTGAAGTAGCGGAACAATTAATTGAAAAACAGATTGATGCGATGCCGGTAGTGCGAAAAACAGAAAAAGGATATGAAGTCATTGGGAGAATAACGAAAACAAATATGACAAAAGCGTTCGTTGCGCTAGCGAAAGACGATTTGTTATAGGACAAAAAAGGAGGAGGAAGATGAATCAGCGCCTTGTTTATGTCGTTTCCGATTCAGGAGGGGAAACGGCGGAACTTGTAGTGAGAGCAGCAGCAAGTCAGTTTTATAATTCTCACATTCAATTAAAGCGCGTACCGTATGTGGAAGATAAGACGACGCTAGCAGAAGTGGTTGCGTTAGCAAAAATGAATCAAGCAATTATTGCGTTTACGCTAGTTGTTCCGGAAATGCGCCAGTTTCTTATTGAGGAAGCTGCACGCGAAGGAGTAGTAGCGTACGATATTATTGGACCGCTTATTGAAAAAATGAGCGATTTATTTAAGTTGACGCCACGATATGAGCCGGGACAAGTGCGTGTGCTTGATGAGGATTATTTTAAGAAAATTGAAGCGATTGAATTTGCTGTGAAATATGATGACGGACGTGATCCACGGGGAATTTTGCGTGCTGACATTGTGTTAATCGGTGTATCGCGCACCTCAAAAACACCGTTATCCCAATATTTAGCGCATAAGCGATTGAAGGTGGCAAACGTGCCGATCGTACCAGAAGTCGAGCCGCCAGAACAACTTTTTAAAGTACCTCCCGAAAAATGTTTCGGGTTAAAAATCAGTCCGGAAAAACTGCTTTCGATTCGCCGTGAGCGCCTAAAATCGCTCGGATTGAACGACCAGGCTATTTATGCGAACATGGATCGCATTAAAGAAGAACTTGCTTATTTTGATGGGATAGTGAAAAAAATTGGCTGCGATGTTATCGATGTAACCAATAAAGCAGTCGAAGAGACAGCAAACATTATTATGAAAAAAAGAAGATTATAGCACATTCACGATAATGTGAACTGTGCTTTTACTTTTTTATAGCATATTTTCACCATTTGTATTATAATAAAAAATTGCGAGAAAAATGAACAATGCAGGTTTAGAGTGCATAAAGAACGAGTAAACTATTTATAGCCAACTTGTCAATAGGAAAGGGGAAACTTTTTTCGACAAAATTCGTTTATTATATAGGAGAAAAAGAAGGATTTTCGAGAACGGTGTAGAATAATTAGGAGGTGTGAATCTGATTGCTCGATTGGCTTTAACCCGAAACGGAGCTGGCAATATGATGACAGCAATCAGATCTGGACATTGAGACCGACCGTTTTTGTGGACGCGGATGCTTGCCCAATAAAAAGTGAAATTTTCTCGCTTGCTTGTAAATATAATATACCAAGTGTGTTTATTTCTTCGTACAATCATTTTTCTCCCTTCCAGAAAATGAAATGGGTATATGTCGATACAGAAAAAGAAGCGGTGGATTTATATATTTTGAATCATGCCGCAAGAGGAGATGTAGTTGTTACCCAAGACATCGGGTTGGCAAGCATGCTTGTTAACCGTGGTGTGCATGTGATTTCTCCACGTGGAAAGGTGTACGAAGAAGGGGAGATGGATAGCGCTCTTTATCATCGTTATCTTCAGGCAAAACAGCGAAGGCAAGGTGTATATCCAAAGGGAATGAAGCGGTTTTCTGATCACGATCGTCGCCTCTTTCTGCAAAATTTCGAAAAAATTTTGTCGAAACTCGAAGGAAAATAGACATAGGTCGAGAATAATAAGATACGGAGTTGTTTATATGGGATACCGTATTCCCGAGGAAACGATTGAAGCGATTCGTCGTGCTGTTGATATTGTCGATGTAATTAGCGATTATGTCCAATTGAAAAAACAAGGACGTAACTATTTTGGATTATGCCCATTTCATGGGGAAAAGACGCCATCGTTTTCGGTTTCCCCAGAAAAGCAAATTTTTCATTGTTTCGGCTGTGGAGCCGGTGGAAATGTATTTTCGTTTCTAATGGATATTGAAGGAATTTCCTTTATTGAAGCAGTAAAACGATTAGCGATAAAGGCAAACGTCGATTTAGCGGATTTAGAGCTGGACGATGCGAATAAACAAAGCCGTGCTGATACGAGCGAAACAAAAATAATGGTAGAAGCGCATGAGCTTCTGAAAAAATTTTACCATCATTTGCTTGTAAATACAAAGGAAGGACAGGAAGCTTTTGATTATTTACAGGCGCGTGGATGGACAAGGGAAATTATTGATCAATTTGAAATCGGCTATGCCCCTGATTCATGGGATTTTGCCGTCAAACTTTTGTCAGGGCGCGGTTTTTCGCTCGAGCTGATGGAAAAAGCCGGATTAATTATTCGAAAAGAAAACGGCGGTGGCTATTTTGACCGTTTTCGTCATCGAATTATGTTTCCGATTCATAATCATCATGGAGATGCTGTTGGTTTTTCGGGCAGACTTCTCGGAGAAGGTCAGCCGAAATATTTGAACAGCCCGGAAACACCCATTTTCCATAAAGGAAAAATTTTATACAATTTTCATCAAGCGCGTTTACATATCCGAAAACATCAAGAAGCCATTTTATTAGAGGGATTTGCTGATGTCGTTTCCGCTGTGCAAGCAGGCATTGCCCATTCAGTAGCAACGATGGGAACAGCGTTAACGGAAGAGCACGCGCGTATTCTTCGACGCAATGTCGATACCGTTATTATTTGCTATGACGGTGATGCTTCAGGAATAGAAGCGACATTCCGTGCAGCGGAGCTGTTAGCAGATGCAGGCTGTCATGTGAAAATTGCAACAATTCCCGACGGTCTTGACCCAGATGAATATATAAAGAAATATGGTTCAGATCGATTTCGCCGCGATATTATTGATGCCAGCAGTTCGCTGATGGCGTTTAAAATGATGTATTTTCGCAAGGGAAAAAACTTGCAAAACGAAAATGATAAAATTCGCTACATTGAAGAAGTACTTCAAGAAATTAGCAAATTATCGAATCCCATCGAGTGGGATTACTATTTACGGCAGTTGGCTGACGAGTTTTCCCTTTCGTTATCTGCTTTGCAAGAACAATTGAATCGTCATCGAAATAATAAAACACATTCTAACAATGCGCAAAGCAAAGCGGCGCCGAGACCGCCGCTACAAAAGAAGCTTCTTCCTGCCTTTCAAAATGCTGAACGAATGTTGCTTGCCCATATGCTTCGCAGTCGCGATGTGGCTATGATTGTTCAGCAGACGATTGCAGGGGCATTCAATATCGAAGAACATCGGGCGATTGCTGCTTATATTTACGCATTTTACGAAGAAGGGAATGAGCCTGATGTCAGTTTGTTGCTTTCGCGTCTTCCTGATGATTTGAAACCTCTTGTGACAGAACTGTCGCTATTGTTGATCACTGATGAAATTTCCAATCAGGAACTGAACGATTATATGCGGCATGTGTTGAATCACCCAAAATGGTTAAAGCTAAAGGAAAAAGAACAAGAAAAAATTGAAGCAGAGCGAAAAAAAGACTTTTTAACTGCTGCGCGCATTGCAAAAGAGATCATCGAAATGAAAAAGATGTTATCATCTTCGTAATATTGTGTTATAAGTTAAAGGAGGTAGTGAAATGGCTGAAAAACCAGCTCGTTCAAAACAAGCCGATACAGACGTAACACTTGAACAAGCGAAAGAACAGCTGACAGAGCTTGGTAAAAAACGCGGTATTTTAACATATGAAGAAATTGCTGAACGTTTATCCGGTTTTGATCTTGATTCCGACCAAATGGACGAATTTTACGAATACTTAGCTGATCAAGGGATCGAAGTCATTAGTGAATCTGATTTAGACGCTGATCCTGATATCGATGATTTATCAAAAGAAGAAGAATTTGATTTAAATGATTTATCGGTTCCTCCTGGCGTAAAAATTAACGATCCTGTGCGCATGTACTTAAAGGAAATCGGGCGCGTTCCACTGTTGTCTGCTGAAGAAGAAATTGAACTAGCGAAACGAATCGAACAAGGCGACGAAGAAGCAAAACGCCGCTTAACAGAAGCAAACCTTCGTCTTGTTGTTAGCATCGCTAAACGTTACGTTGGTCGCGGCATGCTATTTCTTGACTTAATTCAAGAAGGAAATATGGGTCTTATTAAAGCAGTCGAAAAGTTTGATTATCGTAAAGGATATAAATTTAGCACTTATGCAACATGGTGGATCCGTCAAGCAATTACGCGTGCGATTGCTGATCAAGCACGGACCATTCGTATACCAGTGCATATGGTGGAAACGATTAATAAACTTATCCGCGTGCAACGGCAATTACTTCAAGATCTTGGACGTGAACCAACTCCAGAAGAAATTGCTGAAGAGATGGATTTAACTCCAGAAAAAGTACGCGAAATTTTAAAAATCGCCCAAGAACCGGTTTCTCTTGAAACGCCAATTGGCGAAGAAGATGATTCACATTTGGGTGATTTTATTGAAGACCAGGAAGCGACATCGCCATCCGAGCATGCGGCCTACGAGCTGTTAAAGGAACAGCTAGAAGATGTATTAGATACACTTACAGACCGCGAAGAAAACGTGCTTCGTTTGCGTTTTGGGCTAGACGACGGTCGTACGCGGACGCTCGAAGAGGTCGGAAAAGTATTTGGTGTTACCCGCGAACGCATTCGTCAAATTGAAGCAAAAGCGCTTCGCAAGTTGCGTCATCCAAGCCGTAGCAAACGGTTAAAAGACTTTTTAGAGTAACTACTTTCTAAATAGTTTACTTCTTGTACTATTTGAGAAGTAAACTGTTTTTCCTTTCCTTTTCGAGAGGCCGATTAATTATGAACAAACAAAGGCGCGAAATTATTGTACGGGAAATTGAATATTGGAAACGTTCTCGCCTCCTTCCAGAGCAATATTGCGATTATTTGCTGGCACTATATACGGAGGGCGAGTATAAAAAACGTCCAAGCGACATCCTCCGAACCCGTCAACGGGGGATGATCCGCTTCCTTTTAGTAGCATTTATTTGTCTATTGTTGCCAGCAAATGCTCTTGTCATTTATTTTACTGAATTGTCATTCGTTTTGCAAATGCCCCTTTTATTTCTTTTTTTCTTTATATGTGTCATAGTTGCATGGATGTGGAAGGGGCAAGGAAATATTGTTCATATCCCGCTTATTAGTGGTGCGTTCATTTTTCTTATTGCATCGATCGAGGTTGGCGAATATTATTTTCCGAAACAAAAAGCGATTATTGCATCGATTGTTTTCGTAAATTGTTTATTATGGATCTTCGTAGGAAAGCGGTTCCGTTTCCTTTATTTGTTTATATCAGGCGTGCTCGGAATAGGAGTTTTAGTCTTTTTTCTTTTATTTTAACTTTTTGGCAATTTTGCCGCAGAATGAGATTAGGGGCTTTTCCTTTGCGGTAATTTACAGTAAAATAAAATTGTTTGTAGCGGTTACATTTTCCGAACAATGGTTATACATAAGGGAGGTAAAAAAAATGAATCGAAACCCGTTAATCCCATTTTTTATCATTATGCTGATTGGGATCGGACTTACTCTTGGGCTTTCATTTAAGGGGCTCGGCGATGCAAAAGAACTTGCAAAAGAGAAAAAAGGCGGCGAGAAAACAGAGCAAACGGCTGCGGCAAATCCAGAAGAATTTTATCAACAAACATGCAGCGGCTGTCATGGACAAAATTATGAAGGCGGTGCTGGTCCGGCATTAAAAGGTGTAGGCAAACGGCTTTCGGTAGACGAAATTAAAAACGTGATCCAAAACGGTCGCGGCGCCATGCCTGCAGGCCTCGTTCCGCCGGACAAAGCGGATGAAATGGCAAAATGGCTTTCTAAGCTGAAATAAGCTGAAATAAACAAAAAATCCCTTTGCCTTAGGTGAAGGGATTTTTTGTTTATGATACAATATACAGAAGAGTGAAAGGGATGTGAATAGAAAAGATGAATGAATTTCGTCTGTCCAAACGTCTTGAAACAGTTGCCTCTTTCATTCCAAAAGGCGCGAAGCTAGCTGATATCGGTTCAGATCACGCATATTTGCCGTGTTATGCATATTTGCATGGATATATTATAAAAGCGGTAGCGGGCGAAGTAGCAGATGGCCCGCTTCGTTCCGCCAAACAGCAAGTGGAAAGGACAGGACTAAAAGACGTCATTTCTGTACGAAAAGGCGACGGATTGGAAGTGATTCAATCTGGCGAAGTGGACTGTATTACGATTGCCGGTATGGGAGGTACATTGATCGCTAACATTTTAGAGGCTGGAAAAGACAAGCTTTCCGGTGTAAAGAGACTGATTTTGCAACCGAATGTCGGCGCGCATATTGTGCGCAAATGGCTGATGGACCATGACTGGGAATTGATTGCGGAGCGCATATTGGAAGAAGAGGGGAAAATTTACGAAGTGCTTGTTGCTGAAAAAGGCGATGGAAAAAGGCCATATGAAAATATAGAGACGGAATTATTGTTAGGCCCATTTTTATTGAAAGAAAAAAATGCTGTGTTTTTAAAAAAATGGCGTCATGAACTTGCTCACTGGAAACAGATTTACCGCCAATTAAATGAAAAGGCAGAAACGGAGTCTGCCGTCGCAAAAAAACAAGAACTAGAGAAAAAAATGAAGATGGTTGAGGAGGCATTGCGGTGAACAAAGTTCCAAGCGGTCATGAAATCATTCAATTATTTGAGCAATTTGCACCGAAACATTTAGCGATGGAAGGCGACAGAATCGGTTTGCAAATTGGAACGTTAAATAAACCAGTCAAAAAGGTAATGATTGCCTTGGATGTTTTAGAAGAAGTAATCGATGAGGCTGTAGCGGAAGGGGTAGATCTTATTATCGCGCACCATCCACCGCTTTACCGTCCGCTAAAGCAGATCATTACTGATCAAGCGCAAGGACGTATCATTGAAAAATGTATGAAACATCATATTGCTATTTATGCTGCTCATACGAATTTAGATATCGCCAATGGAGGAGTAAATGACTGGTTAGCGGAAGCACTGGGGCTGGAGCATGTAGATGTATTGATTCCGACGTATGAAGAGCCGCTGAAAAAACTAGTCGTTTATGTTCCGGAGACACATGCCGACCTTGTTCGTGAGGCGATCGGTAACGCAGGAGCAGGCCATATCGGCAACTACAGCCATTGTACGTTCAACGGCCGCGGTATCGGTACTTTTTTACCGCTAGAAGGGGCGAATCCGTTTATCGGGAAATCTGGGACACTGGAGCAAGTGGAAGAGGTGCGTATTGAAACGATTGTCCCGGCTTCCTTGCAAAACAAGGTTATTTCTGCGATGTTAAAAGCACATCCGTACGAAGAAGTGGCGTATGACATATATCCGCTTGAAAATAAAGGAAAAGTATTCGGATTAGGAAGAATTGGCCGCTTGCCGGAAGCGATGACACTTGGGGAGTTTGCAGAGCATGTGAAAAAAGCGTTGGACGTTCCGGCGGTGCGCGTTGTTGGCCATTTGCAAGATATGGTTCAAAAAGTCGCAGTGGTTGGCGGTGATGGAAATAAATATATATCACAAGCAAAATTAGCCGGCGCTGATGTTTATGTGACGGGGGATGTATATTATCATGTTGCGCACGATGCAATGATGCTTGGGCTAAATATCGTGGATCCGGGACATAATGTGGAGAAAGTAATGAAACAAGGGGTCGCCCGCTTTTTAGAAAATGCGTTTGCTAAACAGCAGTTTGCAACGGCCGTCTGCATTTCGAAAGTGCATACCGATCCATTTACGTTCGTATAAACATATAGCCGATATTCGCTAAACGAATATCGGCTATTGTTTTATTCTTTTTTTGCTTTTACTTTCGGTAAAATTTTTTGCAACGGTACTTTCCGCTCGCGTTTCCATGTATTAGGATCATTTGGATCAAACTGCTCTAAAAAATCGATTACTTCTTTTGTAATCGGAGTTGGCGTTGAAGCTCCTGCTGTAACGGCTACTTTTTTTGCGTCTTTAATCCAATTAATATCAATTTCTGTTACATCGGCAACGCGGTACGCTTTCGTACCAGCAATTTCTTCCGATACTTGCGCAAGGCGATTGGAGTTGTTGCTTCTTGGATCGCCAACGACGATCGTGACATCGGCGTCTTTTGCCTGTTCCGCCACTGCTTCTTGACGGAGCTGGGTTGCCATGCAAATTTCTTTATGCATTTCGACATGTGGATATTTTTCTTTTACTTTTGCCATAATATCGGCAACATCCCATTGGCTCATCGTTGTTTGATTTGTCACCATGATGCGGTCGTTTTCAATCGTTAGACGTTCCACATCTTCCATCGTTTCGACAAGATGGATGCGCGTCGGATCAATGCCGACCGCTCCTTCTGGTTCGGGATGGCCCTTTTTGCCAATATAAATAATTTCATATCCGTCCGCCAGCTTTTCTTTAATTAAGTTGTGGGTTTTTGTCACGTCTGGACATGTCGCATCGATCGTGACAAGCCCTTTTTCGCGGGCGCGCCTTTTCACTTCGGGCGATACGCCATGCGCAGTAAAGATCACTGTCCCTTTGTCAATTTTTTCGAGAATCTCTAATCGATTTTCTCCATCGAGCGTAATAATTCCTTCCTCGGCAAATGCGTCGGTAACATGTTTATTGTGAACGATCATTCCGAGAATATAAATCGGTCTTGGCAACGTAGGATCTAATGCTACATTTCTTGCGATTACCATCGCATCAACAACCCCGTAGCAGTAACCGCGAGGGGTAATTTTGATCACTTCCATATTGGTTCCTCCTAAACTCCGACATACGGAGAGACTATCTCTTTCTTTTACATTATATCGGAGAAAGAAGAAGAACACAAAGTATAACACGTTTTAAACATATAGTTTTGGCGTAGATGGCTTTGGTGTTTTTGTAGATTGGGATGATTTATTTTCGGATGTTTTCACTTTCGGTACAGTGCGTTTTTTGGATGAAGATGATGTTTTTTTCTTATTTTCTGGAATGTTTTTTTCTGTTTTGTTCTCTTCTTGCTCGGTTGTTTTTAATTCTCTAAATATTTTTACCATAGCTGGAAGGTTTTTTATCAGCGGTCCGTATTGCTGTACCATTGGCATGACGTTTTGTGCGACGCCTAACATTTTTTGGATGTTCGTCAACATGCCGATAAAGCCCCCGCCTGTGTTTGCGCCAGCGCCCGTAGTGGCAGCGGCGTGACGAATCGCAGGTGTTATCCACGGAGATGGGGAAGCGATCGGCCGTCCTCTTGAAAAGAATTGCGATAAGAAACCGCCAAAGCCCGGGCGGGGACCGGGTGTTCTCATCATAGGAAAGGAAGGCGGCATTCCTGAAAAGGAGCGTGGCATCGGGGAAAAAGGAAATATCGGTGGCCGGTTGTAAATCATCGCATTTTCCTCCTTTCTAGGCTGAAGTAAGAGAATATCTCTTTCATAAAGTATGCGAAAAAATGGGAAATGTTTTTCGTTTACGTTCTAAGTTGCAGCCTCGCGCAAAAATCAGATATAATGATGAATCGAGTTATTCGGATTTGGTCGTTAAATTGAAGCAGAAGGGAGTAGTGGCGAATGAAGGAAACGTTATTTGAGAGATTTTCATTTCAGCCATTTATTATTGAAGCGATTAAGGAGCTTCGTTTTTATAAACCAACAGAAATTCAGGAGCGCATCATTCCGAGCATTCTTCGCGGCGAAAGTGTGATTGGTCAGTCACAAACAGGAACAGGAAAGACTCACGCCTATTTATTGCCGATCATTGAAAAAATTGACCCGGATCACGAGGCGGTACAAGCGGTTATTACCGCACCGACGCGGGAGCTTGCAACGCAAATTTACCATGAAATTTTAAAAATTATAAAATTTTGTCCGAGCGATAGACAAATTACAGCACGTTGCTTTATTGGAGGAACAGATAAGCAAAAAGCGATCGAAAAATTGAAAACACAGCCCCATATCGTAGTTGGAACTCCAGGAAGAATTAACGACCTCATTCGCGAGCAAGCACTAAATGTTTGGACAGCAACTACACTTGTCGTTGACGAAGCAGACTTAATGTTAGATATGGGATTTATTGTCGATGTCGATCAAATTGCAGCACGCATGCCAAAAGAACTGCAAATGCTTGTCTTTTCTGCGACAATCCCGGAAAAGTTAAAACCATTTTTGAAAAAATATATGGAAAATCCAAAATATGTTCATGTTGCACCAAAGCAAGTGACAGCGGAAAAAATTGAGCACGTTCTTGTGCCGCTTCGCAGCCGTGATAAAGTGAAGCTGCTGCACGAAATGTTAGTTGCGTATAATCCGTATTTAGCAATTGTATTTACCAATACAAAAAAAATGGCGGATGAAGTGGCAGATAGGCTGATCGAAAAAGGGATGAAAGTCGGGATTTTACACGGTGATCTAACGCCGCGCGAACGTAAAAAAATGATGAAGCAAATTCGCGATTTGGAGTTTCAATATATTGTTGCTACCGATCTAGCTGCCCGCGGCATTGATATTGAAGGAGTAAGTCATGTCATTAACTACGAACTGCCAAAAGATTTACAGTTTTACATTCATCGTGTCGGCCGCACTGCGCGCGCTGGTTACACAGGAATTGCGACGACGATTTATGAACCATCGGATCAAGATGCAATAACCAAATTAGAAAAAATGGGAATTGAGTTTCTTCACCGCGATCTTATCCGTGGAGAATGGGTAGATTTGCCGCCTTGGAATCGGCGAAGCAAGCGGGCCAAGCAAGATGCGGAAATAGAGCAGCTTCTTGCGAAAATGAAAAAATCGAAACAAATCAAGCCAGGTTATAAGAAAAAGTTGCTTGCCGAAATAGAAAAACAAAAAAAGCGGTTGCGGCGTTTAAAGAAACAATAACATGTTAAACAGGAAAGGGAGAAGAGAAATGTTAAAAATTGGATCACATGTGTCAATGAGCGGAAAAAAGATGCTGCTTGCAGCAAGTGAGGAAGCCGTTTCCTACGGAGCAAATACGTTCATGATCTACACGGGGGCTCCACAAAATACACGGCGCAAAAAAATTGAGGAGCTGAATATTGAAGCAGGGCTTGCCCATATGAAAGAGCATGGCATTGAAGAAATTATTGTGCACGCTCCATATATCATTAATATCGGCAACACAAAGAATCCAGACACGTTTGCTCTTGGCGTAGAATTTTTACGCTCTGAAATCGAACGGACCGAGGCGATTGGCGCGAAACAAATCGTTCTTCATCCTGGAGCGCATGTCGGAGCAGGTCCAGAAGCAGGAATCAGCAAAATTATTGAAGGGTTAAACGAAGTATTAACGCGTGAACAAACGGTGCAAATCGCATTAGAAACAATGGCGGGAAAAGGTTCGGAATGCGGCCGCAGTTTTGAGGAACTCGCCCAAATTATTGATGGTGTTACTCATAACGAAAAATTGTCCGTTTGCTTTGATACGTGCCATACGCATGATGCCGGTTATAACATCGTCGATGATTTTGATGGGGTATTGGAAGAATTCGATCGAATTATCGGCTTAGACCGGCTTAAAGTGCTCCATATTAACGATAGCAAAAACCCGCGCGGAAGCCGGAAAGACCGTCACGAAAACATCGGTTTTGGACATATCGGTTTTGCCGCATTAAACTATATCGTTCATCATCCGCAGCTTGCCGACATTCCGAAAATTTTAGAAACACCGTATGTCGGAGAGGATAAAAACAATAAAAAACCGCCATATAAGCACGAAATTGCCATGTTGCGCGCGCAAATATTTGATGAAGAGTTGTTGACAAAAATTATGAGTGATGAATAAAAAGGGCAAAAGTCAGATGCCCTTTTTATTGATAAATTTTAAAAATAGTTCATTTGCTTTTTTAGCGGTTTGCGGTGATGTAATTTTGGCAAGTTCTTTCACCCATTTTTTTCGTTCTTGTGGATCAAACACATTAATTTTATTCGTCCGGGCGATATGGAGAACTTTTTTTGCTTGTTCCACCGTTAATGGAATGCCGTAATCATGACTATATGAAACAAGTTCCTCGGGGGTGATCATTTTTATTTTTTGCTGAATGAGCTGTTGATAAAGGTTCATTTTCGACTCCTCCTCTTCCATAGGCATCATATGAAATGAGGAGCCTAAACGTGTATTGTAATGAAATAAAAACAAAAAAGGAAGGGTGTTTTTTGGCACAGAAACAACATAAAAAGGAGGCTCTCAGCCATATTGTTTCTTTATTTTTTTATGGGAGCTTCCCTTGCGTCATTTTCGATCGAGCAACTTTTAATCCCAAACCGAATTATTGATGGTGGGGTTATCGGGAGTTCGCTTATTTTAGATTATTTAATTCCAGATTAAATCGGCGATTCATTAACATTTACAAATGCCGTTCGATCGGTTATACTACGTTCGTAGTTAAATCGTAATTATTCTGAATTAGCAGGGGAGAACAGAATGAAAACAGAATATGTGTTGAAAATCGAACATGTCTCATTTCGGTACGAAAGAGAGAACGTGTTGGAAGATATCAATTTGGCCGTGCCTAAAGGTGCGTTTTTAGGGATCGTCGGTCCGAATGGATCAGGGAAATCGACGCTTTTAAAATGCGTATTAGGCGTATTAAAACCGCAGCAAGGCAATATTTATTTGTTTGGGACGCCAATCGAGTCGTTTAAAGATTGGCACCGCATCGGCTTTGTATCACAAAAGGCAAACAGCTTTAATACCGGATTCCCTGCCACTGTGTACGAAGTTGTCGCAAGCGGATTAACGGCTAAACGCGGAATGTTTCGCTTTTTTACAAAAAAAGATAGACAGGCGGTATTGGAGGCAATTGAAGCGGTTGGGATGAGCGATTTTTCCCGCCAAAACATCGGAGAATTATCCGGCGGGCAACAGCAGCGTGTATTTATTGCCCGGGCGATTGTCAGCAAACCTGAATTGCTTATTTTAGATGAGCCGACTGTTGGTGTTGATATTCATCACGTACAAAGTTTTTACAACATGCTTGATGTGCTAAACCGGCGCCTTGGCATTACGCTTGTACTCGTCACGCATGATATTGGAACCATTACCAAAAAAGTGACGCATGTTGCATGTCTAAATAAACATTTATATTTTCATGGGAAAGCCGAAGAATTTGAGAAGCTCGAGGAGCAGGCATTGTCGCAATTTTACGGGCATTCACTTCATGTGCTTTCTCATCAACATTGATGGAGGAATGGCACGATGATTGAAGCAATATGGCAATACGAATTTTTACGCAACGCATTTATAGCTGGAATATTAATCGGCTTGGCTGCTCCGCTTCTCGGTGTATTTATTGTTGTTCGTCGTCTGTCGTTAATTGCCGATGCGCTCAGCCATGTGACGCTTGCCGGTATTGCGGCAAGTTTGCTGTTAGGTAAAAGCTTTGCTTATTTTACAAACTGGAATCCGCTTTATGTAGGAATGGGATTTTCTGTTGTTGGTTCATTGTTTATTGAAAAATTGCGAGCAATATATAAACATTATCAAGAATTAGCGATTCCGATCATTCTTTCTGGTGGAATTGGTCTTAGTGTAATTTTTATTTCACTTGCCGATGGGTTTAATACGGATTTATTTTCCTATTTGTTTGGCAGTGTAAGTGCAGTGAGCCGTCAAGACGTATGGACGGTATTTATCATTGCTTGTGTTGTCATTGGCATTGTTTTATTGTTATATAAAGAATTATTTCTCCTTTCATTTGATGAAGAATATGCAGCGATCTCCGGCATTCGTGCGAAGCTTATTCATTTTATATTTATCGTTTTAGTCGCGCTCGTGATTGCTGCATCAATGCGGATTGTCGGCGTATTGCTTATTTCTTCGTTAATGACGCTGCCTGTGGCGGCGAGCATTCGGATTGCAAAAGGATTTAAGCAGACGATTGGTTATTCGATTTTGTTTGGTGAATTATCTGTTATTGTTGGTTTGCTGCTGTCATATCAGCTTGATTTAGCGCCTGGTGGAACGATTGTTATGCTTGCCGTTTTCATTTTGCTTATCGTAATCATGTGGAAAAATTGGAAAAGGGGATGAGGAGCGATGAATGTTGAGGAAGCAATTCGCTTAATGAAAAAAAAGGGATTTAAACACACTGGCAAGCGGGAAGATATACTGCAGCTATTTGCTAACACCGATAAATATTTAACTGCCAAAGATGTTTTAGAAGCATTACGGGACGATTATCCGGGATTAAGTTTTGATACGATTTATCGCAATTTATCGCTATTTGTAGGGCTTGGTATTTTGGAAATGACCGAGTTATCAGGAGAAAAACACTTCCGTTTTACATGCAGCGCGCCTCATCATCACCATCATTTTATTTGTATAGAATGTGGAAAAACAAAAGAAATTTCGGTTTGCCCGATGGACGATTTAACAGGGCAATTGCATGGATATGAAATATCCGATCATAAATTTGAAATATACGGGAAATGCCCGGAATGCCAAAGGGATATCTCAACATAAAAGGAGATATCCCTTTAATCATTTATAGAAGCCGTTCAATATGTTGCTTTGCTTCCAACCAGTCTTTGACGCGAATCACTTGCTTAGGAAGGGGGCCTTGATTATATGGCGTATCAAATAAAATGACGGGAATATTGCATTCTTCGGCAATATCGCAGGCATTGTCGTATTTGTCTTCAAAAAAGGCGGAAATGCGATAAGTTTTTACGGCTTCAATTTTGTCGTGAGAGCCGACTAATTCGATGTGGTGGTAATGAACACCGTTTTTTTGAAACCATCGCTCCGTTAGGTCATATAAATGTCGGCCGCGCGCACTGATATAAAACAACTCGTATTTGTTTTTCCAGCTATTGATGACTTCAAGCGCATGTTCCGCCAGCGGAGCACATTCGTAAATCATTGCCTCGTATTTTTCCATCCATCGATCCATTTCTTCTTCCGTTGTATCATACAGTGGAGCTAAATTATATTGGGTAATGTCATTCAATGTTAAATTTTTTTGAAAAGATTGGTTCAAATATGGAATAAAAGTACTCGGACAAGTAACCGTCCCATCAATATCAATACCAAGCCGCTTTTTCATATTTATTTTTGCACTCCTTTAATCCAAACATCCGTGTATATTGTAGCACCATTAGAACAAGTATGCATTATTTTGTGTTCATGATCCGTCGTGTTGTTATTAGAAGACGGAAGTAAAGCCCACAGTAATTGTCAGAAAAGATATGGATGGCGATGTTTTTATTGGTCAACGGACAAATCGAATGATTCCTATTCGCTTTTTGCCATAGAAAATATTCACATTTATAATTTCGCATAAACGTCTCATACTAATTAATGCTCCTTACTTAGGGAAAGCGAGGGAAGCACATGGTTGAAGATCGCAACCGCACGTATAACGAAAGCTACGTACAATCAATAGGAAAAGAAGAACCAGAACGTGATTTTATGGAAGAAACGGCGACAGAAATAGCAGAACCAGTTCGCCGCTATGATGAACGGGACGAAAAAGCAGCAAATGATGGAGCAGGATTAGGTTGGTTAGCGCTTGCTCTTTCGATTATTTCCTTATTTATTTGGCCTGTCTTATTAGGAGCAACAGGCATTATTGTCGGCTTTATCGCACGCCGGCGTGGTGCGGAAACGCTAGGTGCATGGGCCATCGGTATTGGAGTTGTAGCGATCATCGTCCGTCTGTTCATCATGCCGTTTTATGATTAATGTAAAAAGCTTGGCGCATGAAGCGTCAAGCTTTTTGTTTTGCGAAGTATTCTTCGGCTAATTTGTCGACTTCTTTTTTCAATTCTTCAACCATCTTTTCTTCTGGAACTTTACGGACGATTTTGCCATGACGGAATAACAATCCTTCGCCGCGCGCTCCGGCGATGCCAATATCCGCTTCGCGCGCCTCGCCAGGCCCGTTGACAGCGCACCCGAGCACCGCGACTTTAATTGGTGCTTTAATTTTTGAAATATATTCTTCAATCTCGTTAGCGATGCTGATTAAGTCAATTTCAATGCGTCCGCATGTTGGGCAGGAAATTAATGTAGCCGCATTGGACGCTAATCCGAACGACTTTAATATTTCTTTTGCTACCTTTACTTCTTCAACCGGGTCAGCGCTAAGCGATACGCGAATCGTATTGCCGATTCCTTTGCTTAAAATAGCACCGAGCCCAACCGCGCTTTTTACCGTTCCGGCAAAAAGCGTACCTGATTCAGTAATGCCGAGGTGGAGCGGATAATCAAATGTCCGTGCTGCTTTTTCATATGCTTCAATCGCCAAGCGAACATCGGACGCTTTTAACGATACGATAATATCGTGGAAATCAAGCTCTTCTAAAATGCGAATGTGGTATAATGCGCTTTCGACCATGCCGTCAGCGGTAGGATATCCGTATTTTTCCAAAATCCGCTTTTCCAACGATCCGGCATTGACGCCGATGCGGATCGGCACACCGCGTTCTTTTGCTGCTTTTACGACCGCTTCTACTTTTTCACGGCGTCCAATATTTCCAGGATTGATGCGAATTTTGTCTACTCCGCCTTCAATTGCTTTCAGCGCTAACTTATAGTCAAAATGAATATCCGCCACCAGCGGAATGTTAATGCGCTTTTTAATTTCCGGAATGGCGTTGGCCGCCCGTTCATCTGGACAAGCGACACGGACGATTTGGCATCCCGCTTCCTCAAGCCGTTTTATTTGAGCGACTGTTGCTTCTACATCATGTGTTTTTGTTGTTGTCATGCTTTGAATAATAACCTCGTTATTTCCGCCAATTGTTAAATTGCCAACGCGAACAGGACGAGTTTTTGAACGATGAATAATTTCACCCACGAGAAATTCGCTCCTTTAAGAAACAAGTTCATGCCGTTTTCTGAACTATTGTAACAATGTTTATCGTCACTTGACAAGAAATTCGCTGCTTAACGTTTGTATATCGGTATTTTATATTTTTTTCCAATTTGTAATGTTTGTGCTTTTTTACCTGGATTCAATGCTTCAAAATCGGCGATCGCCTTGTCAATCGGAACAGGAATCGGCCCGTTTTGCAACTCTTCCATAATGGACAATAGCGTATCTCCCGGTTGGACGGTCACCGTTTGATACGGAATATGAACGTTTATTTTGCCGTCTGTCGTATGTTCAGGGGCTGCTGTTGCTTTCGTTGAAACGATCAATGTCCCTGTTGTTACATCATGATAAATGATATAGATGGCGAGACATAGGACGAAGGCGCGGATTGCTTTTTTCACCTATTATTCCTCCAATGAACGTTGTTAGTAACTATGTATGCTCGTCCCGAAAAAAATATGTAAAATATGCCTGCCCGTTTTACGTAAACTTAACATTTGCTTAATAAAGGCATAAAACTCGCTCGTTACAATGAGCATGTACATGGGCAACAGAAAATAATTAGGAGGGTCAATCGATGATGTGGAAAAAACCAATCAGATTCGGAATTGCTGCATTGTTAATAACGGGGATGCTTGCGGGGTGCGGAAAATCGGATAACACAACAGAAGAAAATGCTGGAAACACAGAAACGAAACAAGAAGAATCATATTCTGGAACGATTACGTTAGCTGGATCAACCGCTCTTCAACCGCTTGCTGAAGAAGCAGCAAATCAATTTATGGAAAAATATCCTGCTGTTTCGATTACTGTACAAGGGGGAGGAAGCGGAACAGGCGTTAACCAAGTTGCCGCTGGTGCTGTACAAATCGGAAACTCGGATGTTCCATCTGCAGAAAAGCTGGAAGATAAATCAAAAGCTGGAGAGCTTATCGATCATAAAGTAGCCGGAATTGCTTTCGCGCTTGTAGTGAATAAAGATGTCAATGTTGATTCTTTAACAGTAAAACAAATTCAAGATATTTTCTCTGGAAAAATTACAAACTGGAAAGATGTTGGCGGAAAAGACGAAAAAATTAACGTCATTAATCGTCCTGCTTCCTCTGGAACACGTGCAACTTTTGAAAAAACGGTGATGAAAGATGTAAAAATAAATGAAGCGATTGGAACTGTTCAAGATTCCAATGGCGCGGTCGAACAAGCGATTAACTCAACGCCGGGATCGATTAGTTATGTTGCGATGTCGTATTTAATTGGTGAAAAGAAAGATTTAAAAACGTTAAAAATCGATGGGGTAGAACCAACGATCGAAAATATCAAAACGGAAAAGTATCCTTTCTGGTCTTATGAATACATGATTACAAAAGGCGAGCCGAAAGATGCAGTGCGCGGATTTATCGAATACGTGAAAAGCGAAGAATTTGCTCCGAAAGTAAAAGAAATGGGCTACATTCCTATTTCTGAATTAGAGTAATTCCATTAAAGGCTGGCTACATCGTTTAGCCAGTCTTATTCTTCATGAGGTGATGGAAGAATGAAAGAGAAAAGAAAGCTCAATTATTGGAAAAACGAATATATCGGAAGGATCCTAGTCACTTTTTGCGGTCTGCTGATCGTTATTACTACTCTTTCTATTATTGCGTTTATTTGTGGCAAAGGAATCCAGTCATTTACAGAAAGCGGAATTTCTCTGAAGGAAATGCTGTTCTCGACAGAGTGGAGGCCAAGTGATTCGAATCCAAAATATGGAGCCGTTATTTTTATCGTCGGGTCAACGCTTGTATCGATTGGAGCGGTGTTGTTAAGCACGCCGATTGCGATCGCTCTTGCTATTTTCATGCATTTTATTTCTCCAAAATTCGGTTCATCTGTATTAAAACCAGTATTGGAGCTGCTTGTCGGCATTCCGTCCGTTGTTTACGGTTGGTTAGGTGTTACAATTCTTGTTCCGCTTCTTCGTGAATGGTTTGGCGGCGTGGGATTTAGTTTGTTAGCTGGAATTATCGTATTAAGCGTAATGATTTTACCGACGATCACAAGCATCACGTCAGATGCGCTGAACAGTGTTCCGTTTTCTTACTTGGAAGCGTCATACGGACTTGGTTCAACGAGATGGCAGGCGGTTAGCCGAGTCATCGTTCCCGCAGCAAAAACGGGAATTTTAACTGGCATCGTCCTTGGGTTAGCGAGAGCGTTCGGCGAAGCATTAGCGGTGCAAATGGTGATCGGAAACACGGTGAAACTTCCTTCAGGATTATATAGCCCAACAGCGACATTAACCGGAATTTTAACGATGGATATGGCTAATACGATAAACGGTACTGCTTGGAACAATGCGTTGTGGACATTGGCGATGATTTTGTTGCTTATTTCCTTTTTCTTTATTGTGCTTATACGAATGATCGGACAAAAAGGGGAACGATAATATGAGATCGAGAGTGGTCGATAAAATTTGGACGGGCATATTTTATGTGATTGCTGCTTTCGTCATTGGTCTGCTTGTATTATTTTTTGTGACGGTTTTGTCAAAAGGCTGGGGATTTTGGCAGCCAGATTTTCTGTTTGGAAAACCGAGCAATACGCAAGCAGGTGGAGGAGTTGGTCCTCAGCTTATTAACTCGCTTTATATGCTTGTTATTACGTTATTGATTTCTGTTCCATTAGGATTAGGAGCGGGAATTTATTTGGCGGAATACGCCAAACAAGGAAGAATGCTTAATTTTATTCGGTTGTGCATCGAAACGATGGCATCTCTCCCATCGATTGTCGTTGGATTGTTTGGATTATTGGCGTTTGTGACGCTTACAGGATGGGGCTATACGTTAATTGGCGGCGCGTTGGCGATTACCATATTAAACTTGCCAGGATTGACGCGTATATGTGAGAATGCGATTTTAGATGTTCCTTCGAGCATAAAGGAAGCTAGTCTTGGGTTAGGAGCGACGCGGTGGCAAACGTTAGTGAAAGTAATTCTTCCGGCTGCGCTTCCGCAAATCATGACAGGGGTCATTTTAGCAGCGGGGCGAATTTTTGGTGAGGCAGCTGCATTAATTTATACCGCAGGATTAACGACTCCGTTATTAAACTTTGCTGCCGATTTATCGAGCAAAGCACACCCATTGAATGTTTTTCGGCCAGCAGAAACGTTAACCGTACACATTTGGAAACTAAATTCAGAGGGAATTGTTCCAGATGCGAAAATAATTGCGGCGAAATCGGCAGCGATACTTGTTATTATGGTTCTTTTGTTTAATATTATCGCTCGTTTTGCCTCCGCTGCATTGCAACGCTATTTTTTAGGAAGTCGTCGAACAAAAAAGGGGAGTAGCGCTGCATAAAAAGGCCACTATCGTTGCCGATAGTGGCCTATTCGTTTTGCGGTTTTGCGGAAGGAACTTCTTTCATTGCCAAAAATAGCACGGCAATCGAGACGAACCAATGAATAAATGGAGCATATGGCACAACTGTTTGCAGCGCCTCCATAACGGTGAAAAACACCGTTGATAAAGTGACAGCATATGCTGACATAATCCAAGTATGGCGATATTGTAGTTTTTTATCAAGAGTGCTGCGCAAAATTAATCCGAAGAAGGCAAGAATACAGATGCCAATAAATTTACTCGCGCTTGCGAATAAGTAAATAATAAGAAGCGACAACGGAATGAAAACAGGCAGCAGTGACTGCAGGGTTTCGATAAAAGTGTGGACGTCTTTGTCTGTTATTTTTATATCTGGAAACGTAGAATAGCTATAATATTGTGGTTGATGATTGGCAACTAATACAGCTTCGTGTTTTAAAAGCCCGATGGCGTTGCTAAAGCGCTCTACGTCTTCTTTTGTTACTTGGCCGGTGCTGTCAAAAATAATGGTAAAGCCGTGCTGATCAATATGAATGGGCTCTTTTGCAGAAGAATGCAATTGACCGTTTTCAATCGTAAACGAAGGGAGTTCATTTTGTAAAAGAGCGCTTGTATTACGAATTCCTTCGACAAAAGAAGTGGTTAAGTAATAGGCCATCGGTAAGATAGAAAGAAAGGTTAACAAAAATACATATCCAATAGTTTTTCCAATTCCTTGAAAGCGAAAACGCGCGATATCTTTCGGGGAATATAAACTTTTCCATAGCTGCACAAACATATTCATCCTTGACACATCCTTCCTGTCCTCCATTGTTCATTGTATATTGTGCGCGTTGATAATTCAACTAAAGACGCACGTATAAAAAATCTCCCTAGGAACGTTTCTGTTCCTAGGAGTTACAAGCAAATAAATTGAAACATTGTGGCAATTTTGGTAAGCTAATTTTAAACGAACGCACAGTGGTTATACTATATTTTGCGTTCGGATACATAAAAACAAAAAAGGAGGAGTTAATATGGCTTTCGAATTACCGCAATTGCCTTATGCTTATGATGCGTTAGAGCCACACATTGACAAGGAAACAATGAACATTCACCACACAAAACACCATAACACTTATGTCACAAACTTAAATGCCGCTTTAGAAGGACATGCGGACTTACAAAACAAATCGATTGAGGAACTGCTCAGCAATTTGGAAGCACTTCCAGAAAGCATTCGCACAGCAGTTCGCAATAATGGCGGCGGACATGCTAACCACTCTCTATTCTGGACGATTCTTTCGCCAAACGGCGGCGGTGAGCCAACAGGCGAACTAGCAGATGCGATTAACAAAAAATTTGGCAGCTTTGCTGCGTTTAAAGAAGAATTTACAAAAGCAGCTGCGACTCGCTTCGGTTCTGGTTGGGCTTGGCTTGTTGTCAACAACGGTGAGCTTGAAGTGACAAGCACTCCAAACCAAGACTCTCCATTAATGGAAGGAAAAACCCCAATTCTTGGTTTAGACGTTTGGGAGCATGCATATTACTTAAAATATCAAAACCGTCGTCCAGAATACATTGCTGCATTCTGGAACATTGTCAACTGGGACGAAGTAGCAAGACGCTACAGCGAAGCAAAAGCGAAATAATGAACTGCTGCAGTGCACAGACTGGGCTAATTTAGCCCGGTCTTTTTTGTTTTTGCAAGTGATTTTTACATCCCCGATGCATAGAACAACGAAAATTTGCAACACTACCCTTTAGACGAAAAAGGGGAGTTTATCATGGCAATCATCAAAAAAATTACTGGTCAAGAACAAATTACTCGGGACTTAGTGTTGCTGCTGTGCATCGGCGGATTTTATGCATTGAGTGTTGCGCTTTCCAATACGTTTGTCAATGTGTATTTATGGAAACAGTCTGGGGAGTTTCGTGATTTAGCGCTATACAATTTGTCCGTTGTTACATTGCAGCCGCTGACGTTTATTTTCGCTGGAAAATTGGCCAAAAAAGTGGACCGCATTATTGTATTGCGGTTAGGCGTATCGTTTTTGGCAATTTTTTTTATTACGGTTTTGCTTTCCGGAAGTCGTGCCCATAACTACTTGATCGTGCTGGGTGCGCTTTTAGGTATCGGCTATGGATTTTATTGGCTTGCTTTTAATGTATTGACATTTGAAATTACCGAACCGGAAACTCGCGATTTTTTTAACGGGTTTTTCGGGATTCTTACTTCTATGGCTGGAATGATTGGCCCGATCGTTGCGGGATATATTATTTCTTCATTGGCAAATACGAAAGGATATACGTTTATCTTTTCTATTTCACTTAGCTTGTTTGTTATTGCTGTCATTTGCAGTTTTTTTCTCAAGCGACGCCCCGCGAAAGGAAATTATTTATTTCTTCGCATTTTAAAAGAACGGCGTTATAATAAAAATTGGCGGTTAATTACGAACGCTCATTTTTTCCAAGGGTTGCGCGAAGGAACGTTTATGTTCGTCATTTCCGTATTAGTGTATATTACTTCGAAAAGCGAGATGGCATTAGGGAAATTTGGCTTCGTGAACTCGCTGACATCATTTATTGCCTACTATGTTGTTTCCAGGTTGATGAAACGGAAATATCGAAAAAAAGCGATTTTATGTGGCGGCTTATTGCTATATGGGGCTGTTTTTCTTATCGTTTTTCATGTCTCCTATCCGCGCCTGATCTTATATGCGATTGCGATTGCCATCGCTTATCCTCTACTGCTCGTTCCGTATTCGTCATTGACGTTTGATGTGATAGGGAGAAGCTGGAAATCGGCGGAAATGCGGATTGAGTATATCGTTGTCCGCGAGTTGTTTTTAAACGGCGGACGTATCGTATCCATTCTCGCTTTTTTAACTGCGATTACATTGTTTGAGGAAAGAACAGGAATATCGATTTTAATGTTAATACTTGGCGCAGGGCATTTCATCATTTATTTATTTGTACGACATATTCATTTAGATGACAGAGGAACGAATGAAGAAAGGCATCCGTTTATTTCACCAAAGTTGGCGAATGAAGAAGGGGGCTCTCCAGCGTAGGCAGCCCTCTTTTCCCATGGTTTTTTTCTAGAAAAGTTGCCATCTTTCTTTTACAATAGAAAGTAAGTGCTAAAAGAAGAGGAGGAGGCTAGTTGAAAAAGAAAAAAAGAGCACAAGTGCCGTTTCGATTGAATATACTTTTTTTTGTTGTGTTTTTGCTGTTTTCGGCACTTATTTTACGGCTTGGCGTCGTACAAATTGTTTACGGGGAATATTACCGGAAAGAGGCAGAGCGTACGGAAGATGAAATTGTCAGCACCCCAGTGCCGCGCGGGAAAATTTACGACCGTTTTCATCGCGTCATTGTGGATAATACTCCGAGAAATGCGATTACATATACACGTTCCAAAACGACGAAACCGGAAGATACGCTCAAAATTGCACGCAAATTGGCTAAATATATCAACAAACCAGTTGACAAAGTTACGGAACGTGATATGAAAGATTATTGGATTTTAACAAGAAAAGAAAAAGCAGAGAAAAAAGTAAGTAAAAAAGAACGAGAACGATTAGAAAAACAGGGATTGTCGCAGAAAGAAATCGATAAAAAAATATATGAACTCACATTAAAACGCATTACACCAGATGATTTGCGCGAGATTACAAAAAAGGAATTAGAAATTATCGCAATCAAACATGAAATGGATAGCGGATATGCGCTAACTCCGCAAACGGTGAAGAATGATCATGTAACAGATAAAGAATATGCAGTGGTGAGTGAGCATTTAGAGGAATTGCCAGGAGTAAATACGACCGTCGACTGGGACCGTCACTATGTATATGGAAATACGTTTCGTTCTGTACTCGGCAATGTGACGAAAGATGATGAGGGAGTTCCGCGCGAACGGCTCGACTATTTTTTGGCACGTGACTACAGCCGCAATGATCGCGTTGGGAAAAGCTACCTTGAAGCGCAATTTGAAGGTGTATTGCATGGCAAAAAGGCAAAAATCAAAAATGTCGTGGACAAGTCCGGCAATGTGACTTCGATAGAGCAAATATATGACGGAGAGCGCGGAAAGGATCTTGTACTGACGATCGACATCGAACTTCAGAAGCAAGTGGAAAACATCATTCAAGAAGAAATCATGGCTACAAAACGGAGGGGAAATTCCCCTTTGCTTGATCGGGCGTTTGTGGTGATGATGAACCCGAAAACGGGAGAAGTTTTATGCATGGCTGGAAAGCTGCTTGCAAAGGGTGAAAGCGGAAAAAGGGAATTTGTTGATTTTGCTATTGGTAATCTCACCTCTGCTTACGCCATGGGATCAGCAGTAAAGGGTGCGACGGTGCTGACGGGCTTTCAAACAGGAGTATTGCATCCGAATACTTACATCCTTGACGAACCATTATATATAAAAGGCACAAAACCTAAAAAATCATGGCAGACGATGGGGACGATCAATGAGTTGACCGCGCTGCAGCGTTCCTCGAACGTATATATGTTTAAAACGGCGATCGCCATCGGCGGCGGGAAGTATCGTCCACACCGGTCATTAAGCATTAATCCTGAAGCGTTCACGACCATTCGCAAGTATTTTAGCCAATTCGGGCTAGGAATGAAGACAGGAATTGATTTGCCAAATGAGCTCAGCGGTTTTCAGGGAAAAGAAACGAAAGCCGGTCTATTGCTAGACCTTGCCATTGGCCAATACGATATGTACACCCCGCTGCAAATGGCGCAATATGTATCAACGATTGCCAACGGCGGCTATCGGATGAAGCCGCAAATTGTTAAAGAGATTCGCAAGCCGACGGATAACGCAAAGGAATTGGGGCCGATTGTCCGACGCTTTGAGCCGGTTGTATTGAACCGGATCGATATGAAGACGGAGTATATTAAACGGGTGCAGGAAGGATTCCGCCGGGTGATGCAGGAGCCGAAAGGAACAGCGTATTCGTTTTTCGCCGATGCACCATATAAGCCGGCCGGAAAAACAGGAACAGCGGAAGCTTTCTATGACGGACCGATCCAAAGCAGACGAAATGATCCAACATATAATTTGACATTAGTCGGATATGCTCCTTATAACGATCCGGAAGTTGCATTTGCTGTTGTCGTTCCTTGGGCGACGCAAGGGCATAGCGACGGCATTAACAATAGAATCGGCAGACGAATCTTAGATACGTATTTTAAGCTAAAGGCTGAGAGAGCAAAAGGAAATGTTGCGAACAATACTACAAGCGGAGATATAGAGACAAACACGGACGAAAATGAATAACAACAATGAATAGGAAAAGAAGGCACTGTTTCGTATGGTGCCTTCTTTTTTTAAATTTTCCTTAACAAAAGCTTAACACTTAATTAAAATGCCGTTAATAGTTCCGGTGTATCCTAAGTTCAGAGGCTTAGTGAAAATAAGTGGGCGATAGAAACGTTTTTAGTGAAAACGATAGTGAATTAAAGGCGGGTTTTACCTTTTTATAGCAAAATAAAAGGGGAGACATTTATGGGTGTAACAGTAATAATGGAACGACCTCATATGAATATAAGAGAAACCGCGAAAAAGGAGACGGTATATCATACAAACCAACTAAACGTATGGTACGGAGAGCATCACGCTTTAAAAAATATTAACTTATCTTTTTATGAAAACGAAATTACGGCAATTATCGGTCCATCTGGTTGCGGCAAATCCACTTACATTAAAACGTTAAACCGAATGATTGAATTATCGCCAAATGTCCGCATTACTGGGGAAATCAGCTATCGCGGCCGCAATATTTTTGATCGTTCTTACCATGTTGAAGAATTGCGCGCGAGCGTCGGAATGGTTTTCCAAAAACCCAACCCGTTCCCTAAATCCATTTATGATAATGTTGCTTACGGTCCACGCATTCATGGGATACGAAATAAAAGCGTGTTAGACGGCATTGTCGAGAAAAGTTTACGTGCCGCAGCGCTTTGGGATGAAGTAAAAGATCGCCTTTATGAGCATGCGCATATGCTTTCGGGAGGACAGCAACAACGGCTATGCATCGCTCGCTGTTTAGCGGTTGAGCCGGATGTTATTTTGATGGATGAGCCTACTTCCGCATTGGACCCAGTGTCAACGGCGAAAATTGAAGAATTGATGCAACAGCTGAAAGAAAACTATAGCATTATTATCGTTACACATAATATGCAGCAAGCGGCGCGTATTTCGGATAAAACGGCATTTTTCCTAAACGGGGAAGTCATCGAATTTGGAGATACGCACCAATTGTTTTCGAATCCGAGAGATAAACGAACAGAAGATTATATTACAGGACGATTTGGATAAAAGTCGAAAACGGGGTTATTCCCTTGTTTTAGGGAGTAACCCCATTTTTATTTGGATTTGTTCGTGATTAGATCGCCTATTTCTTCATAACTCATACCGCTATGTACTTTGTAAGTGCCGGCACGAACGTAGCGGGTCAGCCCATGTGTTTCTAAATAGGTTACAAATGCGTTGGCATCGGAAATAATATGAGCATCTTCTAACTTTTGCGCGAAGTCGTTTGGCACTTCGCCTTTTTGAATCGTAAGAAAGTAAACATATATGGTTTTGGATGAAGGTGGATGGTCGGAAATAGAAGCAGGATTATCCTGTTTAACTGCTTCTTTTAACCTTTTATATTCTGATTCACTGATTGCAATCAGCCCTTCTTTTTTCAGTGCGTCATGAAGTTTTGCCGTTGTCAATGTGTCGAATTCCATGTAGTAAGCAGCGCCGATTACGGAAGTAGCAAATAACATTCCAAGAGCAATCGCGCGTATTGTCTGCTTCGTCATCATCGTGCCAGTCCCCTTAAAATCATGCGCACTTCTTCTGTTGTAAGGGCGGTTTCGCGGGCGATTTGTTCATAAGAAAGACCTTGCTTATATAGCGTGAATACACGATTTTTGGTTAAAGTGGATCGATCGCTGTCATGAGCCGAAGCGATATGCGTCGGATTTTCATGATGAATTAACAATTCTTCTTCTAATACTTGCAATCGTTTTTTCAATTGATATGATTCTTGTGCGAATGATAGTGTAAGATGATCAAGCTGTTCTTCCATTTGTTTTATATTGTCTTTTGCGAGAAAAGAAATAAAAAAAAGAAAAATAGAGAAGACGATAAGACCTATCATGATGTATTCCATTATGCTCATCACCCCATTTCACTATATCATAGGTTTGTTTTTTCAATAAATACTTAATTGATAATTTGTAAAAAGCGTAAATTAGATGTGGAAATCGACATAAAAAAATGCTATCATAGAAAAGTCTGATTATAAGTTATTATAGTTTGGAGGGAAGAAACATGCGTGTTAACGTTACACTAGCTTGCACAGAATGCGGTGAACGTAACTATATTACATCGAAAAATAAACGCAATAATCCTGACCGTCTCGAATTAAAAAAATATTGTCCAAGATGCAAAAAGGCGGTACCTCATCGTGAAACGAAGTAAGCAGTGGGAAATTGATTCCTGCTGCTTTTTGTCTTTTTCTGTTTCATTTACTAGGCGGATGGATGCCGGTGAAGGAGGAAAAGGAGATGGAGGAAAAGAAGCAAATTCGCAAGATGATAAAAGCAAAATTGCAACAATTAACCGATGAAGAAAAGCAGGCATATGATAAACAAATCGCGGATAGATTGTATGGGCTTCCGTTATGGAAAAGCGCAAAAACAATCGGCATTACTATTTCTAAAGAAAAAGAAGTGGATACAAAACCAATTATTGAACGAGCATGGCGTGAAGGCAAAACGGTGAGCGTACCGAAATGCGATCCGGCAACAAAAACGATGGTGTTTCGGAAAATTCAATCTTTTTCTCAATTGGAGTCTGTTTATTTTGGCCTATGGGAGCCGATTGAAAAGATCACAGACGAAGTCGAAGGAAATGATATGGATATAATGGTCGTTCCTGGAATATGTTTTTCAAAAAATGGCTATCGCATTGGATATGGAGGGGGGTATTATGACCGCTATTTGCGGCATGTATCCGTTCCAACGATTTCATTAGCTTATTCATTCCAAGTGATGGACTCTCTTCCTGTGGAAGAACATGACATCCCTGTTCAATTGATTATTACAAACGAAGGAGTTATAAGATGTAATGAATGAATGGTTATACGTATTTGCTTCCGCTATTGTGGCGATTGGCGGCTATTTTATTCGTTCCCTTTCCATTTCCGGCGCAATAGCAGCAGTGCTTGTTGGGACAATCGTTGGAAAAGGGTTTTCCTGGAAAGGAATGATATTATTAGGTATATTTTTCGTTAGTTCTAGCATCTGGAGTAAGATTGGCAAAAAGAGAAAACAGCAACTGATAGAGAAAGTAGAAAAAGGAGAATGTCGCGACTATATACAAGTATTTGCAAACGGGGGAGTTCCCGCACTGATCAGTTTTCTTTCCATTTTGAATCCATCGCCGCTTTGGCTTAACCTCTTTATCATTTCCATCGCCGCTGCAAACGCGGATACGTGGGCATCGGAAATCGGCAGTTTAAGCCGGCAAGCCCCAAGGTTATTGCCGAATTTCAAAAAAGCGGAAGTCGGAACATCGGGCGCGGTAACGTTATTAGGTACGATTGCCGCTTTTTTGGGAGCAGCTTTTATCGGCTTTGCAAGTGCTTTTCAATGGGACAACATTTCCATTATGACGGTAGCGTTTTTTGGATGGCTCGGCAGTTTTTTTGATACATTGTTCGGCGCGGCTTGGCAGACTGTTTATCGCTGTCCTGTATGCGGTCTCAAAACAGAACGAAAGGAACATTGCGGACAAAAAACCGTGCACATAAAAGGGAGCCGCTTTGTAAACAATGATGTTGTAAATGTTTTATCGATTGCATGTTCTACGATTATTTATGTTTTTGTTATTTATCTTGGCAAATGATCAAAAACGGTCCATTTTATGGCCCGTTTTTTGCTATTTTATAGTGATTTCATAATTTACAAGCGAATGGGAAAAAACAATAAAGAGGAATTTTTGTAAGGAAGGAGAAAGAGAATATGAACAAATTTGTTTATTTCGTGTTTATGTTTATAGGTAGTATAGTGGTGTATCGCTGCCGCTACCGGATTGTGAACGCTATATTGCGTGTTCGCCTTTTACAACAATGGCTTGTACGCTTTGCAATGAATATCCCGCTTGTCCGCAATACAATCATTTCTCAAGTATTTCGATAAGTGTGGTACAATGAAACAGTGGGATGTTTTGATCTCAAGACATATTGGCTATGTGCGGACATTTCGTGCTGCCATTTCCCATTGTTTTGCGACATTTTTTCGAAAGATGTTCATTTTTTCTTCATAGTTTCGTACATTTGAATTGTTTTTTAGCCAAAAGGAATTACGAGGAGTTTCATTTGGTGGAACGAAGGGAGAGGGGACTTTGAATGGAAAAATGGAATTATTATTTTGGCAGCTTGTTTATTTTTTTATAAAACAGCGTTATCGTATAATTCAGCTGTCCAATCATTCACATGAAATTTGGCTGGAGTCGCTTGAAAATAAACACGTTCCTATTGTTCGGGTTGTGCGTTATGACATCGATTGGAGTCAATGGTTGAAGCGGGATATGGAATATGCTTGGCGCATTGCCGAACAAATTCAAAAACGGCGGATAAGAAGATTCAGGGAAATTGTCAATATTTATGTTTCCACATACCCTCCTGTTGATGATTGGGAGTTTCTTATCGAGAAGCCGCTGCCGCTTTCACAAAAGCGAAATGCTGTTTTTCGAACATTTCTTATTCATTCCGGAAACGTAAATATGTCATTGCAACAGTTAACGGAAATTGTCCAAACACCTATTGTCCTTCCGACAGTAGTGAATGATATTGATCCATTTTTTGAAGCGGAGCGGTTGAAGCAGGATATTTTACGGGAAGCGAGAGAACAGCATGAAAGAGAAAGACGATTGTTTGAATACGGGAAGCCTGTTTTTACATATATTTTTATCGCATTGCAAGTGCTCGTCTTTCTGTTAATGGAATGGAGTGGAGGTAGCACGAATCCGGCGGTTTTGATCCAATATGGCGCAAAATTTAATCCCCTTATTCAAGAAGGGGAGTGGTGGCGCTTTTTTACACCGATTTTTTTGCACATTGGCTTTTTGCATTTATTGATGAATACGTTCGCCCTTTACTATTTAGGTATGACGGTCGAACGTCTTTACGGATCGTGGCGCTTTTTCTTTATCTATCTTATTGCGGGGTTTTTTGGGACGCTGGGCAGTTTTTTATTTACTACTTCTCTTTCCGCAGGAGCATCAGGCGCCATTTTTGGTTTATTCGGAGCGCTTCTTTATTTTGGCACTGTATATCGGCATCTATTTTTCCAAACGATCGGAACCAATATTATCGGTTTGATTATTATCAACCTGTTATTTGGGATAATGGTGCCTGGAATTGATAATGCCGGGCATATTGGCGGATTAATTGGCGGATTTCTCGCTTCGGGTATTGTCCATTTGCCAAACCATCTTGATTGGAAGCGGCAAGTGCGAACATTGCTAGTGACGGTGAGCGCTGCCGCCTTAGGTTTATATATCGGATTCTAACTGGAAATTTGCTGGATCAGCTGAATTTTTTCTCCATCTTTTGTCTCAGTGAGAACAATTAAGTGGGAATAATCTTTGCTTATTAAAATAAGCGGTATTGTACTGCCGATTGGCGAGAGGATGGATCCATCCTCTTTTTTTATGCCGAGAAAATAAGATTTATATATTCCTTCCCAAAGTTTCCCAAGTATTTCTTGCGTTTTTTCCATAGAAAGGTCAGGCAAAGGTTGTTCATTGTAAATAATTAAATCAGGCAAATAGAATGAATAATATTGTTGGCTGTTTATAGAGAAGTGAGATAAGAGCGATTGTGCTTTCTGCTGAAGAAATTCGTTTGTCGTTTTGTTTAATACTTTTTGCCACTCTTTTTCATCCCTTGTTGTTGCACGGTGAAAGGAAGCAAGCGGGCTGTACGGAGAATCGATCACGTACAAGTAATCGCTTGTCATTGTTTGGCTGCTTGTTATTGCATTTCCTTCATGAAGTTCTCCATGGTGAAAAGAAATCGTTTGAAAAAGATGGCTATCTTTTGCTGTCACTTTTTTTTCCTGCACTAATGTTTGGACATTATTCTTCCATTTTGACAGACGATCAACAAGACGCCCATCTGCAAAAAGCAAGGAAATATCTTGACGCAAGTAAGCGTTCCGGTCTAATGAAGACGATGTTGACCAAAGCAATGAATACTTTCCTTCCCGTTTTCGCGGCTGCAATTGAAGCTTTGTTTTTGCATCATGAAACTTTACGTGCGGATTAATCGGGAAAAAGATGATCGTTTCTTTCGTTGGTCGATGGAAGGAAAATGGAAACAATGAAATAATGCATAAAAACGCTGCTATAATCATTGTGATTGGAACTAATTTTCTCATAATAGCCCCCTACACGGACAAGTTTGTCACCAATATATGCACGTAAAGGGGAAAAGATGTATGAATTTGTTTTCCATTGTCCATGATGCGTTCAAGTTTTTTCCTTTCTTGACGAAAATGGACGTTTCTTTATACATTTATATTGAGTAAAAAATGTGCAGGTGAAACAATGAAAACGGTATACGATGTGCAGCAACTTTTAAAACAGTTTGGAACGATTATATATGTAGGGGATCGTTTAGCAGATTTAGAGCTGATGGAGGAAGAATTAAAAGAACTATACCAGTCGCAGCTGATTGATGTGAAAGATTATCAAATGGCGCTTTTTATATTAAGACATGAGGCGCAACTCGAAAGAGAAAAACGAATGAAAAAGGAATGACGAAACATGACGGAAAGATGGCTTGTTGGAGTGGATTTAGGCGGAACGACGACTAAAATGGCGTTTGTGACAACAGATGGTGATATCGTACATAAATGGGAGATCGATACCGATATTTCGAACAAAGGGGAAAACATTGTAAAGCATATATCACAATCGCTAGAGGAGACGTTACATCGCCTTGGAGAAAGCAAAGATCGGCTTTTAGCCATTGGGATCGGCGCGCCGGGACCGGTGCATATGGAAACAGGGATGCTTTATGAAGCGGTGAATTTAGGGTGGAAAAATTACCCATTAAAAGATCGGCTTGAGCGAGAAACATCCCTTCCTGTAGCGGTGGACAATGATGCGAATATTGCCGCCCTCGGGGAAATGTGGAAAGGAGCTGGAAGTGGCGCGCGCGACCTTATTTGCGTCACACTTGGTACCGGTGTCGGAGGTGGGGTTATTGCCAATGGTCGAATTGTGCACGGCGTAAACGGTGCCGGTGGAGAAATCGGCCACATGACAATGCTTCCAAAAGGCGGTGCGCCGTGTAATTGCGGTAAAACCGGCTGTTTGGAAACGATTGCTTCTGCCACGGGAATTGTAAGAATCGCAAAAGAAAAATTATCACATTGGGATAAACCGACTTTGCTTCGCGATGAAACCGTAACTGCCAAAGCGGTATTTGACGCGGCGAGAGCGAATGACGAACTAGCGCTCGAGGTTGTGGATGAAGTGATGTTTTACCTCGGACTGGCATTGGCGAATGCAGCGAATGTGTCAAATCCGGAAAAAATCGTTATTGGCGGCGGTGTATCAAAAGCAGGTAATATATTAGTAGAACGTGTCAGTACTTATTTCCGTCGTTTTGCGTTTCCGCGTGTCGCGGAGGGAGCCACGATTGTATTGGCGACGCTTGGCAATGATGCGGGAGTAATTGGCGGTGCATGGTTGGCAAAAATGTCACTGTCTGTTTGATTACAAAGTGAATATGCAAGAGGTAAACGATTCATCGAAAGGACATCTGCCGATGAATCGTTTTTTATTTTTCATTTTCTACACCGTATGCTCATATGTTGAAGGTAGAACATCTAGGAAGGAGAGACCGCTTTGAATATATATGCTTCTCTAGGTGACACGCTAGCGATGTATAGCAAATGGTTTTCCGTTCCTTACGAATTGTTGGCAGACTCTAATCCACATATAAAAAAGGATGAACTAGAACCAGGTGAAGTTGTGCGTATTCCAGGATATGAAACCGTTCATACGTGGGAAGAGTTGGCTAGTTTTTTCCCTGTGCATGAAGAAGCATTGCAACGGATGAAAGGGACGCCTGAAATTATCAGCGGATCAGTGCAGCTGCCAAAGAGAGTGATTTCCCGCGTTGTTCAAGGGCAGAAAACATACGATTTTTCCGCACTACAGCAAGATATTGAAGCACTTTGCCGCTGTTATCCATTTGTGCGAACAAGAACGATCGGATATAGTGTGCTCGGATTGCCATTAATCGAAATAAAAATTGGTCAAGGGCCGATTCGCGTTCATCTGAACGGTTCGTTCCATGCGAACGAATGGATTACAACGGCGATTATCATGACGTTTCTCAACGATTACTTGCTAGCAGTGACAAACAGTGAGCCAATTCGAGGACATCATATGCTTGATTATTATAAAAAAGTGACATTATCTGTTGTGCCGATGGTGAATCCAGATGGCGTCGACCTCGTTTTACACGGTCCCCCTGAGCAAGAACCGTATCGAAGCGAAGTGATTCGAATGAATGGAGGATTCTCCGATGACTTTTCACAATGGAAAGCGAACATTCGCGGCGTTGATTTAAATAATCAATTTCCGGCGAAATGGGAAGTCGAACGAGCCCGTAAAATTCCAAAAGCACCGGCTCCCCGTGATTTTCCGGGATTTGCACCGCTTACTGAACCGGAGGCAAAAGCGATGGCTGCATTAACGGAAGAAAGTGATTTTGACATGATTTTAGCGTTTCACACGCAAGGAAAAGAGATATACTGGGGATATGAAGGATTTGAGCCATCTGAGGCGGAAGAAACGGTAAAGGAATTTGCGAAAACGAGTGGTTATCAAGCAGTAAAGTATATTGACAGCCATGCGGGATATCGCGATTGGTTTATTCAAACGTGGAAGCGAAGAGGGTATACGGTGGAATTAGGCGAAGGAGTAAATCCGCTGCCAATTGAACAGTTTACAGAGATTTATGAAGATAGTCTTGGCATTTTTCTAGCAGCGCTGTATATGGCTTGAGGAAAATCATAACATATAAAAAACGCAAGAGGCTTGTAAATGCCTCTTGCGTTTTAATGCGTGCCTGTTGGAATACCATGGTGCAATACGGTCATGATGGTAAACCAGCCAAATACAGCAACAGCCCCAAGCCCGAAAAGAACCCCGAGTATATTTTTGTCACGCAATGAGCGTACAACTCCGTAAAGCGCTAACAGTGCAACTAATGCAAAAATAATGACTGTACCCATTATGTTTCCCCTCCTTTTCGAAATAATCCGTATACAAGATTATGTAGAAAACCGACTAATTCCTTTTCATTGTAATCATTTTTTATTTATTTGTCGAGGGTGAAAATATGAATCATCACATGATACGTATCGGCAACTTTTTTAAGCAGCGGTTCGTAATGATGGCCGATCAAATAAATCGTTTCACCATTGCTGCATTCTTTGGCTACTATATATTCTTCGAGTTGTAATATCATCATATCGATTTCTAACGGATCGCCGTCAATAATCGAAAAAGCCGTAACAACAGAAGCAAAAACATATGCGTTGTTTTCTTTCGATATGAATCCATAATCGGAGAACTGTTCTGTCAGCGCGGGATGTTCGAGCTGTATCAATCGTTCCGTTTCATTAGAAAAATGGGAAGGCGGTTGAGATAAAATCATCCATTCTTCATCTTGTTCTATCACATTTTCCATCGGAGAAAAATGAAAAGGAACGGCATATCTTACAATCATTTTCTCCCTCTTTTTTTCATTTATTCTTTTCCATTATAACACGTCTTTTGAAAATATGTAAGCGAATCCACTAACCAATGGCAAATCGATAAAGGTTAAGATAAAATAAAAATGATGATACGATAGGAATTTACTTGTAAATGTACGAAGCGCTTTTTTGTTGAAGCTGGAAAAGTGGATAAACGGTCCGCTTCTTTATCTGCCGCTATCTTCTCCAATGGATTTTCTTCATTTTGTAACCATGTCTAATTATAGGGAGGAATCATGATGAAATGGGAGCGTATTCCAGTTGGGCCGATTCAGGCAAATGCGTACATTTTATCGCATGATGATGGAACTTGTGTTATTTTTGATCCGGGAGGCGAAGGGGATAAAATTGCACGCCATATTGAAGAACAAGGATTAACACCACTTGCGATTTTGCTGACACATGCACATTTCGATCATATCGGCGGCATTAATGAAGTGAGAAAGAAATGGGAGCTTCCAATTTATATTCATGAAAATGAAAAAGAGTGGCTGACTGATCCTGCTTTAAACGGATCTGCTTATTTTAGCATCGGTCAAGTGGTTGTTCATCATGAACCGACTTGTTTGCGAGGAGAACAAACATTGCAAATTGGGGACTTTGCTTTTGAACTTTTGGAAACACCTGGACATTCGCCAGGAAGCATCTCTTACTATTGTAAAGAGATTGAAGCGGTGTTTTCGGGAGATGTCCTTTTTCTAGGAAGCATTGGGCGCACTGATTTACCAGGCGGAAATCATGAACAGCTATTGCGCAGCATTCATGATAAGCTGCTTACATTGCCGGAAGAAACAGTCGTATTGTCTGGGCATGGGCGCGAAACGACAATTGGAGCAGAAATGGATACAAATCCATTTTTGCATGGATTTTAACGCTCCTTCTTTTCTTTGAAGGGAGGAGAATTTTTGACTTTTCAATAGGAAAAGAGGAGAAGATTGTGAATGAAAAAGCAAACGTGTCGAATTCACTTTAACTACTGCAAAAGCGGCACGTTTTGCTTTTTAAAAACAAAAAACCCTTCTTTAAGAAGAAGGGTTTTTGGGGGATGTTCTATCCATATAATGGGAGGGGATATAGTTAAGCTACTATCTATAACAATATAACAGTATTTTTACTATGTCAATAGTGAAAACAAAAATAGGAGAAGGAAATATGCGAGTGGTGAACCCGATTTATGAAGCAATCAAAACTTCGGAGCTGCGGCGATTATCGTATGCAGATTACATGCAACTTGCTTTATACGACGAACGGTGCGGTTATTATATGCGCAAAAAAACGAAAATAGGAAAAGAGGGAGACTTTTTTACAAACAGCCATGTTTCTGATGTGTTCGGCAAGCTGTTTGCTTCTTTTTTTCTTCGTCTAGTAGAGAGGCAAAATGTGCCGCCGCATATTTGTGAACTTGGAGGTGGAGATGGTAGATTCGCTCGTGCCGTGTTAAACGAGTGGAAAGCAAAAAGTCCAAATACATACAGGCAGCTAACATATACGATGATTGAAACAAGTCCTGCCCATCGGGTAAAACAATTGGAAACACTTGGCGATGTTGCTGAAAAAGTGAAGCAATATAAAGATATAAAAGAATTCCAACAGCATGTATCCTCGTTTTCGGGAATCGTTTTTAGCAACGAGTTTTTTGATGCTTTTCCCGTTCATGTCATCACAAAGGAGAACGGAACAGTGTATGAGTTGTTTGTTACTGTTGATGACCACAAGTTGGTAGAGGAAAAATATCCGTTAGAAAATGAACATATTATTCAATATTTGCACGAAAGACAGCTTTCTTTAGCGGACGGGCAACGTTTAGAAGTGCCGCTTGCGCTGAAAACATTTCTTTTGGATACAGCCCCATTTTTTCGTCATTGCGTGATGTTTACTATTGATTATGGTTATACGGATGAAGAGCTGCAATTGCCGGCAAGACGGCAAGGAAGCTTGCGAGGGTATTATCGCCATCATCTAATAACAAATCCGCTTATGTATCCTGGAGAAATGGATTTGACTGCTCATATTCAGTGGGATGCGTTACGAATGTATGGCAAACAAGCAGGATGGCAATATGTTTCTATGCTAAGGCAAGACCGCTTTTTGCTCGCTGCAGGAATATTGCTATATTTAGAAGAATATAATGACTCGAATCCATTTTCCGAAAAAAGCCGGCAAAATCGGGCGATTCGTTCATTGATCATGGATGGAGGGATGAGTACGGATTTCCATGTAATGATCCAACAAAAAGGAGTTCGTATTCATTGGGATGATATATGGGTACAGCCAGAGTTTTTATCATTTGCCTGACTGGTCACAAAAAATGAGCAGGAGAAATTATCCTCCCGCTCATTTTTCTTATTCTCCCATGCCAGGGATCATCATAAATGTTGTCCAATACGTAAATGCAGCGAAGAAAATTGTTAAGTATGCTCCGAAAATATAAATGTACATTCTTTCCGTCAATTTCAAAAAACCGAGAAATAGGAAAAACACTGTTTGACCAAAGAAAATTAATGAGGTCGTATGCATATGTCCAAGATAAAACATGACTGCAAAAATGCCGGTCCAAAATGCTAAGACGCGGAACATTCGATCCATTATGTATCCCTCCTTTTTATGACCAAGTCCCTATCTTTAATTATTATAATGTACAATTTATGAGAATGTAAATAATGCTTTCAATAATAAGTCGATACACTGATAAAACAAGCTGGACCGCTGTGGCCATAAAAATGCTTTTCTGCCGATTTCGGCAGAAAAGCGATGATCAATCTGCATAAGCGCTTACTTTACTAAATTCGCCCGATATGAACAACAGTCGCAGCCTTTTATCATGTTTTCCATTTCGACTAGTTCAACGTTTGGAAAGAGAACATCAAACATTCCTTGCAAAAATGCGTAGTGCATTTGGCAAATGATTTCTGGTTCTTGAAAGGCGATTTCTTTAAATGGACAATTGAAAACTTGTAAATATATTTTACCTTCTTTTTCATTATATTCAAACGTTGGGTAAAATCCCGCCATTTCTGCTGCTTCTTTTACGATTTCCGCTTTTTCCGCAAACGTTAATTCTTGCACAGATTGATCATGAGGGATTCGCTGGGCAACGAGTTCTTTTCCGAAATTTTTTCCTGTTTCATATAGCGCTTGCTTTCCAACATCACCAAGCTTTGCCATTGTTTGAATGGCGATTTTTGAGAGAAGTTGGTAATCCCGAAATGGAAAATGAAGTTGAATTACTTTGTCAGATAGACGATAAAGCCGGCTCGGCCGTCCTCCTTTTCCTGTTTTTTGTGTTTCCGAAACGATCATATTTACATCCTCAAGCTTTGTTAAATGAAGGCGGGCGACATTTGGATGGATGTTAAACGCTTCTGCAATTTCTTGGACAGATACCTTCTTATGCTTTTTTGTAATGTATTCATAAATATGGTAGCGTGTTGGATCTGCCAATACGTTTGTAATTTTTAATGTTTGTTCCATATTCCATCACTCCTAGACGGATAAATTACTAAGTTCATTATAATACAACGGCTTTTTCGGAAGAAATGATATTTAGCACTACCATCATAAATATCGTGAAAAGTTCATTAAATGTTCATGAAATTTTTTTATTTTTGAAGCAGGAAAATAAAAAAGCAAGTCGAATACATAAACGGAGAAAGGGGGAATAGGATGAGCAAATGAATGAAATTGAATATGTTGCCGATCGTCTCATAAAAGAAGCGAGTTTGCTTCATGTATCTGACATTCATATCGTTCCGCGCAAAGACGATGCGATTGTGCGTTTCCGGTTAGATGGATTGCTGATGGAAAAGGAAGCGTTGACAAAAGAAATGTGCGAGCGGCTTATTACGCATTTTAAATTTTTAGCAGGAATGGACATTGGCGAACGCCGCCGTCCGCAAAGCGGAGCGATGGAAGCAAGGCATCAGGAAGAAATCATTCACTTACGTCTCTCCACATTACCGACATCGTATGATGAAAGCCTCGTTATCCGGCTTCTTCCGCAGAATTTTTTTATTCCTCGATCACAACTTTCTCTATTTGCAAATGCCACGAAAACGTTACTTTCCCTTTTTCGGCAGCCCCAAGGATTAATTATTTTTACAGGACCAACTGGATCAGGCAAGACATCAACATTATATACGTTATTGCGCATTTGCCAATATGAGTGGCATCGCAATGTCATCACATTGGAAGACCCTGTTGAAAAGCGAATCGACAACATATTGCAAGTGCAAATTAATGAGAAAGCGGGAATTACGTATACAACCGGTTTAAAATCTGTTTTGCGCCATGATCCGGATGTGATTATGATCGGCGAAATTCGCGACGCCGAGACCGCAAAAATTGCGGTACGCTCAGCAATGACGGGACATTTGATTGCTACGACCATGCATACAAAAAACGCTGTTGGTGCGATTTACCGTTTGCGTGAATTCGGGATTCCGCTTGGAGATATTGAGCAAACATTGCTCGCCGTGGTCGCACAGCGGCTCGTGGATTTAGTATGCCCGTTTTGCGGTGAACATTGCTCCATATTTTGCCGTAAACATCGCTCCATTCGCCGCGCTGCTGTCCATGAACTGCTGTATGGGAATGCATTGTCGAACGCCATTCAATCCGTACAAACAAAGGAAAAGACGCATCACTACTATACGTTGCAATACGTTATTCGAAAAGGAGTTGCTCTTGGATTTTTGCCAGCACACCTTCTTTACAGGCAGTGTCAAAAGTTTGATAAATAAGGAATTTGGTGGAGAAACGAGGGACGCCATCGCCTCTTGACATTCCATCGGAAAAGGCTAGGGGGGAGAAAATGAATAAACGAAAATGGCCGCTGCGTCAGCAAGGAGCATTTTTAGTACGGCTTGGAGACTTGCTTGAAAAAGGGTATTCATTATCTCAAGCTATTGAATTTCTAGAAATTCAGCAACCTCTTTCCCGCCGCCGTGACTTACAGCATTGTCTTTCCCATCTTCGTTCTGGACTGCCTTTTTATCAATCGATTGCCCCGCTTCATTTTCATCGGGAAGCAATCGGCTATTTGTTTTTTGCCGAACAACATGGCGATTTGTCACATGGAATCGCGGAAGCAGGGAAAATGCTGTTGCACAAGGCTGAATATTTACAAAGGTTTCGGAAAACCAGCAGCTATCCGCTATTTTTGCTTTTCTTTATGGTATTGATGTTAGCGATCGTGCAACATGTGCTCCTTCCTCAATTTTTTCAGTTTTCCGCATCGTTATCTTCTTCCATTACCTCTATTTTTATTCAAGTCGTTTCGATCATTCCCAATATGTTTGTCGTTTTAGGTGTTTTCGCTATTGCTTGTTTTCTTTTATACATTAGCTGGTTTCAAAAACTCGAAATACCTACACAGATCAACATAATAATGAAAATCCCTCTTATTCGCTCCTTTGCGAAGCTATATTTTACACATATGTTCGCAATGCAATTAGGCCATTTATTACAAGGTGGTTTATCTATTTATGAATCGCTGCAAATATTTGAGCGGCAAGAGAAACTCCCTTTTTTACGTGAGGAAGGAAAAAGAATGAAACAACAGCTTGTCAAAGGAATATCGTTAGATGCCATTATTGCGTCACGTGAGTACTACGAACAAGAGTTGGCGCTTGTCGTTCGTCACGGGCAATCAAACGGAGAATTGGCAAAAGAATTAAGCCATTATAGCGAAATTGTTTTTCAAACAATGGAAGAGCGTATAGAAACATCGATGAAACTCGTCCAACCGATCTTGCTTTCCTTTGTGGGCATTCTCGTTATTTGCATGTATTTAGCGATTTTGTTTCCGATGTTTTCGATAATGAACAATTTATAGGAGGGAAAATGCCAATGAATGAAAAAGGGTTTACGTTAATCGAAATGTTAATTGTATTAATGGTTATTTCTATTTTATTGCTTATTGTCATTCCAAATATAACGAAACACAATGGAATGATTAATAACAAAGGATGTGAAGCGTTTCTGAACACCGTTCAAGCTCAAGTAAAGGCATATGAAATGGAACATAAACAAATTCCGACAATACAGCAGCTCATCGATGGAAAGTACATCAAGTCAGAGCAGTGTCCAAACGGACATAAAATTCAAATTAATAGCAACGGGGAAGTAAGTGAAAGTGGCGCGTAATGATGGCTTCACCTTTATTGAAATGCTTCTTGTTTTAACCGCCATCACGGTATTGATGGCGGTATCTTTCCCTTCTTTAAACAGCGTTGCGAAACAGAAAACAGAAATGTATATCATTACACAGCTCCGCAATGATTTGTTGTATGCACAACAATATGCAATGACCCATAAAACATCGGTGGCGGTTGCGTTTTCGGAAAATCACCCAGAGTATCGTATTACGGAAATAACATCAGAGAAAACGATTTTAAAACGATCGATCCCTAGTGAATGGAAATTTCAGCTGACTACATTGACGATGCCGCTCATTTTTTTAGAAAACGGAAATATCAATAAAGCGGGATCGCTATTGTTAAAAAGAAAAGATAGAACATATAAAATCGTATTTTTGCTGGGAAAAGGGAGGTTTTATGTACAAAAACTGTAATGGCTTTACCTTAGTGGAAGCGGTTTTTGCTTTGGCGTTATTGCTCGTTATTACAACAGTATTGTTGCCTTTGTTTGCACAAATAATGATGGAGCGTCAAAATATTGCGCTGAAAGCAAAAGCGCAACAAATATTGGATGCGGCATTATACGAAGAAAATATCCACAAAGAAACGACGGTGGTAGATGGACGAACAACATTTGTGATTCGTTCGGATTATGAAGAAAACGATATGTGGAAAGTATGCGTGCGTTGGAATGACTACGCAAACCGCAGCGCAGAAAGGTGTGGATATGTAAAACGATGATCGATTCGAAAAATGGGTTTACTTTTTTAGAAATGCTGATCGTCTTGTTGATCGTTTTACTGATTACATCATTGTTGCCGCTTCTTTTAGATGAGCGTTTATTCAAATATGAAAACGTTAATGGATTTCATCGTATCGAGTGGGAAATTTTTGTACAGCAGCTCAAAAGGGAGTTAAATGAATCGAAACAATGGAAAAGCAATGGTACGACGCTATATTTAGAAAAATTTACAGGGGATCAAGTCAGTTTTGACCTATACCGCTCATCGATTCGCAGACAAGTAAACGGCACAGGCAATGAAACGGCGCTGCAATTTGTCGAAAATGTCACATATACATTGACCAATCACGGAATTTTTCTTCATGTAAGAGCGATGGACGGAAAAACATATGAAGCGTTTATTTCTCGACTTTTTTAGCAGGGTGGCGTTTGTGATGCGAAATCAAAGCGGTATGATTTTTCCAATTACAGTCGTGGTTTCTTTTTTCTTTCTGTTAGCATTTTCTCATGTGCTCGAATTGTATCGGGTGGAAATGGAATCAATCGCGTACGAGCAACAATCGTATGAAGTCGATTCGATTATGCAAATGGCGGTTTTTGATGTCAAAAAACAGATTGCATCTTTTCCCGATTTACAAGGGAATGAGGGGGTTTTTGTTTACCCGATTGGCAAAGCAAATTATAAGTGGGAAAAAATTGATGAAACGAAAGTAAAAGCTTTGATTTTTGCCCGTTCCGATGGAGGAATTCGCTATAGCGCTACGTTTATCGTTTTATTTCCATCCCTTGATATTATCGAATGGACGGAGAATAATTCGTGATAAACGGTTTGTGATTCATTATTATCCATTACTTCATCTTGATGAATTGAAAAAATTACTCTTCCTTATTATCGAGAAGCAGATATAAGCGTCAATACAACCAATCGAACGGTGGAGCAAAATGGCCGAAGAGATTGCAAATGTGATTAAAGTAGAAAAAGAATGGAAAAGCTAATGGAAAAGGGGGTGGCATGTATGTCGACAAACGATTACGTAAAGTTTGTCACCCAACAGCTTGTAACCTATATGGATTTGCCGAAAGAAGAGCGCAAGAAAAAGCGGATGCAGCGCAAACAGGAGAAGCCGCCGCTATTGTACCGATGGTTTGGAATGATTCCTATCTCTCTTCGTCTCTTATTTCGGCGCCATTCGTAAAGGAGCGTTCCCATGACGGAAACGCTCCTTTTTCAACAGCGCGAAAACAGAACGATTAGGAACGGGGATGCAAGTAAAATAGTCCTCCGTTAATGACAGAAACGATAATTCTTGGTTTATACTGTTCTTCAAGCGCTTCTTTCTCAATATAATAACATTCTGGTTTTTCTTCCATCCCTTCATAAAAATGATCAAGAAGCGCCAAATCTTCTGCCCATCTTTCTTTCGCTTTTTCCGCCCATGTGTGATCATCTTGAAAGATGTGTCTACGAATGTATTGTTCTAAACGTCCAATACCGCTTTTTGGTTTGATGAGTGGGGAAATCGTAAAACAATAATCTGGTATTTTCGGGGTAAGCTTCAGTTTCTGTAATCGGTCATGAAATTGCTCGATAATTGTTCCGCTGATTAAGTGCAATCCAAGTGACAAAATTTGATCTTTCGTTCTGTCACACTGGTAAGAAATTTTCACGTTTAACCCGAGCCAAGGATGAAGTGGAATGTGTGATTGCTGATGAGTATCTACTTCCTCATACAAGCGAATGAAGCCGCCGCGTTTTTGCGCGGAGCGGAAAATCTGATGTAATCTAGGTGAACCAAAATGCAGCCGTTCTCCTTCTAGTGAGTTTGTTTTCTCCGTTTGTTTTGTAATAAGCGTTAGTCGCATTGGCGCAGGCGTGCCGCCGGTTCGCTCAATATAATGCCAATAAAACGGACGATTCATTAACTCTTTATCCATTTCAATCGACAATTGCACTTTTATATATCCGTCATCTGCTTCGAGAATGTCGCATTCATTGGCGCGAAAATACCGTTCTAAAAATTGGTGGATCTCATGTTGCTGCATATTGTTCTCCTCCTTTGGCAAGCTGGTCTGCTAGCTCAATCATTGCGGTAATATTCTCCATTTTAATTTTCATTTCTCCTTCGCTTCGAGAGTTCAGGAGTGCGTCTTGTAAATAATGCTCCAAATTCGCGAAGTTCATTTTTGCCAAAATGTCATCCAATTGGCCAACTACCCGTTCAAATAAACGAATTTTTTCATATAACAATGTTAAAATATGTTCCTCCACTGTATTTTTTACAGCGAAATTGTAAATGTACACATCGCTTGTTTGGCCGAGCCGATGAACGCGCCCAATTCGCTGTTCGAGCCGCATCGGATTCCAAGGCAGATCATAGTTGATGACATGGCGGCAAAATTGTAAGTTAATTCCTTCTCCGCCCGCTTCTGTTGCGATAAAAACTTGCGCATGATTTTTAAATAACTCTTTCATCCAATCTTTTTTTCCACGTTTAAATCCGCCGCGGAACGGGACGGAAGAGATGCCATGCTGTTTTAAAAACCATTGCAAATAAAGCTGGGTCGCCCGGTATTCAGTAAAAATAATGACTTTGTCATTAATGGATTGAATAAGCTGCAACGCTTTTTCTGCCTTCGAATTGGTTGTAACGGCATTTATTTTTTCCATTAGTTTGTGGAAAGAATCTGGAACCTCTCCTTTGCACTTGTCCATCATGTTTTTTACGGTAAGAAATAGCGCTTCGCGGCTGCTGCACGCTTCCCGCAGCATGGTGATAAGTGAAAACTGATTGCCAAATAACAGCGATCCGTCATATTTTAACGCTTGTACCGCCTCATACAATTCTTGTTCCTCTTCCGTAAACTCAATAAGCACGGTTTTTACGTGGCGTTTGGACCATTCAATGCCAGTATCAACGCGGCGGTTGCGAATCATGACTTTATTAATAAGTGTTTTTAAATGTTCATTTGTTTGTAAAGAGCGCGTTTTTCCGTACGTTTTTGCAAAATATTCCACGTTTCCTAAATGACCGGGCTTTAGTAGGGAAACGAGGTTAAAAATTTCTTCAATCCGGTTTTGAATCGGCGTCGCTGTTAGGAGCAAGCAAAACTTCTTTTTTAAATTTTGAACAAACTCATAGTTTTTTGTTTTATTGTTTTTCAGCTTGTGCGCTTCATCAATGATGACCATGTCGTATTGCTGTTTGTAAATAATTTCCCGATGCGGGCTTTTTTTTGCCGTGTCGATCGAGGATACGACGACATCGCATTGTTCCCACACATAGCTTTTTTTCTGTTGCACGGCAGGAATAAAAAATTTTTCGTTTAGCTCCTTTACCCATTGCGATACAAGAGAGGCAGGGACAAGAATCAGCACTTTTTTTACCAACCCGCGGATCATATATTCTTTTAAAATAAGGCCTGCTTCAATGGTTTTTCCAAGACCGACTTCATCGGCAAGAATCGCTTTTCCATTCATGTTTTCGACGACTTGCCTTGCAACTTCAAGCTGATGAGGAAGAGGAGTCAAGTGTGGCAAATGTTTTGGCGCCTGCAGGCCGTCAAATTCAGGTACGCTTAAATGCGTAGCAGCCTCGAGCGCTAATTGATACATTTCCCAGCTCGCCCAAGGCCCGTCCTTTTCGATTCGTTCGATAAATTCTTCCTTCCACGTTTCATCCATCTCGATGTCCATCATTGCATCCAACTCCTTTATTTTCACGAACATTTTATTTATAATTTTTATTAATATACGTATATTATTTGTTTTTTGTTGTTTAATAACATTAAAAAGTTCGGTTATTTTTTTATTTTTTTATTGCTCTTTTCCATTTTTTAATGGTAGTATAATAGTAAAGTTAGAAAGTTAAAATTTATTTTGCGATTTTTTACTAATAGTGTGCCCATTTTCTTGAAAATTATATATGGCCGCGGATGAGAACAAGGGGAGAGACTACGTAATGTAGCGCCGAAGGAGCAAGCGGAAACGCGAATCTCTCAGGCAAAAAGACTCTTGTTTGACGCAGCTCTGGAGAGTGTTCACGACCTTGTGAACCACCAAAGAGGAAACCTATTTTACAATAGGGAAACTTTCAGGTGCCAGGACAGAGCCTCCACTCATCATGGTAGGGAGGAGTCTGTCCTTTTTGCGTTTATGTAAAAAATTAGGAGGGGAAGAAATGCTAAAACGCACGCCGTTATTTGCTGTTTACGAGCGTTATGGTGCCAAAACAATCGATTTTGGCGGATGGGAGCTTCCTGTTCAATTTTCCAGCATTAAAGAAGAACATGAAGCAGTACGTACACGTGCTGGCTTATTCGATGTATCACATATGGGAGAGTTTGTCGTCAAAGGGAGAGGAAGCCTTGCGTTTTTGCAAAAAATGATGACGAACGATGTATCGAAATTGACAGACGGCCGTGCACAATATTCGCTTATGTGTTATGAAGATGGCGGAACGGTGGATGACTTATTAATTTATAAAAAAGCGGATGGCCATTATCTCCTTGTTGTCAATGCCGCCAATATTGAGAAAGATTTTGAGTGGCTGCATGACCACTTATTTGGCGATGTGGAACTTGTAAACATTTCTCAGGAAATTGCTCAACTTGCTTTGCAAGGGCCGCTTGCAGAACAAGTGTTACAAAAATTAACGAATACCGATTTATCGGCAATCAAATTTTTCTCGTTTCAAGATGATATAAATATTAACGGCGTAAAAGCGCTTGTTTCCCGTACCGGTTATACTGGGGAAGATGGTTTTGAAATTTATTGCCGAAGAGAAGATGCAGTGACGCTCTGGGAATCCATTTTAGAAGCAGGGAAAGAAGAAGGAGTGCTTCCATGCGGACTCGGTGCGCGCGATACGCTTCGTTTTGAAGCGACATTGCCGCTTTACGGACAAGAGCTATCGAAAGACATTACCCCTATTGAAGCCGGTCTTGGATTTGCGGTGAAAACGAACAAAGATGCCGATTTTATCGGAAAAGATGTATTGAAAAAACAAAAAGAAGAAGGAACAGCGCGAAAACTGGTCGGGATCGAAATGATTGACAAAGGCATTCCGCGCCATGGCTATAAAGTGTTTGCCAATGGAGAAGAAATCGGATTTGTCACGACTGGAACGCAATCACCGACATTGAAGAAAAATATCGGCCTAGCGCTTATAAAAACAGAATTTACCGAGATGGATACGGAAGTAGAAGTCGAAATCCGCGGTAAACGTTTGAAAGCGAAAGTAATCGCAACGCCGTTTTATAAGCGGGCAAAGTAAAGAAAAAAAGGGGAGAATGGACGTGCTTCATCGTTATTTGCCGATGACAGAAGAAGATAAGCGGGAAATGTTGAAAGTAATTGGCGTTGATTCGATTGATGATTTGTTTGCAGATATTCCGGAAAGCGTACGCTTTCGCGGCGAGTTAAACATTAAAAAGGCGAAATCGGAGCCGGAACTGTTCAAAGAACTGTCCGCGCTTGCAGAGAAAAACGCGGATACGAAAAAATATACGTCCTTTTTAGGTGCAGGAGTGTATGATCATTATATTCCTGTGATTGTGGATCATGTTATTTCACGTTCTGAATTTTACACAGCATATACTCCATATCAGCCGGAAATCTCGCAAGGCGAACTGCAAGCGATTTTCGAGTTTCAAACGATGATTTGTGAATTGACAGGAATGGATGTAGCGAACTCTTCCATGTACGATGGGGGCACAGCGCTAGCGGAAGCAATGCTATTAAGTGCTGCGCATACGAAAAAGAAAAAAGTATTGCTATCGAAAACGGTTCATCCGGAATACCGCGATGTGGTGAAAACATACGCAAAAGGACAGCGGCTTAGCGTGGTAGAAATTCCGTTTCAAAATGGCGTAACCGACTTAGAGGCATTAAAGATGGAAATGGATGAGGAAGTTGCTTGTGTTATTGTTCAATATCCAAACTTTTTCGGACAAATTGAACCGCTAAAAGACATCGAACCGATCGCCCATAGCGGAAAAAGCATGTTCGTTGTTGCGAGCAATCCACTTGCTCTTGGCATCCTTACTCCGCCAGGACAGTTTGGCGCAGATATCGTTGTCGGCGATGCCCAGCCATTTGGCATTCCAATGCAATTTGGCGGACCGCATTGCGGCTATTTTGCCGTCAAATCAGCACTAATACGCAAAATTCCTGGACGCCTTGTCGGACAGACGAGCGATGAAGAAGGACGACGAGGCTTTGTGTTGACATTGCAGGCGCGCGAGCAACACATTCGCCGCGATAAAGCGACGTCCAATATTTGCTCGAACCAAGCGCTAAACGCGCTCGCTGCTTCTGTTGCGATGACGGCGCTTGGCAAAAAAGGTGTGAAAGAAATGGCGGCGATGAATATACAAAAAGCGCAGTATGCGAAAAATGAATTAGTCAAACACGGATTTCATGTACCGTTTACCGGTCCGTTTTTCAACGAATTTGTCGTCCGTCTCGAAAAACCGGTAGCGGAAGTGAACAAACGCCTTCTTGAAAAAGGAATCATCGGCGGTTATGATGTCGGCCGCGATTATCCGGAGCTGCAAAATCATATGTTAATTGCGGTAACCGAATTGCGAACAAAAAAAGAAATCGACACGTTCGTGAAAGAATTGGGGGATTGTCATGCATAAAGATCAGCCGCTTATTTTTGAATTAAGCAAACCTGGGCGCATTGGCTATAGTTTGCCGGAGTTAGATGTTCCGGCTGTCCATGTCGAAGATGTCGTACCGGCCGATTATATTCGCACGGAGGAGCCGGAGCTTCCAGAAGTGTCGGAACTCGATATTATGCGCCATTACACCGCATTGTCCAAACGGAATCATGGCGTCGATTCCGGCTTTTATCCGCTCGGTTCTTGTACGATGAAATACAATCCGAAAATCAATGAAAATGTCGCACGTCTCGCTGGATTTGCTCATATTCATCCGCTTCAGCCTGAGGAAACGGTGCAAGGTGCGTTAGAATTAATGTATGACCTGCAGGAGCATTTAAAAGAAATCACCGGGATGGACGCCGTTACGCTACAGCCGGCGGCGGGAGCGCACGGCGAATGGACAGGGCTGATGATGATTCGTGCGTATCACGAGGCAAACGGCGACTTTCACCGGACGAAAGTGATTATTCCTGATTCCGCTCACGGAACGAATCCAGCTTCCGCAACGGTAGCCGGTTTTGAAACCGTTACTGTCAAGTCGACAGAAGACGGGTTAGTGGACTTAGAAGATTTAAAACGCGTCGTTGGCCCGGATACAGCGGCATTGATGCTTACAAATCCAAATACGCTCGGCTTGTTTGAGAAAAATATTTTAGAAATGGCCGAGATTGTGCATGAAGCTGGCGGAAAGCTGTACTATGACGGCGCTAATTTAAATGCTGTATTAAGCAAGGCAAGACCGGGAGATATGGGTTTTGATGTCGTGCATCTCAACTTGCATAAAACATTTACTGGTCCGCACGGTGGAGGCGGCCCAGGCTCCGGTCCAGTCGGGGTTAAAGCGGACCTTATCCCGTTTTTACCAAAGCCGGTCGTTTCAAAAGGTGAAAATGGCTATTATTTGGACTATGACCGACCGCAAGCGATTGGACGAGTAAAACCTTTCTACGGCAATTTCGGAATTAACGTCCGCGCTTACACCTATATTCGCTCCATGGGCCCCGACGGTTTAAAAGCAGTGACGGAATATGCCGTGTTAAATGCCAACTACATGATGCGCCGTCTCGCGGGATATTACGAGTTGCCGTACGACCGCCATTGCAAGCATGAATTTGTCTTGTCGGGCAAACGGCAAAAGAAACTTGGTGTCCGCACGCTCGATATTGCTAAGCGTTTGCTGGATTTCGGCTTCCATCCGCCGACAGTATATTTCCCGCTTATTGTCGAGGAATGCATGATGATCGAGCCGACGGAAACGGAATCAAAAGAAACGCTTGATGCGTTTATCGATGCGATGATTCAAATCGCCAAAGAAGCGGAAGAAAATCCGGAAATCGTGCAAGAAGCGCCGCATACGACCGTTGTCAAACGCCTCGACGAAACGACAGCAGCGCGCAAGCCAATCTTGCGCTACCAAAAACAATAAAACGAGTAAAACAGGCGATTCATTCCGGTGGGAATGGGTCGCTTGTTTTTGTATATTAATGATAGACAGAAAAATGAGAAAATAATGAAGGAAGTGAAAAGATGCTCATCGGTTACATACAGGAAATCATACGCTATCCTGTCAAATCGTTTCAAGGAGAACGTGCACAAAAAACGAGAGTGATGGATTGATGAAGTGTATCTTTTAGATTAATGAAAAGTAATGCCCATACCACAAACACATAGTTCCTTTCTCTGCAAAGAAGATGAATTCATCTGTTTTTTATTGACATAAAAACTATGTTAGTTTAGTATATAAACTAACGTTATTAAACAGAAGCAGTAAGTCGTTTTTATATTGTACATCAAAGATGGAATATAGGAGACTGGGGAACAGCGATTAGTGGTGGGTGAAATCAGTTTTGGCCGCAGGGATCGTGGGAAAAAGTAAGCGATGAAGAATTGCTGCGTGCATTTGCATATGCTATGGCTCACGAGATAAACTTTTTTCATACAGCCGCTGGCGATGGAATTGATCAGCGACTAATCCGCCTATTCGCGCGGCATACTAAAAAAGGTTGCAGAAGGAATGACCGTATATGGTGCGAACAGGAAATATAGGACTCGTCAAAAAAATCAATAAACAGATCGTATTAAAGCTGATTCGCGAAAAAAATAATATTTCGCGGGCGGAGATCGCCAAAATCACCGGATTAAACAAAGCTACGGTATCAGCGTTAGTCGATGAATTAATTTCCGAACATTTTGTCAGCGAAAGCGGAATTGGCGTTTCCACCGGCGGCCGCCGGCCGCTCATGCTCCGCTTTAACGAAGCGGCTGGCTCACTAATCGGCATAGAGTTGGGGGTCAACTACATTTATGCCGTGTTAACGGACTTAAACGCCGAGATCATTTGGGAAAAGATGTGCCATTTTCGTGCCAATGAAAAGCAGGAAACAATCATCGAAAAAATGATCGCGATGATTCACGAAGCCATTCGCCAGGCGCCGACTACTCCGTATGGAATAATGGGCATCGGCATTGGCGTGCCAGGGATTGTGGATACGGAAGAAGGGCTTGTTGTATTTGCGCCGAACCTTCATTGGGATCATGTTTCCCTTTCTTCCATTCTTCAAAAACAATGGCCAAATTATCCGATTATTATTGAAAACGAAGCAAAGTTGGCGGCGCTCGGTGAAAAATGGTTTGGCGCCGGCAAAGAGTTTGCGAATTTTGTATATGTCAGCGCCGGGATCGGGATCGGCGCCGGAGTCATCATTCACAACCAGCTATACCGCGGGATTGATGGCATTGCCGGCGAAATCGGCCATCATGTCATTGACGCTCACGGCTTTCGTTGCAGCTGCGGCAATAACGGATGTTGGGAGATGTACGCGTCAGAAAAGTATATTCAGCGTCGGCTCGAGCAGGAACATTATCATTCCATGTTAGAAGGCTTTTCCGTAGAGAAAGTACGCGCATTAGCTGAAAGCGGCGACAAGCAAATGGCGCAAATATTGGCGGAGGTCGGCCATTACCTGGGGATTGGCATTTTACATATCATTTATGCGTATAACCCGGAAGCCGTTATTGTCGGCAGTACGATTGGCAAGGCGGGCAAATGGGTGCTGGAGCCGGCACGGGAAGAAGTCGAAAAAAGGATATTAGTGAAAAATGGGAACGGTCCGTTCATTATTCCATCACAGTTATTGGAAAAAAGCTGTGCGATCGGCGCCGTGGCTTCTGTACTAGAAAAAGTAGTGATGCCTTCGGAGTTAGAAGTCATTTCCTAGCAGTCTAAACTGGGTGCCCTAAACGTTTTTTGGGCACCTTATTGCATAATAAATCCTTCACTTTGGCAAAAAGTAAAGCGGAGCCTACTGTTTTCTTTATAATTGACGATGAGAAAAAAGGATAGATGAAAGCGTTTCACGGCTTCCATCTATCCTTTCTAGCTGCCTTAAGCCTTTTTCTTGATTTTCCCCGTCCACGTTTTAAAACCGCCTTTTAAATGGTACAAATCGCGGTATCCTTTACGGTACAGCATTTGCGCGGCGCGGCCGCTGCGCAGCCCGTTTTGGCAATATAAATAAATTGGCTGATCCTTTCGCAACTCTTTCATGCGCATGCGCAGTTGGGTCAAAGGAATATTGCGCGCTCCTAAAATATGTCCAGCCGCAAACTCATCCGGTTCGCGGACGTCAATTAATTGCGCTTTGCGATAACCGGCGCGGAATTCTTCTTCTGTTAATGCTTTTACTATTTTTCGCTGCATGAGATAGGTGACAACAGAATAGATGATGATTGCGCCGAGAATAATAAGCAATATTTCCACAAGTAGCGCCCCCTTTCCGTTCATTTGCCAACTTCTATTATATAAGCGTTGCTTTTGATAAGCAAAACATTTTCCAAGAGTATAACAGCGTTTTTCTTTCCATGATTCGGATTGTTTGTTAAACTAGTAGACGCAAACTTTAAAATTAAAAGAAGGGTTGAAAGATGGCAAAAGAAATTTGGCGCTTTATCGACTCCGGATACTGTTCTCCTTCGTTTAATATGGCGCTGGATGAGGCGCTTTTAGACTGGCATAGCGAAGGCAAAATTCCGCCGACGATTCGCTTTTATGGTTGGAATCCGCCGACGTTATCGATCGGGTATTTCCAAAAAGTGGAAAAAGAAATTGATTTAGAAGCGGTAAAACGCCATGGTCTCGGGTTTGTGAGACGGCCGACAGGAGGACGAGGCGTTCTTCATGATAAAGAGCTGACGTATAGTGTGATTGTTTCCGAAGAACATCCGGATATGCCAAAAACGGTGACCGAGGCGTATCGGGTGATTTCGCAAGGAATTTTAGAAGGATTTCGTTTTCTCGGCTTAAATGCCTATTTTGCTGTGCCAAAAACGGAAGAGGAGAAAGCGGATTTAAGAAGCCCAAGATCTGCCGTCTGTTTTGATGCGCCGTCATGGTACGAGCTTGTCGTCGAAGGCCGCAAAATTGCCGGCAGCGCGCAGACGCGGCAAAAAGGGGTTATTTTGCAGCACGGCTCGATTTTGCTTGACTTGGATGAAGATTTGCTTTTCAGCTTGTTTAAATATCCGAACGAACGGGTAAAAGAGCGCTTGCAGCGCAATTTTAAAAACAAAGCGGTGGCGATTAACGAATTGATCGACCGCAAGATTACGATCGAAGAAGCGAAAGAAGCGTTTTATAAAGGATTTGAAAAAGGGCTTGATATCGTGCTGGAACCATATACGTTATCGCCGGAAGAACTAGAATATGTTTATGAGCTAGCACGAACGAAATATGAAAGCGATGAATGGAATTTCAAACGCTGATTGGCAACATGGAAAATCATTCATTTATCGGCAAAAAAGGCGTAATTTTTCTGTTTCTCTCCTTTTTCCGCCGTTTTCTATTGTTTTTTTTATTTGACAAAATGAAAACTAGTTGACCTAAACACAATATATAGTATGTTTTTTGTTAAAAAACATACTATATATTGTTTTTTTGTGGTTAATATGGTAAGGTAAAAAAGACAGGACACGCAGGTAGAAAAGTGATGAAGAAATAGAAAGAAGAGGAGAGATTGAAGAATGACGGTCGCGTCTTCAGAAAAAATGAAAATTGATATCGAAAAGCTGAACGAGGATATTCGCCTTTTTCCGCAAGTGCATCCGATTACGGAGGATATGAAAATTACGCATAAAGGCGTTTCTCGTTTAGTGATGTTGGACCGCTACTCATTTAAAGATACGGAAAAATTGACGCTGGGAGTCGGCGATTTTGTCGTATTGACGATTAAAGAAGATCCGAAATTCCCGGCTCGCGGCTTGGGCTTTATCGTCGATATTGATTGGGAAGCGAAAAAAGCGAAAGTGCTCGTTGAGGAAGAATATCGGCACGTGCTTGAAGGTGAAGAAGCAGAGACGGGAATCGTCGTCCGCTCGCTTGATGTGATCGACAAACCGCTCGAAATCTTTTACGAACAAATCGCGAAACGAAATGCAACAGGCTTGGCAGCGGTGGAAAAGACGGAGGAAAAACGGAAAGAGTGGTTTGAAAAGTTTTATCAAGAGCTTGTCAGCTTGAACTTTGTGCCGGCAGGACGCGTATTGTACGGCGCAGGGTCCGGGAAAGATGTGACGTATTTCAACTGCTATGTCATGCCGTTTATAAAAGATTCGCGTGAAGGGATTTCCGAGCATCGCAAACAAGTAATGGAAATTATGAGCCGCGGCGGCGGCGTCGGCACGAATGGCTCGACATTGCGTCCGCGCAACACGCTGGCGCGCGGGGTGAACGGAAAATCGTCCGGATCGGTCTCCTGGCTTGATGATATTGCGAAATTAACCCACCTTGTTGAACAAGGTGGCTCCCGTTAAAAAGCGCCATGGCGGGAGTAAAATCTCGTGAATTGCTGGAACCCCCTAAAGCCAACTTGACCACAACGTGGCCGGCAACGGCGAGCGTGATGGTTTGAAAACAAGTTGGATGTAACAATGGGCAACCAGCAGCCAAGCATCTCTGGAAACGGAGATGAAGGTTCAACGACTATTGAAACTTCCTACAGCTCCCAACATAATTAAATTAAAATTATAATATTAATCAAGGTAGTTGTTATATTGGGAGCCATGGAAGGAGTAAATCGTAACGCTCGGCAACGACGTTACGAGGCACGAGACAAAGAAGAGATCATGAAGAAAGCAAAATATCTCCATGAACAAGGATATAGCCAAGTTAAAATAGCTGAAATGTTAGGTTATTCCATTACCTTATCAACATGGAGATATAAAATTGAAACGTAATATGAAAAGTTCTCTGATCTCTTCTTTGATGATATAGTCTGACCTCCGTTCGAAAGACGGAGAGCTAGGCAGAAATGACCTAGCCCACTCCAGCATATGGAGTGAGTAACAAATAGCGTGGCGCGCAAATGATTATGCTGGCAGACTGGCATCCGGACATTATCGAGTTCATCGTCTCAAAAATGCAAAATCCGCGCATTTTGCGCTACTTAATTGAAAATATGGAAGACGAAGGAATTAAAAAAGCGGCGCAAGATAAACTGAAATTCACGCCGCTTACCGAACGGGAACGAGCAATGTACCAAGCAATCGTCAACTACAAAAACGTTCCGGGCTACGGCGGCTTCAGTGAAGAAATTATTAAAGAAGCAGAAGAAAAATTACGTACAGGCGGCACATACACGGTACATAATCCGGACTTTTTAACAGGAGCAAACATTTCCGTCTGCCTGACAAAAGAGTTTATGGAAGCCGTCGAAAAAGATGAAGAGTACGAACTGCGCTTCCCGGATGTAGAAACTTACTCAGAAGAAGAAATGCGAATTTACAACGAAAAATGGCACGAAGTCGGCGATGTACGCGAATGGGAGAAAATGGGATACCGCGTGCGTGTATACCGTAAAATTCGTGCCCGCGAGCTTTGGAAGCTGATTAATATTTGTGCGACGTATTCCGCGGAACCAGGCATTTTCTTCATTGATAACGCCAACGAAATGACGAACGCCCGAGCGTACGGTCAAAAAGTGGTTGCGACAAACCCATGTGGGGAACAACCTCTCGCACCATATTCCGTCTGCAACTTGGCAGCTATTAACCTGGCGAATATGGTCGATAAAGAAAAGAAAGTCGTCGACTATGAAAAATTAAAACGCACCGTCGAAATCGGCGTGAGAATGCAAGATAACGTTATTGACGCAACGCCGTATTTCCTAGAAGAAAACAAAAAACAAGCGCTCGGGGAGCGGCGCATCGGCCTTGGCGTTATGGGGCTAGCTGATTTGCTTATTTACTGCGAAAAAGAGTACGGTTCCGAGGAAGGAAACAAACTTGTCGATGAATTGTTTAAAACGATTGCGACGACCGCTTATCGCGCTTCAATTGAATTAGCGAAAGAAAAAGGCAGCTTCCCATTCCTTGTTGGGGAAACGGAAGAAGAAACGCAAAAACTGCGGGAAGCGTTTATTAACACCGGCTATATGAAACGGATGCCGGAAGATATTCGCCAAGATATTTTGAAATACGGCATTCGCAATTCGCACTTGCTTACGGTCGCTCCGACTGGATCCACTGGAACGATGGTTGGGGTTTCTACAGGACTTGAACCATATTTTTCCTTTTCTTACTACCGCAGCGGCCGCCTAGGCAAGTTTATTGAGGTGAAAGCAGATATCGTTCAAGAATATTTGGACAAACATCCGGAAGCGGATCCGAACAACTTGCCGCATTGGTTTGTCACGGCGATGGATTTATCGCCGGAAGCGCATGCGGATGTGCAATGCATCATTCAGCGCTGGGTCGACTCCAGCCTTTCAAAAACGGTAAATGCGCCAAAAGGATATACCGTTGAACAAGTGCAAAAAGTATATGAACGCTTATGGCGCGGCGGCGCGAAAGGCGGCACCGTGTATGTGGACGGAAGCCGCGACGCGCAAGTATTGACGCTGAAAGCGGAAGAAAACACAATCGAAGAGCAGCTCGAACTGCTCCCGGAAGAAAAAGAGGACAAAGAAACAAAACGCGCCGTTGTTCTCGTTGATACGATTCAAGATTTGCGCGCAACTGATGTAACGATCGGGTCCGAAGTCGGCAACATTTGCCCGGTTTGCCGTGAAGGTACGGTCGAAGAAATCGGCGGCTGCAACACATGCACAAGCTGCGGCGCGCAGCTAAAATGCGGGCTGTAAGCAAGGCAAATCAATAAAACGGAAAGCTGGCTCAGTCAACTGACTGAGCCAGCTTTTTTCATTCATAAGAGCAGAAAAACGAAAATATAGTAGCATGAGGTGTAATTATTGACTGGGGGAGGAAGACGATGCTGATCCATATTGTGCAGAGAGGGGAAAACTTATGGGCGATTGCTCAACGCTACGGGGTGATGCTGGATCAAATCATTGCGGCTAATGGTCTCAAAGATCCCAATCGTCTCGCGGTCGGGCAGGCGCTCGTCATTCCGGTTCCATATCGCTATCATACCGTTCGTCCGGGAGAAACATTATGGGCTATCGCTAGGCGATACGGCGTTTCAATGGATGCGATTGTTCAGGCAAACCGAATCAGCAATCCTTCCGTCCTTTATCAAGGAACGGCTCTTCTTATTCCGCCAAGAACCCACACGGTGCGGCGGGGAGAAACGTTGTCGCAAATCGCCGCGCGGTATGGAACGACCGTGCAAGACATCCTGCGAGTTAATCGGATTGCCGACCCGAATTTCATTTCCTCCGGCATGGTATTAACGATTCCTCATTCTAAGCCGGTCATTGAAGTGAATGCATTTACGATTGATCCAGGAGAAAAAGGAGCGCAGCAAGTCAGGGAAGTAGGCCGCCATTTAACGTACGTATCTCCGTTTGCGTATACAATCAGAGCAGATGGCGGGCTCAATCCGTTCAATGATGCAGCCATCATTCAGGCTATAGCGGCAGAAAGGGTCGTTCCAATGATGGCGATCACCAATTTTACGTATAAAGATCCGGGATCAAGATTGGCGCAGACGATCCTTTCCAATACACAATTGCAAAACCGGCTGCTTGATAATATTGTCCGTACGATGCGGGAAAAAGGGTATCGAGGGTTGAACATTGACTTTGAAAACGTCTATCCGTCTGATCGCGAGCGGTATAATCAATTTTTGCAACGCGCTGTGGAGCGCCTTCATCAGGAAGGCTATTTTGTATCCACTTCTCTTGCTCCAAAAACAAGCGGGGAGCAAAAAGGACTGTTATATGAGGCGCATGATTACTCAGCCCATGGGAGAATTGCCGATTTTGTCGTGCTGATGACGTATGAATGGGGATACCGACTTGGTCCGCCGCAAGCGATTTCCCCTGTTCATCAAATTAGAAGAGTGCTCGATTATGCAGTCACCGTGATACCAAGAAACAAAATTTTTATGGGATTTCAAGTTTATGCGCGCGACTGGGTTCTTCCGCACGTACAAGGACAAGAGGCGGAAACGTTCAGCCCGCAGGAGGCAGTAGAAAGGGCGGTTCGTTATGGCGCAACGATTCAATACGATCCAATCGCCGCATCGCCGTTTTACCGCTATGTCGACAGCCAGGGGCGGACGCATGAAGTCTGGTTTGAGGATGCCCGCAGTGCCCAGGCAAAATTTGAGTTGGTGAAAGAATATCAGCTAAGAGGCATTAGCTATTGGGTGCTTGGTTATTCTTATCCGGAAAATTGGATATTATTAGAAGATAATTTTCGCATTCGTAAGTTATGATCAATGGCCTTTTCAGGCAAAGTGCGTGCAAGTGGGTCGCTCCGACAGCACGCGCTTTTTTTCGTTTGTGGGGATGGTTGTTTATAGCTGCTGTAATTCGAGCCGTTTCTTTATTTGATGAATTTCCGCGTCATGTTTTCCGGTTTTTGCGCTTAAATAGTCGATGTCGATTTTCGCATTTCTCCAGTCATTGGAAAGCAGCTCAAACATCCGGCGGTGCTCAGCCAATTCTTCTTCGATTTTTTTGAAATGACTTCTTGTTTCAATAAGGAAATTGTCTAGTTTTTCTTCCCAACGTTGTTGCCGCTCTTCTAACCGCTGCTGTTGCTCTTCCAATCGTTGTTGCCGTTCTTCCAATCGCTGCTGTCGTTCTTCCAAGCGAAGTTGATTTTCTTCCAGCCGTAGTTGTCCCTCTTCGAGACGGCCAAGCCGCTCATGAACCGGCTGCAGCTCTTCTTTTAAAACGGAACGAAATAATTCGATTAATTCTTGCGCCATTTTATGTCCCTCCTTTCTATTGACTCCATTGTACCATTGCTGGAATGGAATGTCATGATGGATAATGGGAGAAAAGAAGTTTTTGACGAATAGAAAACGAGAGGAGAAAATAAAGATGTCGCTAAAGATTATTTCTGAGCGGTTTCGCCGTTTTGCCATTCGTGAATGCCGTGGGTCTAGTGAACTGTACGAACAGCTGTCATTAAACGTTGCCGAAGATGAGGAGATATTGCGCCTTGCTTCAGCTGCCCGAAGCGGCCAGCCGATTCCGAACTTGTTATTTGGAGCGGTGCACTATTTATGGATGCAAGCGCTTATTTGGCCGGAGCATAAAGAGCGGCTTGAATTGTTTCAAAAAGCCGCCCGCTGCCTGCAGCAAACGCCTGTCCGCTTCATAGAAAGAGATGGAATAGCGCTCTTACCTAACATAGTAGCTACAATTCCAGAAGATACTATTATTTGCGTGTTTCACACCCATGTGGCGAACCAAATTCCTGATAAAGCAAAACAGCTTCTTATCAAACAAATTCGGGAGATTGGCCAAATGAGGGATATTTTCCATCTATATAACAATATGTGGGACACAAAGCTTCATCTTGACTACTTTATCGATGGCATCGAACATAACGAAATTGTCGCAGAAACAGATGGACATGCCCGTTGGTTTCGCTGGGAGCTTGATCACAGCTAATTTAACATGTCCACCGAGAAGTTTCCCACCTCTAAACAGAGTGTAGGTGGGAGAGGTTCATTGAAAAGGAAGAACAGCGTCATTCCAGTCTATGTGAATGAAATATGAACAAAGATTTGCTATATTGTTGTAAGGCAATATCATATCTGTAACGATATTTGGTACCGTCAAGAAGTTGGATTCGAGAAAAGCTGGACATAGTACTCCTTTGTGCATCATTTTACACTCATTTGGTTAAAGTAATTTATATCATAAAGGATGAGGGAAGCATGATATCTAAAAAGTCAAAGCAACCAAAGAAATCAAAGCGATTAGCTAGTTTTTCGCTTGTTGTTATGGGAACCGGCTTTGTCGCAACCATTCCTTTCCAAGGATCGTTTCTAGGCGGATTACTGCAAGGAGGCTTTGAGGCGGGGCTTGTGGGTGGATTAGCCGACTGGTTCGCCGTTACTGCCTTATTCCGACATCCATTGGGGCTTCCCATCCCCCATACAGCTCTTTTGCCTAAAAATCGGGAAAGAATGACAAAAGCACTCGTCTCTGCACTTGAAAATGATTGGCTTTCAAAAGAAAGCATTAGGGATAAAATCAAACAAATCCATTTTACAGAGAAAATGTTGCCCGTCCTTGAGAAAATGCTTCATTCACACTCAGTTAAAAAAGGGGCTGTGTCACTCGTCGTACAAATGATCAGTCATATCAATCTTGAAAAAATTACCCCTTTTGTTGAAAAAGAAATAAAGTCTTCTTTTTATTCCATTAAAATGTGCACTGTTCTTCAGTCTGCCATCAATCAAGCGCTCATTCGTGAATATGATGAGAAGGCGTTAGATTATCTTCTTGGCAAGGCAGAAGAATGGATAAGGAAAAGTACCACAAAGAATCAACTCGGAAATCTGGCAATACGGGCGCTTGACAATATAAAGTTAGACGGTTTTCTGCAGTTTGCGCTAAAGTCTTTTCAGAATCTATTGAATGAAGAAAAACTCGGCAGCATACTACAAAACTTCCTTCTTAGTGTTGTAAGCAGTTTGCGCCAGACTGATAATCCAAACAGGAAGGCTTTGCTTTTGCATGTTCGTACGGAATTGCAAAACATAAAGGACAATAAGGAACTGTTGGAAGAAATCGAAAATTGGAAGAACCATCTTATTGCTGATTGGGAGCCAGCTGAAAAAATAACAGGAATTTTGCAGAAAGCTCAGCAGAAAGCATTGGCCTTTGTTCAAGAAAGCAAGTTTATGGATACGTATCTTCTTCCCTTTTTAACACGCTTATTGAACAAACTAAAGGAAGATCCAGCAAAAATCAATATCATCGAAAATTGGATAAAAGAGGAAATTACCAATCTTGTTGAAGAGAATCATTCAAAAATAGGCAAGCTTGTACAGGAGAATCTGGATAAATTAGATAATGAAACGCTTGTTCATATGATGGAAAATAAAATCGGAAAAGACCTGCAATGGATTCGGGTGAATGGAGCTATTTGCGGTTTTATTATCGGGATTTTTTTAACGGGAATCAAAGCGCTGATTTAATGGTTCTAGCGCCAAAAGAATCGGATGGCAAACGAGGAACATTCCGTCCGTAGTGGAAAATTTTATGACAAATTTTTAACAGATGAGCGATATATTGACGAGTTTTTCCCTGAAGAGGAAGTCCAATCTTGTCATTTTAAGCCCTCATGATATAATAATACTGATTGTTATTTTTTTCTTACAATGGTTTTATAGGAGGGAACAGAAATTGCCGACACCAAGTATGGAAGATTATATTGAACAAATCTACATTTTAATCGAAGAAAAAGGATATGCGCGAGTATCAGATATAGCTGAGGCATTGTCCGTACATCCCTCCTCTGTTACAAAAATGGTGCAAAAATTGGACAAAGATGAGTATTTAGTTTATGAAAAATACCGCGGTTTAGTGTTAACGGCGAAAGGAAAGAAAATCGGAAAAAGACTTGTATACCGCCACGAATTGTTAGAACAATTTATGCGCATTATCGGTGTGGATGAGGAAAACATTTATCACGATGTCGAGGGAATTGAACACCATTTAAGCTGGAATGCGATTGACCGCATCGGCGATTTGGTGCAATATTTTCAGGAAGATCCAAAGCGCATCGAGACGCTTCGTAACATTCAAAAACGGAACGAACAAGCAGAAGAGTAAGGGAAATCTTACTCTTTTTTATTTGGCGTACTAAATTGGGTTTCTCCCTCTTACATATATACAAATGGCAAATAAGAGGGGGAGGCAGCATGGAGATTGACATCGTATTTTCTGGCGGTGGAATAAAAGGGTTTGCGCTCATTGGTGCTTACGGAGCAATTGAAGCAAAAGGACTTCGCTGGAGACGGCTTGCTGGGACGAGCGCAGGTTCGCTCATTGCCGCATTGATTGCCGCAGGATATACAAGCAAGGAAATGTCCGATTTGTTGGATGAATTAGAGTTAGAGCGTTTCCTTGATGAACGGAAATGCCCGTTTCCATTTCCAGTATGGAAATGGGTGAGGCTTTATTGGCGGATGGGACTTTATAAAGGGGATGCGTTTGAACAATGGTTAAAGGAAGTATTGGCAGCACGCGACGTCAAAACATTTGGAGATTTGCCGAAAGAAAGTTTATATATCATTGCGTCAGATGTCACCAATGGGCGAATGTGTATTTTGCCAGATGATTTGCCGCAATACGGAATCGACCCAGCAACATTTTCTGTTGCCAAAGCGGTTCGAATGAGCATTAGCATCCCATATTTTTTTGAACCGGTCAAATTACAGACGAAGGAAGGAAAATATATCATTGTAGACGGAGGTGTGCTCAGCAATTTCCCGCTTTTTTTATTTGATGAAGAAAAGAAAGTGAAAAAACGGCCTGTTCTTGGCATACAGTTAAGCGCGAAGCTTACGGAAAGGCCAAAGCGAAACATTAACAATGCCATCCAATTGTTTGAAGCTCTTTTTAGCGCAATGAAGGAGGCACACGATACCCGCTACATTTCCCGGCGACATGAAAAAAATATCGTGTTTCTTCCCGTAGAAAATGTTTTTTCCACCGAATTTTCCCTCACCCCAGATATTAGAGACAGCTTAATTCAATACGGAAGAGAAAAAACCGAACAATTTCTCACAAAATGGACGTATTAACTAGAAAAGCGGAGGCACCCCAATTTCGTCTAAAAGCGGCCCGCGTCGTTCGGGCGGCGAAATGTTGCCATCCTGGCTTCGAGAAAATATAGAAGAAAGGCGTCAAAGCGTAATTGATATAGTTTTTCAAAAATAAAAAGAATCAAGCTAAAACGATGCTCGATTCTTTTTTTTGCCTTTTTTTCCTTCGATGACGGTTAAATGAGTAGCACGTTTTCTTGGCAGGCGTTTCATTTTTAGATTCGTACTTTTTGTTTTTTGTTTTCGAACCGCTTGGGGATGGAGTTTTTTCGATTGGCGAACCGCTTTTAAATAAGCGATATGATCTTTATTGATACGCCGTCTGAAAACAAAATGATAGATAACATATATTCCCGCAATCATAAGAGCAATGAACATCGCTTTTCGAAACAGAGCGGTCGGCTGTTCGAAAATGGCGTATATGAAACCGAACACTCCGAAAAAAAGGATAATCCCGACAAGCGGATGAATGGCACCGCGTCGCAATAAATCCACCCCCTTACATTATTACTGAACTGCTTTTGTTTCTGTTTCCACGTTTTTCTCTAAACGAAGCAGCTCTTGAAAGGAAGCAATCGCAACTTCGACTTGGTCATCTGTCGGTTCTTTTGTGGTAAGAAGCTGTAGCCATAAACCAGGGTAACCGAGCCAGCGTAAAACCGGGATATTACGCAATTTATTCGTAAACTGCAATACCTCAAACGAAATGCCAAGTACAACCGGAATAAGAGCAAGCCGGTTGACTACCCTTAACCAGAGAGGGTCTGTTGGAACAAACATATATACAAATAAGCCGACGATGACAGTAAATAAAATAAAGCTACTGCCGCAGCGATAGTGAAGCCGGGATGAACGCTGGACGTTCTCTACCGTGAGAGGGAGCCCTGCTTCGAACGCGTTGATTACTTTATGTTCCGCGCCATGATATTGAAAAACGCGTTTAATGAGTGGGGTTAAAGAAATAAAGTAAATATAAGCTAGCAGCAAAGCAAGCTTAAACGCTCCTTCTACAAAAATTTGTGCCATTTTTGTAGGAAATAACGGTTTTAAGGATGCTGCTAAAAATACAGGAACAAGCGTAAAAATGGTTTTAGCGAACAAAAAGGACAATACCCCGATCACTGCGACGCCAAGTACGAGGGAAAGTTTTGACGAATCCGTTTTTGTTTTTTGCAAAGCTTGTTCTTCGTTTGGATCTAGTTCATAACGCTCGCTGGCAAACTGCAAGTGTTTCGCCCCGTTTGCGCTCGCTTCTATAATCGCGACGATTCCGCGAATAAACGGGATTTTTTTGAGAAACGCAACTGTTAGATTTGTCTGGCGCGGCAAACGAAAGTATTCAATGGAATGATCTTTGCGGCGAATTGCGGTAACAGAATATATTTTTCCAGCAAACATGACCCCTTCTACCACTGCTTGGCCGCCATACACTGGTTTTGTTATGTTTTTCATTGTTGACACCAACCTATTTTTTCTTTACTAATTTTATTCTACAAGAAACATCTAGAAACCTCTAGATTGGTGCAATAATTATTATTTCCAAAAATTTCAATGTTCACACATACGATGTTGTGCTTTTTTTATCGTTATATTCATGACTTTATTGATAATCGGTCATACTACCTATAAGGAGGTGCAAAGAGAAATGGCAGAAAATCAGGCGCAGTCTGAGCAAAATAAGAAGGAGCGCCCGATGTCTATTCTTATGAAAGTCGTGATTACTGGGTTTGTCGGTGGAGTATTTTGGAGTCTATTAGGATATTTAGCTTACTTTTTTCACTTTACGGAAATTAGCCCAAATATGATTTTGTTCCCATGGGTTGCCGGTGACTGGAAATACGGAAAGCTTGGAAATTACATCGCCATTTTTCTCATCGGATTATTATCCATATTAGTCGCTCTTATTTATTATGTTGCCTTAAAACAAATTAAAGGAATGTGGGGAGGAATTTTGTACGGCGTCGTTTTATGGCTTATCGTATTTTATGGGTTAAATCCGCTTTTTCCGAATTTGGAAGCTGTTTCACATTTAGAGCGGAATACAATTATTACGACACTTTGTTTATACATTTTATATGGAGTTTTCATCGGATATTCGATTTCATTTGAAATGCAAGAAATGAATCGACAAACACAACCGAAAACAGCAAATAAGTAGTGTGAGGCGGTGCGCTTTTATGATAAAATAATGAATGTTTAAATATTCTTTTGATGATTGAAGCATATGAACATAGCGCATCTTCTTCTCATTAACGGTCCGAACTTGAATCTTTTTGGCAAGCGGGAACCGTATTTTATGGAAGCACAACGCTTCATAACTTAGAACAGGAATGAATATCGTTTGCTTAGGAGCGCGTTGGGTGCAACGTTAACGTGCTTTCAGAGCAGTATTCATGAGATGGAAGGAAAATCATTTTAAATGTCGGTGCGTCTACACATTATAGCTATGCAATCCATGGCGCGATTGCTAACATTAGCGCCCTAGTGGTGGAAGTACATATTTCCAATATTCACGCGTGTGAGCCGCTTCGTCATTGGTCTGTCACTGTTTTAATTTTGCCTTTGGATTAGCAGGGTAGCGGATAGCCACTTTATCGTTATTAGACATATAGGAAGAGGAGAGTAAATATGGAAAAATTAGCGAAATTACGTGCGTTGTTTACCGAACATGGCATTGACGGAATGCTTGTAACCAATCCATATAACCGTCGTTATATGACGGGTTTTACGGGTACGGCAGGTGTCGCTGTCATTAGCCAAGACAAAGCGGTGTTTATTACTGATTTCCGCTATGTCGAGCAAGCGTCCAAACAAGTGCAAGGTTTTGAAATTATAAAACATACCGGGCCGATTATAGAAGAAGTCGCTAAGCAAGTTGCCCGCCTCAACATTCAAAAACTCGGTTTTGAGCAAGAAGACATTTCTTATGCAACGTTTAAAGCATATGAAAAAGAGGTTAACGCGAAACTCGTCCCGACTTCCAATGTGATTGAAAAGTTGCGCTTGATTAAGTCGGAATCAGAGATTAAGATATTAAAGGAAGCGGCGGAAATTGCCGATGCGGCATTTGAACACATTCTTTCCTTTATTCGTCCGGGCGTAAAAGAAATTGACGTGGCGAATGAGCTGGAATTTTTTATGCGCAAACAAGGTGCGACTTCCTCTTCGTTTGATATCATTGTCGCATCTGGCTACCGCTCTGCATTGCCGCACGGAGTGGCAACTGATAAAGTCATTGAAAAAGGCGAGCTCGTCACCCTTGATTTTGGCGCCTATTACAAAGGATATTGTTCCGACATTACAAGAACCGTCGCAGTGGGCGAAATTAGCGACGAGTTGAAAACGATTTATGATATTGTGCTCCAAGCTCAATTGCGCGGCATGGAAGGGATTAAGCCCGGAATGACCGGAAAGGAAGCGGATGCGCTTACTCGTGATTACATTACAGAAAAAGGATATGGAGAGTATTTTGGGCATTCGACTGGTCACGGGATTGGATTGGAGATTCATGAAGGACCGGCGCTATCAGTTCGCTCCGATGTTGTGCTCGAGCCTGGAATGGTTGTCACCGTAGAGCCGGGCATTTACATAGCGGGACTTGGCGGCGTGCGCATTGAAGATGATACGGTTGTCACCGAAAACGGTAATGAATCGCTGACTCATTCGCCAAAAGAACTGATCATTTTATAAATTTATCGTGTGGGAGGATTTTAACGGATGATTTCAGTAAACGATTTTCGTACAGGATTAACGATTGAAGTAGATGGCGATATTTGGCGTGTTATGGAATTCCAGCACGTCAAACCTGGTAAAGGCGCGGCATTTGTCCGTTCAAAACTTCGCAACCTTCGTACAGGTGCGATTCAGGAAAAAACGTTCCGCGCTGGTGAAAAAGTAAACCGCGCGCAAATCGATACGCGCAAAATGCAATATTTATATGCCAACGGCGATCAGCACGTATTTATGGATATGGAAACATACGAGCAAATCGAACTTCCGGCGAAACAAATCGAACATGAATTGAAATTTTTAAAAGAAAACATGGAAGTTTACATCATGATGTACCAAGGTGAAACGATTGGGGTAGAACTTCCAAATACTGTTGAATTAAAAGTAGTAGAAACAGAACCGGGCATTAAAGGCGATACCGCTTCTGGCGGTTCGAAGCCAGCGAAGTTAGAAACTGGTCTTGTTGTTCAAGTTCCGTTCTTTGTCAATGAAGGAGACACGTTAATTATCAACACAGCAGATGGCACATACGTTTCCCGTGCCTAACGTTGTTTGCCCCTTGCGCTTGGCGCAGGGGGCTATTTTGTTTTTCTTTAAACCTTTTTCTTTTCGTATAAAAAAGATGCACTGATGAGCATGACGCCAATGAAGACATAATTAATCGATGTCGATATATCTCTTGCTAGCAAAAAATTATGGAACAGACCAAAAATTCCGGGAACTGCAAATATACATCCAATCCAAAAGGTAATTTTCCCGAATGTAGAAAGTTTCCACATAATTTTTCCCCCTTCGTTTTCGATGATTATTTACCATCCCCCTCTTCTTCCATTATAAAACTGTTTTTGAAAATATGTCCATATACCTCTTCTTAAGAGTTCATTGTCGCAAAAAAATCTCTTCTGAAATTCCCTGTTACGGCATACGTTTGTACTAACCATCTCATTTTTATATTAGGAGGAACAAATGAAACGGTGGCTGCTATTTATCGAACCAACCGTTTTGGCAATGGCGGGAATGCGGTTGCTGTCGGCTGCGATAGAGATGATCGCTGCTCTTGTCATGCTGCTGTTCAATGATGTCAAAAAAGCGTTGGCTGTCAATGCAATCCTTGCAGTGGTTGGACCGACTATTTTTATCATCACGATGACGATGGGCCTGCTTTCTTTAGCAGACGAGCTTTCTTTTTCGAAATTAGGTTTTATTGCTTTAGGGGTCATTCTTATTCTCATCGGTATTTATAAGTAAGTCATAAATTCGTTTTCTATCCCATACATATGAACTAGTCCATCAGGAAGGAGGAACAAAATGCAAGCCGTATGGGATATACTTCCAAAAACGATTGCTGCGATATTGCAACAACTGCCTCCTTCATGGCATGAGCAAATCGAGGAAATTCGGGTGAGAGTTCTTCGTCCATTAGAAGTGATCGTAAAAGGGAAAGCACATTTTTTGCCATATCAAGTGACTTCCGAAGATGGCATCCATCTGCTCAATAAACTAAGCCAATATTCGATTTATGCCATAGAAGAAGAGCTCAAGAGAGGGTTTATTACGGTACAAGGCGGCCATCGTGTTGGACTAGCAGGAAAAGTAGTGACAGACGGCGGAAGCGTGAAAGCGATTCGCCATGTTACTTCTTTTAACATTCGAATTGCTAAGCAAAGAATCGGAATTGCCGAGCCTCTCCTTCCGTATGTGTACAATGGCCGCTGGTATAACACGATGATTATCGGTTCACCGCAAACAGGAAAAACGACACTGCTTCGTGACGCGGCGCGAATGATAAGCATGGGGATTAGCGACAAACACATTCCATCGCAAAAAGTCGGCATTGTCGATGAACGTTCTGAAATTGCGGGATGTGTGAAAGGAATTCCGCAATTTGAGCTCGGAAACCGTGTTGACGTACTCGATGCATGCCCGAAAGCAGAGGGAATGATGATGATGATTCGCTCGATGAGTCCAGACGTACTAATCGTGGATGAAATTGGCCGTGCCGAAGATAGTGAAGCAATTTTAGAAGCAGTAAATGCAGGGGTATGTATATGGACAACTGTACACGGTAGAAAATGGAAGGATGTGTTTCAACGCCCCACATTGCGTCCGATTATTGAACAAGGTGTATTTGACCGATTTGTGGAATTGACAAACGAATATGGGCCAGGAACAGTAAGGCGCATTACTGATGCAAATGGGGTGGTGCTGTATGAACAGGCGGTGAGGAGCAGATGAAACTTGTCGGTGCGCTTCTTATTCTGCTGACGACAACATGGGCTGGATTTGAGGCAGCAAGAATGTTGCATGAACGCCCAAGACAGCTTCGCCAGTTAAAGGCGGCCCTGCAAGCATTAGAAGCAGAAATTATGTATGCTCATACTCCTTTATCTGAGGCAGCATTACATATTAGCAGGCAAATATCATCGCCGCTGTCCAAGCTGTTTGCCCAATTCGCTGCTAAGCTGCAAGCCGGCGAAACGAGTGTGCATCAGGCATGGGAAGAAAGCCTGCAGGCGGTATGGAAGGAGACTGCGTTAAAGCAGGGGGAGTTAGAAATTATGAAACAATTCGGAGAAACGCTTGGACAGTATGATCGCCTGACACAACAAAAACAAATTGCGCTGGCGCTCGCTCATTTGGAGCGCGAAGAGGCGGATGCGCGCGAACGGCAGGCCCGCTATGAAAAAATGGCGAAAAGTTTAGGGGTTCTTGCGGGATTGTTACTAGTGATTTTATTGATTTGAACTTTTGCTTCATAGAAGTGAGAATCTTCTCGCCTATTTAAGATAAAACAGGAGGCAGAACAAAATGGGCATTGACGTGGATATTATTTTTAAAATCGCCGGGGTCGGGATTGTTGTGGCGTTTTTGCATACGGTGCTCGATCAAATGGGGAAGAAGGAATACGCTCAATGGGTGACGCTTCTTGGTTTCATTTACATTTTATTTATGGTCGCCTCGATTGTCAGCGACTTGTTTCAAAAAATTAAAGATGTGTTTTTGTTTCAAGGTTAGGGGGGAGCGGCGATTGAAATTTTGCAAATTGTCGGTCTTGGCTTAATTGCAACGTTTTTAGTAGTGTTATTGAAAGAACATAAATCAAGTGTGGCGTTTTTGCTGACGGTATTTGTCGGATGCGTTATTTTCCTTTTCCTCATCGATAAAATTAGCGAGATTTTGCGTATGTTACAAAAAATGGCATCTGATACAAAAATAAATATGATTTATTTTGAAACGATTTTAAAAATTGTTGGCATTGCTTACATTGCCGAATTTGCCGCCCAAATTTCGAAAGATGCCGGCCAAGGAGCAATTGCTTCCAAAATTGAACTTGGCGGGAAAATTATTATTTTGGCGCTAGCCATTCCGATTTTGACAGCCATTATTGAAACGGTAATCGGTTTAATTCCTTCGTCATAACGTGAGAATGGGAGGTGATGGATTGAAAGAAAAAGTAGTCATGGTCGTCGGCCTATTTTTCTTCTTTTTATCGCCATTGATTGTACAAGCTTCTTCGCCGAATGATCAACTTGTGCAAAAGCAAATGGAACAGCTGGATATAAGTGAAATTCGTCAATATTGGGAAGATATTGTCACAAAATACGGAGGATTTTTGCCAGAAAGCCAAAAAGGGCCGATTGCCGAGTTTTTAAGCGGGGAAAAACAATTATCGTTAAAAGAATGGCTGATCGCGTTTGGAAAATTTCTTTTTTATGAATTACAAGCAAACGGAAAGCTGCTTGGGACATTAATTTTATTAACGGTATTTAGTATGGTGCTGCAATCATTGCAAAATGCGTTTGAGCAACAGGCCGTTAGCAAAGCCGCTTATGCGGTTGTTTATATGGTGCTCCTTATTATTGCGTTAAATAGTTTTCGGGTGGCGATGGATTACGCATTGGATGCTGTCCAGACGATGAGTCATTTTATGATCGCGATGATTCCGCTGTTGTTGGCGCTGCTAGCTTCTTCAGGGGGAGTAATATCCGCGGCATTTTTCCATCCTATTATTCTTTTTCTGATGAATACGACAGGAACGATTGTGGAATACGTAACGTTGCCTCTTTTATTTTTAGCTGCGCTTTTAAGCATTGTCAGTACGTTAACCGATCATTATAAAGTAACACAGCTTGCTGAATTGCTCACAAAAGTTGGAATTGGAATACTTGGCGTGATTTTGACAATTTTTCTTGGTGTCATGTCTGTGAAAGGAACAACGTCAGCGATTGCCGATGGCATTGCATTGCGGACGGCAAAATTTGTGGCGGGGAACTTTATCCCGGTCGTTGGAAAAATGTTTACCGATGCAGCGGATACGGTAGTGACAGCTTCGATGTTATTGAAAAATACAGTTGGCATCGTCGGTGTTGCCATTTTATTTATCATCGCGGCGTTTCCAGCGCTTAAAATTTTTGCCATTGCGTTTATTTATAAGGTTTCCGCAGCGGTGATGCAGCCGCTTGGAGGGGGACCGGTCATTTCTTGTCTTAGTATTATGAGCAAAAGCATTGCGTATGTTTTCGCTTCTCTTGCGATCGTATCGCTTATGTTTTTCCTCAGTTTAACTATTATCATTACAGCAGGAAACATCACGATGATGGTTCGTTAGAGGGGGAAAGCAATGCAAATTGTGATCGAATGGGTTACAAATATTCTTATTTTCATTTTATTTGCTACGATGATCGATTTACTGCTTCCATCTAGCAATATGCAAAAATATGTAAAAATGGTCGTTGGACTGATTTTGCTTTTGCTTATGTTGTCTCCGATTTTAAAATTGTTTTCCATCGATCCGGATCGATGGATCGCCTCGATTATATCAGAAAAGGGGAGTCAACAAGAAATGATGAAAAATGAAATCGAAATGAAGAAAAAAGAAATACAAGCCTCACAACGTGCATATATTTTAGAACAAATGGCTGTCCAGATGAAAAACAAGGTGGATGAGGAGTTGATGAAAGAATATGGATTAAGCGTGGAGGACGTCTCTCTTCAAACAAAAGAAAAAGAGAATTTACAAATTCCAAAAGATATTGAAACGATTGAAGTAGTGCTGACAAAACAGGAGAAGCTGGGAGAAATTCAGCCTGTTATTATTGACACATCAAAGCCGATCAATGAACCAAACAATGATCACCAACTTGAAAAAGAAATACGCACATTTTTAGCAACAACATGGGAAGTAGATGAAAATAAAATTGCCGTGCAAGTAAAGGGGAGGGAATGGGGGGATGCTCGAGGTCATTAAACGATTGTTTTTGTCCACCAAAAAAGAAGCTGGAGAACAGAAGCGAACGCCGTTTTCGTATGTGTTTCTCTTATTATTAGCAGGGATTGCATTAATGGTGATGAGCCACTTTTCTAAAGAAGAAGTTACGCCAACAATCAAAGGAAAAGTGGAAGAGCCGCAGCAAGCAGAACCGGTATTTGGACAAAAACAAGATACGAAGTCAAAAATCATCGCCGCTTATGAACAACGTTACGAAGAACAGCTGAAAACAGCCTTGGAAGCTATCGAAGGGGTTGAAGATGTGACCGTCGTCGTCAATATTGACACAACAGAAACGAAAATACTGGAGAAAAATCGCGTCACTCAACAACAAACAACAGAGGAAACGGATCGCGAAGGTGGAAAGCGAAAAATTGAAAACCATTCTACTAATGAACAAGTTGTTATCGTTCGCGATGGGGAGAACGAAACGCCGATCGTACTGACAACAAAAAAACCGGAAATTCGAGGAGTATTAGTAGTGGCGAAAGGCGCTGATAACTTACAAATAAAAAAATGGATTGTTGAGGCAGTGACGCGCGTTTTAAATGTTCCAAGCTATCGTGTTGCTGTATTGCCGAAAAAATAATACGTTGTGGGGAGGATGGTTGTATGTTAAAGAGACAAACCGTTTGGCTATTAACGATGCTAAGTTTAGTCGTTGTGTTATCCGTTTATTATGTAACGGCCCCGAAAGACATGAATGACGATATGGCTTTTACGAATAATGAAAATGTGACAAAGCAGCAAGTAAATGATAAAGAAAAGGCAGACGTAGCGGTGGAAGAAATGGAAACAAAAGATGGAAAAGTCACTTCCAGCGTTTCAAGCGATGATGTATTTACTGCTCTTCGCATGCAAATTGAGGATGAACGAAGCCGGTTGCGCGACCAATTAAATGATATTGTTGCTTCCGCAAACGCAACCGCACAGCAAAAAAGCGAAGCAATGGATAAAATTGAAAAGCTAGAGGCGTTAGCGGAAAAAGAGGCGACATTAGAAACATTAATCAAATCAAAAGGTGGGTATGATGATGTATTGGTGCGCGCTGAAGATGATCAAGTGCGTGTAACAATTAAAGCGAAAAAGCATTCTGCGCAATCTGCCAATGATGTTATTCATATGGTAAAAAGTGAAATTCCGGAAGCCGATAATGTGACTGTCGAATTCCAGCCAGCTGGATAATGAAAAACAGCTGCTCTACAAAGGGCAGCTTATTTTTATGATAAAAAACCGTTTTATTGTATAATCATTATGTGTATAATCGTTATGAATGGATTTTATAATAACGAATTCATAATCTGAACAACGGAAAGAAAGGTGTGGAGAAAATGAAAATCCAAGAAATTCGCGAATTGATTCGTCTCATTGATCAATCAAACATTGAAGAATTTGTTTACGAACATGATGGAACAAAAGTACATATGAAAAAAACAACCAAAGAAGCGCCGGTTCAAGCGACGGTTCAACCAGCAGTGGAACAAGCAGCAAAACCGGTAATACCGGTAATAGAGGAAGTAAAACCGCAAGCGCCGGCACAGTCAGTTGCTTCGCCAACAGAAGTGAAACAACAAGAATCACCAAAACAAGAAGTAAAAAATACAGAAAATTTACATAAAATCACTTCGCCGATGGTTGGCACATTTTATGCAGCTCCATCGCCAGACGCACCTCCATACGTGAAAGTGGGCGATAAAGTAAAAACAGATACGATCGTTTGCATTATTGAAGCGATGAAGCTATTTAACGAAATCGAAGCAGAGGTAAATGGAGAGATCGTCGAAGTGCTTGTTGAAAACGGGCAGCTTGTTGAGTATGGACAACCTCTATTTCTTGTGAAACCGGAATAAGGGAGAGAACGAGCGATGATTAAGAAAGTATTAATTGCCAATCGCGGAGAAATCGCCGTTCGAATTATTCGTGCTTGCAAAGAGCTTGGAATTGAAACGGTTGCCGTTTTTTCAGAAGCAGATCGCGATGCGCTTCATGTACAGCTTGCGGATGAAGCGTATTGCATTGGTCCGACAGCATCAAAAGATAGTTATTTAAACTTTACCAATATCATGAGTGTGGCTACATTGACGGGCTGCGATGCGATTCACCCAGGGTACGGGTTTTTAGCCGAAAATGCCGCGTTTGCTGAGCTATGCCGCGAATGCAATATCACGTTTATCGGCCCAAGCCCGGAAGCGATTACAAAAATGGGAATTAAAGATGTTGCTCGTGAAACGATGCGGGAGGCTGGCGTACCAATCGTTCCAGGTTCGAAAGGAATTATTGAAAGTGTGGATGAAGCGATTGCTTTAGCGAACGAAATCGGCTATCCGGTCATCATTAAAGCGACGGCAGGCGGAGGCGGAAAAGGAATTCGCGTGGCAAGAAACGAGCAAGAGCTTGTTAAAGGAATTAACATTACACAGCAAGAGGCCGCCACAGCGTTTGGAAATCCAGGTGTATACATAGAGAAATACATTGAAGACTTCCGTCATGTTGAAATTCAAGTGCTTGCTGATTTATATGGAAATGTCATCCATCTTGGTGAACGTGACTGCTCGATTCAACGCCGTCTGCAAAAGCTTGTTGAGGAAGCACCATCGCCGGCGCTTGACGAGGAAACGCGTCAAAAAATGGGACAAGCAGCAGTGCAAGCGGCGCGCGCCGTCAATTATACCGGTGCTGGTACAGTAGAATTTATTTATGACTATAAGGAGAAAAAATTTTATTTCATGGAAATGAATACGCGCATTCAAGTGGAGCATCCGGTCACAGAGTTAATTACCGGAGTAGATTTGATTAAAGAACAAATTCGCATTGCTTCAGGAGAGAAGCTGTCGCTTACCCAAGATGAAGTGACGTTTAACGGATGGGCCATTGAATGTCGGATCAACGCGGAAAATCCGGAGAAAAACTTTATGCCATCACCTGGAAAAATCAATATGTACTTGCCTCCAGGCGGTTTAGGTGTACGGGTTGACTCCGCGGTATATCCAGGCTATACGATTCCGCCTTATTACGATTCGATGATTGCGAAATTGATCGTACACGCCCCTACCCGTGAGGAAGCAATCGCCCGCATGAAGAGAGCATTAAGTGAGTTTATCATTGATGGTATTCATACAACGATTCCGTTTCACATAAAATTATTCGAGCACGAAAAATTCGTAAATGGCGAGTTTAATACGAAATTTCTGGAGTTATATGATATTATGAAATCATAATAACGGGAGGTGTGTACGATGTCAGAACATATTTTTGAGATGGAGCAAGAAGAAGGCGGATTAGGAAAAGTGGAAATTGCGCCAGAAGTAATTGAAGTCATCGCCGGCATCGCTGCAAGTGAAGTAGAAGGAATTGCGCAAATGCGGGGGAACTTTGCTGCCGGTGTTGTCGAACGCTTTGGAAAGAAAAATCATGGAAAAGGCGTAAAAGTGGATTTAAGAGAAGAAGGTGTTGCGATCGACATTTATTGTCTCATTCAATTTGGCGTTTCGATTCCAAATGTAGCGAAAAAAGTTCAAGAAAACGTTCGCCAGGCGCTCTTTAACATGACAGGGCTGGAAGCGAGCGAAGTGAATGTTCATATTGTTGGAATTCAGTTTGATGGAGGAAAGCAAGAGCAAGAAGCAGAACAATAAGAATGCAGGGCACATTCGCTTAGCGATAGTGCCCCTTTGTATTTTTGCGGAAAGTTTGTTATTGTAATGAACGGGCCTTTTTTATGGAGAGGGAGATACAGGAAAAAAGATGATTGCCCAATGAAAAACTTCCATTTTGGCATAAGAACGACCGGAAAATGAACCGCTAAAAAATGGAGCTAATGATTTGTGCGAATAATAGTATCGTTTATCCGAAAAATATGATATGATCATCATATAAATGTTCGTGTTTAAGGGAAGGAGGCGAAAATGATGAAGCGGCATGAAGCGCGAGAAAAGGCGTTGCAGGCGCTATTTCAAGTTGATGTAGGTCATATACCTCCAGAGGAAGCGCTGCAAAACGTAACGGGCGGCAAAGAAGTCGACCCATTTTTACGTCAGCTTGTCATTGGTGTTACAGAGCATCAAGAAGAAATTGATGCATTGTTGCGCGCTAATCTTGAAAAATGGACGTTAGAGCGTGTTGCCAACGTTGACCGGGCGATTTTGCGGATGGCGACATATGAAATGAAATATGTCGATGATGTTCCGGTCAAAGTGAGTTTAGATGAAGCGGTCGAATTAGCGAAAAAATTTGGCGACACGAAATCAGGCCGTTTTGTAAACGGCGTGCTTTCAAAAGTGAAAGATGCGTTACATATTCAAGAATAGAGAGGGGAAATTGGAAACGATGACAGCACAAATCATTAGCGGTGCGGAATTGGCAAAAGAAAAGCGGATGCAATTAGCCAAAGAGGTAGAACAGCTTAAACGTGAAGGAATCGAACCGGGACTGGCGGTGATTCTTGTCGGCGATGATCCTGCTTCTCATTCATATGTAAAGGGGAAACAAAAAGCGTGTGCGGAAGTCGGAATTCGTTCTACATTGTTAACATTTCCAGCTACCATTACAGAAGAATTTTTATTGGAGAAAATAAAAGAATTGAACGAAGATCCATCTGTACACGGCATTTTAGTGCAGCTTCCGCTTCCAAAGCATATTAACGAATTAAAAGTAATTGAAACGATTTCACCTGAAAAAGACGTAGATGGGTTTCATCCGATCAATGTAGGGAGAATGATGGTTGGGCAAAAAGCGTTTCTCCCTTGCACGCCGCATGGCATTTTAGTGATGGTAAAGTCCATCGGAGTGGATATCGCAGGAAAACACGTTGTGGTCGTCGGCCGCAGCAATATCGTGGGCAAACCGGTCGGACAATTATTTTTGCGCGAACATGCGACTGTCACGTACTGCCATTCAAAAACAAAAGATTTAGCGTCTATTACGCGCCAAGCAGATATTTTAATTGTTGCTGTAGGCAAAGCGCGTCTTATTGGTGCGGAACATGTAAAAAAAGGGGCCATCGTCATTGATGTTGGCGTCAACCGGTTAGAAAACGGAAAACTTTGCGGCGATGTCAACTTTGATGAAGTAAAGGAAGTGGCAAGCTATATCACGCCGGTTCCAAAAGGGGTCGGACCGATGACGATTACAATGTTGCTTCATAACACGATCGAAGCGGCAAAAGAACGTGCGCATCGGGAAGTTCACTAATAAGCGAGGGTTATGCTTGTGGCAGAAGTAAAATATGTAACCGTTGGAGCGTTGACAAAATATATTAAGCGCAAATTTGAAGTAGATCCGCATTTGCGCGACTTATGGATCAAAGGGGAAATTTCTAATTTTAAATACCACTCACGCGGACATATGTATTTTACGTTAAAAGATGAACAGGCCCGCATTCAAGCGGTCATGTTCGCTGGATATAATCAATATTTAAGCTTTCGCCCGGAAGATGGTATGAAAGTGCTCGTTCGCGGCGAAATTTCGGTTTACGAACCGAGCGGAAACTATCAAATTTATGTGAAAGAAATGCAGCCAGAAGGAATCGGAAATTTATATTTGGCGTACGAACAATTAAAAAAGCGGCTGGAGGCGGAAGGGTTGTTTTCGCCAGAGCATAAAAAGCCGATTCCGGCGTTTCCGCGCTATATTGGTGTGGTCACTTCCCCGACCGGTGCGGCGATTCGCGATATTATGACGACGATTCGCCGCCGCTACCCAATTGCGACGGTGATTTTGTTTCCGACGCTCGTTCAGGGGGAACAGGCTGCAGAATCCATTGTTCGCTCTATTGAAAAAGCGAACGAGCTTGGCTACATCGATGTGCTTATTGTCGGACGTGGAGGCGGTTCGATCGAAGAACTATGGGCGTTTAATGAAGAAATGGTCGCCCGTGCGATTTTTGCTTCCGAAGTGCCGATTATTTCCGCGGTTGGACACGAAACGGATTTTACGATTGCCGATTTTGTTGCCGATTTGCGCGCCCCAACTCCAACCGGTGCTGCGGAACTGGCGGTGCCGCATATTGCGGAATTGATGGAACGGATTTCACAACGAAAATTGCGGTTGATGCGAGCGATGAAAGAAAAAATAGCGACAGAATCCGATCGTCTTTTGCGCTTGCAAAAATCGTATGCGTTTCGTTATCCAGAAAAACTATATGAACAAAAGGAACAGCAATTAGACTCTTTGCTAGAACGTCTCGAACGTCATACAGAACGGCTTTTTGATAAAAAACGCGAACGTCTCGAGCAGCTTCGCTTGAAATTGTTGCGGCATCACCCGAACGAACAGTTATCAAGAATGAAAGAAAAACACGAATCTCTTACTAAATCATTGGAAAAAGAGATGCGCTCCCATATTCATCATCAACAGCTTCGTTTTACGTCTCTCGTTTCACATTTGCATGCGCTTAGTCCGCTCAAAATTATGGAGAGAGGTTATAGCTTAGTTTATAATGAAAAAAAGGAACTGGTAAAAAGCATTCGCCAGCTTCAACTAGGAGATACGATTCAAGTACGTTTGCAAGATGGGCAAATTGATTGTCATGTATGGGGAATGGAGGAGAAGCATTTACATGAGTGAGGAAAAAGAGCTTACTTTTGAAGAAGCGATGGCAAAGTTAGAAGAAATTGTAGAGAAGTTAGAAGAAGGAAATGTACCGCTTGAACAGGCGATTTCCTTTTTCCAAGAAGGAATGAAGCTTTCCAAACTTTGTCATGATAAATTGCAACATGTGGAAAAACAGATGGAATACATTTTACGAGAGGATGGGCAGCTCGCTCCTTTCTCGATTCAGGAGGAGGAATAGCCTTGAACCGGGCGGAGGTAGAGCAATTTTTACAACAACAAAAACAGCGTTTAGAAGAATCGTTGCCGAACTATATTGCAAGGCTGAATGCTCCTGGGACGATTAAACGGGCGATGTCTTATTCGCTGGAGGCAGGCGGAAAGCGCATTCGTCCGCTTCTGTTGTTTGCGACGCTGCATTCGTTTGGAAAAGAACCGGATATCGGGCTTCCAGTTGCGTGTGCTATTGAGATGATCCATACATACTCATTGATCCATGATGATTTGCCAAGTATGGATAACGATGATCTGCGGAGAGGGAAACCGACGAATCATAAAGTGTTTGGAGAAGCGATGGCTATTTTAGCGGGAGACGGATTGCTCACTTACGCGTTTCAAGTGATTGCGGAAACGAGTGATGCGCGCATCGTTCCGGCGATAAAGATTCGTTTAATCGAAGAACTGGCAAAAGCGGCTGGACCAGAAGGAATGGTGGCAGGGCAAGTTGCCGATATCGAAGGAGAAGGAAAACAGCTGTCGCTTGAACAGCTGGAATATATTCATCGCCATAAAACAGGGAAAATGCTGCAATACAGCGTATTGGCAGGAGCGCTGCTCGCAGATGCGAAAGACGAGCAGCTGCACCATCTCCATATGTTTGCATCCCATCTCGGTCTTGCTTTTCAAATTCGCGATGACATTCTCGATATCGAAGGCTCAGAAGAAAAGATTGGCAAACGGGTTGGCAGCGATATAGAAAATAAAAAAGTGACATATCCATCGCTTTTAACGATTGCTGGGGCGAAAGAAAAGCTATCTTTCCATATCGCAGAAGCAAAACGTTATTTGCAAAAAGCAGAAGTAAATGACATTGTACTAAGTTATATTTGCGATTTAGTCGCTACGCGCGACCACTAAGGAAACGCTCATTGCTGATTCTTTGCGAATATGTTATAGTGAAATAATAGAGAGTTTTTTCTTGCATGCCGTTATCACAGTTGTGTTAGCGGCTCTTTTTTCTCTTTTTTAACGGAAATCGATTTTTTATGTTTAATCATGTATAATAATAACTAACTTCTGTATTATATCAGCTGTAACAAAAGCGAACGATAAAAACGAAAGCGAGTGATCTCGTTTGGATGTTACCAAAATTAAAAATCCGCGCTTTTTAAAAAATATGTCAACAAAGCAGTTAATCGAATTAAGTGCTGATATTCGCAAATTTTTAATTGAAAAGCTGTCGAAAACAGGCGGGCATATCGGCCCCAATTTGGGCGTTGTCGAACTGACCATTGCGCTTCATAAAGTGTTTGATAGTCCGAAAGATAAGTTGATTTGGGATGTCGGCCATCAATCATACGTCCATAAAATTTTGACAGGGCGTGCATCCGAATTTGATACATTACGGCAATATAAAGGTTTATCGGGATTTCCAAAGAGAAGCGAAAGCGAACATGATGTATGGGAAACCGGCCATAGTTCTACATCATTATCTGCGGCGATGGGGATGGCGATTGCCCGTGATTTAAAAGGAACGGATGAATACATCGTTCCGATTATTGGCGACGGTGCATTAACAGGAGGCATGGCGCTCGAGGCATTAAATCATATCGGACATGAGAAAAAAGATATCATCGTTGTTTTAAACGATAACGAAATGTCCATTGCTCCAAACGTTGGCGCGCTCCATAATGTGTTAGGGCGGTTGCGGACAGCGGGCAAATATCAATGGGTGAAAGACGAGCTGGAACTTTTATTAAAAAGAATTCCAGCTGTTGGCGGAAAGTTGGCGGCAACGGCAGAGCGCATTAAAGATAGCTTAAAATATTTGCTTGTTTCGGGCGTTTTTTTTGAAGAATTAGGGTTTACGTATCTCGGTCCTGTTGACGGACATAATTTTGACGATTTGTTTGAGAATTTGCATTATGCCAAAAAGATAAAAGGTCCTGTACTTCTTCACGTTATTACGAAAAAAGGAAAGGGATATAGTCCGGCGGAAAATGATAAAGTCGGAACATGGCATGGCACCGGACCATACAAAATCGAAACAGGTGATTTTCTAAAACCGGTGGATACTGCTCCATCATGGAGTGAACTTGTTAGCGAGACGGTGCGAAAATTAGCCCGCACAGATAAACGGATTGTCGCAATCACACCGGCAATGCCAGTCGGATCAAAACTAGAAGGGTTTGCGAGCGAATTTCCTGACCGAATGTTTGATGTTGGAATTGCGGAACAACATGCAACAACGCTTGCTGCGGGGCTTGCGACGCAAGGAATGAAGCCGTTTTTAGCAATTTACTCGACGTTTTTGCAGCGGGCGTATGATCAAGTCGTTCATGATGTTTGCCGGCAGAATTTAAACGTTTTTTTCGCCATTGATCGAGCAGGGCTAGTCGGCGCGGACGGTGAAACACATCAAGGTGTGTTTGATATCGCCTTTTTGCGCCACGTTCCGAACCTTGTCATTATGATGCCAAAGGATGAAAACGAAGGGCAGCATATGGTGTATACGGCAATTCAATATGATGACGGACCAATCGCGCTTCGCTTTCCGCGCGGCAACGGGCTTGGCGTCAAGCTCGATGAAGAATTGAAGAAAATTCCGATAGGAACGTGGGAAGTATTGCGCGAAGGCCGAGATTTAGCGATTTTAACGTTTGGCACTACGATTTCCATGGCATTAGAGGCCGCAGAGAAGCTTGCCAAAGATAATATTTCTGTGAAAGTAGTGAACGCCCGTTTTATTAAACCGATGGATGAGAAAATGTTGCATGATTTGTTAGAAAGCAATATCCCAATTTTAACGATTGAAGAAGCGGTATTGCAAGGCGGCTTTGGCAGCGCTGTTTTGGAGTTTGCCCACGACCATGGCTATCATCAAGCGGTGATTAACCGAATGGGCATTCCTGACCGCTTCATTGAACACGGCAGTGTCAAAGAGTTGTTAAATGAAATTGGTTTAACGACAGCACATATTATTGATCGTGTAAAAACCATTATACCAAGAAAACAAAAAAGGGCATGAGAGATGAAAGGGAAAAAAGAACGTCTGGATGTATTGCTTGTTCAACGAGGTTTAATAGAGACGCGTGAAAAAGCAAAACGCGCGATTATGGCTGGGCTTGTGTATTCGAATGAAATTCGATTAGACAAGCCTGGAGAAAAGGTGCCTGCAGATATCCCGCTAGCGATAAAAGGAGACGTGCTTCCGTATGTAAGCCGCGGAGGATTGAAGCTGGAAAAAGCGTTGCGCACGTTTGATGTCAGTGTCCAAGATAAAATTATTTTAGATATCGGGGCATCTACGGGAGGATTTACGGATTGCGCGTTGCAACATGGTGCAAAATTATCATACGCGGTTGACGTCGGCTATAACCAACTGGCATGGAAATTACGCCAAGATGATCGTGTTGTTGTGATGGAACGGACGAATTTCCGCTACGTCACGCCTGATTATTTTACGAAAGGGCTTCCACAATTTGCAACGATCGATGTCTCATTTATTTCATTGAAACTAATATTGCCTGTATTAAAGACCGTGCTTGTCCCTGAAAGCGATGTGATCGCTCTAGTCAAACCGCAATTCGAAGCCGGCAAAGAAAAAGTCGGCAAAAAAGGCATCGTTCGCGACCCGAACGTGCATGAAGAAGTGTTAACGTCCATTATCGACTTTGCGCTTTGCGAAGGATTTGATGTCATGAACTTATCGTATTCCCCGATTACCGGCGGGGACGGGAATATCGAATTTTTGCTTCATCTTCGCTTCCAAGGCGACAAAGAAATGGGAGAAAACTTCTTATCGCAATCGGTAAGCACGGTAGTGAAAGAAGCTCATTTGCAGCTGAAAAGCAATTCTACTTAAGAAAGGGAATAACGGACATGGTTATTCCCGTTTTTACCGTGAATTTACTTGTGAGAGGTGTCGAATTTGAATAAAGGACAAAGGCATATTAAAATTCGCGAAATTATTATGAGCCACGACATAGAAACACAAGATGAGCTCGTTGATATGCTTAAGAAAGCAGGATTTAATGTCACGCAGGCGACGGTGTCAAGAGACATTAAAGAAATGCAGCTTGTCAAGGTGCCGATGGCAAATGGCCGTTATAAATATAGTCTTCCTTCCGATCAGCGTTTCAATCCTGTTCAAAAATTAAAACGCGCTTTAATGGATGTGTTTATCAAGCTTGATGGAGCTGGCAATTTGCTCGTTTTAAAAACATTGCCAGGCAATGCGCATGCCATTGGTGTTTTGCTTGATAATTTAGACTGGAACGAAATCGTTGGAACGATTTGTGGAGATGACACTTGTCTTATTATTTGTCGAACAGCGGAAGATGCCGAGAAGGTTTCCAAACAATTATTAGAAATGCTTTAAATGAAGGTGGTGATTCCACTTGCTAGCGGAATTATCCATAAAAAATTTTGCTATTATTGAATCATTGTCCATTTCGTTTGAAAAAGGACTGACGGTGTTAACTGGGGAAACGGGAGCGGGAAAGTCGATTATTATTGATGCGATCCATCTGCTGATAGGAGGGCGAGGTTCGGCAGAATTTGTCCGCTACGGAGAAGACAAGGCGGAAATAGAAGGACTTTTTTTACTAGATAATGAAAACCATCCATGTTATGACAAATGTGCCGAAGTCGGCATTGACATTAGCGAAGGCATGGTTGTTTTGCGCCGTGAAATTTTCGCAACTGGAAAAAGCGTATGCCGCGTAAACGGAAAATTAGTGACGACGGCTATATTGCGCGATATCGGTTCTACGCTTGTCGATATTCATGGGCAACATGAACATCAAGAATTAATGAATCCATCTCGGCATCTTCCGCTACTTGATGAATACGGCGGGGCGGAAATTGCGGAGGCTCTTGAGGAATATCGCGCCGTTTATGAGAAGTATGAACAATTGCGGAAGAAACTAAAAAAGCTAAATGAAAATGAGCAACAAATGGCGCACCGCCTTGATTTATTAACATTTCAGCTAGATGAAATTCAAAAAGCGAATTTACAGCCAAACGAAGATGAACAGTTGATGGAAGAAAAAGTCAAAATTATGAACTTCCAAAAGATTTACGAGGCGCTTAAACATAGTTATGAGGCATTATCCGGCGAGCAGCGCGGTCTTGACTGGATTGGTTTGGCAATGAGCCATTTAGATGATGTCGCTTCTATTGACCCGGCATTAAAAGAAGCGTATGAAACGATTGCGAATAGTTATTATTTATTGGAGGATATTACGTATAAATTACGCGATGAACTCGAACAATTGGAATATGATCCAGCCCGTCTCGATTTTATTGAAAGCCGCCTTAGTGAAATCAATCAATTAAAACGAAAATACGGATCGACCATCGAAGATATTTTGCAATATGCAGAAAAAATTACAGAAGAAATCGATACGATTCAACATCGCGAAACCCATATTCATGAACTGCAAAAAGAACTGAAATCGGTGACGGAAGATTTATTAATCGAAGCGAAAAATGTGACGAATGTTCGCAAAAAGTATGCGAAAACATTAATTAACCATATTCATCAAGAATTAAAAGAGCTATATATGGAAAAAACACAATTTGATATCGTATTTACGAAACGAGAAGGATCGCTTGATGCACCGCTGCTTGATGGCGTACCAGTGAAATTTCATGAAGATGGTGTCGATGATGTGGAATTTTATATTTCCACAAACGTTGGCGAACCGTTAAAACCGTTAGCGAAGATTGCCTCTGGCGGGGAATTGTCACGCATCATGCTTGCATTAAAAAGCATATTTTCCAAACATCAAGGAGTTACATCGATTATTTTTGATGAAGTCGATACGGGAGTTAGCGGCCGGGTTGCACAGGCGATTGCCGAAAAAATTTACCGCATCTCCATCGATTCGCAAGTGCTTTGCATTTCCCACCTGCCGCAAGTAGCGGCGATGGCTGATACGCATTTGTTTATTGCGAAAGAAACAGATGGAAACCGCACAAGAACGTCAGTCAAAGAATTATCGGACGAAGAAAAAGTAAAAGAAATCGGCCGGATGATTTCTGGTGTGGAAATTACAGAACTGACGAAAAAACATGCAAAAGAGTTGCTTGAGTTAGCAACAAAAATCAAAGGATGAAACGCTATCCATTATGGGTAGCTTTTTTTATGGGGAAAACGATTATATTTCCACTGTTTAAGGCAAAATTAAAACTGTAGCCGCTTTTTGGAGGGTGTAGGTGGGAGCGAGGAGAGTGACAAAGATTGAATACAGAGGCAATCCGAAAAATAATGGGGGTTTTTCTCCTTGTTTCGTTCATCATAATCGGTATGTCGAAACCGGTTAAAGAATATTTTCAAATTCCAAAACAAATCGTGATGTTTGAAGGTGAAGCGATGCGATTTTCTACTGCAGCGCTTCCAGTCCAAGCAACGGTGAAAGACGCTCCCAAATCGATAGAAGTTCACAAACATGCTGATTCGTTTTCCGTAAAAGCAAAACAAAGTGGAGAAAAGAAAATGGTATTAGAAGTTGCCGGAATGCCGGTAAAACAGGTAGATGTAAACGTTTTGCCGACTTTGAAAGTCATCCCTGGAGGGCAATCCATTGGCGTTAAGTTAAATACAGTAGGAGTTCTTGTGGTTGGCTACCATCTCGTCGAAACAGAAAAAGGGAAAAAATCACCAGGCGAAATTGCTGGGATTAAAGTAGGAGATATTATTACAAGGATTAATGGCAAAAAAATTGAAAAGATGAGTGACCTTTCTCCTTTTATTGAGGAAGCAGGAAAAACAGGAAAACCGCTACATCTTCAAGTTCTTCGCGACAAACACTCTTTTACGACGAAATTAGTTCCGTTAAAGGATAAACATGATCATGCTTACCGCGTTGGATTATACATTCGGGATTCTGCCGCTGGTATCGGGACGATGACGTTTTATGACCCTGTTTCCAAAAAATATGGAGCACTAGGTCATGTCATTTCCGATATGGATACGAAAAAACCGATTGTTGTTCAAAATGGCCAAATTATGAGATCAACTGTGACATCAATTGAAAAAGGAAGCAGCGGCAGCCCTGGCGAAAAATTAGCACGGTTTTCCGATGAGGAAGAAGTAATTGGGAATATTACGAATAACAGCCCGTTTGGCATTTTCGGAAAGTTGAAGGAACCAGTAGACAATGGAATTATTAATAAACCAATTCCAATTGCCTTATCGAATCATGTAAAAGAAGGCCCAGCAAAAATGTTAACCGTTGTGGAAAACGATAAAGTCGAGCAATTTGATATTGAAATCGTAAGCACTATCCCGCAAAAATTTCCAGCAACAAAGGGACTGGTCATTCGTGTTACGGACCCGCGCTTATTAAAAAAGACGGGTGGCATCGTTCAAGGAATGAGCGGAAGTCCAATTATTCAAGACGGGAAATTAGTTGGCGCAGTTACTCACGTATTTGTCAATGATCCGACATCTGGCTATGGCGTCCATATCGAATGGATGTTAAATGAAGCAGGAATTGATGTATATGGAAAATCAAATAAAAAGGCGAGCTGACATGTAGCTCGCCTTTTCCAATTTTTTATGTAAAAAATTTCGAGAAAAACGTCAATAAATTCAGCGTTTTTGCATAGATATTTGGTGAAACATCATATAAAATGAATGTGTAAAGATTTTTCGACAAAAATGTGGCAATATTTATATTAAAATTGTCCAATCAACTCAATTTTTGTTATAATTTTATGAATTATTTGTTTTTTTAGCATTTTTGAAAAAAGTAAAAGGATTTTTCATCATATTGTCGAATTGTCTTAATGGAATTTTCTACATAGTGAAAATAAATAATTAGGAAGTAAGGAGGAAGATTTTCTTGAAAATTAAAGTATGTATCGCAGATGATAATCGTGAATTAGTGAGCTTGCTGGAAGAGTATATTTCCAGCCAAAACGATATGGAAGTGATCGGGACTGCCTATAATGGGCAAGATTGCTTATATATGCTTGAGGAAAAACAGCCGGACATTTTGCTGCTAGACATTATTATGCCGCATTTAGATGGGTTGGCTGTATTGGAAAAAATCCGCACAAAGCTGGAAAAACAACCAAACGTGATTATGTTAACGGCATTTGGCCAAGAAGACGTGACGAAGAAAGCGGTTGAACTTGGCGCCTCCTACTTTATTTTAAAACCGTTTGACATGGAAAATTTAGTACATCATATCCGTCAAGTGTATGGAAAAACAACACCAATGGTGAAAAAAGCATCTTCTTCCTACCAAGCACGGGATAACAAGCCGAAAAACTTGGATGCAAGCATTACGAGCATTATTCATGAAATTGGCGTTCCGGCGCATATTAAAGGATATTTATATTTACGTGAAGCAATCGCGATGGTATATAACGATATCGAATTGCTCGGTTCCATTACGAAAGTGCTTTATCCAGACATTGCGAAAAAATACAACACAACCGCCAGCCGTGTAGAGCGGGCGATTCGCCATGCGATTGAAGTTGCTTGGAGCCGCGGCAACATTGAATCAATTTCTTCCTTATTCGGCTACACGGTCAGCATGTCCAAAGCAAAACCGACAAACAGCGAGTTCATCGCGATGGTGGCGGATAAGTTAAGATTAGAACATAAAGCTTCTTAAGAGGTTGATGAATAAGGATTTAGCCGTAAAGGCAAAACCAACTAATTCTGATAAACTGAACTAAAAACTCGGATTTTAAACCAATAAACTTTTTCCATCTCACCCAATAAATCGAATGATTTATTGGGTATTTCTTTTTATTGAGATGGGGGGTTAAATCATGAAGATGTGCATTTTTCACAGGTAATGGCGAGGAAATTAAAGTATACATACGATTTAAGGACAGATATACAGATACAGCACTGTTGTTTCCAACCACAAGGAACACTCAGCTTACTATACAGTCATTTGAAAAGCAACTAAGACAAGCGGGAGAGCGGATAGGATTGTCTATTCATCCACATCAAATACGAAACAATTTTGCAAGGTAGTATTTGCTAAATGGTGGCGACTTTTATACATTGAGCAGAATATTAGGCCGCAGTTTTGTTAAAGTAGCGGAACAGGCTTATATGGACTTAACAAGAGAGGAAATTGCAAAGAAATATCAACAGCATAGTCCTTTAGCTAAATGGAAAATAAGATAAATATTAATGTTTAGGTAAAGAAGCGGAAATGCCGCTTCTTTTTTCTGTTTACGCTCACCTAAATTTTATTTTAAATGAAAAAAGAGGGGAATGTTTAGTTTTACCAATGTGAGTGAGTAAAACCATTTTTATGTGTTTTTTGAAGGTTATGTGGAATTTTACTGCATTAACGGAGGTTTTACTTCAAGAAGGAGTAGAGTCTTTTTGTTGTGCTAACGAACAGGTTAGTTAGAGAAGGAATAACACTATAGAGTATTAGTTTGAATAGACTTTTACATAATTAAGGGGGGATTAAGATGGAAATTTGTTCAGGGAAAGGTGGTGTTATGTCAAGAAAACGGATACGTTAAACAGAGAGGAAGTCACTTGCTTATGTAACTGTTTTTTCTCGTTAGCGCTTTATCTTATTAGACATCTCGAACGTATATTTATAATCTTATAATCCCCCTGTTCTCCGTGTGTATTTTTATGTTCGTAATAGAAGTCACCGGCACGCAAATATCGCTAACAAAAATATATAGGATCGAAGCAATACTATTTCAAATCCTTGGCATGCCGGCATTTTCTATTATAGACAAGGGCTTATTAAAAACCTTATTGTTGTTCACTTTGCTTTTTTTCCAATTCGAGCAATTTTTGGATTAAAATATGTTGAGGCATATGCATAATCTGTTCGATGGGCATTCCTAACGCTTTCGCTAATTTTTGCGCTGTTTCTAAGGAGATTTGCAATGGTCTCATCTTATCACCTCGCTTATTATCAATAGTATAGCAAATTTTTTGGTTTTCTCGCATATATTTTGATGATCGTTTTTGTACTGGATCGACAGAAGGGAGTAAACAAACGTATGACAAAAATTTTCGCACACCGCGGTTCCGCCGGCACACATCCGGAAAATACGATGATCGCTTTTTATGAAGCAGAACGAGTCGGAGCGGATGGGATTGAATTGGATGTGCAACTAACCAAAGATGGGCAAATTGTTGTTATTCATGACGAAACGATCGACCGAACGACAGATGGAACCGGCTGGGTAAAAGATTTTACGTATCGGGAATTGCAGCAATTTAACGCTGTATATAAATTTGCCGATCAATATGATGTTTGCCGCATCCCTCTATTAGAGGAAGTGCTGGCATGGATTTGCTCGACGACACTATTGTTGAATATTGAGTTAAAAAACAGTTTGATTGCGTATGAAACATTAGAGCAAAAAGTCATCGATATGATCCGGCATTATGGCCTAGAAGATCGCATTATTTTATCGTCTTTTAATCATAATAGTATGGCGCTTTGTCGCAGTCTTGCGCCAAATATAGAAACGGCTTTATTATATATGGAGTCTTTATACGATCCGTGGAAATATGTTCGAGTGATGAGAGCGGATGGGTTGCACCCTTATCATCGAACGGTGACGGAGCCGTTTGTTCGCCAAGCTCGTCATTATCAAATTGCCATCCGTCCATTTACGATTAATCAAGAGCCACTAATGGAAAAAATGTTCCAATACGGAGTGGATGCCATTTTTACTGATTATCCGCGCAATGCGAAGAATATTCGGGAAAATAAAAAAACGCCCTAAGCGCGAGAACCGTTTAAGGCGTTTTTTTCTTTTTTTGGAATCGTGGTTGGACTTTATTTCGTTTTCGGTCACGATGCAAAATAAACCCCCCGATAAAAGACAAGCCAGCTGCAAACAAAAGAAAGCCGCCCAAAAATTGCAGTGAAAGGGACGGAAATGGAGAATGCAAAATACCAAATAGTGTATCACGCATCCATTTAATGCCTAGTGCGGCTAACAAACCAGGAATGACTAAAATGAGCAGAGCAATGATCCGTACCATTATGATCATGATCCTTTCACAGAGAAAAAGTTGTTTCATCCCTCATCATAACGGTTCCGCTTTATTTGTCAAGCAAAGAAAAAATAATTATGATAAAAATACCTGCAAAAACTTGCACATTGAAAAGAGCGGTGAATAAAAATGAAAAAGGTATTGATTATTGGAGCTGGAAATGGAGGCACAGCACTATTAAAGCTGCTGGAAAAAACAACAATGTTTCAAATTGTCGCAGTAGTTGATATCAATGAGAAAGCTTGCGGTATAAAACTTGCGAAAGAAATGAATATTGCTACTGGAACCGACTGGCGTGCTTTTACGAGTGAAGAAATTGACCTTATTATTGAAGCGACAGGAAAACAGGAAGTGTTGGATGAGATCCGCAAACATTGTTCGCCGAATACGATTGTCGTGCCAGGGACAGTCGCTCATATAATGGCCGAACTTGTCGAAGAAAAAGAAATGTTGATTGCGAAACTGAAAAGCGAAACAACAAGGCGCGGTTTGATTTTTAATTCTGCGCATGACGGAATGATTGTCGTTGACGAGTTTGCCTATATTACGGATATCAATAACAGCGCCGCGGAAATGATTGAAGTGGATAAAGAGGAAGTCATCGGAAAACACATTTTAGAAGTCATCCCAACGAGCGGCCTGCCGCGAGTGTTAAAAACAAAACAAACAGAATTTCATCAAGAATTAAAATTAGAAAATGGCAAAAAAATCATTACAACGAGAATTCCAATGATTGATGAAACGGGTAAACTGTTCGGTGCATTAGCTGTTTTTAAAGATATTACGGAATTAGTAAAGCTAGCGGAGGAAATTACCGACTTGAAAGAAATGCGCATGATGTTGGAGGCGATTATTCATTCTTCAGAGGAAGCTATTTCCGTTGTTGATGAGCATGGAAACGGCATTTTAATTAATCCCGCTTATACGCGCATTACCGGCCTGACGGAAGAAGAAGTAATCGGCAAGCCGGCGACCGCCGATATCGCCGAAGGGGAAAGCATGCACATGCAAGTGCTCAAAACGCGCCGGCCTGTTCGTGGGGTGCGGATGAAAGTAGGGCCAAAAAACCGCGATGTGGTTGTGAATGTGGCGCCGATTATTGTCGATGGAGTGCTGAAAGGCAGCGTCGGGGTGATTCATGACGTATCCGAGATCCAGCGGCTGACAGCGGAGCTTAATCGGGCAAGGCAAATTATCCGTACCCTCGAAGCGAAATATTCGTTTGCCGATATTATCGGTACGTCAGAGGGAATAAAGGTAGCAATTGAACAAGCGAAAGTAGCCGCAAAAACGCCGGTGACGATATTGCTGCGTGGCGAATCCGGCACAGGAAAGGAATTATTTGCTCACGCGATTCATAATGCAAGTGATAGAAAATATAACAAATTTATCCGTGTCAATTGTGCGGCCATTCCTGAAACACTATTAGAGAGCGAGCTGTTTGGTTATGAAGAAGGGGCATTTTCCGGGGCAAAGCGCGGCGGCAAACGCGGCTTGTTTGAAGAAGCGAACAACGGCAGCATTTTCCTGGACGAAATCGGTGAGCTTTCTGCGAATACGCAGGCGAAACTGCTTCGCGTTTTGCAAGAAGGGGAAATCGTCCGCGTCGGAGGCACGAAGCCAATCCCGATTAACGTCCGTGTCATTGCCGCCACGAATGTCAACTTGGAAAAAGCAATCGCAGAAGGAACGTTTCGTGAAGACTTATACTACCGGTTAAATCGCATGCCAATTTATATTCCTCCATTGCGGGCGAGAAAAGAAGATATACCCGCACTATGCCAGCATTTAATTCAAAAACTTAATCAAGACTACGGACGCAATGTCGAAGGAGTCACTTCGGCCGCGCTTGACCTCCTGCTTGCTTACGATTGGCCGGGAAATGTTCGCGAATTGGAAAATGTATTAGGCCGGGCGATGATTTTTATGAAGTTTAATGAAGTGATGATCGATGTTCATCATATTCCGCCCCTTGATATTTCGCGAGCCGATTCTTCTCCCCATAAAAATGAGAAGGAGACGGAAATCCGTCCGCTTGAGGAGATGGTGGAGCAATATGAAGCAAGCATCATCAAGCAGGCGCTGCGAAAATACAACAACAATAAAACGGCGACAGCGCGGGCGCTGGGCATTTCGATTCGCAATTTATATTACAAGTTGGAGAAATATAATATTGACAAAAATAGCATGCAATAATTTGCACACCATGCAAATTATTGCTTATAATCAGCGAAAAAATAAAGCGCTTTCAAGTTTTTGGGGTTGGCACGTTTTTTGCATACTAATAAAGGTGCCTCCACAAATTTCATAAAGAGGTTGGTGCATAAGATGAAGCTGCAATCGTTGATCGATCATGCAACCAAATATACCGATATGACGGTAGCCGTCGCGGCAGCGGAAGATGAAGAAGTAATTGATGCCGTAACGATGGCGATCGCTCGCCATTTCGGAAAGTTTGTGTTGTATGGAGACCGTGAACAAATTGTGCAACTGTTGAGGCGAAAAGGCTATGAGAATTCCAGACATATTGAAATCGTCCATGCCAATTCCACTGTGCAAGCCGCTGAGCTGGCGGTAAAAGCCGTTCACTTCAATGAGGCAAATGTCTTGATGAAAGGGAACATCCCGACCGCTACGCTTTTAAAAGCGGTGTTAAACAAAGAATACGGCCTGCGGACGGGAAAGGTGCTTTCCCATGTCGCGGTGTTTGAAGTTGCCGGCTATGACCGTTTCATTATTGTGACGGATGCCGCGATGAATATTTCACCTGATTTAGAACAAAAAGCGCAGATTGTGGCGAATGCCGTTGCCGTAGCCCGGTCAATTGGCATTGACGTGCCGAAAGTGGCGCCGCTGGCGGCGGTGGAAGTAGTCAACCCAGCGATGCCGGCTACCGTTGATGCGGCAGCGCTGACCACGATGCAAAAACGCGGACAAATAAAAGATTGCATCATTGATGGACCGCTTGCCCTCGACAATGCTGTTTCGGCTATAGCGGCGGAGCATAAGCGCATTGACAGCGAAGTGGCGGGAAGGGCAGATATTTTGCTTGTTCCTGACATTGAAGCGGGAAACATGCTATATAAGTCACTTGTTTATTTTGCCAATGCCAAAGTCGGGGCCGTCATCGCTGGGGCGAAGGCACCGATTGTCCTTACATCACGCGCCGATTCGGCGGAAAGCAAATTATATTCGTTAGCGCTCGCGGTTTGTTCCGCGTCCAAATAAACCATTAGGGAGGAAGTTATCATGGAACTGTTTAAATACATGGAACAATACGATTATGAACAATTGCTGTTTTGCCAAGATAAAGAATCGGGATTGAAAGCGATCATCGCTATTCACGATACAACGCTCGGACCGGCGCTAGGCGGTACGCGCATGTGGATGTATAACTCGGAAGAAGAAGCGATTGAAGATGCGCTCCGCTTAGCCCGCGGCATGACGTATAAAAACGCTGCGGCAGGGCTCAACCTTGGCGGCGGAAAAACGGTCATTATCGGTGACCCGCGCAAAGATAAAAATGAAGCGATGTTCCGCGCGTTCGGCCGCTTTATTCAAGGATTAAACGGCCGCTATATTACAGCGGAAGATGTTGGTACGACGGTGGAAGACATGGATATTATTTATCAAGAAACAGATTATGTCACAGGAATTTCCCCTGAATTTGGTTCTTCCGGAAATCCATCTCCCGCAACCGCCTATGGTGTTTATCGCGGTATGAAAGCGGCGGCAAAAGAAGCATTTGGCAGCGATTCATTAGAGGGAAAAGTCGTTGCTGTGCAAGGGGTCGGCAATGTCGCCTATCATTTATGCCGTCATCTTCATGAAGAAGGGGCGCAACTTATTGTTACTGACATTAACAAAGAAGCGGTGCAGCGCGCCGTTGAAGAATTTGGCGCCAAAGCGGTAGATCCGAACGATATTTACGGCGTCGATTGCGACATTTTTGCTCCATGTGCGCTTGGCGGGATTATTAACGACCAAACGATTCCGCAATTAAAAGCGAAAGTCATTGCCGGTTCGGCGAACAACCAGCTAAAAGAGGCAAGACATGGCGATATCATTCATGAAATGGGCATCGTGTACGCGCCAGATTATGTCATCAATGCCGGCGGCGTCATTAACGTTGCCGATGAGTTGTACGGCTACAATCGCGAGCGTGCAATGAAAAAAATCGAACAAATTTACGACAATATCGAAAAAGTATTTGCGATTGCCAAACGTGATGGTATTCCAACATATAAAGCGGCAGACCGCCTTGCGGAGGAACGGATTGAAACGATGCGCAAGTCCCGCAGCCAATTTTTACAAAACGGCCATCACATTTTAAGTCGACGTCGCGGTCGTTAATTACAACACATGGAGGCGGGAGAATGATTCCCGCTTCCATGGTCAGAAATGGAGGTTACAAACGTTGCAAGAGCAGAAGTTTCGCATTTTAACCATTAATCCTGGATCGACCTCGACAAAAATTGGTGTGTTTGAAGATGAACGCTCCATTTTTGAAAAAACGATTCGCCATGACGCGGAAACGTTGCAGCGCTATCCATCGATTATTGATCAATATGAGTTTCGTAAACAAACGATTTTAGACGCGCTTGATGAAGAAGGCATCAATCTTTCCAAATTAAGCGCTGTTTGCGGCCGCGGCGGACTTTTGCGCCCGATTGAAGGCGGAACGTACCGCGTCAATGAGCAAATGCTGGAAGATTTGAAAAAAGGCTATTCTGGGCAGCACGCTTCCAATCTTGGCGGCATTTTGGCGCATGAAATTGCTTCGGCGCTAAATATCCCCGCGTTTATTGTTGACCCTGTTGTTGTCGATGAACTGGAACCAATTGCCCGCATTTCGGGATTTGCGCTGATTGAACGAAGAAGCATTTTTCATGCGCTAAACCAAAAGGCGGTAGCACGCCGTGTCGCCAAGCAGCTTGGCAAACCATATGAAGAACTGAACCTGATTGTCGCTCATATGGGTGGCGGGATTACCGTCGGCGCTCATAAAAAAGGTCGAGTGGTGGATGTCAATAACGGTTTGGACGGGGAAGGACCGTTCAGCCCAGAGCGAGCCGGTACGGTGCCTGCGGGAGATCTCGTTTCGCTATGTTTCTCGGGAGAGTATTATCGTGATGAGGTAATGAGCATGCTCGTTGGAAAAGGCGGGTTAGTCGGTTACCTTGGCACGAATGATGCCGTGAAAGTCGAAAAAATGATCGAAGCGGGAGATGAAAAAGCAAAGCTTATCTATAGCGCAATGGCCTATCAAGTGGCGAAAGAAATTGGTGCAGCAAGCGCCGTATTGGCGGGAAAAGTCGATGCGATTATTTTAACAGGAGGACTTGCATACGGAAAACAATTTGTGAAAGAAATTATTGATCGTGTGAACTGGATTGCCGATGTGTTTGTCCACCCGGGTGAAAACGAGTTGCAAGCGCTTGCGGAAGGGGCGTTGCGCGTGTTGCGCGGCGAAGAAAAAGACAAAGTATATCCGAGCGGGAATGTGGCACACACAACCGTTTTGCGATAGAAAGGAGAAAACGATATGGCAAAAGAATATGATCTTGTCATCCTTGGCGGCGGCACCGGAGGATATGTGGCAGCGATTCGCGCTTCCCAGCTAGGGCTAAAAACAGCCGTTGTCGAAAAAGGCAAGCTGGGCGGAACGTGTCTGCATGCCGGCTGCATTCCAAGCAAGGCGCTGCTGCGAAGCGCGGAAGTATACGCACAAACGAAAAATAGCGAAACGTTCGGAGTCATGGCAAGCGATGTACGCCTTGACTTCGCCAAAGTGCAGGCGCGCAAAGCAGCCATTATCGAACAGCTCCATAAAGGCGTTCAGCACTTAATGAAAAAAGGAAAAATTGACGTTTATGCCGGAACTGGGCGCATTTTAGGCCCATCCATTTTCTCGCCGATGCCGGGGACGATTTCCGTGGAAATGAATGACGGTTCGGAAAACGAGATGCTCGTGCCGAAAAATGTTATCATCGCCACAGGTTCGCGTCCGCGGACGCTGCCAGGCCTTGACATTGACGGCAAATTGGTCATGACATCCGATGAAGCGCTGCAAATGGAAACACTTCCTTCTTCCATTATTATCGTCGGCGGCGGTGTCATTGGCATTGAATGGGCATCGATGCTGAATGATTTTGGGGTGGAAGTGACGGTATTGGAATACGCGGAGCGAATTTTGCCAACCGAAGACCGCGATGTATCCAAGGAAGTAGAAAAGCTTCTTAAGCGCCGCGGCATTACGATTGTCGCAGGGGCAAAAGTCTTGCCGGAAACGTTGGAAAAAGGAAATGGTGTGACGATTAAAGCGGAATATAACGGCGAGCAAAAAACGTTTACCGCCGAAAAAATGCTCGTTTCCGTCGGCCGCCAGGCAAACATTGAAGGAATCGGCATTGAAAATACCGATATTGTCGTCGAAAAGGGATTTATTCAAACGAACGAGTTTTACCAAACGAAAGAATCGCATATTTATGCGATTGGCGATGTCATCGGCGGCTTGCAGCTAGCACATGTAGCATCCCATGAAGGCATCGTTGCTGTCGAGCATATTGCCGGCCAAAATCCATCGCCGATCGACTATACCATGATTTCGAAATGCGTCTACAGCCGTCCGGAAGTCGCAAGCGTCGGCTTAACGGAAGAAGAAGCGAAAGCAAAAGGATATGATGTCAAAGTCGGAAAATTCCCGTTTAAAGCGATCGGCAAAGCGCTCGTGTTTGGCGAAGCGGAAGGATTCGTGAAAATCGTAGCCGATCAAAAAACGAACGACTTGCTTGGCGTTCATATGGTAGGACCTCACGTTACCGATATGATTTCCGAAGCGGGACTCGCTCGCGTGCTGGATGCGACGCCGTGGGAAGTCGCGCATACGATTCATCCGCATCCAACGTTATCAGAAGCGATGGCAGAAGCGGCGCTTGCCGTGGATGGAAAAGCGATTCATTTTTAAGCGAATAAAGGGAGGTTGTTTCGATGGCTGAAAATCGTCACCAAGCGCTAGGCTTAAGCGATGAAACGGTATTGCAAATGTATGAAACGATGTTGTTGGCTCGTAAAATCGACGAGCGTATGTGGTTATTAAACCGCGCTGGAAAAATTCCGTTCGTTATCTCCTGCCAAGGGCAGGAAGCGGCGCAAGTCGGCGCGGCGTTTGCCCTTGATCGTACGAAAGATTATGTTTTGCCTTACTACCGTGATATGGGCGTTGTTTTAACATTCGGGATGACGCCGACGGAATTAATGCTTTCCGCGTTTGCGAAAGCGGAAGATCCAAACTCCGGCGGCCGGCAAATGCCAGGCCACTTCGGGAAAAAGAAAAATCGCATCGTAACCGGCTCATCTCCAGTAACGACGCAAGTGCCGCATGCGGTTGGCATTGCGCTGGCGGCAAAAATGGAGAAGAAAGATTTTATCGCGTTTGTCACGTTTGGGGAAGGTTCATCAAACCAAGGCGATTTCCATGAAGGAGCGAACTTTGCCGGCGTGCATAAATTGCCTGTTATTTTCATGTGCGAAAATAACAAATACGCGATTTCTGTGCCAATTTCAAAACAATTGGCGTGCGAAAAAGTATCGGACCGCGCCATCGGTTACGGTATGCCGGGCTATACGGTAGACGGAAACGATCCGCTTGAAGTGTACAAAGTCGTGAAAGAGGCAGCTGATCGTGCCCGCCGCGGTGAAGGACCGACATTGATTGAAACGGTTTCCTATCGTTTAACCTCGCATTCTTCCGACGACGATCAACGCGCATACCGGTCCGAAGAAGAATTAGAAGAAGCGCGTGCCAAAGACCCGATTATTTCGTTTGCGAAATATTTAAAAGAAGCCGGTGTGTTAACAGACGAACTAGAAAAAGAAATTCATGACCGCGTCATGAAACAGGTGGACGAAGCGACCGATTATGCGGAAAAGGCGCCATACGCGGAACCAGAACATGCCTTAAAGTACGTATATGCAGAGAAGTAAGGGGGAATGGACGATGCCAGTGATTTCCTATATTGATGCTGTGACGATGGCGATTCGCGAGGAAATGGAACGCGACCCGCGCGTCTTCGTATTAGGAGAAGATGTTGGAAAAAAGGGCGGGGTGTTTAAAGCGACGCAAGGATTGTATGAACAGTTCGGCGAAGAGCGTGTCATTGATACTCCGTTATCTGAATCTGCGATCGTTGGGGTCGGAATCGGTGCGGCGATGTACGGATTGCGCCCAATTGCTGAAATTCAATTTGCTGATTTCATCATGCCTGCGGTCAACCAAATTATTTCGGAAGCGGCGCGGATTCGCTACCGCTCCAATAATGACTGGAACTGTCCGATCGTCATCCGTGCTCCATACGGCGGCGGCGTTCACGGCGCCTTATACCATTCGCAATCAGTGGAAGCGATTTTTGCAAACCAGCCAGGTTTAAAAATTGTCATGCCATCGACACCATATGATGTAAAAGGGTTATTAAAAGCGGCGATTCGCGATGAAGACCCGGTGCTTTTCTTTGAACATAAGCGCGCGTATCGTCTGATTAAAGGAGAAGTGCCGGAAGGAGATTATGTATTGCCAATCGGCAAAGCAGACGTTAAACGCGAGGGCGACGATATTACCGTTATTACGTATGGATTATGTGTTCATTTTGCGCTGCAAGCGGCAGAACGGGTAGCGCAAGATGGCATTTCCGCGCACATCCTTGATTTGCGTACGGTATATCCGCTAGATAAAGAAGCGATTATCGAAGCGGCAAGCAAAACAGGAAAAGTGCTGCTGATTACGGAAGATAACAAAGAAGGAAGCGTCATGAGCGAAGTGGCCGCCATTATCGCTGAACATTGCTTGTTTGATTTAGACGCGCCAATTATGCGCCTTGCCGGCCCGGACGTCCCGGCGATGCCATACGCACCGACGATGGAAAAATTCTTTATGGTGAACCCGGACAAGGTCGAAAAGGCAATGCGCGAGCTAGCGGCGTTTTAAGCAGACGGATTTTTGCGATTCAAAATGCAGATTTGAACGGAGATAGGAGGTTATCCCACGTGGCAATTGAACAACTTACCATGCCCCAGCTCGGGGAAAGCGTCACCGAAGGAACGATCAGCAAATGGCTTGTATCTGTCGGCGACAAAGTAAACAAATACGATCCGATCGCCGAAGTCATGACAGATAAAGTGAATGCGGAAATTCCTTCGTCATTTACGGGCGTGATCAAAGAAATTATCGCGAATGAAGGAGAAACGCTGCCGGTTGGCGCCGTGATTTGTACGATCGAAGTGGAAGGCGAAGGAACAGCAGCGGAAGCGAAACAAGAGGAAGCACCGAAAGCAGAAGAGACAAAAGGAGCAGCTGCTCAAGCGCCAAAAAAAGCGGATCGGGCCAATAAAGGCCGCTATTCGCCAGCTGTTCTTCGCCTCGCTCAAGAACATAATATTGATTTAGAGCAAGTGCAAGGAACGGGACTGGGAGGACGGATTACGCGCAAAGATTTGTTAAAGCTCATCGAATCCGGAAATATTCCGAAAGCCGGTGGGCAGCCGGCCGCTTCATCCCAGCCTGCACCGCAGCCAACACCAGTGCAAGAAGCGCCGAAAGCAGAACCCGCAGCTGTTCCAAAACAGGCGGCGACAAGCGTTCCTGTTCATGCAGGCGACATCGAAATTCCAGTCACCCCTGTGCGCAAAGCGATCGCCACGAACATGCTTCGCAGCAAACACGAAGCGCCGCACGCATGGACGATGGTCGAAGTCGATGTGACGAACTTAGTGGCATACCGCGACTCGATCAAAGACGAATTCAAAAAACGCGAAGGTTTCAATTTAACATATTTTGCCTTCTTCGTCAAAGCAGTCGCGCAAGCATTGAAAGAATTCCCACAAATCAATTCGATGTGGGCAGGCGACAAAATTGTCCAGAAAAAAGACATCAACATCTCGATCGCAGTGGCGACAGATGATGCGTTATTTGTTCCAGTCATTAAGCACGCCGACGAAAAATCGATCAAAGGCATCGCACGCGAAATCGCCGAGCTGGCCGCAAAGGCGCGCGCCGGCAGACTCCGCCCGGAAGATATGCAAGGCGGCACGTTTACGGTGAACAACACCGGTTCCTTCGGCTCGGTGCAATCGATGGGCATCATCAACTATCCGCAAGCGGCGATTTTGCAAGTCGAATCGATCGTCAAGCGCCCGGTTGTCAAAGACGGCATGATCGCCATCCGCGATATGGTCAACTTATGTCTATCCCTTGACCACCGCGTCTTAGACGGCCTCATTTGCGGCCGCTTCCTTGCGCGTGTCAAAGAGATTTTGGAAAACGTATCGAAAGACAATACGCCGATTTATTAATGGAAGAACCCCACCGCAAATTCGTTTGTGGTGGGGTTTTTCGTGTTATAATACTCCTAATACAAATCTTCTCCAAGAAGGGCTTATCGATGAATACAGCGGAGCTTTTAGAAAGTGGGGATTGCATTGGACCAGCCCTTCCTGATATTTGCCGTTTATTTTGATAAATTATCAAAAGACGGATTGCGTTTTGTTCATTGCTAGAACTCTCCTCATATATTACAATAAAAATATCAGCAATATTTTTAAAAATGAAAAAGAAAGCGATTTCTAAAGGATGGGAGAAAAGATATAAGGGGGAGAACGCAGTGAGCGATATTTCAGCGATGAAGCAGCAGTCGTTTCCCATTCCAAGCTTCGAGGAATGGAAACAGGAAGTCGAGAAGTCGTTAAAAGGGAAGCCATTCGAAAAACTTTATTCGACTACATATGAAAATATCACGATTAAACCCATTTATACGCGTCAGGACATAGAGTCGCTTGCTCATGTCGAACAGTATCCAGGTTTTCCGGGCTATGTTCGCGGAACCAAGCCGAACGGATATATTCGCGAACCATGGAAGGTCAGCCAGGAAATTTCAGCTAGCAGTCCGACGGAGTGGAATGAAATCGTTAAACACGATTTGGAAAGAGGGCAAACAGAAATCCATATCGTGTTGGAACGGCTAGGTTTTCCGGTAACATCGGTTGACGATATCGAAGCCATGTTTTCCGGCATTTCTTTGGATAAATATTCGCTTCGCATCGATGCGGGGGCACAATCGCTTTCATTTTTGGCATTGCTTGCCGCCTATTTGCAAAAACAGCAAATACCATTTGACGCAGTGCGCGGAACGATTGGGATGGATCCAGTCGGTGCACTTGCGGAAAAAGGCCAGCTTTCAACCCCGCTTGCGGCATTGTACGACGTGATGGCCGATGTGACGAAATGGGCAAAAGAAAACATGCAGGGTGTAAAGACGGTCATTGTCCGCGGCGAACCGTACCATAACGGCGGGGCAAACGCGGTTCAAGAATTAGCGTTTGCGTTCGCAACAGCGGTGGAATATATTCGTGCATGCTTGGACAGAGGATTGGTGATTGATGCCATTGCGCCGCAAATCCACTTTTCGTTTGCAATCGGTTCGAACTTTTTTATGGAAATCGCAAAGCTTCGCGCAGCAAGACTTGTTTGGTCCAACATCGTACAGGCGTTTGGCGGCAGCGAATCATCGCAAAAAATCGCGATGCATGCGCGCACGTCTTATTTTACGAAAACGGTTTACGATCCATATGTAAACATGCTTCGGGCGACGGCGGAAGCGTTCGCCGCAACCATTGGCGGCGCCGACAGTCTTCACGTCTCTCCGTTTGATGAAGCGATTGGACGCGCGGACGAATTTTCTCGAAGAATCGCCCGCAATACACAGCTTATTTTGTTGGAAGAAGCGCATATCGCCAATGTCATCGATCCGGCCGGCGGTTCGTACTATGTCGAAACATTGACGGCGCAAGTGGCGGAAGAGGCGTGGAAGCTGTTCCAGCAAATCGAAGAAAAAGGCGGTATCGTGAAAGCACTTCAAGACGGTTTTGTACAAGCAGAAGTGGAAAACGTCGCCGAACAGCGAAAAAATAATGTGAAAAAACGGAAAGAAAAGATTGTTGGAACGAACTTTTACGCCAACTTAGCGGAAGCGCCTGTGCAAAAAGCGAGTGAAAACAACGAAAACGATGAAAAACAACTATCTTCTTCAGCGCTAAACGAAGAAAACGTCGCACAATTGCAAGCGGGATTCGGTGAAAAACGATGGATCGAGACAGCTATTTTTATGGCAGTTCGTCGAGCAACCGCTCAGGAAATCGAAGCGGCATTAAAAGCAGATGAAGCATCCGTAAGCGTCAAGCCGATCAAACAATGGCGCTTGGCCGAACCGTTTGAACAACTGCGCAAAGCTTCGGAAGCGCATCTTGAAAAACATGGAGCGCGTCCGACGGTGCATTTAATTAACATTGGCTCCATTCCAAACTATAAAGCACGCGCCGATTTTATTACCGGCTTTTTTGAAGCCGGCGGCATGGCAGTAGTGAAAAGCGAAGGGGTACATACCGCTGAGAAAGCGGTGTCGGAAGCAATAAACGCAAACGGCACGCATTATATTATTTGCGGATCTGATGAAAGCTACACGGACATCGTTCCTGCCATCGCGAAAGCGTTAAAGCAAGCGAATTCAAATATGAAGTTGTACGTGGCTGGAAAGCAAGCGCCGGATGTGGAACAATCATTCGTGCAAGCTGGCGTGGATGGTTTTATTCACATCGGTTCGAATTGTTATGAAACGATTGTATCGTTTATGAAGGAAATGGGGGTGGACCTCAATGAGTAAAAAGGTAGATTTTACAAATATTTCGCTGCGCATGCCGGAAAAAACGGCAGATGAACAGCAATGGAAGCAGGCGATCGAAGAAAAAGTGCGCGCGTCCATCGATGACTTATTGTTTCAAACAAATGAACATATCACCGTAAAACCGCTATATACGAAAAAAGATATCGAAGGCTTTGATTTTCTTGATTATATGCCGGGAATTCCACCGTATTTGCGCGGACCGTATCCATCGATGTACGTGAATCGGCCGTGGACGATCCGGCAATACGCAGGTTTTTCGACAGCGGAAGAAAGCAACGCATTTTATCGACGCAACTTAGCGATGGGACAAAAGGGGCTGTCCGTCGCGTTTGACCTTGCGACCCACCGCGGCTATGACTCCGACCATCCGCGCGTCGTTGGTGACGTCGGCAAAGCGGGAGTGGCGGTCGATTCGATTTTAGATATGAAAATTTTGTTTGACGGCATTCCGCTTGATCAAATATCGGTATCGATGACCATGAACGGCGCGGTGCTGCCGATTATGGCATTTTATATCGTCACCGCCGAAGAGCAAGGCGTCACGCAAGATAAGCTCTCCGGAACGATTCAAAACGATATTTTAAAAGAATATATGGTGCGCAACACGTATATTTATCCTCCGGAAACGTCGATGCGCATTATCGCTGACATTTTTGAATACACTTCCAAATACATGCCAAAGTTTAACAGCATCAGCATTTCCGGATATCATATGCAAGAAGCGGGAGCGCCGGCGGATATTGAATTGGCGTATACGCTTGCGGACGGATTAGAATATGTTCGTACAGGATTAAAAGCAGGAATTGATATTGACTCGTTCGCGCCAAGATTGTCATTCTTCTGGGCAATCGGCATGAACTATTTCATGGAAGTCGCGAAAATGCGCGCGGCGCGCATTATGTGGGCAAAAATGATGAAAACGTTCAATCCGAAAAATCCAAAATCGCTCGCATTGCGGACGCATTCGCAAACATCTGGCTGGAGCTTAACCGAGCAAGATCCATTTAACAACGTTGTGCGTACATGTATTGAAGCGCACGCCGCTGCGCTTGGGCATACGCAATCGTTGCATACGAACGCGCTCGATGAAGCGATCGCGCTTCCGACTGATTTCTCCGCGCGCATCGCCCGCAATACGCAGCTTTACTTGCAAGATGAAACAGGCATTTGCAATGTCATTGACCCATGGGCAGGTTCTTACTATGTGGAAACGTTAACGAACGAATTGATGAATCGCGCGTGGAAGCATATTGAAGAAATCGAAAGCCTTGGAGGCATGGCGAAAGCGATTGAAACGGGGCTTCCGAAAATGCGCATCGAGGAAGCGGCGGCAAGACGCCAAGCGAGAATCGATTCTGGTGCGGAAACGATTATCGGCGTCAACAAATATCGCCCGGAAAAAGAAGAACCAATCGAGATTTTAGAAGTCGACAATACGGCGGTTCGGATGCGGCAAATCGAAAAATTAAAACAGCTGCGCGCTTCCCGTGATGAACAAAAAGTGCAGGAAGCGCTTGACGCGATTACAAAAGCGACGGAAACGGGAGAAGGAAACTTGCTCGAGCTCGCCGTACAGGCAGCGCGCGCCCGCGCGACATTAGGCGAAATTTCGTACGCGATCGAAAAAGTAGCCAAGCGACACAAAGCGGTCATTCGCTCGATTAGCGGGGTGTACAGCTCCGAATTCACAAATGAAGAACAATTCGAGCGAGTCAAGAAAATGACTAATGAATTTTATGAATTAGAAGGCCGCCGTCCGCGTTTAATGGTAGCGAAAATGGGGCAAGACGGCCATGACCGCGGAGCGAAAGTGATCGCCACTGCCTTTGCCGACTTAGGATTTGACGTCGATATCGGTCCATTGTTCCAAACTCCGGAAGAAACGGCGCGTCAGGCGGTCGAAAACGACGTCCATGTCGTTGGGATCAGTTCGCTTGCCGGCGGGCATAAAACATTATTGCCGCAATTAGTGGAGGAATTGCGGAAGCTTGGCCGCGAAGACATTATTGTCGTCGTCGGCGGCGTTATTCCGCCGCAAGACTATGAATTTTTGTATGAGCATGGAGCGGCGGCGATTTTCGGACCAGGCACGGTCATTCCAACCGCAGCGGAAAAAGTATTGAAAGAAATTTATAAACGTCTCGGCTACGAGGAAGTGAGGCAATGAACGGCGAACGGACGCATCGCCCTGAATGGGTGGAAAAAGAGAGAGAAAGTGAGTTTGCGACCGCTTATGTGAAAACCACTGCTTCCGCTTCGCCAAAACGTTGGGTGAAGCGGAAAGAAAGGTCAGTAAAAGAATATGTCGAAGGCGTGTTGAACAATGACCGCACGATTTTAGCCCAGGCAATCACCCTTGTTGAGAGCAATGCGCCCAAGCATATGGACATTGCCCAACAAGTGTTAAACGAACTGCTTCCACATGTCGGAAAATCGATCCGCATTGGCATCACCGGCGTGCCGGGAGCAGGAAAAAGCACGTTTATTGAAGCGTTTGGCACGTTTTTATGCGAACAAGGGCACCGTGTTGCCGTATTAGCGGTTGACCCGAGCAGTTCTTTAACAGGCGGCAGTATTCTTGGCGATAAAACGCGGATGGAGTCGTTAGCGCGCCATCCGCGTGCATTTATCCGTCCGTCGCCATCAGGAGGAGCGCTCGGCGGTGTGCATCGAAAAACGCGTGAGACGATGATGCTTTGCGAAGCGGCAGGATATGATGTTATTTTGGTAGAAACGGTTGGTGTCGGGCAAAGCGAATTTGTCGTACGCGGCATGGTCGATTTCTTTTTAATGCTTGTTTTAACAGGCGCTGGGGACGATTTGCAAGGAATAAAACGCGGAATTATGGAATTAACCGATGCGGTTGTCATTAATAAAGCGGACGGAGACAATAAGCCAAAAGCGCTGGCCGCGCAAAAAGAGTATAATCAGATTCTTCATTATTTGCGCCCAGCGACACCAGGGTGGGAGACAAAAGCATATACGTGTTCGGCTCTTTTAGGAGAAGGCATCGAAGAAATTTGGAACGTGATTCAGAAGTTTGTAGAAACGACGAAACAATCAGGCGTGTTTGACATGCGCCGGCGCCATCAGCAAAAAGATTGGATTTACTCAATGATTAAAGATTATTTAGAAACGAGTTTCTTTTCCCATCCCGCAGTAAAAGAAAAGCTGCCGGTCATTGAAAATAACGTTATTTCTGGAACGCAATCCGTTACTTCCGCGGTGCGAGAACTCATTAAGATATATGAAAGTAGGTCGTAATGGAAAAATGTGATACGATAAGAAAAGGAGGTGCTTGAGCATGTTTCAATTTCCGTTATTTAATGATATCGTGGAACAATCGCGCCGCGAAATCGTGGAGGCTGGCTTTGAAGAATTGCGTACACCTGAAGAAGTGGATGCCGCATTTAAGCGACCGGGCACAACGCTTGTAATGATTAACTCGGTATGCGGCTGTGCGGGGGGCATTGCCCGTCCTGCAGCGGCGCATGCGATTCATTATGACAAACGTCCAGACCATCTTGTAACCGTATTTGCCGGCCAAGATAAAGAGGCAACAGCGCGAGCAAGGGAATATTTTGAAGGACAGCCGCCTTCTTCTCCATCTTTCGCTTTACTAAAGGACGGCAAGCTTTGTACGATGATTCATCGTCATGAAATCGAAGGGCACGAGCCGATCGAAGTCGTCCAAAAGCTGCAGGCGGCGTTTGATCAATATTGCGATGAAGTATAACGGAGCTGAATTTTTCAGCTCCGTTATTTATTTTGTTATTCTCAAAAAGCAAAAATAATTTATTTATAATTAAAAAATAGATTGCATAATTATTACTATGTGTGTTAATATACAAAACATAGAATATATATTCAAAAAACAAGTATGCATTATTAATCTTCAAAACTTATTTCGCAATATTATAAAAATTATTTAAACTTTTGAGAAGAGAGGGAGAGACACCGTATGAAAAAATCATTGTTGCTTTTTATTGCTAGCATTTTATTAATTGGTTTGCTCTCGGCATGCGGCACAGGCGGAGAACAGAAAAACGGAAGCGGAGAACAAAAGAAAGTGTTAAAAATGGGTACTTCCGCCGACTATGCGCCATTTGAATATATCGATACCACAAAAGGCAATGAAATTATCGGATTTGATGTCGATTTGGCGAAAATGATTGCGAAAGAATTGGGATATGACGTTCAAATTGTTGATATGGATTTTAGCGGTCTTATCCCAGCACTGCAGTCAGGAAAAGTAGATTTTGTATTGGCGGGGATGACTCCAACGAAAGAACGCAAGAAAAACGTTGATTTCTCGGATGTGTATTATGTAGCGCGAAACATGATCGTTTCCAAGAAAGGAAGCGGCATTAAAACAGTTGAGGATTTAAAAGGAAAAACGGTTGGTGTTCAAACCGGCTCGATTCAAGAAGGAGAAGCAAATAAAATTGCAAAGAAAGTTGACATGAAAATTGAAAGCCGCAACCGCATTCCGGAGTTAATTCAAGAGATTCAAGCAGGGCGCTTTGATGCAGCAATTATCGAAGATACAGTTGCAAAAGGATATCTAGATAGCAGCAATGGCAAACTAGAAGGCCATACAATCCCGACAGACAAAGAAAAATCAGGATATGCGATTGCTTTTCCAAAAGGAAGCAAGCTTCGCGATGAGTTTAATAAAGTATTGCAAGAAAAGATCAAAAACGGCGAAGTGGACAAGTTGATTAAAAAATGGTTTGACCAATAATTTGTAATGCGTTCAAAAAGGGGGGTCCTTTTTGAACGTTTTCACTATGTTGCAAGGAAGGATGAAGGCTCGGTGAACTTAGATTTTTCACAAATTGTTCCATCAATTCCATTTATATTAGCAGGAATTGCAGTTACATTGAAAATTGTCGTTTTCGCGGTGCTGTTAGGGTTTGTGCTTGGAGTTATTTTAGCGTTAATGAAAATTGGCAGAATGAAGGTTTTGACATGGTTTGCCGATGCGTATACATCCGTATTTCGCGGCACGCCGCTTGTGTTGCAGCTTGTCCTTATTTATTTTGGAATACCGCAGCTTACCGGTGTTGAAATTGACGCATTTCCCGCAGCGGTCATCGCGTTCGGGCTAAACTCTGCCGCCTATGTTTCTGAAATCATCCGCGCCGGCATTTTAGCCGTTGATAAAGGGCAGCGGGAAGCGGCGCTGGCGCTTGGTGTTCCATACAAGCTAATGATGCGTGATATTATTTTGCCGCAAGCGCTGAAAAATATTTTACCGGCATTGATGAATGAATTTATTACATTGACGAAAGAATCTGCAGTCGTAACGGTAATTGGAGCAATGGATGTCATGCGGCGTGCTTACATCGTTGGCGGACAAGTGTATCGGTATATTGAGCCGCTGTTGATTGCCGGGCTTATTTACTACGTTTTAGTCATGCTTCTTACGCTGCTTGGCAAAGCGTTAGAAGGGAGATTGAGAAAAAGTGATTAAAGTAGAAGATTTGCATAAATCGTTTGGCAAATTAGAAGTATTAAAAGGAATTACAACAACGATTAAGCAAGGCGAAGTAGTGGCGGTTATTGGTCCATCTGGGTCAGGAAAATCCACGTTTTTACGCTGCTTAAACTTGTTGGAAGAACCGACAAGGGGGAGAATTTGGATCGGTGACGAGGAAATTACAGATAAAAAGACAAACATTATGAAAGTGCGCCAGCATGTCGGCATGGTGTTTCAGCATTTCCATTTGTTTCCGCATATGACCGTGCTTGAAAACGTCACGTATGCGCCGATTAAAGTAAAAGGAATGACAAAGGCCGAAGCGGAAGCGAAAGGAATTGAACTGTTGAAAAAGGTCGGATTGGAACAAAAGGCAAACGAATATCCAAGCCGGCTGTCGGGAGGCCAAAAACAGCGCGTAGCGATTGCGAGGGCGCTTGCCATGTCGCCGGATGTAATGTTGTTTGACGAACCAACGTCAGCGTTGGATCCGGAAATGGTCAAAGAAGTGCTTGAAGTCATGAAGTCGCTTGCCCATACGGGAATGACGATGGCGATTGTTACGCACGAAATGGGCTTTGCCCGCGAAGTTGCCGACCGGGTGTTGTTTTTAGACGGCGGCCAGCTCATCGAGGACGCGCCTCCGCAAGAATTTTTCACATCTCCGAAAAGCAAGCGGGCTCAAGAATTTCTTGAAAAGATGCTATAATAAAGTACAATAAAAAGATGGTCCCTTGGATCATCTTTTTTACTTTTTTAAGCAGGGGAATGAAAAAATGGTGAAGATTGGATATCGCACAGCGAAAACAGCAATAGGCACCGCGCTTTCAATTAGCATCGCTCAGCTAGTGGGATTACATAATTTTGCCTCTGCCGGCATCATTACGATTTTATGCGTTCAAGTAACGAAAAAAAGATCGTTAAAAGCCGCATGGGCTCGTTTTGTCGCATGTGTTGTCGCGATGCTGTTTTCGTATATTTTTTTCCAAGGAATAGGGTATTACCCGTTTACCGTCGGATTAATGCTGCTCTTTTTTATTCCAACAACAGTGTGGTTAAAAGTAAATGAAGGGATTGCGACAAGTTCGGTTATCATTCTCCATTTGTACGCGGCAGGGAAGTTTACGTGGGAAATTATTTGCAATGAATTGTTGCTTATTTTAATCGGCATTACTGTTGCCTTATTAATGAATATGTATATGCCAAGTGTGGAAAAGCAATTAAAGGAATACCAGCGCATTGTTGAAGATTTATTTCGCATTATTCTGAAGGAGATCGTTCGTTACTTGCGCACCAATGAAACCGATTGGGATGGAAAAGAATTGACGTTAGCAGCAGATATTTTACAAAAGGCAAAACTGCTTGCGATAAGAAATGTTGAAAATCATATGCTGCGAAGTGAAGAAGGATATTATCATTATTTTCGAATGAGAGAGAAGCAACTGGAAATTATTGAACGAGTATTGCCGCTTGTCACATCACTCACTTATACGGTGGAGCAACGCAACATTGTCGCCGATTTTATCGACAAATTAAGCGATGCCGTTCATCCGGGAAATACGGCAGACCGCTTTCTTCGTGAACTTCATTGTATGAAAAAAAGGTTTGAAACAATGCCTCTTCCAAAAACGCGAGAAGAATTTGAGGAACGAGCTGCTTTGCTGCACTTAGTGAAAGAACTTGAACAATATTTGATTATAAAAAGTCAATTTCGTGTTTCAGAAGGAAAAAAACGGGCTTCTGCTGCCATGTAACAAATATGTATGCCCACTCCCCTTTTGCCTCACACTATAACAAAAAAAACAAAGGGTGTGGGAAATATGCGCTTTATATTAACAATGATACTTATGTTATTTTCATTTTTATCCATCCCCGCTTCTGGGACGGCAGAAACAAAACCGTTTATTATTATCAATAAGGCGGTCAATCAACTCGCCTTTATTCATAACGGAAAAATTGAAGCCGTATATCCTGTCGCCACTGGTTTTAATGAGTCACTAACGCCAGAAGGATTGTTTATGGTTACTGTCAAGGCGGAAAAACCATATTATCGCAAACAAAATATCCCGGGCGGTGCGCCGAACAATCCGCTTGGAACACGGTGGGTTGGATTTAATGCTAGAGGAACGGACGGACGCATATATGGGATTCATGGAACGAATAATCCATCATCCATCGGAAAATATGTATCGAAAGGCTGTGTGCGCATGTACAATCGCGATGTCGAACAATTGTATGAAAAAATCCCGATTGGCACAAAAGTAGTGATTGTTCGCAGCAACGAATCGTTTTATGCAATTGCCAAACGGTATGGCGCACTATGACTATAAAAGGGCAAGCTCCGCAATAATGAAGCTTGCCCTTTTTGCATCTACAAAAAAGTGTTTCGCAAAGCCAAGAAGGCAACATTCACCACCCGAAGGATATGGGAGGCCTTTAGGCGAAATTGGGCCGCCTTCGCTTTTCTTACTTAAACCCACATGCTGATGCCGGTTAAAATCGTTGTAATGAGCATAGCGATCAGCATTAAATAAACGACTAATTTTTGTGTTTTTTTGCGGGACATTTCTGTTCCTCCCTTATGCAAACGTTCCTGTCTATCATTGTACCGTGATGAAAACAGGGGGACAAGGGAAAAACTTGTCCATGATTGTAAGAGAAAAAGCAGGATTTTTTGTCGAAATATCGAATATACTTAATGTTCGCAACATTCTACAGCAAAGGGGATTGGACAATGGATGTAAAAAAAGTAGACCATGTTGGAATTGCCGTTAAGTCTATCGAGAAAGCGTTGCTATTTTATGTCGATATTTTGCAGCTGAAGTTGCTTGGCATCGAGGAAGTGGAATCAGAAAAAGTAAAAGTCGCTTTTTTAAAGGCAGGAGAGACAAAAATTGAATTATTAGAGCCGACGTCGCCAGATAGTGCGATCGCTAAGTTTATCGAAAAACGAGGAGAAGGAATTCATCACGTTGCACTTGGTGTTGATCATATTCAAGAACGTATTAATGAATTAAAGGAAAAAGGAATTCGCATGATTCAAGATGCACCAAAACGCGGCGCTGGCGGGGCGCTCGTTGCGTTTATGCATCCGAAATCAACAGGAGGCGTTTTGTATGAACTTTGCGAAAAGACGGATGCGGAGGTGCAGCAATAATGGCAAATACAACAATAATGACAGACATGTATGATAAAATTAATGAGTTGTACGACCGCCGCCGCGAAATCGAATTAGGCGGCGGTGACGATAAAATTGAAAAGCAGCACGCCAAAGGAAAACTGACAGCCCGTGAGCGTATTGACTTGCTTCTTGATGAAGGAACATTTGTGGAACTGAATCCATTTATCGAGCATCGTTGTACCGATTTCGGTTTAGATGGAAAAAAAGGCCCAGGAGACGGCGTTGTGACCGGATATGGGAAAATCAACGGCCGCACCGTATTTGTCTTTTCCCAAGATTTTACCGTATTCGGCGGTGCGCTTGGAGAAATGCACGCGAAAAAAATTGCGAATATTATGGATTTAGCCGCAAAAACAGGCGCACCTGTAATTGGTCTCAACGATTCAGGCGGAGCGCGCATTCAAGAAGGGGTCTTGTCGTTAGATGGTTATGGCCATATTTTCTACCGTAACTCGATTTATTCCGGTGTCATTCCGCAAATTTCTGTAATCATGGGGCCTTGTGCGGGTGGTGCCGTATATTCACCGGCGATCACCGATTTTGTCTTTATGGTGGAAAAAACGAGCCAAATGTTTATTACAGGACCGAAAGTGATCGAAGCGGTGACAGGGGAAAAAATTAGCGCCGAAGATTTAGGCGGCGCCCGCGTCCACAACACGATCAGCGGTAACGCTCACTTTTCCGGTGCAACCGAGGAAGAAGTGCTTAATAAAGTGCGGCAGCTGTTAAGTTATTTGCCGCAAAACAATCAAGAAAAACCGCCGTTTGGCCCGATTCCAAACGGAGACGATTATCGGCCTGATTTAGCGGATGTTGTGCCGATTGACGCAGTCCGTCCGTATGATGTGCGCAACGTCATTTTGCAGGTCGTTGATGAAGGTTCGTTTATGGAAGTACAAAAAGATTTTGCTAAAAATATTGTCATCGGTTTTGCTCGCATTAAAGGCGAAGTCGTCGGGCTTGTGTGCAATCAGCCGAAATTTATGGCTGGCGGTCTTGATATTGATTCATCGGATAAAGCGGCGCGATTTATCCGCTTCTGTGACTCATTTAACATCCCGATTATTACATTTGAAGATGTCACTGGCTTTTTCCCGGGTGTCAAGCAGGAACATGGAGGCATCATTCGCCACGGAGCGAAAATTTTGTATGCATATTCCGAGGCGACCGTCCCGAAAATTACCGTCATTTTGCGGAAAGCATACGGCGGCGCGTATGTGGCGCTCAACAGCAAGTCGATTGGCGCCGATGTCGTTTACGCGTGGCCGAATGCGGAAATCGCCGTCATGGGTCCGCAAGGAGCGGCGAATATCATTTTTGCAAGCGAAATCGAAAACAGCCCAAATCCGGAAGAGACGCGGGCGCAAAAGATCGAAGAATATCGCAGTAAATTTGCCAACCCATACGTTGCGGCGAAATACGGCATGGTCGATGATGTCATCGATCCGCGTGATACGAGAATCAAACTCATCCAAGCGCTCGAAATGCTTCGGAATAAACACGAGGAACGTCCGAAGAAAAAACATGGAAATATTCCGTTGTAAAACAATCAAACCCGCTGCCACGATCATCTGTGGCGGCGGGTTTGATTGATTCGAATCGTTTTTTATTTTTCAAAAATAGAAAGAGTTACCGCTAACTATTGGCATATTTATGCCGCGAACATTAAAGTGCGTTCCATCTTTCTAGAACGTGATTTGACGGGAATTATATCTGCCATGGCTGCTTTCGGACTGTCAAGAGGCAGCGACATCGATTCGCGGAAACCGGGCTTTTTTTATTCTTCAAAAACAATTTTTCGCAATCGTTGGTTAAATCGGGTATACTTTTAAATGAGTACATAAGTAGGAGGAAGAACGAACATGATCAATCAGCAACGTTTAGTCGACGAATTTTTGGAACTCGTGCAAATCGATTCGGAGACAAAGCATGAAGGAGAAATCGCCAAAGTATTAAAGCAAAAATTTGAAGCGCTTGGACTGCATGTCATTGAAGATGATGCAGCGGCGAAAACCGGACATGGCGCTGGAAACTTAATTTGTACGTTAGAAGCGACAAAAGAAGGGGTAGACCCGATTTATTTTACGTCCCATATGGATACCGTTGTTCCTGGAAAAGGAGTGAAGCCGTCCATCCAAGATGGATATGTCGTGACCGATGGAACGACGATTTTAGGAGCGGACGATAAAGCGGGATTGGCGGCGATGTTCGAGGCGATTCGCGTCTTAAAAGAGCAAAACATTCCGCATGGCACGATTCAATTTATCATTACGGTCGGGGAAGAATCTGGCCTTGTCGGAGCGAAAGCGCTCGATCCGTCATTGATTCAAGCAAAATTTGGCTATGCGTTAGACAGCGATGGCAAAGTCGGAAACATCGTCGTTGCCGCGCCGACACAAGCAAAATTGAAAGTCGTTGTTCACGGAAAAACGGCGCATGCCGGCGTCGCTCCTGAAAAAGGCGTATCGGCAATTACGATCGCCGCAAAAGCAATTGCTCAAATGCCTCTCGGCCGCATTGATGAAGAAACAACGGCAAACATCGGCCGTTTTGAAGGTGGAACGCAAACGAACATCGTCTGCGACCGCGTCGATATTTTAGCAGAAGCACGATCCTTAGTGCCGGAAAAGATGGAAGCCCAAGTCGCAAAAATGAAAGAGGCATTTGAAACGGTTGCCGAAGAAATGGGAGGACGCGCCGAAGTAGATGTCGAGGTGATGTATCCAGGATTTAAGTTCGGCGACGGCGACCATGTTGTGGAGGTTGCAAAACGTGCCGCGGCAAAAATCGGGCGTCCGTGCGAATTGCTTCGCAGCGGCGGCGGCAGCGACGCGAACGTCATTGCCGGTTTTGGCATTCCGACAGTGAACTTAGCAGTTGGCTACGAAGATATTCATACGACGAATGAACGCATGCCGATTGAAGAGCTTGTCAAATTAACGGAAATGGTTGTCGCAATCGTCGAAGAAGTGGCAAAATAATAACGGAGCATCCATTGTTTGGATGCTTCTTTCTATATAGAAATAGAGTAGAGCGATAGACGGTGAGGGGAGGCGGTCGAATGAAAAAATTTGTCGTTTTTCAATTGGAGCGTGAACAATATGCGATACCGGTTGAGCTTGTCATTTCCATTGAAAAAATGATGGCTCCAACAATCGTTCCGCAAATGCCAGATTATATGGTCGGAGTCGTTCGCATTCGCGGCGAGTTGGTGCCGGTGCTTGATACGCGAAAACTGTTGTACGGTCGTCCTTTTGAAGAAACGGGTAGGACGCGTCTTGTTGTCACCAAGGCCGAAGATATTTCCGTTGCGTTTATTGTCGATGAGGCGAAAGAGATTCTCGATATTCCGGAAGAAGCAGTAAAGCAAGTGAATATGCTTGCGTACGAGCAAACACCATATCTTGTCGGGATCGCCAGCTTGCCGGAGCGGTTGATTACATTAATTGACCCAAACCGATTATTTGCCCATTTGGAAGGGACGAAAGCGATTAAGGAGCATATTTATAGTGCGGCTTTTTCCTTAGAAACGGAGAGAGTCTAATGAATCATGATTTTCAAACCATTGTCCAATTTCTTGTAAAAAAAATAAATCCTTATGTCATCTATCTTTTCGGTTCTGAAGCGCAACAACAAGCGCGGCAAGATAGCGATATTGATCTTGCTTTTTTAAGCGAACGAACATTAAGCCATTACGAACGGTTTATGGTTGCCGGGGAGCTTGCGGCAATCTTGAATTATGACGTTGACTTAGTTGATTTGAAAGAAGCAACGACCGTTTTTCAAGCGCAAGTTGTTGGGAAGGGGAAAGTGCTGTATTGTGCCGATGATGATAAAAAAGCACAATTTGAGATGAAAGTGTTCAAGGAATATGCGAAATTAAACGAAGAGCGGGCAGAAATTCTCGAGCGGATTCGCAAAAGGGGAGCGGTGTATGAATAATGATGTCATCCTCAACAAAATTAGCGTTATTGAGCGCTGCATCAAAAGAATAAACGAAGAATATGATAACAATCCGAAAAATTTACAAAACTATACAAAACAAGACTCCATTATTTTGAATATACAACGGGCATGTGAGGCAAGCATCGATATCGCTATGCATATTGTGGCAGAAAAAAAATTAGGCATTCCACAAACAAGCCGTGACGCGTTCGAATTGCTTTACAAAAATCATATCATTACTGAATCGGTTATGAAGAAAATGAAAGCAATGGTCGGTTTTCGCAATATTGCGGTCCATGATTATCAGGAAATTAATTTGCAGATCGTTCAAATGATTGTCGAAAAACATCTCGATGACTTTCGTGAATATGCGAAGCAAGTGTTGGTGCAAGAAAACAAGGAATCATGAGGAGTGGCTGCTTGATGCAGCCTTTTTATTTTTAGGTTTTCGCCTATACCTTTTTGCATTCCGCACATATCCTAGAACTAGAAAAGGAAGAAATGAACTTCATTCTATTATCAAGGAGGGAATTTTAAATGGACGACAGACAATTTGAAATGTATCCGGATGGTGGATACTATCCACATCATTATTACCCGTATCATTATCATCATTATCCGTATTATCCTTATCACTATCCGTATTACCATTATCACCATCATCACTTCCCGCATCATCCATACGGCCATCACTATGGCATATATTAAGATAATCTTACAGAGTCCTGAAACCAGGACTTCTTTTTTTCAGAAACATTATGTCCGCGGAAAGCTGTTCTAAATGTAATTGAAAAACTTGATATGGTAAAATGAACTGTGGTATGTTCTTTCATGAACAAAATAAAAAGTTTATAGAAAGGAACGTTTGACGATGGCAAAACAACAAATTGGCGTCATTGGATTAGCAGTAATGGGAAAAAACCTTGCGCTAAATATTGAAAGCAAGGGATATTCAGTTGCCGTGTATAATCGTTCCCGTGAAAAGACGGACGAATTTTTAAAGGAAGCGCAAGGAAAAAATATTGTTGGTACATACAGCATTGAAGAATTTGTCAATGCACTTGAAAAACCGCGGAAAATTTTGTTAATGGTGAAAGCAGGTGCGCCGACGGACGCAACCATTGAACAATTAAAACCATATCTAGAAAAAGGTGATATTTTAATCGATGGCGGCAATACGTATTTCAAAGATACACAGCGCCGCAACAAAGAATTAGCTGAACTTGGCATTCACTTTATCGGCACGGGTGTTTCGGGCGGCGAAGAAGGCGCGTTAAAAGGTCCATCCATCATGCCTGGTGGCCAAAAAGAAGCGCATGAACTTGTTCGTCCGATTTTCGAAGCGATTGCGGCGAAAGTAGATGGCGAGCCGTGCACGACGTACATCGGTCCGGACGGTGCGGGACATTATGTGAAAATGGTTCATAACGGCATTGAATACGGCGATATGCAGCTCATTGCCGAAGCGTACTTCTTGTTAAAGCATGTGCTCGGCTTAAACGCCCAAGAGCTGCATGAAGTGTTTGCCGAGTGGAATAAAGGTGAATTAAATAGCTATTTAATCGAAATTACGGCAGATATTTTTACAAAGATCGATGAGGAAACGGGCAAGCCGCTTGTCGATGTTATTTTAGATAAAGCCGGTCAAAAAGGAACGGGAAAATGGACAAGCCAAAATGCGCTTGACCTAGGAGTGCCGCTTCCAATCATCACGGAATCAGTGTTTGCCCGCTTTATTTCGGCGATGAAAGACGAACGGGTGAAAGCGAGCAAACTTCTTTCTGGTCCTGCGGTCAAACCGTTTGAAGGCGATCGTGCCCGCTTTATCGAAGCGGTGCGCCGTGCGCTGTACATGAGCAAAATTTGTTCGTATGCCCAAGGTTTTGCGCAAATGAAAGCGGCGTCTGATGAATATAACTGGAATTTGCAGTACGGCAATATTGCGATGATTTTCCGCGGCGGCTGCATCATTCGCGCGCAATTTTTGCAAAAAATTAAAGACGCATACGATCGCGATCCACAGTTGCCAAACTTATTGTTAGACCCGTATTTCAAAGACATTGTGGAAAATTATCAAGAAGCGTTGCGTGAAATCATTGCAATCGCTGTTATGCGTGGCATTCCAGTTCCGGCATTCTCAAGCGCGTTAGCATATTATGACAGCTACCGGATGGAAACATTGCCGGCGAACTTAATTCAAGCACAGCGCGACTACTTTGGCGCGCACACATATGAACGTGTAGACAAAGAAGGAGTTTTCCATACAGAGTGGTTGAAGAAGTAAAAAAATTCCCCTTATTGCCTCGCAATAAGGGGAATTTTTTTATTGCATGTTTTCAAATAAAATAACACGCGCCGGCGCGGCGTCCGTGCCGACAAGTTTAAGCGGTGCTGCGACCATAAAGTATGAGCCTTCTGGAACGTCTTTTAACCGCAGCCCTTCGATCACGATCACACCTGCGGAAAATAACGTTTTATGCGTCGGATGCCCCGGCTGGCTTCGTTCAATGCCTAGGGCGTCGATGCCAACGCCACGAACTTTTTTATCGGCAAGATATCGGGCCGCATCTTCAGCAACATAAATAAATTCAAAATTAAAGGCATCTTCTAGCGAGTTTTTCGTTTTAAACAATACAAAATCATTTTCATGAATATCTAATGAAGCGATATCCTCTTTCGAAATTTTATCGCTCACATGCGTAAGATCGAATAGTTTGCATGTGCCAACGAGGCGGTCGAGAGAAATCGTTTCAAACGTTTCGCCGCCTTTGACCATATGAAGCGGCGCATCGATATGGGTTCCGGTATGTACATCCATGTCAATACGGGATTCCGTGACGTAATCATTTGTCACGCTCGTTAGTTTCGGTTGTTTTTCCGGTTTATTTTTATAGACAGGCATTCCTTCAAAAATTGGTGCGGTCACGTCATAAAATTTCATCGTTTCATTAGCTCCCTTCGTTATTGTTTAGGGTGGTAAATCGGCCACCAATGGAACCCATCTTTTTGCAACAATTCATCTGAAGCTTTCGGTCCCATCGATCCGGCTTCATAGTTTGGAAAATCGATAGCTTTTGTATTTTCCCATACTTCGGAAATAGGGTCGACAAATTGCCATGAAGCAGCTACTTCATCCCAATGCGTAAAGTTTGTTGCATCGCCGCGCATGCAGTCATATAACAATTTTTCATACGCTTCTGGCGTGTTAATGCCATCGATGCAGTTGTTGCAGTAGTCTAATTTAATTGGTGTTGTTTTCATATATTCGCCGCTTTTTTTACCGTTTAAATGAAGGGTGATGCCTTCATCCGGCTGTATATGAATAATCAATAAGTTTGGCTGGATTTTTTCATTTGTCCGATAATACAAGTTCATTGGCACATCTTTAAATTGGACAACAATTTTCGTTGATTTTTCTGTCATGCGTTTACCTGTGCGAATATAAAACGGCACGCCGGCCCAACGGAAATTATCGATCATCAACTTTCCGGCTACAAACGTTTCTGTATTGGAGTTTGGATCGACGTTATTTTCCTCACGGTAGCTGATGACTTCTTTTCCGTTGACGATTCCTCTGCCGTATTGCCCTCGTACAAAGTATTGGTCTACTTCCTCGTGAGAAATTGGCCGTAGCGCGCGAAGCACTTTTATTTTTTCGTTGCGGATGTCATCGGTTGTCAGTTTAATCGGCGGTTCCATCGCCAAGAGCGCGACCATTTGCAACATGTGATTTTGCACCATATCCCGAAGCGCTCCGGAATGGTCGTAATAGCGTCCGCGGTCCTCGACACCAAGCGTTTCGCTTGACGTAATTTGAATGTTAGAAATAAATCGGTTGTTCCAAAGCGGCTCAAAAATCGCGTTCGAAAAACGGATTACTTCGATGTTTTGCACCATTTCCTTGCCAAGATAGTGGTCGATACGGTAAATTTCATTTTCTGAAAACGATTGACGAATTTCTTCATTTAGTTGTTGCGCGCTTTGAAGGTCATGGCCGAACGGTTTTTCAATGACGAGCCGCTTCCAGCCGTTTGTCGCGGTAAGACCTTCCGATTTTAAGCGGGACGTAATCGTGCCAAAAAATTCTGGCGCCATCGCTAAATAAAAAATGCGGTTTCCATCAACATGATATATTTCATCTAATTGTTGAAGCAATGACTTTAATTGCTGGTAAGAAGCCGTATCGGTTACATCGAATGGATGATAATAAAAATGAGATACGAAGCGCTGATCGCTTAATTCTTGATTAAGCGCATTTTCCACTGATTGACGGACATAATTGCGAAATTCATCATTGGATAGCGGTCGTCGTGCGACACCGACAACGGCAAATTCTTCGGACAGTTTTCCTTTTTCATATAATCGGTAAATAGAAGGAAATAATTTGCGTTTTGCTAAGTCACCAGTTGCACCAAAAATCACAATTAATGATTTCGGATTCATGTTGTTCACGATATGTACCTCGCTTTAGCCAAATTTGTCTCTTCAAGTAATTAATTGTAGAGATTTATGGCGATGAACGCAAACATTTTATGTTTTTGTAAAAGAGTGTTGAAATAAGGCACAAAACATTGATACGCTAACAACAGACAAAAGTTGCTTTACATAAGGAGTGGGTGCGTTGGAATTATTGTTTTTAGGTACAGGAGCTGGAGTACCGGCAAAGGAAAGAAACGTATCATCGATTGCGCTGCAGCTATTAGAAGAACGCGGGGCAACGTGGTTATTTGATTGTGGAGAGGCGACACAACATCAAATTTTGCATACGTCCATTCGTCCGAGACGAATTGAAAATATTTTTATCACCCATCTTCACGGTGATCATATTTTTGGGTTGCCGGGATTGCTTGGCAGCCGCTCTTTTCAAGGCGGGGATACACCGTTAACCATATATGGCCCGAAAGGAATTCAAGCGTTTATCGAAATATCGCTTTCCATTAGTTGCACACGTTTGAAATACGACCTGCAAGTTGTCGAAATCGAGGAAGGAACGATTTTTGAGGACGAACGATTTTTAGTGATTGCCAAGCAGCTCGATCACGGCATCCCTTCCTATGGCTTTCGGGTTGTGGAAAAAGATTTGCCTGGCACACTTTTAGTAGATAAATTGAAGGCGCTCGGCATTCGTCCCGGTCCTATTTATCAACAAATTAAGCTAGGGAAAACGGTGCAGTTAGACGACGGTACGGTCATTGATGGGCGTGACTTTGTCGGTCCTCCACAAAAAGGGAGAATTGTCGCGATTCTTGGCGATACACGCTATTGCGAAGCGAGCGTGGAACTGGCGAAAGAAGCAGATGTGCTCGTTCATGAAGCAACGTTTGCGGCAGAGGATAGCGCTTTGGCGCACGATTATTTTCATTCCACCGCTGTCCAAGCGGCGGAAGTGGCGAAACTTGCTGGAGTAAAGAGACTGATTTTAACTCATATTAGTTCCCGTTATCAAGGAACGCTAAGTGAAGAACTGCTAGAGCAGGCGAGAGAGTTGTTTCCGAATACGGAGTTGGCATCCGATTTTTCTTCTTTCATCATTCCGCGAAAAAAATAAAGCTGCCGGAAAATCGGCAGCTTTAGAAACGCCATCCCCGCTCATATTGTACTGGAGCGGAAATCGCAGTTCCCAACTCTTTTGCAGCGGCGTATGGCCAATATGGGTTGCGTAACAGTTCACGGGCGAGAAATACTAAATCCGCGCGGCCGCTTCTTAAAATTTCTTCCGCTTGCAGACCGGAAGTAATGAGTCCAACTGCGCCAGTGGCAATATTCGCTTCGCGGCGAATCGTTTCCGCAAACGGAACTTGGTAGCCTGGATACACATGGATATTTGCGGGAACGACAGCTCCAGAACTTACGTCGATAAGGTCGACTCCCTGTTCTTTCATGCGTTTTGCATATGGAATATAATCTTTGACCGTCAAACCTTCCGGATGGTAATCAGAAGCGGAAATGCGCACAAAGAGCGGTCCGTCCCATACTTCTCTTACGGCATCGATAATTTCTCCTAAAAAGCGGTAGCGGTTTTCTGGTGAACCGCCATACTCGTCTTGCCGCCGGTTCGATAGCGGCGACAAAAATTCATTGATTAAATAGCCGTGGGCACCGTGAATTTCAATGATATCAAAACCAGCTTCTTTGGCGCGGCGTGCACCATTTTGGAACGCTTGGATCGTTTCTTCAATGTCTGCTTTTGTCATTTCTTTCGGAGTGCGTGTTTTTTCACTAAATGGAATTGCTGAAGGAGCGATAATTTCTCCATCTACTTCCGATTTGCGTCCGGCATGGGCAAGCTGGATGCCGATTTTAGCTCCATGCTCTTTGACGAGCGAGGCTAATTCACGCAATCCATCTACATGCTCATCGCTCCAGATTCCTAAGTCGCGTGACGAAATTCTTCCTTGAGCAGCAACGGCAGTCGCTTCAACGATAATAAGACCGACTTGGCCGACAGCACGTGTCGGATAATGAATTTTATGCCAATTTCGTACTTTTCCATCTTCTGTATCGCAAGAATACATACACATAGGAGACATAACAATCCGGTTTTTGATAGTAACCCCGCGTATCGTATACGGTGAAAAAAGCATCGTTTCCATTCTCTGTTTTTCCCCCCAAGTAGTCGTTTTCAATTGAATAATAACACGTTTACTTGGAGAAGAAAAACGATACGTACTATGCGAAGAGGATTTCACTCACAACATTTAGCGAGATGGAGCGGCAGCGCGTGGAAAAGAAGAAGAAACAAGCGCTTTTCCTAACTCTTCGGATCGCTCCGTTGCCCGTTTGATACAAGCAACAACCGCTTCCTGGTATCGGTAACGCTCCAGCACTTGAATGCCAGCTTCGGTCGTTCCGCCCGGACTAGTTACTTCTTTGCGCAAGATAGAAGGATGTTTGCTCGTTGCTTGCAACATTTGTGCCGCGCCGATAATTGTTTGCAAAATCAATTCTTTTGCGACAGTACGGTCAAGCCCGATTTCTTCCGCCGCTTTTTCCATTGCTTCCACTAAATAATAGACATAGGCAGGTCCGCTTCCGGAAAGCCCTGTAACGGCGTGCAAATCATGTTCAGGAACGACCGTGACAATGCCCACCGTCTCAAACAACGTTTTCGCAATCGCCAAATGTGTTTCAGTAGCAAAACGGCCTTGAGAGATGGCGGTGGCAGACTGACCGATCGTTGCTGACGTATTTGGCATGGCACGAATCACCGCAACGTTTTTACCAATTAGTGAAACGATGGTTTCCGTCGTAACGCCAGCCAGCACGGAAATGATCAGCTGGTGTTCGCCAATCATTGGTGCAATGGAAATGATGCCTTCCGCCGCGTCTTTCGGCTTCATCGCTAAAATGACAATATCGGCTTCTTTTACCGCTTTTTCTTTATTGGTTTCGATCCGGACTCCATACGTTTCTTTCATATATTCAAGCCGCTTTTGATTACAACGGTTTGTCATAATAATTTGTTCAGGCTGGTACAATGTTTTTGTCATTCCGGAAACAAGTGCTTCTGCCATCGAACCGGCACCGATAAACGTAATGGTCGTTTCTCGTTTCACGGCGATTCCTCCTTTTGATCAAATAAAAAAGACCTTGCATCCTAAAAAGGACGGAAGGTCTTTTTTCCGCGGTACCACCTTTTTTGACTCTTTTGCCGACAGACGGCCAAAAAAGAGTCCACCTCTTCACCGATAACGCCGGTTGAGCGTTTAGGTTTTCCTAACAGCTCATGGGGTAGGTTCAACCACGAAGAGGGTAATGAAACCTTCCAGCCTATGGGTTTCACTCTCTGGGTACCATTCATGGTTTACTGGCCCCACTCATTGCCCGTTTGCAATGTTTAATTTTGTTTGCAATTATGCAATGAAAACAGGTGTGTTGTCAATAGGAAAAGATAATTTTTTTTGTGAATTATTCGAAAAAAATGACAAACCGATAAAATCGGTGTAAACTGTTAAATATCATTATTGTCGATTTATTTTATAAATATATCATTAGAAAGGGATTGTCGATGATGAATGAACATATTTATCGCATCGTCGTGCCGACGCCGTTTCCGGTTGGAAATGTAAACATGTATTTGATTAAAGGAGATAGCTTGACTCTGATTGATGCCGGAGTAAAAACAGAAGAGGCGTGGCGCTCGTTTCAACAGCAGCTTCGTCAAATTGGATATACTCCTTCCGACATTGATCAAGTTGTCATTACCCATCATCATCCTGACCATGTCGGCTTGCTCGATTATTTACCAGATTCAATTCCAGTCATTGGCCATCAGAAAGCAGATCGCTGGCTTCGTCAGGACGAAACATTTTTTCAACAACATCAACGATTTTTTGAACAGTTTTTGTTAGAATGCGGCGTGGATCGTTTGTTTCTTGCCGAACTTCCAAATTTACGGGGCTCGCTCCGCTATGCATGCCATCGACCGCTTACCGCTACGGTCAAAGAAGGTGATTTGCTGCCCGGCTTGCCGCATTGGAAAGTGATTGAAACACCGGGACATGCCCAAAGCCATGTTGTGTTTTACCGCGAAACGGACGGTGCGATGATTGGCGGAGATCATTTGCTTTTACATATTTCGCCAAATCCATTGATGGAGCCGCCTTTTCCAGGAGAAACGGAGCGCCCGAAACCATTACTGCAGTATAACGCTTCATTGCTAAAAATGCGGAATTACGACATTTCTTTTGTCATGACGGGACATGGCGAGGATGTGACAGACGTATCTGCATTGATTGAAAAACGGCTCCGTAAACAACGCGAACGTGCCGAGCAAGTGCTCGATATGCTCAAGCAAAGACCGCATACGGTATTTGAAGTTTGCCAAAAGCTATTTCCTACTGTATATCAACAAGAGTTTATATTAACGATGTCTGAAACGATTGGGCAGCTCGATTACTTAGAAGAGAACGGCGCAGTGAGAAAGACAAAAGTAAATGATTATTACGTTTATGAAGCGATGGAGGGATCTATTTGCGGATAGAAGGCAAACATATCGTCATTACTGGAGCGTCAAGCGGCATCGGCGAACAGATCGCCTATGAAGCGGCACGCCAAAAGGCGCTGCCGGTGTTGCTTTCCAGAAATGAAGAAAAGTTGAAAGCGGTGGCAAGACAAATTGAACATACATATGGCATTTCGCCACGTTATTATCGGTTGGATGTGAGTGATACAGATGCGGTAGAAATGGTGTTTCAACAATTATTTCGTGATGTCCAAACGGTTGACGTATTGGTAAATAACGCAGGTTTTGGCGTGTTTCGCAATGTGGAAGACATTGATCTTGAGGAAATGAAAGCCATGTTTGCTGTCAATGTATTCGGTTTAATCGCTTGTACAAAAATAGTATATTTACATATGCAAAAAAGGCGAAGCGGCCATATTATTAATATTGCTTCACAAGCTGGAAAATTGGCAACGCCAAAATCGAGCGTATATGCTGCTACAAAACATGCGGTGCTTGGGTTTACGAACAGCTTGAGGATGGAAGCGGAACAGTACGGGATTTTTGTTACTGCTGTGAACCCAGGACCGATTCGGACGAATTTTTTCCATGTAGCCGACCAATCAGGAGAATACGTAAAAAATGTGGAACGATGGATGCTTTCGCCGGAAAAAGTAGCAAAACAGGTCGTTTCGATTATGATGACGCCGACAAGGGAAGTAAATATGCCGCGCTGGATGAATATTGGGAGTCAACTCTATCGCTTATTTCCATCCGTGGTCGAGAAAGTCGGGAAACGTGCATTCTTCAAAAAATAACACTCCTTGCTGCATAACAAGGAGTGTTATTTCGTTATATATTCATAAATGACATCATGCACAATTTCGTACATATCCATATCTTCATGGTTTGTTTTTTCTAATAAAATTTTTTCGCATAACTGTTTCCATTCTGAGTCATTAAGGGGCAGGCATTCCGTATCATGCCCATATTGAACAAAGCAGTTGCGAATAAGTTTTTTAAGCCATTTTTCGTCCAACAATGCCACTTCCTATCATTGCGATTCGGATGGAGTGGCGCGGACAACAGAGTGGAATTTGCCTTTATGGGAACCGTCGCAAAATGGCATATTGTTGGACAGCCCACATCGGCAAAGCGAAAAGGTTTGTTTGGTTACAAATTTATTTCCTTCCGCATCAATAAGCTCTACATCGCCAGTAATGCGATAGGAGCCGTTATCGTTCACTTTAATTTGCACTTTTGGCATGATTGAATTCCTCCTTTTTATTTTGACAGCAATTTGCATATGTAGGTACAATAGGAGCAGAAACAAGAAGAAAAGGAGCATCGTGTAGCGTGAATATTACATTTACAGATAAAGCGACCAAACAGCTCACTCCTATTTTAGCGCAAACAGGGCGAATGTTGAAGCTAAAATATGACACAGATGGATGCGGATGCCTCGTTGACGGTGTCATTGCCTTATGGCTCGTTGATGAGGCGGATGAGGACGATATCGCTGTCGAGACGAATTTCGTTCCTGTTCTTGTGGAAAAGTCCCGTCTCATCTTCTATGATGATGTGATGACGATCGACGTTGTCGAAGGGACGAGCAGTTTTTTGCTGAAAAGCCCTGGACAAATTTTAAATCCACGCATGCCGCTTATAGAAGTGAGTGAGCGGCATGAAAGATAAGCTGAAACAAATCGCCAATGTAGCGAAGCAAAAAACATGGGTATCATTTTTGCATGAAAATGACCCGTACAGTTTGCTGCATTGGTCGATTGCCGGCGTCTATCATGAGCCAAAAGACGTCTGGCTTTTGCAAAATGAAATGACTTTTGAGACAAAAGAATTTGCCACACTAGATGAAGCAATAGCGTGGATGGATGAGCATATGCCTAATATCACGGAAATTTTATAAAAAGAGGGTGCCCCAAAAGGATCACTTTTGGGACACCCTCTTTTTTATGCATATTTTTATAACCTCTAGATATATAAGCTGGCTTTATACTAATTACCTTGCATTTGTACTTTTTATAAACTCCTATACTCCTTAAAAAGGGGGGTCTAAAGCTATATTTTCCTTAACTTGACAAAAACCTATTTTGATTAAATAATTATATATGAACATATGCTCATATTTAGTTTTTATAAGAGAGGTTATGTATGATGAACAAAAATAAACATTCTTTTTTGTCTTCTGAAGCTGTTGAAAGTGTATCACTCATTTTTAAAGCGTTGGCTGACCCAACACGAATCAAGATACTTTACTTATTGTCGCAAGAAGAATGTTCGGTAAACCATATTGCTGAAGTATTGGAAATGTCTCAATCGGCAATTTCCCATCAATTAAGCATGTTGAGAAATCTACGATTAGTGAAATATCGCCGTGAGGGAAAAACATTGCTTTATTCTTGTGATGACGAACACGTAATTTCTTTATTAATGCAAGCCATTCACCATTCTGAACATAAGGGGGCGTTTGATGATGCATAGTCATCACCACCATCATTCTCACGACCGCCACGATCACCACGACCTGGGCAGAGAAGGCAATAAAAAAGGGCTTACGATTGCGCTTCTCATTACCGCTGGAATTATGTTATTGGAGTTCTTTGGGGGGTTAATTACCCATAGTCTAGCTTTACTATCTGATTCTGGCCATATGCTTAGTGATGCCAGCTCATTGGTTCTTAGCTTAGTGGCTATTTGGTTTGCGACCAAGCCGGCATCGCCCAGTAAAACTTATGGATTTTACCGCTTTGAAATATTGGCAGCTCTTTTTAATGGAGTTACCTTGTTTGTAATCGCTGGATTTATTATTTGGGAAGCAATTGAACGATTTTACAATCCTCCAACAGTTGCTAGCGGCTCTATGATGCTGATTGCATTCGTTGGTCTTTTTGCCAATCTTTTAAGTGCTTGGGTGTTAATGAGAAAAGGGGATGTGAAAAATAATGTCAATCTTCGTAGCGCCTATCTTCACGTTATCGGTGATGCTTTAGGTTCTGTCGGGGCCATTGTCGCGGGATTCGTAATGTGGCTCTTTGATTGGTATATGGCAGACCCCATTATTTCAGTATTGGTTGCTTTGTTAATTTTGAAGGGCGCTTGTGGAGTGATTAAGCATACGGTTCACATTTTGATGGAAGGAACGCCAATTACCATTGACCAAAATGAAGTAAAAAAAGCCTTAGAAAGTATTGAAGGAGTGATTGATGTTCACGACCTTCATATTTGGACGATTACATCAGGCCTGGATTCATTAAGCTGCCATATGCTCATTGAAGATGATCAAGACAGCCAAAAGGTTTTACAAGATGCTATTCATATTATTGAAGAAAAATTTAAGATCCTGCATACAACCATTCAAATTGAAACTTCTAAAATCCATCACGGGGAAATGAAGGTCTAACCCCTTTCGGAGCTGGTTGAAATGCAACACAATGTCGATGTTCTTGTTATTGGTGCGGGCCAAGCAGGGTTAGCGATGGGATATTATTTGAAACAAAAGAATATATTGTTTGCCATTGTTGGCAAGGAAGATCGAATCGGAGATGTTTGGAGAAATCGTTATGATTCCTTAGTTCTTTTTACTCCTCGTTGGTTTAGTTCCTTGCCAGGAATGGCTTTAATGGGCGACCAGAACGGATATCCAACCAAGGACGAAATTGCCGATTATTTAGAGGATTATGCTCAGAAATATGAGTTGCCTGTTCATCTGAACACAGAAGTCCAAAGAGGGGTAACTTCTGTGAAAGGATTGTATTTCTTAGGATTACCATGGCAGTATCGAAGAGGATCCGCTCTTATTGGAGGAGTGGGTGATGATGCGGAGTATTTGATAAATGATATTTTAAAAATTAAATAAATGCTCTTTTTCTGCTTGTCCTTCGCTTTTCTTATTGTCTAGCTTCGACGGCTAGCCTTCTTCTGCCAAATAACCTTCTCCCTCAGGGTGCAAGCACCCTGAGGGAGAAGAACATTTGCCCTTCGCGGTTAAGCAGCTCGCCTTCGCTTTTCTTTATTGCTGAGCGTTTTGGCGTTTTGTTGGATGAATCGCTTTTTCTAATTCTTCTTTTGCGATTGTTTGTTTTACGGTATCGGCAGTTGATTTTCCTTTTTGTGAGCCGTTTTTTGCCATTTCATTTAACTCCTTTTCTTGAAAGTGTTTGTTTTTATCATGGAAGAATGAACAACGTTTTATACATTGGAGGGATAGGTGTGAACAAGAAACAAAAAAATCAAGCAGACGAATTGTTTACGCTGAAGGATCGTTTAAATGAGGAATTGTTCGCTAAGCTGAAGGAGAAAAAACGGGAATTGGAACAACAAGAACAGCGAAAAAAAGAGGAGGAAGAAGCACGGAGACGAGAGGAGCAGCGCAAACGTGAACAACAAAAAACATTTGAAGAGCTGCTGAATGAGAGCAATTTGGATTGGCGGAATTTTAAGTAAATCGTGGAGATATTCTGTTTTATGGGAGAGCGGAGAAATCCGCGTACAAAGCGTGATTTTTCTTGCGGCGAATTTTCGGACGCCAATCATGCTGTTTGCTCGCTTTCGGATGTGTATTGCGGAAAGAGAAAGTTCTCTTTCCGCATCGTTGTAAGTATCCTATCGATGCATTTCGTATACGGAAGCTTTCGTATGCTGACGGAGCCATTCATATTCTTCCTCTGTTAAGCGTGGGGCGGAAGCAGCGTTTACGTTTTCGATGAGCTGTTCAACGCTGCTCGCTCCTGGAATGACAGCGGCAACAACCGGATTATATAAACAAAACTGCAGCGCCGTTGCGGTGAACGAACGGTGTTCGGCCGTTTTCGCTTTTAACTTTGGAAGCAGCGTCTGCAGTTCCTCATATGTATAATCAAGATAGCCGTTTTTCTTGACGGAATCGCTCGCCGCCTCTAGAGGACGTTCTGTGAGCAATCCTTTCGCGACAGGTCCGCGGGCGATGACGCTGACGTTGTGTTCGCGCAAAAGCGGAAACCACTCTTCTGGTCGGCGGTCAAGCAGGCTGTATTGCATCATGACGCTGACGATATTGGAACGTTTTACATATTCACGAATAACGTTTGGGCGAATCGAGGAAATGCCGTAATAGCGGATCACCCCTTCTTGTTTTAATTCTTCGAACGCTTCAATTGTTTCGTCGATCGGGTCATCGATCGTACCGCCGTGAAGCTGATATAAGTCAATGTAATCCGTTTGCAGACGGCGCAAGCTTTCTTTTACTTCCGATTTAATGTATTTTTTGGACGGATCCCAAAACCAGCCGTCTTTTCCGTCTTCCCAGCGGTTGCCCACTTTTGTTGCGAGGATGACTTGATCGCGTTTTCCTTTGATTGCTTTTCCGACAAATTCTTCATTTAGTCCGCGGTCATAAAGGTCGGCCGTATCTAAATAGTTAATGCCGCGTTCTAACGCCTCATGAATAATGCGAATCGCTTTTTTTTCGTCAGTGCCAAGCGACATGCAGCCGAGCCCGATTTCGCTGACATATAAATCCGATAAGCCGATGCGGCGCTTTTTCATGTTAGACATCCCTTTCCTTAATGATTGTTTTTTATTCCATGAATCTCTGCACTACTATGTAAATCCATTTCGTTAAATTTCCATACTGCTTTATCCCCGTGCTTGAGCAATATTCGCTTCCCCACACTGTCATGATTCCTAGGGGATAGCCCCACCTACGAAACCGAATCCTCTGAAAAGGGGAATCGGCTCATGTACGCTCTGATTCGGCAGGAATCTGTTCTGCGCTTTGTCTTCCTACTTCCAAAATCATATCGATCAACTCCAGAGCTTCTTCAAAAGGCGCGTTTGCTTCCGAATCTTGGCATCGAGCCGAGCCATTGCTCCATCTTCAGGATGTGAAATTAAACAAAATATCTTCGATTTTGTCTTCGTGTTATAAACTGGTATTCAATAAAACAGCAACCAATGAAAGATAGCAAAAAGATTGACATATAGTTCTGAATTATAAAATAAATGACGGAATTAGAATTATAATAATCAATAAATTCTTTTGTGCCATGTTGAGACAATGTTACATAAATATTTAAAACATAAAAAACAGCCCACATAAATGATAAGCCGTAAGTTGTTAGCTGAAGAAAAAAGCTGGCCATTGTAATCAAAGCAACAATACTAAAAAACAGGGTAGTTTCTTTATCAAAAAGAACCATGCTTAATACATTTAAATGCAGCGGCTTCGACAATGCAGAAAAGAAATAGAAAGAAGTGCCTAAGTATGCAATCATTGACCAGAAACGGCTATTGTATCTTTTGCTTAAAAGTATGGCAACTGCTGTTGCTAATAACCAAAATGCATCAACAATTGATTCATTATGTTTCCATGTTCCATATGCAATTAAAGCCCCGAAAACAATTAAAAAGTAGTCAATAATGTTCATCCATCTTTCCATGATCCAGATTCACCCTTTTTTGTATGTGGTAGTAGGAGTTTAACTTCATCTCGAGTGCTTGAATAAATGTATCTAGGAAGAAGGTCATAGATTTTTTTAAAATTGTATTATAACATTATTATAAATAAATTATGCTAGTTTTTCATTTAAATACTAATACTTCCTTAATTTATAATAAGGGATGATGACTATGCAAATTGAAAGGATTTTTTACCCAGTTGAAACGTTGGGATTTGGAAAACGGATAGGTATTTGGACGATCGGCTGTCCACATGCTTGCTTAAATTGTTCGAATCCAGAACTTTGGGAAGAGAATCGTGACAAAGATTTACCAATGTCAATTATTTTTCAAATGTTACGATCCATTCATCAGCCGATTGATGGCGTGACGATTACAGGAGGTGAACCTTTCCAACAAGTTGATGAACTAGCAGAGCTTGTATCATTTATTCATGAAGAAATAACGGATGATATATTGATCTATTCAGGGTATACGCTCCGACAGTTGAAGAGCTGGAAGAATGAAAATGTGAATCGTATATTAAACACAATTTCCGTGCTTATTGATGGGAAATATATCGAAGAAAAAAATGATAACAAACCATTAAGAGGTTCAGCGAATCAAAAGGTGCATATTTTAAATGAAAAATATCGCGAAAGATACGAACTGCTTTTAAAAGGAAAAAGAAGTGTACAAACTGTGTTTTTTCACGACAACGTAATCGCTATCGGAATTCCCATGAAACACACAAAGCAAAGACTTGCTGAACAACTTTCCCATTATGGAGTTCAAATAAAGCAAAATCTTGAAAACATTTAAGATCAATCTATTACACATACAAATCATTTGGGGGGCAAAAAGAAGGTGTCTGAGCAACAATTAAGTCCTAGTGCATGGGAACTAGAGCTGGACCGCTTTAAATCAATTAAAACCACCTTCATATTAGAAGGGAATATTTTTGATTTACATGCCTATCAAATAGAAAAAAACGGGGAAAAACAATGGGCCATTAACCATCTCGATTATTTTTTATATCAATATTTGTTGAATAAGGGATATGGTACAGTAGTTTTTTATAATCATATTGACGGATTTTATAATGAGTACAATGCCGACCACTTAAAACAGTTTTTACAATTGGCGAAAGGAAGAGAAAGCCATTCGCATCCTGCTTTAACAAGCTCTCGACAACTAGAGCAAGTTACAAAAACATATAAAGCTACTATTAACCGTGCAACCGAAATGATTCGTCAAGCAATGGATACAAACAGCCATCCAGTGGCCGTCATTTTAAATTTGTCTTCTCGTTATATTGCATCGCCGCAAAATTTAAGTGAGGAAGAACGGGAATTTTATTCCCGGCTGCTACTGACGACGCAAAAGCGAAAACAACATCGGATCGAGCATACAAACCAACATGTCAATAATCTGCTGTTTCTTATATGCAATAAAGTTAATGATATTCCAGCTTGGTTTTATCTTGATAATCCTTATGTCAAGACATTGCATATTCCAAAGCCTGACCGCAAGACAAGAGCTCGCTTTATTGAAAGTCAGTTTCGCGGCTTTATCGGTGCTGAAGATGTGACGCCAGAGGAGCAGAATAAATTAAAACAGCAATTTATCGATTTAACTGAGGGATTTACAAACATTGAACTGAATGGTTTAAGAATGCTTTGTCGCCAAGAAAAAATTCATATTCGTAAAATTGCTGAAGCTATTCGACTGTATAAACATGGCGTCAAAGAAAGCCCGTGGGAAGAAATAGGAATTGAGAAATTAAAAAATGCCCAATCTTTTATTGAATCACGTGTAAAAGGACAGAAAGCGGCGGTTACAAAAACATTGGACATTTTAAAGCGGGCTGTGACAGGTTTATCAGGGCTTCATCACTCCTCTCATTCAAGTAAACCAAAAGGAATTTTATTTTTTGCCGGCCCTACCGGTACAGGAAAAACGGAATTAGCGAAGACCATTGCTGCGCTTTTATTTGGTGATGAATCGTTTTGCCAACGTTTCGATATGAGTGAATACCAGCAAAGTCATGCCGATCAGAAACTTCTCGGAGCCCCTCCGGGGTATGTCGGGTATGAAGCGGGAGGACAGCTTACAAATGCAGTAAAAGAGCGGCCGTTTTCTGTGTTATTATTTGATGAAATTGAAAAAGCGCACCCTTCTATATTTGATAAGTTTTTACAAATATTAGAAGACGGACGGATGACGGATGGAAAGGGAGAAACGGTTTATTTCTCAGAATCTCTTATTATATTTACAAGTAATCTAGGAATTTATACAAAAGATGAATATGGCCATCGTACATTGAATGTGACACCAGATATGCCTTACGAGGAAATAAGAGAAAAAATTTTATCCGCTATCAAAGATTATTTCACATTAGAATTAGGACGTCCGGAGATTTTAAACAGAATTGGCGATAACATTGTTGTTTTTGATTACATTCGTGAAGATGTTGCTGCTTTAATTCTAGAGCACCAATTAAAGAAAATTACTGACATTTTAATGGAACAGAAAAAGATCGACCTTCGTATCAGTGACGAAGCAAAGCAATATATCGCTAAAAAAGCGTTGGCCAATTTAGAAAATGGCGGAAGGGGAATTGGTAACATTGTTGAATCAACTTTCATCAATCCTTTGTCACGATATTTATATGACCATAACATCCAAGGAAATTGCCAATTGACCGTTCAGCAGATTTTTGAAAAAGATGGTGTCATTGAGATGGAGTGTGATGTGACATATGTATAAAATTTATGGAATTACGGATGTTGGAAAAGTTCGCCAGAATAATGAAGATGGATTCGTGGTAAACCGTGCTCTTATTACAGAAGGAGATTATGAAATAGAGGTCTTGAGTGACTTTATTGCCGTTGTGGCTGATGGAATGGGAGGGGAAAATGCTGGGGAAATCGCTTCCTTTCTTGCATTAGAAAGTTTTGCAACACGAAAACATATTCAAAGCAAAGAGGAACTAAAACATTTTATTGAACATGATATACAAAATAAACTATTTCAGCATATGGAACGACATCCTGAAACGAGAGGGATGGGAGCAACGTTAGCGGGAGTCTTATGCAATAATCATAAAATAACCATCTTTCATATTGGAGACAGTAGAGTGTATCGATTTCGGCGTCCATTTTTTAAAAGACTTACAAAGGATCATAGCTTAGTAGAAATGTTATATGCTGCAGGACAAATTTTGTTTGAAGAAAAGCAGCATCACCCAAAAAGAAATATTTTGTTGCGTTCTCTTGGTCAAAAGAATGTCGAAGTTGAAATAGCGGAACTATTATCTCCTCCAGAAATAGGTGATGTGTTTTTGCTTTGTAGTGACGGGTTAACCGAGTATGTAACGGATGAAGAAATCGAAATGTGCTTATCTTCCAATGAACCGCTTGAAAAACAAGGAAAACAACTTGTGGAATTAGCAAAAAATCGTGGCGGGGCAGACAATATTACGATTGTTCTCATCAAGCGCGACAATTGAAAGGTGGATACATATGGGAATAAAGAAAGAAACGTTCGATATGCTGCTTCTCCTTTCCGCAATATCAAATAAAAGCCAAAAATTATCGGATGCATTAATTGAAAAAATTAAAAAAACACCTGAGTATCAAGTGATTCAAAATGTTGAACAATACCATTTTATCACACCTCGCGCAAAGGAGCTAAAAGCAAAACTGCAAAATATTCATATCGATAAGAACAATATTGCTGACATCCAGCAAGAATATCGAAAATTAGAAACGTTATATGAAGAATTTCAACATTTTCTAACAAAATCGAATGAAAACATTCAATCGGACAACTATCGCGTTGACATCATTTCTAAAAAACAATTAGACGAGCTGAAGAAAACCAATGAAGGATTGTACCGCAAAATACAAGTTGTATTGACGGCGGATGAGGACAATATAGCTGAGGCATTTAGGAATTATATCAAGCTTCATCCTCATCCAGACATTATTGAAGAGTATAAGCGAATACGCAGTTCGCAAATGGAAGATAAAGACAATAAGCGAGCTAAGACATTCCAATGGGGTGGAGCCCTTATTGGTTCTTTCGTGTTCGTGCTCATTCTTAAGATGCTTTTGCCTGTTTCAAAACAAATTGAATTGGGCATTATTGGCGCATCCGCGTTACTATTCGCATTAGGGTTGGCAAAGTTAAACCATTATTTGCGTTTATATTCCGTAAGTGTGCAAATCGGCTATATCGTTTTTTTCGTTTTAGTAAGCTTTGCACAGGAATTTGGTTTTCTGCCAAATCAATTTAATTTTATGAAACTAAGAGAGTTGCATTTGCTTTTTTTGATGGCAATGTTTGGGGCGTTGATTGGTTTCATTGTTGGGCCGAGATTTAACTTTATCCCTGCCCGATTAACCATTCGACTGCCGGCATTCGTGAATTATGTAGAGCGACAACGCTTTTTTCTTCTCGTTGTATTTTCGCTTTTTGGCTATATTTGGACAGCTGCTTTTATGAACAACATGAATGTTTATCATTGGTTGGCTGCGAAGATTGAAGAACAAATAGACAAAAAGGCAATCGACGCCAGTGCTTCTGCAGAAAAGCCGCTTGGGCAAGTTCGTGTAAAATCTCTTTATGCGAATCTGAGAACGGAGCCTTCAGTAAATAAAAAAACGATATTTAAACAGGCAAAGAAAGGAACAATTTTTGATTATTACGGCTCGCAAAAAATAAACGGCCGTGTATGGTATCGAGTATTGGAAAAAGAATCAGGAAAAATGGTTTGGATTAGTGAGATCACTGTTGATGTCATTAAGTAAATGGATGAAAAGGAAGGGTTCATGATGAAGGAAAACCTGAAACGGACGCTTCGGATGGTAACAGACAACCAAGATAAAACAGTTCGCATGCCAAACGAGTTAGCAACAGTAAAAATGGGTGAACAACATGCGAAAACGGCGGTCATGGAAAATACGGATAGCTTTGCAAATGGTAATGGCTACATTCAAATTGGTGACATGCTTAACGGAAAGTATAAAATTGTTGACAGCCTAACCTATAATACTGGGGAAGCAACTCTTTTTCTTTGCGAATATGAAGGGGACATGTTCGTTGCAAAAGTGTATCATAAAAATTTTCAACCGAAGGATGAAGTAAAAGAACGAATTCGTTCAATACAGTCTAAATATGTCATTTCCGTTCTAGAAGACGGAATCGACGAAAAATCAAAGCGGTATTTCGAAATACTTCCTTATTACAAGAATGGCGATTTGACGAAACATTCTTCCTATACATGGGATTTTATTTTCAATGTAGTCGTCCCTTCTGTTAATGAAGGATTACATGCCATTCATCAAGCCGGCATTGTTCATCGCGATATTAAACCGAATAACATCTTTTTTAGCAATGATTCTTCCTATTTAGTTCTTGGTGATTTTGGCATTAGCTCAACTTTAGGAAAGGGCAGTGTTGTTTTCACTCGAAACGCTAACCGTACGGATGGATATGCCGCTCCCGAAGTATACAATCAACTGATTTGTAAAGAAAATGATTACTACTCGTTTGGGATTACATTGCTTGAGTTAGCGTTGGGGGAGTATCCGTTTAAAGGGCTTACTCCAGAGCAAATTATGAAAGTGACGATATCGGATCCACTTCATATACCCGCTCATATCCCGGAACGTTTGGCGAAATTAATCAAAGGTTTAACACGTAAAGACCGAAATATCCGTTGGGGATACGAAGAAGTAAAAAAATGGCTGAACGGTGAAGATGTTTATGTTGGTGAAGACAAAATTACTCGCAACATTCGTCCGTATCGATTTGCTGGAAAAGACATCCAGACATTAGAAGAGCTGACGTTAGCTTTCGCCTCCAATTGGGAGGAGGGCAAGAAGCATTTATATCGCGGATTGACAAAAGATTTTGTCAAACAATTTGGAGAAGAATATGCTTTAATAGTAATGGAATGTGAAGAAATCCGTAAAGAAGATATCGGGCTACATCAATTCATTACAAAGCTTCATCCAAGTCCGCCGCTTTGTTGGAAAGGCGAGGTTTTTCATAGTTTGCATGAATTAGGTGAAGCAATCCAAAAAACATTGCCAGAAATGAATGAAACGCTGGCAGAATTATTAAGCGAAGACATATTGCGAACGTATTTAAAAAGCATTGACATGGACAAGGAAGATGATGGCTTTTTTAAGGAAATAGAACAAATAACAGAACAAGCAAAAGAGAATTTACCGTTTGCGTACTATCGTTTAGGCTTTCTATTATTGAATACACAAGAGTTTCAATTTAATGGAAATGTATACACAACTGTTGATGCGTTGCTCGATGATTGGATTCAACAGGGAAAAGATATTGAGCAACTTGCGACGGAATTATTAAACAATCAATACTTTTTTGCCTGGTTAACACAACTTGGATATGAAAATCATTTAAAACATTGGCGTACGATTATATAGCTTGAGGGGGAAGGAATATAGGAAATGAGCGGTCCGAAATATAGTCATTTACAGCTAGAAAGAGAAAGACAGCGGCTATTAGAAATGGAACGGCAACGGCAATTAGAAGAGGAACGTAGGCGGCTCGAAGAAGAAAGAAAGCGAAATGAGCTAAATAACCAAATTCAAAAACTTCAAGAAGAATTAAAGCGTTTAAGGGGAAATATTACTTATATAGCAGATGAAGGGGATCAAATGGTTCAAATTCATCAGATTAAAGAATCTTTTTCTTATTATCAAATACAAGAGGAAACAAAGCGTCTGTTAACAAACATCGAACAATTTCCGCTGGATTATGACAAGCAAAACATTTCGAACATGGAACATTATTTACAACAATTACAACCGTTTATAGATACAATGAGAAAAGAAATTGATGTCGCAATAACACCGTTAATGGAAAAATTGCATCAAGATGTGCAAATGCAAGAGGAGTATAAACAACGTCAACAATTTTTAGATAATGCCGCAATACTTTCGCGAACACAACAAAAAAATTATACGATACCGAAAATGTTTAAAGAAAAACAAAAAGAGAAGCGAAATATAAACCATATTTTGCAAGAAGCACTTCAAGAACTTGAACCATATATACAACATCCATCGTTTCCGTTTGTCGGGGAGATTCAAAACCTTTATGATTCCATCCGCGCTATTGCGGCTCATCCAACTTATGACGATGAATATAAGGAAGCGCAAATCAAATTACGTCTTAACACTTTTTTCGCTAATAAGAAAAAATATGATGAGATCTATGAGCGTTTGCGGAAAGAAAAAGAAGAGTATGGAAAGTTGCTTGTACATTATCAAACGTTATGCCAATTACTAAATATTCCCGAAAACGAAGAGTTTTTCCATCTAGAAGACATGATGCTTCCAGAGGTAAAGGAACGTCTAAAAGCGGAAATTGCAAGACTGGATCAAAAACATGCCGAACAACAAGAAATCAACTATATTGTCAATAGTGTTCATGAAGTGATGCAATCGCTAGGTTATGAGATTTTAGCGACCGATTACATGGCAAGAAAAAAGCAAAACGTTCATCATCATATATATGAACTCGGCTTTGAGCAAGCGGTAAATGTCTTTATTTCCGATAATGGAAGCATCCTTTTTGAAGTAAGTGGAGTGAGCAATGGGCCAAAAGAATTAAGTTCATTAGAAAAGCTAAAAGTGAAAGAAGCAATGGAAGCCTTTTGTACAAAATATGAAGAAATTAAAGAAGGTTTAAAACAAAAAGGGATTCACCTTTGTAATGAAAACTTAAGTCCAGCGGATGAACGATATGTTAGAAACATTGATATTAGCCAGAAAAATGTGGTGAAGCCATTGCGCAAAGTGAACAATCATCATTTAGAAATCAATAAAACAGAGCCGCCTATGCAGAAAAAATCTCATTAATGAAGAAGGTGAGGGAGAATGAAAGAGGTACGAATTTGCGATGTTTGCGGTTATCATAATTCGCTAAGCTCGCTATTTTGTGAGAACGATGATTGTGGGGAGGATATTTCGCATATTCCGCCATCCATCCTTCAAGATAAAACTGTCCTGAGTGACCGTACTGTAGAACATGAATCAGAAGTACAAGAGCGACTACCGAATGAACAGATGAAAACGGTGCGAATGACAGGCATTCGCCTTGTGCATACAGCGAGCGGCTATGAAATACCAATTCCGGTTGAAGGAGGAATTATTGGCCGGCTAGGCACGATTCATCCCGAACATTTTCAAAACAATCAATTCGTAAGCAAAGAACATGCGAAAATAGAATTGCGGGCTGACGGATATGTCTTAATTGATTTGCATAGTACAAACGGAACAAAAATAAACGGTATACGAATTATTAGCGGAGAAGCCTATCCACTTAAAGACAAAGACCGTATTGTGTTTGCAAATATGGAATATTTAGTAGAAATGTAGGATTTGTGGAGGCCATTGGCCTGTAATCAACAGCAACAATGGTAATAATAAGGAATATAGCATTTTTATTAGTGCTGGGAAATTTGATTTACAATATATTGATGACAAATCCCTTTCCTTATTATCTTATCGGTCGAGGAGCGAATGCGGGATTGACTGCTTCATCCAAATGACTAAAGTTATGGGCTTTCATGATTATTCTTTATGTAAAACTTTCACAATGATGTAGTACAATAAATCGGAAAATATTATTTGGACTGGAGAGAAGAACATGGACCATTTAGTGGAAAAAACGATTCGCAAAGAAAAAATATTTAGCGGCAAAGTAGTTCAATTGTATGTGGAAGACGTACAGCTGCCAAATGGGAAAACGAGCAAACGGGAAGTTATTAAACATCCAGGTGCGGTGGCTATTATCCCAATTACAAAAGAAGGAAAACTAGTGCTCGTTCGACAATACCGAAAAGCATTGGAACGAGTATTAATAGAAATTCCAGCGGGCAAGTTAGAAAAAGGGGAGGAGCCGCTTGCCACGGCACAGCGTGAACTAGAAGAGGAAACAGGCTACCGCGCCCAGTCGATGCGCCATATCGTGTCATTTTATACGTCGCCGGGATTTGCCGATGAGCTGATTCACTTATATATGGCGGAAGGGCTGGAGAAATTGGAAGATGCCGCATCGCTCGATGAAGATGAATTCGTCGATATTTTAGAAGTGACGTTGGAGGAGGCGATGGAAATGCTTGAAAAACGCGAGATTTATGATGCCAAAACAGCATATGCGCTGCAATATTTGCAATTGCGTCGTGTCCTAGGAGAAGAAAATGCATAACTATTATGTTGATTTACATATCCATATTGGCCGCACCGCTTCCGGAAGGCCAGTAAAAATTACAGGTGCAAAAACATTAACGCTCACAAACATTTTGCACGACGCAGCACATGTAAAAGGATTAAATATGGTTGGCATTATTGACTGCCATGTTCCGGAAGTGCTCAATGAATTGGAACAAGGAATGAACGCAAAAGGCTGGTACGAGCACAAGGACGGTGGTGTCATCGCCGGTGAGGTGACGCTTTTATTAGGAAGCGAAATCGAAGTATATGATGAACATTGTCAAGGCCCTATTCACGTGCTTGTCTTTTTACCGACGATTGCGGCAATGCGTACGTTTTCTGCATGGCTAAAAGAGCGGGTGAAAAACATTTCCCTCAGTTCGCAGCGCATGTACGGAACGGGCCGTGAATTACAGGCGTTTGTAAAACAATTAGGCGGTTTGTTTGTTCCAGCGCATGCGTTTACTCCGTTTAAAAGTTTGTATGGCAAAGGAGTGAAAAAAAGCTTAACTGAAGTGTTCGACCCTGATGCCATTGATGCGATAGAACTGGGGTTAAGCGCTGATACCGAGATGGCCGACCAAATCGCCGAACTTCATCGCTATCCATACATTTCTAATTCCGATGCCCATTCGCTGCGAAAATTGGCGCGTGAATACCAAGTGATTCGCATGAACGCTCCGACGTTTGCCGAATTGAAAAAAGCGTTGCGAAATCAGGAGGAAAGAGCGATTATCGCCAACTATGGGTTAAATCCGAAACTAGGAAAGTATCATCAAACGACATGTGAACGATGTTTCAAGCCGATGAGCCCTCGCGAAAAACGATGTCCATCATGCGGCCATCACCGGCAAATTAAAGGAGTGTTTGACCGTCTTAAGGAGCTAAAAACAGGCGGAGCGCCGCCGGAACGCCCACCGTATATTTATCAAGTGCCGCTTGAGTTCATCCCAGGACTTGGGGCGAAAACATATGAAAAATTACTCGCCCGTTTCGGTACGGAAATGTACGTGCTACATCAAGCGACAGAAGAAGAACTAAAACGGTGTGTGGGAGAAAAACTAGCCAAACTCATCATGCTCGCGCGCAGAGGAGAGCTTTCAATTCAGGCCGGGGGCGGCGGAAAATACGGAAAAATCGCTTCGGAATAGAAGCGATTTTTTGTATACGGAGTTGTCTTCTCTTTCTTTTCTTGCAAATAAGTCATACATCGAAGAATGTTTCATACAATCTACTAAGAGGGTGATAGGGGGAAGAAAAAAATGAGAAGACATCCGGTAAAATCAATGATCGCTGTACATATGCGCGAGCATGCGCCTGTGTATTTATTTGTGATTGTGCTATTTTTAATGGGAGTGATTTTTGGAGCGATTGTTGTAAACAGTTTAAACTTTAGCCAGAAACAAGATTTATACTACTATTTAACGCAATTTTTTGGACAAGTATCAAAAGGAAATATTGCAAGCGCCCACGATATGTTTCAACAAAGTTATTTCCATAATTTAAAATATGTCGCTTTAATGTGGGTGCTGGGCATTTCGATTATAGGATTGCCTATTATTTTGATTTTGCTGTTTTTAAAAGGAATTGTTGTCGGATTTACTGTCGGATTTTTGGTGAACCAAATGGGATGGCAAGGGTTTTTATTATCTTTTGTGTCTGTAATGCCACAAAATTTAATTATCATTCCGGCCTTTGTGATCATGGGAGTGATTTCTGTTTCATTTTCATTGCAAATGGTGCGCAATCAATTTATGAAACGGGGGCATGAACCAATTTTTCCGATGATTATGCGCTATACGATGGCGATGATGTTGATCAGCGTGAGTTTGCTCGTTTCTTCATCCCTAGAGGCGTACGTATCTCCGCTATTTATGAAACAAGTAATCGAGATGGTTGGACATAAATAATTATTTCTATTATATAATAATCATTTTTGTTCTTTTATAATAATAATTTTATTTTGATACTTCCCTCTTTCTTTTGTTATAATGGTAGTTGAATGACGTGGGAGGGAATAAAAGATGGAAGATCGAATCGACCGAATTAAGAAGCAATTGCATACCGCCGGTTATAAATTAACACCGCAGCGGGAAGCGACAGTCCGTGTTTTGTTAGAACATGAAGAAGATCATTTAAGCGCAGAAGACGTCTACCTCCTCGTTAAAGAAAAATCTCCAGAAATCGGATTAGCTACGGTATATCGTACACTCGAACTGTTAACCGAACTAAAAATTGTCGATAAAATCAATTTTGGGGATGGTGTATCTCGCTACGATCTGCGCAAAGAAGGAGCAGCTCACTTTCATCATCATTTAGTTTGTATTGAATGTGGGTCAGTAGCGGAAATTGAAGAAGATTTATTAGAGGAAGTAGAAGAAATTGTGGAACGAGATTGGAAGTTTAAAATTAAAGATCACCGCTTAACGTTTCATGGCATTTGTTATCGTTGCCAACAAAAACATGAGGAAGAACAAAATAAAAAGTAAAAAACCTTTTCCGATGGGAAAGGTTTTTTTATGGTATAAAAGAAAAAAAACATGGCATATCCTCATAGTAAGCATGATTGGAAATGAGGAGGAACGGCCATGAAAACGATATGGCAGATGATAAAAGTATTTCTTTTATTTACGGGGTGTACGATTTTATTTTATTATAGTCTTATATGGTTCAATCGAGAATACGATAATTACCACCGTTATGATGAACCACAAGGATCAGCGGTGAAAGTTTCAACCGTCGAAAGCTCGACATTGGAATGGATGGATCGACTATTATTTTTCTATCGCAATGGGGAGTAGAGAAATGTTGGAATATGAATTGAAAGATTTTCTTCATTATTTGACGGTAGAACGAAATTTGGCAAAAAATACGATTATTTCTTATGAAAGAGATTTAAAAAAGTATGCGCACTATTTGCGCCACGTTGAGCAAATTCAATCGTGGAACGACGTGTCGCGCCTTCATATTATGCAATTTTTGAAGTTTTTAAAGGAAAAGGGAAACTCTCCAAAGACGATTGCACGCCATATTGCATCGATCCGTTCGTTTCATCAATTTCTTCTTCGTGAAAAAGTAGCGGAACAAGACCCGTCGGTGCATATCGAATCGCCGCAAATGGAGCGGACGTTGCCGAAAGTGCTGTCTCTCGAAGAAGTCGAGGCGCTCTTAGAAGCGCCGAAAACGAATACACCAATTGGCGTTCGCGATAAAGCGATGCTAGAATTATTGTACGCAACCGGAATGCGTGTCAGTGAGCTTGTGAACTTAAACCTTTCCGATGTGCATTTGACGATGGGCTTTGTCCGCTGTTACGGGAAAGGGAAGAAGGAGCGCATCGTGCCGGTCGGCAGCATGGCGCTAAACGCATTAAAAGTATATCTTGAAACTGCGCGTCCAAAGCTAATCAACCCGAAAAAAAGGACAACCGATGCATTATTTTTAAACCATCATGGCGAACGTTTGACAAGGCAAGGTTTTTGGAAAATTTTGAAGAAGCTCGCGAAAGAAGCAAATATCGAAAAAGAGCTGACACCGCATACGTTGCGGCATTCATTCGCCACCCATCTTCTTGAGAACGGCGCTGATTTGCGCGCCGTGCAGGAATTATTAGGCCACGCCGATATTTCAACAACGCAAATTTATACGCACGTTACGAAAACGCGTTTAAAGGATGTGTATAAGCAGTACCATCCGCGCGCATAGCGTTTTTGTTGCTTGCAAGAAACACCCGCTTGTGGCGAGCGGGTGTTTTGTTTTGGCACTCCGCATCTCTGTTTTTCATTGTGCTCTTTTCTGTTTTTTATTGCGCATAATTATGAAAACGTTTTATAATATGGTTGTCAGACTTCTGACCAATATAATGTTGATGTGTGAATAAGTGTTTTGGGAATGATACAAAAGATAGATCATTTGATGAAGACAGGAGGCATAATAATGGGTTATACATACAAACGGGTATTTTTAATTGTCATGGACTCTGTCGGCATTGGAGAAGCCCCAGATGCCGAAAAGTATAATGATAAAGGTGCGGATACGCTCGGGCATATTGCTGAGCATCGAGGCGGATTGCATATGCCAAACATGGCGAAGCTCGGCTTAAGCAACATTCGCGAAATTAAAGGCATTCCAAAAGCGGAAAAACCGCTAGCCTATTATACAAAAATGCAAGAAGCATCCGCCGGAAAAGATACGATGACGGGTCACTGGGAAATTATGGGGCTTCGTATTGACAAACCGTTCCAAGTGTTCCCAAACGGATTCCCAAAAGAATTGATTGACGAATTGGAAAAACGAACGGGCCGAAAAGTCATCGGAAACAAACCGGCAAGCGGTACGGCGATTATTGAAGAGCTTGGCAAAGAGCATATGGAAACAGGAGCAATCATCGTTTATACTTCGGCGGATTCTGTATTGCAAATTGCTGCACACGAAGAAGTGGTTCCGCTTGAAGAACTATATCACATTTGCAAAATTGCTCGTGAATTAACGCTTGATGAAAAATATATGGTCGGCCGCGTGATCGCTCGTCCGTTCATCGGCACGCCTGGCAATTTCCAGCGCACAGCGAACCGGCATGATTATGCGTTAAAACCGTTCGGCCGTACAGTAATGAACGAATTAAAAGACGCGGGATATGAAGTGATCGCAATCGGAAAAATTTCCGATATTTATGATAATGAAGGAGTTACACAATCGTTGCGGACAAAATCCAATATGGATGGAATGGATAAATTGGTAGACACGCTGAAAATGGACTTTACGGGATTAAGCTTTGTAAATCTCGTTGACTTTGATGCAATGTACGGCCACCGCCGCGATCCAAAAGGATACGGGGATGCGCTCGAAGAGTTTGACGCTCGTCTGTCCGACGTGTTTCCGCTTTTGAAAGATAATGACTTGCTCATTATTACAGCGGACCATGGAAATGATCCGGTCCATCACGGTACGGATCATACGCGTGAATATGTGCCGCTTCTTGTCTATAGTCCAAGCATGGACGGCGGAAAAGAGCTGCCGCTTCGTAAAACATTTGCCGATGTTGGCGCAACCATTGCAGAAAACTTTCAAGTGAACATGCCGCAACACGGAACAAGCTTTTTAGCAGATTTGAAATAGGAGGATGGAATCATGAATAAACAGGCGATTGAAAAAGCAGCTCGTTATTTGCAAGAAAAATTTCCGACACCGCCCCGCATTGGTTTAATTCTTGGATCGGGTCTTGGCGTGCTCGCAGATGAAATCGAACAAGCGGTAAAAATTCCGTACGAGCAAATTCCAGAGTTTCCTGTGTCCACTGTGGAAGGGCATGCCGGCCGGCTTGTTTACGGTCAGCTGGAAGGTGCGACCGTTGTCGCCATGCAAGGACGTTTTCACTACTATGAAGGGTACAGCATGGATCAAGTGACATTCCCCATCCGAGTGATGAAAGCGCTCGGCGTCAAAGAGCTAATTGTAACAAACGCGGCAGGAGGGGTGAATGAACGTTTTCAGCCGGGGGATTTAATGATTATTACGGACCATATCAATAACATGGGCACTAACCCATTAATCGGCCCGAATGACCCTGAGCTTGGTGTGCGTTTTCCGGATATGACGGAAGCTTATAGCAAGCGACTGCGCAGCATTGCAAAAGAGGTAGCGGCGAATCTCCACATTCCGATTCAAGAGGGAGTTTATGTAGCGAATACCGGTCCTTCTTACGAAACGCCAGCAGAAATCCGCATGATTCGCGCGATTGGTGGTGACGCGGTCGGCATGTCGACCGTACCGGAAGTGATTGTCGCGCGCCATGCGCAAATGGAAGTATTGGGTATTTCTTGCATCTCCAATATGGCGGCAGGGATTTTAGATCAGCCGCTTACGCATGATGAGGTCATAGAAACGACGGAAAAAGTAAAAGCAAACTTTTTGCGGTTAGTCAAAGCGATTGTCGCCGAAATGGCAAAAAACGAAAAAGGTGATATTATATGAGAATGGTGGATTTAATTGCGAAAAAGCGGGATGGCCACGCTCTTACAAAAGAGGAAATTGAGTTTATTATTCGCGGCTATACAAACGGGGATATTCCGGATTATCAAATGAGCGCATTTGCGATGGCGGTGTTTTTCCGCGGCATGACCGAAGAAGAAACGGCAGCGCTGACGATGGCGATGGTTCATTCGGGAGATGTCATCGATTTATCGAAAATCGAAGGAATTAAAGTCGATAAACACTCAACCGGCGGCGTCGGCGATACGACAACGCTAGTGTTAGGCCCGCTCGTTGCGTCTGTCGGTGTGCCGGTCGCGAAAATGTCGGGCCGCGGACTCGGTCATACAGGAGGAACGATTGATAAATTAGAATCGGTTCCTGGTTTTCATGTGGAAATCGATAATGATCAATTTATTGAGCTTGTTAATAAAAACAAAATCGCGATTATCGGCCAGACAGGAAATTTAACGCCGGCTGATAAAAAGCTGTATGCGCTCCGCGACGTCACAGCAACGGTAAACAGCATTCCGCTCATCGCTTCGTCGATTATGAGCAAAAAAATCGCCGCTGGTGCGGATGCGATTGTTTTAGATGTCAAAACAGGCGCTGGTGCATTTATGAAAGATTTGGAAGGGGCAAAACAACTCGCAAAAGCGATGGTCGAAATCGGCAAGCGCGTTGGCCGGAAAACGATGGCGGTTATTTCCGATATGAGCCAACCGCTTGGATACGCGGTTGGCAACGCACTCGAAGTAAAAGAAGCGATTGATACACTCAAAGGAAAAGGGCCGGAAGATTTACAAGAGCTATGTTTGACGCTTGGAAGCTATATGGTATATTTAGCGGAAAAAGCATCTTCATTAGAGGAAGCGCGTGCGTTATTAGAAGCATCGATTCAAGAAGGAAAAGCGCTAGAAACGTTCAAAGTGTTTCTAAAAGCGCAAGGCGGCGATGCATCGGTTGTCGATGACCCATCCAAACTGCCGCAAGCAAAATATCAATGGGAGTTAGAAGCTCCGGAAGATGGATATGTCGCGGAGATTATTGCTGACGAAGTCGGAACAGCCGCGATGCTGCTTGGAGCGGGAAGGGCGACGAAAGAATCGGCGATCGACCTTTCTGTGGGACTTGTCTTGCGTAAAAAAGTCGGCGATCCAGTGAAAAAAGGGGAATCGCTTGTTACGATTTACAGCAATACGGAAAATATCGAGGAAGTAAAACAAAAACTTGCTAAAAGCATCCGAATCTCCCAAATTCCTGTTGCCAAACCAACGCTCATATATGAAACGATTTCATAAAAGGAGGCTGATCACAGCCTCCATTTTTTTTGGACAAAATCTGCTGAAATTCATTGCTTCTGTTGTATAAAAATATCTTATTTGGAAAAAATGGCATGTATAAAGAATGGAGGTTTGGGAGATGAAGAAGCTATTTATTCGCTTACTTCTTTTTGCATCTATTTTCATATTGCCAATTTCCGCTAACGTCCATGCGGAAGAAAAGAAGACAAACACACGAGGGGTTCAGCTTGCCAATGATGCAAAATCGGCTATTTTGATTGAACGGGATACCGGAACTGTCTTGTATGAAAAAAACGCCCATAAAAAACTGCCGCCGGCTAGTATGACAAAAATTATGACCATGCTTCTCATTATGGAAGCGATTGATAAGGGAGAGCTTTCTTATAAGGAAAAAGTGCGGGCGAGCGAATATGCCGCATCCATGGGTGGATCGCAAATCTTTTTAGAGCCTGGGGAAGAAATGACGGTGGATGAACTATTGCGTGGAATTGCAATCGGTTCAGGCAATGATGCATCAGTCGCCATGGCCGAACGAATCGCGGGATCTGAAGAAGCTTTTGTCGAGATGATGAACAAGAAAGCGAAAGAACTTGGTTTGAAAAACACTTCGTTTCGAAACGCGACAGGGTTGCCTGCCGAAGGGCATTACAGCAGCGCGTATGACATGGCAATGATGGCACGCGAACTGCTAAAATATGAGGATATTACGAAGTACACCGGAATGTATGAAGATTATTTGCGAGAAAACACGGATAAAAAGTTTTGGCTTGTTAATACGAATCGGCTCGTGAAATTTTATCCAGGAGTGGATGGGTTAAAAACCGGATTCACAAGCGAAGCGAAATACTGCTTAACCGCGACGGCGAAAAAGAACGGCATGCGCGTCATTGCTGTCGTATTTGGAGCATCGACGCCAAAGGATCGCAATGCGCAAATTACGAAAATGCTCGATTATGCGTTTAGTCAATATAAAACACATCCAGTTTATAAACGGAACGAAATCATTGCTCGTGTCAATGTAAGTAAAGGAAAGAAAAAAGCGATTGCTCTTGTTACATCAGAGCCAATCTCTGTATTAACGAAAAAAGGACAATCCATTGATCAAATAGAAAAAGTGATCCAAACAAAAGAAAACGTAAAAGCGCCAATTAAAAAAGGAGACGAGCTTGGTGTACTGATTTTGAAACAAAATGGAAAAGAGTTGCTGCGGAGTCCAATTGTTGCGAAAGAAAATGTAGCAGAAGCAAGCTGGTGGGATTTATTTAAACGGACGTTGCAAAATTTTACGAAATCCGCATAAACATTGTCAGCTTTTGTAGTAGGTTTTCTACATTTAGCGAATCGACACTAGTTTTGTCATCAAGCAGGATTTTTATCGGAATGTAGCGAAACTTCTCCCTATCCGAAATGAACAAGGGGGAAAACGCTGTGAGTCTGATGATGGACTTTGAAGTAAAACAAGACGTATTAATCATTCGACTTTCAGGAGAGCTTGACCATCATACAGCCGAAGAACTTCGGGAAAAAGTAACGGATACGATGGAAAGAGAGTCGATTCGCCATATTGTGTTTAATTTAGAACATTTGACGTTTATGGATAGCTCCGGACTTGGAGTGATTTTAGGACGCTATAAACAAATTAAAAACCTTGGCGGAGAAATGATTGTATGCTCCATTTCTCCAACGGTAAAACGCCTGTTTGAAATGTCTGGGCTGTTTAAAATTATTCGTTTAGAAAACAATGAACAATTCGCATTAGAGACATTGGGGGTGGCATAATGCGAAACGAAATGCACCTCCAATTCTCCGCGCTTAGCCAAAATGAATCGTTTGCCCGCGTTACGGTTGCTGCGTTTGTGGCACAGCTTGATCCGACAATGGATGAACTAACGGAAATCAAAACCGTTGTCTCTGAAGCGGTGACCAACGCGATTATTCACGGATATAATAACGATCCAAACGGAATCGTATACATTTCCGTTGTGATTGAAGACGGAGTCGTACATTTAACCATTAAAGATGAAGGGGTTGGCATTGCCAATATTGAAGAGGCGCGCCAGCCATTGTTTACAACAAAGCCAGAATTAGAGCGATCTGGAATGGGATTTACCATTATGGAAAACTTTATGGATGAAGTCGTCGTTCAGTCGGAAGTGAATAAAGGCACAACCGTTTATTTAAAGAAATATATAACGAAGAGCAAAGCCTTATGTAACTAAGGGAGACATGCCTATGGATGTCGATGTCAAGCAAGATCAGACGCCAATAAAAGATCACGAGATGAAGGAGCTTATTCGCCGCAGTCAAGAAGGCGACCAAGAGGCGCGCGATGAAATTATTGAAAAAAACATGCGCCTCGTTTGGTCGGTCGTCCAGCGCTTTTTAAACCGCGGCTACGAGCCGGACGATTTATTTCAAATTGGCTGTATCGGCTTGTTAAAGTCCGTCGATAAGTTTGATTTATCGTATGATGTTAAATTTTCCACATATGCCGTACCGATGATTATCGGCGAAATCCAGCGGTTTATTCGCGATGATGGAACGGTAAAAGTGAGCCGTTCTTTAAAAGAAATGGGCAATAAAATCCGAAAAGCGAAAGATGAGCTCTCGAAAAAACAGGGACGAGCACCAACAGTTACGGAAATTGCTGATTATTTGGAGATTTCTCCGGAGGATGTAGTGCTTGCCCAAGAGGCGATCCGTTCACCTGCTTCCATTCACGAAACGGTGTACGAAAACGATGGCGATCCGATCACACTTCTTGATCAAATCGCTGATTCGGATGAAGTATCATGGTTTGATAAAATCGCGTTAAAAAAAGCGATCGAAGAACTAGACGAACGAGAACGGCTCATTGTATATTTACGCTATTATAAAGATCAAACACAATCAGAAGTGGCATCTAGATTAGGCATCTCTCAAGTGCAAGTGTCCCGGCTTGAAAAAAAGATTTTACAGCAAATAAAGGAGAGAATGGATGGGTAGACATCCATTCTTTTTTATTTTTATGAAATTGCTGGTAAACATTGTATCATCGTATGATTCCTTTTTTGCTCCAACATACTAAAGAAAAGCAATATGCTTCGCCTTTTTACACATATGAAAAAACTACAAGGTTAAGGTGTGAGGCAGATGGAAAAAACCGTCTTTATTAAGCTCCGGCATCGTGTTCAAGTGAAGCCGGGAGATGTTGTTACGATTGGCGATGTTGCGCAAATCATCGCAAATGATCGCGATGTAGCGGAGCAATTAAAAATAATTCCGCTATATAAAATTCAACCGAGTGATAAAAATATCGTCATTATTGATGTGATGAAAGTAATGCAAGCAATGATGAAAAGGGTTGGTTCATTAGATGTGCAAACAGTTGGACCATCGCAAACCATTATTGAAGTCGTTTATCAAAAGCGGCGTTTTTCCACTCCTTATTTTCTGCTTATATGGCTGTTGCTTTTCGTCGGATCCGCAATGGCCATTATGAATTTTCATGAAGATGTCAGCATGCAAGAAGTGCATCAACGTCTTTATGAGATGATGACCGGAAAAAAAATCGATAAGCCTTTGTTGCTGCAAATTCCTTATTCACTCGGATTAGGGATCGGAATGATTTTGTTTTTTAATCATGTGTTCCGCAAGCGAATTAATGAGGAGCCCAGCCCTCTTGAAGTCGAGATGTTTAATTATCAACAATCGTTAGATCAATACGTCATTTTACATGAAAACAAAGAGAGTATGAGAAAAATTGATGACGATTGAGATTTTAACCGTTATATTTGTCGGCTTCGCGGGAGGGCTCGCTGTTGGAACAGGATTTGTAGCGTTTTTAGTCGTTCTTGGCGTTATTCCCCGCTTAACGCAATTAACAAAAACGATGAAGCGGATTCGTGCTTATGAATGGAGCGCAGTAACTGGCGCGGTAGCAGGGGGATGGATGAGCCTGCGCCACTCTGTTTTATATATATCAAAATATTGGCTGATTCCAATTGGCTTACTGCATGGGGTATTTATCGGAATGCTCGCCGCCGCGCTGACGGAAGTGCTTAACGTATGGCCGATTTTAGCGAAACGCATTGGCGTTGATGATAAAATTGTCATTTTATTGATGGCGATCGTATTTGGAAAAATAGCTGGTTCGTTATTTCAATGGATCTATTTTGTTGATTATTTGCGATAAGGGGGAGAGAAAAATATGAATTTAAAAAAAAATTATCGCCAAGCGGTGAAAGCATTCCAGCCTAAACCCCCATATGTGTTTAACAGCTTAAAAGCGTTTGTTGTCGGCGGCGCGCTTTGTGCGATGACCGAGCTGTTCGCAAATTGGTACAGCCGTTTTCTGTCTATGCCGTTGCTTTCTGCTCAGCAGCTGGCGGTGATGACAATGATGTTTTTGGCGATTGTCCTCACGGGGGCGGGAAAGTATGACGATTTTAGTCAATTTGCGGGTGCAGGCGCTACTATACCGATGACTGGCTTCGCGAATGCGTTAGCAAGTGCCGCTCTCGAGCATCGAAGTGAAGGATGGACGGCGGGAATTGCCAGCCAAATGTTTAAATCAGGCGGTGCGGCGATTGTTTATGGCATTGTCGTTGCTTATCTACTTGGAATTTTATATTACATCATGTTTTAAGAAGAAAGAGGGATTTCCCATGAAGCTCGTTGGAAAGCAAACGTGGGTGTTCGAACATGATATTTACATTCAGGAAACTGGAACGGCAGTAGGACCGTTGGAAGCGGAAGGTCCGCTTCGAGCCAGCTTTGATATTACGCATGATGACTTATATTGTGGGGCAAAGACGTGGGAGTTGGCAGAGCGGCGTTTAATGCAAGAGGCGATTGGCGTTTGCTTGCAAAAAGGAAATATTTCATTCAATGATATCGACATTTTCCTTGCCGGAGATTTGCTGAATCAAAACATCACTGCCAACTATGTCGCCCAAACGATTCCCACTCCGTTTTTAGGCATGTTTGGAGCTTGTTCTACTTCCATGCAGACAGTAGCTGTCGGCGCCGCGTTAATTGACGGCGGATTTGCTGAAACAGTATTAGCGGCAACAAGTAGTCATAATGCCACGGCAGAACGGCAATTTCGTTATCCGACCGAATTGGGAGTACAAAAACCGGAAACAGCAACGTTTACTGTGACAGGTGCGGGAGCATTGGTCATGGGACGGAAAAGAGGAAGATGGCGCATTACTGCTGCTACAATCGGAAAAGTGATTGATGCGGGAATGACGAATCCTTTAGATATGGGATCGGCGATGGCACCGGCCGCCGCAAGCACGATTGAACAACATTTTATTGATTTAGGCGTTTCTCCCGAAGATTATGACTTAATTGTAACAGGGGATTTATCAAGAGTAGGAAGCGTTATTGTTAGACAGCTGCTTGCTGAATCAGGCTATGATGTAACGAGCAATTATAACGACTGTGGTTTAATGATTTACTGGCCGGATCAAAAAGTATTTGCCGGAGGCAGCGGATGTGCTTGCTGCGCGGTAGTAACATACGGGCATTTATTGAAAGAAATGGAACGCGGCGCGTTTCAAAAAATTTTCGTTGTCGCAACAGGAGCGCTATTTAGCCCAACGATGATGCAGCAAAAACAGTCGATTCCAGCTATTGCGCATGGTGTTGTGATTGAAGCGGCAAAGGGGGAATCATGATGGATTATGTAATGGCATTCATTGTTGGAGGAGCGCTTTGTGCCATTGCCCAATCTTTAATGGATATTGGAAAGCTTTCGCAAATGAAAATGATGAGCTTGCTTGTTGCGGTTGGCGCCATTTTGGGAATCAGCGGAATTTACGATCGACTTATTGCGATTGCCGGGGCAGGCGCTTCTCTTCCTATTACCGGTTTCGGTTATTTTCTCATTAAAGGGGTATTGGTACAAAAAGAGTCAAACGGATGGCTGGCCATTGGTGCAGGGATGTTTCAATTTGCCGGCGCCATTTTGTCATTTACCATTGTACTTTCATTTTTTACCGCTCTTATATGTAGGCCGAAAGGGTAATCGATTATGAAAAAAAGGCGAGTCATATTAGTAACAGACGGCGATGAGTTTGCATGCCGGACAATTCAATATATTGCTGAACAAATAGGGGGACGATGCATTTCTCGCTCCCATGGCAATCCGACAAAACTAACCGGTGAAGAACTCGTTGAACTTATTTTACAAACACCGTATGATCCCGTATTCGTCATGTTTGATGATTGCGGAGCCATTGGCGAGGGAGCGGGGGAGCAAGCGCTGAAATATGTGGCAACGCATGAACAAATTGAGGTATTAGGAGCGATTGCCGTTGCTTCCAATACTCATAAGCACGAATGGGCAAAGGTGCATATTAGCGTTGATCGCGACGGAAACGTGACAGAATATGGAGTGGATAAAGAGGGGATTCGCGAGCTAGAAATAGGCCGTATTAATGGAGATACCGTATATTGTTTAGACCAATTAAATATTCCTGTTATTGTTGGAATCGGTGATATTGGAAAAATGGGATATCGCGATCATATTAAGTACGGCTCACCAATTACACGACAAGCAGTGGAGTTAATCCTTGAAAGGAGTGAGTATCGTGACAGCCAACACCAATAAAGTTCCCATTTCGGAAAAGCTCGTCGACAATGAAAAATTTTTTAAGGAGAAAATTGGAGTTGGAACTAGTTTTGATTTAGGGGTAAGGAAAATTCATGTATTAAATAGGGAAGTACATATTTATTATTGCACCGGTTTATGCGATACGCAATTTTTAATTGAGCTATTAAAACAAATTGTCCGTATTAATGACAACGAACGGCAGACGGCACAGGCAAAGCAAATTATCGAAAACCGCCTCGTTCATCAACAAGTAAGCACTGTCAATAATTTAGATGAGGCTGTTGATCGGTTGTTATCAGGGTTAATGATCATTTTAATTGAAGGAGAATCGACGGGGTTTATCGTCGATGTACGAAGCTATCCGGGGCGGCAGCCGGAAGAGCCAGATACGGAAAAAGTGGTGCGCGGGGCGCGTGATGGTTATGTAGAAAATATTATCGTCAATACGGCGCTAACGCGGCGCCGCATTCGTGATGAGCGGCTTCGTTTTGAGATTTTACAAGTAGGGGAACGTTCAAAAACAGATATTTGTATTGCTTACATTAAAGATGTCGCCGATCCAGGGCTTGTTGAACTTGTAAAAAAAGAACTTCAACAAATTAATATCGATGGACTGACAATGGGAGATAAAACAATAGAAGAATTTTTAGTGAAGCAAGGATATAATCCGTATCCGCTCGTCCGTTATACCGAGCGTCCAGACGTTGCTGCCACTCATTTGCTTGAAGGACATGTATTAATTATGGTAGATACGTCACCAAGCGTGATTATAACTCCTACTACGTTTTTTCATCATGTGCAACATGCCGAAGAATATCGGCAATCTCCAGCGGTCGGGACATTTGTACGCTGGGTGCGCTTTTTAGGCATTTTGACATCGCTATTTTTATTGCCGCTTTGGGTGTTGTTCGTACTGGAACCATCTTTATTGCCGGATAAATGGGCATTTATCGGACCAAACAAACAGACGAATATCCCAGTTATCATACAAGTTTTAATAGCCGACTTTGGAATTGAGTTTCTCCGCATGGCAGCGATTCATACCCCAACGCCGCTTTCTACCGCAATGGGTTTAATCGCCGCGGTGTTAATCGGAGAAATTGCGATCAATGTCGGATTGTTTGTCCCGGAGGTAATTTTATATATTTCTGTTTCCGCCATCGGTTCGTTTGCGACTCCAAGCTATGAGTTGAGCATTGCGAATAAAATATCACGATTGTTTCTTGTCATTGCGGTGGCATTGTTTAAAGTGCCAGGGCTTGTGATCGGCACAACGGTTTATTTGCTTCTGCTGATTCGAATTCGTTCATTAAACACGCCATACTTATGGCCGTTTATTCCGTTTGATCCGGCCGCATTTATGCAAATTATCGTCCGTCGTTCTGTAGCGGGAGCAAAAGTAAGACCGAGCATCGTCCATCCGCAAAACCGCCGCAGGCAACCGTCATAAATTTGCAAAAAGCCGCTCAAAGGACCGATTATTATTGGCTCATCAACACGCTTAGAAGTTGCAACTTTTTTATAATTATGATACTTTATACGTAATCTTTTTTCTTCAAAAGACAGTTATACCTCATGCTAACTGTCTTTTTTTGCTTTCTGCATGCATAAATTAATGCGGTTTGATAATTTTTATTTTGCGGGAATGAGGGGTTCGTATGTTTTTTCATGGGACAAGCCGTGTCAATGACAAGGGGCATTTAGAAATTGGCGGTGTCGATACCGTTGATTTAGCGAAAGAATATGGAACACCATTGTATATTTATGATGTGGCACTCATTCGTGAGCGTGCGCGGGGGTTTAAAGAAGCGTTTCAAAAACATGGTGTCAAAGCACAAGTTGCCTATGCAAGCAAGGCATTTTCTTCCATTGCGATGGTTCAGTTAGCAGAGGAAGAAGGATTATCGTTGGATGTAGTGTCAGGAGGAGAGCTGTATACAGCATTGCAAGCGGGATTTCCACCAGAACGCATCCATTTTCATGGAAATAATAAAAGTCGTGATGAATTAATGATGGCCCTTGATCATGGAGTCGGATGCATTGTTGTCGATAACTTTTATGAACTGGAATTGTTGGAACAACTAAGCAAGCAGTACGGAAAAAAAACGGCGATTTTACTAAGAGTCACCCCTGGTGTGGAGGCGCATACGCACGATTATATTTTAACCGGTCAGGAAGATTCAAAATTTGGGTTTGATTTGAACAATGGCCAAGCAGATGAAGCGCTGCAAAAAGCGCTATCTTCCCCGCATTTTTCCGTAATGGGAATTCACTGCCATATCGGTTCGCAAATTTTCGAAACGACAGGATTTGTGTTGGCGGCACAAAAAATTTTCCAAAAAATTGGTCAGTGGAAGGAAACGTGCGGATTTATTCCAACGGTTGTCAATCTTGGCGGTGGATTTGGCATTCGCTATACGAGTGATGACGACCCGATTCCTGTCTCGGAATACGTCGACCAAATTGTAGAGGAAGTAAAAAAACAAGTAAGCGAACAAAATATTCCAATGCCAGAAATCTGGATTGAGCCGGGACGCTCCCTTGTCGGCGATGCGGGAACAACGATTTATTCGATCGGTTCGCGCAAAGATGTGCCGAATGTCCGTCATTACGTTGCGGTAGACGGAGGGATGAGCGACAATATCCGCCCGGCGCTATATGATGCGAAGTATGAAGCGGTGTTAGCGAATCGAGTGTTGGACGAAAAAAATGAAATTGTCGCCATCGCCGGGAAGTGTTGTGAATCAGGAGATATGCTTATTTGGGATTTGCCGCTGCCAAAAGCAGCCCCTGGAGATTATTTAGCAGTTTTTTGCACTGGGGCGTATGGCTATTCGATGGCGAACAACTATAACCGCATTCCGCGTCCAGCTGTCGTGTTTGTGGAAAATGGAGAAGCACAACTCGTTGTTAAACGGGAAACGTATGAAGATTTAGTGCGGCTTGATGTACCGCTTAAAACAAAAGTGAATAAGTAAGTTTGCAAATAAAAAGCGCCCAAAAAACGTTTGGGCGCTTTTTCCTTATTGATTGTTTTGCGGCTCGGAAGAAGTAAATGCTGATTTAATGGCGTTCCAAATTTCTTTTAAAATGTCGATAATGTTTTGAATAAATGTTTTTCCTTCTTCCGATTGAAGGAACGTGGATAATTTATCTTTCGCTTTGCTTAATTGATCATTGACTTGATTCCAATCGATATTAGCGTTTTTCATTTTATTGAATAACGAAATTAAACTGTTTATTTCATCTTCCGTTAACGTAATTCCGAGGTCTTTTGCGACTTTTTCAATAAGCGCGCGCAAATCGGCATCCGTTTGCGGCGGATTATTTGCGATTTCTTCTTTAATTTTCGCAAGAAGGGCAACCGCTTTATCCGTTCCGATGGATTCCCCAAGTTTTGCGGTTTTGACCATTTCCTCCGTAGCCACTTTTTTTACATCCTCAGGAATGACTTGATCGGAAGAGACTTCGTATGCCTTCATTAATCCGGTTAACGCTGCCGTACCGGACACTGCAAACGGAGCAGTGACATAAATTTTCGCATCTTTCACTCCCGCTGTAATCAGGGCGTTTGTGTACATTTCTTCTGTTACCCATGTGATATTGTGAGTTTCTACGTCCAACCCAGAGCCTTTCGCACCGATCGTAATCATCGATGAGGAGATTGCTCTCGTTCCGATTTGCGCTTTTGGAATAAGACCATCGAGATATTTATGTTCTTCCGCGTTAGAAACCGTAATGATTTGTGCGTTGTCTGGAGCATTCATTTCATTTAAAATTTGTTGCTTTTGCTGTTCGGTTAAATTTTCGCCTAATGTAATAATCACATCGCCTTCTGCCGCATCTGCTGCTGCCATGGCTGGAAATGTAAATAGCAACGATGCAAGCAGAGACCCTATCAACATTCGTTTCACAATGTCATCCTCCTTCGTAATAATACCCCTTTTCAACATATCCGTAATACATTATATTACTTTTTTTATGTGAACAACAATGATATGATAGTGATGCGCAATCATGAAAAAAGGAGCTGTTTACGTGTGGCGAAAAAAGGATATATCTTAATGGAAAATGGGGAAAAAATCGAGTTTGAACTATTTCCAAATGAAGCGCCGATTACGGTAGCAAATTTCGAAAAATTAGCAAATGAAGGATTTTATAACGGTTTGACATTCCACCGCGTCATTCCTGGTTTTGTCAGCCAAGGAGGGTGCCCATATGGCAACGGAACGGGGGATGCCGGCTATACGATTCCGTGCGAAACCGATCACAATCCGCATAAGCATGTGACCGGTGCGATTTCGATGGCACACCGCGGCCGTGATACAGGAAGCTGCCAATTTTTCATCGTTCATGAACCACAGCCGCACTTAGATGGGGTACACACCGTATTTGGCCAAGTGACATCGGGAATGGATGTTGTAAAATCAATGAAAAACGGCGATGTCATGAAAGAAGTAAAAGTGTTTGATGAGGAATAAGGATGAAAAAGGCTTAACAGTTTCTCTGTTAAGTCTTTTAAATATGTGAAACACCATCTCCGTAAGAGGTGAAAGAATGGAGCGGAAAAAATGGATATTATTTTTTCTTTTATTAGGAGCAAGTTTTGTATGGGGGATTATTTATTGGCTGTATATCGCGAAATAATAAAAACATCGTTTAAGCCATCCGTTTTTGTTTCACAATCGTGAATGAATAGACAAACCGTTTTTGTGTGATATAATAATAAAAAATTCCATATTGTTCGTATCCTTCGGGGCAGGGTGAAATTCCCGACCGGCGGTGATGAAGTGGTGTCACTTCTCAGCCCGCGAGCCTTATAGGCACGATCCGGTGCAATTCCGGAGCCGACAGTATAGTCTGGATGGGAGAAGGATCACAAGATGCATATGGCCGTACTATATTAGATAAGGAGCGGTTTCGTTTGTCGCAACTCCGCTTTCCAAAATATAGAACGCGATATTTAAAGGGGATTATCTATGTGGAGCAGCGATAAAAACGCCAGATAAATGGCGTTTTCGCGGTGTGTTTTGTTTATTTTTTCATAATATGAACAAAGAGAGTTATCCAAGGTTATTTTTTAGATAATGTGTCTAAAAATGCCGAAAAATTCACTCCCCCGCTTTAGTACGCAAAAATGCAATCATTGTGATTCTACATAATCCTGCCCTAGGACTTTGGACTAGGGTTTTCTTTATGCCAAAAAAGGAGGCAGCGCCATGCGAAACGATGAACAGTATATGCGCCTAGCAATCGAAATCGCCAAAGCAGGAATTGGACAAACGTCTCCTAATCCGGTTGTCGGCGCTGTTGTGGTGAAAGATGGAGAAATTGTCGGATTTGGCGCCCATTTGAAAGCAGGGGAGCCGCACGCGGAGGTACATGCCATCCGTATGGCGGGAGAAAAAGCGAAAGGATCTACCGTTTATGTAACGCTAGAGCCGTGCAGTCATTATGGGAAAACGCCCCCTTGCGCCGATTTATTAGTGGAAACAGGTGTTCAACGCGTCGTCATTGCGACGACAGATCCAAACCCGCTCGTAGCCGGTAAAGGCATCGAAAAGCTAAGGAGTGCGGGAATTGACGTGAAGCTTGGGGTGTTGAAAGAGGAAGCGGATGAGTTAAACCGCGTGTTTTTCCACTACATTGCGACAAAAACGCCGTTTGTGACGCTAAAATATGCAAGCAGTCTTGATGGAAAAATTGCAACGACAACCGGAGAAAGCAAATGGATCACATCCGAAGCGGCCCGGGAAGATGTGCATCGCTATCGGGCGGTGCATGATGCGATTCTTGTTGGGGTAAACACCGTTATTGCGGATAATCCAAGTTTAACCGTAAGGCTTTCCGAGGGTGGAAAAAATCCGATACGCATCGTTTTAGATACGCATTTGCGCACGCCGCTTGATGCAAACATTCTCAATGATGGCCAAGCAGAAACGTGGATTGTTGTCGGCAGTGAAATCAGCGTCGAAAAAAGGAAGCGGTATGAGAAAGAAAATGTACAAATTATTTCCATGAAAAAGCCTCGTATTGATATAGATGAATTGTTGCGCGTGCTTGGCGGGAAACGAATTACTTCCCTTTTTGTTGAAGGCGGATCACACGTGCATGATAGTTTCGTGCGAGCTAAGGCAGTTAACGAAATCGTCGCATACTTTGCTCCGAAGATCATTGGCGGAAAACAAGCGCCGACGCCAATCGGGGGAATTGGTTTTGCCGGCATGGCTGACGTTATGCAGCTAGAAATTCGGCGAGTAGAGACGATCGGGCCAGATATAAAAATCGTCGCGATACCAAAATAAAAGGGTGAGTACACGATGTTTACAGGAATTATTGAGGAAGTCGGTACGATCGAGCAAATGAGACAGTCAGGCGAAGCGATTGTGATGACGATTGGAGCAAAAAAAGTTTTAGAAGACGTTCATCTTGGGGACAGCATCGCGGTCAACGGAGTTTGCTTGACTGTAACGTCGTTTACGGACCGATCGTTTACTGTTGATGTGATGCCGGAAACGGTAAGAGCCACATCGCTGCGCACGTTAACAAAAGGTTCGAAAGTGAATTTAGAACGGGCGATGGCAGCAAACGGCCGTTTTGGCGGCCACTTCGTTTCCGGACATGTCGACGGCATCGGTGAAATCATTCGCAAATGGCCATCGGCGAATGCGGTGTATTATGAAATTAAAATCCCGCAGGAATTGCGGAAATATATGATTTTAAAAGGGTCTGTCGCTGTCGATGGAACGAGTTTAACGATCTTTGGACTATCCGATGACACGTTTACGATTTCGCTCATTCCGCATACGCGCACGGAAACGATTTTAGGCGATAAACAGCCAGGAGACATTGTCAATATCGAATGTGATGTCATCGGAAAATATGTTGCCCAGTTCATGGAAGGAAAAAAAGAAGAACCGAAGTCGGCGATTACGCTCGAATTTTTAGAACGGCACGGTTTTAAGTAAGCAAAAAAGGAGGAACATGACGATGTTTGACACGATCGAAGAAGCGATTTATGAATTGATGCAAGGGAAAGTCATTATTGTATGTGATGATGAAGATCGTGAAAACGAAGGAGATTTTGTCGCATTGGCGGAAAAAGCGACTCCAGAAGTGATTAATTTTATGATTAAATACGGCCGTGGCCTTGTTTGCGTTCCGATTACGGAAGAATTAGCCGATAAGCTTGATTTAGCCCCAATGGTCAATCATAATACGGATTCTCATGGCACTGCTTTTACGGTTAGCATTGATTATAAATCAACGACAACAGGCATTAGCGCTTATGAACGTTCGATGACGATTCAAGCGCTGTTAGATCCTAATGCGAAAGCGAGCGATTTTAAACGTCCTGGGCACGTTTTTCCACTTGTGGCGAAAAAAGGAGGCGTATTGCGGCGCGCCGGCCATACGGAAGCGGCGGTCGATTTAGCGCGATTATGTGGTGCAAAGCCGGCTGGTGTGATTTGCGAAATCATTAAAGAGGATGGCACGATGGCGCGTGTCCCGGATTTAAGAAAAATCGCTGATGAATTTGATTTGAAAATGATCACGATTAAAGATTTAATCGAGTATCGGAGCCGAAAAGAAAAATTAGTGAAACGCGAAGTAGAAGTGATGCTTCCAACAGAGTTTGGCAAGTTTAAAGCGGTTGGCTATACAAATATTGTTGATGGAAAAGAGCATGTTGCTTTAGTCAAAGGCGAAATCCTTCCAGATGAACCGATTCTTGTTCGGGTGCATTCCGAATGCTTAACAGGTGATGTGTTTGGCTCCTGCCGTTGTGATTGCGGACCGCAGCTTCATGCGGCGCTCCGCCAAATTGAAGAAGAAGGACGCGGCGTTTTATTATATATGCGTCAAGAAGGACGCGGCATCGGGTTAATCAATAAATTGCGCGCGTATAAGCTGCAAGAGCAAGGCTATGATACGGTGGAAGCAAATGAAAAGCTTGGATTCCCTGCCGATTTGCGTGACTATGGGATTGGCGCGCAAATTTTAAAAGATCTTGGCGTGACGAAAATGCGACTATTGACAAATAATCCGCGGAAAATCACTGGATTAAAAGGACACGGTCTTGAAGTCGTCGAGCGTGTTCCACTGCAAATGCCGGCGAACAAGGAAAATGAAAAATACTTGCGGACGAAGTATGAAAAATTAGGACATATGTTGCATTTTTAAAAAACATGTTCGCCATTTTTGTTTTTTTGTATTATGATGAATACGATGGGCGGAAAAGATAGGAGGATTTACGATGAAAGTAATGGAAGGAAATTTAGTCGGTACAGGATTAAAAATTGCCATTGTCATTTCCCGTTTTAATGAATTTATTACGAGCAAGTTATTATCTGGCGCCATGGATGGCCTCAAACGGCACGGGGTCAATGAAAACGATGTGACAGTAGCATGGGTGCCAGGAGCGTTTGAAATTCCGCTTATAGCGAAAAAATTAGCCGAATCGAGGCAATATGATGCCGTCATTGCGCTTGGCGCGGTCATTCGCGGGGCGACAAGCCATTACGATTACGTATGCAATGAAGTAGCAAAAGGGGTTTCCCACGCAGCTTTATCAACGGGAACACCGGTTATATTTGGAGTATTAACGACAGATACGATTGAGCAAGCGATTGAACGCGCCGGAACGAAGGCGGGAAATAAAGGATGGGAAGCTGCGGTAAGCGCCATTGAGATGGCAAATCTTCTTCGCACGTTTGCTTAATTGGAGTAAAAATGCATGAAAGAGTTCACAATATAACTAAGAACGTTTATAATACGTAATGAGAAAATGACGGAAGCACTTTTCTATTTTGGAAAAGTCTTTGTCGGTAATGAGGGAGTTTTTATGCTGATTCGTTATCGAAAAAACTATGAAAAAATTGCCATGGGTCTTCTGTCGTTCATGCCGACAGAAAAAGACTTAAAGAAACTGCAGCAAACGATCAAACAGTACGAAACAAACGATGATTGGCAACTGTTTTTATGGAAAGAGAACGATGATATTATTGGCATTATCGGAGTGCTGTTGCGAGACGAGGACGTTGTCGAAATTCAACATATTAGTGTAAATCCTTCGCACCGTCATCAAGGTATTGGAAAACAAATGGTAAAGGCGTTAAAGGATATGTATCCTAATCATCGACTGCAGGCAAATGAATTTACCGCGTCTTTTTTAGATAAATGTCAGTTTTAACGAAAGAGCTGCCGTTTAGTGGTTTGGCAGCTCTTTACTCTTTTTCTTTTCCTCTCGTGCCGCGATCACATCCGAGCGATCGCGCAATTTATGTTTGTGAATTAAAAATACATCACTCATATCGCTTGCTTTTCCCCAAGAAAGCCCGCGCTCATCGCATATCGCTTGACACATTTTCTGCAATGTTTCATCGCAAATAGGCAGCTCGATGCTTTTATAAGCCTCGTTTTGTGCTATTCGTTCGATATAACGTTCCAGCTGTTTGGCAAGCCGCTGTTCATCTAACCCTAACTCGCGAACCGCTTTTTGTTCTTTTTGTAAAAGTGATAGTGCTTTTCGCATCATACGCAGCGCCCCCTGACCGTTGCTGCGGCGATGATGGTACAGCGCTACGGCAATTTGAATAAGCACGACCCATACTTTTTTGTAACCGTCTTTTTTCCAATGTTCTTCTAATATTTCATGACATTCAAAATAATCACGGTCTGTATGAAAATGAATTAAATAGCGGATATAAGCGTCAGGATACATCGTTTCACAACCTTTCTATTGTTGTATCCGTAATATATCAATTGTATCATATTAGACGTGAAAAATTTGCTTGGACAATGTTAGATGATCGTCTATACTTAACGATAGCGTAATGAAAATGGTGGGATGAACGTGCAATATAATGTGAAAATTGATGCGTTTGAAGGTCCGCTCGACCTTTTGTTGCATTTAATTAATCGTTACGAAATCGATATTTATGATATTCCTGTTGCGCAAATTACCGAGCAATATATGGCATATATTCATGCGATGCAAGAATTGCAGCTGGATATCGCAAGTGAATATTTGGTGATGGCGGCAACGCTTTTGGCGATCAAAAGCAAAATGTTGCTGCCAAAACACGAAGAAGAAATATTGGATGAAGGCGTGGAGCTGCCTGAAAGCGATCCGCGTGAAGAATTAATGCAGCGGTTGTTAGAATACAAAAAATTTAAAGAAGCGGCGCAAGCATTGAAAAAGAAGGAAGAAGAGCGAGCGCTTTTATTTACAAAGCCGCCGAGCGATTTAAGTATGTATGCAGACGAAAAAGAAATGATGAAGCGGCCGCTCGATGTAAATGTTTACGATATGCTTGGCGCGCTGTCAAAACTATTGCGCCGCAAAAAATTGCAAAAACCGCTTCACACGAAAGTTACCCGTCAAGACATTTCGATTGAAAAGAGGATGGAGGAAATTTTAGAGGAGCTGAGACGTACAAAAACGAGAAAAAATTTTTATGATTTATTTCCATATTATGACCGTGGACACATTGTGGTGACATTTTTAGCGATTTTAGAATTAATGAAAAAAAATGCGATTATTATTGAGCAAGAGCGAAATTTTGCCGATATTTTCATCTCTAGCAACGAAAGGATGGAACAACATGGAGATGAATGAATATAAAGCGATTGTCGAAGGACTGCTATTTGCTGCAGGCGATGATGGATTATCGCTTCAGCAAATTGCCGCCGTCTTAGAAATTGAAGAAGAACAAGCACAGGCGATCATTCATATGCTGAAAGAGGAGTATGAACAGCAAAAGCGCGGCATTCAGCTTATTGAATTAGCAGGAGTATTTCAACTGGCGACAAAAAAAGAACATGCCCCATATTTAAAAAAGCTTGTTGAATCGCCAAGTTCGACTTCGTTGTCGCAAGCGGCGTTAGAAACATTGGCGATTATCGCTTACCGCCAACCGATTACAAGAGCGGAAATTGAAGAAATTCGAGGGGTGAAAAGCGATAAACCGATACAAACGCTAATTGCCAAAGCGCTTATAAAGGAAGTCGGGCGTGCGGAAGGAACGGGGCGCCCGATTTTATATGGCACGACGAAGGAGTTTCTTGACTACTTCGGTTTGAAAACGTTGGAGGAACTGCCTCCGCTTCCGGAATTACAGGGAGATGATGAGGTGGAGAAAGAAGCTGATTTGTTTTTCGAAAAATTTGAAGAAAATTTTAACGAATCAACATGAGTATGATAAGATAGGAATAACTTTATATTTTCGTTTTTTGGCATGATAAGGGGGCTTGTTGTATGCGGATTTGCCGCTTGCAAGGATATGAGCTGGAAAAATCGAAGCCGAATACGTTTGAAGATTATTTCAGCCGCTCGGAAGTAACGTTTCGCGAAGATGGGGTTGAAAAAACGCTTCACGTTCTATATTTGCGCTATTTTGAGGAATCTATTTCATCGTTTACGCCGTATGAACAAAATCCGATTTTTACTGTTTTAGGGCGTGACGTCTATTTCCGCGATATCGTTGCTTTCGTATGTTTATTGCAAAATCCGGCTTTCCGGTACCGTAAGCGAGTATATATTAATGAGGAAGAAGAATTTCGCCGCTATTTTGCGCATATGGAATTTACGAAGCTTCCAGACATATTTGCATCATTGCAGACAAATGGCGAATATCATTTAACGTCACCGCTTCTTTTTATTCGCCAGCCATCTTAAAACCGATATGGGGGTCTTGTGAATATGGGGAACTCAATGGTTTTGAATCAAACGAAACAAGTAGAAGCCTTTTTGCAAAAAACCGTTCAGACGATTTCCAATTATTTAAATGAAACAACGTTGACCAAACTATTGGCGGAACAAGAAGGAGGCGACAAAGCCTATTATGAATTATTGCTTTCGAATTTACGCCGCCTCGTTGTATATTGCGAGGAGGGGCTTGAGGCGTGCCGTATCATATTGAATGATGAACCATTTCGTAAAGCGGCGGCGGAAAGAACATTGTATCGTGTCTATCATCTATGTATTGCCGAATATTTTACGCCAAAAAGCGATGCGTGGTATGAAGATAGCCGTTCCGCTTATACGGGACGCAACTCGATTAAGTTTCGTCAAACCCCTCCGCCTTCGTTGAAAGATTTGTTGTTATCGCTTGAAAGCGAGTTTCAGACGATTCGTGAAGAGCTGGAATTTTATGAAACGGACTATCGGACGAAAATGATGCAATCCAATTGAACGCAAGCTGTCCCACATCTGGGGCAGCTTTTTTGATGTTCATCATTCTGTCCTTGGTTTTGTCGGGTCGCAGGCAGGCGATTTTACTTCGTTTGTCGTCTCCGCTAGTTTTTGCAAATAATAACATTCTTCTCGTGCCATATGGTCCGCCATAAGCGGCGTCAGGACGCCAAGCACTTCTTTGTTTAGCTCCATTTCTTCCAATTCGCGCAAAAAACATTGAAAAATAACCATTTCTAATTGAATGTCCCGGTGAAAGCGATGCAAAGCTGGAAAATCATATATGTTTGTCCGCAAATATCCTGCCATTTCGATTGCTTTGAAGTAAAATTCTTCCCACTCTTTTGTAAACGTATGGCTTTGTTGTTTTAAGTCCTTTTCCGCATGATCAAGGCGGTCGTGGATCGCACCGGCGTGACCGGCCGCGTCGAGAAGCCATAACAAATCATGATGAAGCGGGTGGACGATGGGAGGCCGTCTCCCTTGGACGTAATAGCCAGCAAGACGCAGCCATTCTTCTAATTCATTTACCATATGGTTGAGAAAAGTAGGGGGAAGGGAAAAGCTGATTTTTTCTGTCAAAAGCCGTTTTAATAAATGAAGTTTGAATGTCCGCAGCTGTTCACCTGCCTCTTTTCCGCGCTGAATAAGAGAAGTCCAAGATTCTGCCGGCAACCGACGCGCTTCTTCTAACAGTTCATCAAACATGTAAATGAATCGCTTTGTTTGATCAATTTCCATCTTTTCTTTTTCCGCTAAAGACTCAAGAATGAATCGGCAATGGTCGCCAAGGATCTGCATCCAAAAACGCATTTCCCATAATGCTTCGTGTTCCAATGTGTTTTTCACTTGTTCCTCACCTCGATTTATATGTATGAGTACTAAGGAAAATGGGTGAATGCGGACAAGAACGAGTTTTAGGCGGATGGCATACGATATGATGACAAAGAAAGAGGGAGGAATTTCCAAGTGAATGAACAAGAACGAATTCAACAATATGTGGCGGAAGTAAAAGAATGGGGAAAACAAGTCGAGCAAATTTTGCTGCAGCGGGGGGAGGACAGCGGCGATTGCCGCGTTGATTCATTGCTTTCCTACATTGAAAATCATGGAGACGCATGGACGGAAGACGCCATTTATGAACTTCAGCGCATGGTGGACGAAGTATATGAAAAAGCGCTGGCGTTTCAACAAAATGGGCAGTCGGCCAGTGAACAGGAGGAAGGCGGGACAGAAGAAAGACAACAAACGGCCAGCGAACAGGAAGAAGAAAGCGAGGCAGAAGAAAGACAACAAACATATGTGGCAGCAGGAAGACACGTCCTTCCGCCGCTTCCATACAGTTACGATGCGCTTGAGCCGCATATTTCCAGAGAAATTATGCGCCTGCATCATACAAAGCACCATCAAAGCTATGTGGACGGCTTAAATAAAGCAGAAAAAATGATGAAAAAAGCGCGCGAAACGAATAATTATGAACTGTTGAAGCATTGGGAGAGAGAAGCGGCGTTTCACGGTTCTGGACATTATTTGCACACGATTTTTTGGAATAATATGCATCCAAAAGGCGGCGGAGAACCGCGCGGTGAGTTGCTAGAACAAATAAAACGCGATTTTGGAAGCTTTGAAAGGTTTAAGCGCCATTTCACTGAGGCGGCAAAAAGCGTCGAAGGAGTCGGCTGGGCGCTGCTCGTTTGGTCACCGCGGTCGCACCGCTTAGAAATTTTACAGACGGAAAAGCATCAATTCATGACGCAATGGGATACGATTCCGCTTCTTGTGTTAGACGTTTGGGAGCATGCCTATTATTTACAATATAAAAATGACCGTGCAGCATATATTAACAGCTGGTGGAATGTTGTTCATTGGCGCGATGTGGAAGAACGGTTTGAGCAGGCAAGAAAATTGCGCTGGAAACCGTTTTAATGAAAGGCGAAGGGGCATCCTTCGTCTTTCTTGCGTTAGTATCATCAACGAGTGAAAGCTATTCATGTTTTTCGTTCGTTAACAAGGCGGATTTGTATACTTGCAAATGACGTTTGTGCTGATGAACTTGTACATTTTACAATCATATCTATATTTTTTGGCGCATACACTTGTACAAAACAGCAAAAGGGATGGGGATTACATGAAGATACGGAAACAAATTGCACTGTTCATCGCAGCGGTGATGATGCTTTTTTCATGTATTCCGGATCGGGCAAGGGCAATGAACGGAGTCAGTGCGCAAAGCGCCATTTTGATGGAGCAGAATTCCGGACGCATATTATTTGAAAAAGACGCGCATACGAAGCGGCGCATTGCAAGCATTACCAAAATTATGACGGTGATTTTAGCGATTGAATCAGGAAAAATGGATGACACGGTAACGGTAAGCGCCCGCGCTGTTCATACAGAAGGGTCGTCGATTTATTTAAAGGAAGGAGAAAAAATAAAGCTTCGCGATCTTGTCTATGGGACGATGCTGCGTTCCGGAAATGACGCGGCGGTGGCGATTGCCGAACATGTGGGCGGCAGCTTGGAAGGCTTTGTATTTTTAATGAACCAAAAAGCAGCGGAAATCGGCATGCGCAATACCCATTTTGCCAATCCACACGGATTAGACGATTCGGAAAATCACTATTCCACTGCCTATGACATGGCGCTTCTTATGCAGTATGCGATGAAAAATAAGGAGTTTCGCAAGATTTCTGGGACAGAAGTATACCGGGCTCCTGCTTCTCCCGGAGAAGATTGGGATCGGGTATGGAGGAATAAAAATAAGCTGCTCACTAGTTTGTATGAGTATTGCACCGGAGGAAAAACAGGCTATACAAAACGGGCAAAGCGAACGCTTGTGACTACCGCTTCCAAAGGCGGAATGGATTTAATTGCGGTAACATTGGATGCACCGGATGATTGGAATGACCATATTGCCATGTATGAATATGGCTTTGGCCATTATATGATTGCAAAAGTAAGCCGAAAACGAATGGTGAAAAAAATTCGTGATTCCTTTTACCGAAAAAACATACAAGCAAGCCGTGATTTGCGATATCCTGTGACGGAAGAAGAAATCAAAGAACTGCACGTGAAAATTTATCTTCTTCGTCCAAAAAAAGATTGGAAGAAAGACGAAAGGGGAATCCCGACCGTCGTTGGGAAAGCGGTGCTGTATTTAGGGGGTCAAGCGGTGGATGAAGTTCCGCTTTTGTATAAAAAGAGCGTAAGCAAGGAAACGGACCATTCCATTTGGAACGCATTTCATTTTTTAGGTGTGGGAAGCGATGGTTAATCTTATTTGGGTAGCGATGGCCATTATTGGAATTGTTTTTGCGATGATAAACGGTACGATGAATGAAGTGAATGAAGCAATTTTTAAAAGCGCGAAAGAAGCGGTCACAATCAGCATCGGCATGATCAGCATACTAGTGTTTTGGCTTGGATTAATGAAAATTGCCGAGGAAGCCGGTCTTCTTGAGAGGCTTGCTGCTTTTTTCAAACCGCTTGTCCGCCGTTTGTTTCCGGAAGTGCCAGCAAACCATCCAGCGCTTGGCTATATCGTCTCCAACATGATTGCCAATATGTTCGGGCTTGGCAACGCCGCCACTCCAATGGGGATTAAGGCGATGGAAGAATTGAAAAAGCTCAATGGCCATAAAGACGAAGCAAGTCGTTCGATGGTAACGTTTTTAGCAATTAACACATCAAGCATCACCCTTATTCCAGCGACGGTCATTTCGATTCGCATGACATATGATTCGGCATCGCCTGGAGAAATTATTGGGACTACGCTCGTCGCTTCAACCATTTCGACGGTTGGCGCGGTTTTCATCGACCGTTATTATTATTGGAAACGCACGCGGAAAGGCGGGAAGCGGTAATGGCGTTCATCCAACTCCTTTCTACTTGGCTTATTCCAGTAACCATTGCGTTTATTCTTTTATACGGAACCGTAAAAAAAGTGCCAACTTATGAAGCGTTTGTCGAAGGCGGAAAAGAAGGGATACAGATTGCGTTTTCGCTTATTCCGTATTTAGTCGGCATGCTTGTTTCGATTGCCATTTTCCGCGCGTCTGGCGCGCTTGATTATATGATGAACGGGATTAAACCGCTTGCTGATGCGATCGGTCTTCCGGCTGAAGTGGTGCCGCTGGCGATGATTCGCACCATTTCCGGTACCGCTGCGCTTGGGATGACAACCGATTTAATTGCTACATATGGTCCCGATTCGTTTATTGGCAGGCTTGCATCCACCATACAAGGAAGCACGGAAACAACGTTGTATGTTTTAACCGTTTATTTTGGCGCCGTCGGCATTAAAAAGATGGGAGATGCGCTCAAAGTAGGGATTTTAGCAGATATTCTCAGCTTTATCGTTTCCTTTTTTATTGTGCTGTTTGTCTTTGGAAGATAGCTCGCCTATGATTAGGCGGCTTTTTTTGTCGTTTTCTATCGATATAACTTTTGTATTTGTCGAAAAAGGGCGAGTATGATAAAAATAGTGAGAGAGCATGCTTGTATCTTTTGGATCGAAAGAGTAAGATGATGAAAGAGGTGAAACAGTGATGGAACGATTGCAAAAAGTTATTGCTCATGCAGGCATCGCATCAAGACGAAAAGCAGAACAACTCATATTGCAAGGAAAAGTAAAGGTAAACGGGAAAGTCGTTACCGAACTTGGCGTGAAAGTAGGTCCTCAGGATAAAGTGGAAGTAGATGGGATACCGGTAGAAAGAGAGGAGCCAGTATATTATCTTTTTTATAAACCGCGCGGGGTCATTTCAAGCGTAAAAGACGATAAAGGTCGGAAAGTCGTAACCGATTTTTTTAAAGATGTTGATAAACGCATTTACCCGATTGGCCGTCTCGATTATGATACGTCCGGAATTCTTTTGCTTACGAACGATGGGGATTTTGCCAATTTATTAATGCATCCTCGTTACGAAATCGAGAAAGTATATATCGCAAAAGTGAAAGGGATTCCGACACGGGAGCAATTAAAACTGCTTGAAAAAGGAATTATGCTCGAAGATGGCATGACGGCGCCGGCAAAAGTAAAACTGCTTTCTCACAATAAACAAAAACAAACAGCCATTATTGAAATTCGCATCCATGAGGGACGGAATCGCCAAGTGCGCCGAATGTTTGAAGCAATTGGATGCAAAGTGATGAAACTAAAGCGAGAGCGATACGCTTTTCTCGATTTAAAAGGGTTAAACCCTGGTGAATATCGTAAACTTACACCGCATGAAGTAAAGCAGCTGCGCGCGCTTGCGTTGTCAGGCGGTGGAAAATAACCGTTTACATTGTCACATAAATTTCATATAATATGAATTTTCACTATAAATAACACTGTTATAATGGAAAATGGAATATTATGATTTCGAGGGGTTAGGAACATGAAAAAACAACAACGCCTTATCATGCGAACGATTGTTTTGTTGTTATTATTGGCTGGGGTAGGATATACGATTTATTCCAACTTTTTTACAGAAAAAGAAAGGGTAAAAGTTGGTTCGACGGCGCCGGATTTTGTCTTGACCGATTTAAGCGGAAAAGAACACCGTCTTTCTGATTATCGCGGCAAAGGGGTGTTCTTAAACTTTTGGGGAACGTGGTGTAAGCCGTGCGAAAAGGAAATGCCGTACATCAACAGCCAGTATGGCGTATATAAAAAGCAAGGGGTCGAAGTATTAGCGGTCAACGTTGGCGAGCCGAAGTTGAGCGTGCAAAAATTCGCCGATCGATTTGGTTTGACGTTTCCAATTATGATTGACCGTGAAGATCAAGTCATGAACGCATATGATGTCGATCGATTGCCAGCAACCTTTTTAATCGACAAAAACGGCAAAGTCAAAAAAATCATCACAGGAACAATGACGGAAGAAATGGTAAAGCAGTACATGGAAAGCATTAAACCGTAAGGAGTTTTGCCAATGGAACATGTAAAATGCGAATGCGGTCATGTTAATCCACATGGGACTTTTTTTTGTGAATCATGCGGAAAACCGCTTGAGGAAAATACAGAGAAGCGACTTTTGGACATGCGCTATGAAGGGAGCGCGCGCCGTTCCCAAACATATAATAAGACCATTATCGATAAAATTTGGGCGTTTTTCTCTTCCGTGAAGGTCGGAGTGGCGCTTATTGTTATTACACTCATCGCCTCAGCGATCGGAACGATTTTTCCACAGGAAATGTATATTCCGCCGAACGTCAGCCCAGCTGAATATTATGCCGATCAATACGGATGGGCAGGAAAATTATATTATAAGCTCGGATTTAATAACTTGTATAAGTCATGGTGGTATATGCTTTTAATTGCGTCAATCGGCGTATCGCTCGTCATTTGCAGTTTAGACCGTGTGATTCCGCTCTATCGCGCGTTGAAAAAACAAGGCGTCACAAGACATCCGAACTTTTTGCGGAAGCAGCGGTTATTTAGTGTTTCAAAAGTCGATGATGCCGATGATGTGCTAAAACGCGTGAAAGAAAAATTGGCGCAGCGCCACTACCATATCCGTGAAGAAAACGGCAATATTTTAGCAGAAAAAGGTCGTTTTTCCCGCTGGGGCCCTTATGTCAATCATATCGGATTAATTATTTTCTTAATTGGAGCGATGCTTCGCTTTGTTCCGGGAATGTATGTCGATGAGGTGCTGTGGATTCGCGAAGGAGAAACAAAAGAGATTCCCGGTACACAAGGAAAATATTTTTTAAAGAACGAAAAGTTTATTTATGAGACATATGAAAAAGGAAAAGAAAATGAAGTGTTTAATGCGGCGATTGATCGCGTCGGCAACGGCACGGTAGCAAAAAATTACCAAACGAACGTTGTACTCTACAAACGTGTCGGTCCTATTGTCGCCGGTGAAGAACCGAAGCTGCAAAAAATAAAAGAGTATAAGATACGTGTCAACGAACCGTTGAAATATGATCATTACGCGCTATATCAAGTCGATTTTAAACAAAACGAGCCGTATAAAATGGCGTTTCAATTAATGGATAAAACGTCGGGAAAATCGTTTGGCACTGTCGTTATTGATTTGCACAATCCAAAATCTTCCTACGACCTTGGCAACGGTTATCGGGTAGAACTATTAAGCTATTTCCCTGATTTTTATTTTGATGAGGAAGGGAATCCGGCTACAAAATCAAAAATTCCAAACAATCCGGCGTTCGTGTTTAAAATGTTTACCCCTGATAAGCCGAAAGGGGAAGTAAGCTTTGTGGCCATTCAGCAAACGATTGAACCGTTTGGGGATAACAAGTATAAAATGAAGTTTGCTGGATTAGAGACGAGAAACGTATCAGGACTTACTGTGCGCCGCGACTTTACGCTTTGGATTTTAGGCGTTGGCGGAGCGATCTTTATGATTGGTCTCATCCAAGGAATGTATTGGAACCATCGCCGCATCTGGCTGCAGCGCGTCAATGGCGAAGTATGGCTTGCTGCGCATACGAATAAAAACTGGTTTGGTTTAAAAAATGAAATTCGCCGCATCCTTGACGGAACCGGATTAGCAATGCCAGAGGACCAGGCGGATGAGGAGACAAAAGCGGGACAAGGAGGGCAAGTGCATGGCGCAGCTCAGTAGCACGTTACTATATATTGCTTTTATTCTTTACTTGATTGGAACGTTCTTTTTCGGCGGAGCGATTCGCGATAAAAGAAAGGAACAAACGGGAAAAAATCGCTGGTCACAACTTGGAATTATCACGGCGATTATCGGTTTTCTGTCTCAACTAGGCTACTTTATTACACGGTGGATTGCAGCGGGACATGCCCCGGTCAGCAATTTGTTTGAGTTTACTACCTTTTTTGGAATGATGCTTGTCGCCGCCTTTATCATTATTTATTTTATTTATAAAATAAGCATTCTCGGCTTATTTGCGCTGCCAGTCGCCTTATTGGTGATCGCTTACGCCAGCATGTTTCCGCGCGAAATTACGCCGCTGATTCCGGCATTGCAAAGCGACTGGCTACATATCCATGTGACCACTGCCGCGGCAGGAGAAGCAATTTTGGCTGTCAGCTTTGTTGCCGGTCTCATTTATTTGATTCGTGTCGTCGACCAGTCCAAGCCAAGCAAGCGAACATTTTGGCTGGAAGTCGTAATGTTCTGCTTAATTACGACGCTCGGCTTTGTGCTTGTATCAACATCATTCACCCTTGCGGATTATGAAGCAAAATTTACGTGGATCGATAAAAGTCGGCAAAAAACGGAAGCAGTTTATCATATGCCTGCGTTAGTCGGGCCGCATGAAGGAAAGCTAGTGAAAGAAAGTGCCGATCGTTTTGAGCCGCTGGTGTATATGCCGGCAATCATCAATGCGAAAAAATTAAATACGGTGATTTGGTCGCTAATCGGGGGCACGATTTTATATGCATTGCTCCGCCTCATATTGCGGAAGCGGATCGCCGCCGCCTTGCAGCCGCTTGTCAAAAACGTAAACTTAGATTTAACGGATGAAATCAGTTATCGCGCGGTCGCGATCGGATTCCCCGTATTTACGCTTGGAGCGCTCATTTTTGCGATGATTTGGGCGCAAATTGCGTGGACTCGCTTTTGGGGCTGGGACCCGAAAGAAGTATGGGCGCTTATTACTTGGCTGTTTTACGCCGCGTTTTTACACCTTCGCTTGTCAAAAGGATGGCACGGTGAAAAATCGGCATGGCTTGCAGTCATTGGTTTTGCGATTATTATGTTTAATTTAGTCGCGGTTAACTTAGTGATTGCCGGGCTGCATTCATACGCCGGAACATGACGAAGCAGCGTAACTGGGATAAAAGGATGCCCCGAGGTTTGGGCATCCTTATTTTACAATAATGTGGATAAATGCCATGAATTTTTGTACAATAGTGAACAAGGGAGGATGTTCTATGGATAAAGATCAACAAGTCAAAATTTTAGTAGTAGATGATGAAGAACGCATTCGGCGCTTACTAAAAATGTATTTAGAGCGCGAAAATTATATCATTGATGAGGCCGATAACGGCGATGACGCGCTCGAAAAAGCGCTCGAAAACGACTATGATGTCATTTTGCTTGACCTCATGCTGCCAGGGAGGGACGGCATTGAGGTATGCAAAGGAATTCGCGAAAAGAAAGCAACCCCGATTATTATGCTGACAGCAAAAGGGGAAGAATCGAACCGTGTTCAAGGGTTTGAAGTGGGGACAGACGATTATATTGTTAAGCCGTTTAGCCCACGCGAAGTCGTATTGCGCGTAAAAGCGCTGTTGCGGCGTGCAGCGAATACAATGTATGTTCTTGCTGACACGACCGCAAAAGATGTGCTCGTTTTTCCACATTTAACAATTGATAACGATGCCCATCGCGTAACGGTTGACGGTCAGGAAGTGAATTTAACTCCGAAGGAATACGAGTTGCTTTTATTTTTAGCAAGATCTCCAGATAAAGTATTTGACCGTGAACAGCTATTGAAAGAAGTATGGCATTACGAATTTTTTGGCGATTTGCGCACGGTAGATACACATATTAAACGTTTGCGTGAAAAGTTGAATAAAGTCTCCCCAACGGCGGCAAAGATGATCGTAACCGTTTGGGGGGTTGGCTATAAATTTGAGGTAGTGAATGACTAATGTGGCTTTTTCGCAGCGTAGTCGGGAAATTATGGGTTACTATATTATTGCTCGTTTCGTGTGTGTTATTTGTTCTTACGATTCTTTTATTGAAATTTTTTGAAAATTATTATGTGCAAGAAGCGGAAAAAGAATTAACTCAGCTAGCAACAAAAATATCGGAAGTAATGCATGATTACGAAGACGAAAAACTGGCCCGTTCCATTGCATGGACGCTTGTCGGTAATATGTCTAAAGCTGTTATTTTTGTTGATTCATCGCATTACTGGTATTCTCCTACAAACGATGAATTGCGGGATCTGCCGTTATCATTCATTAAGCAAGATAAAGATTTGCGAAAAGTATTGACAGAAGGAAAAAACGTAAAAAAGAAAACCTATTTGCCAAATGTACAAACCGGCAGAAGTCGATATAGCAGTGAAGTGATTATTGTTGGCGTGCCGCTTGAAATGGCAAATGGAAATCGGGGCGGAGTATTTATTTACCAATCATTGCAGGCAATTGAAGATACAACAAGGCAAACGAAAAAATTAATTTTTCTTGCGGCATTTATCGCCATTGTGTTAACAACATTTTTTGCCTTCTTCTTATCAACTCGTATTACCGCTCCATTGCGAAAAATGCGGCAGGCGGCGTTTGAAGTGGCGCGTGGCAAGTTTGATACAAAGGTGCCAATTTTAACGGATGATGAAATTGGCGGCTTGGCGATGGCGTTTAATCAGATGGGAAGACGGCTGCAGTTTAATATTAATGCCCTAAATCAGGAAAAAGAGCAGTTGGCAAGTATTTTAAGCAGTATGGCCGATGGAGTTATTACATTTAATCGCGATGGCGAAATATTAATTACGAATCCACCTGCGGAGCGGTTTTTGCAAGCATGGTATTTTGAGCAAGGAAACGGTGCGGAAACGATGGCTCCGCTGCCGCCGCAAGTAAAAGAGTTATTTATTCGTGTTGTCCGCGAGGAGAAAGAGCAATCGATCGAATTGTCGCTACAAGGACGGACATGGGTGATTTTAATGACGCCGCTTTACAGCAAAACGACTGTACGCGGTGCGGTAGCGGTGCTGCGCGATATGACGGAAGAACGCCGCTTGGATAAACTTCGCAAAGATTTTGTCGCCAACGTTTCTCATGAACTGCGCACGCCGATTGCGATGCTTCAAGGGTACAGCGAAGCGATTATTGATGATATTGCGGCAACGGATGAAGAAAAGAAAGAGATGGCAAAAGTGATTTACGACGAATCGTTGCGCATAGGCCGTCTTGTCAATGACTTGCTTGATTTGGCGCGCATGGAAGCGGGTCATATTACATTAAATTACGAAACCGTCCAGCTCGCTCCGTATATTGGGCGGATTATTCGCAAATTTCAAGGGCTAGCAAAAGAAAAGCAAATTGATTTGTCCGTGGAGTTTAAAAATGAGGATATCCAAATTACGATGGATCCAGACCGGATTGAGCAAGTTTTGACGAATTTAATTGATAATGCGATTCGTCATACGGATAAAAACGGGATGGTCAAGATCATTGTTGAGCGAAGCGGAGACGGCGTCACGATTCATGTCCAAGATTCCGGCTCCGGCATCCCAGAAGAAGATTTGCCGTTTGTGTTTGAACGCTTCTACAAAGCGGATAAGGCGCGTACGCGCGGCCGCTCGGGAACGGGATTGGGCCTTGCCATTGCGAAAAATATCGTTGAGGCCCACAAAGGGACGATTTCCGTTCATAGCAAGCTTCATGAAGGAACGACGTTTACGTTTTATTTGCCAGACGGCCCGCATGAAGCATAATATGCCCCTTGCCTAAGCAGCGAGGGGCTGTTTTTTTGATGGCGAAACGAAAAAGAAAAGGGAAGCCAATGGTGAGTATTGGTGCGTTTATTTCGAATGATACAAAATATATAGTGGTATAGACAACTAGATGATATGATGTTAATATAATTATACAGAAAGAAGGTGCAATAATCAGTGAAACGATGCTTGCTTAAAAATGCGGTTATATATGCGGAAACAGGAAAAATCGAGCAGGGATATGTGCTGACAGAGGGAGACAAAGTGATTGAAGTAGGGCCGATGTCCTCATGCCCAGCTTCTAGTGAAGCAGAGGTGATAGAGCTTGACCCAAGCTTCTCCATTGTACCAGGGTTTATTGATGTCCATATCCATGGAGCATCTGGAGCCGATGTAATGGATGCGACAGACGAATCGTTGCGCACAATGGCAAAAACATTGCCAAAGGAAGGAACAACAAGTTTTTTAGCGACGACGATGACCGCACCGATTGCGGATATTGAACGTGCTTTGCAAAACGTTGCGCAATATATATATAGAAGCAATCCACCTGGAGAAGCAGAGGTGCTTGGCATTCATTTAGAAGGTCCATTTATTTCTCCAAAACGCTCGGGAGCGCAGCATCCAAAAAATATTATTGAACCAAATATCGAATTATTTCAAAAGTGGCAGAACATCGCGAATGGACATATTCGCCTTGTCACGCTGGCGCCGGAAGAAAAGAATGGATTGGCGCTTGCGGCATACTTAAAAGAAACTGGTGTCGTCGCCTCGATCGGTCATTCCGATGCGGTTTACGAACAAGTAACCGCCGCCATTCAATCAGGAGTGACCCATGCCACTCATTTATTCAACGGCATGCGCGGTATTCATCATCGCGAGCCGGGAGTTGCCGGAGCGGTTCTTATGCACGATGAAGTTGTATGTGAACTAATTGTCGATGGAATTCATGTTGCGCCGGAAATGGTTCGTTTTGCGTACAAAATGAAAGGCAGTGATGGCCTCATATTAATTACGGATGCGATGCGCGCGAAATGTCTCGGCGCCGGTATATATGAACTTGGTGGCCAAGATGTCATTGTTCAAGGAGAAAAAGCAACATTACGAGATGGCACGTTGGCTGGAAGCATCTTAAAATTAGGCGATGCGGTGAAAAACGCCATGTCTTTTACCGGATGCACGCTGGAAGATATTATCAGCATGGCTAGCTGGAATCCAGCAAAGCAGTTAGGCGTTTCAGACAAAAAAGGAAGCATCCGCGCCGGGAAAGATGCTGATCTTGTCGTATTAGACGAACAGCATCATGTTGTGATGACGATATGCCGTGGTAAACTTGCCTATTCAAAATAAAAAAGGGGGGATCGGACGATGAAATTAATTGAAGCAGCCAACTACGAAGAGATGAGCCAGAAAGCGGCTGACATCATTATTGCCCAGGTAAAGGAAAAGCCTGATTCCGTTCTTGGTCTTGCCACGGGATCGACAATGCTTGGCACATATAAACAATTAGTCGAGGATCATCGCCAAAACGGAACATCTTATCGAAACGTTCGTACGGTCAATTTAGATGAATATATTGGTTTGTCGCCCGATCACCCGAACAGCTATCGTTACTATATGAATCAACATTTATTTTCCCATATCGATATCCCGCTTTCGCAAACATATATTCCAAATGGAGCGAGCGATGATGTGAAAGCGGAATGTCAGCGCTATGAACAGCTAATTGAAAATTTGGGAGGAATTGATTTACAGCTGTTAGGAATTGGAAGAAACGGACATATTGGTTTTAATGAGCCGGGGACATCGTTTTCGACACCGACGCATGTAGTCGAACTGGCGCCGTCAACCCGGCAAGCGAATGCTCGCTTTTTTCCATCTTTAGATGATGTACCGCGCCAAGCGATTACAATGGGAATCGCAACGATTATGAAAAGCCGTCATATATTGCTATTAGCGTCGGGAACGGCGAAAGCGCCAATTATGGCAAAGCTGTTCGAAGAAACCGTGACTACAGATGTGCCGGCATCGGTGCTTCATACTCATCCGAACGTCACGGTGATTGCTGATCAAGATGCATTGTCGCTTGTACCAGATGAAAAACGAAGGGTGTATGCAAAATGATTAGCAAAAACTCACCGCTTCCTATCTACTATCAATTAGAGCAAGGAATTAAAGAAATGATCGAAAAAGGGCAGCTCAAGCCGGGAGAAATGATTCCGTCCGAGCGGGAACTGGCGGAAACATACGATATTAGCCGAATGACTGTTCGGCAGGCGATCAATAACTTAGTGAATGATGGATATTTAGTAAGAAAACGCGGCAAAGGAACATTTGTTGCCGCGACAAAAATCGAACAGCCGTTGAAAGGGCTTACAAGTTTTTCAGAAGATATGCGCGCGCGCGGCATGGAACCTGGAACAAACGTGCTCGATTTCAACATTGTTCCTGCCAGCACGTCATTAGCACAGCTTTTGGACGTCCGCGAAGGAGCGGATCTTTACGAAATCCGCCGCGTCCGTCTTGCCGACGGGCTGCCGATGGCACTCGAAACATTATATATTCCATGTATGCTTGTTCCTCATTTAACCTACGAAATTGTAATCGGTTCCGTTTATGATTTTATTGAAAAAGAATTAGGGTTGGCCATTCAATCGGGCGTGCAGGTAATTGAAGCTTCCGTCGCCCGCAAGATGGAGGCGGAGCTGTTGCAAATAAAGGAAGGTGCGCCTGTATTGCTCATGCAGCGCAGAAGTTATTTAAATAACGGACGGCCTCTAGAAGTCGTCAAATCGGTTTATCGCGCCGACCGTTACAAATTGACGATTGAGATGGAACGCTGGAGCAAAACGGCTCGGTTTTGATTTTGCCTGCCTAACCAAAAATCCGAAAAGCCATACGTATATTCCCATGGCAAGATCGCCGCTGCGATAAAATGAACGACATTTTTACGCCATGAATGAAACTTGTTGTTCTTTTGTTACGTATATTTTTAATAAAAAAGGAGGAAAATCATATGTTTTCCCGGTCTCCAACTTGTTCCGTCTGCGGGAAGCCGATTGAAAAAAATGAACCTATCTACGTGCGCATGAGGTATCCGGTGTACAGAGGAATGGTAGAAATTAAGGCTTTCCTTCAGCAAGAAGGGACCATTATTTGCGATGGGTGTTTCTCGCAAAAAACAAATAATCATGAAAAATGAGAGGAGCTATACTATGTTTGGAAAAGTCGCCGCCGATGTGCTTGGATTAAGCGATATCGGCTCGGTTATTAAACCGGAAAACTATGATAAAGTCGATGCCGATGATTACGTGATGCATGAAGACGGGGAAAAGATTTATTTCTTAATTAAATCGAAGTCGGATGAGTATTGCTTTACCAATAAAGCGCTTATTCATTTGGATGGCACGAGCGCGACAAGCAAAAAACGCGTATTGCGCCGCTATGATTATTACAAACATACGATTTCCGACGTGTCGCTCGAAACGGCAGGCACGGTCGATTTAGACGTGGAGATTAAGTTTAAAATCGGCGCCCATGCCTATTCGATTGACGTCCATAAAAAGCATTTAGAAGAACTAAAAGATTTATATAAATCGCTGCTCGCCATCTCTGAGCTTTGCCATGAAAACAAAACGAAGCTCGAGTACGCGCATAAAAGTTTGGAATTGACGGCAAACGTATTCGGGCGAGTGAAAAGTGACACAAATAATTTCGTTGCCGATTTCAAAGCGGTGAATGAACTCGCGTTTCAATGGCTCGTTGACGCGAAAACAAAATATACGGTGAAAGACTTCGGCTTTGTGTTTGAACGGTATATTAATAATTAATTGTAGTAACCCCCGGATCGCTAAAAGTTCGGGGGTTTGAATGTCTTGAAAACAATGAAACTTTGAATTTTTTATTGCCAAACGATCTTTCTTCCTTTAATATTATAACTGTCAATTGTTCGACAATTTTATACAATAGCGGCAAGGTGCCGAATGGAGCGATTCGCTCTTAATGGCTTAATAGGGAATCTGGTGAAAGTCCAGAACTGTCCCCGCAACTGTAAATGCTGACGAAATGAAATCGCCACTGTACGGTGGAATGGCAAGCGCCGTTTGCCGTATGGGAAGGTTCAGAGTAGGATGAAGCATGAGTCAGTAGACCTGCCTTGTTCGCTTATGGTTTCCTATCTTCGGGGGGTGAGATGAGGAAACGGCAACGGTGGCTGCCTTCGTGTATACATATTGCCGTTTCTCGCTCATTCCGAGTTAGGAATGAGTTTTTTTATTTTACATAAAGAAGGGGGAACAAAAAATGAAAAAATGGAAACAGTATGTCATGTTGCTCGTATTCATCCTTACATTCGGCTTCTTGTTTGGATGTAATGGAGAGAACGCAAGTAAAGAGCCTGCAAAAAAAGAAGAACCGAAAACGGAACAAGCGGCGTTTCCGGTAACGGTAAAAGATGGATTAGGCGAGGATGTAACGATACAGTCTGAGCCAAAAAAAATCGTTTCCTTAATTCCAAGCAACACAGAGATTGCCTATGCGTTGGGATTAGGAGACAAAATCGTTGGCGTCAGCGATTTTGATAACTATCCGGAAGATGTAAAAAATAAGGAAAAAATAGGCGGCTTGGAGTTTAATGTAGAAAAAGTTATTTCGTTGAAGCCAGATTTAGTACTTGCCCATGCGTCTAGCGCACATAACTCGAAAGATGGGCTTCAGCAATTAAGAGATGCGGGTATTGCTGTATTGGTTGTCCATGACGCGAAAACGTTTGATGATGTATATCATTCAATCGAATTAATTGGCAAAGCGACAGGAACTGCGGACAAAGCACAAGAAATCATCCAAAATATGAAAACAAAATTAGAAGCTATAAAAGAAAAAGCAAAGCAAATTAAAGAAAAAGATCAAGCAAAAGTATGGGTCGAAATATCACCAGCTCCAGAAATTTATACTGCTGGAAAAGGAACGTTTATTGATGAGATGCTCCAGGCGATCTCCGCGAAAAATGTCGCCGGTGATTTAGAAGGGTGGCCGATGGTTACGGAAGAAAAAGCGGTCGCGTACAAGCCGGATGTCATTATTACAACATACGGCGGAGCGAAGCAAGTGTTGGACCGTCCTGCTTGGAAAGATGTCCCGGCGGTGAAAAACAAACGGGTGTATGATGTAAATACAGACTTAGTAAGCCGTCCAGGTCCACGTTTGATCGAAGGAGTAGAGGAACTTGCAAAAACAATTTACCCGGATATTTTTAAGTAATATATGGATGTATGCAGTTGCAATAACGGTCGTTATTACTTCGCTCTTGCTGGGGATATCGATAGGTTCTCTATCGATTCCCTTTTCTACTATTATCAAGATTATTTTTTCGATCTCGTTTGGGTTGCCGTTGCCCGGCGATGTTCCCGATGATCTCGTGCAAATCGTGATGGCGATCCGCCTTCCACGCGTTGTGCTCGCGTTTCTTGTCGGGGCGTCGCTGGCGGTCGCGGGAGCGGCGTTTCAAGGGCTGTTAAAAAATGCGCTTGCCGATCCGTATACGCTCGGCGTGTCGTCAGGTGCTTCCGTCGGCGCTGTTTTTGTCATTTTCTTCGGTATTCAATTGCCGCTATTTGGTACATTTACGCTTCCTATTGTCAGCATTATATTTGGCCTTGTGACGCTCGTGCTTGTTCTTTTATTTACACGAGCGGTGGAGCGAAAAATGTCCGTAGAGACCATCATCCTAGTTGGAATTATGTTCGGGGCGTTTTTCAGCGCGCTTATTTCATTAATGATTGCGCTAACCGGAGAAGAATTGCGGCAAATTATTGCATGGCTGATGGGGAGCGTAGCGATGCGCGGCTGGAAATATACGATGATGATGCTTCCGTTTTTTCTCATCGGAGTGATCATGCTGCTTTTTAATGCGCGCGAACTGAATGCTTTTGCGTTTGGGGAGTCGGCCGCTATGCATATCGGGGTCGATGTGTTGAAGCGAAAAGTGATGATTTTAACCGGTGCTTCGCTGCTAACCGGCGCGGCGGTGTCTGTTTCCGGAACGATCGGTTTTGTCGGATTGGTCGTTCCACATATGGTTCGCCTCGTCTGTGGTCCGAACCATCGCCTTCTGTTGCCGCTTTCCCTATTGTATGGCGGTGCCTTTCTCGTTCTTACTGATTTATTGGCACGTACGATTATTTCGCCGAGAGAATTGCCAATCGGCGTAATTACCTCATTGATTGGCGCACCTTTATTTGCACTACTATTTTTTCGAAGAATGCGAAGAAAGACGTGATGAATGTGCTTGAAGTAAACCATGTTTCTTATCACTATCATCGTAAACAAGTGCTTCATGATGTAACGTTTACCGTAACAAAGGGAGAAGTATTTGGGATTTTAGGGCCAAATGGGAGCGGGAAAACGACCTTATTGAAACTGTTAAGCAAGGAGTTGTTATTACAAAACGGAAGTATAACAGTAAACGGCCGGCCGCTTCGTTCTTTTTCGCAAAAAGAATGGGCTCGTTTTGCCGCGGTGCTTCCGCAAACGGTTGATGCGGCATTCGGATATACGGTAAAAGAAACAGTGGAACTTGGAAGATATGCCCATCAAAGCGGTCTATTTCCGACATGGACGGAAGAAGATGAACAAGCGGTGAAAACAGCAATCGAAGAAGTTGGGCTAATGGAAAAAGCAGAAGAAGGGATTGACCGTTTGAGTGGGGGAGAACGTCAGCGTGTTTATTTAGCAAGAGCGCTTGCGCAGCAGCCTCAGCTTTTATTGCTAGACGAACCGACCAATCATATGGACATTACCCAGCAAATGAAGCTATTGGACCAGCTTGTCCGCTCGGCGAAGGAAAAAGCGTTAACGGTTATTGCGATTTTTCATGATATTAACATCGCTAGTTTATATTGTGACAGGCTTTTAATGTTAAAAAACGGGGAGGTAGTCGCGCTAGGGACGCCGGAAGAGCTGATGGAACCTGAGCTTTTCCGTTCTGTATTTCACGCGTCCGTAAGCAGGCAAGCACATCCGACCGTCTCTAAACCGCTTATGGCGTTTTTACGGGAATGGAAATTTCCGATATTACAACATAACGAACTGCGCGAACGATTCGCGTGGAAAATGTTGGAGGACTGCGTCGTTGTAACCGCAACCGAGCCGCTTAAGGTGTTATCTTCCGCGCTTGTCGGATCAGGCTTTCAATGGGCGACTCATTTTGTCAATCGTCAAGTTTCAAAAGATTATGATTGCGAAGATGCGGAAACGGAAATGAAACATTATTTACGGCGCCGCGGCTTTCCCGTCCAAAAAACGATTGGAATGATGACCGCTGTTTCTGTCGAAGATGCCGTCTGCATGTATGAGAAACATGATGCGTTTTCTGTATGGGCCGTCGTTACCGCTGGAGTAGGAAATGCCGTTGATGCCGCACAAGCATGGAAACGAGAGGAATTAAGCCAAAAAGTCGGTACGATTAACATTATGGTATTTATCGACGGAACATTGACGGATGCTGCCTACGTGCAGGCTTTAATGACGGCGACGGAAGCAAAAACAAAAGCATTATACGATGAAAAAATTGTTGATCCTGAAACAAGCACCTATGCAACAGGAACATCGACGGATTGCATCGCGATTGCCGCGACACAAACGGGAGCAACGTTTCCTTATGCTGGAACGATCACACCGATTGGAAAAGCGATCGGGCGAACCGTTTATGAAGCGACAAAGGAAGCCCTTCGCCGTTATAAACAGCGGAGGGAATCATTGTGAGTCATCTTTTGGCGATTGCTCTGGCGCTTGTGCTGGATTGGTTGCTTGGCGATCCTCGTTGGCTTCCGCACCCCGTGCGTGGAATCGGATCATTCATTTCCTTTTTCGATAAACGGCTTAATCAAGGGCGATATCGGCGGATGAAAGGGATTATTACCGTCGCGGCCGTAGCAGGAATGGTTTACTGCTTGGCGTCTCTTGTTGTATATATCAGTTATTCTCTTTCATGGATATTTGGCGTTATGATGGAAGCGGTCCTTATTTTTACGACGATTGCGACAAAAAGTTTACAAGAAGCTGCCTGGAATGTGCTTATTCCTTTAGAACAAGGAAAAATCGAAAAGGCCCGCCGCGAATTAAGCATGATTGTCGGCCGGGATACAGATAATCTTGACGAACCGGAAATTGTGCGCGCTTGTGTAGAAACGGTGGCGGAAAATACGAGCGATGGAATTACCGCGCCGTTGTTTTACGCTGTCATCGGCGGGGCTCCATTGGCGCTTTTTTATCGGGCCGTAAATACGTGTGATTCGATGCTCGGCTATAAAAATGAGGCGTATCGCGAATTCGGTTGGGCGTCAGCGCGTTTGGATGATGTGGTCAATTATGTGCCTGCTCGTCTTACGGCGATGGTGATGATATTTATCCATAGCGGAAAGCGACTTCGTCATTGCTTGCGGGTGCTTTTTCGCGACGCTCCCAAGCATCCAAGCCCAAACAGCGGATGGCCGGAGGCGGCGATGGCGGCGCTTTTAGGCGTGCAGCTTGGCGGAACGAACACATATAACGGAATCGTTTCGCACCGGCCGACGATCGGCGATCCGCTCGTTCCGCTAAAAAAAGAACATATTCGCCATGCAGTGCGGATTATGCTCGTTACGGTTTTATCGTTTGCGATATTGCTGTTCATAGGAGGGATATTGATTGAATTTGCCAGCACATGGAGCAAATCCCCGCCAATTATATGAGCATCTTGGGATTCCAATTCCAGAAACTTACGTTGATTTTAGTGTCAACACAAATCCATATGTATTGCCGCTGTCGCTTTGGCCGAAACAAGCTGATTTTTGCAGTTGGACGATGGAATATCCAGACCCGGATGCTTCTTTATTAGTTGATTTACTTGCGCGTATCGAAGGAATCGCACCGGAGCAAGTGCTGATTTCCAACGGCGCTTCGGAATGCATTCATTTGCTAGGACAATTATTTTCACGGAAACGAATTGGAATTGCGGAACCGACGTTTTCTGAATATCGCCGCGCTTGTGAGGCTCACCATTGTAAGATCGTTTCGATTGTCTCGAATGAGGAAAGCAACTGGAAATATAATCTAAGTGAGTTAACAACGTTATTAGGGGATGTTGATGCTTTCTTTTTATGCCATCCAAACAATCCAACCGGAACGGTGATGACGGAAGAAGATCTATATACGTTGCTTGTGGCAGCGGAGAAGGCAGAGACATTTGTTGTCATCGATGAAGCGTTTTATCATTTTTGGATCGATGGCTTTACCGCATTGCAGTGGGTGAACGACTTTTCCCATCTGATCGTTTTGCGTTCATTAACGAAAATCCATCATTTAGCCGGGGCGCGTATCGGCTATATGGTTGCCAATAAGGAAGTCATTGCGCAAGTAAAAGCATTGCAGCCGCCATGGAGCGTAAGTAGACTTGCCCAGCAGCTGGCGTTGCATTTTTTGCCGATGAACGAGTTTGTCGCACAAACAAAGCGGATGATTGCCAGTGAACGGGAGCGAATAACGACGACATTAAGCGATTATGGGTATTATGTTTCGCCATCGGTCGTTAATTTTTATTTATTACGGTTGCCAAACCGTTCCACAGAAGCGCTGCTTTATCATTTATTACAGAAAGGGATTGTGCCGCGCCATACGATGAATTTCCGCGGCCTTGACGGCCATTATTTGCGTTTAGCGGTGAAGACGAAGGAAGAAAACGATCAATTGCTGCATGTGCTAAGGCGGTGGGCGCAATGATCGTGTTTATTAGCGGCGGTGTCCGAAGCGGAAAAAGCCGAATTGCTGAAACTTATGTACAAAAGCTGGCAACTCCAGAAAGTTCTTTACACTATATCGCAACGGCACGAGCGTCTGATGACGAAATGAAACAGCGGATTGATCATCACCAAAAGCGGCGAAAGAAACAACCGATGAAGTGGATCACATGGGAACAGTCGGTGCGGCTTGATAAACTGATTCCTGTTTTTACAAAAAGCGACGTTGTTTTGCTTGATTGTATAACGAACTGGCTTGCTAACGAATTGTTTGCTGATGAAAGCTGGCAAAAGGAAGCGAACTGTTTTCATAAGGCAAGACAAATGTGGATTGTGTTACAGCAATTAGAAAAAGCGTGCAAGGCGTTAATCATTGTCTCGAATGAATTATTTTCTGGAGGAGTCCCGGATGATTTAGGGACATATCATTTTATGAAAACGCTTGGGTGGCTTCATCAACAAATTGTCGCAAACGCTCAAATCGCCATTTTGGTGCAGAATGGCATAGCTGTTGTGAAAAAAGGAGAATCATTGTCATGAAAGCGGTTTGGAGCGGGTTTTTATTGTCTGTTCAATTTTTAACGGTGATTCCTATTCGGAAGCAGATTGATTGGAACGATGCCACGGCACACTGGTCTGTCCGCACATTTCCGCTTGTCGGTGCGCTGATTGGCGTTATTGAAGCTGTTACGTACTTCATGTTTTCTTCGTTTTCTTCTCTTTCGCCGTTGTTTCTTGCGCTTTCCCTCATGTGGCTATCTATTTGGATCGCAGGCGGATTGCACGCGGATGGTTGGATGGATGTAAGCGATGCGTTTTTTTCGTATCGGGATGTAAAGCGGCGTCAAGAAATCATGAGCGATTCGCGTGTTGGAGCGTTTGCGGTATTATCGATTTTGTTTTTGCTTTCATTTCGCTTTTTATTTATGTTTGAAACAATATGTTCCGATTTTGATATATTCCTTATTACCGTTATTCCGGTGTTGTCGAGAACGGCGATGGCATGGTTGCTTATTTATGGAAAACCGGCAAAACAAACTGGTATGGCTGCTGCTTTTCGGGAACATGCCGATCGTTACGATGCGCATGTTGCAATGATTATTGGCAGCTGCTTACTCGCGTGTTTATGCGCCGCCCATTTTTCTGTTTGGAAAACCGTTATATTTTTAGTGTGTGGGACAATATTTGCTGTTTTCGTTGCGCGTTTGTTTTTTGAAAAACAATTTGGCGGCATTACCGGCGATGCGCTTGGGGCGTTTGTCGAAGGAGTGGAGACGTGGCTATGGTGTATGATTTGGCTATTACGTTCATACGTCATGGTATGACGCCGGAAAATGAAGCAAGACGATATATCGGGCATACGGATGTACCGCTTGCAGAGCAAGAAAAAGCGCGGCTTCTTAAAGCAGACTTACAGTTTTTTGCGCCTGTTGATTTGCTTGTATCAAGCGATTTGCTGAGGTGCCGGCAAACGTGTGAGCTGTTGTTTCGAAGTTATTCCGGCGCGAAATTCGAAATGGCGCAATGGCGGGAAATGCATTTTGGCGACTGGGAAGGAAAAACGTTTTTTGAGTTGAAAGAAATAAAAGAGTATCAAAAATGGTTGAATTCCCCGCTTTCGACTGTTCCTCCCAACGGGGAAGGCTATCAACAATTTCAAACGAGAGTGGAGCAAGCGTTGGAACAAACGATCATACTTGCCGAGAAAACAAATGCGAAACATGTCGCCGTCGCCACGCATGGCGGCCCGATTCGTTACGTATTGGAGCGCTACGCTCCGCAAGAACGGTCGTTTTGGGAATGGGCGGTGCCATTTGGCGGCGGGTATACACTGCAATCGACGCTCGAGAGGTGGAAGGAGAAAAAACGATGCATTTCATTGTCGGAGGTGCTTTTCAAGGAAAACGAAAATGGGCGTGCACTTACTACCGAATAACAGAACGGAAAGATGTCGTTTGGTATAACGGATATGAATGCGAATATGGCGAGCCAGATGCGAATATACTCGAACGAATCGTTGTGATGGAAGGATTGGAAGCAGCGATTCGGTGTATTCCAGATTTAGCTTATTGGAAACGCATGTTTCAAATGTGGCATGAGTGGGAACGACAAGGTTCTGGCCGAACGGTTGTGTGGATTGGTTCTGACATTACGCAGGGGGTTGTCCCGGTGGAAAAAGAAGAACGATTATGGCGCGATGTAACCGGCTGGTGTTACCAGCAATTGGTTCAGCTTTGCGACCGCGTCGATCGTATTTGGTGCGGATTAGCAGAACGAATGAAATAAGGGGGAGAAACGATATGAGACTATATACGAGAACAGGTGACAAAGGAAAAACGAGTTTAATCGGCGGACGTGTCGATAAAGATCATCTGCGTGTGGAGGCGTACGGGACGCTAGATGAAGTAAATTCATTTGTCGGGCAGGCGATGACGCTGTTAAATGATGAGAAATTTCAAGACATTTACGCTGAATTGCAAAAAATTCAACATGAATTATTTGATTGCGGCGGCGACTTGGCCATTGTGAATGGGAAGATTCCGTACAAAGTAACGGCAGATATGGTAACATTTTTGGAAACGCGCATCGATGAATATGTGAAAGAAGCTCCGCCGCTTGAAAAATTTATTTTGCCTGGCGGCTCTAAAGCTGCGGCGGCGCTTCATGTCGCCCGCACGGTAACAAGAAGAGCGGAACGGTGCATCGTGTCATTAAGCAAAGAGGAGCCGATTAATGAAATTGTATTGCAATACGTGAATCGTTTATCTGATTACTTTTTTGCTGTCGCCCGCGTCATTAACGCGCGTTTGGGAGTAAAAGACGTCGAATATGAACGGAGCGCGATCGTGTTTCGGGATAAGGAGGGGAAAAAATGATAGGAAGCCGGAAACAATTTGCCGCGACAATTGTGTTGATTAGTTTATCGGTAATCGGTTCATTGTTGAAGCTGCCAACTTCGCTTGGCAGCATTGCATTGGATAGCGCTCCAGCACTTGTTGCGGCAGCGATTCTTGGAGGGAGTATCGGCGCGATCGTTGCCGCGTTCGGCCATTTCATATCCGCGTTTTTTGCAGGATTTCCGTTAGGAGCGTTTCATCTGCTAGTCGCTGTGGAAATGGCAGCGCTTGTGTACGGATTTGCTTGGTTATATCAACATAAATGGAAAAAGGTCGCTTTCTTCTTTTTCTTTGTCGGCAACGCCTTTTTAGCGCCGCTTCCATTTGCTTTATGGATGGGTAAAGCGTTTGTTTTGGCGATTATTCCTTCTTTGGCTATTGCAACACTTGCAAACATCATCGTTTCCTCACTCGTTATTCCGGTGCTTTGGAGATGGACAATCATGGAATCGGAGAAGATGCCACGTGCGTGATGTATTGTTTATACCTTTTTATGATGGCACAGAGTTAGTGGTTGCGGCGGATGGCTCGGCAGCAATTGGAGAGAAAGAGAAGGATGTTGTACACGCTCCATATGATGTTGTTTCGTATTTTGCTGCGCGCGTTGCATTCATGGAAGTATTGAGTGTTGGAGCGAAGCCGCATGCCGTGGTGCTGCAAAATTTTGTGCATGATGAAGCGTGGGAAACACTTTGCAATGGCATCCGCAGGACGTGTCAAGAATTGCATATAGACATTCCGGTCATCGGGAGCAGTGAAACGAATTTTCCAACGTTGCAGTCCGCTGTTGGAATAGTGGTTGTCGGTACGGTACAAACAGAGCGAAAACGGGTCGGAATAACACCAAAAGATGCAAAATTTGCGGTAATCGGCGAGCCGCTTGTTGGAGATGAAGTATTGAAGCGTAAGGAACGTATGCTTTCTCTTTCGTTATTTCAAGCACTATTGAGACAAACGTATGTTTATGAAATTGTTCCGGTTGGTTCAAAAGGAATTTATTATGAATTGCAACAGTTGCTTCGGGACAACGGTCTTTCCTCTTTCTCTTGTTCCTGCTCGTTGCCGCTTTTTGCTTCATCCGGTCCGGCTACTTCTGTATTAATAAGCTATGATCCTCATATGGAGGAAGAAATAAAGAAGATGGTAAAAGATTTATTTTTTTCGATCGAATTGCGCTTATAGATTAGTAGAGATGAAAAGGAAGAATATTCCGTAAATATTCTTCCTTTTTTTGCGAAGAAACTTTATGATAGTTGTAACGAAACGATTGTTCTATCGACAGATGTAGTAGAATGGGAGGAGAAAGGATGGACTCCGTTTTTGAGGAGTTGTACGAAAAGTATCATGATGACATTTTTAATTTTTTATTTTATATGGTACGAAATCGAGAACAGGCAGAAGATCTCGTTCAAGAAGTATACATAAAAGTATTGCGTTCGTATAAGCGATTTAAGGGGGAAAGCAGCGAAAAAACGTGGCTGCTATCGATTGCTCGCCATGTGGCAATCGATTTTTTTCGCAAACAAAAAAGCTGGCGGCGGAGAGTGTCAGAAAAATTCGATTGGAACGATGATCAGCTTTGTGATATGCAGCCACTCCCGGAGGAAATTGCGATTCAAAAAGAAGAAATTCAACAGATGTACCGTTGTTTAGAGCGTTGTACCATTGATCAGCAACTTGTCATTGTACTCCGCTTTATTCAGTCGCTATCGATCACAGAAACAGCAGAAACGTTAGGGTGGACGGAAAGCAAAGTAAAAACAACGCAACACCGGGCATTAAAAGTATTAAAAAAGTATATGGAGGAAGAAGCGGCGAAAGGAGGAAAACAACATGAAAAAATTTCGGTGGAATGACGAATGCCTCCAATATACGTTGCAACAAATGCCGATGATCAAAGATCATCGTTCGAAAGAAGAAGTGTACCGACAATTGATGAAAGCAAGAAAAACAGCACGTTTGAAAGCGTGGTTTCTTCCATCGCTTGCTTCGATCGTTGCAGTCATGATCGTTGTTGTCATTAGTGTGCACAGCCTCCCGTTTACCAAACAGACAGAAGAAAAATCGGATAAATCTGTCGTTATGTTGCAAGCTGATCAGCGTTCCAATATGAGTCAACCGCTTTTGTCAGCAAACCAATACAGCGAGTTTCCATCGCACATTGTTACAAAAGAAGCTTTGAATGATCAAGATGTTGCTGTACTAGGGCTTCCCGATCAGCAGTCTCAAATCGTGATTCCGATTAGCGTGCCAGTCCAAAAGCATGAGTCGGTAAAACAGCAGCTAGAAACGGCCAAAACACAAATTGATGAACAAAAATGGGGAGTCTCGAAACGTTTGCTTAATGGGGTAACGATGGTTCCTTCTCGTGAAAGCAAACGAGTCTGGCTTGTTTATGTTTCAAAACAACATCCGGTTTTTTTGGAAGGAAGAGTGAGTGAGTCGCTGTTTTTATCCAGTATTGAAGAAACCATTCGATGGATGGGTGGCAAGAAAATTCGCTTTTTTACGGGAAGTAAAGAAGGGATGAAACTAAGTCATAAAGGATATATAGAATCGATGGAAATTCCAAATAAGAAGCGGGCGTATTATTTATATCAGCTCAGTTCGTCGCATCCTGTATATCTCGTTCCGTCCTCCCAACATTTCCCAACATTTCTCAAAGCATTAAGACAAATGCAAAAGGATATTAGTGCATCACTGCGATCAACGATTCCGCAGGGAGTGCAAATTGAGAAAGTAGATGTGCAACAGGATCACGTCGTTGTTCAATTTACTGAGGATTCAAAGCTTGATGTATCGCCATCGTTATGCTGGATGGTGGAAGCGATTTTACTTACCGCTAAGGAGTTTGGTTTTCGCTCGGTGACGTTTATGGGGGGGAATGTAAAACAGATCGGTCCATATATATTTGGCAAGAAGATTGATGTACCCGTTGGCCCCAATCCGATGCAGGCGGTTTTGCCAACAAGATAAGGGAGGGCTGTATTTTTTAATGTCAATGAAGTTCTATTTGCTCTTTTTTGGCATAATACTATATGGTGTAAAAAATAACGAGGAGGGATGAGCGACGATGGGTGATGTGGTGAGACGATTGCTTGTAGTGGCGGGAATGGCCGTTTGCATTCGGTTATTATTTATGGTAGGGTTAACTGGTTAACGTTTCGAAAATTCGTGAAAATCGTTGTCCTCTCGCATTTTCATACGATATAATGATAGAAACATAGTGGGAGGCGATTTGTGAATGTTAACAGACTACCATAACCATTTAGAACGCGGAACGCTGACATTGGACTATTTGCGGCAATTTACCGATGAAGCGGCGCGGAAAGGAATTCAACATTTCGGTATATCCGAACATGCCTATCATTTTTATCAAACGAAAAATATTTTATCGAATCCATGGGTAGACGAACGTCGCTATTATGATATGGCAGATTATGTCCGTCTTTTCCATGAGGCGTGGGATGCCGGAATTGATGTAAAAATGTCTATCGAAATGGATTATACGCCAGGAAAACATGAAGAGATGGCGGCGTTTATTCGATCATATGAGTTTGATTATGTCATTGGTTCCATTCACTGGATCGATGATTTCGGCATTGACTTAGCGGAATATCGAAAAGAATGGGAACGCCGGGATTTGTACGATACATATCGCAAATATTTTGACCAAGTCGTTACTTTAGCCGAGTCGAACTTATTTGATATTATCGGTCATATAGATCTGGTCAAAATATTTAAATATGTTCCGGAGGATGAGGAATTTTTATTAGAGCAATATGATCGTGCCACGACAGCGCTTGCGAATTCCAAAACATGTGTGGAAATCAGCACTGCTGGACTCCGCAAGCCAGTCGGTGAGCTATATCCGGATAAGCGGCTATTGCAAATGTGCTATGATAAGGGAATTCCGATTGTGCTTTCTTCTGATGCGCACGTTCCAGAGCACGTGGGGGCGGATTACGACAAGGCGATTGCGCTGGCGAAAAGCGTCGGCTATACGGAGCTGATGACGTTTCAAAAAGGGGAGCGTAAAGCGGTGCCGCTTGGATAAGAGAACAGCAATGGAAAAAGGAATGGGAAATTCCCATTCCTTTTTTGCTTATGAAACTTCTAATCTTTTTACCGTTTCAATATCTTCAATTTCAGCTAATTTCTCAAGTAAAGCGTCATCAATCGGTTTATCTAACGAAAGCATCATAATTGCCTTTCCACCTGCCTGCTCGCGTCCGACTTGCATTGTAGCGATATTTACTTGATGTTCGCCGAGGACGTTTCCGACCTTTCCGATCATTCCTGGTCGGTCTTGATGTTGGATGTAAAGAAGATGCCCATCTGGTGCAAAATCAATCGTAAATCCATCGAAGTGAACGATGCGGTCGCCATAGTTTGGAATGTGCGATCCTTTAATCGTAAACGTTCTGTTTTCCCCGTGTACGGTAAGGGAAATGCAGTTTGCGTAACCATGTGTTTCATCGGAAAATTTTTCTCCATACGTAATGCCGCGTTCTTTTGCGATCATGGCGGCATTCACTTCGTTAACCGTCGAAGCGACGCGCGGTCGTAAAAACCCAGCGAGCAAGCTGCGAGTGATATATGTTGTTTCTAAATCGGCAACCGTTCCCGCATAGGTTACGGATAGTTCTTGGACAGGAATATTCATATATTGTGATGCGATCGTGCCCATTTTTTTCGCTAAATTGTAGAATGCTTGAATTTTTTCATATACGTCTTTAGACAATGTTGGTAGATTAATAGATGATGTAACTGGTTTTCCTTCTAAAAAGTGTAATATTTCCTCGGCAACTTGTGTAGCAACATTGAGCTGCGCCTCTATAGTCGAAGCGCCAAGGTGAGGGGTGACAATCACATTATCAAACGCAAAAAGCGGATGATCGCCTGGCGGTTCTTGTTCGAATACGTCGAGAGCTACCCCTGCAACATGACCGCTTTGAAGAAATGGAATTAATGCTTGTTCGTCAATAATACCGCCGCGGGCACAGTTGATAAGGTATACGCCCTTTTTCGTTTTGGCCAAATTTTTTTCGCCAAGAAGCCCTTTTGTTTCTTTAGTTAATGGGGTGTGTACGGTAATAATATCAGAGCAAGCAAGCACTTCATCAAGCGTATGGATCGATACACCAAGTTTTTCCGCCCGCTCTTTTGTTAAAAATGGATCATATACATGAACCGTCATGCCGAATGCGCGCGCGCGTTTGGCTACTTCGGATCCGATGCGGCCAAATCCGATAATTCCCAAATGTTTTCCTTGCAACTCTGTTCCAACGAACGCAGAACGATTCCACTCCCGGGATTTCACAGAAACATGTGCTTGCGGAATATGGCGCACAAGCGCAGCCATCATAGCAAATGTGTGTTCAGCAGCAGAAATCGTATTTCCATTTGGAGCATTAATAACGACAATCCCGCGCTTCGTTGCTGCTTCCACATCAATATTGTCAACTCCCACACCAGCGCGCCCGATGATTTTTAAATTTGGCATTTTGGAAAGGAGTTCTTCTGTCACTTTCGTAGCGCTGCGAACAAGCAAGGCGTCAAATTCATGAAGTTGCTCTTCTACTTCTGTTACCTTTTTTTGTACGATTTCAATTTGTTCGGATTTTCGTAGTGGGGCTAATCCTTCTTCGCTAATTGCGTCGGAAACTAAAATGCGAAACACGGTGGTGAGCTCCTTTCTTTTTTCAAGGATTTTAAATTTCTGATAATTTAACATAATAAATTACCATCTGTCAATGATATGAGAAGAAGTCATACCAATGTAAACGTTTTTATTATGAAATGTTCGGATTTTCCTGAATAAAAAACGCCCAAGCCGTCAACCGTTCACTTGGGCGTCTTTTCTGTTATTTATTTTTTTGTTCGTTGTAGCGAGCGATGCATTCATCAATTAGTTTAGCGGCAGCTTCTGGACCTTCCCACGAGCCGATTTCCGTCCGTTTCCCTTCCAAGTCTTTATAGCGTTCGAAGAAATGGGCAATTTCTTTTAATTTATGCTGCGGAAGATCTTCGATGCTACGTACTTCATCGAAACGAGGATCTTCGACAGGAACACCGATCAATTTCGCATCCTCTTCGCCGCTGTCGACCATGTTTAAATAACCGATGACACGTGTGTCGATCACGCAGCCAGGGAACGTTGGATTTGTGGTGATGACTAAAATGTCAAGCGGGTCGCCGTCTAAAGCAAGCGTGTTTTGCAAATATCCATATTCTGCTGGATAAAACATTGGAGAGTATAAGACGCGGTCTAGTTTGAAAATGCCCCGTTCTTTGTCAAATTCGTACTTGTTTTGGCTTCCTGTCGGAATTTCGATAAATGCTTCGACAACTTTATTTTCAAATGCCACAACATTTTCCTCCCTTTATATGTATGTATGTGTTTCTATTATAGAATAGATGGTAGAAGTATAGCAACTATGTAAATATAACTCGATGTTTCGTTCTTTTGATCAACAAATTTTTCAACAGTTGACAAAATCTCATTATAACAAAATCATAAACACAATCAAAAACATGATTGGATGATCTTGTTTTTGTGCAGGAGCGGATAATCGATCCGTTGTTGCTTAAATGGATGGCAATAGAGGCTTCATTCAGATCATTTCCATAAGACATAAAAAAACCCTCTTGCATTTTGCATACAAGAGGGTGTATTTTTATTACTCAAATTTATTTGGATCGCCATCAAACGGTTCGTCTGCAACCTTAATCGATTCCGTTGGACAGCCTTCGAATGCATCCATCATGTCATCAATAAGAATTTCTGGCACTTCCACGATGCCTTGGTTGTCATCTAGTGTTACGTATGCAATGCCATCTTCATCGTAGTCATAAATATCCGGAGCTGCGGCACCGCACGCACCACATGCAATACATGTTTCCTTATCAACAATCGTATATTTTGGCATAAATAAAAACCTCCTCAAATTCTATTTCAAACGGACTGTCATCTCCGTGCTGCATACTCGGAAATGAACTTTCACTTCTTATAATAAGACTGTTTCCACAACTTTTCAATACAAAAAATATTACACCGATATTTTTAAACATACATTTCTCATTATGCATTTTTTTAGATGAGAAAAACTTTGTGTGAGAAACGAAGAGAGTATTTTTGCTACAATGGATGTATATCAAAGTGTTTCAATAAAGGAGCGGCGCGAATGAAAGGTGGGTATGCTTCGTTTCTTATTTTATTTTGTTTGCACCGTTTCAGCGGGGAGCGGTCTTTATCCGCGATATATCATCTATTTACCGGAAAAAAGTCGTCACAAACGTTACAAGATAGTAAATGGTTTCAGTTAGAACCATTTTTCGGAGTGTGGAAAGAAGTTACGTTAAACGATGTCGAGGCAGCAGCGCAACAGTTGTTCGAAAACGGCTTGATTTCCCCTGTACAAAACCGTTCTTATATACTGACGGAAGCTGGAAAAAAGCAGTTAGACGAACAGTTGCATCAAGTGTTTTTTCCGGTTCATATAAACGGATGGCGGTATCACGCCACAGAAAAACCGTTTTGGTATCGGTTGTCCTTGCTTGTTCAAACGTTATCGAACGTGCTCCATCAAACCCGTTTTGAACCGATTCATCGCCATGAGGAAACATTGATTTGGGTAAAGAATTACTTATTATCGCAAAAAAGGACAGTGCATGAATTAGCGCAAACGCTCTATAAAGAAATATATGACATTCTTTCTTCCGTTTCGGAAGAAGAGGCGACGGTGTTTACATTGCGCTTAACGAGTTTTGAGAGAATTGGCTGGACAAATGAGCAAATCGCTTCCTATTTGCAAAAAGATCCAGTATACGTTCGGTTTCAATTCCAAAATGTATTGCATTATATGATGGCTAGAGCGGAATCAAAACGTTCATCCGTTTTATATGAATTGATGCATGATTTATCGTTGCCGATACCATTAACGTTTTCGACACAAAAAACGTATGAATGGCTATTGCGTGGAAAATCGATCGAAGAGATCGCTAAGCTGCGCCGTTTAAAAAGAAGCACCATTGAAGACCATGTGGTGGAGATTGCGGCGAATATTCCTCATTTTTCTATTCAACCGTTCATCAATGAGAAAAGAGCGGCAAAAATTATTGAAACGGTACGAAAATTACGGACGCGGAAATTAAAGGTGATTCGTGACGCTATCGATGATGATGTCAGCTATTTTGAAATCCGCCTCGTATTAGCAAAGGAAGGAGAAATGTGGTGACATTAGAACAGTTGCTTCAAGAAAAATTCGGCTACTCCTCTTTTCGAAAAGGACAACGGGAAATTATTGAAGATATTTTGCGCGGATATGATGTATTAGCAATGTTGCCGACTGGTGGGGGAAAATCGCTTTGCTATCAGCTTCCAGCATATGTATTGCAAGGCAGCGTGTTAATTATTTCGCCGCTCGTTTCGCTGATGGAGGACCAAGTGCAGCAGCTTCGCCAACGTGGAGAAAAGAGAGTCATCGCATTTAATAGTTTTTTAGAAACAGAAGTAAAGATCAAAGCACTTGAGCGGCTTCATGAATTTCGGTTTATTTATGTTTCCCCGGAGATGCTGCAGTCGGAACGATTGCTTCGCGCTTTAATGAATATCCGTATTTCCTTATTTGTAGTTGATGAAGCACATTGCATTTCCCAGTGGGGTTACGATTTTCGTCCTGATTTTTTAAAGTTGGGAGAAATTCGCCAGCGTCTTGGCACTCCAACTTGTCTGGCGCTAACAGCCACCGCACCGCCTGAGGTGATGGATGATATTGTACATATTTTGCAGCTCCAGCCTCTTCGTCGGCATGTTCATTCTGTTGACCGGCCTAATATCGCCATCAAAGTGGAGAAAACGGACTTTATCCATGAGAAAGTAAGCAGGCTGCTTGATTATGTAAAAATGCTAGAAGGACCTGGGTTAATTTATTTTTCAAGCAGGCAATGGGCGGAAACGATGGCGCGGAAGCTGCAAGAGGAAGGAATTGAGCGAGTCGCCTATTATCATGGAGGAATGGATTCCGAACAGCGAATGCTTGTTCAGCAACAATTTTTGCGTGACCAATTGGAAATTGTATGCTGTACGAATGCATTTGGCATGGGAGTAAATAAAGAAAATATTCGCTTCGTCATTCATTTTCACATGCCTGGTCAGATAGAGGCTTATTTACAGGAAATCGGCAGAGCCGGCCGCGATGGAAAAAAGAGCATTGCCATTTTACTATATACCAATGGTGACGAGAGCATGGTACAATCTCTTATGGAAACGGAATTGCCGGACGATGTGCAAGTAAAACAATTATGCGAAAGCTTATTATATGGTGTAACTCCGGATCGTTTAGAACAGCAAATGAATGCATGTTCGTTAACAGATGTGCAAAAACGGATTTTAACGTATTTTTTCGAAGCGGAAGGAATCATTTCTTCCAAGCGGTTGCTTACGGAACGGGATGTTGCCTGTTTATATCAGACATTGATGAAGTATATCGAGACGCGCAGGCAATGGAAGCGAAAAAAGCTGCGGGAAATGATGAGTTGGGTGTTGCATCGTTCATGCCGGCGTGAGGCGATCGTTCAGGCGTTTCAACAGTCATTGGAGAGAAAGCCAGATTTATGCTGCGACCGATGCGGTTTTCCGCTCGAGAGCTACTTGCGCATGGAGAAAGAGGATAAAGATCTACATTTCCGTGGCTGGAAAGCGGAATTAAAGCGAATTTTCTTTTAAAGCGAGGCGTGTCTAGAATGAGGCGGCAAAGTGAACAAATCCGCATGATGGGCGATCGTGAAGTACTCATTCATTTATATTTTACTCAGTTATTGTTAATTGTCGTATCAGCAATCATCGGATTTTTTCTTTTTGATCTTTCGACATTCCAAAAAATTTGGCATTTTGATGTTGCCACGGTGTTAAAGTATGGCGGCGGAAGTGCAATGATTGTATTGGCCATCGATTTTTTATTGATGCGTTATTTGCCGGAACATTGGTATGATGATGGAGGAATTAACGAAAAAATTTTCCAAAACCGATCGATTCCGCATATCTTTTTTTTATGTTTATTGATCGCTTTTAGTGAAGAACTATTGTTTCGTGGAGTGATCCAGACGCATTTTGGCTTGTTTATTGCCAGCATCGTGTTCGCTTTGTTGCACGTGCGCTATTTAGAAAAGTGGTTTTTATTTGTGATGGTCGTATTGTTAAGCTTCTTTCTTGGATATATTTACCAACGAACAAACAGTCTTTGGGTCACCATTTTTGCTCATTTTCTTATTGACTTTATCTTGGCGATCGATATTCGTCTTCATTATGTCCGCAGCATGAAAGAGGGAGACGGGAGTGATAATGTGTGAATCATGATAAAACAGAATCATTGCGCGAATTAGTGGAACAAAGAGACGAAATGATGCAGCAAGAAGATGTATTATCACTTCCATCGCGCAGAGAGGTACATAGACAAAAGAAATCAAAAAAATGGGTGAAATGGAAGTTAAAATATCCGCTTATTCGCTTGTTAGCACTATTTTTTATTTTACTTCCGATTTCGATGTTAAGCATTTATTATGCAAATGATGATTCAAAACCAGTGACTGTCGTAACACGCAGTGAGACGGGCAGCTACGAACGAATTGACATTGCTCCTGCTGAGGAAAAGGCGGCGCCGCCATCAAGCGAGCCAAGCTCGCAAAAAAAAGATCGGCCTGAATCAGACGCACAAAAAGAAAATAAAGCTTCGGATAAGCAAAAAAAGCAAAAGATTATTACACATACAGTCCAAGAAAATGAAACATTGTACAGCATTGCGATGAAATATTATCAAAGTGATAAAGGAATGGAAATGATAAAAAAATGGAATCATTTAAAGAGCGCACAGCTTCATAAAGGACAAGTGCTGCAAATTCCGGTGATGGACGCTGAAAAGTAAGGAGGCGCACCATCACTTTTTTGTTCTACCTAAATGGGCTCGTACATATGTTTATAATAGAGGTCAGTGAAAAAACGAGGGGATCCGGCCGTGAGCAAAGTATTTTTCGAACAGCTTCACATTGATGAAGTAACAAAACAAATGCTGCTTGGAGTGATTGAAAAGAAGCAAAAATGGGAACGTTTGAAGAAACGTGTCCTGTCTTTGCAGATTGTCACTTTAGGTGGATTTGCGGTATTTTTCGTATATGTTTTATTTTATCTGATTTTTCCCAGCGGTACATTGACTGCGTTTATTAAGATGTTTTTAGGAAAAACGGTGCATTTGTATATATTATTATTGTTGTTTACATTGTATTGGGCCATTTTATATTACAAAAAAAAGTGCGATAAAGCAGAAGAAGAATTTCATTCGCTCCGCTGTGAAATCATTCAAAAAAGCGCCGATTTATGGAAAGAAGAGCAACAATGGAAAGAGCGCCATAAATTGTTTGAAATCATGAAAAAGGAGTACGACATTAATTTGTATTTTGAAAATAGCTGAATGGTACTCCATTCAGCTATCTTTCGATTAGAAAAATTTCTTGCGGTCACGCTCTTCTTTTAAAATTTCGACTGCTTCGCGAAAACGCTGGGCATGAATGATTTCACGTTCACGTAAAAAGCGAAGCCCATCGTTTAAATCTGGATCATCGCTCATATTAATAATCCATTGATAAGTTGCCCGCGCTTTTTCTTCGGCAGCGATATCTTCATATAAATCGGTAATTGGGTCTCCTTTCGCTTGAATGTATGTCGCCGTAAATGGAACTCCAGCGGCATTATGATAAAATAAAGCGCGGTCATGATCGACATAGTGTGCGTCAAGACCTGCTTCTTTCAGCTGTTCCAGGGTGGCGTCTTTTGTTAATTTGTATACCATTGTCGCAATCATTTCCAAATGAGCTAATTCTTCGGTTCCAATATCTGTGAGCAAACCGACTACTTTATCAGGGATGGAGTAGCGTTGATTTAAATAACGAAGCGCGGCGGCGAGTTCTCCATCCGCACCTCCATACTGTTCAATTAAATATTTCGCCAATTTTGGGTTGCATGTGCTGACACGAACAGGATATTGCAATTTTTTTTCATAAATCCACATCGTCATTTCCTCCCTTTACAGCGAGTTGTTTTTGCTATACTTGCCAAGGCCAAGGAGAATCATTCCAATTCCACGGATAGTTGGAATAGCTGTTTCCATATTGCTGAAGTGGACCATAACAGGATTCAAACTGTTTTTTCAATTGTTTTCGTTTTTGCGCAAGCTGGTTAAATTGCTGGATGGCTTGGTAGTCAGTAGGATGGGTGTCGAGGTATAACGTTAAGTCGACGAGGGCAAAATCAACCGCTTGGAGTTGTTCTAAAAGTTCGTAGTATTCTTTTGGCAACTGTTTCATTGGTAATCACCTTTAGTTTTCATTTCATAAGGACCATAATATGGATCATAAAAAATTTTCCAAAGGGTTCCTTTTTTTAACGCTTCATGCAATGGGAATTGTGGCAAGTTTGGCGGCTGAAATCCGACATATTGATTTGGAGCGGTGACATAGGTTTTGACGCGAATTGGCGGGCAAGGGTCAAATGGGCTTACATAAGGTTCGTATTGCTTTCGTGTTGTAAACATAAGAAACCTCCTTTTTGGGCAGAACTTCAGTCTATATTTATGACCATTGCGTTTTGTTCATGACTTCCTTTTTCGGTGAATACATGTAAGAAAAAAGGGAGGAAACAGATTGTGTTTTATTTGTTGTATATTGCTGTCGGATTTTTATGTGGGTATCTTATGATTCATTGGATGCCGCCAGTGACTCCGTTTGATTTTACTTATTTTATCACTGAACTTATTTTTAATCCTTTGCGGACGTTTTTGGCAATGATTTGTTTTTTTATTGGTTTTTTAGCCAATGCAGTAGTGATACGCACCGTCATTGAAGGAATGATTTTATGCTTGCAGCGAAAGCAGGTGCGTTGGAAGGAATGGTTTATTTGCTGCGGGGGGATGGGAAGCTTTTATTGGCTATTTCAATGGGAAACGAGGCTCGCTGCTTTATTTTTTATTTTCTCTTTGATTTATGGTATGATATCGGTGGATTTGGATCGTTCTCGTCAATATAATCGAAACTTATAGGAGGAGTTATATTGATTTGGATCATTTTTTTTGCTTTTTTTTGTATATTGGCTTATATGTGGTGGGAAGCGCATCGAAACCGCGTTGTTTACATCGAATTGACCTTTCCCCAGTTTCCAAGTAGTTTTCGGGCGTTTTCCATTTTTTTTATTTCTGACCTTCATCGGCGGGTATTGGCAAAAAGAATTGTGGAGGAGATAAAAGGAAAAGCGGATATTGTTTTAGTTGGCGGGGACCTTACGGAAAAAGGGGTGCCCGTCGCGCGTGTCAAGGAAAATATTCGCCGTTTAAAAATGATTGGACCGGTTTATTTTATTTGGGGGAATAATGATTATGAAACGGAATATGATTTGCACTCGCTTTTAGTGGAGGAAGGAGTGCATATATTGGAAAATAGCGCTGTTATGTTGCAATCCCCGAATGGGGAGAAGCTTGCTCTCATTGGAGTGGAGGATATGAGCAAACGGCGCGCAAGATTGGACCAAGCGCTTCAAGGGGTGGATGAGGATGCATTCCGCATCCTTGCTTCGCATAATCCGAAAATCGTCGGGCGCCTTCGTCCCGAACATCATATTTCGCTTGTGATCAGCGGTCATACGCATGGAGGGCAAATTCGTTTCTTTTCGTTTGGGCTCTATGAAAAAGGCGGTTTAAAAAATGTGAATGGAACAGCCGTTTATGTCAGCAACGGGTATGGGACGACAGCCGTTCCGCTTCGCTTGGGAGCCCCTGCGGAAACGAATTTGATCATCATTCGTTCACGGAAAGAAGATAAAGAAAAAATGCTTGTCTAAATGACTATAAACGATGTAAACTCATTAATAATAACAAACGAACCATTTATGAATTATTTCATACAATAAACATAAGAGATGGCTGTGTAGGTAAGGAGGGGTGTTGATGCGTCTTGAACGCTTAACCCACAATAAAATCAAAATTTTCCTCACGTTTGATGATTTGATGGATCGCGGTTTAACCAAAGAGGATTTATGGAAAGATACGTTTAAAGTTCATCAATTGTTTCGCGATATGATTGAGGAGGCAAGCGAGGAGCTCGGCTTTGAAGTAAACGGGTCAATCGCAGTGGAAGTATACTCTTTACCGGCACAGGGAATGGTTGTTATCGTAACAAGTGAGGGCGAATATGACGACATGGAGGAAGAATTTGCTGACGATTATATTGAAATGCAAGTAACGCTCGATGAGAGCGATGACATATTTTATGAATTTCAGACGTTTGAAGATGTCATTCAGCTCGCTCATCGTCTTTACTCGATCGGTTGTCTAGACGGAACCCTCTACTCCTACCAAAACCGTTTTTACTTGCATGTCGCTGAGGAACCGCCGATCCCAATCGATAACTTTGTTGCTTTATTAGCGGAATTTGCCAGCCCTTCAACGATAACGATACATCGTGTGCAAGAATATGGTAAGAAGCTAATTGAACATCGAGCCATTGAACAACTTGTTCGTTATTTTCCAGTGCGTTAATGCTTTGTCAGACCCCGTCGTATGGACAAGGGGTCTGGCTTTTTATTTTTTCCATATGTTAGATGACAAGGAAAATAAATATATAGTAAGGAAAAAACAGCTTATTGACATAAAAACGATGTAAATGGTTGTAAATAGTCGTAAATCGCTTGGCATTTTATTTTTTTTTCTTTGCATAAATAAAAAGAAAGTGTATACTATGACATGAAAGGTGACAATATCAAATATTATAGCGAATTTATAGGAGGTTTACGTATGGTAGCCGACAAGCATACCAACGAAGAAAATCTGGAAGAAAAATCAGAAAAATATGATGTATTAACAGCAACACAAACTGTTATACATAGAGCATTGGAAAAATTAGGGTATCCAGAAGAAGTATATGAGTTGCTCAAAGAGCCGATTCGCATGCTGACAGTGAGAATTCCTGTGCGCATGGATGACGGTACTGTAAAAATTTTTACCGGCTACCGTGCCCAGCATAATGATGCCGTTGGTCCAACTAAGGGGGGCGTTCGCTTTCATCCGAACGTAACAGAACGTGAAGTGAAAGCGCTGTCTATTTGGATGAGCCTAAAATGTGGCATTGTCGATTTGCCGTATGGCGGTGGAAAAGGCGGAATTGTATGTGATCCGCGTACGATGTCATTCCGTGAATTAGAACGATTAAGCCGTGGTTATGTTCGCGCGATTAGCCAAATCGTTGGTCCGACAAAAGATATTCCTGCACCAGATGTCTTTACGAACTCGCAAATTATGGCATGGATGATGGACGAATATAGCCGCATCGACGAATTTAACTCTCCTGGATTTATTACAGGAAAACCTTTAGTGCTAGGCGGGTCGCACGGGCGCGAAACCGCGACGGCAAAAGGGGTTACGATTTGTATTCGCGAAGCGGCGAAAAAACGCGGTATCGATTTGAAAGGAGCACGCGTGGTCATTCAAGGTTTTGGAAACGCGGGAAGCTATTTAGCAAAATTTATGCATGATGCTGGTGCGAAAGTCATTGGCATTTCCGATGTATATGGAGCTCTTTACGATCCAAATGGTTTAGATATCGATTATTTGCTTGAGCGCCGCGACAGCTTTGGTACGGTAACGAAATTGTTTAAAAATACAATTACAAATAAAGAATTGTTAGAGCTTGATTGCGATATTTTAGTTCCAGCGGCAATTGAAAATCAAATTACGAAAGAAAATGCACCAAATATTAAAGCAAGCATTGTCGTGGAGGCGGCAAACGGTCCAACGACGCTAGAGGCGACGGAAATTTTAACAGAACGCGGCATTTTGCTTGTTCCAGACGTATTAGCTAGTGCCGGCGGTGTAACGGTATCCTATTTTGAATGGGTGCAAAATAACCAAGGATATTATTGGACAGAAGAAGAAGTCGAAGAACGATTAGAAAAAGTGATGGTAAAAGCGTTTAATAACGTATATGAAATGGCGCAAACCCGCCGCGTAGATATGCGATTGGCTGCTTATATGGTTGGCGTTCGAAAAATGGCGGAAGCGTGCCGTTTCCGCGGATGGGTATAAAGAGCAAGCAAAACATATTTGCAACATGCCAAAAAATCCCCTATCATATGATAGGGGATTTTCTGATGTTTAAGGAGTGAACCGGATGAAAGAAGAAAAAATCATTATTGTTGGCGGTGGTCCTTGTGGGCTTGCTGCGGCGATCGCTTTGCAAGATGTCGGTTATCGCCCGTTAGTAATAGAGAAAGGAAATATCGTTAATTCCATTTATCATTTTCCGATTCATCAAACGTTTTTTAGTACGAGTGAGCGTCTTGAAATTGGTGGGGTTCCGTTTATTACGGAAAATCGGAAGCCAAAGCGAAATCAAGCACTCGCTTATTATCGCGAAGTAGTCACGAGAAAACAAGTGCGTGTACAAACGTTTGAAAAAGTCGAGCAAGTGGAAAAACAAGAAGATGGAACATTTCTTGTCCAAACGACAAAAGGACAATATCGCGCTCAATATGTTATTATTGCTACCGGATATTATGATAACCCAAATTATATGAACATACCGGGAGAAGATTTACCGAAAGTAACGCATTATTTTAAAGAAGCGCACCCGTATTACAACACTGATTGTGTTGTCATTGGCGGAAAAAACTCTAGCGTGGACGCAGCGCTAGAACTTGTCAAGGCGGGAGCACGTGTCACAGTACTGTACCGGGGAAGCGGATACTCGCCAAGCATCAAACCTTGGATTTTGCCGGAATTTGATTCTCTCGTCCGCAAAGGAATTATTAAAATGGAGTTTAACGCTCATGTAAAAGAGATTACGGAGGATGCCGTCATTTACGAAGTAGGAGGCGAAATCAAAAAAATTAAAAACGATTTTGTATTTGCGATGACAGGATATCATCCTGATCATGAATTTTTGAAAAAGATGGGGGTCGGGGTCGATCCAGAAACGGGCCGGCCGCTTTATGATCCTGAAACAATGGAAACGAATGTGCGCGGCATTTTTATCGCAGGTGTCATTGCGGCAGGAAATGATGCCAATGAAATTTTTATTGAAAACGGTCGCTTTCACGGTGGGCAAATTGCTGCTTGTATCGCAAAACGGGAAAAGGAGAAAGAGCAATAACAGAAGGAGGCTGGAAAAAAACAGCCTCTTTTTTATCATTCCATAAACATTTCTTGTAGTTTCTGCGGATCGTTTAGACAGTCTATTTTTTTATTTATCGACAACCATTATTTTGTGTTGTAATTCATTTATGCTATTATGTTTCTAAAGAGGTGACATTAATGAAAAAAGTGGCGTTAATTACTACAGGCGGGACAATAGCAAGCAAAAAGACAGAAGAAGGAAAATATGTTTCGGGGGAAATGACGGGAGAAGAATTAGCACAAATTTGCAATTTACCTGATGATATTAAAATTGAAATACATTCTTTATTCCAACTGCCGAGCATGCATATTACATTTGAGCATTTATTAACCTTAAAAAACAAAATCGAAGAAATTTATCAAGATAAAACAATTGATGGCATTGTTGTTACACATGGAACAGACACACTCGAAGAAACCGCATATTTTTTAGATTTAACGATTTCAGATGATCGCCAGATCGTTTTAACAGGCTCACAACGCTCTCCAGAACAACAGGGAAGTGATGCTTATACAAATATTCGCCATGCCGTTTATACGGCTTGCAATGACGATTTAAGAGGTGTAGGAACAGTTGTAGTATTTAATGAACGCATATTTGTAGCTAGACATGTGAAAAAAGTACATGCTTCTAATTTACAAGGCTTTGATGTTTTTGGATATGGGTATTTAGGGATTATCGATAATGATAAAGTATACATATATCAAAAGCCAATTAGAAGGGAAACATACAAAATAAAAAATGAAATACCTGAAGTGGATATAATTAAGTGTTATTTGAATGCTGACGATAAATTTATAAAAGCAGCTATAAATTCCAATGTGAAAGGGATTGTTTTGGAAGGTGTAGGGAGAGGACAAGTATCACCCAAAATGATGGATGCAATAAAAGAAGCTGTATCGAAAGAAATAAAAGTTGTAATTACAACAAGTGCAGAAGAAGGGGAAGTATATACGACTTATGATTATTTAGGCAGCGCTTATGATCTTGTTAAAAATGGAGTTATTTTAGGGAAAGATTTAGACAGTAAAAAGGCGAGAATAAAATTAGCCGTATTGCTTGCAGCTAATGAAGATAATTTAGAAGGGAAATTTAGTATATAAAAATGGGTACAAGGACAGTGTAATTAACACACTGTCCTCTTTATTAAATAGGGAATATCTGGATGAGTTGAGCCGCATCACATTATCCTATATACACTTTATACTCAAATATTCTCTATAAAATCGAACTTTTAATTTATTCATAAAATTATTATCGAATCTCTAGTTTTATGCTTGTCTAATTTTATCTAGCACCACGGGTTAAATATATTTGATAAATCACACGTATGTGTTTTTGCCACGCTTTTAATTGTGTGGATTTCGTCATTGAGTACGATCCCCCCTTTTCCGCGCACTGCTTCGCTTCCGGCTACTTTGACAGATGAAATTAAGTTATATAACCCGTCTGCGTCGATTTCATTGTTTGAATGCATCGCTCCTGTCACAACAATTGGTACGTCCGTCTGTACAGTTAAGTCTAAAAAGTATGCTGTTTCTTCTAGTGTGTCTGTTCCATGTTTAACTTGTTCATTGGCAATTTTTTCTTCAATTTTATTACGTAATTGCAGTATTTCTTGCGGTGTGATATGGGGCCGGCGGCAAGTGAAACAACTCTTCCACGTAGATATCACCAAGACTTGCTAATGACGGTGTGGCATCATAAAGCGGATGTTTTTCATCAGGATGAACAGCGCCCGTTTCTTCATCTTCTTTCATCGAAATAGTACCACCTGTATGAATAATCAGGATTTTTTCATCTGCTATGATGAAATATCGGAAGGTCATTTTCAAATGCCGCTTTCTCATGTTACCATAAAGAAAACGGATGGAAACGGGGATTTGTATGTTAACGTTAATTTCGTCTGGCATTGCCCCAGGTGTTGCGTTGCTTAGCTATTTTTATTTAAAAGATGAATACGAAACCGAACCGCTATCCATTGTGCTGAGAACATTTGTTATTGGGGCGCTTCTTGTGTTTCCTATTATGTTTATTCAATATGTGTTTCATGTGGAAGGAATCGCAACGCCAAAGATAGCTCGCGCCTTTTTTTTGTCGGGATTATTGGAAGAGTTTGTGAAGTGGTTTATCGTCTATTTTTTTATTTATGACCACCGCGAGTTTGATGAGCCGTACGATGGCATCGTATACAGCGCAAGTGTGTCGCTCGGTTTTGCGACGATGGAAAATATTTTGTATTTATTGGCAAACGGTGTAGAGTTTGCCGTAGCAAGGGCGCTTTTACCTGTCTCAAGCCATGCTTTATTTGCGGTCATCATGGGGTTTTATTTTGGAAAAGCAAAATTTACTATAAAGAAGCGGCGCTACTTGTTTCTTTCTTTTTTTCTGCCATTTCTATTGCATGGAACGTATGATTACATTTTGTTATCACAGGAAAAATGGAGTTATTACATGGTTCCGTTCATGCTGTTATTATGGTGGTCAGCTCTTCGAAAAGTAAAACATGCGAAAGGATTACATGATTACGATAGGATCCCTTCAGCAAAAAGCCAAGCATAATACGCTTGGCTTTTTGCTTTTTTTGCATAAAAAGGCAAATTCGAAAGAAAATAGGGATAAAACAACAGAAAGAATACGGGAGGGTTCGCGTATGATGAGGAAGATACAATGGTACTTATGGTTTGCCGTATTGGCTGCTTGTTTGTTTTTCTGCGGAAAACCAGTCGAAGAAGTAAAGGCGTTTTCGAATCAAGTGATTCAGCGTGGGGCGGTTGGAGATGATGTCATCGAATTACAAGCACGATTGCAGTATATCGGATTTTACAAAGGAAAAATTGATGGAGTTTTTGGCTGGAGTACATATTGGGCAGTACGCAACTTTCAATATAAATACGGGCTTCCAGTCGACGGGCTTGTTGGTGAGAGCACAAAAGCAAAACTAGTAAAGGTATCGAAATATCATGAGCAATTTGTGAAGGAGCAAATTCGCAAAGGCAATTCGTTTACCCATTACGGTGGCACGCCGTTAAGCCAGCAAGTAAAGAAAAAGAATAGGGGTAGCAGCGGAAACAGATGGGTAAAAGCGACAGCATCCAATGTGCCAAACGGTTTTTCGCAAAACGATATTCAATTGATGGCAAATGCTGTATATGGAGAAGCGCGTGGAGAACCTTATATCGGCCAAGTCGCCGTGGCAGCCGTCATTTTAAATCGTCTAGAGCATCCTTCGTTTCCAGATACGGTGGCGGGAGTAATTTTTCAGCCTGGGGCATTTACTGCGGTAGCGGATGGCCAAATTTGGCTGACGCCGAATGAAACGGCAAAAAAAGCGGTGCTAGATGCGATTAACGGTTGGGATCCTACCGGTGGAGCCATTTATTATTTCAATCCGTCAACAGCAACGAGTGCATGGATTTGGAATCGGCCGCAAATTAAGCGGATCGGCAAACATATTTTCTGTAAATAATGCAGGAGGTGAACAAAAATGATACGAAATTTATTAATCGCGATACTGTCACTTGGGATTGTCGGGACAGCGTATTGGGGATATCGAGAACACCAAGAAAAAAATGCGATATTAATTCATGCTGAAAATAATTATCAGCGTGCTTTTCACGACTTAACCTATCAAATAGACTTATTGCATGATAAAATTGGCACAACGCTAGCCATGAATTCCCAAACATCACTTTCTCCGGCTTTGGCTGAAGTATGGCGAATCGCCTCAGAAGCCCATACGAGTGTTGGACAATTGCCGCTTTCCTTACTTCCATTTAACAAAACGCAAGAGTTTCTTGCCAAAATTGGGGAGTTCAGTTATCGGACAGCGATTCGCGATTTAGAAAAAGAACCGCTTACGAATGAAGAATATCGCACGTTACAATTCCTATATAAAAATGCGGCAAATATTCAACAAGAACTTCGCAATGTTCAACATTTAGTTTTAAAAAACAACTTGCGTTGGATGGATGTGGAATTAGCGCTTGCTACAAACGACAGCCCTGACGATAACATTATTATTGATGGGTTTAAATCAGTCGAAAAAAATGTAGATACTTTCTCGAGATCATCAGAATTTAGCCCGACATTTATTGGGTTGAAGAATAAAGAAAAAGGTTTTGTCCGTGCGAAAGGAAAACCAATTTCAAAAACAGAAGCGAAACAAATTGCTCGTTCTTTTCTTGGGTTAAAAGGAACAGAAAACATAAAAGTGACAACAAGTGGAAAAGGAGCAGATGAGCGCTTTTACAGTTTGACGATCCGCGATCCAAAAAAGAAAAGCAGTATTTATATGGACATTACAGAAAAAGGCGGTTATCCGATTTGGGTAATCGATAGCCGTCCAATAAAAAAACAGGCGATTAGTTTGCATGAAGCGGCAAATAGAGGGATGAAATTTTTGCAGAAGCACAAGTTTAAGAATTTAGAGCTATATGATAGTTCCCAATATGATAACGTAGCTGTATTAACATTTGTGACAAATGAAAACGGAATTCGCATTTATCCGGAAGCAATTAAAATGAAAGTAGCTCTTGATGATGGAACGATTGTCGGCTTTTCTGCGCGTGATTACTTATCTTCTTCCGTTAAACGCCCACTGTCAAAACCAAAATTGACAGCAGAACAAGCGAGGAAAAAAGTAAATCCAAATTTAAAAGTAATGGAACAGCGCCAAGCAATAATTGTAAACGATATGAACGAGCAAGTGCTCTGCTATGAATTTTTAGGAACACTTGGAGAAGACACATATCAAATTTTTATTAATGCAAACACAGGAATGGAGGAAAAAGTCGAAAAGCTGCAAAGCGTCGAACAAAACTATAGTTAAAGGATATGTTTGTATGGGTGCAAATCCTATCTGTCTCTTTACTAAAGGAAAAGCTTGATGCAAGCTTTTCCTTTTTGTTTTAATAAACATGAGAAGAAAATGAGAGGGAGAGACGATGTTAAAAATAGGGGATACGATAATGTTAGAACCAGCAGGCGGGGAAGAGGAAAAATATAAAAGCAAAGTGGCAGAAATAAGTGACGGTTATATACATATTAACTATCCAATTAATGTAAAAACAGAAAAAACCGTGTTTTTATTAAATGGAATGCAATTTAAAGCAAGTTTTGTTGGGCCGGATCATTGTCTTTATTTATTTGAAACAGAAGTAATTGGAAAAGTGCGGCAGCCGGTGCCAATGGTTGTTCTTTCCTATCCAGGAGTAGATAAGTTAGTGCGCATCCAGCGTCGCCGATATGTAAGAGTGGAAGCGAATACCGATGTGGCGATTCATCCTCTCCATCAAGAATTTATGCCGTTTACAACGATGACCACTGATATTAGCGCCGGCGGAGCAGCGGTCGTATTGCCAGAGCATAAGCAAAAGCAGCTGCTTCCTGGAATGGTGGTAGAGGCATGGTTTGTACTTGCTATGAAATCAGGAGAATATCATTATTTAAAAGTGAAAGCGAAAATCGTTCGTATATTTCAAGCGGAAAACAGTGATATATATAAAGCATCCTTGCAATTTTTGGATGTATCTCCGCAAGATCGCGTACGATTGATTCGATATAGTTTTGAACAGCAGTTAGAGATAAGAAAAAGAGAGGAGAATATCGCGAATAAATGGCGAAAAAGCGTGGAATAATGGCTATATAAAAAACGGAAAGCGGGCTGTTGGTTCCAATGAAACGAGCGGAATCTATTTTACTAAAGCTTGTTATCATTCAGTTTGTTTTTTTAATCATTGCTCAATGGCTCATTTTATATACTCCGCTTAGCCCTTATTTAGAAAAAATTTATGAATATGAAGGCGTTAGCAGACAAGAAAAGACAAAAACAATCGAAACAATCGTCGACCGCTAGCGGTCTATATGGTAAAATGACATCGAAGCACGCAGGAGTTTCCTGCTTTTTTCTTTGATAAAAAATATGTAGATAACGGGTAGGAGGAATAAGCAGTTTGTTAAACATCTATAAAAATATATGAAATCATGTAAATATCTCCTGTTATTGAACGTGGAGAGGCGGATGTTCTCCATCTTTTCCATCATCTCCTGTCTGATGATAAAAAATCTTCCCCCTTCCTCACGTAAAGAGGAGATGAAAAAGATTTAGCGAATATATGTTCCTAAGGATCCAAACAAGGGGGAAGGCAAGGGGATGAAAACGGTTCGGGAGATGAAAATCGTTTCTCATGATGAAACACAACTTTACTCATTAGACGAGTTGATGCGCGTCTTTGGTTCCGCGAAGCTCTATGAAGAAGAGGTATATGGCAGGGAACTTGCCTATGATGAACCGATTCAAGCGGAACGAATCGCTGGGATTGACATCAACATTGACCGCATCGCCGTAAGCATCGTTTCGAAACAAGGAAACTTTCTTAAATCAAAAGTATTTTACTGTCATGAACTTGAATATGTGCGGACGAATAAGCGAAACAACCTCGTTGGAGAAACTGTACGAGATGTGTATGACTGGCTGCTTGAAGAGAATGTTGGGACAGTGGTCATTGAAAACATCCAACTAAGACAGCGGCACGATACGGACAAACGATTCAATCGCCTCACCCATAATTTTAAAAAGAAAAAGCTGACAGAAACGATCATTCGTCGGGGCTTAAGGCTTGGGTTTCACATCAAAAAAGTGAATCTGGCGTACACCAGCGCCATTGGACGGTTCAAGTATATGAAAAAGTATGGGTTATCCGTTCATGAAAGCGCCGCTTTGGTGATTGGCAGGCGGGGATTGGGCATCAGGAACGATTGCCAAAAGAACTCATTGACATCATAAAAACGAAAATGAAACGCCATTTGATTGCGGTGTTAGGGTCGATGGAAGAATCCTACAAGCAATCGAAAAGCGGCAAGAAACAACGCCAATATATCGCAATGATGTTATGCAAAATCGAGAATTTCAAACAAGAACATGAATGGTCATTATGGAACATCTTGCACAAATGTTGTTGGCTGAACCAGTACCAAATTCAACTAAAGGAGGTGTAAACCTGGTTGCTAAAATCATTGTCGTGTACTGACCAATGGAAGGAATGGTGCACGACAGATGCCGTCGCTAACAGCGATCCACGGGTTGTCTTTCACAGCAGGTGAATGACAAGGGGATTCCCTTCCTGATGGAACTCAGGTGTTTCCTGAGCGGCAAGCAGTTTTACTGGTTCCATCGCGATGAATCGATTTTTATAGATTTTAGTAACCAGGAATTATGAGCAAAAAAATCAGCATTGCCATTGATGGACCAGCTGCAGCGGGGAAAAGCACTGTTGCGAAAATTATAGCGAAACGGCTTTCTTATATTTATATTGATACTGGCGCGATGTATCGGGCGCTAACGTACTTGGCGCTGCAACAAAAAGTTGCGCTTGATGACGAACAAGCATTAATTTCTTTATTAAAAAATACATATATTGAATTAAAGTCATCTGAACAAGGACAGCTTGTATTTGTCAATGGAGAAGACGTTACAAACATTATTCGCAGTGAAGAAGTAACCAATGCAGTATCGCTAGTCGCAAAACATCCGTTAGTGCGGGAAGAAATGGTGGAGCGCCAACGCGCTCTCGCAAAAAATGGCGGTGTCGTAATGGATGGCCGCGATATTGGCACATACGTTCTTCCGAATGCAGAAGTAAAAATCTTTTTGAAAGCATCTGTGGAAGAAAGAGCAAAGCGTCGTCATGCGGAAAACATTGCTAGAGGATTTCCATCGGACTTAGAAACGTTGAAAAAGGAAATTGCACGCCGTGATCAAATCGATTCGGAGCGTGAAGTAGCACCGCTTAAGAAAGCGGAAGATGCGATAGAAATTGATACTACGTCACTGTCGATTGAAGAAGTGGTGGATCGCATTATGGAAATTGTAAACGAAAGGATTGGGTGACGGTGGATTTTTATTCGTTTGCCAAGGGAGTTGTGAAAAGCATTTTAACCCCTCTTTACCGCATTAAGGTAATAGGGGCGGAGAAGTTTCCGAAAGAAGGAGGCGTACTTCTTTGCGCAAACCATATTAGCAATCTCGATCCGCCAATCCTTGGAATTACTGCTCCAAGACCGATTCATTTTATGGCGAAAGAAGAATTGTTTCGTGTTCCGATCTTAAAAAACTTAATTACGACTTTGCATGCGTTTCCGGTAAAAAGGGGAATGAGTGATCGCCAAGCATTGCGAACCGGCTTAGAAGTGTTAAAACAAGGGCATGTGTTAGGCATTTTCCCAGAGGGAACGCGAAGCAAAGATGGAAAATTAAAAAAAGGGCTGCCTGGCGTCGGTTTTTTTGCGCTTCGAACAAGTGCCGCTGTTGTTCCATGCGCCATTATTGGTTCATATCGTCCGTTTGTGCCGCTTAAGGTTGTTTACGGATCACCGATTGATATGACGCCACTAAGAGAGAAAAAAGCATCACCGGAAGAAGCGACAGCTTATATTATGCAACATATCCAGGCGTTATTAGATCAGTATCGATAAACATTCAGTTACATGTCTATTGAGAAAATATGGTATACTAAATAGAAAAACGGTCCTATTGTACATCATAGCGGATCATGGCTTAGACTCATATGGCGATGATGTGGGGGCTGCTTCCTTTGAAGAAGCATGGACCGTCAGTTGATTAAGGAGGGTTTAACATGGCAGAGGATATGAATTTAGAAGTGAATGTATATAAGGTAGGTGATATCGTTCGAGGCAAAGTGGTAAAACTAGAAGATAAACAAGTGCTTGTCGATATTGAAGGAAGCAAACAAAGCGGGATTATTCCAATTAGTGAATTATCTAGTTTGCATATTGAAAAAACAAGTGATGCTGTCTCTGTCGGCGATGAAGTGACGGCGAAAGTCAAAAAAGTAGAAGAAGGCGAAAATGAAGAGGATGGATTGTTAATTTTATCAAAAAAAGCGGTAGACGCGGACCGCGCTTGGGAAGAGTTAGAAAGAAAATTTTCTAGCGGAGAAACGTTTGATGTCGTCGTAAAAGACATCGTCAAAGGCGGGCTTGTTGCTGATGTAGGAGTGCGTGGATTTATACCTGCTTCTCTTGTAGAACCTCACTATGTTGAAGATTTTTCTGATTATAAAGGGAAGACGCTTGCGGTAAAAGTGGTGGAGCTTAACCGTGAAAAAAACCGCGTCATTTTATCACATCGTGCTGTTGTGGAAGAAGAGCAAGAACGCAAGAGCAAGGAGGCGCTTAGCCGTTTAGAGCCGGGACAAGTGCTTGAGGGAACCGTACGACGCGTCACCGACTTTGGCGTGTTTGTTGACGTTGGCGGCTTTGATGGTCTTGTACATATTTCGCAACTTTCCCATACACGTGTCGCCCATCCGTCCGAAGTCGTAAAAGAGGGAGAAACCGTAAAAGTAAAAGTGCTTGCGGTTGACGAAGAAAATGGCCGCGTCTCTCTTTCGATCAAAGAAGCAATGCCGGGTCCTTGGGAAGGGATTGCTGAAAAAGTCGCCCCTGGCGATATTGTCACTGGCAGGGTAAAACGGCTTGTGCCGTTTGGCGCGTTCGTTGAAATTTTCCCAGGCGTCGAAGGTCTTGTCCACATTTCACAAATCTCTAATAAGCGCATCGGCACCCCTCATGAAGTGCTAAAAGAAGGCGAAGAAGTAAAAGCGAAAGTGCTTGATGTAAACGAAGCGGAGCGCCGCATTTCGTTAAGTATGCGCGAGCTGATCGAAGAAGAAACAGCATCCGAAGAAGATTATAGCCAATATACAAAGCCATCCAATGAAGTAAGAGGCTTTCAAATTGGCGAAGTCCTCGGGGAACAGCTGAAAAAATTAAAATAACGAGGATGAGGCAATGAGCAGAGCAAAGCGGAAAATCGAACATATTCAGCATGCGCTCTCTACTGCCGATCAAGGTGCAAGCGGATTTGATGACATTACGTTTGTTCATCAAAGTTTACCTGATGTACGCATGAACGATATTCACTTGCATACTGCTTTAGGCGAACTTTCGTTAAGTTCGCCTTTCTTTATCAATGCGATGACCGGCGGCGGAGGAAAACAAACGTTTGAAATTAATAAAGGATTAGCGGAGGCGGCAAAACATTGCCGAATAGCGATGGCCGTTGGTTCGCAAACATCGGCGCTAAGAGACAATAAACAGCGAGGAACGTTTGAGATTGTACGAAAAGTAAATAAAAACGGCATTATTTTTGCGAACATTGGCAGTGAAGCGACGGTGGATGATGCGAAGCGTGCTGTAGATATGATTGAGGCGGACGGTCTGCAAATTCATTTAAATGTGGTGCAAGAACTTGTGATGCCGGAAGGAGATCGTGATTTTACGGGAGTACTGCTTCGCATCGAACAAATTGTTCAAGCCGTTCAAGTCCCTGTTATCGTAAAAGAAGTAGGATTTGGCATGAGCAAGGAAACTGCTTCGCGCTTAGAAGAAGTAGGCGTGAAAATCGTCGATGTTGGAGGCTTGGGCGGTACCAATTTTGCCCGTATTGAAAATAAACGACGTTCTAACATAATAACGTATTTTAATGATTGGGGGATTCCAACGGCGGCATCAATCGTAGAGGTAGCGCAAACCTCTCCTTCCTTAGTCGTGATCGGCAGCGGCGGTGTCCGTACAGCGTTGGATGCTGCGAAAGCGATCGCCCTAGGAGCATCCGCGGTTGGAATGGCGGGACCATTGTTGCGAACGCTTGTTGAACAAGGAGTGGAAGCGTTAGTCGCCTATATCGAGGAGCTTCATCATGATTTAACGTTGATTATGGGAGCGCTGGGAGCAAAGACGATCGATAAGCTGCAGCGTGTGCCGCTTGTCATTCGCGGCGATACGCATCATTGGTTAACGGAAAGAGGTTTTGACACGAAAGTGTATAGTTGTCGATAAATTCACCCTTCATCCCGATGACCAAAATCACGGGACGAAGGGGTTTTTCATTACTCCCTCTGATGTAAAGTGGGGAGATGAATCGCGGTGTTTTTTTATCCTTTAAATCGAACATATATTCTATAAAAAGATCAACAAAATCTATGCTCCATGGACAAAAAAGTTCTTTCGCACGCCAAAAGCTGGTCTCGCTTGGCTATACACCTGCAACCGTGAGTTGGAATAAGTGCCTCCGGCTAGCGAAGGAATGCTTTTTTCATGTTTTAAATAACTTTATTGTCAAAAAAGGGGTTATCGTATTTTAAAAATGGAAAAAATAAAAGTTGAGAACGCCTGCTTGTTAGAAAGAAGGGGAATTGGATGTTTTTTTTTAAAGAAAGGAAGAAAAGAAAACAAATCATAAAGAAACAAGAACAAGACCAAAAACAACAGAACCAAAATCAGCAACAACAGGACTTTCTTTCTACCAACTTAAATAAAAATCTGCAAAAACTGCAAAATATCTATCAAAATTGTATGGATGTCGTTTTTCGCCCATTTCAAATTGGTGGAAAAACAAAGGCTGCCCTTATTTATATCGACGGTTTAGCTGACATCGAAGAAATCGATGCGGGCGTGCTCACCCCTTTGATGAAAGAAAATAATGCCAAGGAGAATACCGATCAGTTCATTCATGTCAATCATATACTAGAACAAAAATTGACCGTTTCTAAGGTAAAGAGAGTACAAACGATAACAGAGTGCATTGAACAGATCTCTGGTGGAAATCCGGTCTTGCTTATCGATCAACAAAGCGAAGGATTCGCTTTAGGTTTGGCAAATTGGGAAAAACGTTCCATCGAAGAACCGGTGGGGGAATCCGTGGTAAGGGGACCGCGGGAGGGCTTCACCGAATCATTAGGGACTAATCTTGCTTTGTTGCGCAGAAAAATAAGAAGTCCGCAGCTAAAAATGAAATCAATGAAAATTGGCAAGTACACCCAGACCGAAGTAGTCATCTCTTATATTGAAGGAATTGCCGAGCAAGACTTAGTCCAAGAAGTAGAGGCACGGCTTAACCGTATCAAGTTAGACGGCATTTTGGAAACGAGCTATATTGAAGAGTTAATTGAGGACAATCCTTACTCCCCGTTTCCTCAAGTCTTGAATACCGAACGGCCTGATGTTGTAGCGGCAAACCTGCTTGAAGGGCGAGTAGCGATTCTTCAAGACGGCACTCCTTTCGTTTTGATTGTGCCGGTTTCTTTTTATTCCTTTCTGCAATCAAGTGAAGATTACTACGAACGATCCTTAATCAGCACGGCAACCCGCTGGCTGCGTTACATATTTCTTTTGATATCTCTTTTACTGCCGTCGTTGTATGTGGCGATCCTTACCTTTCATCAAGAAATGCTTCCTACTACACTTTTGGTAACCATCGCTGCTTCTCGGGAGAGGATTCCCTTTCCGGCACTGGTCGAAGCGTTGCTCATGGAGATTGTATTTGAGGCCCTGCGTGAAGCGGGGTTGAGGCTTCCTAAACAAGCGGGTTCTGCAGTTAGTATCGTTGGTGCGCTGGTGATTGGGCAAGCTGCGGTTCAAGCAGGCCTCGTTTCTGCTCCACTGATCATGGTAGTTGCTTTGACAGGGATTGCTTCTTTTACCATCCCGCGCTTTACGGCTGGAATGGCATTAAGGATGCTGCGCTTTCCCATGATCTTTTTGGCAGGGACGTTAGGGCTTCTCGGGATTATGCTTGGGCTGCTTATGATTGTTACTCATATGGTGACGCTTCGTTCTTTCGGCGTTCCCTACTTATCTCCGATGGCTCCAATACAAGGGGGCGAAATGAAAGACGTGCTGCTGCGCGCGCCTTGGTGGAAGTTCAATACACGCCCTCATTTAACGGGAAAGGATAATAACATTGAGCGGCAAAGTCCGGATCAGAAACCGAATCCTGATTACGGAGATGACGAGACGAGTAAAGGGAAAGGAGGATCATGATATGATCGAAAAAGGAAAAATATCTGCGGCGCAAATGGCGATGATGATGTATCCTACCATTATCGCCACCGCCATTCTTTTAGTTCCCGCGATCACCGCCCGGCACGCAAATCAGGATATGTGGCTCTCTCCTCTTTGGGCTTCTCTCGTTGGTTTTTTGACGGTCCATATTGCCGTTCGGCTGCATCAGCTCTATCCACAGAAAACCATTATCGAGTACAGCGGGGATATTCTCGGCAAATTTTTAGGGAAAGCGGTTGGGTTGATCTTTTTATTGTTCTATTTGCATATAACTGGAATTATTATCCGAGAGTATGGTGAATTTGTTGTAGGCAACTTTCTTATGCATACTCCATTAGTTTTTGTAATGGGAAGTATGATCCTAGTGTGCTCCTTTGCCGTCCGCGGCGGTGTGGAAGTGGTAGGCAGGCTTGCGGAATTGTCCGTACCTGTTGTGGTGATGTTTATATTGATCATTATTATCCTTTTGATTCCGGATATGGAAGCAAAGAATATGTTTCCAATTATGGAAAAGGGAATAATGCCCTCGCTCATGGGTGCGCTGGTCCCGCAAGGCTGGTTCAGTGAGTTTCTTCTCATCGCTTTTCTTCTTCCTTATGTAGCCGATCAAAATAAAGGAAAGAAATGGGGCATGATCTCGGTCACTGCGGTCATGTTGACTTTATCTTTCATCAACATTGCCATCCTTTTCGTTCTAGGAGGAATCACCGACCATTTTGCTTATCCCGTAGCGAGCGCCGTCCGTTACATTAGCATCGCGGATTTTCTTGAACACCTTGAAGCCGTCATAACGGCTCTTTGGGTAGTGGGTGTATTTTTGAAAATTTCTGTTTTTTATTATGCTTTGGTGTTGGGAACGGCGCAATGGTTGAATTTGTCGGATTATCGCCCGATCGTTTTTCCCATGGGATTTTTCATACTGTTATTTGCCGTCTGGTCGGCGCCGAATTTAATGGAATTGACCCGCTTTCTAGGAGGTTCTTCCTTGTTTTACCGGTTTACGATTCAAACGGGACTTCCTCTCCTTCTCCTATTTATCGCAAAATGGCGCAAAAGAACCAATAACCAAAAATTAACAGGATAGCAATGAAACAAGGGGAGAAAGGAGATAAACAAAAATGGGCATCTTGCAAAAAGCAGCAAAACTTCTTTTCGTTTGTGTTCATCTTATTTTGCTAAGCGGCTGTTGGGACAGGAAGGAAGTCAACGATTTAGCGCTAATCGTAGGATTAGGGATTGATCAAACAAAAGATGGGAAAATCATGCTTACAGCGGAACTAATCGTCCCGAAAGCAGTCGGTGGAGGAGGTCAGATGATAGGTGGCGGCGATGGCGGTGGCGGGGCCGAAACGATAGTAAGATCGGGAACGGGCACCACCGTGGCTGATGCGATCTCAAACCTGCAAGAGAAGCTTCCTCGACGTATTTTCTGGGGACACACGGAGGTGATTGTGTTCGGGGAGAAAGCAGCAAAAGCAGGGATTCGCCAGCATCTCGACTTTCTGGGCCGCAATCCAGAAGCTCGCCTTCGTGCCAATGTATTCGTGAGTAAAGGAACCGCGAAAAGTGTGCTTGAATTGTCCCCCCTAATAGAGCAAAGCTCAGCAGAGGTGCTGCGGGAATTGTCAGAATCGCAGCTTTTACTGCGAGTAACGGCAAAAGACGCTCTGCAAATGCTAAGCGGCGATGCCGGCGCAGCGGCTCTTCCCATGGTGAAGATTTTGCCCCCGGAAAAAGGGAAACAAGAGTTGCAGACCATTGCGTTTATCCAACGTACCGCTATTTTTAAGAAGGATAAAATGGTCGGGGATATTAATGATAAATTGACTCGAGGGGTGCTTTGGCTCAGAAATGAGGTCAAACAGGCGGATGTCACGGTTACGCCAAAAGGGGAAAAGGGGAAGATCACGTCCACGCTGATAAGAGCGCATACGGAACTCATTCCTAAATATGAGAAAGGCAAATGGAAGATGATCGTAAAGGCGACCGCAGAAGATGATATCATATTAAACGGAACGAAATGGAACTTAATGAATCCTAAGTATACGAAAATGATCGAAAAAGAATTGGCAAAGGAGACGGATAAGCGCATTAGAGACACATTGAAAAAAGTACAAAAAGAGATGAAGGCCGATATTTTTGGCTTTGCAGAGGTTTTCCATCGAAAATATCCAAGAGAATGGAACCGGGTGAAGGATCGTTGGGAGGAAATTTTCCCTGACGTTGAAGTGGTTGTGAAGACAAAGGCATACGTCCGTAGACCAGGCATAGGCACCACTCCGCAAGGATTGCCTGAACATGAGGTGAAACAATAATGAAGATTGTTTTTATACTGGGCACTCTTGTTTTGGTTGCCCTCATCTTTCTATACGAATGGCCGCGAATCAACCGAACGCAGAAAAAAGAAAAAGTCGTTTTTGTTGTACTTTTAAGTCTAGGAACGATTCTTGCGATAGTGTTAATATGGAATCCCGATCTTCCAGGGCCGACGCAGATGGTCGACTATATTTATAAACCACTCGGGCGAATGATGGAAAAATAAAAGTTCTTGATGTTCTGCTTTTTCAATTTGAAAGCTGACTCCATTTGTAATCATGGAGTCAGCTTTTTTGATGCTATCCTTTTTAATCTTTCTGCACTTGTCGCAGATAAATGCGGTGCGTCTACTTTTTAGTGTTGATTTCGTTCTCTAGCTGCTTCTGGGTCTTCGAGTCTTGTTGCGCCTTTGTGTTCGATAGATTGATCACGGTCCGATTCGACGCGGTGTGATTGTTTTAGCTTTTTTTCTTGCCGGTCTTTACCCACTTTGTTTTCTCTCCTTTCTTTTTCTATGTCATTCTTTACTATAACTATTTTTTATTTTCCTTATGCGCGAATGAATGTTCATAAAAGATGAAATAATGAACATAATAAGGGGGTGGAAGGTATGGAAGGTATTTATTTTTACTCCTTTTTTTGGATAATATGGATGATCGCAACTTTTTTTATGAAAAAAACACGCCAACGGACGATGTTGGCCGCGATCGCATTGATTACCATTATCCTCTCATCTGTTTCGCTGTATATAGGCAGTTTTTGTGTAACGCTTTCTTTTTTATTTCTTTTTTTCTTATCCTGTTATTTCGCGGCAAAGCAAACTCGTCGGAAGCTTCTATATTTAGTGATCGCCGCATTGACGATTGCCTTTGCCTATACATCTTTCCAATTGCTCGTTCTTTTTGACCCAGTATGGATATGGATGGATCGTACATGGATGCTTGCAGGGATGATATTCATAATATGTTTTCTATTTTACGAAAATATTCAATCACGCTTAGTATGCTTGATCATTGGAAGCTGCCAAGGAGAAATATTGTACTCCATCATTTCCAAAAGAGTAGCGTTTTCATATATCATTGGTTCTTTTTCTTTTTTAGACACAATATCCATTAGTGCGTTTTGCTTGCTTATTTGGACGCTATTCGAGCAGATTGCAGTGTATGTCGATGGGAAAAAACAAATAAGGGGGACAAGACAGCCATGAATGAATATACTTTTCCCATTCTATATGGAGTTGTGGTTGGAGTGCTGACACGGTTATATTTATTACGGACAGACTATCGTCAATATCCGACATATTTGCACGGAAAAACCATTCACATCGCTCTTGGTGTGATTGCTGCTGGCCTCGGCACCATTGCTGTTCCGGCCATTATGGAAAAAGAATTTACAGCCATCACTTTTTTAGCGCTTGCTGCGTCGCAGTTTCGTGAAGTACGCAATATGGAACGCAATACATTGAACGAACTTGACCAATACGAACTTGTGCCGCGAGGAAAGACATATATTGAAGGAATTGCCATTGTTTTTGAAGGGCGCAACTATTTAGTTATTTTTACTTCTTTCTTTTCCACACTTGCGTATTTAATATGGAATGTTTGGGCAGCAATGGTTGTCAGTGTGATTTGTTTGTTCATTGCGCACCGGTTAATGACAGGGAATCGCTTAAAAGATATTGCAGACGTGGAATATATAAAGCCGCATTTTGAAGGAGCGGGATTATATGTTGATAACATTTACATTATGAATATCGGGCTGCAAGCACGCCGCGAAGAGATTTTGCGATATGGGATGGGGTTTATTTTAACGCCGAAAAATTTTAATGCGCGCACAACGATTGCAAACCTGGGACAACGGCAGGCGATTTTGCATGACGTATCTTCCGCGCTTGGAGTATATCGCGATTCAGGGACGCCGGCGCTTGTGCCCCTAGCCAAACGGGATTTAAATGATGGGCGTGTGGGTATTTTTATTTTGCCGCAGGTAAATGATATCGAAAAGGCAAAAAAGATTATTGAGAATGCACCGATATTAGAAAATGCTATTCGTATGCCAAAAAAACGGCAGTTCATTCGAAGGGGAGAATAGAAGAATATGACACATGAGAAAATGATCCTAGCTGTCATTACAACGAATGCGCAAAAAGTTGCGGGAGGGGCTCCGATTTTTACATGTGAAACAAAAGAAGAAATGGAGAGGATCGCCGCCAATTTAGAAGCGATTCTTGATGGGATTGCTCATGAGCTGGCAGAAGAATTATTCATCATTGTCAAGCATTAGATTATTGTTGGCGAATGGTGTTTTTGATAAAATAAAACAGCTGTACCCTTCCTTGAAGGGTGCTTTTTTACAGTCGCGATACGTAAAGAAAGGGTGATAGCATGACCAATCCAGTCGTAGCAATTGTTGGACGTCCGAATGTTGGAAAATCAACGATTTTTAACCGAATCGTTGGTGAGCGTATTTCCATTGTGGAGGATGTACCTGGGGTGACTCGCGACAGAATTTACAGCAGCGCGGAATGGTTAAATCATAAATTTTACTTAATTGATACAGGCGGGATCGATATTGGCGATGAGCCGCTTTTAGTGCAAATTCGCCAACAAGCGGAAATCGCAATCGATGAAGCAGACGTTATTATTTTTATGGTAAACGGCCGTGATGGAGTGACAGCGGCTGATGAGGAAGTAGCGAAAATTTTACACCGTTCTAACAAACCTGTTGTCCTTGCGGTGAATAAAATTGATAATCCAGAAATGCGCGATCTCATTTACGATTTTTATGCACTTGGGTTTGGCGATCCATATCCGATTTCCGGTTCGCACGGAACGGGGCTCGGTGATTTATTGGATGCAGTAGCACGTCATTTTCCAAAACGCGGTCAAGAAGAATATGAAGAAGATGTAATTAAGTTTTGTTTAATCGGGCGGCCGAACGTTGGCAAATCATCCCTTGTTAATGCCATTTTAGGAGAAGAGCGCGTCATTGTCAGCGATATTGCCGGCACGACACGGGATGCTGTCGATACGACGTTTGTGAGGGAAGGACAAGAATATGTTATTATTGACACAGCAGGAATGAGAAAAAGAGGAAAAATTTATGAAAGCACCGAAAAATATAGTGTATTGCGCGCGTTAAAAGCGATTGAGCGCTCTGATGTCGTTCTCGTTGTTTTGAACGCCGAAGAGGGGATTATCGAACAAGATAAAAAAATTGCTGGATATGCCCATGAAGCGGGGCGAGGTGTAATCATTGTTGTAAACAAATGGGATGCGATTGAAAAAGATGACAAAACATTGATCGAATTTGAGCGGAAAATTCGCGATCATTTTCCGTTTCTTGATTATGCGCCAATCATCTTTGTTTCTGCAAAAACAAAACAACGCTTACATAAATTATTGCCGCTCGTTCGCATGGTGAGTGAAAATCATGCGATGCGCGTGCAAACAAATGTGTTGAATGAAGTGATTATGGATGCAGTAGCAATGAATCCGACACCAACGCATAACGGACGGCGTTTAAAAATTTATTACATGACGCAAGTGGCTGTAAAACCGCCAACGTTTGTTGTTTTTGTCAACGACCCGGAATTGATGCATTTCTCCTATGAACGTTTTTTAGAAAACCGCATCCGCGATGCGTTTGGCTTCGAAGGCACACCAATAAAAATCATCGCCAGACCAAGGAAATAAGAAAAGCGAAGGGCGCCTGCTCATCGGCGAAACGCGCTGGAGGACCCGCGAGGAGGCTGTCGCCGCCGCAGCGGGGCCGAAGCGACGCGAGCCGATGGCGCCCGGAGCTAGACAATAAGAAAAGCGAAGGCGGCGCGAATAGCTCCCGAAGCGAAATGTTCTCCGCCCGCGGAAGTGCTTGCACTTCAAGGGCGGAGGTTATTTCGCACAAGGGAGCTAGCCGCCGAAGCTAGACAATAAGAAAAGCGAAGGCGCCGCGTTCAGCCTTCGAAGCCAAATGTTCTTCGCCTGCAGGGGGTGCTTGTCACCCCGAGGGCGAAGGTTATTTGGCAGAAGAAGGCTAGGCGCCGAAGCTAGACAATAAGAAAAGCGAAGGCGCCGAAGCTAGACAGTAAGAAAAGCGAAGGGTGCCTGCTTATAGGCGACACCGAAAAGCGGAGGCGGCAAGCAATTTTATAAAAGGAAGTGAGAAACGGTGGAGCAAATTACAGTGCTAGGAGCAGGAAGCTGGGGGACAGCGCTTTCCATTGTTTTAGCAGATAACAAATATCTCGTTCGTCTTTGGGGGCACCGTTCGGAGCAGATTGAGGAAATAAACACAAAACGGACGAATGAAAAATATTTGCCAGGGATTCAGCTGCCTGAAGGAATTGTTGGTTATGATGATCTTTGTCGGGCGCTAGATCATATTCAAACGGTTGTGTTAGCTGTACCGACAAAAGCAATACGAGAAGTATTACGAAAAGTGGGCAATTGTATCCATGAACCAATCACCATTGTAGCAGTGAGTAAAGGAATTGAACCAGACACACATAAGCGTGTTTCTGAAATCATTGAGGAAGAAATGGGAGAGCTTTTGCAAGATGTTGTCGTCTTATCTGGTCCGAGCCATGCCGAGGAAGTAAGCTTGCGCCATCCGACGACCGTAACCGTTTCTTCGAAAAACATGAAAGCGGCGGAGCGCATTCAAGATTTGTTTATGAACCACCAATACTTTCGCGTTTACACCAATCCGGATTTAATTGGGGTTGAACTCGGTGGAGCGTTGAAAAATATTATCGCTTTAGCTGCCGGTATTACGGATGGATTAGGATATGGGGATAATGCAAAAGCGGCCCTTATTACAAGAGGTCTTGCAGAAATTGCCCGCTTAGGCTGCGCGCTTGGTGCCAATCCGCTAACCTTTGCCGGATTAACAGGCGTCGGCGACTTAATTGTCACATGTACAAGTGTTCATTCACGAAATTGGCGCGCTGGTCATATGTTGGGAAAAGGAAAAAAGCTGGATGAAGTGCTTGAAAGCATGGGAATGGTTGTAGAAGGGGTAAGAACAACGAAAGCGGCTTATCAGCTTGCCAAAAAACTCGGAGTAAAAATGCCAATCACGGAAGTGCTTTATGAAGTACTGTTCGACGGAAAAGATCCAAAAGATGCGGTGGATTCGTTAATGTCGCGCGGGAAAACGCAAGAGATGGACGATTTAATGAATATTCTTACGGAATCGCAACAGTAAAAATAAAGAAAATAGGCGTTCGATGATACAAGTTGTTTGTACTTCGCATACAATACTACGAACAACTATAGACTTGAGCTTCCGGAACAAGGGTATTATTGTTAAACTGAAGTAAAGAAAGCCCCGCTTTACTTCAGTTTTTTTTTTTTGCGCCGTGTATTAGGTGATATGCTATAATAAGTGTCGAAAAAAGGAGGAAAAACGATGTCACCGGCGTTGGCGAAAATGTGGATTGCCATTACCTCAATGGTATTCATGTTTATTTCGGTATTTTCAATTTATATTAGCCGTTATAAAGCAAAAAACAAGATTATTCGATTTATTTTGGCATTTATCGCTTATGTTCTTATGATTTTAGCAGGAATTATTATTATTTTTGTCGTATTTAGCGGGCCTACACCAGAATAGACACGGTTAAAGGATGGATTGTAAATGAAATGGATTGTTCGTTGCATGGCATTGTGCTTGATGTTATTCTCTCTCTCAGGCTGTCTGTATCCAGAAGAACGGTTAAAACAAAATCAAATTCCGTACGAAGACCAAGTGGCTGCGGTGCAATCGGCAGTTAATCAATACCGTGAGTCAACGGGAGGGCTTTTGCCGATAAAAACGCGCGATATGAAAACTCCGATTTATCAAAAGTATCCTATTGATTTTAATAAATTAATACCACGTTATATGCAGGAACCACCAGGAAACGCCTATGAAAGCGGCGGGATTTTTCAATACGTCATTGTAGATGCCGAAAACAATCCAACCGTTAAGTTGCTTGACTTGCGCTCAGCCGAACAAATTCGCGAACTGAAATTGCGTTTGAAAATGTATCAAGATCAACATAAATATCCTCCGTTTAAGAAAATGATCGCAAAAGGGGTATTTACACTTGATTATAAAAAACTCGGTTATAAAGAGCCGCCGCATGCTGTCAGTCCATTTTCGGGAAACAATTTGCCATTTGTCATTGACTATAATGGAGAAATTTATATCGATTATCGCATTGATTTATATAATGCGTTAAGAAAAGAAAAACACCATTATCGGCCAGGTGATGATATTCGCGATATATTAGTGAAACATTCGTTGTTTGTGCCGGCTTACTCCCTTCCATATACGATTGATCCCAAAACAAATGAACCAATTTTTTTAACGAATTAAGTCATGAACCCTTCTCTAGGAAAATACATTCTAGAGAAGGGATTTTTTATATTTTAGTCATAAATGAATAGGACAACATCATATTCATATAGTGTCCTACAATACTAGCAAATTCGGTTGTTAACTATAACGACCCAAAGACTGGAGGGGAGTCATTTGGAAAAAGTCGATATTTTCAAAGATATCGCCGAGCGAACTGGTGGCGATATTTATTTAGGAGTAGTCGGAGCGGTCCGGACCGGTAAATCTACTTTTATAAAAAGATTTATGGAACTTGTCGTCATCCCTAACATTAAAAACGAAGCAGATAAAGCGCGTACGCAAGATGAACTGCCGCAAAGCGCCGCTGGAAAAACGATTATGACGACGGAGCCAAAATTTGTACCGAACCAAGCTGTTACCGTAAAAGTCGATGAGGGATTAGAAGTAAATATTCGCCTCGTTGATTGTGTAGGATATGCTGTTCCAGGCGCAAAAGGCTATGAAGATGAAAACGGCCCGCGTATGATTCATACACCATGGTACGAGGAGCCGATTCCGTTTCATGAAGCGGCAGAAATCGGCACACGAAAAGTGATTCAAGAACATTCTACGATCGGTGTGGTCATTACGACCGACGGCACAATCGGCGAGATTCCGCGCCAAGATTATGTGGAAGCAGAAGAGCGCGTCATTAATGAGCTGAAGGAAGTCGGTAAGCCGTTTATTATGATTATTAATACCGTTCGCCCTCATCATCCTGATACAGAAGTTCTTCGTCGCGAGCTTGCGGAAAAATACGATATTCCAGTGTTAGCAATGAGCGTAGAAGGCATGCGAGAAGCGGACGTTTATAACGTGCTTCGTGAAGCATTATATGAGTTTCCGGTATTAGAAGTGAATGTGAACTTACCGAGCTGGGTCATGGTGCTCCGCGAAGATCATTGGCTTCGCGAAAGCTATCAAGAAGCTGTGCGCGATACGGTAAAAGACATTAAACGGCTGCGCGATGTCGACAGAGTTGTGCAGCAATTCAGCGAATATGATTTTATTGAAAGAGCCAGCCTTGCCGGCATTGAAATGGGGCAAGGAATTGCGGAAATTGACTTATATGCACCAGATGAACTGTATGATCAAATTTTAAAAGAAGTCGTTGGTGTAGAAATTCGCGGAAGGGATCATCTATTACAGCTCATGCAAGATTTTGCCCATGCAAAAGCCGAATATGATCAAATTGCTGATGCACTGAAAATGGTTAAACAAACCGGTTACGGTGTTGCAGCGCCGGCGCTTTCCGATATGAGCCTAGAAGAGCCGGAGATTATTCGCCAAGGATCTCGCTTCGGTGTTCGGCTAAAAGCGGTAGCTCCGTCCATTCATATGATTAAAGTGGACGTCGAATCGGAATTTGCGCCAATTATCGGTACGGAAAAACAAAGCGAAGAACTTGTCCGTTATTTAATGCAAGATTTCGAAGATGATCCTCTCTCCATTTGGAATTCGGACATATTTGGCCGTTCGCTTAGCTCGATCGTCCGCGAAGGCATTCAAGCAAAACTTGCCCTGATGCCGGAAAATGCGCGCTACAAGTTAAAAGAAACGCTAGAGCGTATTATTAACGAAGGCTCTGGCGGTTTAATCGCAATTATTTTATAAAAAAAAGGCTCCATGTTTGGAGTCTTTTTTTACTGCCCGCATTACTATGTGAGAAAATGATAGAAACCCTTGAAAACAAGGATTTTATCTTGATAACGTATAGGACATATGATAATCTTTTATCAGAAAAAGTTGCTTTCTTTGGTGAAATGTGCCTAAATTTTATTGATTTGCTGAAAATGTGTTGAATTATAGCGATAAATTGTTTAATATTAGGCATGTCACCGAAATTTATACGTATAGAAATATGAGAAAATGTGAAGAAATGGAATTAGTGGGAAATTTTTTTACAACTCTCTTGGGAGGAGGTGAATGGTATGAATAAAACGGATTTAATCAACGCAGTTGCTGAAACTAGCGGTCTTTCCAAAAAGGACGCAACAAAAGCAGTAGATGCTGTATTTGAATCTATTACGGAAGCGTTAAGAAAAGGTGATAAAGTTCAATTAATTGGATTTGGGAACTTTGAAGTGCGCGAGCGTGCAGCTCGTAAAGGACGCAATCCGCAAACAGGAGAAGAAATGGAAATTCCTGCGAGCAAAGTTCCTGCTTTCAAACCAGGTAAAGCTCTTAAAGATGCTGTAAAGTAAGCTTACATAATAGAGCAATCAAGAGCTTTTAAGGAAGGGTAGCAATATGCTTCCCTTCTTTTTTGCTTTTTTTTCGTTATATATGCTAGAATCGGATTACATTCAGCTTTTATGATGCAGGAGGATGTTGTTTGTATGCCACACGTGAATTATGAACAAATTGAATATGCAGTTCGGCTGATTTTAGAGGCGATTGGGGAAGATCCGAATCGTGAAGGATTGGTCGATACGCCAAAACGAGTTGCGAAGATGTATGCCGAAGTATTTGCGGGATTGCATGAAGATCCAAAGCAGCATTTTCAAACTGTGTTTAATGAAGACCATGAGGAGTTAGTGCTAGTCAAAGATATACCGTTTTACTCTATGTGCGAGCATCATTTAGTTCCGTTTTTTGGAGTCGCTCATGTCGCATATATTCCTCGCGGCGGAAAAGTCACAGGGTTAAGCAAGCTGGCACGAGCGGTGGAAACAGTAGCTCGCCGCCCGCAATTGCAGGAACGCATTACAGCGACAGTGGCTGATTCGATTATGGAAACACTCGATCCATATGGAGTAATGGTAGTGGTCGAAGCAGAACATATGTGCATGACGATGCGCGGCGTGAAAAAACCAGGAGCAAAAACAGTGACAACGGCGGTGAGAGGAGTATTTGAAACGGACCAAGTCGCCCGTGCAGAAGTGCTTTCGCTCATAAAAGGATAAAATATACGAATAACTAAAAAGGAGGAGAGAGTTATGAATATAAACAGCGACTATATCGTTATTAAAGCACTCGAGGATGGTGTGAACGTCATCGGGCTAACAAGAGGAGCGGATACACGTTTTCACCATTCGGAAAAGCTCGATAAAGGCGAAGTGTTGATCGCTCAATTCACTGAACATACATCAGCCATTAAAGTAAGAGGAAAAGCGTATATTCAAACGAGACATGGAGAAATTGAGTCAGAAGGAAAAAAGTAATTTAACGATTTTCTATTGAAACTAGAGCGTTTACAGAAAAATTATGTTATAATTACTCCGTTATATTGTATGCAAATTTTTGGGGGCAAGGGTGATTATATTGAAAAACATCATGATAAAAATCGCATTGTTAAAAGAGCAAATTGAACGATTTCTTCACCATTCTTATTTGCTTCAGCATATACCGTCAAGACAAATCGACGAAGATCGCATTTTGCTATCATTATCCATGTTAGAAGATGCGCAAATTTCCCCAGAGAAAGCTGACCATTATATTATTCCAATGATGCTTGTCCAAATCGCCCTTGATACCCATGACGAAGTAACAAATTCTGTTTCCAACCATGAAGACGATGATTTGAAAACAAGACAACTAGTGGTCCTTGCAGGGGATTTATATAGCGGTTTATATTACGATTATTTAGCAAAGTTGAATGAAATTTCGATGATTCGTCTGTTTGCAGAGGCCATTAAAGAGATTAATGAGCATAAAATTCGATTATATCAAAAAGATATTGAACGAATTGAAACATTATTCGACAGTGTTGGAACGATTGAGTCAGCATTAATTTGCAAAATGGCAGAGCATTTTTCTGCGCCGTTATGGGTAAATTTTTCGTATGATTACTTGCTGTTAAAACGGTTAAACAAGGAAAGAGAGACGTTTATCCATTCCGGTTCTTCCGTTTTGTTTGAGCAAATGGCAAATATCGTATTTCCAAAAACAAAAACGGTGACAAAAGAGCAAAAACATTATTTGCTCCATATTTGTAATCGCTATATTGACCATTGCAAAGAGAAATTGCTAAAAATGAAATTAGAAGTCAATGAGGCGTTGCAAATCCGCATTTCCGAGTTAACTGGCGGTTTTTCAGCCATCGCGAAAAAGACGGTGGAAGAAGGGTAGAAGTATGTATCAATCAAAAGAAGAACGGGTTCATCATGTATTTGAAAAAATTTATAAACATTACGATCGAATGAATTCGGTCATTAGTTTCCGGCGTCATCTCAAATGGCGTGAGGATACGATGAAGCGAATGAATGTACAAAAGGGGAAAAAGGCGCTCGACGTTTGCTGCGGTACTGCCGATTGGACGATTGCGCTTGCTGAAGCGGTCGGGCCAAGCGGTGAAGTATACGGGCTTGATTTCAGCAAAAATATGTTGCAAGTTGGCGAACAAAAAGTAAAAGAACGCCAGTTGACAAACGTAAAACTGATTCACGGCAATGCGATGAACATACCATTTCCTGATAATACGTTTGATTATGTAACGATTGGCTTTGGTTTGCGCAATGTACCTGACTATATGACGGTGCTGAAAGAAATGTATCGCGTCGTAAAGCCAGGCGGCAAAGTCGTTTGCCTTGAAACATCGCAGCCGACGTTAATTGGTTTTCGTCAGTTATACTATTTTTACTTTCGCTTTATTATGCCTCTATTTGGAAAGTTATTTGCAAAGAGTTATGAAGAATATTCGTGGCTTCAGGAATCGGCGCGCGATTTTCCTGGAAGGGATGAGCTTGCACAGATGTTCCGCGACGCCGGCTTCGTCGATATTGAAGTCAAATCGTACACATTTGGAGTTGCTGCGATGCATTTAGGTCATAAACGATAATAGTTAAGGTGAACAGGATGAAGTTAAAAGCAATGTATTCGTTTTTGAATACGGATTTACGTGCAGTTGAAAAAGAATTAGAAAAAACGGTCCAGTCCGATTACTCGCAATTGAGCGAGGCTGCGCTACACTTGTTGCAAGCGGGCGGAAAACGGATCCGTCCCGTTTTTGTATTGCTTGCCGCAAAATTCGGTACATATGATATTGAACGAATTAAACATGTGGCAGTGGCGTTGGAGTTAATCCACATGGCTTCACTCGTTCATGATGATGTGATTGATGATGCGGAGCTAAGGAGAGGAAGAAAAACGATTAAGGCAAAATGGAACAATCGTTTTGCCATGTATACCGGCGACTATATGTTTGCCCGTTCTCTTGAACAGATGGCACGCCTTGAGAATCCGCTTGCTCATCGCATTTTAGCGAATACGATTGTCGAAGTATGCCGTGGTGAAATTGAACAAATTAAAGATAAATATCGTTTCGATCAAAACCTTCGTTGTTACTTGCGGCGCATCAAACGAAAAACAGCGCTATTGATTGCGGCAAGCTGCCAGCTCGGAGCGATTGCCGCAAACGCTGCAAAAGACGTGGCAGAGCGTCTTTACTTATTTGGCTATTATGTTGGCATGTCATTTCAAATTACGGATGACATTCTTGATTTTACCGGCACGGAAGCAAAGCTCGGCAAGCCGGCGGGAAGCGATCTATTGCAAGGAAATGTAACGCTTCCTGCGTTATTCGCGATGGAGGATAAACATGCAAGAGAGAGAATTACAGCTGTTCATCCGAAAACAACGCCAAACGAAATGAAAGAAATTATTACGTTGATTAAACAAACCGGTGCGATCGAAAAATCGTATGCGCTTAGCGACCGCTATCTGCAAAAAGCGTTTCGTGTATTAGAAACGCTGCCAAACAATAAGGCGCGTTCCACATTATATGACATAGCAAAATATATCGGAAAAAGGGATTTCTAGCGCTTTCAAGGACATTATTGCTAATGCGCGAAAACAATGGTACTATTTTGTTGGGAATCCGATTTCCTAGTACATATCACAGTAGGGGTGGAGAATTGATGATGCAAAGAACGTTTATCATGGTCAAACCTGACGGGGTTCAGCGCAACTTAATCGGCGAGATTGTTGCTCGCTTTGAGAAAAAGGGCTTCCAGCTTGTCGGTGCAAAGTTAATGCAAGTATCCCGAGAGTTAGCAGAACAGCATTATGCGGAACATAAAGAACGTCCGTTTTTCGGAGAGCTAGTAGACTTTATTACATCAGGCCCTGTATTTGCAATGGTATGGGAAGGCGAAAACGTTATTGCGGCGGCTAGACAAATGATGGGAAAAACAAACCCGCAGGAAGCAGCGCCTGGCACGATTCGCGGTGATTATGGTCTGACTGTCGGGAAAAACGTCATTCACGGTTCCGATTCCCCGGAAAGCGCTGAACGGGAAATTCGCTTATTTTTCAAAGAAGAAGAGCTTGTCAATTATTCAAAATTAATGAACGAATGGGTATATTAGAAAGAAGACCGGTCAGTGACATGGCCGGTTTTTTATTTCTAATTTTCTGTTCTCTTTTTAGCTGGTTTTACGATATACTAGGGCATAGGCGCACTCGTTTGGAAATGAGAAAAGAGAGGAAAAACGAGAATGAACGACTACCAGTGGTTTATTGAGAACATCAAGCGAAAAACAGGCATTGACCTTGCTCAGTATAAAGAAGCGCAAATGAAAAGACGCTTAACGTCGCTCTATGAAAAAAGAGGATTAAAAAATTTTCAAGAATTTTTTCAAGCAATGGAAAAAGACGAGGCATTGTTTCATGAATTTCTTGACCGAATGACGATTAACGTGTCGGAATTTTATCGAAATGCGAAACGGTGGGAAGTGCTTGAAAAAAAGATTTTGCCGAAACTCTTCGAACAAAACCGCCGCTTAAAAATATGGAGCGCTGCTTGTTCTACCGGAGAAGAACCTTATACGGTAGCGATGATTTTATCGAAATACATACCGCTAGCCCATGTCTCCATTTTAGCAACAGATATCGATGAAAACGCGATTGCCCGCGCGAAAATAGGGCTGTATACGGAACGGTCATTGCAAGAAATTCCGGAAGAAATGAAAAAAAAGTTTTTTAAGAAAGAAGGAATGTATTATCAAATCGACGAAAAGATAAAAAGAGCGGTGACGTTTAAAAAGCATAACTTGCTTGCCGATCCATTCGGCCGTCAATTTGATTTAATTGTATGCCGCAATGTGCTTATTTATTTTACAGAGGAGGCAAAACAACAACTCTACTATAAATTTAATCAAGCGTTGCGGCCAGGCGGAATACTGTTTGTCGGCAGCACGGAACAAATTTTTAACCCAGCCTTATACGGTTTTGAAATAGAAGACACGTTTTTTTATCGCAAAATAAAATAGTTTGTGAAAGAGTTCATCGGCAAGATGAATTCTTTTTTTATCAGAAACTATTTTCATTTTTTTAATTTATGATATATTGTTACTTAACCGCGTTAAAGAGTTGAAGGGAGAGAACAGGATGAGATATTTAACAGCGGGAGAATCACACGGACCACAGTTAACGACCATTTTAGAAGGAGTGCCGGCTGGGCTGACGTTGCTTGCTGAACATATTAATAAAGAGCTGGCAAGAAGACAAAAAGGGTACGGCCGTGGTCGGCGGATGCAAATTGAAAAAGATGAAGTGAAAATTTTCAGCGGTGTGCGCCACGGGAAAACGTTAGGCTCGCCAATCACGCTTGTCGTAGAAAACCGTGATTGGAAACATTGGCAAAACATTATGTCAATTGAGCCGATCGATCCAGCAGAAGAAGTAAAACGGAAGGTGACGCGTCCGCGTCCTGGGCATGCCGATTTAAATGGTGCATTAAAATACGGGCATCGTGATATGCGCAATGTATTAGAACGATCGTCAGCCCGGGAAACGACGGTGCGAGTTGCGGCGGGAGCGGTGGCAAAGCGGATTTTAGAAGAGCTTGGCATTCGCGTCGCCGGACATGTGATAGAAATTGGCGGAGTTCGTGCGGAGCGAATGGATTATCGTTCGCTTGAGGAATTGCAGCAAGTGACAGAAGAGTCGCCGGTGCGCTGTTTTGATGAAAAAGCGGCAGTCAAAATGATGGAAGCGATCGATGAAGCGAAGAAAAACGGCGACTCGATCGGCGGCATTGTGGAGGTCATTGTCGAAGGCGTCCCTGCAGGGGTCGGCAGCCACGTTCATTACGACCGGAAGCTTGATGCGAAAATTGCCGCGGCGATTGTGAGCATTAACGCATTTAAAGGCGTTGAATTTGGCATCGGCTTTGAAGCGGCGCGACGCCCGGGAAGCGAAGTACATGATGAAATTATTTGGAGCAAAGAAAAAGGATTTACGCGCCGGACAAACCGCGCCGGTGGATTTGAAGGCGGGATGACAACCGGGATGCCAATTGTCGTACGCGGGGTAATGAAGCCGATTCCAACGCTTTACAAGCCATTGCAAAGCGTGGATATTGAAACGAAAGAGCCGTTTACAGCAAGCATCGAGCGTTCGGACAGCTGTGCGGTACCAGCGGCAAGCGTTGTCGCCGAAGCAGTAGTCGCTTGGGAAGTTGCTTCGGCAATCGTCGATCAGTTCGGTCAAGACCGAATGGATCTCATTAAAGAAAACGTAGAAAAAATGCGCCGTTATGCAAGGGAGTTTTAACGATGGAACAAATCCTTATTGAAACGAAAACAAAACAGTACCCGTTATTTCTCGGTGAAGGAATCATTGAGTCTCTTCCGGACATTCTCCGGCAATTGTCTTTTTCCAAAGGGACGAAATTGCTTATTATCACCGATAAAACGTTGGAACAATTGTATTTATCGAAACTTCGCGCATTGCTTGCCAATGATTATGATGTGTACACATATGTCATACCGAGCGGGGAAGAGGCGAAATCATTTGAGCAATACTATGCATGTCAAACCGCTGCGCTTCAATACGGGCTTGACCGCAAATCACTTATTCTTGCCTTTGGCGGCGGCGTTGTCGGCGATTTAGCTGGATTTGTCGCTGCCACTTATATGCGCGGCATCCCATACATTCAAATCCCGACGACGCTTCTTGCACATGACAGCGCCGTTGGCGGAAAGGTGGCGATCAATCATCCGCTTGGAAAAAACATGATCGGAGCGTTTTACCAGCCGGAAGCGGTCGTTTATGATATTGCTTTTTTGCGTTCCTTGCCGGAAAAAGAATTGCGCTCCGGTTTTGCCGAAGTAATTAAGCACGCGCTTATTCGCGACCGCGATTTTTATCAATGGCTGCGTCAAGAAATCCGCGAGCTTGCGGACTTAAAAGGGGAGCGATTGCAATATTGCATTAAAAAAGGAATTGAAGTAAAGGCAAGCGTCGTGCGGGAAGATGAAAAAGAAACTGGCGTTCGCGCGCATTTAAATTTTGGGCATACGCTTGGGCATGCGCTTGAGAATGAACTTGGCTATGGAGCGATGACGCATGGCGATGCGGTGGCGCTTGGGATGCTCTTTGCGATTTTTGTAAGCGAGCGGGTGTATAACATATCGCTGGATTACGATCGTTTTTCTTCTTGGTTTCGTACATATGGATTCCCCGTTTCCATTCCGAAACAACTAAATATAAACCGTCTCCTTGAAAAAATGAAAGGGGATAAAAAAGCAAGAGCAGGAACGGTCCGCATGGTGCTTTTGAAAGACATTGGCATGGCAGAAATAAAACCGCTCGACGATGAAACGCTGCTGGCATTGCTTCGCAAATTTCAGCGGGAGGAGGGAGAGAATGATCCGCGCAATTCGAGGTGCCATTACTGTTGAACGCAATGAAGCGGAGGAAATTGTCGATGCCACAGAAACATTGCTGAAAGAAATGATTCGCGCCAATGACGTAACCGCAAGCGACGTATCGTTCGTTCTTATATCTGTTACCGAAGATATTACGGCGGCGTTTCCAGCACAAGCGCTGCGCCGCATAGAAGGATGGACGTACGTTCCGGTTATGTGTATGAGAGAAATTCCGGTTCCCAACTCATTGCCGCGTTGCATACGTGTGATGATGACTGTTGAGACAACGAAGAAACAAGAGGAAATTTCCCACATTTATTTACGAGATGCCGTCACATTGCGCCCAGATTTGTCATTGACAAAAAAACCAGAAATGTAATATCATAGAAAACAAAAGTAATAAGCAGAGTAAGAGCAGAGCTTAGGGTAGATGAGAATGAGTGAGTTTAGTTGAGGTGAGTTTTTTGTACGTGTGATGAGAAATCTACCCAAAGACATCTGTCTTTGGGTTTTTTATTCCCCTTTTTCGCCTCATAAACCCTCATTCTCCATCCGAATGAACGGAGGAGAGATAATGAAAAACTGCACGATCACCACTTTTTTGGAAGACGCGGTTCATTTCCAAACCATTCCGATTGTACGCCGCTTTTTTGCAGATGTGTTTGAACCAGTGAAAATATTTGAAAATTTAAAAAGTGAAGCGGTGTTTTTGCTAGAAAGCAAAGATGATCAATCGCCATGGGCCCGCTATTCCTTTATCGGTTTATCGCCGTTTTTAACGATTGAGAGTGAAACCGGCCATACGTTTTCTGTGATGGATGAGCGCGGCGAAGAAATGATGAAAGCTTCTTCGTTAAAAGAAGCATTTCTGTTCATTGAACAGAAGCTGCGCGTCAAGCAGCTTGCAAGCGAGATACCATTTACCGGCGGCGCGGTCGGTTTTTTAGGATATGATTTCATTTCCGCAATCGAAAAAGTCCCAATTCATTCCAATCGCGATATTTCCTTGAAGACGGGTTATTTTACGTTTTGTGAATCGTTGATCGTGTTTGATCATCATAAGCGTGAGATTGTGTTTATTCATTATGTCCGCTTATCCGACAAGGACACAGAAGAAACGAAGAGGAGAAAGTACGGGGAAGGGTTAAAGCGGATCGAAACATTGATGAAAAAAGCAGCAAGCGGAAGGGAAGATCCATTGTTATTGCTTCATCACGATGACGAAGAAACGCGTGTTTCCTTTCAAGGTGTCATATCCAATTATGACAAAGCATCATTTATGAGGGATGTAGAAACCATTAAAAGCTATATCGCCAACGGAGATGTTTTTCAAGCGGTATTGTCCCAGCGATTTACCGTTCCGATTCAAGTGAGCGGGTTTCACATTTATCGAATGCTGCGTCATATTAATCCGTCGCCATATATGTTTTATTTTCAGCTAGACGGTATCGAAATTGTCGGAAGCTCTCCGGAAAAGTTAATTCAAGTGCATAACCGTCATATGGAAATCCACCCGATCGCCGGGACTAGAAGAAGAGGACGGTCGGCAGAAGAAGATGAGCATCTTCAAAGGGAGCTTTACAATGACCCGAAAGAGAGAGCCGAACATTACATGTTAGTGGATTTAGCCCGCAACGATATCGGAAAAGTAGCGAAATATGGTACAGTCGAGACGCCAGTGTTAATGGAAATTGGAAAGTTTTCCTATGTAATGCATCTGATTTCGAAAGTAACGGGTGTGTTAAAGGAAGGAATTCACCCGATTGACGCGCTGTTAGCGGCATTTCCAGCCGGAACGGTAAGCGGGGCGCCGAAAGTAAGGGCGATGCAAATTTTACAGGAGCTAGAACCGACGGCAAGAAATTTATATGCTGGAACGATTGCCTACATCGGTTTTGACGGCAATATTGATTCATGTATCGCGATTCGCACCGCAATTGTAAAAGACGGTTATGCTTACGTGCAAGCAGGCGCAGGAATTGTCGCGGATTCCGTTCCAGAATTGGAGTGGAAAGAAACACGCAATAAAGCGAGCGCCTTAATCAAAGCGATGGAACGTGCCGAACGATTGTTTGTGAAAGGAGAGAATATATATGTTTAAGCAACTTCTTGCCAAATGTATTGACGGGTATACGTTGACAGAAGAAGAAGCGTATGAGGCGATGATGATGATAATGTCTGGAGAAGCCTCTGCCAGCCAGATTGCCAGTTTCTTATCCATTTTGCGGTTGCGCGGGGAAACGGTCGACGAATTGACAGGATTGGTGAAAGCGATGCGCAGCCGAATGATGACGCTCGATTATGAAGAAGAAGTCATTGATACGTGCGGAACAGGGGGAGACGGGGCATCGACATTCAATATTTCCACTGCGGCAGCGATTGTCGTATCATCGCTTGGTGTCAAAGTGGCCAAACATGGCAACCGAGCAGTTTCCTCAAAAAGCGGAAGCGCGGACGTATTAGAAGCGCTTCATATTGATATTCAAGCAACCCCGGAGGAAGCGAAACGAGCGCTAAAAACGAAAGGATTGGCTTTTTTGTTCGCGCCGCTATATCATTCCGCCATGAAATATGCTGCATTGCCGCGTAAAGAAATCGGGTTTCGCACTGTATTCAATTTAATTGGACCACTTTCGAATCCAGCACGGTGCAAGCGGCAAGTAATCGGTGTTTATTCGACACAATACGCGGAAAAACTTGCGGAAACTCTTCACCGACTTGGCTCGGAACACGTTTTATTGGTAACCGGAAAAGACGGACTTGATGAATGCAGCATTTCGGCGGAAACAGATGTAGTCGAGATGAAACATGGTGAAATTCGCCGTTTCACGATCGCGCCGGAACAATATGGGCTCGCGCGTGGAAAGTTAGAACACGTTCAAGTTCGTACGGTTCAACAAAGTGCTGAACTATTAAAGGCAGTAGTGGAAGGAAGAGCAAACGAAAGCGCGATCAATATCGTCATTCTTAATGCTGGCGTCGCGTTATATGCAGCGGGGAAAGCAGCGACGATTCGCGAAGGGGTCGAAATGGCAAAAGAAACGATGATGACAAAGAAAGCCTATGAACAATTTGAGCGGCTGCGCATGAAAGAGGTAGAAAAGTATGCTTGAACAAATTATTGCAACGAAAAAGAAAGAAATAGAGACACTCACATTGCCAAAGCCTTTGCAAAACGTACAGCGTCGTTCGTTATCGGCGGCGCTGAAAAAACCAAACCGTTCTATCGGTCTTATTGCGGAAGTGAAAAAGGCTTCCCCGTCAAAAGGGTTAATTCGACCGGATTTTCATCCTGTGGCGATCGCAAAAGCGTATGAAAAAGCGGGGGCGGATGCGATCAGCGTATTGACGGATGAACGATATTTCCAAGGACACCGCGGCTATTTAAGCGATATAAAACAAGCGGTACAGCTTCCGATTTTGCGCAAAGATTTTATTATTGATCGCATTCAAATCGAAGAGAGCGTACGAATTGGAGCTGACGCGATTTTATTAATCGGCGAAGCGCTGCCGGCAAAAACGTTGTATGAGCTATATCAGGAAGCATACGACAAAGGATTGGAATGTTTGGTCGAAGTGCATGAGCGTAAAACGCTGGAAAATATTTTAGATATTTTTATTCCAGAAATCATTGGGATTAACAACCGCGATTTGCATACGTTTGTCACCTCTTTGGAAACGACAAGCAAGGTCATTCCGTTTGTACCAACCGCAAGCATCATTGTCAGCGAGAGCGGCATTGGCACTTCTCTTGATTTAAAAACGGTGCAAACATACGGTGCAGACGCCGTGCTCGTCGGAGAATCGCTGATGAGAAAAGACGACGTGGAAGCAGCGATTTACGAATTATTTCGGGAGGTTGAATCCATTGCCGGTCCTTAAATATTGCGGCAACCGCACCGCGTCTGATTTACAAAAAAGCGTTCGAAGCAGAGCAAATTATGTTGGGCTGATTTTTGCGGAAAGCAAACGAAAAGTGGAAGTGGAAATGGTAAAACAATGGCTCCAATATATATCGCTTGGCGGCAAACAGCTTGTCGGCGTGTTTGTCAACGCGCCAATCGATCAAATCATCCACGCGGCGTCACAACTTCCGCTTGCGGTGATCCAATGCCACGGCCATGAAACAGTCGAACACATTGCAAAAATAAAAGAAGTGACAGATCTTTCCGTTTGGAAGGCGATTCATCACGATGAAAAGGCGCTCGCGAAGATGAAGCAATATGCCGGTGTTGCGGACGGATATGTAGTAGATAGTCGTGTAAACGGAGCGTGGGGCGGAACAGGAATGACATTCGATTGGGAAAATGTTCCGTTTTATTTAGAGGAAGCTGCGCGGCAAGCAGTTCCTTGTTTCATTGCCGGCGGAATCACCCCGGAAAATATTGAAAAGCTGCTTTCGTACCGTCCTTACGGCATCGACATCAGCAGCGGCATCGAAGAAAACGGAGAAAAAAGCATAAAAAAAATGAAAGAAATTGAAGAGAAGGTGGCGAATTATGTATAACGTTCCAAACGAGAATGGCAGATTTGGCGATTTTGGCGGAAAATTCGTTCCGGAAACATTAATGCGACCGCTTGAGGAAATAGAAGAAGAGCTTGCCAAGGCACTTGCCGATGAGGAGTTTAAAGCAGAATACGTCCGAATTTTACAAGAGTATTCTGGACGTCCAACACCGCTTACTTTTGCGTCTAATTTAACGAAAAAACTAAACGGTGCAAAAATTTACTTAAAACGAGAAGATTTAAACCATACAGGCGCCCATAAAATCAATAACGCGATTGGGCAAGCATTGCTTGCAAAACGAATGGGAAAGAAAAAGATTATTGCGGAAACGGGAGCAGGTCAGCACGGTGTTGCCGCGGCTACGGTAGCGGCTCATTTCGGGATGGAATGCATCGTATTTATGGGGGAAGAAGATATAAAACGTCAGGAATTAAACGTATTCCGGATGAAATTATTAGGTGCCAAAGTCGTTCCTGCATATAGTGGAAATCGTACCTTAAAAGACGCGACAAACGAGGCGATCCGCTATTGGGTGCAACATTGCGACGATCATTTCTATATGATCGGTTCGGTCGTCGGCCCGCATCCATATCCGAAAATGGTGCGCGAATTTCAGCGTATTATCGGTGATGAGGCGAAACAGCAATTCCTCGAACGGGAAGGAAAACTTCCGGATGTGATTGTGGCGTGTGTGGGCGGCGGAAGCAACGCAATTGGCATGTTTTATCCGTTTTTAGAAGATAACGTGACGCTTGTTGGTGTAGAAGCGGCGGGAAAAGGAATCGATACGCCGCACCATGCTGCAACGATCACAAAAGGGACAAAAGGAGTCATTCATGGGTCGCTGACGTATTTATTGCAAGATGAGCATGGGCAAATTATTGAGCCATATTCTATTTCCGCAGGCCTCGATTATCCAGGTGTTGGACCGGAACACGCTTATTTAGCCAGCATCGGCCGCGTTCGTTACGAAAGTGTTACGGATGAGGAAGCGATTTGGGCATTTCAATTGTTATCTCGGGAAGAAGGGATCATTCCGGCGATCGAGTCAGCGCATGCTTTAGCGAAGGCGGTTCAACTTGCGAAAACGCTTCGAAGCGATCAAACGGTGCTCGTATGTTTATCTGGCCGCGGTGATAAGGATGTGCAGACAATGATGAATGTTGCAAAAGGAGGAAACGGCATTGCAGTTGCTAACCGTAACTAAACCGATGTTTATTCCGTTTATTGTCGCCGGAGATCCCCGGCCGGATATAACGATCGAGCTCGCATTGGCGCTTCAGGAAGCAGGAGCTGACATTCTTGAACTAGGCGTTCCGTATTCCGATCCGTTAGCGGACGGACCGATTATTCAACGGGCGGCAAAAAGAGCGCTTCGCCAGCAAATGACATTAAAAAAAGCAATTGAATTAGTTCCGGAAATGCGAAAAAAAGGAGTAAAAATTCCGATTATTCTCTTTACGTATTACAATCCTGTGTTACAATTAGGAGAAGAATCCTTTTTTGCTTTAGCGCGAAAAAATGAAGTGAACGGCATTTTAATTCCAGATCTGCCGTTTGAAGAAAGTGAGCTGATTCGTAAACTCGGCGAAGCGACGGGAATTCCGCTTATTTCTCTCGTAGCACCGACGTCGAAAAAACGAATTGAAATGATTGCCTCCAATGCGCAAGGATTTTTATATTGCGTTTCATCGCTCGGTGTGACCGGCGTGCGTGATACATTGCCGGAAACATTAAACGACTTTTTAACCGAAGTAAAGCGGCATAGCCGCGTTCCTGTCGTTGTTGGATTTGGCATTTCGACAAGCGAACAAGTTAGCATGCTAAAAAACTATTGTGACGGGGTCGTCATTGGCAGCGCGCTTGTTCAAAAAATTGAACAGCTTAATGACCTTTTGCAAACGGAAGAGAAAAAAGAGGAGGCGCTTGCCGAGTTTCGCCGTTACGCTCGCTCGCTAATAGCACCGTTGCGATAAATACGGCATGCAATAACTGAAGGATAGGGAGTGTCATCATGGAAATTAAAACACAGTTGCGGGGGCTTCCCCCTTATCAGCCGGGAAAATCTATTGAAGAAGTAAAACGAGAGTACGGGCTTACCGATATTATTAAACTAGCATCCAATGAAAATCCATATGGTTGTTCACCTGCTGTGAAAGAGGCGGTGATGAAACAATTAGATCATCTTGCCATTTATCCCGATGGATACGCACGTCTGTTGCGCGAAAAAGTTGCCACACATTTAGGGATCAACGAAACGCAGCTTATTTTCGGCAACGGGTCAGATGAAGTCGTGCAAATTATTTGCCGCGCGTTTTTATCTCCGAATACGAATACGGTGATGGCTGCGCCGACGTTTCCACAATATCGTCATAACGCGGTGATTGAAGGAGCAGAAATTCGTGAAATTCCGCTTGTGGATGGGCGACACGATCTAGAAGCAATGCTGAAGGTGATTGATGAACAAACGCGCGTCGTTTGGATATGCAATCCGAACAACCCGACAGGGACGTATGTGAACGAGCAGGAATTAACATCTTTCCTTGAGCGAGTTCCTAGCCATGTCCTTGCCGTTTTGGATGAGGCGTATTATGAATACGCAACGGCGAATGATTATCCGCAAACCGTTCCACTTCTCCGCCAATATGATAATTTAATGATTTTGCGTACGTTTTCAAAAGCATACGGTTTAGCAGCGCTGCGGGTTGGATACGGTATTGCCAGCGAAACGCTCATTCGTGAGATCGAACCGGCGCGCGAGCCATTTAATACATCAAGCGTCGCGCAGGCAGCTGCCATTGCTGCTTTAGATGATCAAGCATTCATTCGCGAATGTGTCGAAAAAAATAAACAAGGGTTAGAGACGTTTTATCGTTTTTGTGAGGAAAACGGGCTGCGCTATTATCCGTCACAAGCGAACTTTATTTTAATTGATTTTGGTATCGAGGGAAACGAAGTGTTTCAATATTTGCTTGAGCGGGGCATCATCGTTCGCTCCGGCAATGCGCTCGGTTTTCCGACATCGGTGCGCATTACGGTTGGTTCCAAAGAGCAAAACGAACGAATCATTCATGCATTAACGCAAATGTTGAAAGAAAAGCAGCTTATATAAGGCCGTCCCGTTGCTTTTAAGCAACGGGAGCATTTTTACACAAGAAGGTGAAGCAGTTGGAAGGAAACGTCTTTGTTGTTGGACTTGGTTTAATCGGTGGTTCGATGGCGCTAGCGATAAAAAAAGCGCATCCGAACGCCGTCATTATCGGATATGATGTAAATGAGAATGAGCTGAAACTTGCTCGTTCATTAAAAGTGATTGATGAAATTGCTTCTTCCCTTGAACAAGGGATGAGACAGGCTGATCTAATCATTTTAGCCACTCCTGTTATGCAAACGGAAAAAATCTTGACAGAGATGCCTTTCAGTGTATTAAAAGAAAATGTAATTGTCACGGATGTTGGAAGCACAAAGCAACGAATTGTCAAACATGCAAAACAGTTAGGAAAGCAAGGAATAACGTTTATCGGCGGCCATCCGATGGCAGGTTCGCATAAAAGCGGCGTTGCTGCATCAAGGGCGCATTTGTTTGAAAACGCCTTTTACGTTTTGACGCCGACGAATGATGTAGCGGCAAGGGATGTGGAACGGCTAAAAGAGTGGCTAAAGGGAACGAAAGCGCAGTTTGTTGTGCTGTCGCCAGAAGAACATGATCGCATTACTGGAGTGATTAGCCATTTTCCGCATATTATCGCGGCAAGTCTTGTCCATCAAGCACAACAGTATGAAAAAGAAAATCCGCTTGTCAGCCGTCTTGCCGCAGGGGGGTTTCGCGATATTACGCGCATCGCTTCAAGCAACCCGGAAATGTGGCGCGATATTTTTATACATAATAAAGATGAGCTGTTGGCGCTATTTGATGGCTGGATTTCAGAGATGCAAAAGCTACGTTCCATTGTGGAAGAGGAAAATAGCGAAGCGATTTACAGGTATTTTTTACAAGCAAAACAATTTCGCGACGGGCTTCCAGCGCGAACGAAAGGGGCAATTCCATCTTTTTACGATCTATATGTCGATGTTCCTGATTATCCTGGGGTTATTTCTGAAATTACCGGCTATCTTGCAAAAGAACAAATTAGCATAACAAATATTCGTATTATTGAGACAAGGGAAGAAATTTACGGTGTGCTCCGCCTTAGCTTTCAAAGCGAGGAAGATCGGGCGAAGGCGAAAGCCTGTATTCAAAGACATACGAATTACGAAACATATGAAGTGTAAACGGAGGGGGAAGATGTGCAACCGTTGCGAACCAATATTTCATCATTACGAGGAACCATCAATGTTCCAGGGGATAAATCGATTTCCCATCGCGCTGTGATGCTTGGAGCAATTGCTAATGGAACAACGACCATCGCGAATTTTTTACAGGGAGAAGATTGTTTAAGTACGATCGATTGTTTTCGAAAATTGGGAGTGTCGATTGAGCAAAACGGAAGCGATGTTGTTGTCGAAGGAAAGGGATTAAAAGGTCTTAAGGAGCCATCTGACATTTTAAATGTTGGCAATTCCGGGACAACGGCAAGATTATTGCTCGGGATTCTAGCGGGATGTCCGTTCCATTCTTGCTTAATTGGCGATGAATCGATCGCCAAGCGGCCGATGGGTAGAGTGACAAAGCCGCTAAAAATGATGGGTGCGCACATTGACGGCCGCGAGCATGGGAACTATACCCCGTTATCCATTCGCGGCGGCGAACTTCAGCCTATTCATTACGAGTCTCCTGTCGCGAGCGCACAAGTGAAGTCGGCGATTTTATTGGCGGGATTGACAACAAATGGAACTACGACAGTAACGGAACCTCATCGTTCTCGCGATCATACCGAACGAATGATTCGGTTGTTCGGTGGAAGCGTAACAGTGGACGACCTTACAGTTTCCATTACCGGACCGCAGCAGCTAATAGGCGCAAATATATACGTTCCGGGAGATATTTCGTCGGCAGCCTTTTTCTTAGCAGCTGGCGCAATTGTACCAAACAGCGAAATTACGTTAAAAAATGTCGGGCTCAATCCGACAAGAACGGGAATTATCGATGTGCTGCAAAAAATGGGTGCGGAAATGACGATCGAAAACATTCGTAACGAGCAAACAGAACCGCTTGGCGATATTACCATTCGCACCTCCAATTTAACAGCGACGGAAATCAGCGGCGCTCTTATTCCGCGATTAATCGACGAAATCCCGATCATTGCCTTGCTTGCAACACAGGCGGAAGGTACGACCGTTATTAAAGATGCGAGCGAATTGAAAGTGAAGGAAACGAATCGAATTGATACGGTTGTGACAGAGCTGCGAAAACTTGGCGCGGATATTAAAGCGACAGCTGATGGCATGGTCATTCATGGAAAATCAGCGTTAAAGGCAAAGGACGTTGTCGTTGATAGCTACGGTGATCACCGTATTGGCATGATGCTAGCGATCGCTGCCTGCATTACGCAAGGAACTGTCTGTTTAAAACGTCCAGAAGCGGTGGCAGTCTCTTATCCATCGTTTTTTGATCATCTTCATTCCTTAATGTAGAAGCAAGAAACCAAATACAGGTTTCTTGCTTTTTTATTCATATGTCTTTTCATTCCTTCATAGCTTGTCGTAAAGGGGGAATGAAGACATGCCATATGTGATTGAAGGAGCGTACGTCATTCGCCAAGAACAGCTGCAACGCTGCTCTCTCGTGATTGATAGTAATCGCATTGATTATATAAGCGAGCAGGCGGATCGGTATACATGGATGCGAATGGAAATAGGGGAGATGATCGTAACACCCGGTCATGTCATGCTCGATTTTTCGTTTCAACAGCCGCGGACGTTTTTGCAATTTAAACAATATGTTCAACAGCAATTAATCGCACAAGGATGCACTACACTGCTCGCTGTTTGCGATGTTTCTTTTGAAAGCCAGCTTGCTCCCGCGTTGCAACGCTTGCGTCAGCATTTATTAAATAGCCCCATTGATTATTTCATCGGTGTGAAAGTTCCGCTTCGTACGCTTACTCCGTCATTAATGATCGCTTGCAGACGATGGAAAGTTCCTGTCATTTTTGTCGAAATGCAAGAAAATGATATGTTGCATTCCGTCCCATGGCATTGGATCGCAGAGGTGTTAAAAACATATCGGCTTCCATTTGTGCCATATTGGCCAAATGGAAGCCGAACGAAAAAACAAGAAACGATATGGCGAAAACTGCTTGTTGCTCATCATATTCCATTTATCCCATTTCCATTACAGGAACGAACGCCGCTTTCGCTTGATGTGTTAAAGAAAATTGGGATTTATCCGCAAAAAGGAGATCTTCGTATCGGTGGAGAAGTAGATTATAATTTATATAAAAAAGAATCAGTGAGCCGTTTAGTTGCCGAAACGCCTATTGTCGATTATGATAATCATGTTCCTGTTATTACGGTTCATAAAGGAAGATTGCTTAAAGCAGGAAATCAAATATACTTTTATCCCGGATTTGGCATGGAGCGGGTGATCCGTGCACCGGGGATGTTTGTTGCACATCTTCAGTAGGAAAGGGTTTATGCATATGAAACGAATCGAGGAAATCGTTCGTCTTGTGGAAAACGGAGAAGTAGACAAAGCATTAGCACTTGTGCCTGACATCAAAAAAAATGGCAGTGATGAAGAAAAATACGAGCTTGCGGATTATTTATATTCATGGGGAATGTTAGAAGAAGCGAAAGAATTGCTTGAGGAGCTATCGCTTCGTTATCCTGATGAAGGAGAAGTGCGGCTATTTTTAGCTGAAGTATACACAGAGCTGGAAGAGGAAGAAAAAGCGCTTGAAATTTTAGAACAAATCGATGAAGATGATCCCCTTTTTGCCCGTGCGTGTCTGATTGCCGCTGACTTGTATCAAATGCAAGGGCTCGAGGAAGTAAGTGAACGAAAGCTCCAACAAGCATATGAAAAAATGCCGGATGAGCCGATTATTCAGTTTGCGTTAGCAGAGCTATATTTTTCGACGGGACAATATCCAAAAAGCATACCGTTTTATGAAAAAGTATTAAAAAAAGAAAAGACGATTGCCGGTACTCACATTCCGGAACGGCTCGCCGAAGCGCTCAGTTTATGCGGGGAATTTGAGCAGGCATTGCCATATTACGACGAAGCGCTGCAAGAAAAAATCGACAGCCGGACATTATTCGGTTATGGATTTACGGCGTTTCAAGCGGAGTATTACCGAACCGCAATCGAAAAGTTAAGCGAGCTAAAAGAGCTTGACCCTGAATATGTGCCGCTTTATCTATATTTAGCCAAAGCATATGAGCAAGAAGGACAGCTTGAGAAAAGCTATGAAATTGCAAAAGAAGGGATTCACGTTGATGAGTGGAATAAAGAATTATTGTTATATGCCGGAAAAGTCGCATTAAAACTAAAAAAACCGGATGAAGCAGAGTCGTGGCTGCGCAAAGCCATCGAGATTGACCAAGGATATATCGAGGCGCTGACTACGTTATGTGCGTTGCTATTGCATCAAGAGCGATATGAAGAAGTCGTTTCCTGCTTGGAAGAAGTGATGGCACAAGGGGAGTATGATCCTCAGTTTGAATGGGATTTAGCGCGCGCAAAACATAAGCTTGAGATGTATTCTGATGCATTAAACCATTATCAAGAGGCATATACTTTCTTTAAGGATAATGTTGATTTTCTTGAAGAATATGGCTATTTTCTGATCGAAGAAGGAAATAGAGAGAGAGCGAAAGAAATATTTCAACAAATCGTACGTCTCGATCCTGGGCACATAGAGGCAGCAGACATATTGCTTCAATTGGAGGAGTAGGGGATTGCGGTGAATATCACCTCTTTCTTGGAAAACGATTGAGGGGGAAAGCGCATAATGACGCATGTATCCGTGAATGAGAAAAAAGAGTTTATTCGTTGGTTTTTAAATCATTACCAGTTAAAACGCCGGGAATGTGTCTGGATTTTAAACTATCTAATGAGCCATGATCAGCTGATGCAAAAGGTTCATTTTGTGGAAAATGCCCAATATTGTCCGCGTGGCATCATCATGTCAACCCATTGTGTCGATGATGTTCCGTTCCGTTTTTATAAAGGCAATGTCATGACGACAGATGCGGAAAAATCGTTTCATGACATTCGTTTAAATCGGGATGAAGATATTTATATCCAGTTGAATTTCCGTGCTTCTTTCCATTCGCCGCAATATGTCGCAGTATTAGAAGAAAACCCATATGCTCCAAAACAAGTGCAAGTAAATGAAAACGATCGGCGGTTGGCTGAGCAATTTTTAGAAAAATCGCTTTATGAATTTCAACGAGAACGGTTAATGAAACTCATTGACGACGCGCTAGATCGTCAAGACGAAGAGGCATTTCGCCGCCTTACTGATCAGTTGAAACAGTTGTGAAACCTTGCGGAACGCAAGGTTTTTCTTTTTGCAAAAAATATGGTATGGTGATAAAGAAAATGACGTTGAAAAGAAGGGGAATGTGCATGAAGTGGGTAGCAGCAGATGTGGAGATATATGTGAAAGAAAAAGATTATATTGACACAGCTTTAATTCCGCTTATTCCGATTACGATTGCCGATGGCGCCAAAGCGGCTGCATCCGGAGGAGAGTTTGTGCAGCTAATTGTTCATGAGGCGGAACGTCAACTAAAGGGGAGGTTGTTTTTATTTCCGCCATTTACGTATTTTATGAGCGAACAGCGTGAAGAACTCATTCGGCGGCTTGGGGATTGGACAAGACAGCTGATGGAACATGGGATGAAGCATGTTTTTTATGTGACATGTGACCGTACATGGAAAGAATATGAAAATCAGCTTTCTGGCAGGCTGTGGATGGTGCCGGCGATTCCACTGCAGGATATGGATGAATCATATAAGCAAGAAATCATTCGCGAACAAACATCTCAGTTGCTGAACTTTTTCATTTCGCAATGGTCATGAAGCAGCGTGATGAAGAAGTTGAAAGGTTAAAGCGATGACGATATTGACCTTGTACGCTGAATGAGCTATCATTAGAATGTCCTAGTTTTATATTGTGTTATACAAATACCGTCCGGTTGGACTTCATTTTGTATAGAGGGGGGAAGACGATGAGTGAAAAAAACCGCGTAACAAGACGTCAATTTTTAAACTACACGTTAACTGGTGTAGGCGGCTTTATGGCTGCTGGCATGCTAATGCCGATGGTCCGTTTTGCTGTTGATCCAATTTTAAAGGATGAAGCGGGAACGGACATGGTAGCGGTAGCAGATGTAAAGGACATTACGACTGAACCAAAGCGTTTTGATTTCAAAGTGAAAATAAAAGACGCTTGGTATGAGTCGGAAGAGCCGCGATCCGCATGGGTGTATAAAGACGAAAAAGGAGAAATCGTAGCGCTGTCTCCGATTTGTAAACACCTTGGCTGTACGGTAGACTGGAATACGGACAAGGAACATCCGAACCAATTTTTCTGTCCTTGCCATTACGGGCGTTACACTAAAGACGGTACAAATGTTCCTGGAACGCCGCCGATTCATCCGCTAGACCGTTACGAGTACAAAGTGAAAGACGGCAAATTATACTTAGGTAAAGCGAAACCACGAGGGGAGGCGTAATACGTGTTAAATAAGCTTTATGACTGGGTTGACGAGCGTTTAGATATTACGCCTTTGTGGCGGGATATCGCTGACCATGAAGTTCCGGAACATGTTAACCCGGCCCATCACTTTTCCGCATTTGTTTATTGTTTTGGCGGATTAACATTTTTTGTTACTGTTATCCAAATTTTATCTGGAATGTTTTTAACAATGTATTACGTTCCGGATATTAAAAACGCTTGGGAATCGGTTTATTATTTACAAAATGAAGTGGCGTTCGGACAAATCGTCCGCGGTATGCATCACTGGGGGGCGAGCCTTGTTATTGTCATGATGTTTTTACATACGTTGCGCGTCTTTTTCCAAGGTGCATACAAAAAGCCACGCGAATTAAACTGGATCGTTGGTGTACTTATCTTCATGGTCATGATGGGGCTTGGTTTTACCGGCTACTTATTGCCATGGGATATGAAAGCGCTATTTGCGACAAAAGTAGGCTTGCAAATCGCTGAAGCAACGCCGATTATTGGCCCGGCCATTAAAACGTTGCTCGCAGGAGACCCGGAAATTGTCGGTGCGCAAACGCTAACAAGATTCTTTGCGATTCACGTTTTCTTCTTGCCTGCTGCATTGCTCGGCTTAATGGCTGCGCACTTCTTAATGATTCGCAGACAAGGTATTTCTGGTCCACTGTGATTCGCATAAACGCTGTTTAGTGAGAAGAAAAAGGAGGGAAACATGCAATGCATCGCGGAAAAGGAATGAAATTTGTCGGCGATTCCCGCGTGCCCGCAGTGAGAAAGCCGAATATTCCAAAAGATTATTCGGAATATCCCGGGAAAACGGAAGCGTTTTGGCCGAACTTCCTATTAAAAGAATGGATGGTTGGCTCCGTCTTTTTGATCGGTTTTTTATGTTTGACGGTCGCCCATCCATCTCCATTAGAGCGTATCGCTGATCCGACGGACACGGCATATATTCCGCTTCCGGACTGGTATTTCTTGTTCTTATATCAATTGCTTAAATATTCGTATGCATCAGGTCCTTATACAGTGGTCGGGGCAATTATTATACCAGGGTTGGCATTTGGTGCGTTATTGTTAGCGCCGTTTTTGGATCGCGGTCCGGAACGTCGTCCATGGAAGCGTCCGGTTGCTACCGGAATGATGCTTTTAACGCTTGCGTCAATGGTATATTTAACTTGGGAAGCCGTTGTTACGCACGACTGGAAAAAAGCTGCTGAACAAGGGAAAATCCGGGCGGAAGTGGAAATCGATAAAAACGCAGAAGGATATAAAATTGCCCAAGCTAACACGTGTACGTCCTGCCATGGTGAAAACTTATCCGGCGGTGCGGCTGCGCCATCGCTTATTGGCACAGGCTTGAAACCGGAAGAAATCGCGAAAATCGCGAAAGAAGGTAAAGGCGGCATGCCTGCTGGTATCTTCAAAGGCACGGACGAAGAGTTGAAAAAGCTCGCTGAATTCATTGCAGGATTAAAAGAGAAATAAACGGTTCATCGAGAAAAAAGCTGGCTATGATTAGTCAGCTTTTTTCATTCAGGAAAAGCAGAGAGCAGGTGTGTATTCATGAAATGTTTTTTTCCATTGCTTGCCCATCGTTCCGTGTTATGGCTTTTGCTTATAGTCAACGTGATCGGGACGATTTACGGATATATATGGTATCGTTATCAATTAGCGGAGACGCCGCCAATTTTTTTGCCGTTTGTTCCAGATAGCCCAACCGCTAGTTTATTTTTTGTGCTAGTTCTGACTGCGTTTTTGTTCGGCCGTCATTTTCCGCTGCTCGAAGCGCTGGCAATCGTGACATTAGTGAAGTATGGCGTTTGGGCGGTCGTGATGAACTTGTTAGTATGGAAAGTGACGGGAACGCTTGATGTCGCAGGATGGATGTTAATCATTTCTCACGGTGCCATGGCGGTCGAGGGAATATTATATGCTCCGTTTTATCGGTTTCGCTTGCCTCATTTAGCGTTCGCCGCGGTTTGGACGTTACATAATGACATCATCGATTATGTTTTTGGAATGATGCCGCGTTACAGCGTTTTAAATCAATATATGCCGCCAATCGGTTATTTTACGTTTTGGCTTAGCATCATTTCGATCACGATTAGTTATATGTTATGTGTACGAAAAGGGAGACTTTTTCTTTCATTAAATTAATGGTCTACTCTTGTCCACTCCTTCATACATTGTAAATAGTTAATGGAGGAGGGACAAGAATGAAGCGAATATGGCTATTTGCTTTTATCACGCTCATTTGTTTATTTCCATTGCATAATTACGCCGCCGAAAATGATGGTTGTTGGAAAAAACTGGATCAAATTTCTGATCAAGCGTTACAGTTGGCGAAAAATGGACGTTTCGAAGAAGCAAAGGAAGTATTGACGTATTTTTCTGATCAGTTTTTTCAAATGAACGCTCGGGACCGGCTTAAAACAGCAGATGAACTTCGCGCGATCACGATTACTCACGAAAATGCATTGAAAACGGTAACAGCATCCTCATTGCCGGAGGAGGAAAGAATTGATAAAGTAACACAGTTTCGCCTTGTCGTTGATGCGATTCATTCGACACATCAACCTCTTTGGTCAGAGATGGAAACAACAGTGATGGGGTCGTTTGATCAGCTTGAGAAAGCGGTAGAACAAGGAAAAGAGGAAGCATTTGCCGCCTCTCTACGTCAATTTTTAAACCATTATGAGCTGATTGAGCCAAGCGTCAAAATTGATGTGCAGCCTGAGGAAGCGAAAAAAATAGATAAAGAGATTGAAATGTTGCAAACACCGGCATTTCAACAATTAAGCCAAGAAGATCAGCAAAAACATTTAAAAAATATGCGCGCAGACTTACAGACGTTATTTGACGGCGTCAAAAAAGACGAAGCCGATCCATCTTTAATATGGGTGATCATTTCTACCGGAGGAATGATTGTATTGACACTATCTTATGTTGGATGGCGGAAATATCGCGGGGAGAAAGAAAAAAACCGCACCCATGAAAACGAATAGGGAAAAGGGGGCGAGGGGCGCCCCTTTTTATTGTTCTAGCGGCTGCTTCCGTTCATCGAGTGTGAAACCTTCACCAAGCACATCATGGACGTCGGTGACAGCGACAAACGCATGGGGATCAACAGAAATAATGACGTTTTTTAAACGAGGCAGTTCGTTTTTCGCCACCACGCAATATAATATATCCCGATCGCGTTTCGTATAAGAGCCCCGCCCTTTTAAAATCGTTACGCCGCGATCCATTTCCGTTAAAATTTTGCTGGCAATTTCCTCGCTTTTTTCTGAAATAATCGTTGCTCCCTTCGCCGCATATCCGCCTTCCTGCATAAAGTCGATGACGCGGGCGGCGATAAACACCGCAACGAGCGTATACATTGCCTCGCGGTAAGAAAGGTAAAGCAATGAAAGAGTAATAACGACAGCATCAAACGTAAACATCGTTTTTCCCATGCTAATCCCTTTATATTTATGGACAAGTCGCGCGATAATGTCGACACCGCCTGTGGTTCCGCCGTAACGGAAGATAATGCCCAGACCGACGCCGATAAATACACCAGCAAATAACGCCGCTAGCGTCATATCATGCTTTAGCGGCATATGAATGGCGTAACGTTGAAAAATCCAGAGGAAAAGAGAAAGGCCTACTGTTCCGATAATCGTATATAAAAACGAATTGCGCCCAAGCAATTTCCAACCGATAAAGAAGAGGGGAACGTTTAACGCTAAGTTTGTAATGGATGGATCAATGTCAAATAAAAAGTAAAGAAGCAACGTAATTCCTGTAAAGCCGCCTTCTGCTAAATTATTTTGCATGTTGAAATGGACAAGTCCAAACGCAAAAATGGCAGCACCAAGTAAAATGAAAATAATATTTTTTATTTTTAGCCCGAAAATCATATGGCTACCTCCGTTTTCATAGTAGTCAGCGTCCTTAATTATAGATGAAGTTGTTTGTATAAGCAATGTGCGCGCGTTAGGCGCAAAAATATTTGTCAAAAACGTTGCTTTTAGCTAACATGAAAACATGAGAGGTGACGTTTATGCAAGAAAAGACGATGAAGCAGCTGCAACAAGAGGTAGACGAATATATTAGCCAATTTAAAGAAGGGTATTTCAGCCCGCTCGCCATGCTTGCGAGACTTACCGAAGAGCTTGGCGAATTGGCGAGGGAAGTGAATCATTATTATGGTGAAAAGCCGAAAAAACAGACGGAAAAGGAAAAAACCATTGAAGAAGAGATAGGGGATTTGTTATTTGTCCTTATCTGTTTTGCCAACTCTCTCCATATCGATTTGCAACAAGCACATGATATGGTGATGGAAAAGTTTCGTACGCGTGATAAAAACCGCTGGACGCGAAAAGAAGAGGAGGAAGCATAATGGAGACAATCCGTATCGTCATTGCCGGTCCGCGTGGCCGAATGGGGCGCGAAGCAGTTTCCCTTGTACAAAAGACCGATCATTTTCAGCTTGCTGCCGTCATTGACCGTAAAAATGACGGGGGAAATTTAGCAGATGTCGAAGGATTTTCCGGCATTCACGCCCCGATATATACCGATGCTGCCCGCTGCTTTGAAGAAATTAAACCGGATGTGCTCATCGATTTAACGACACCGGAAGCAGGAAAAAAACATGCTGAAATCGCGCTTCGCTACGGAGTCCGTCCTGTCGTTGGCACAACCGGTTTTACGGATGAAGATATTCAACGTCTTACCACGTTAGCGGAAGAAAAAGGAATTGGAGCGATCATTGCGCCTAACTTTGCGATTGGGGCCATTTTAATGATGAAATTTGCGCAAATGGCGGCGAAATATTTTCCTGATGTTGAAATTATCGAATTACATCACGACCAAAAACTCGATGCTCCATCCGGAACCGCAGTGAAAACGGCACAGCTTATTTCGATGGTACGCCCGACAAAAAAACAAGGCCATCCGGATGAGAAGGAGACGCTTGCCGGAGCGCGCGGCGCAACATATGACGGCATACCGATTCATAGTGTTCGCCTCCCGGGGCTTATCGCTCATCAAGAAGTGATTTTCGGCGGAAATGGACAAGCGTTAACGATTCGCCATGATTCGTTCAACCGCGCTTCGTTCATGTCTGGAGTAAAATTGTCAGTAGAAACAGTCATGAAATTGCATACGCTCGTATACGGTTTGGAACACATTATCGAGTAAAACGGCCACTAAGCGGGGGTGCTATCGTGAAGATCGCGTTAATCGCGCATGATAAAAAGAAAGCGGATATGATTGAGTTTGTTACTGCCTATCAGCCGATTTTAGAACAGCATGAATTGTATGCGACCGGGACAACAGGTCTTCGCATTCAAGAGGCGACAGGACTGAAAGTGCATCGCTTTCAATCAGGACCATATGGTGGAGATCAAGAAATTGGCGCAATGATTGCCCGCAATGAAATGGATATGGTGATATTTTTCCGTGATCCGCTAACCGCGCAACCGCATGAGCCGGATGTCAGCGCATTAATTCGTTTGTGCGATGTATATTCGGTGCCGCTTGCGACAAATATGGGGACGGCGGAAATTTTAATTAAAGGGTTAGAGCGCGGCGATTTTGCATGGAGAAACATTGTTCGTGGAAGAAAAGGTGAAATAAATGGATTATGAGCAATTACATATGTTAGCGTTCGGCGCCCATCCGGATGATGTCGAAATCGGGATGGGTGGAACGATTGCCAAATATGCCGAAAAAGGATATCGCATTGGCATTTGCGATTTAACATTAGCCGAATTATCGTCAAACGGAACGGTGGAATTGCGGCAAAAAGAAGCAAGGGAGGCTGCGGATATATTAGGAGTGGCTACAAGAATAAATCTTGGCCTTCCGGACCGCGGCTTATATGTGACAGAAGAAGCGGTTAAAAGCATTGTTTCGGTGATTCGCCGATACCGCCCGCGCGTTGTGTTTGCCCCTTATTGGGTGGACCGGCATCCGGATCATGGCCGCTGCGCACATCTTGTGGAAGAGGCGGTGTTTTCCGCTGGCATCCGCCGCTATAAAACAGAGCCGGACTTGCCGGCACATCGCGTTCATTCCGTCTATTACTATATGATTAACGCGTGGGAACGCCCGCATTTTGTCATCGATATTAGTGATACGATTGACAAAAAATTAGCCAGTTTGCGCTCCTATGAAAGCCAATTTACAAAAGCGGCTGGATCTGTCGATACACCGCTTACAGACGGTTATATTGAAATGGTGGAAAGCCGTGAGCGGTTATTAGGAAAAGAAGTCGGAGTGGCGTTTGCCGAAGGGTTTTTTACGAAAAAACCAATAAAGATTTTCAATGATTTATTAGGAGTGTGAAAATGAAGCTAAAAATAGGGATTGTTTGTTATCCAACAGTAGGCGGCTCTGGTGTCGTAGCGACCGAATTGGGAAAATTACTGGCAGAAAAAGGACATGAAATTCATTTTATTTCTTCGAGCATGCCGTTTCGTCTCAATAAAGTGTATGGCAACATTTATTATCATGAAGTGGGTGTCAATCAATATTCTGTATTTCAATATCCGCCATATGATTTAGCTCTGGCAAGCAAAATCGCTGAAGTGGCGAAGCGGGAGCGGCTCGATGTGTTGCATGCCCACTATGCCGTTCCGCATGCGGTTTGCGCTGTATTGGCGAGGCAAATGGTAGGCGGGAAATTAAAAATTGTTACGACATTGCACGGAACGGATATTACGGTGCTTGGATATGATCCATCGTTGAGCGATATGATTAAATTTGGAATTGAGCAATCAGATGTTGTCACCGCCGTTTCGAACGCGCTTGTCAAGCAGACGTATGAGCTTCTTGACGTGCAAAAACCGATCCAAACCGTCTATAACTTTGTGGACGAGCGTGTATATCACAAAAAAAATGCCAATCATTTAAAGAAAGAATATGGGATTGATGAGAACGAAAAAGTCATCATTCATGTATCCAACTTTCGAAAGGTCAAGCGGGTTCCCGATGTTGTGCGCGCTTTTTCTCTCATTCGCAAGCATCTGCCTGCGAAACTGCTGCTTGTCGGCGATGGGCCGGAAATGACTGTCGTCAGCCGCCTTGTGACAGAGCTTGGACTTAGTGATGATGTACGCTTTTTAGGAAAACAAGACAAGCTCGATGAATTATATTCGATTAGCGATGTGAAAATGCTATTATCAGAAAAAGAAAGCTTTGGTCTTGTGCTATTAGAAGCGATGGCCTGCGGCGTTCCTTGCATTGGTACGACGATCGGCGGCATTCCTGAAGTAATTGAAGACGGTAAAACAGGGTTTTTATGTGAGCTTGGAAATGTGGAAGAAGTGGCAAATAAAGCGCTTCGCATTTTAACAGACAAACATCTTCACATGTATATGGCCAAGCAAGCGGTTCAAACGGTATATCAAAAATTTTACTCGGAACAAATTGTGGAACAATATGAAGATATTTATTTTTCACTGGCAAAGGGGTGAGGTGATGAAAGAACCATTTCAAAAAGCGCTCGGCATTATTCAAACATTGCAGCAACACGGATATGAAGCGTATTTTGTAGGCGGTGCGGTGCGCGATCTTTTATTAAATCGAGAAATTGGCGATATTGATATTGCTACATCCGCGCTGCCAGATGAAGTGATGCAATTATTTCCGAAAACGATTGATATTGGTTCGCAACACGGAACGGTAGTGGTTGTCCATAACGGAGTTTCCTACGAAGTGACAACGTTTCGAACAGAAAGTGAATATGAAGATTATCGTCGGCCGGGATCGGTTACGTTTGTCCGATCTCTTTATGAAGATTTACAGCGCCGTGATTTTACGATGAATGCGATCGCGATGGATGCAGAAGGAAAGTTGATCGATCCATTTGGCGGGCAAGAGGCGATTGCAAATCGTATCATATGCACGGTCGGTGATCCAAAAGCACGTTTTTCAGAAGATGCGTTAAGGATGATGCGCGCGATCCGGTTTGTTAGTCAGTTAGGATTTTCCCTTGATGAAGAAACAAAGCAGGCGATTATGGAAAACGCTGCGCTTCTTGCCCATATTTCGGTGGAACGGATGACGATGGAGTTTGAAAAGCTGCTTGAGGGTCCGTTTGCCAGCCGAGCTTTGTCTTTACTAGTAGAAACAGGATTGTTTTTATATTTACCGATGCTGCGTGGAAAAGAGAATGAATTGCAGGCAGCTGCCCGCTATGATTGGAGGCTGCTTGATTCACGCGGGCAGCGGTGGGGATTTTTATGCTATATCCTTTGCATCGATTCGGCCGCTGACTTTTTACGAGCGTGGAAGCTGCCGAATCGGCTGATCAAAGAAGTGGAGATGGCGTTACAGATTTTAAAAACGATTCCTTCAAGCAGTGATTGGACGAAAGAGCGATTATTTGAATTCGGACTTGAGCATGCGATTGCCGCGGAAACGATTCGTTCAGTGGCAAGCGGCGAAAATGTGGAGGAAAATCGAAAAAAACTAAACGAATTGTTTATGTCTCTTCCGATTAAAACAAAGAAAGAATTAGCAGTAAGCGGCAACGACATCATGAAATGGTTTGGCAAACCGGGAGGGCCTTGGGTAAAAGAGATATTGACACTCATTGAACGAGCGGTTATTCATGGAGAAGTAGATAATCATAAGGAGCGGATTCACGAATGGCTCATTCATCGCAATCTGATACGCGGAGAAAATTGTTAGAGCTATTTTCAGAGGCGAATGGAGATTTTATTTCTGGACAAAAAATTAGCGAAGTGCTAGGTTGTTCACGTACAGCTGTTTGGAAACATATCGAAGAATTGCGGAAAGAAGGGTTTGAATTAGAAGCGGTGCGCCGTCTCGGCTACCGCATTGTAAAAACTCCTGATAAAGTGACAGCAAATGAAATTCAACTTGGTTTAAAGACGGAAACGTTCGGCCGCTATATTCATTTTGAAGAGGAAGTAACATCTACGCAAAAGATCGCTTTGCACCTTGCGTATGAAGGAGCAAAAGAAGGGACGCTTGTGATCGCGGAACAGCAAACAGCGGGACGCGGACGGATGGACCGCAAATGGTTTTCTCCAAAAGGAACGGGGATATGGATGAGTCTCATTTTACGTCCGCCAATTCCGCCGCAAAAAGCGCCGCAGCTTACTTTGTTAACGGCTGTTGCGATTGCGCAAGCGATCCAAGAAAAAGCGAACATCATCCCGGACATTAAATGGCCCAACGATATTTTAATCAATGGAAAAAAGTGTGTCGGTATTTTAACGGAACTGCAAGCAGACCCTGATCGGATTCATTCGGTGATTATCGGCATGGGCATTAATGTCAACCAAACATTGGATCAATTTCCAGAAGAAATTCGCACGATTGCCACATCGCTCGCCATTGAAAAAGGGGAGCGCATTCAACGTGCACAGCTGGTCCAAGAAATTCTGCTGCGGCTTGAAAGATTATATCAACAGTATTTACAATATGGCTTCCGTCCCATTAAACTATTATGGGAAGGATATGCGACAAGCATCGGAAAAGAAATTACCGCCCGAACGTTAAACGGGACGATCAAAGGAATTGCACTGGGCATTACCGATGAAGGTGTGCTCATGCTTGAAGATGAAGAAAAACATATCCATTATATTCACTCTGCCGATATTCAATTATAAACATTCATCTAGAAAAAATGTAATAATTTTGTTAAAATACGAACTAACAAGGAAATGGGCAGTATCTTTTGCAAAAGAACTGCACCGGGCAAGAAGGAACAATCAAATAAAAAACGATCTGCCTTGATCCTTAGAAGGACTTGGACAGAGGGATGAACTCAGCCGATTGCTGCGATAAGCGTCCTTCTTTCTCAAGGTAGAGAAAGAAGGTTTTTTTGTTCGGTGATTCATCTCCTCTGCGACAAAAGAGGAGGGAATAGATAATGAAAACGAAAACCGATTTTTTCAAAATGAAGCAAGAAAATGAACCAATTGTCATGCTGACTGCTTACGATTTCCCGTCGGCGAAACTGGCGGAGGCGGCGGGTGTTGACATGATTTTAGTCGGCGATTCGCTCGGAATGGTCGTTTTAGGGTATGATTCAACGATACCTGTTACCGTCGAAGATATGATTCATCATACGAAAGCGGTTCGTCGCGGAGCGCCAAATACGTTTATCGTAACCGATATGCCGTTTATGTCTTATCATTTATCTTTGGAAGAAGCGCTCCGCAATGCTCAACGCATAATGCAAGAATCAGGAGCGAACGCAGTGAAAGTGGAAGGCGCCGATGACGTCGTAAACGTTATTCGCGCCTTTACAAAAGCAGGGGTTCCAGTTGTTGCCCATCTTGGCCTTACTCCGCAGTCCGTTGGAGTGCTTGGCGGTTATAAAGTGCAGGGGAAAGATGCGGAAAGCGCACGAAAATTAATAGAAGACGCTAAGTTATGCGAGGAAGCCGGCGCAATCGCCCTCGTTTTGGAATGTGTGCCGAAACAAATTGCCGCGGAAATAACGAAACGGTTGACGATTCCAACGATCGGTATCGGCGCTGGCGACGAAGTGGATGGCCAAGTGCTAGTATACCATGATGTTCTTGGATATGGGGTAGATCGTGTTCCGAAATTTGTAAAAAAATACGCTAATATTCAAGAAACCATTTCTTACGCGCTCGCAAATTACGTCGCTGATGTGAAATTACGGCAGTTTCCAGAAGCCGCTCATATGTTTACGATGAAAGAAGAAGAATGGATTGCGCTATATGGAGGAAAACGATCATGATTGTGACAACGAAAATACAGGATATGCAAACAATGATGCAGCAATATCGCCTTGAAGGAAAAACGATCGGTTTTGTACCGACGATGGGGTATTTGCATGAGGGGCATATTGCTCTGTTAAAAAAAGCGCGCGAAGAAAATGATATCGTTGCATTAAGCGTTTTTGTGAATCCGCTTCAGTTCGGTCCAAATGAAGACTTTTCGCGATACCCGCGCGATATAGAACGTGATGAGCGCATTGCAAAAGAAAACGGTGTAGACGTTTTCTTCTGCCCTAGTGTAGAGGAAATGTATCCGCGCCCATTGAGCGTACAAGTGACCGTGAAAGAACGCGTCGATGTGCTTTGCGGGAAATCAAGACCTGGTCATTTCGACGGAGTAGCTACCGTTTTAACGAAATTATTTCATATTGTCATGCCGACCCGTGCTTATTTTGGAATGAAGGATGCACAGCAAGTTGCTGTTGTGGATGGACTTATTCGGGATTTTCATTTTCCGATCGAATTAGTGGCTGTGCCGACCGTTCGCGAAGAAGACGGCCTTGCGAAAAGCTCTCGTAATGTTTACTTATCGCCGGAAGAACGGAAGGAAGCGCCGGCGTTATATCAAGCGCTGCAGCAGGCAAAAATAGCGATTGAGAACGGGGAGCGCAATCCAGAGACGATTTGTGCATTAGTGAAAGATTATATTCAAACACATACACATGCAGAGATCGATTATGTAGAAGTTTATTCTTATCCAGATTTAAAACCGCTTGAAAAGCTGCATGGAAAAGTGATTATCGCGGTTGCGGTTCGCTTTGCAAGTGCTCGTCTCATCGATAATATTACACTAGACATTGTGTAATTATGATTTAGCTATTTGCTTTCCTTAGGAGGGGATTTCTTCATGTTTCGTACATTAATGAACGCGAAAATTCATCGCGCGCGTGTAACAGAAGCAAATTTGAATTACGTTGGCAGCATTACGATCGATGCCGATATTTTAGATGCGGTCGGCATGGTGCCTAATGAAAAAGTGCAAATTGTCAACAATAATAACGGCGCGCGATTTGAAACATATATTATTCCTGGTGAACGCGGCAGCGGAGTATTTTGTTTAAATGGCGCAGCTGCTCGTCTTGTGCAAAAGGGTGATATCATTATTGTTATTTCTTATGCGATCGTTCCTGAGGAAAAAATTTCCCAACATCGCCCAAAAATTGCCATTATGGATGAGAACAATCGCATTCAGCAGCTGATTGTGCAAGAACCGGCGCATACCGTTTTATAAAAGGAGAGGGGGCTGTTTTGATAGCGAAAGGGAGCCCCCTTTCGTTACGTTTTTATTTTGAGGTGACAACATGAAAGACCGTTTTGTCATTATTGATTTAGAAACAACGGGGAATGCTCTGAAAAAAGGCGACCGCATCATTCAGCTTGGCATGGTGGTCATTGAGAACGGGCAAATTGTTGATCGTTTCTCCAGTTTTTTTAATCCAGAACGAGACATTCCTCCATTTGTCCAGCAATTAACGAATATTACTGAACAAATGGTTGCTTGCGCACCTAGTTTTGCTGAAGAAGCTGCGAAAGTGGCTGAGATGTTGCAACAGTCTTATTTTGTTGCCCATAACGTCTCTTTTGATTTGCAGTTTTTGCAGGAAGAATTGCATATGGCAGGATTGCCTCCGTTTTCAGGACCAACGATTGATACGGTCGAGCTTGCTCGCATTGTCTTTCCGACTGCCGAAAGCTATAAATTAGGAGATTTAGCAAAACAGCTGCATATTAACCATAACCAGCCGCATCAAGCCGATAGCGATGCGGAAGTGACAGCTAAATTGTTCATTGCATTACTGAACCGTTTGCGTCAACTGCCGCTTATAACGTTGCAGCATCTAAAGAGGTTGTCTCCTTATCTTAAAAGTGATTTATATTCATTGTTAGACAATATCATTATGGAAAAGATGGCGTCTTTAGCGGATGAAAAGTCGTATATATCTTACCGCGGCATTGCGCTAAAAAAACCTGTTTCGATGCAGAAAAAAGAGGAAGATCATCATAAAGACGCCTCATTTGCCGCGTTTTGGGCCGGCCCGCATACGCTTCCGCTTGATCATTATGAAAGACGAGATGGGCAATGGGAAATGATGAAGCTTGTTTATGAAGCGCTCGAAACGTCACAGCACGCTTTAATTGAAGCGGGGACAGGAATTGGCAAATCGCTGGCGTATTTAATTTCAAGCGCTTTTTTTGCATATGAACAGCAAAAACGTGTTGTGATTAGTACACATACTCTTCAGTTGCAACAGCAGCTTCTTGAACGGGATATTCCTTTTTTAAAAGAGGTCGTTCCGTTTCCACTTCGCGTAGCGGTGCTGAAAGGAAAACGCAATTATCTTTCATTGGACAAGTTCATCGCTTTTTTGCAGGAACATCATCAAAATTACGATGTTGTGTTATTAAAATGTCAACTTCTTGTTTGGCTAACGCAAACGGAAACGGGAGATATGGATGAATTGAATGCATCGTCCGGCGCGCGTTTATTTTGGCCGCTGTTGTTTATGGATGAGGAAGATAACGGCGGCAAATATAACTTCTTTTGGAGAGCGAAGCAACGTGCGGAAGAAGCTCATATTGTGATCACGAATCATGCTTTTTTATTGCATGATGTTACTGCTTCTACTCCGCTTCTGCCTGATTATGAGCATATGGTTATTGATGAAGCGCATCATTTAGAAGAGGTAGCGTCCCATTATTTTGGGCAGCAAGTGGATTATGTTTCAATTCGTTTAATACTAACAAGAATTGGAAAAGTGAATGAAAATGGTTCGCTCGCAAAATTAATGAAGTTATTTGCCGAGCGCCGTTGGAATGCGGATGATCATTTTTTTCGCTGCGGGCAGCTTGTAGAAGAGCTTCAGTTTGAATGCGATGAACTGTTTCGCATGATACGCCGTTATGCATTAGAAAGGAAATCAGCGGAATCTGGACGCTGCCGCTACCGATTCGAACCACAAAAAGAAAGCGGCCGTCAATGGAGCGCAATGAAAGAATTGCTTTGGCGCATCCGCGGCCATGTTGCCAACCTTGTCGATGAAACAAGACAGTTGCAAACGTTTTTTGCAGAAAACAACATGGAATCGTCCATATCTGTTCAGACATATTCCTATTTTTCCGACGTTTCATCCTTGAATCAAATCATTGATACATTATACGATTTAATCGAAAGTGATGACCCAATGGTGGTCCGGTGGATTGAAGCGGAAGAAAAAGGAGCTGCTAATGCAACAGCTGTTTACTCACAGCCCATTCAGTTAGATGAATTTTTTGCCGAACGGTTGTTTATGCCTAAAAAAAGTATTGTGCTCACCTCGGCGACATTAACGATGAATGACAGCTTTTCATATATAATATCCCGTCTTGGATTAAGCGATTTTTATCCGATTTGCCAAACGATTCCGTCTCCGTTTTCGTATAAAGAACAGGCAATGTTAATGATTCCAAGCGATTTTCCGCCGATTTCTTCTGTATCTTTGGAAGAATATGCTGCCGTAGTTGCTGAAGGGGTAGCACAAATTGCCGAGCGAATTAAAGGAAAAATGCTTGTTCTCTTTACGTCATATGAATTGCTCAAATTGACGGCAGCTGCGATGAAGATGGAGGAACGAAATGAAGACTATGTATTGATTGCTCAAGGGGTGCAAAGCGGGAGTGCGACAAAACTGACAAGAGCGTTTCAACAGTTTGATCAAGCCATTTTGTTTGGAACAAGCAATTTTTGGGAAGGTGTAGATTTGCCTGGTGACGGGTTGTCGGTAGTAGTGATCGTCCGCTTGCCATTTGCACCTCCAGATGACCCGTTGATCGAAGCAAAAAGCGAGTATATTCGCGCTAAAGGCGGAAATCCTTTTTACGAGTTGTCTCTTCCGGAGGCTGTGCTTCGTTTTAAACAAGGATTTGGAAGACTAATTCGAACGAAAAAGGATAAAGGGGCGGTATTTGTTTTTGATCGCCGTCTTACATCTGCTTCATATGGAAAATACTTTTTAAACTCGTTACCGTCGCTTACGATTTATGAAGCATCGCTTGATCAACTTTTGCAAAAACTTGAAAAATGGCTATGATAAATGAGCGGAAAATGGCGCAATCTATAGCTAGGCTATCTTGATCCAATTGCTGAAAAAAGCGCCTTGCCGCATGCGTATAGATGCAAAAGCAAGGCGCCTGCTGTTAAAATAAGATGTGGTGTAGGTGGGCAATTTTTTATGAAATAAACAGGCAAACCTGTTATAATTAGTGAAGAAATACAACATGTCAAATTGTTGTTGTATTTGTATTGTTGCCGTTGTACCTTATTCATATAAGTAACAAAATTTGTGTCACACAGGAGGAAACGACGTAAATGGAAAGTAAAATTGAAGTGCTCGCTACCGTAAAAATCCAACATTCCGAGGACTTGTATAAAATTGTTGATTGTCTGAACCGAACATTGAAACGAGACAATCTTATGTTTGGACTAGCTTTGGATGAAAATGATAAAAAGCAGGCTATTTTTACTATTTATCGTACGTAAGATGTGATGGAAATGAAAAAATGGGGCGTTTTACTTTTCATTTTTTTATGCCTTGGAGTTTGGCAGGCGCTGTCCGTTTATCAAGATGCTTTGATGACGAAACAGTCATTGGAGGAAAAAGCGTTAGAACGCGCGAAAGAAAAAATTGCTTTCACGCAGATTGAGCGCACTTATACATACTATGGCGAAAAAACTTATATTGTGTTTATCGGCAAGAATAAGCAAGGGAAAAAATATATTGTTTGGGTTCCAGAAAAGAAAGGGAAAATTGTTATAAAACGAGCGAAAAGCGGTATTACGGAATCGGAAGCGATCGCGAAATTAAAAGCGGAGCGTCATCCGAAAAAGCTCATTTCCGCTAAGCTTGGTATGGAAAAGGGCGTACCTCTTTGGGAGTTGACATATATTGATCAATATGATCGCTATTCGTTTTACTACTTAAGTTTTACTGACGGAACATTTTTAAAGAGGTACAGCTTTCAACAATGACGCAATTAGGGGGAAGAAACGATGAAACTTTCAAAAAGGGTTGCTTCACTCACACCATCCGCAACATTAGCAATTACGGCAAAGGCAAAAGAACTAAAAGCAGCAGGCTATGACGTGATCGGCTTAGGCGCGGGCGAGCCGGATTTTAACACGCCGCAGCATATTATTGATGCGGCCGTAAAAGCGATGAATGAAGGACATACGAAATATACGCCATCAGGTGGTCTGCCAGCTCTAAAGGAAGAAATTATTAAGAAATTCGAAAAAGATCAGCAGCTTCGTTATGAGCCGTCAGAAATTATTGTTTGTGTTGGAGCAAAATACGCGTTGTATACATTGTTTCAAGTTATTTTAGACGAAGGGGATGAAGTGATCATCCCGACTCCATATTGGGTTAGCTATCCAGAGCAAGTGAAGCTTGCCGGCGGTGTGCCAGTTTATGTCGAGGGGCTGGAAGAAAATCAATTTAAAATCACACCAGAACAGTTAAAAGCGGCGATTACGGAGCGGACAAAAGCCGTGATTATCAATTCGCCAAGCAATCCGACGGGAATGATTTATACGGAAGAGGAGTTAAGAGCGCTTGGCGAAGTTTGCTTAGAGCATGACATTTTGATCGTTTCCGATGAAATTTATGAGAAATTGGTGTACGGAAACGCCAGACACGTATCGATCGCGCAATTGTCGCCGGAGTTAAAAGCGCAAACCGTCATCATTAATGGCTTCTCCAAATCGCATTCGATGACGGGATGGCGGATTGGCTATGCGGCGGGAAATAAAGAAATTATCAAGGCGATGACCAATCTTGCCAGCCATAGCACATCCAACCCGACCTCGATTGCGCAATATGCGGCCATTGCCGCATACAGCGGCCCACAAGAGCCGATGGAAGAAATGCGCAAAGCGTTTGAAGAACGATTAAATATTATTTACGAAAAACTGATTCAAATTCCAGGGTTTACTTGTGTGAAACCACAAGGGGCGTTTTATTTGTTCCCGAACGCTCGTGAAGCGGCGCAAATGGCTGGTTATGATACAGTGGACCAATTGGTTGAAGCACTGTTGGAAGAGGCGAACGTTGCGCTTGTACCAGGCTCTGGATTTGGCGCGCCAGACAATGTTCGTTTGTCTTATGCCACTTCGCTCGATGTATTGGAAAAAGCAGTGGAACGCATCAAACAATTTATGGAACAAAAACTTCAGCGCTCATGATCAAAAAGCGGCTTTGCTTATTGGCAGAGCCGCTTTCCTAATGAGGCGGAGTTCCTTTTCTATTGCTTCTCTTTTTGTCGAAATGTATAATATTGAATGATTGTACATACATTGTGTTGGAACAGATGTTGGAGGGAAAATGTACGTGAAAACAACGATTGCAGAGGTAAAAAATTACGTAGGACAAGAAGTAACCATTGGCGCTTGGCTTGCCAACAAGCGTTCTAGCGGAAAAATAGCCTTTTTGCAACTACGTGATGGGACAGGCTTTATTCAGGGAGTTGTCGAAAAATCAAAAGTAGCGGAAGAAGTTTTTAAGATTGCCAAATCCATCACGCAAGAAACATCGTTATACGTCACCGGAACGGTGCGTGTCGATGAACGTTCTCCATTCGGTTATGAACTTTCCGTAACAAACTTAGAAATTATCCATGAAGCGGTTGATTATCCAATTACTCCGAAAGAACACGGCGTAGAGTTTTTAATGGACCATCGCCATCTTTGGCTTCGGTCGCGCCGTCAGCACGCGATTATGAAAATTCGTAATGAAGTGATTCGCGCAACATATGAATTTTTCAACAATCATGGCTTTGTGAAAGTCGATCCGCCAATTTTGACTGGCAGCGCGCCGGAAGGAACGACGGAATTATTTCATACGAAATATTTTGATGAGGACGCCTATTTGTCACAAAGCGGCCAACTATACATGGAAGCAGCGGCAATGGCGCTCGGTAAAGTATTTTCGTTCGGCCCGACATTTCGTGCCGAAAAATCCAAAACGCGTCGCCATTTAATTGAATTTTGGATGATTGAACCAGAAATGGCATTTTACGAATTCGAAGATAACTTAAAACTTCAAGAGGAATACGTTTCGCATATCGTTCAATCTGTATTGAAAAATTGCCAACTAGAGTTAAAAACATTAGGACGTGACACGACGAAGCTCGAGCTTGTAAAACCGCCATTTCCGCGCATTACATACGATGAGGCGATCCAGCTTTTGCATGATAAGGGGTTTAACGATATTCAGTGGGGTGACGATTTTGGCGCACCTCATGAAACAGCGATTGCCGAAAGCTTTGATAAACCTGTATTTATTACGCATTATCCAACCACATTAAAACCATTTTATATGCAGCCGGACCCAAATCGTCCGGAAGTCGTGTTGTGTGCGGATTTAATTGCGCCAGAAGGCTACGGTGAAATTATTGGCGGCTCAGAGCGCATTCATGACTATGAATTATTAAAGCAACGCTTAGAAGAACATCATTTGCCGCTTGATGCGTATAAATGGTACTTAGAATTACGGCAATACGGTTCCGTGCCGCACTCTGGATTTGGACTTGGTCTAGAGCGTACCATTGCTTGGATTTGCGGCGTCGATCACGTTCGCGAAACGATTCCGTTTCCACGTTTGCTCAATCGTCTTTATCCGTAAGGAAATCCCCCGAAAAAGGGGGTTTTTTTATCCCGTTATGTTATACTATAGTTGAGGTGCATCCGTATGGATAAAAAGAAAATGGCCGAATGGCTGTCGCAAGGAAGTTTTGCCATTCCAAAATTATTGTTGAATCACTATAAACATCTCGGTTTGTCTGAAACAGAATTCGTGCTATTATTACATATGCATTCCTTTATCGAAGAAGGAATTTTATTTCCTACTCCAGCTGAGTTAGCCGAAAAAATGACGGTCACTCCTTCCGAGTGCATGGAAATGCTTCGTAAATTGCTGCAAAAAGGGTTTATTTCGATTGAAGAGCATATGGATGAGCGAGAGATTCGCAGTGAAAAATATTCGTTGCAGCCGCTTTGGGAAAAGCTTGTTCATTATTTATACTCCGAGTCGCTTAAAGAAGAAAAACAAGAGCGGCAAGAGGAAGAGGAAAGTTTGTATACGGTGTTTGAACAAGAATTTGGCCGTCCTCTCTCTCCGTTTGAATGTGAAACATTATCGATGTGGATTGACCAGGACGGGCATAGTCCGCTCATCATTAAAGCGGCGCTTCGTGAAGCGGTGTTATCAGGAAAATTGAATTTCCGCTATATTGATCGTATTTTATTTGAATGGAAAAAGAACGGAATTCGCACGATCGAGCAGGCGCAAAATTACGGAAGAAAATTCCGAAAACACCAGCAATCAACGAAGTCGATTCGTCCTGTGCAAAATGAATATAAACAAACGATCCCATTTTTTAATTGGCTGGACTCATAGGCGAGAGCATTGTCTCTCGTTTTTCTTTGCAAGGAGAAAGGAGAAGGTTTGATGCTTACGAAACAACAAATTCGCTATTGCTTGGATAAAATGGGAGAAATGTTTCCCGACGCACATTGTGAGTTAGTGCACCGCAATCCGTTTGAGTTATTAATTGCTGTCGTCTTATCCGCCCAATGTACGGACGCATTAGTCAATAAAGTAACAAAACATTTATTTGAAAAATACAAAACCCCAGAAGACTATGTATCTGTCCCTCTTGAAGAATTGGAGCAAGATATTCGCTCGATTGGTCTTTATCGCAACAAAGCGAAAAATATTCAAAAATTATGCGCGATATTAATGGAAAAATATAATGGAGAAGTGCCGAAAGATCGCGATGAGCTAATGAAATTACCGGGAGTTGGACGGAAAACGGCGAATGTGGTTGTTTCTGTCGCCTTTGGCATACCAGCCATTGCCGTGGATACGCATGTTGAACGCGTCAGCAAACGGCTCGGTTTTTGCCGGTGGAATGATTCTGTGTTAGAAGTCGAGAAAACATTAATGAAAAAAGTCCCAAAAGAAGAATGGTCCATTACACATCATCGCATGATTTTTTTTGGCCGTTATCATTGTAAAGCACAGTCTCCGCAATGTCATGTTTGTCCGCTTCTTGATTTATGCCGGGAAGGAAAAAAGCGAATGCGCAAAAGGGGGACAAATGATGCGCATACCAAATGAGTTTGTGCATCCATTGTTTTTTCGTGAAGGAGAAGTCATGGAAATAAAAGATGAGAAGCCTTTCCCGCATATGATGAAAATCGTTTATTTTTATTATGATATGATCGAACGCGAACCGTTTCCTTGGAGCAATATCGAACAATCGATTCCTGCAGTGCTTCAGTTGTGGAATGAGGAGAAAGAAATGTTAGAGGGCTGTTTTGCCAAACGCGATCGGCGTTCTGCTCGCGCCCCAATGATTCGCGGGCTTTCTTATTTGCTTTCTTGTTTATTTTGGCTAAATGGAAGGCGAGTAAAGAACGTGCGTCATTGGCAAGAAGAAATACGTGCGTTGCCGCTGAAGCCGGTAAATTGTCCGGAACGACTTCAATTTGTTTTTGACCGTTGCGATATATATCATTCGTTTATTCAGTTGAGCGAATTATTTGAGGAAACGGCAAAATTAGCATACAAACAAATGGCAATAAACAAAAGGATGTCTCGATAGGCGAGACATCCTTTTGTTTATTGTTTTTTAATTTTCACTTTCTTGTTTTATGACACCGGAACGATGAGGATTGGTTCCAATAGCGTTGTTATGCTGGGTATTATGAGTATTACCATTATTTGCCCCATTAGGAGGGGTATTGCCGTTATTTCCCCCGTTGTTAGGCGGGGTATTTCCATTGTTTCCCCCGCCATTGTTGTTATTATTTTGCGGCGGAGGAGTTGTCGGATTGGTAGATGGCGGCGTCGGGGAAGTAGTGCCATCAGAATTGCCATTATTATTGCTATTATCTTCATTATTGTTATTGCTGTCCTCGTTAGTTCCATTATTATTATTTTCATTTGGTTGTTGTTTGATATTTTCATCTTGATTTGTTTGATCAGAAGGAGAAGTTTGATCTTGATTTTCCTCTCCTTGTTGGTTTTGTTCTTCCCCTGGCACTCGTACGCTAGTCAATGCTGGTCTGCTTTGGATTTCTCCATCTTTTGCGTAGACGGCGAATGTGTAAGTGCCTGGTGTTGGATTATTGACAGTAATCGCTTTTTCTCTTGTCGTAACGACATTTCGCTCGCCTTTGTCATTTTTTATACGAACTTCAAAGACGGCGTTGTCGTTGCTATAGTTCCATGAAACAGAAATGGAGTTTGTTTCCGCGTTATACAATGCTTGCAAATTCGTTACTGATGGCAATGTTTCCGGTTCATCTTTCGCCGTTTCTGTCGGTTCGGTTCCTCTGACGAAACATTCGTAACTAATTTCGCTTTCTGGCGTATATTTGCTTGCTAGTTTTGGCGGATTAGTACCTTTTTTAATCGGCAGTTTTACAACGCTATTCGGCATTTTAAAATCGCTGCCGCCATCATCTACGTAAGAAATGACATGTTTAAACAAGAGGCGCGAAATCCGCTGCTCATATTGTGATAAATCAGCGGTGCTGCTGCGTTTGCTAAATCCGGTCCAAACCGCTGCCGTATAGTTTGGTGTATAGCCGACAAACCAGCTGTCCGGTACGGCGCGTTCAGATAGGCCGTATTTTCTCGCCACTTCGCTAGGATAGTTCGTCGTTCCCGTTTTGCCGGCAACATGAAGCCCTGGAACGTTCGCAAGCGTACCCGTTCCGTATTGGACAACCGATTTTAACATATCTGTAATCATGTACGCTGTATAATCTTTCATCACTTTTTTCGGTTTTGGTTTTAAGTTCATCTCTGTGCCGTCCGGAAAGACGATTTTCGTGACAGCGTGCGGCTTAATATATACCCCATTATTGCCAAAAGCGCTATAAGCTCCAGCCATTTGCAATGGAGAAACACGGTTTTCCAATCCGCCGATCGCATACGCTTCATGCACTTCGTCCAATCCCATGCCGAGTCTGTTAGCAAATTCTTTTGCACGCTCTTTTCCAACAGCTTGAAGCGCTTTTAACGCTGGAATGTTGCGGGATTTTGCCAAAGCATAGCGTATGGTCATCGGACCTAAATATCTTCTATCAGCATTTCGTATCGGTTTTCCGTTAGAGTAAGAGTATGGTTCATCGACGATTTGATGGGCAGTCGACCATTTTAAGTATTCAATTGCCGGACCGTAATCTAAAATTGGTTTAATGGATGATCCAGGCTGACCGACTGGTTGAATCGCATAGTTAAACCCAAACGTTACTTTTTCGCGATGGCGTCCGCCGCCAAGCGCGCGAATTTCGCCTGTTTTTGTATCAACTAGCGCGATTGCCGACTGCAAGTCTTTTTTATCTGTAAACAACGTATCGGAATTTAATAAATCCTCCACATGTTTTTGCGCATCTTGGTCTAGCGTCGTATAAATTTTTAATCCGTCTTCAAACACGTTAACATTCGCTTGATCGGTAACTTCTTTAACAACTTCATCGATAAACGAGTCATACGGAATAGAGCTATCATGTTTTTTTCGTTCAACCAGCATCGATTTGATCGGTACTTGCTTTGCTTTTTCCGCTTCCTCTTTTGTGATAAAGCCATGTTTTGCCATTAGCGATAACACAAGATCCCGACGCTTTTTCGCAGCTTCCGGATGGTCATATGGGTTGTAGTTGTTTGGGCTTTGCGGCATTCCCGCAAGTAAAGCCGCTTCAGGAAGCGTCAAGTCTTTTAAATCCGTCTTTCCAAAATAATATTCCGCGGCTCTAGCCACGCCATAAATGCTGTCTGAGTAATAAACTTTATTTAAATACATTTCTAAAATTTCCTGTTTCGAATACTTTTGTTCCAAACGAAGGGAAAGCCATAATTCTTGCGCTTTTCGTTTTAACGTTTTTTCTTGTGATAAGAAAGTAAGCTTGGCGACTTGCTGAGTGATCGTGCTTCCGCCTTCGGCACCGAACCCTTCTTTTACGTTAGCAACAACAGCGCCGGCAAGCCGGATAAAATCCACGCCGTGATGCTCGTAAAAGCGAACGTCTTCTGTCGCCAAAACAGCGTTTTCTAACACTTTTGGAATATCTTTATAAGAAATATAGGTTCGTTTGTAACCGCCGAGCTCCGCCACTTTATGACCATTCATGTCATAAACAGTGGACGATAAAGGGTCTTTAATTTTTGCTTCATCAAACGGCGGCGCATCTTTAATGAAATAGGCAAATGTGGCAATCCCCCCCACCATTCCTATCATCATGAACAACAAAACAGCAACCATTAATTTTTTAAAGAGCGATGTACCTTTTTGTTTTTTCGCTTTCTTTTGCTTTGCTCGCTTGGATGCTTGTTTTCGTTCCACACGAGAACGATATTCACCAGACATAAGCGAATCCTGCCTTTCTTATGAAATTTACATCTGTTAATGAGAAAAGTAGACTTTTTCTACTACACTAATATAATCAATTCTCGGTTGGTAGCCAAGTGCAATGTAGTGGCCGTACCGTTCGATTTCTCGTTTCGGGATGGATTTTCTTCCTCCTGATCGTTGTTGTTCCCAAAACATAATCAAATGGTTCGCGTCAAGAAGATAAACTTCATTCAGTGTAGTAAAACGCAAAATGACAAAACAAATTCCCCCATGCCGCAATACTTGTTGCATATGATGAATTTGGTGTTCATGGAAATTTTTTAATGGAAACGATGTTTTATTTTTCGTTTCTTTTGCTTCGAAATCAATGTATTTCCCACGATATACACCGTTGTAGTCAGTGGTGGATGCTTGTTTAAAATATGCTTCTTTAATGACTGCGGCACTTCGTTTTGGGTAGTCGACACGGACGATTTGCACCGGCGTCGGTTTTTTATAAATGACGGCAATCCCGTGTTCGCGGTAATATTCGTTTGTTGCATTCAAATCTTCTTCTAGCGTCATTCCCCGATTTCCGTAGTTTGTCTGAAATGGATGAATCGGCTTGTTTATTTGTTTTGTTTCATACGTTTTGCCTCCAGGATATTTAAACATAATCTTCATCTCCTTTGAATGCTTTTTATTATACCATAGGAAATCGAGAAACGGGTGCAATAAGCATCTCAACTCATCCTTTCACATACATGATTACGCGGACAATTTTTTTTCTTGACCGTATTTTACATATGTCGAAATTGTTCGAAGTAATGATTGCGGACACTTTCTTTGCCGAAATAGTTCTAGTTTTGTCATATAGGAAGGGAGACAAGGTTTTATCGCGAATTGATTATCATCATGAAGATGGGAGGAGATAACAGTGGATCAGCGGTGGGCCAAAAAAGAGGAAGTGGAAAAACAACTATATGAAATTTTCCAATTAATACAGCAAGTAGACGCCAAAATGGAAAAAGTGATCGAAGATATCATTGAGGAGCGTTATGAACAAAACCAAACACAGTTTGAGCGATTAGAGCAACAATTGGCAAATGTCGAAGAGCAATTAGATGATTTTGCGGAAGGAGAGGATCCATCACTTCCATTTGCTTCGAAGCTTTACTTTGTTTAAGTTTTTCCCTTCAGCGTAAAAGGTGTGGTATAGTAAAAAAGGACGCTTGGAGGGAAATCGCCATGGAAAAACAGTTAAAAGTGTTGACAGAAAAGTTATTGGACTACAATAAGCAATTGCTATACATTTCTCAGCAAGCTCAAGAGCAACAAAAGGAACCGGATTTTTTTGAAGAGGTAAAGCCGTTTGCTGATCAAGTAAAACAAGTAGTAGACGAATGGAAAAAAATAGCTCTTTTATGGGTGAAAAAAGTACGACCAAAGCATATTTACGAAGTACAAATTGAAACGGCAGGAGAAAATATCGAAAAAATATGTGTGGAAGCATTTTATCCATCGGTCCCACATCGGCGCATCAAGCAATTTTGCCGATCAATTGAATATACGTTGTTGCTTATCGAAGAACGCTTAGAAGAGAGCGTTCAGCAATGATAGACGGAAGCTGTCTTCGATGTAAAAGAAGACAGCTTTTTTATTATAAATCTTTTTTCACCTTTACAGAAACAGGACCGCTGTTTTCTGTTGCGACGGTTCCAATTTCATATTCGACGCGCTCTGTCGCTTTTGGCGAAACATTGTTTCCATGCTTCGGTTTCTCATGGTCATGGCCTTTTAGCTTATGTTGAAAATGGACGCCTCTACCCATTGCAAACACCCCCTTGTTATTACTTTGGCAAAAAAAAAAGAGAAGTATACAAAAAAAGAAAGGGAAAGCAACCCTCTCAGGATTTATAAGCCGATATATTCGTTTTTATTATCTGGTTTATAAGCACCAGCAAGTTCCAATTCACGAACAAGATCGCGGTACTGTGCAATCGTGATCTCTCCGCGCAAATACATTTGGCGCGTAAAACAAAGCAACTCATTCATATCAGTCGGTTCATAGTCTTTTACTGCGATAAATTTGTTTTTTAATTCCGCCATGTTCATCCTGCTTTCCCCCTTCCCCCTTTTATAAATAATAGTACCATAAGAAGATGGGATTTTTTTAAATTCGGAAAATTAAAACTTCCGACAATTCATGACATGTCCATCCTCACGTTCATCTGTTTTTGCACATATACTATGGCAGCCTAGAAATTGGGGGGAGTAGATGTATGTATCGATATCCACGTCCTTTATCCACGCCATTTCCTCCTTATGCGCCATATCACCATGCGTGGCATCCATACCAATATGCCCCGCCGTTTCCTAGCTATTTGCCGATCGGGCATCAACAACATACCGCTGTGTCTCCGTACCCTACGCCATACCCAAAACCTGGTCCTTTGTTAACACCGCCATCACCTGGTATTCAGTCGTTAATGGCACAGTTTAAAAAATCCGATGGCACATATGATATTAATAAAATGATGAACACCATGGGGCAAATGATTAATACCGTTAATCAAGTAAACGGGGTGCTTAAAGGATTAATTAACACATTTAAAAAGTAAACTCCTCCGCGGACGTTCGTGGAGGAGTTTGCTTTTTAAATGAGCAGCTCATACACTTCATTTAATTGATATACTCGCTCAAAATCGCGCTCATCCATCGCGTAGCGAATTTCATGAGGCAAAATGCGGTCTAAAAAAGCGGCTTCTTTTTGCGACAGGTCGCGGACGAATTCGCTTTCACTTTTGTATGGTTTGCTGAGCAGTTTTTTATAAATGCGGCGTGGGGTGTCATCATGGTATTCTGTATAGTTCGATAAAATTTCCCGCAAATAAGCAAGCGTCTTTTCCATTACGTTTCCTCCCCTTTAAAAAACGTTTCAAATGTTTTGCTGACGGTTTGTTTTCCATGTGTGTACGGGTTTTCTTCGGTAACTTGCTTCGGATCCAGATTCGTTTTTATGACTACCATCGGTTCATCAGATGGTTCATTAATGAGCCGGTCGGTTAATCGATCAAAATCAGGCAATGACTTTTCCATCATCCGCACCTCCTATAAGTAGAGTGAGTTAACCGTGACAAAAGTATGTATGATGCATAGCGGTTAATAAAATAGAAAACAGCATAAACTAACGAAGACAGATCCGTTTTTATGGAGGTGACTGGATGTGACAAATCGCAATGACAATCGCGAACGAAAAAACAAATATCCAAACAATCGTGAAAAAATCGCGAAAGAATGGGATATTCAAAAAGACCCGACTCCTGAAATCAATAATAAATACGGAAGTAAATCACATAAAAATTCATAATATAAGAAAGGGCTGCCCATGTTTTGGACATGCCCTTTTTCTTATTCGATATCGATATATTTTCGCTTTTGCGGCAGCCGGATGATCAGTTTGCCGTTTTTCCATGACGCCTTTACTTCTTTTTCACTTACTGCGTAAGGCAATGGGATTACGCGAGCAATATGTTGATGCATTCGTCGTCGTTGATAAAAATGACTTTGTTCGTCTATTGATTCGATCATTTCATTATTTTGGATGATAAGCTGTAAATGATTATCGATAAATTCCAGCTGAATCTGGTTTCGTTTTACATTAGGAAGATGAGCGATAATCGTATATTCGTCTTTCGTTTCGCGAACATCAATTGGAATATAGGAGTGAGAAAGCGTTTTCTGGAAGTATTCATCGAGCGTTTCCATCATTTTTTTTAACGGTCGTTCATCAAAAAATTGGTCGACCATTTCCCATAAATGTTGGAACGGGTTATTATTTCCCTCTTTTTTCATCGGCGGCTGAAAATGATCGCTCATTCCCCCATAGCCCTCCTTTCGCATGGCATTCCTTAGTTTAAATGTATGTGCAGTAATGAAAAAAAGTCACTCTTATTTTTTAAGGGATTTTAATGTGTTTTTAACGTTTATGGAATATGATGAAATGACGATAATGCTATGCATGGAGAAAGTGTTTGCCTGTTTTGCCTGTGGTACTAACATAAGGAACTGATAGCAACCCAAAGGGGGAGGGCATCACAATGCATATTTTTGATTGGCTAGTTACTGTATTTTTTTCTGGAACAGCTGTATCGCTCCTTTCTTACCAAGCAATCGAAATCGTCGAAGCGTTTATTGATTATTTAGTTGATCGCCATTCGTAATGGTGTTGCAGATTGGGGATAATATTGATCAAGGAAACGAGTATGATGATTGTTGATGCTAATCGCATACGGCGATTGGCTTTTCTTTTTGATATGATTATGATAAGGAAAAATAAACGAACAGGAATAAATTGGAAATTAAAGTGAGGGAAGAAAGATGAGTCATCGCATTTTAATCATTGAAGATGAGGCAAATTTAGCGCGGTTTATTGAGTTGGATTTGACCCATGAAGGATATGAGGTGCGTGTAAGTCATGATGGCAGGGAAGGTCTTGAGTTGGCTCTATCGGAAGAATGGGGGCTTATTTTATTAGATGTGATGCTTCCAAGTCTAAACGGGATGGAAGTATGTCGTCGTATACGTGCGGTAAAACAAACACCTATCATTATGATTACGGCAAGAGACAGTGTGTTTGACCGTGTGATGGGGTTAGATAATGGTGCCGATGATTATATCGTTAAACCGTTTGCGATCGAAGAATTGCTTGCTCGAATTCGTGCTCTATTCCGCCGCGTTCATTCTCCTTCTGAAGAACATTTGTTAACGTTTAAAGATTTAACGGTTGACTTGAACGCTCGTACCGTGAAAAAAGGCGATCAATTCATTGAATTAACAAAACGGGAATACGATTTATTAGTGACATTTTTGCAAAATACAAATATTGTTTTAACCCGTGATACTTTACTAAATAAAGTATGGGGATTTGATACGGAAGTAGAAACAAACGTCGTTGATGTATATGTCCGTTATTTACGTCATAAACTTGATGAAACCGACAAAGAACGTTATATCCAAACAGTACGAGGCGCTGGATATGTGATGCGGTCATGAAACTTTTTCGATCGGAAAACGTCTCATTAAAATGGAAGCTTACTTTTCTTTCTGCAATTGCCATTTTTATTACTTATTTTGTTTTCACGTTTTTGCAATATCATGTGGTGAAGCAATGGTTGTTAAACGAAGAAGAAAAAGCGATGAAAAAAACGGTTGAAGAAATTGAAACTTATTATGCGGAAAAACGTAATCTATCATGGAAGGATATTCGTCAAAGCAAACAGCTGCTCGAAGAATTAAACGAAAAATACCAATTGATTCGGGTGCTTGATCGTAAAGGAAACGTTGTTGTCTCTGTTTCTAACGGCGCTTCCATTTCCTTATCGCCAAGCGGTGCTCCAAAAGAGTTGCAAATGGATTATCATTTTGTAAACGATGAACGTTTCATTATTTTACGGGAGCCTTTACATACTTCGACCTTGAATGGAACGATTGAAATTGCACGCCGTCTTGTGAAATTTCAACGAATGATGAATATGCTGTTTTTCATCATGACTGTCATTGGGGTCGTGGCAATGATCATGAGCGCTTTCATCGGCAGGCTTGTTGCCCAAAATTTTGTTGGACGTCTAAAAACGTTAACAAAAACAATGATGGATATTAAAAATAAAGGGATGAAAAAGCGCATCGACGTTCCAGCTTCTAATGATGAAATGTCGGAACTAATGATGATGTTCAATAAGATGATGGATGAGATCGAGCGATTGTTTGATCAACAAAAACAATTTGTGGAAGATGCCTCCCATGAATTGCGGACGCCAATCGCTATTTTAGAAGGCCATCTTTCCCTATTGCAACGATGGGGAAAACATAATCCCGATATTTTAGAGGAATCGCTGAAAGCGGCAACTCAAGAAGTGGAGCGCTTAAAAAAATTAGTGTTTGAGCTTTTAGATTTATCGCGTGCAGAAACCATTAAGGTTCCAAACGATATCGTGCCGATTGACCCGAAACCAACGATTGAACAAGTAGTGAAAAACTTCCATGTTCTATATCCAAATTTTCAATTTGTGATCAATGATTTATCGAGTAAAGCGGCGCGAATTCGGATGACGAAATATCATTTTGAACAATTGTTGTTAATTGTATTAGATAATGCGGTAAAATATTCGCAACAAGCAAAACAAGTGACCATTTCGATCAAAGAAGAAGAGCGGTTTGTTACGGTTGCGGTAAGAGACTACGGGATCGGAATACCACGGGATCAATTAGAAAAAGTATTTTTGCGGTTCTACCGTGTGGATAAAGCGAGAAGCCGCGAAAAGGGCGGCGTTGGTCTTGGATTAGCCATCGCAAAAGAAATGATCGATAAATACGATGGGCAAATTACGATTGATAGTGAGGTCGGCAAAGGAACAACCGTTGAGTTATCGATTCCTAGAGGAAAGTAAAGAAAGGTGAGATCAAATGGAACATCTTCACGAAAGTACGATGATGCAGAAAAAAAATATCCAGCACGTCGTAGAAAAATTTCGCAAACGAGGAGTAAAAATTGCGACTTGCAAACCGCGGACAATGATGTCATTATCTTGCATGGAAGAAATCGAGGCGGAAAAAAATAGAGCATGAAAAAGGTGGAAAACGATGGATATTCGTTGTCAGAAGATCATCCCTGCGATGAAAACGATGAAAGATTTTGAGAAATTTTTAAATAGCCGCTATATTTATGGAGTGTTATTAGAAGTGCATATTTCTCAACTGAAAAGCGTGTTTCATTACGCGCGGCAGCATGGAAAAAAACTGATCATTCATACGGATTTAGTTCAAGGGTTGAGCCACGATGAGCATGCGGCGGAATATTTATGCCAAGAATTTCATCCGTACGGGCTTATTTCTACGAGGGGAAATGTAATCACCAAGGCAAGACAAAAAAAGGTGCTTGCCATTCAGCGCATTTTCTTGCTCGATTCACATGCGCTTGAAAAAAGCTATCAATTGATTGAAAAAACAGAACCTGATTGCATTGAGGTGATCCCTGGGGCAATGCCTCATATTATTCGGGAAGTAAAGGAACGAACAGGCAAACCGATTTATGCCGGCGGCCTTATTCGTACCGTGGACGACGTTGAGCGCGCGTTAGAAGCAGGGGCGGTTTCCGTAACCACTTCGAATAAAGATTTATGGAAACACTATGAGTGTTTTTTGTAAGAAACAGGAAAACAGCCATTTCAAAAAGATACCATATTTCACTAGCCAAACAAGCTGTTTTTCGCTATAATAAAAGTAAGTTAATAATAAGTCAGGAGATTAGGAGAGACCATGCATGCATGGTAAGCGGAAGCTTATCGTGTTTGCAATGGTCTCTTTTTGTCTTTTAACAATAAAGGAGGAGTTTTTTCATGACAGCGGCATTGTTTTCAAGCAAACAACGTCGTCAACGTTTGGAAGAAATGAGCAAAGAATATTACGATGTATTAGTGATAGGAGGCGGCATTACCGGCTGTGGTATTGCGTTAGACGCAGTCACGCGCGGCATGAAAACAGCGCTTGTGGAAATGCAAGATTTCGCGGCAGGTACTTCCAGCCGTTCGACCAAGCTCGTACACGGCGGACTTCGTTATTTGAAACAATTCGAAGTAAAAATGGTTGCCGAAGTGGGAAAAGAGCGGGCGATCGTTTATGAAAACGGTCCGCATGTCACTACGCCAGAGTGGATGCTTTTGCCGATTCATAAAGGGGGAACGTTTGGCAAATGGAGCACATCTGTCGGCCTATGGGTATATGATCATTTAGCCGGGGTGAAAAAAAGCGAACGACGAATCATGTTAAATGCCCAACAAACATTGCAAAAAGAGCCGTTGATTAAACAGGAAGGCCTTCTAGGAGGCGGCTACTACGTCGAATATCGTACGGATGATGCCCGTTTGACGATAGAAGTCATGAAAAAAGCGGCGGAATTCGGCGCTCATGCCGTAAACTATACGAAGGTGGAAGAATTTCTTTACAATGAAAGCGGCAAGGTGATCGGTGCGCGATGCCGCGATCAGCTAAGCGGCCGCACTTACGAAATACGCGCGAAAAAAGTGATCAACGCTGCCGGGCCATGGGTAGATACGCTGCGGGAAAAAGACCATTCAAAAACGGGGAAAATGCTGCAGCTGACAAAAGGAGTTCATATTGTCATCGATCAAAAACGATTTCCGTTAAAACAAGCGATTTATTTTGATACGCCGGACGGCCGCATGGTATTCGCGATTCCACGCGATGGAAAAACGTATGTCGGCACGACCGATACGTTTTACAACGGAGATATTGCCAACCCGACAATGACAAAAGAAGACCGCGATTATTTACTGCGTGCGATTCGCTATATGTTCCCATCCGTAAACATTACAGCGGATGATATTGAATCAAGCTGGGCGGGTGTTCGGCCGCTTATATATGAAGAAGGAAAAGACCCATCGGAAATTTCACGCAAGGACGAAATTTGGCAATCTCCAACAGGGCTGATTACGATTGCTGGCGGAAAACTAACCGGTTATCGGAAAATGGCAGAAACGGTCGTCGATTTAGTTGCGAAACTGTTGGAAAAAGAAGAAGGACGAACATTCCGTCCATGCCAAACAAAACATTTACCGATTTCCGGCGGAGATGTTGGCGGCTCACAGCAATTGCCAGCCTTTATCGCGAAAAAAGCCGAAGAAGCGGTGCGCTATGGTTTTACGAAAGAAGAAGGGGAACGATTAGCGAAAATATACGGCACCAACGTCGATCAATTATTTGAACTAAGTGAACAATACGATGATTCATGCGGTCTTTCCCGCGAGCAGTTTGTTCGCCTTGTATATGCCATTGACTATGAAATGACCGCAAAACCGATTGATTATTTCATCCGTCGTACTGGCGCGCTATTGTTTGATATCGCTTCTGTTCGCCGCTGGAAAGACCGCGTCACTGCCTTTATGGCCAACTATTTGCAATGGACGGAAGAACAAACGGCTGCCTATGCAGAAGAACTGGAAAAAGCGTTGCATCAAGCGGTTGTTCCGAGTGAACATGATTAATAAGATAAGTAAAAGCGTTTCGGGAAGCAACGATGTCTCACTAAAATCCTTTGAAAGAATGGTGCTCAATTCTAACTCTCTTGAGCACCATTTTTTTATATATTTTTTTATATATTATTCCTTACTCCTTAATAAATATTAATAGTAGCATGAAATTTTGTTATACTGAATTTTTACTTAAAAATATGACAAGTTATTGTTAAGCTGACTAAAAGGGGTATATAAGGATGGGAATTACATATCAGCCAATGACTAAAATGTTTCATCTTCAAGCGAACGATATGAGTTACATGATGCAAATTGTCGGTTGCGGATATTTAGCTCATCTTTATTGGGGTAAAAAGACTAGAAATGGAGGAAGATCGAGAAAGCTTCGGCTTGTGCATCGCCCGTTTTCCCCTAATCCGGATTTATCTAATCGTCGTTTTTCGTTAGATACATTGCCGCAGGAATATCCAGCGTACGGAAATACTGATTTTCGCGCGCCGGCGTATCAGGTTTATCTCGAAAATGGATCAACCATTTCAGATTTGCGCTACAAAACGCATCGCATTTATAAAGGAAAGCCAAAGTTAAAAGAGCTGCCTGCCACCTATGTCGAACACGAAGATGAGGCGGAAACGTTAGAAATTGTGCTGGAAGACCGCGTGATCGGATTACACGTTACGCTGCTTTATACGGTGTATGAGCGGTGGAATGTGATGACGCGTTCCGTTCGTTTTGACAATAATGGTTTTGAGAGCATTAAGTTGTTGCGGGCGTTAAGCATGAACGTAGATTTTCCTCATGCCGAATGCGAATGGCTGCATTTGCCGGGAGCGTGGGCAAGGGAACGAGCGGTGGAAAGACAGCCGCTTATTAACGGAACACAATCAGTGGAAAGCCGACGCGGCGCCAGCAGCCATCAACATAATCCATTCATCGCCTTGCTTCAAAAAGGAGCAAACGAGGATTATGGGGAAGTATACGGTTTTAGTCTTGTATATAGCGGTAATTTTCTCGCGCAAATAGAAGTCGACCAGTTTCGTACAACGCGCGTAGCAATGGGAATAAATCCGTTGATTTTACTTGGCTGTTAGAGCCAGGTGAGTCATTTCAAACACCTGAAGTTGTCATGGTGTACTCAGATAAAGGGTTAAACGGGATGTCGCAAACATTCCATCAGCTATATCGAACTCGTTTGGCGCGCGGAGTATATCGGGATCGTCAGAGACCAATTCTTATTAATAATTGGGAAGCGACGTATTTTAATTTTAATGAAGAAAAAATTTTGCGTCTTGCGAAAACAGCGGCGGAATTAGGGATTGAGCTATTTGTGCTAGACGATGGCTGGTTTGGCAAACGCGATAATGACCGCAGTTCATTAGGAGATTGGTTCGTCGATAAAAGAAAGCTTCCAAACGGATTGGCGGGATTGGCGGCAAATATCAATAACATGGGAATGCGGTTTGGGTTATGGTTGGAACCGGAAATGGTTTCGGTGGACAGCGAGCTGTATCGGAAGCATCCAGACTGGTGCCTTCATGTGCCGAGTCGTCCGCGGTCGGAAGGACGAAATCAGCTTGTGTTGGACTATTCCCGCAAAGAAGTGTGCGACTATATCATTCAAGCCATTTCCAACGTGTTAGCGAGCGCGCCGATTTCGTATGTGAAATGGGATATGAACCGCCATATGACAGAGATCGGCTCTGCCGCCCTGCCTCCGGAACGGCAGCGCGAAACCGCCCACCGTTACATTTTAGGGTTATATCGCGTGATGGAGGAAATCACTTCACGTTTTCCGCATATCTTATTTGAAAGTTGTTCCGGCGGTGGAGGACGGTTTGACCCAGGGATGTTATATTACATGCCGCAAACATGGACGAGCGACAATACCGACGCCGTTGCCCGCTTGAAAATTCAGTATGGCACTAGTCTTGTATATCCAATCAGTGCGATGGGCGCTCATGTGTCAGCAGTTCCGAATCATCAAGTTCATCGCATCACCTCACTGGAAATGCGCGGGCATGTGGCGATGTCTGGGAACTTTGGATATGAACTGGATTTGACAAAGTTAAGCGAAGAAGAAAAAGCCATTGTCAAGCAGCAAGTCGCATTTTATAAAGACATTCGCCGTCTTGTGCAGTTTGGAACGTTTTACCGAATATTAAGCCCATTTGAAGGAAATGAAACGGCATGGATGTTTGTTTCCGAAGACAAATCGGAGGCGTTTGTCGCCTATTTTCGCGTGCTGGCGGAAGCGAATGCTCCGCTGTCGTTTTTGCGGCTTAAAGGGTTGGATCCAAATAAAGATTACGAAATCATCGGCAGCGGAGAAATGTACGGCGGCGATGAGCTTATGTATGCAGGACTGAACGTGCCGAGGCGTCGCGGTGATTTTATTAGTGTCATCTGGCGTTTAAAAGAATCTCGTTTATCAAAGACCGGTGTCTAGAATGCGGCTAGACACCGGTTTCTAGTTGAGAGAGTCTTTCTAAAATCCGCCGCTTCCGATACAATATTTTCCCTGTTTCAGCGATATCTTTAATAAAAGCTCTATTAAACACCGCGCCAAAAATAATGCCGACAATTGGAACAAATTGAAACAGCTTTTTCCAGCCGTATTGGTCACGGAATGTCATCATCACTTCGCGCCATCCTTGGATTTGGGAAAAAACTTGCCGATGCTCGTTGGAAAATGACGTAAGCTCGTCCAAAATCGCTTTTTTGCCGACAATATCAGCGGAAGTAAATTGTAAACATTTTACAATAAAAATACGTTCTTTTTTCTCTTTCGGGTTATAACCGTAAATAATGGCGATTTCCTGTAATGTTTTTAACGCAAGACCGAGCAATGCAGGAATGTCAATGGCAAGTGTCAGTATTCCGCCGACGCCTGTCGTTGCCCCCTGGTATTGCGCGAATGTTACCCGCGATTGAATCAACTCATCACAAACGCGGTCCATTGTCGCAAGCGGCAGATGTGCGGCTTGTTGCACCGTTGTGACGTGGAGTTTCTCTAATATTTTTTCTTCATTGACAAGATATTGCCCGCCTGTTTGTATATAACTTCCCAATTCGTCAAGCAATTGCCCGAGTTTTTTATGTACGATGCTCGGTGTCAGTTGATCAAGTACTTTAAACGGCAAGCGCCCAAGTTTTTCCCAAAACCATAAATCTTTTTGCTCTTGTTCCCAGCGGTGGATTGATTGCAGTTCTTGTTCTAATACTTGTTTTGTTTCCATTGGATAACCCCCTTATATATAAGATGATGGAATAAGCTACTTCTTATACGTTTTCCAAAAAGAAAATGTTTCTTTTTTATTGATCCATAATAAAAATTTTACTAAAATATTTACTAAAGGTATATTTAGGGGGTATCATTCATGATCACCAATTTAATAAAAACGTTTACTGAATTATTAGGAGGCAGAAATGAAGAAATTCGTATTTTCTTCGCGCCAGGCCGCGTGAATTTAATTGGCGAGCATACGGACTATAACGGCGGGCATGTGCTGCCGTGCGCTTTAGAAATTGGGACGTATGCGCTTGTGCGAAAAACGGCACATCCGTTTATTCGCTTTTACTCAAAAAATTTTCCGGAAACAGGGATCATTACCGTATCTTATGACGACCTATCCTACCAAGACAAGCACGGATGGGCAAATTATCCAAAGGGAGTTATTGCTGCGTTTCAATCGTTTTATCCGATCGAGACGGGACTTGATATTTTGTATTATGGAACGATCCCGAACGGCGCCGGGTTATCGTCTTCCGCTTCGATTGAATTAGTTACGGCGGTGATGATGAATGAGTTATTCGAGCAGCATATCGATATGCTCGAGCTTGTGAAAATGAGCCAAAAAGTAGAAAATGAATATGTTGGCGTCAACTGTGGCATTATGGATCAATTTGCCGTCGGAATGGGAAAGCGAAATCATGCGATTCTCTTAAATTGCCAAACGCTGGCATACCGCTATATTCCTGTGGCGTTTAATCATTGTTCGATTGTCATCGCAAATACGAATAAAAAGCGTGGTTTGGCCGATTCAGCGTATAACGAACGAAGATCGACGTGTGAAGCTGCTTTGTTGAAATTAAAAGCGCAGCTAAATATCGAGTCGCTTGGCGAGCTGACAAGCGAGCAATTAGAACAGTATGATCACCTTCTTTCCCCAATCGAACGAAAACGCACGCGCCATGCCGTGACGGAAAATGAACGGACGATAGAGGCGGCTACTGCGTTGGAAAAAGGAGATTTGGCGCGCTTTGGCGAGTTAATGAAACAATCCCACATTTCGCTGCGCGATGATTATGAAGTGACAGGCTTAGAGCTTGATACGCTTGTTGAAGCGGCGTGGAACCACGAAGGGACGATCGGCGCCCGCATGACTGGAGCCGGTTTTGGCGGCTGTACCGTAAATATTGTAAAAGATGAGTTCATTCCTTCTTTTATTGAGCAAGTAGGGAATGAATATGCGAAAAAAATTGGCTATGAAGCTAGTTTTTATGTTGTGAAAATTGGTGATGGAGCGAAAGAAATAACGGGAGAAAAGGAGATGAGCGTATGATTCTTGTCTGCGGCGGCGCAGGCTATATCGGCAGCCATGCGGTATATCGCTTAATCGAAAAGGGAGAAAAGGTCATTGTTGTTGATAATTTGCAAACAGGGCATCGGGAGGCCGTCCATCCGGAAGCGATCTTTTACGAAGGCGATATTCGCGACCGCGCGTTTTTGCGCGAAGTGTTTCGAAAGCATGATATTGATACGGTCATCCACTTTGCCGCTAATTCCCTTGTCGGCGAAAGCATGCAAGAGCCGCTCAAATATTACGACAATAACGTTTATGGGACGCAAGTATTGTTAGAAGTGATGAACGAGTTTGGTGTGAAACAAATCGTCTTTTCCTCGACGGCCGCAGTATACGGTGAACCGAAACAAATTCCGATTGTGGAAACGGATCCAACGCTGCCAACCAACACATATGGAGAAACGAAATTGGCGATGGAAAAAATGATGAAATGGGTGGATCGTGCTTACGGAATTCGTTACATCTCTCTTCGTTATTTTAATGTCGCGGGGGCATACGGGACGATCATCGGCGAAGACCATAATCCGGAAACGCACTTAATCCCGTTAATTTTAAAAGTGCCGCTTGGGCAGCGGGAAGAGATTCATATTTTTGGAGATGATTACGATACGCCTGACGGTACATGCATCCGCGATTATATTCATGTTCTTGATTTAGTCGACGCCCATATTTTAGCTGTTGAAAAATTGCGAAGCGGTGCGGAAAGCAACGTTTATAATTTAGGAAACGGCAGCGGATTTACCGTAAAAGAAGTCATCGAAGCAGCTAGAAAAGTAACAGGCCATCCGATTCCGGCACGCGTCGTGGCGCGGCGTCCGGGAGACCCGGCGAAGCTCGTCGCATCCTCGGAAAAAGCAAAACGAGAGCTCGGCTGGGAGCCGAAATATACATCGATTATTGATATTGTTGCTTCCGCATGGGAGTGGCATCAAGCGAAACCGAACGGATATCGAGGTGTGTGACGGTGGCAGACATTTTTGAAGCGTTAGAACAGCTTATCCAATACGGGATCGCAAACGGACTGATTCATCGTGAAGATATCGTTTACGCTCGCAATCGCCTGTTGGCGGCGCTGCAGTTAGAGGAGTGGAAACCAGTGGAGGTAAAGGATGTGTCCTTTGCCTCTCCTTCACCGATATTAGAGGCCATTTTAGATTGGGCGTACGAAAATGGCCGCATCAAGACGAATACGACGACAGAGCGGGATATATGGGATGCTAAGCTGATGAACTGTTTAATGCCGCGTCCATCCGAAGTGATCCGTGAATTTTATGCCAAATATCAGAAAGAACCGAAACTAGCAACAGACTGGTTTTATGCTCTTAGCAAAGCTTCCAATTACATTCAAACAGCGCGGATTGCGAAAAATAAACAATGGAAAACGAAAACCGAATACGGAGAGATTGATATTACGATCAATTTATCCAAACCAGAGAAAGACCCGAAAGAAATCGCCAAATTAAAAGACGAGCCGGCATCTTCGTACCCAAAGTGCGTGCTATGCAAAGAAAATGAAGGATATGAAGGAACGTGGCATCATCCGGCGCGCTCTAATCATCGCGTCATTCCTCTTGTGTTATTAGACGAGAAATGGTATTTCCAATATTCCCCATATGTATATTACAATGAACATTGTATTGTGTTCCACGCCGAGCATGTGCCGATGAAAATGGAACGAAAAACGTTCGCGCGCTTGCTCGATTTCATCGAAAAATTTCCGCACTATTTCATCGGTTCGAACGCTGATTTACCGATTGTCGGCGGCTCGATTTTAGCGCATGATCATTTTCAAGGTGGAAACTACACGTTTGCGATGGAAAAAGCTGAAATCGAAGAATATGTTTCTTTTTCTGCTTTTCCGTCACTCGCGGCAGGAATCGTCCGCTGGCCGATGTCAGTCATTCGTCTCCGCGGCAAAAAAGAGGAAGTGCTTGAAGCGGCTGATGTCATTTACCGAACGTGGCAAACGTATAGTGATCCGAGTGTCGATATTTATGCCAAAAGCGGTACTACTCCGCACAACACCGTCACGCCAATCGCGAGACGGCGCGCCGGTTTGTTTGAAATGGATATCGTTTTGCGCAATAATCGGACATCACGTGAACATCCATACGGGATTTTTCATCCTCATGAAGAATTGCATCATATTAAAAAGGAGAATATCGGTTTAATTGAAGTGATGGGGCTTGCCGTTTTACCTGGAAGACTTGCGAAAGAATTGGACATATTAGCACAATATCTTATTCAACATACGAAAAAAGAGGATTGGGACCCAGCGTTGTTAAAACATTGGGACTGGTATGAAGAAATTCGCAGCAGATATACAGACATTACGAAAGAAACCGTGTTGGATATTTTACAGCATGAGGTAGGGCAGCGATTTATTACCGTATTAGAACACGCTGGTGTTTTTAAACGAACCGAGAGAGGAAAACAAGCATTTCGTACTTTTTTACGGAAAGTGCAGGAGAAGTTGTCATGATTCGGGAAGGAACGTTCAAAGGACTAAAAAGCATCATTTTGGAAAACAATTATATAAGAGCCGTGTTTTTGCCGGAGTACGGCAGTAAACTCGCTTCGTTAATCGATAAAGAAACGAATAAAGAATGGTTGTTTCAAGCAAAAAGCGATACGCTCACCATACCGAGTTACGGCGCTGTTTTTAGCGACTATGATTCTAGTGGATTCGATGAAGTATTTCCAAGCATCGATGCTTGTTTTGATCCTGTAACGGGAAAGCCGATTCCTGATCACGGAGAAGTATGGGCGCTTCCGTGGGAATATCGTTTGGAAGGGGAGACGGTTGTTTTTACTGTCAAAAGTCCTGTTTTCCCGTATACAATGACAAAGCGAGTTTGGTTAGAAATGAATCGACTTTGTTTTGATTATGCGGTCACCAATGATGGCGACACACGATTTTACTTTATTTGGACCCCTCATGCGCTTTTGCGATGTGACGAATATACAAAAATCGTCGTTCCTGACAGTTTGACCAGCGTAATGACCGTCGAACATCAGACGGAACATCTTGGCGAATGGGGAACAATTCATCCGTATCCCGTTACGATTTCGCGAAAAACCGGGAAACCGTTGGATTTATCAAAAATGGAGCCGCCATCTGCGAACAACTGTGAGAAATTTTATTTTACCGAGCGCGTCCCGAAAGGAATGTGCGGAATCGTTCAAGAAAATACAGGACGCAAACTAATGTACCACTATCCAGCGGAAAAAATTCCGTATTTAGGAGTTTGGAAAACGCAAGGTGGCTATCGCGGCGACTATAATTTGGCGCTCGAACCGTGCACGGGAGTGTACGATCATTTGTCTGTCGCTTATGCCATTCGGAAAGTTTCATTTGTGGAACCAAAGGGCGTATTTACATGGTGGTTTCAAATAGAAATAGGGGCAGAATGATATGATCTAGAACATTGCAAAGAAAATTTATTGTAAAAAAACATATAGAGGAAGGGATCTATTTCACCAATGGCGACGTTAAAAGAAATTGCGGAAAAAGTCGGCGTATCTGTTGCCACTGTATCGCGCGTTCTTAATTATGATACAACCTTATCGGTATCGGATGAAACGAGAAAACGCATTTTCGAAGTAGCTCAACAATTGAATTATAAAACATTGCGGGAACGCAGCCAACAAACGAAAGAACGATTTCGATTTGGGCTTGTTCATTGGTATTCGGAACGGCAGGAACTTGATGATCCGTATTACATGGCGATTCGTTTAGGGGTAGAAAAAGAATGTTTTGAACGACAAATCGAGTTAGTAAAGTTGTTTAAACAAAACGGCTCCTATTCAGAGGAACGGATGGAAAATTTAGATGGAATTATTGCGGTTGGAAAGTTTGGGCCGAAAGATGTCAGTGCGTTTGCGGCAAGCACTGAGCATATCGTGTTTGTAGATTGTTCGCCAGATGAGCAAAAATTTGACTCCGTTGTCATTGATTTAAGGAAATCAACGATTACCGTGTTAGACTATCTTCTTCGACTCGGCCACAAAAAAATCGGCTATATTGGCGGACGTGAATATGTAGACGGACAAACGCTTCTTCATGATGAGCGCGAAGCGACGTTTTACGAATATTTGTACTTGAAAGGAATATATGATTCTCGATATGTATGGACAGGAAGTTTTACCGCTGAAGACGGCTATCGATTAATGAAACAAGCAATCTCTGCAAAAGACATTCCAACCGCTTTTTTTATCGCCAGTGATTCGATGGCGATTGGGGCGCTGCGCGCGCTTCATGAAGCGCAAATTCCAGTTCCTGATGATATATCTATCGTCGGATTTAATGATATTCCGACCGCGAAATTTATCCACCCGCCATTAACAACGGTAAAAGTGTATACAGAGTTTATGGGAGAGACGGCGGTAGAATTGTTAGTAGAGAGACTAACGACGAAGCGAACCATTTGCAAAAAAGTGGTTGTGCCAACAAAACTCATTGTTCGAGAAAGCAGTCAAGTTTGTTCAAAAGGGAGCTGTTCAATGTAGCAGCTCCCTTTACTTCATTAGTGAAATTCGATATCAACGCGCTTTTTCGGACTAGATGTTGTTTTTGGAATATGGATATCGAGCACACCATTTTTATATGTTGCTTTAATGTTATCTGTTGCTGCATCCGATGGCAGCGTAATGGAACGTTGAAAACGGCCGAAAAAGCGTTCGCGGCGATGCATTTGTTCTTCTTTAATGTTTTGGTCTCGCTGGATGGTGCCGCTAATCGTTAAAATATTGTTGTGTACGTCGATGTGCACGTCTTCTTTTTTCTCTAGACCAGGGAGATCGCACGATACGACATATTCGTTTTCCGTTTCATGCATATCCATGCGCGGCATCCCGATATGGTCATCCATATGGGTGAAAAGAGAAGGGAAATCGGTTGAAAAAAATCGGCTAAGGTCTCTGCGCATTGTTTCTAAATGGCGAAATGGATCATAAGGGATTAAAGACATAAACAGCGCCCTCCTTTGGATCGTTAATATATTTGTCATCAAATAGTTTGTTTTAGGAAGCGCTGTTTTATACAAAGATTTTGTGAAAGGTTATTGTATAAAGAATGGGACTCCCAAATACGGAAGCCCCTTTACGCTTTTTATATAACCGACTCGCCCATTCGTTTTATTAGGACTAATCGAATAA
>NZ_BSDB01000003.1:0-283500 GCF_030268025.1 Parageobacillus sp. G301
TCTCCACTTTATGATATAGTGTTATGTATAGGAGGGACAATAAATGGGCATTAAATATTCGAGCAAAATCAACAAAATTCGCACATTTGCCTTGAGCTTAATTTTTGTCGGCTTTATTGTTATGTATATAGGGATATTTTTCCGTACATCTCCTTTTGTTATGACACTGTTTATGATTTTAGGCCTTCTTTTCATCATCGCAAGCACCGTTGTTTATTTTTGGATTGGAACATTATCAACAAGGGCAGTGAAAGTCGTATGTCCATCTTGTGGCAAAGTGACAAAAATGCTTGGCAGGGTAGATTTATGTATGTTTTGCAATGAGCCGTTGACATTAGATCCAGAGTTGGAAGGAAAAGAATTTGACGAAAAATATAACCAAAAAAAGAGAAAAAGCTGATAGCAATCCCTCCCCGCTATCAGCTTTTTAATGTTGCTGACGAGTCTTTTCTTGACAGTCAGGACATGTCCCGTAAATTTCCATACGGTGATGATCTACTTTAAACCCTGTTACATGAGCGGCAAGCTCTTCTACCTCATCTAACGCTGGATAGTGAAAATCGACAATCTTGCCACATTGTTCGCAAATAACGTGGTAATGATTGGATGTAACAAAATCAAAGCGACTTGATGCATCACCATATGTTAATTCTTTCACTAATCCGATCTCTTTAAAAACGCGCAAATTGTTATAGACGGTTGCTACGCTCATGTTTGGAAATTTTCCTTCCAGCGCTTTATATATTTCATCTGCCGTCGGGTGTGACATCGAATTAATTAAATATTCCAATATCGCATGACGTTGCGGAGTGATGCGTATTCCCGTCTGCTTTAACGTATCAAGCGCTTCTTTTAACTGCTGATTATGAGACACCGTCATGCACCTCTCTTCCTAAAAAAATAAAAAGAATTATTATTTTATAATTTTTATAATTAGTCTACAAGTATTTTATGCTATTTGTCAATATTCGTATCATTAATATATGAACTTGCTACATTTTTTAGCAGAAAAAATGTGCGGAAGGTTGTTCCGCACCAATATCGCTCTTTCATTCATTTGAGGAGGTTACTATCCATCATACGCATTATCGGCTTTTTCGCATGGACTTTTACCTAGATATAAGGAAAATTACGTTAAATTTTCTAAAATATATTCTAACGCCTCTTCTACATGTCCTTTTACTTTGACTCCTCTCCATTCCTTTACCAATCTTCCGTCCCGATCAATCACAAACGTCGAGCGCTCGATTCCCATATATTCTTTCCCAAAATTTTTCTTTAATTTCCAAACACCATACATTTCCGCTACTTTATGTTCTTCATCGGAAAGCAATAAAAAAGGCAATTGATATTTCTCAATAAACTTTTTGTGGCGCTCTACAGAATCCGTACTTACTCCCAAAATAACTGTATTTGTCTCTGTAAACTTTTCATAATGATCGCGAAAATCACACGCTTCTGTCGTACATCCTGGCGTCATATCTTTCGGATAAAAATATAATACGACATGTTTCCCGCGAAAATCAGAAAGAGAAACTATTTCCCCGTTGCTTGCCGGCAACGTGAAATCCGGTGCTGGTTGTCCGACTTGTAGTGACATTGTTTTCCCTCCACTGTCTTGTTCTTTCGTTTTTAGGGTAGCGAAAGATACAATAAATTGCAACGATTACCGCTCATCCCAGTCAAACATTGTTCGGGCAACAAGCACAGCAGGCATAATATAACCCAATAAAGCTTCAATGATGGCAATCCATCTTCCAATCCCCTTTGGTGTAACATCTCCATATCCAACTGACAATAACGTCATCCCGCTTAAATAAAGGCTGTCTTGAAGTACAGAAAAGCATTCGTTGGCTGTTTCATTGGCAGATGGGTTGAATACGTTATGCCCATTAAGTTGAAGCACCATATATATAAGCGCGAAACCTAACATCATCGTGATGTACCATTGAATAAGAACAAATAAATTTTCTAAGGAAATACGACGGGTCGTTTTTATACTTGTCGTCCAAATAGACGCAATGCTTGCAAGCAACACCGTCGCTACAATTCCAACAAACACGTACTCCATCGCTCTCACCTCGTACTTGTCCATAACCATATATATGAAAACAGAAAGTCGATTATTCATAATGATGATGAAACACAAAAAAGATGAAGCAAGTAATATAAAATTAACTGCGGCCTTTTCCCGATGCATCAATCGGAAAAAGGCCGCAGAATATATCTTTTTTATCTATACACCGTGCTTAACTTAATAACAAACTATAATTATCTACATTCCTATGATCGAAAGAACGTATGTCCATACTCCCACAAACAATAGCAGGATCAAGCTATAATAAATCGTCATTTTAAACAAGTTAGATTCTTTGCCTGTCTCTCGCACTGCAGCAGTTGCTATTGCGATGGATTGCGGAGAAATGAGTTTTCCCATCACTCCCCCGCTAGTATTGGCGGCAAGCAATAACGAAGAGTTTGTCCCTATTTGCGTTCCTGTAACCACTTGTAAATGTCCAAATAAAGCATTGTTGCTCACGACAGATCCTGTTATAAACACACCAAGCCACCCTAATAACGGGGAAACGAACGGGAATGCACCTCCTGTCTTCGCTAATGCTAAACCAATCGCAGAGGATAAACCCGCATAGTTAGCCAAGTTGGCAAATCCCATGATAAAACAAATAGTTAATACAGGAATCCATAGTTCTTTACATGTTTCTTTTAAACTTTGTATTCCCTCAGCGAACGTAATGTTTTTGCTAAACATACTTGTGAACAGCACCGCTAATAAAATCGCTGTACCTGTTGCTGATACAAGATCCAGCTTGAATATTGCATCTAATGCCGTCTGTGCCGGTGCCACCGGAGGAGTTTTTACGACTTCCCCATGCAAAAATGGCACTTTAAACAAAAGCGTAGTTTTATGAAGCGCTCCACCTTCAGCAAACAGCGCTTTAAAACCCGGCAGACTCCAGATAATAACGATTAACGTTAAAATATAAAAAGGAGACCACGCACTGATGATTTCTTTCAAGCTGTATTTAGATTTTTCTACAGCTTCTTCATCCTGATTTACTCGATATATATGTGACGGCTGCCATTTTCTTAAGAAAATAGTTAATGCCCCCATACTGACAAGCGCCGCTAAAATGTTGGCCAATTCCGGACCGAGCACAATGATTGTCAATGTTTGCACAATGGTATAACTTCCGCTTACCACTAAAAGAGCAGGCAATGTTTCTTTAACGCCTTTCCATTTATCTAAAATAAACACTAATAAGAACGGAACGAAAAACGTGATCAATGGCAAAATCCAAGCAAGTGTACGAGATAACTCAAGCGATGTTAAATCTCCCATTTGCGCTCCGACGATAACTGGAATCCCAATGGCTCCAAACGCGCCAGATGCAGCATTGGCAATTAAACAAAGAGCGGCGGCTTTTAATGGGCGAAATCCTAGTTCCGAAAGTAAAGCAGCTGAAATGGCAATCGGAACGCCAAATCCCGCAGCTCCTTCTAAAAATGCGTTAAAACTAAAACCGATGAGCAACAGTTGAAGCCGCTGATCTTCAGAAATGTTTGCGATACTCCCGCGGATCATATCAAATTTCCCTGTTTTCACAGCGATTTTATATAGCCAGACGGCCATGATCACAATATAGCCAATCGGCCATAAACCGTTCGCAATTCCATAAGTGGAAGCGGCAATCGCCTTTGAAATCGGCATATGAAAAAAACAAACCGCTGTCACTAATCCAAAACAAAGGGTAAGAAAAGCGGCTTTTACTCCCTTCATCTTCAACACCGTTAAACATAATAAAAACAAAACAATTGGAAGCGCCGCAATCAATGCAGAAAGATATGTGTTATGAAAAGGATTGTAATGTTGTATCCACATGATGTCCACCTTATTGTTATTCTAAGTCAGTACTTATTACTTTACCTCATCAAAATAACGGGAAAGAATGTCTTTTAATACGGTTGCGCTATGATGAAATTGCTGTTGTTCTGTTTCATTTAACTTCAATTCCATTACTTCACGAATACCGTTTCGGTTGATAATAGCAGGCACGCCAATATAAACGTTTTGCTCATTATATTGACCGTCCAGATAAGCCGAAACAGTTAATATAGCATTTTCGTCGTGCAAAATGGCACGTGTAATGCGGACGAGCCCCATCGCAATACCGTAATACGTTGCACCTTTTTTCTCAATAATTTGATATGCTGCATCACGAACATTAACAAAAATATTTTCTAAATCCTCTTTTCTGTAGCGATCGTTTTGCGACAATATTTGCTCAACTGGAATACTTCCAATTTCCGCGTGACTCCAAACAGGCAGTTCTGTATCCCCATGCTCTCCGATAATATACGCGTGCACATTGGTTGGAGCCACTTGAAAATATTCACTTAGCAAAAAGCGGAATCTTGCCGTATCTAGAATCGTTCCCGAGCCGATCACCCGTTCTTTCGGTAACCCGCTAAATTTCCAAGTAGCATACGTTAAGATATCTACTGGGTTCGTTGCAACAAGAAAAATGCCATCAAACCCTGATCTCATCACAGAATCGACAATCGTTTTAAAGATATTCATGTTTTTGTCAACAAGATCGAGCCTTGTTTCCCCTGGCTTTTGGTTAGCACCTGCACAAATAACCACCAAATCGGCATCTCGGCAATCTTGATAATCTCCATGCCATATATTCATTGGCTTCGGCGCGAATACTTTTCCATGATTTAAGTCCATCACATCGCCCGCTGCCTTCTCTTTATTCACATCAATCAACACTAGCTCATCCGCTATTCCTTGATTCATAAGGGCAAATGCATAGCTGGCCCCAACGAATCCTGTTCCTATAAGCGCCACTCGATTCATGCATTGTCTTTTCATAGCTGTCTGTCATCCTTTCCCAAAAATTAGTTTGTGAAATTATTCACAAATATATTGTTCATTATTTCACAAACTTTATCAAGCATCAACTATAAAAGAAATTTGTCTTTTTTGTTAACATTTTGGCCGCACAACAGTATTTTTGTATCACTACATTCAGTTCCAGCAAGCAATCCAATAAACGAAAAAAATGGTCTGTATATACTCATTTTCATAAAAAAATAAGAGGGCAATCCCTTTAAGGAATTTTTACTTCCTTTCGGATTCTCCCTCTTTTTAATTCCCTGCACCTCGATATCGTTTTACCCCTGCGTTCCACAAAAACACGGCAATCGTAAAAAAGATGATTCCCATGACTGGAGTAAAAAACGCATATCCGTACCATTCTTTTTTGCCGAGAAAATAGGAAGCCGGATACACGCCAACGAACGCAAACGGCAGAATCCACGTTAAAATATAGCGGATGACGCGATGATAAATATCAATCGGATAGCGCCCGTAGTTGCTGATGTTGTACATCATCGGAATAATCGATGTACGAGCATCGGCCCAAAAACTAATGGTCGCCAATGACACAAATACTCCCGCGTAAATAAGCGCTCCACCTAGTACAAGCAACATAAACATAAAAATATCATACCAATGCAACGAAAGATGCAAGCGCGCACCTGCATACACCATAATGATCATGCCTGTCACTCCGCCAAGAAGCGACTCTAACTCCATGCGTTCGAGAATAATTTGAAATAAGCTGTGAACCGGGCGCGTCAACACACGGTCCATTTCTCCACGCACAATATAGCGCTCGTTAAAATCCCAAATGTTAAAAAACGCTCCGAACACCGCATATGGCACTAAGAAAAAGCCGTAAATAAACAAAATTTCCTCACGCGTCCAGCCGTGCAATAACGTCGTATGTCCAAACACAACAAGAAGAAAAACAAGATTGACCGCCTGCGACATCAAATCAGAAATGAACTCGACAAGCAAATCAGCGCGATATTGCAACTTTGTTTTCATGTATTGCGCCATATACTGAAAAAAGATCGATACGTAAAACACGACTCACCCTCCTTGAATGACAAGCTGTTTTTTCGCCGCTCGCCACAATAGCTGAATCGGGATGAGCAACAGCACGCACCATGCAAACTGAAACAAAAGGCCGTGGATGATTGCTTGCCCTTGAAAGCTTTCTGTCACAATCATGCTTGGAATATAGCTAATTCCTTGAAATGGAAAGTATTTCATTGCCGCTTGCGCCCAATCCGGATAAAAGCTGATTGGCAAAATAAGTCCGGAAAACAAGTCGATCACAAACCGCTTTGCACGCAATAACCCTTCATTGTTAAGGGTAAAAAACGTGACAATGCCCGCAAGCAAATTCAACTCCGAATTAATAATAAAACTAAACATAATCGACAATGTGAAAAACATCCATGTATGAACATCGGTTGGAAAACGGAGAGGCAAAAATAAAGCGACAAAAAAAATTCCCGGAAGCGAAAGAAACAACAAACGAAAGATTCCTTCCCCTAATCCTTGCATCGTTTTCATTCCAAGATAACTGTAAGGACGAATAAGCTCTGTCGCCACTCTTCCTTCTCTAATCTCCATGGCGATTTCACGGTCGATATTATTGAAATAAAACGCCCGCGCCATCCATGAAATGGCAACATACGTTGTCATTTGCTCCATCGACATGCCTTGCATCGCCGATTTGCCGCCATAAATCGCCGACCAAAGAAAATAGTACGCCGCGATGTTAATAGCATAAATGAGAATACCTGTGTAATAATTCGTCCGGTAAGCAAGCATCATTAAAAAGCGGATGCGAATCATTTCGATATATTTATCCATGCACAACACCTTCTTCATAGATGTTGCGGATAATTTCTTCCGTAGAAATTTCATTAATGTTCATATCTTGAATCGAATAGCGGGAAACAACGCGGCTAATGACTTCAGGCAGAAGCGATGGCGCTATATTTGCTGTCCAGACGTTTGCTTGCTCCCCTTTTTTCCATGTTACTTGCAAACCATCGGTCAATTCCTTTAAAGCATCTAACGTAATTTCGCTTGCGAACGTAAATTGAATTTGTTTCCCTTCTCCCCAATTCTCTTTTAGCTTTTGCAGTGAGCCATCGTAAATGATTTTTCCTTCATCCAACATAATGACGCGTTCGCATAACGCTTCGATGTCGGAAATATCATGGGTCGTTAATAAAATGGTTGTGTTGTATTTCTCATTAATTTCTTTTAAAAACTGACGGATTTTCAGTTTTACAAGCACATCCAAGCCAATCGTCGGTTCATCTAAAAATAAAAGCGGCGGGTTATGAATAAGCGCAGCGGCCAGCTCACAGCGCATCCGCTGTCCAAGCGACAGCTTGCGAACCGGCTTGTCCAACAGAGGACCGATATCGAGCGTTTCAATGACATGTTCCATATGTTCTTTGTAGTCTTGATCCGATACACGGTACACTTTTTTCAACAGTCGAAACGACTCTTGGACGGCGATATCCCACCAAAGTTGGGAGCGCTGCCCGAACACAACGCCGATGGTTCGAACGAACGCTTCCCTCTCTTTATGCGGATTCATGCCGTTGACGAGCACTTTACCGGATGTCGGCGTCAAAATTCCCGTCAGCATTTTAATCGTTGTCGATTTCCCCGCACCATTTTCCCCAATATAGCCGACCATTTCACCTTGCTTTACAGTAAACGAAATGTCGTTGACAGCGCGAATGATTTTATAATTTCGTGTAAATAAATCGCGAAACGCTCCGAATAAGCCAGAGCGACTTGAATACGATTTAAATTCTTTTCTTAAGTTTTCTACTTCAATGACGTTCATGTTACACTCCCTCCACATAGGCAATAGTTTATCTGAAGTCACATCCCGAAACAAATGGTATGCTTTATGTTAAAATAAAAATCGGCAATGAAATAATAGGAGGATTTGAACGATGCAATTTACGAAATCAGAACAGCTTTATCAAGAAGCATTGCAGCATATCGTCGGCGGCGTCAACAGCCCGTCCCGCTCATATAAAGCGGTCGGCGGCGGAGCGCCGGTCGTCATGGAACGCGCGCAAGGCGCTTATTTTTGGGACGTCGACGGCAATAAATATATCGACTATTTGGCGGCATACGGACCAATTATAGCTGGCCATGCCCATCCACACATTACAAAAGCGATTCAGCGCGCCGCAGAAACTGGCGTCCTTTACGGCACACCCACGCCGCATGAAATTACCTTTGCAAAAATGTTAAAAGAAGCGATTCCGTCTTTAGAAAAAGTGCGTTTTGTCAATTCAGGAACGGAAGCGGTCATGACCACGATTCGCGTGGCGCGCGCTTATACAGGCCGTGATAAAATTGTCAAATTTTCCGGCTGCTATCACGGACATTCCGATCTTGTCCTTGTCGCTGCCGGCTCCGGTCCATCAACGTTAGGAACTCCAGATTCCGCAGGCGTGCCAAAAAGCATCGCCCAAGAAGTAATCACTGTGCCGTACAATGATGTCGACTCATTTAAACAAGCGATGGACGTATGGGGAGACCAAGTTGCCGCTGTGCTTGTGGAACCAATCGTCGGAAACTTCGGGATCGTTACACCAAAACCAGGCTTTTTAGAGGCAATCAATGAAATTGCCCATCAAGCGGGAGCCCTCGTCATTTACGATGAAGTGATTACCGCATTCCGCTTTATGTACGGCGGGGCGCAAAATTTATTAGGGATCGAACCGGATTTAACCGCGCTTGGAAAAATTATTGGCGGCGGTCTGCCAATCGGTGCATATGGTGGCCGCCAAGACATTATGGAACAAGTCGCGCCGCTCGGTCCGGCATACCAAGCAGGAACGATGGCAGGAAACCCAGCGTCAATTCTTGCCGGTATCGCCTGTCTTGAAGTGCTCAAGCAAGACGGCGTGTACGAATATCTTGACAAGCTCGGCGCGATGCTGGAAGAAGGCATACTTCTTCACGCAAACAAATACGGCATTCCTATAACAATCAATCGTTTGAAAGGTGCATTCACCGTCTACTTCACAACAGAAAAAGTCGAAAACTATGAACAAGCCCAACGAAGCGATGGAGAAATGTTTGCGAAGTTCTTTAAGCTTATGTTAAAGCAAGGCATCAACCTCGCTCCTTCCAAATATGAAGCATGGTTTGTTACGCTTGCTCATACCGAAGAAGACGTGGAATATACGCTCAAAGCGGTGGAAAATGCATTTAAACAATTAAAAAATGAATAATTATGCAATAATCCCAGGAGGAATCCCCTCCTGGGATTATTGTTAAGTTGTTGAAAACGTTTGCAAAAAACATAAAATATGATGAATATAATTATCCAAGAAAATGAATAAATAATTGATTTGGATATGCAATCATGATATTATAGGTTATAAATTCTGAAAATTAAGATCAAAATTGCCGCTTATGTTTATTCAACACGGGAGGTGAATGGCGAAAAGCAGGAACGTTCCCGCTTTAGCGCCGCTTACGTTATGAGACAACGTTGGAACCCTAACCATTTTAAAAACTTTCATCAAGTAGAACATGATGCTTGCGGCATTGTCGCCGCTATCGAAAAACGACGTATTCCAACCCGAGAGAACATTATGACATGTATTGACGCGCTTGTCAAAATGAATTACCGCGCCGGATTTATTAATGGCGAGGGAGACGGCGTCGGCATTCATATGGATATTCCAAGAAAACTTTGGATGGAAAAACTCGCAAACGTCGGTCAAAATCCAGAAATAGCAAACGACGAAAGTTTTACCGTCGGCCATCTTTTCATCGATCGGTCTGCTGATGTAGACCATATAAAAACAAAGATCAAACAGTTATTCAAAAAAACAGGTTTTTCATTGATTTTTGAATCTGACCGTGTGACCTCCTCCAGTGCGTTAGGCCCAATCGCGCTTCGGCAAGAACCGGTATTTTGGCAAGTCGCCTTATTGCCAAGCGACAATGCGCAGCTTACAAAACGATTGTTTGATCTAATGATTGAAATCGAGAAAGATGAAAATGTTCATGTTGCCTCTTTAAGCAATTTTCACGTTGTGTATAAAGTGATGGGAGCCGGAGATATTTTGCCAAAATACTATCATGACTTAGCCCATCCGTTTATCGCATCGACCATGACATTAGGACATAACCGCTACTCGACCAATACGCTGTCTAACTTTTTCCGCGTTCAGCCGTTTAGCGTATTAGCTCATAACGGCGAAATTAACACAATTGCAAAGCTGCGTGACGAAGCAGTGATGATTGGTGTCCCATTGACAAATGACGGCAGTGACTCCCAAGATTTAAACCGGACGATGGAAACGCTTATCTGCCGTTATGATTATAGCTTATTTGAAGCGATGGATATATTGTTCCCGCCTATTGTGAATGAAATTAAAGCGTATCCAGAGCACCTCCAAGACTTGTATACGTACATCCGCGAATCATGGGGGCATTTCGCCCAAGGGCCGGCAGCAATTATCTCCCGCTACGGGGACGAAGCGGTCTTCAGCGTCGACGCGCTCGGATTACGCCCACTTTGGAAATTAGAAACGGAAAAACGATTTGTTTTTGCGTCAGAACCAGGAATCATTCCGGCAAGCGAATATACGGGAGAACCAAAGCCGCTCGCACCAGGGGAAAAAATCGGCTTAGCATGGTTCGGCGGCGACGTCATTCAAGTGTTGGAATACGAACAGTTTCAGGAAGAAGTATATGCCCGTTTTTCGAAACGGTTTGACATTACTAACCTCCGAAAACGTCTCGATGTTCCGAAACTGGAAAATCACGTATTTACTTTTGCCCCGACAAAAGTGCATAACGGTCAATATGCCGCGTTCGGCTGGGACAGAGAACATATTCAACTTTTAGAACAAATGGCGGAAAAAGGTGCGGAGCCGATTCGCTCGTTAGGTCATGACGCGCCGCTTGCGGCTATTAATCCGAATCGGAAAAATCTCGCAGATTTCATTAAAGAAAGCGTCGCCGTCGTCACCAATCCAGCCATTGACCGCGACCGTGAAATGGAACATTTTTCAACAAGAACTATCATTGGAAAACGGCCATCTCTCGTAGATAAAACAGAAACGTCATATGTTATCGAGCTAAGCTCGCCGATTCTCATCGAAGGAAAAATCGGAAACGACTGCGCGACAGAATTACATCATCCTTCGTACGACCAAATTGTTCATTCGTTCCGAGAAAAACAATTAGCGTACGTCCTGTCGGCGACGTTTACGGCGGAAGAAAACATTCCGCAGGCGCTAGAGCGTCTTTCTAACGAAGCATGTGAAGCGGTTCGTTCCGGCAAGACCTTGCTCGTCATTGATGATGCAGAAGCACATCAAAACGGAAACTTATGGATTGACCCGCTGCTCATCACATCGGCCATCGATCAATCGTTAACAAAACAAGACTTGCGCCGCGATTGTTCCATTTTGCTTCGTTCTGGCGCGATTCGCTCCCTTCATGATTTTGTCGTCGCCTATGGATTAGGAGCAAACGCAATCAGCCCTTATCTCATGTTTGCGACGGTTGCGTCGGAAGAGTCGATTGTACCTGTTGTCAACCTATTTAAAGCGCTCAATAAAGGATTAGAAAAAGTGATTTCAACGATTGGCATTCACGAATTGCGTGGATACAGCCGCCTCTTCTCATCGATTGGCCTGCATGATGAAATCGCCGATGTATTAAACATTGTCAACTTCTTTGGCTCTGGCTCGTTGCAATACGATTTCGAAGCGCTGAAACAAGACGCAATCTCCCGTGCCGAAGACTACGCCAACGAAAACGCCAAGCCGGGAAAAACGTTCCACCTCTTCCCTCGCATTTGGAAGGCGATTGGAGAGGTCGCCCAAACGGGATCGTATGATAACTATCGAGAAAAAATGAACGAGCTCGAAACCGAAACACCAACAACGATTCGTCATTTGTTAGATATAAAGAAAACGGAAAAACAAGTTCCTATCGAAAAAGTCGATATTAGCGTCGGCGAACATAGCCTGCCGTTCGTCATTGCTTCGATGTCGTTCGGTTCGCAAAACGAAGTGGCGTTCCGCGCTTATGCGGAAGCGGCAGACCGCTTGAACATGGTCAGCTTAAACGGCGAAGGCGGCGAAATTAAAGATATGCTCGGCAAATACCCGCGTACTCGCGGCCAGCAGATTGCATCCGGCCGTTTTGGAGTGAACGCGGAACTGTTAAACTCTTCGAATCTATTGGAAATTAAAATCGGCCAAGGAGCAAAACCAGGTGAAGGAGGCCACTTGCCGGGTTCAAAAGTAACGGCAAAAATCGCCGAAGCGCGTAACGCAACCATCGGTTCGGACTTAATTTCTCCATCGAATAACCATGATATTTATTCGATTGAAGACTTGGCACAAATGATCGCTGAATTAAAAACGGCAAACGACAAAGCAAAAGTCGCCGTCAAAGTGCCGGTCGTGCCAAACATCGGGACGATTGCGGTCGGCATCGCCAAAGCGGGAGCGGACATTATTACACTAAGCGGTTTCGATGGCGGAACCGGAGCGGCGCGCATCCATGCGCTGCAACATGTCGGCCTTCCGGTGGAAATCGGGGTAAAGGCCGCTCATAACGCCCTTCTTGAAGCCGGTTTGCGAAACAAAGTCGAAATTTGGGCGGACGGCGGCATTAAAAGCGCACTTGACGTTCTCAAAGTGATGTTGCTGGGGGCCAACCGCATCGGCTTTGGTACGCTATCGATGATTGCGATCGGCTGTACGACGTGCCGCGGCTGTCATTTAGATACGTGCCATGTCGGAATCGCCACTCAAATCGAATCGGTTGCGCAAGCAAAAGAACACGGATTGCGCCGTTTTGTTCCGCGGCAATTCGAGACGGCAGTGCAAGGATTAGTCAACTTATTCACCGCGTTTGGAAACGAATTAAAAGCATTAACAGCTTCTCTTGGATTTACTCGCCTGCAAGATATCGTCGGCCGCTCTGACTTATTAGAGCAAACAAGAGGACTAGAGCAAATGAATCTATCAAACTTGCTTGAAGTGCTTGAAGTGGAGCAAATGGCGCAAAAAGAAGCAGCTGCAAGCGCAGAGGAACCATCATTGCTCGTTGCTGCTGGGGCGGAATATCTCGATTACCATGTGGAAGATTTGCATCGTTCCCGTGAATTTACGACCGTCACGTCCGAACAGCGCGTTCTCGGCAGCCGTGTTTCTTGCCACCGCGTGCGCGGTCGTCTCGACGGATCGTACAAAAAATTGCCAGATGTCACATTGCGCTACAAAAACGGCTCGATTCCTGGAAATGGACTCGGCGCTTACAACACTCACGGCATCCATATCCATGTCGACGGCGGCGGACAGGACGGCGTTGGAAAAACCGCGTTTGGCGGCAGCATTTTCATTTTGAAAGCAAAGGGAAAAGACGGAAAATTTTATAACGGCTCCGTTGGCAAAGGCTTCGGATACGGGGCGCAAAAAGGTTTGCTCATCGCGCAAGGAAACGCGGACGCACGCGCTGGCATTCGTCTGTCTGGTGCGGATATGATCATCGGCGGCCAAGTGACAGCGCCGATTCCGGAAAAAGAACATGGAAATATCGGCACACGTGCGAACATTAAAGGATTTGCCTTCGAATATATGACAAATGGACGCGGCATTGTTCTTGGCGACCCAGGTCCATGGATTTGCGCCGGAATGACAGGTGGAGTCGTCTACTTGCGCCACCAACCGGAAATGGGGTTAACGAAGGCGGCATTGGAACGCCGCATCGCAAAAGGAGCGCAAGTACGCCTCGAGCCACTGAACGAACGTGGAAAATCGGATGTACAAGAATTGTTATCGAAATACATTGAACTATTAAAAGAACACGGTCAGCACGAAGAAGCGCAATCATTACAGCCGCTTCTTGAAAAACCAGAAAACCATTTCTTCCAAGTGATTCCGACAAAAGAACAAGCCGATCCTTCCGTTTCAACAGAATGATGAAAAGAGTATCCCGCAACTAGCGGGATACTCTTTTTTATTCTGACATACTCGGCAACTTTTTGAACAGGAATTTTGTTATTAACCGCCTCATAATATTTTACCTTTAATCCCCTAGACCGAAAATCGTCACATCTATTTTTTTACCGCCTGTGTTTATACATGCTAAACTGTATATGTAGCCTTTTATCTTTTCATTTGTTTTTTCGCATCTCTATTGCACGGAGACAATTTCTTTTAGAAAAAAATCTACCACAACATTGCTCTAGATTTTAAACACCCAGTTAGCAAGCATCATACGTTTCCCTTCGTCATTTAAAAAACATTTCTGTATATTTTCCACTTGATATCATACATAAAAGCGTGTATAGTACTAAATTGTTTATAAGAACTAAGGAGGAAAGGTTTGAACATACAATGAAGCTCGGTGCCCGCATTTTCAAAACGGGAATCGCCGTTACATTAGCGCTTTTTCTAGCATCCCTATTACACTTTCCCTCTCCTGTATTTGCGGGAATTTCGGCCGTGTTTGCGATGCAGCCGACGATTTACCGTTCCTATTTATCATTGATTGAACAAGTCCAAGCCAATATCATTGGCGCTGCATTTGCCATTATTGCTGTTCTTTTGTTCGGACGTGACCCGTTCATTATCGGCCTTACGCTCATGATCGTTATCGCTCTTTGTTTAAAAATGCGCCTCGAGTCAACGATATCGGTAGCATTAGTTACCGTTATCGCGATTATGGAATATACTGACAGAGAGTTTATCGAATTTGCCGTTATCCGGTTTTCCACCATTATGCTCGGGGTATTCGCTGCCTTTATCGTCAACTTAATTTTTCTTCCTCCAAAATATGAAAAAAGGCTATATGCACAAATTAATGAAAACACGGAAAATATTTTAAAATGGATTCGCATCCATATAAGGCATGCGTCCGAGCACCATATTTTAAAAGAAGACATTGAAAAAATGAAAGAAGATATGACAAAACTCGAGCATCTTTACTTAATGTATAAAGAAGAGCGCACGTACTCGCGAAAAAATCGTTTTCAAAAATCACGAAAACTTGTGCTATATCGGCAAATGATCGTAGTCGCAAACAGAGCGCTCGATACATTAAAAATCCTTCATCGTTTTGAAAACGAGTTGTACCACATGCCGCTTGAGTTGCAGCAAGCCATCCGCTCACAACTAGACAGTCTGCTTCATTACCATGAACAAATATTGCTAAAGTTTATTGGTAAAACAAAATGTCATCCTCGTACAGAAACAGCGATTGAAACCCATCAAGAAAGAACACGTTTAATTGAAGCATTTTACGCACATCACCAGCAAAAAAACGAATATTACCTCTTTTCATTAATAGGAGCGATTATCGATTATAGCGAACAATTAGAACATCTTGATAAATTGATTGACAGCTTCCAACATTATCATCATGATGCTGCCTTAGTAAAAAATTTAGCTAGTCACTAAAAAAGGCTATCTCCGCTAAAAGAGATAGCCTTCTTTTATTAGTTTTTCATGCGCGGATCCAACGCATCGCGCAATCCGTCGCCCATCAAGTTAAAACCAAGCACGGTTAACATAATCGCAAGCCCTGGAAAAATCATCGTCCATGGTGCTTGTGTCAAAAAGTCTTTCGAATCCGCTAACATTTTCCCCCATTCTGGATTCGGAGGCTGTGCCCCCAACCCGAGAAATCCGAGGGCGGCCGCTTCGATGATGGCCGTTGCAATCGCCAACGTGCCTTGCACGATAATCGGCGCCATACTGTTTGGCAAAATATGATGGAACAAAATGCGCATATCGCTCATCCCAATTGCTTTTGCCGCCATCACGTATTCTTCTTGTTTAATGCTTAATACACGCGAGCGAATCAATCGTCCGAAGTTCGGGATATTAATCACCGCAATCGCAATCAGCGCATTTTGCAAGGAGGGACCAAGCACCGCGACAATCCCAATGGCAAGCAAAATGCTTGGAAACGCAAGCATAATATCAAACAAGCGCGAAATAATTCCATCAATCCAGCGCCCGTAATATCCTGCAATAATGCCAAGCATCGAGCCGACAATAACGGAGCCGAGCACGGAGAAAAATCCGACCCATAGCGAGATTCTTGCCCCGTAAATGACACGTGAGAAAATATCTCTGCCAAAATCGTCTGTTCCAAATAAATGTTTGGATGAAGGCGGCTGCAGCCGCTCTGCTAAATTTTGTTCTTTAAAGTCATAAGGCGCAAGCAGTGGAGCAAAAATCGCCAGCAAGATAAAAAAGACAACAATTCCCAATCCGACAAGGGCCATTTTATTTTTCCGAAATCTGCGCCATCCTTCTTTCCACAGGGAAGCAGATTCTTCCTTTTCTTCCACAGCGTGAATCGGCGTTTGATTACGGGCTAGTTCCGCCATATCCGCTTTCCCCCTTTAATTAGTTATATTTAATGCGCGGATCAATCGCTGCATATAGAAGGTCTACAATTAAATTAATGAAAATAAAAATCGTTGCGATTACTAAAATCCCAGATTGAATAACCGGATAGTCACGGTATCCAATCGCATCGTAAATGTAGCGGCCGATGCCTGGCCAGCTGAAAATTGTTTCCGTTAAAATCGCGCCACCTAGCAATAAGCCTGTCTGTAAACCTATTACCGTCAATACAGGAATAATGGCATTTTTTAGCGAATGCTTGTACACGACCCAAAACATGCTTAATCCTTTTGCTCTTGCCGTACGAATATAATCAGATTTCATCACTTCGAGCATGCTTGAACGCGTAATCCGGGCAATGATCGCCATCGGAATCGTCGCCAGCGCCACGCTTGGCAAAATTAGGTGCTGCACGACTTGCATAAATTGCTCGATATTTCCTGCTAGGAGCGTATCAATTAAATATAAATGGGTAATCGGTTCAATTGGATTTCGTACTTCTTCGCGTCCCGACGTCGGCAGCCAATCTAATTGAATCGCAAACACCCATTGTTCCATCAGCCCAAGCCAGAAAATCGGCATGGAGACACCAATTAAAGCTAATACCATCGCGATGTAGTCAAACCACGAATTTTGAAACCAAGCACTAATGATTCCTGCATTCACCCCGATCACAACGGCGATGATCATTGCCGCTAATGAAAGTTCTAAGGTCGCCGCTAAATATGGCCAAATTTCTTCTGATATGGCCGCTCCTGTTCGAATGGATTCTCCTAAATCTCCTCTCAGCAATCCGCCTAAATATTTGATGTACTGAACATACCACGGCTGATCTAATCCGAGCTTATGGGTTAATGCGGCAACCGCTTCTTTCGTTGCCTTTTGCCCTAAAATGACTTGAGCAGGGTTGCCCGGAATCGCGCGAATCATGAAAAAAACGACAAGAGACATCCCTAATAATACAGGAATGACCATTAATATTCTTCTTACTGTATAAGAAAGCACTTCTGTCACTCCTTTCACTGATCATGAAAAAAGAGGGAAGGATGCACTCCTCCCCCTCCACACGTTGTTATTCGAATTCAACTTTTGTAAATTTATCCGAACCGGTCGGATGCGGGTTATAGCCTTTAATGTTTGCTTTCCCAGCAAGCAGTGGCGTCGAGTGGACGAGCGGAATCCATGGTGCATCCTCTTTGATAATTTCTTGCGCTTTTTTGTAAAGTTCATTCCGTTTATTTTCATCGCTGATCGTTTGCGCTTCGACTAGAATTTTATGAAGCTCGTCATTTGAGTAATACGTATAGTTGTTGCTGCCGATGCTGTCCTTGTCTAACAGTGCGTACAAGAAGTTGTCCGCGTCACCGTTATCTCCTGTCCAACCAAGCAAGAACGCATCTGCTTCTCCTTTTGCTGCTTTTTCTAAATACGTTGCCCATTCATACGTAACAATTTTCGCTTTTACACCAATTTTCGCAAAATTTTCTTGAAGTGCTTCTGCTATTTTTTTGCCATCCGGCATATATGGACGAGGCACTGGCATTGCCCATAATTCCATTTCAAAACCGTTCGGATAGCCTGCTTTTGCAAGTAATTCTTTCGCCTTGTTCAAATCAAACGGATAATCTTGAATTTCATCGTTATAACCAGGAATGCTCGGCGGCATCGGGTTTTTCGCCGGTTCCGCCTGGCCGGCGTAAAATGCGTCAATGATCGCTTTTTTGTCCACCGCATAGTTCAATGCTTGACGGACTAATTTGTTTTTCAATGGTCCTCTTGTCGTCGTCAATCCAACGTAACCAACGTTCATCGATGGACGTTTAAAAATTTGCAAATCTTTATTTCCTTCAATTTGTTTCAAATCGTTCGGATTCAAATCTTCCATTAAATCAATTTCGCCTTTTAATAGCGCATTTAGGCGAGCAGAGTTATCCGGAATCGAAACAAAGATTAATTGATTAAGCTTTGGATAGCCCTTTTCCCAATAATCTTTATTTTTTTCAAGGACAATTCGCTCATTTCGTTTCCATTCTTTAAAGGCAAATGGACCGGTTCCAACCGGATTTTCGCCAAATTTGTCTCCATATTTTTTAATCGCTGCCGGGCTTGCAATTGCAAACGGCGGCATTGCGATGTTTTTCAAAAACGGAGCCTGCGGACGTTTCAACACAAATTGAACCGTGTAATCGTCCAATGCTTTTACTTCTTTGATGACATGGCTTTCATCGTTTTTATAGCCGCCAAACATCGAGCCGTAATACGGGAATTTTTCGGCGTTGCCGTTCGCCCAACGCTCGAAGTTAAATACGACTGCCTCCGCGTTGAAATCCGTTCCATCATGGAACTTCACACCTTTGCGGAGCTCAAATGTGTACGTCAATCCATCATCGGAAATCGTCCATTTTGTCGCTAACGCCGGTTTTACCGTTGTATCACCATCATTATAATCTAGCAGTGTATCGAAAATGTTTTTCGTCACTTTTAACGATTCGCCATCGGTGACCGTAGCTGGATCGAGCGAGACGGAATCACCGCCGCGTCCATATACGAGCGTGTCTTGAGACGATGATTTGCCTTTTTCACCGCTGCTTGTCTTTTCTGATTTTCCACAGCCAACTAGTGCCATGGACAATACAAGCATCAATGCAAGCAATGTTATCCATGTTTTTTTCCTCACCATAAGTTCCCCCTTTAGATTTCATTTTTATCATTTCGTTGCTTGCCAATGGCTAATAAAGATGGCAAGCAACGTAATGGCCTTTTTCTACTTCTTTCATCTCCGGCCGCTTTTGCTTGCAAATGTCCATGCAAGCGCTGCAGCGCGTATGAAATGCACACCCTTGCGGCGGATTTGCAGGATTTGGCAAATCGCCTGATAACAGCTGGCTTTCCTTCTTATATTCGGGATCTGGAATCGGAACAGCGGAAAGCAGCGCTTTCGTATACGGATGTTTTGGCGATTCATATAATTGATCGCTATCAGCCAATTCGACTAGACGACCTAAATACATTACGCCGACGCGGTCGCTAATATGACGGACAACCCCTAAATCATGGGCAATAAAAATATAGGTAAGCCCAAATTCTTTTTGTAAGTCTTCTAGCAAATTCAACACTTGCGCTTGAATCGACACGTCAAGCGCCGATACTGGCTCATCGGCGATAATGAGCTTCGGGTTGGTCATTAACGCCCTTGCAATACCGATACGTTGCCGCTGTCCGCCGCTAAATTGATGAGGATACCGCTTCGCGTGATAACGCCCAAGCCCGACGATTTCGAGCATCTCTTGCACGCGTTTTTTTCTTTCTTCTTTCGATCCTATTCCATGGACTACGAGCGGCTCTTCCAATATTTTTTCAACTGTATGGCGCGGATTCAGTGATGCAAAAGGATCTTGGAAAATCATTTGCATGTCGCGCCGCATTTTCCGTAATTCCGATTTAGATAGCTTTGTGACTTCTTTTCCTTCGAATACAATCGAACCTTCTGTCGGCTCAATTAAGCGAAGAAGCATCCGGCCGGTCGTTGATTTGCCGCAGCCGCTTTCCCCGACGATGCCGAGCGTTTCTCCTTTGTAAACAGTAAATGTGACATCATCGACTGCTTTCACTTCACCGATTTTTTTGCCAAATACTCCTCCCGTAATCGGAAAATATTTTTTAAGACCTTTCACTTGCAACAGCGGTTCGCTCACGATTTTGTTCCTCCTCTCCGAGCGGCAAAAAACAGCGAACACGATGCCCTCGTTCCCCCGCTTCATATAATTCTGGATCTTCGCGGAAACAGCGGTCAAACGCATATTCGCACCTTGCGGCAAAACGGCATCCTTGCCGTACTGATCCCGGTTTTGGCACATTTCCTGGAATGGAATATAATCGCTCCTTTTTTGTCCGAATATCCGGCACCGATTGAATGAGACCAATCGTATAAGGATGTTTTGGATTTTTAAAAATCGTCCGCACATCGCCTTCTTCAACAATTTTTCCTGAATACATGACGATCACGCGTTCACATACCTCAGCGACTACCCCTAAATCGTGCGTAATCATCATAATCGATGTGCGAAAGTTTTTATTCAGTTCCTTCATTAACGCTAAAATTTGCGCCTGAATCGTCACATCAAGCGCCGTTGTCGGCTCATCAGCAATTAATAATGATGGATTGCATACCATCGCCATCGCAATCATCACACGCTGGCGCATCCCGCCAGAGAGCTGATGCGGATATTCATCGACAATCTGTTCTGCGCGCGGCAAGCCGACCAGCTTTAACATCTCGACGGCTCTTGCTTTCGCTTCTTTCTTGCTCATTTTCGTATGTATGCGAATCGCCTCAATTAGCTGGTCTCCAATCGTAAATAGCGGATTTAATGAGGTCATTGGTTCCTGGAAAATCATCGCGATTTCATTGCCGCGAATTTGTTTCATCCGCTTTTCCGTTGCATGAACGAGATTTTCACCTTTGAAGATAATGTCGCCATCAACGATGCGCCCGACTCCTTTTGGCAATAAGCCCATAATCGACAGCGAGGTGACGCTTTTTCCACATCCTGATTCTCCAACGACTCCTAAAATTTCCCCTTCGTTTATGTAAAAATCAACGCCATCAACGGCAGGAATTTCTCCTTCATCCGTAAAAAAAGATGTTTTCAATCCTTTTACTTCCAGCACTCGTGCATCTCCCATTATTTCACCTCCTTTTTAACTAAATTGATAGAATATTCATTTTTTTAATTTTAATCAAAATTATGCCACGAAAATTTCAATAAGACAATATAATATTTACAAAAAATTAAAATTATCTAAACAGACAAAATTAATAATAAAAAACAGTCTTACAGCATGTAAAACTGTTTTTTCCTTTCATTTACTAAATAATAATATTTTTCCTCCTAATAAACAAAGAACCTAATAAACAAAGAAAAGGCGGGAGAGGTTCATATTATCTAAATAAAAAACGGCCTTAACAACTTTGCAAGACCGTTTCTAACTCTTATTTTTCGATAATATAAACATTTTTTCACTCCTTGTAATTCAATTGTTGAATCGTAAATAAGTGATAATATTGTCCTTTTCTGGCCATTAATTCATCATGCGTGCCGCTTTCAACAATCTTTCCATCTTCGATAAGAAAAATCCGGTCCGCATGAGTAATCGTTGACAGGCGATGGGCAACGATAAACGTAGTCCGATTTTTCGCGAGCCGTTCCATTGCCTCTTGAATGTAATGCTCGCTTTCTAGGTCGAGGGCTGATGTTGCTTCGTCAAAAATAAGAAGCGGAGGATTTTTCAAAAAGACACGGGCGATGGCGATTCGCTGTTTTTGCCCGCCGGATAATTTAATGCCGCGTTCTCCGACCTTCGTATCATATCCGTCCGGCAAATTCATAATAAAATCGTGAGCATTGGCCGCTTTTGCGGCGGCAATCACTTCTTCGTCTGTCGCACCTGGTTTTCCGAGCAAAATATTTTCTTTCACCGAATCGCTAAATAAAAAACTATCTTGGAACACCATCCCGATTTGATCGCGAAGACTGCGGACGCGTATGTCGCGAATATCTATGCCGTCTAATAAGATGCGTCCTTTTGTGACGTCATAAAACCGTGGAATAAGGCTTACTAATGTAGATTTTCCTCCCCCGCTCATGCCGACAAGAGCGATCGTTTCACCCGCTTTTACGGAAAACGAAATATCTCGAAGTACAGGCGGCTCGTTTTTACTATAAGCAAAAGTTACGTTTTCAAATACGATGTCCCCTTTTACTTCCTTGCAGTCCATCGCATTTGGCGCATCCACAATATCATATGTCTCATCCAAAAACTCAAACATTCGATCCATCGAGGCGAACGACTGCGTTAATGTCGTTGACGAGTTCACAAGGCGGCGCAACGGGCTATAAAGCCGATCAATATAACCGACGAAAGCAACCAATGTTCCGACGGTAATATGACCAATCAATACTTGATAGCCGGCATAGCCAATCACAATGATGGGGGCAATATCTGTCACTGTATTCACAACAGAGAACGATTTTGCATTCCAGCTCGTATGCATAAGCGCCTTTGTTAAAAAATTGTTGTTTTGTTCGGAAAAACGTTTCTGTTCCTCTTCTTCGATCGCAAGACTTTTAATCACCGGCATTCCTTGTACTCGTTCGTGCAAGTATGCTTGCAGTTCCGCCAGCGCTTGGGAACGCATTCTCGTCCGTTGCCGCAAACGCCCGAAAAAGTATTTTACGGAAAATGCATAAAGCGGCAGCGTACTGATGGAAACAAGCGTTAATTTGATATCCATCTTCATCATAATGATAAGTGCAATAATAATCGTGGTCATATCTAGCCAAAGATTCATCAGACCTGTAATAATAAAATCTTTCGTTTGCTCGACATCATTAATCACACGCGAAATAATTTCCCCTGTGCGATGGTTAGAGTAATACGTAAAGCTTAGTTTTTGCATATGTGTAAATAATCGATTGCGAATGTCATAGAGCACTTTGCTTGCCGTCCACTGCGCAAAATATTGCCGATAATATTCGACAATCGGGCGAATGAGGACAAAAATCACTAACATCACAGCGATAGCCCACCAAAGACGCTCTGTCTTGACGGACATCGGCAACTTCGTATTTGCGATAATTTCATCAACGACATATTTTAATAACAGCGGAATGAGAAGCGGAATCGCAAACTTAATAATTCCGATGATCATCGTTGCGATAATATACCATTTATATGGACGCACAAATTGCATATAGCGGCGAATAATTGCCAAAAACATATCCCCCTTTAAAAAGCAGAAAACCTGTTTGCGGCAACGAACAGGCTTTTTTGCTTTCCCCTTTCATTCACTTTCGATATGAACGAAACTTTTCATACCACGTGTCAATAAAATCTGGCGCAAACGGACCTTTTCGTTCATGAATCCAACTGATCAGCTTTTTCACATTATTTTTCAAAATTCTATCGATCACATCTGGATAATTCATTTCTTTGCGATGCCGTTCATATTCATCTTCGTCAAGAAGAATATACGTCATATCGGGAAATACTTTAATATCCAAATCATAATCGATATATTTTAGCGCTTCCTCGTCCCATACAAACGGTGAACTCAAATTGCAATAATAATAAATTCCCTCTTCCCGAATCATGCCAATAATGTTAAACCAATGTTTCGCGTGAAAAAAACAAATTGCCGGCTCGCGCGTCACCCATGTCCGGCCGTCTGCTTCCGTCACCATCGTTTTATCATTCGCTCCGATAATACACGTAGAGGTCCCTTTCAGCACGATCGATTCTTCCCATACTCGATGAATCAAACCGTTATGTTTATAACTATGAATTTGAATAATTTCTCCTTCTGCAGGATATCCAGACATCATTCTCCCTACTTTCCTATGGGAACTTCTCTTTTTTATTATAACGATTGAAGATACAAATGAAAACAAAAGAGAGCCATCTTAACGCGTTGAAGATGGCTCGCACGTACGGCGATACTGGTTTTGATATGTGAGAATGACTTCTTCCGTTTGCTTTTCAAACGTTTGTTGAATCTCTCTTAACTGTCGTTTCATTTGTTGGATTTCCTCTTGAATGGATTGGAGTTTCGCTTCTTGTTGCAGCTCGATTAATTGTTTTTCAATTTCTTGGCAGCGCTCGATTTCCGACTGTAAAAATAAAAGCCGATCCATCGTTTTTAGTTGCTCATTCACTAAACGTTCAAACAGTTCCACGTTCGTTCTCTCCCTTCCCTTCCGGTTATGTTTATTACATTCGGGAAGAGAGGAAAATTTCCTTTGACTATATATGTAAAGTTATGATAGCTTTTGTCGATAAAAAACGGGGGCAGCCAGCTCATTTCCGAGAAATCATTTTCCCAATCGACCAATGGGAAACGATTCTCTAAGAACTGGCTATGCCGCCCCCGCTTTTTTTTAGCTGTCTAGCTTCGGCTCGCAACCTGTCAGCTACTTGAATTTGCATCTTTGCTGACATGCGCCGAGTAACCGCAGATGCAGCTAGCGGGACAAATAACCTTCTCCCTTGGGGTGACAAACACCCCTGCGGGCGAAGAACATTTGCCCGTCGCGGTTAAACGGCTCGCCTCCACTTTTCTATGTTATTTGCTTGAATTTTGCGCTTTGCGAGCTTCTGCTTGCGCGTTTTGTTGTTTTACTTGTTGCGCATTAGTTTCTGCAGCAAATTCAGTGCCGAATTGACCTGCTTGTGCAGATTGTGCGTTTTGTTGTCTTACTTCTTGAATGTTAGTGCCTGCAGCTGTTTTGTTTGGTTGTTGTTTTGCCATTGTTATCACCTCCACGTCACTTAATGTGCCCAGGAGGTGATCGTTTTATCCATCCAAATTACAAAAGTAAAGATCTTCCACCATCAACGATAATCGTTTGACCGCGGATCATTTCTGCTTGGTCGGACAATAAAAACATTACCGCGTTGACAATATCTTCAGGTTTTACCATTCGACCGGCAGGAGTTTTTGCTACTGCATCGGCTAGCAGTTCTTCCCGATTTGGAAAATGTTTTAATGCGTCTGTGTCGACCGCACCACCTGATACGGCATTGACAGAAATATTTTTCGGCGCTAATTCGACAGCTAAATAACGCGTTAATGATTCAACCGCAGCTTTGGAAACACCGACAGCCGTATAATTTTCTAAATAACGGATGGAGCCGAGCGAGCTAATGCTGACGATTTTTCCTCCGCCAACTTTTTCCATTCGTTTTGCCGCTTCTTGCGCGCAAAATAACAGCGCTTTGCTGTTAATATCCATCGTCCAATCCCAATGCGATTCCGCAAGCTCCATCGCCGGCCGCAGCACGCCTGAAGCGGCGTTATTAATAAGGACATCCACACGTCCAAACGCTTCATCCACTTGCGCGAACATCGCTTTAATTTTTTCGACATCACCGACGTTCGCTTTCACGACAAGCGCTTTTCGTCCCAGCGCTTCGATTTCCTGCGCCGTTTGTAACGCCGCTTCTTTACTGCGTGCGTAGTTAACGACAATATCGTATCCTTCTTTTGCAAGACGAAGGGCAATCGCTTTGCCGATTCCACGGCTGCTTCCTGTGACTACCGCAACTTTTTCACTCATGTTTTTCTCCCCTTTATGTATAAATGAATGAGTACTTTTTTAAACTAGAAAAAAAGGAGGCATCCATCATGTACGTTGGCCGCGATATGACCGAACTTTCGATGATCCCAAAATCGGAATGGAAAGACAGCGAACTCGCTTTTTTTCACCATTCGTTTCAGCAAATTGCTCCTTATTTAAACGCAGAAGGACAAACGATCCACCGCGAAATCATCGAAGAAATCGAAGCTCGCGGCGGACTCAGAAAAAGCGAAGCTACCTATACACAAGGAACGAGACAATCGTATGACTGAAACAGGTGGATTATCCACCTGTTTCTTTCTCTTTATACTCTCGCCAAATTCGTTGATGGGAAACAGGAAAGGCGTATAAACTGATTTCTCGCTCATCAACAAGTTTCAGCTGTTCCGTTTCCGTAAAACCATTAACTAGTTTGCCGTCATAAACGGTAATATTCCAAACTAAGTGAGAAAACACATGTTCTAAAACCGCAAAAGGTTTCTCAAGCTGGACTATTGCCCCGTATTCTTCCTTCAAAAACTTTTCCAACTGTCTTTCCGGATTTTCCCGTGAATGCGCTACTTCGCAGTTCGGAAATTCCCATAAATTCGCAAGCAATCCATCGCTGTCCCGCTTATGGATCAGTACTTTGCCATGTTCATCTTTCAGCACCGCAGCTGCAATCGCCACTTGTTTAACACTCGTTTTTTTCGTTTTTACCGGAAGCTCCGTCTGTACCCCTTCTTGCAACGCCCGGCAATGCGCTTGTACCGGGCAAAGGAGACAAGCCGGATTACGCGGTGTACAAATAAGCGCTCCTAACTCCATCAATGCCTGGTTAAAATACGAAGGGTTTTCGCGTGAAATAATTTGCCGGACAATCGCTTCGAACAGCTTTCTCGTTCCTGTTTTGGCGATATCTTCCCAGACAAGAAAAATCCGTGATAATACCCGCATCACATTGCCGTCGACGGCAGGTTCCGGAATGCCATAGGCGATGCTTAATACCGCTCCTGTCGTATATGGCCCAACCCCTTTTAATTTGGAAAACTGTTCTCGATTGTCGGGAATTTTCCCTCCATATTGTTCTTTCACTTCTTTTACCGCCGCATGCAAATTACGAATGCGCGAGTAGTAACCGAGTCCTTCCCACGCTTTTAGCACCTCTTCTTCGTCCGCTTCCGCAAGCGCCTCCAGTGTCGGAAATTGGTCGATAAACTTATTAAAATACGGAATAACGGTGTCTACTTTTGTTTGCTGAAGCATAATTTCCGACACCCATACTTTATACGGGTCGTTATCTTTGCGCCACGGCAGGTCACGCTGTTCTTTTTCAAACCAACGAATTAAATCTCGTTGAAAATCTTCTACAGCGAATCCCTCAAGAAACGTTTGTTCCTTCACGTTGTTTCCCCCATGATGTCAGTATATACGTTTTATTATATCATTGTTCGCAAAAAAACACCTGATTTTGCTTTGTAGCAAAATCAGGTGTACCATTTATTATCTCGCTTCTTTTTGGATTACTTTCACATGGGCGACGCTTTGTTTCATATGATCTTTTCCATACACAAGCCAGTACAATAGTGCAACAAATACACTGCCGCCGACCGCATTGCCAAGAAAGACGGGAACAAAATTGCGGAACCAGTCCGCCCATGTCGCATGTCCTGCAAAAATCGCGGCAGGAATGACGAACATATTCGCCACAACGTGCTGAAAGCCAATCGCTACAAACGCCATGACTGGAAACCAAATCGCTAATATTTTTCCGCCAATATCTTCCGCCCCATATGACAACCAGACAGCTAATGTCACAAGCCAGTTACAGCCAATGCCTGAAATAAATGCTTGTATAAATGTGTCGTGAAGTTTCGCATCAGCAATGGCTATTGTTTTTTCTAAAAAAGGACCTTCCGCTGTTAACCCGACAATATGACCAAACATATAGGCAACAAATACAGCACCAAGAAAATTGCTTACGGTTACCCAAAACCATCCTTTCGCTAGTTTCTTCATTGTAATTGTTCTTGCCAACGCTGCCAATGTCATTGACATCATATTTCCCGTCAACAATTCTCCGCCGGCAATGATGACAAGGACAAGTCCTAATGGGAACACCGCCGCACCTAAAAAATTGGCAAAGCTCCCCCATTCTTTTGGAACGTTGCCAATCACGCGAATGTCCAATAAAAATCCAAGCGCAATAAACGCTCCTGCCAAAAAGCCAAGAATAATTTGTGATAATAATGGCAAATTCGCTTTACGCGTTCCCGCTTCAATGGTGAGTTGCGCAATTTGTGAAGGATTGCGGTAAGCCATTATGGATCCCCCTTTTTTCCGCAATTTAGTTATCAAATTACAATATTTTTTTCTTGCAACCCCGTTATTTTATTTGGATGTGTGTATACATTAAACGTATGGCCGCGAATAAATCCTACAATCGTAATACCTAAATCGTTCGCTAATTCGAGCGCCAATGTCGTTGGGGCGGATTTCGATAAAATAATGCCTATCCCCATTTTGGAAACCTTTAACAACACTTCCGATGATACTCTTCCGCTAAACGCGATTAATTTGTCCGATAACAGCAAATCGTGCTGCAAGCAATATCCGTAAATTTTATCTAGCGTATTATGTCTGCCAATGTCAGAGCGAACAATGACTAGGTCGTTTGGGGTACAAAGCGCCGCGTTATGAACGCCGCCAGTCGCCTGAAAATCGGTCGAGCTCTCTTGCAGCAACCGCATAAGGCGAAAACATTGCTCCACATGAACGCTCGTGCTGTGCACAATTGTTTTGGCTGTTTTCATATCGTTATAAAAATAAAACTGTCTGCTTTTTCCACAGCATGAGCCGATAAACCGCTTTGCGTAAAACTCTTTTTGAATGGACTGTTTCGTGACAAGCTCAACATAGGCAAACCCGCGATGTTCATCGATAGAGATTGTTTTTATTTCCTTGCTAGAACGAATCAGCCCTTCCGAAGCCAAAAAACCGATGACCAGTTCTTCTAAATGAGTCGGAGTGCACACCATTGTCGCAAATTCCTGCCCATCAACGACAATCGTAAGCGGAAACTCCACAGCAACCTCATCATCTAGCTCTTCAAACCGATCATCACGATACTTTACAATTTTTTGCTTACGAGTCACAAATGACTCCATTAAATTCACCTCCATTTTCGGATCCACAAAAAGAAACCGCCACATTTTCTATGACGAAGGCATACTATTCCTTCGTACACATAGAAAAGTGGCGGTAGTTTCAGCACAGAACTACTGTGACAAAACCAACGCTCATATCGCCTAGCGAAAGGAAACTTAACTAACAATAGCGTATTGCATAGCTAAGCTTCCTATCCATATAACACATATATAAAACATGTAAATGCTGTTTTTAGCATACCATGAAAGCGCATTACAAAACAATACAGAATTTTTTAGACTTGTCATATTATTTGTTAATCGGTTTTTCAAATATAAATACAGAAACAGCAATATCGTCTTCTACTTTAATATCATTAAATAAATATAAAAGTTTGGATCCTGCCAGCTCCTCGAGGCCTTCCGGCACTTTTTGCGCATATACTTCCTGAATCATCCGGGTGCGCGCCGTATGAACCATTTCTTTTCCTTCTGGCGACCTTGCAATAAACTTTTCCGTCGGCGTTAAATTTCCTTGCAATATACTGATAGCGAGATTATCGATAAAATATGTTTTAATCCGCTCTGGTCCTTTTCCAAAAAGCTGTTTGCGAACTTTTCGCACTAAATCGTTAAATGCCGCTTCCTTTTTTGACATGGGAAATCCCCTTTCCAACCGTAAATTTGCGAAAAACAATCTTCTTTACAGGTTGTTTTATGAACAATTCAGTACTATAATTATAATAAAAAAATTTATAATAAACATAAACATAGTGGAAAAATAATAAGGCTTCCCTTGTTATTTTTCTACTAGTCTATTTGGATATGGATTGGTTATTTTAGCATCGTCATGCTAAAAAACTACTCCACCATGACTGAAGACCATCTTCATTCATGGTGGAGTTTTTATTTTACTGTGGAGGAGGTTTAAGCATGAGCGAACAATTGATAACGATTACAATAAACGGAAGCGATTACAGCGCAAAACAAGGAACGACGATTTTGGAAGTCATTAATGAAAACAACATCCCACATCCGCAAGTTTGCTATACTCCTGAGCTTGGAGCCATTCAAACGTGCGACACATGCATTGTCGAAGCAGATGGAAAATTGGTGCGCGCCTGTTCTACTCCTGCTAAAGACGGCATGAACATCGAGCTTTCTTCCGAACGGGCGAAAGCAGCTCAAAAAGAAGCGATGGACCGCATCCTAGAAAACCACCTATTATATTGTACTGTCTGCGATAACAATAACGGAAACTGTAAATTGCACAATACAGCGGAATTAATGGGAATCGAACATCAATCGTATCCATACCGCCCGAAAGTAGATCCATCGGAAGTCGACATGTCCCATCCATTCTACCGCTATGATCCAAATCAATGTATCGCCTGTGGTCAATGCGTAGAAGTATGTCAAAACTTACAAGTAAACGAAACATTATCTATTGACTGGGAAGCGGAACGCCCTCGTGTCATTTGGGATAACGGTGTTCCGATTAACGAATCTTCCTGTGTCAGTTGCGGACAATGCGTTACCGTTTGCCCATGTAATGCATTAATGGAAAAATCGATGTTAGGCGAGGCCGGCTTTATGACCGGTTTAGATAAAGAAATTTTAAATCCAATGATCGATTTTGTAAAAGAAGTCGAACCTGGCTACAGCAGTATTTTTGCCATTTCGGAAATCGAAGCGGCGATGCGCAAACAGCGCATCAAAAAGACGAAAACGGTTTGTACGTTCTGCGGCGTCGGCTGTTCGTTTGAAGTATGGACAAAAGGACGTAAAATTTTAAAAATCCAGCCTGTCTCTGAAGCACCAGTCAACGCCATTTCCACATGTGTAAAAGGAAAATTCGGTTGGGATTTCGTCAACAGCGAAGAACGCCTGACCAAACCGCTTATCCGCAAAGGTGACGTGTTTGTCGAATCCACATGGGAAGAAGCGCTTTCGCTTGTTGCAGAAAAACTTGGCGAAATCAAACGGAAATACGGCGGCAATGCCATCGGCTTTATTTCATCGTCGAAAACATCCAATGAAGAAAATTATTTAATGCAAAAACTAGCGCGGCAAGTGTTTGAAACGAACAACGTCGACAACTGTTCGCGCTACTGCCAGTCGCCGGCAACAGACGGATTGTTCCGCACAGTAGGAATGGGCGGCGATTCCGGAACGATTCATGATATCGCATCCGCGGGATTAGTGATTATTATCGGCGCCAATCCGGCGGAAGGACATCCGGTTTTGGCGACTCGCGTCAAACGTGCCCATAAACTATTTGGTCAAAAATTAATTGTTGCTGACTTGCGCAAAAATGAAATGGCGGAACGCGCCGATCTATTTATCCGGCCAAAGCAAGGAACCGACCAAGTATGGCTGATGGCCGTTACGAAATATATCATCGACCAAGGCTGGCATGATGAAAAGTTCATTCGCGAACGCGTTCATTTCTTCGATGAATTCAAAGAGGTGCTCGAAAAATATACGCTCGATTACGCGGAAGAAGTAACAGGCGTTGCAAAAGAAGATTTAATCCGCATCGCTGAAATGATCCATGAGGCGGATGGAACGTGCATCCTCTGGGGAATGGGCGTTACGCAAAACACGGGAGGCAGCGATACATCAGCGGCCATCTCGAACTTATTGCTCGCAACTGGCAACTACGGACGCCCAGGCGCTGGAGCGTTCCCGCTGCGCGGCCATAACAACGTGCAAGGCGCTTGCGATATGGGCTCACTCCCTGGCTGGCTTCCAGGATACCAGCATATTACGGATGATGTCGCGCGGGCAAAATTTGAAAAAGCATACGGCGTCCGCATTGATGGAAAACCAGGGCTTGACAACATTCAAATGATTGAGGCTGCGGAACAAGGAAAATTAAAAGCAATGTATATCGTCGGCGAAGATATGGCGTTTGTCGACTGCAACGCCAATCATGTCCAAAAAGTGCTTTCAGAATTAGACTTCTTAGTGGTGCAGGACATTTTCTTATCGAAAACCGCGCAATTTGCTGACGTTGTTTTGCCAGCAGCTCCAAGCTTAGAAAAAGAAGGAACGTTTACCAACACAGAGCGGCGCATTCAACGTTTTTACCAAGCGCTTGAACCGCTCGGCGATTCCAAACCAGACTGGTGGATCATTCAAGAAATCGCCAAACGGATGGGAGCTGACTGGAATTACGCCGGACCAAAAGAAATTATGGATGAAATCGCAAGCCTTGCTCCGCTTTATTCACAGGCAAACTATGAAAACTTGGAAGGATGGAAAAGCCTCTGCTGGGGCAGCTATGACGGAGCGGATACGCCAATCCTTTACAAAGAACGCTTCAACTTCCCAGACGGAAAAGCACGCTTTGCGCTCGCCGACTGGGTACAACCGGCAGAGTATCCGGAAGAGTACGATTTGCTTGTCAATAACGGGCGATTGCTCGAACATTTCCATGAAGGAAACTTAACATACAAATCGCAAGGCATTCAGAAAAAATTCCCGGAAGTGTTCGTCGAAGTATCGCCGGAATTAGCGAAAGAACGCGGCATCAAAGATGGCTCGCTCGTTCGTTTAGAATCACCATTCGGCAGAGTAAAAGTGCGCGTGCTCGTCACTGACCGCGTCAAAGGGAAAGAATTGTTCTTGCCAATGCACTCGGCAACAAACGAAAGCGCCATTAACATACTGACCGGTCCTGCGACTGACCATCGCACCAACACACCGGCATACAAGCAAACAAAAGTACGGATGCAAGTGTTAGAAGTCGATGGAACGCCTCCGCTCCCGCGCACCAATCCGCGATTTAAAAAGCGGAATCCAAAAAGAGGAGTCGAAGTCGAGCGAAAATGGAAGCGTCCGGATTACGTTCCTTTAACAGATGAATGGAAGGAGGCACAGCCGCGTGGCTAAACCAATTACAACCATTCAAAAACAAACCATTACCGAAGAAGAAAAACGTGAGAAAACAATAGAAGAACTAAAAATTTCATTGACGGAAAAAGAAGAAGCGGTCACTGAACTGCTTTCTATTATAGAAGAACTGCATAAAAGCGGCATACTCGAAGCGGCAAATGCGATGCTTAAAGCAAGAGAAGACATCGCGAAAATCGTCATCGGTCAAGCAAATCGCAAACCGGTGACAACGGTGATTAATCATGTGATCGGGATGGCACAGCTGCTTGCCAATCTCGATCCGCAATTAACCGCTAAGTTATTGGAAAGCACCGCTTCCAGCATTGCCGAAGCATACAAGCAAACAAAAGAAAAAGATAAAAAAATCGGCATTTTCGATCTTTTAAAATCACTGAATGATCCTGACATTAACCGCGCCATCCGCTTTATTCTTTCCTCTTTAAAAGAATTTGGAAAACGTCTGGATGATGATAAAAGCTAAACATTCGCCTTTTTCAGCCATCTTTCCTAAACAGGAAAGATGGCTTTAGTATTCCCTTCCCTCGCCAATGCATTCGAAATGTGCTACACTGGCAATACATCCTTGTTTTTATGTGCTTACTCGTCCAATGATCGAAAACGGACTGGATATACTAATGAACGAAACTAGCAAAGGAGGCTTATTTCGCTTGGATACAGGCACACACATTCTTATGGGGGTAGCGCTAGGCAGTATTGCCACATTGGACCCCACTGTCGCTCAAGACCCTTTTTTGTCTCATGCTGTGCTTATCGGAACATTAGCCGGCTCCCAAGCGCCGGATATCGATACGATTTTAAAATTACAAAACAACGCAAAATATATCCGCAATCATCGCGGAATTACCCATTCGATTCCTGCCGTATGGCTATGGCCGTTATTCATTACAGGCATTATCGTTTGCTTTTATTCATACGTCAATGTATTTCACTTATGGCTATGGACGTTCATTTCTGTCGCAGTTCACGTATTTGTCGATATTTTTAACGCTTACGGCACGCAAGCGCTGCGGCCGTTTACAAAAAAGTGGATTGCGCTTGGTGTGATCAATACATTCGATCCAATTATTTTTGCCCTGCATGTCATCGGGGTTGGTCTGTTGTTTCTTGGCCTTCATCCCGGCTATACGTTTCTAGCGATTTACGGTGTCATCGCCGCTTATTATATAATACGATTACGCCAGCAGGCAGCGATTAAACAAGCCATCCGTGCTGAAATTGCCGATGTCGAACAGATTATTACCGTTCCGACGTTCCGCTTCCGCGAGTGGCATTTGGCGATTACGGCAAAAGACTACTTTTATGTCGCGAGGGCCAAAAACGGGTGCATCTATATATTGGACCAATTTGAAAAATGCCCTCTTCCTGACGATCCCGTCATCGAAGCGGCCAAGCGGGATGAAAACGTTGCCGCTTTTCTGTCCTTTTCCCCCGTCTACCGATGGGAACTTCATGAATATAACGATCATTATGAAGTGCGATTTACGGACTTGCGCTATCGCAGCAAAGGCTACTATCCATTCGTCGCCGTAGTGCAATTAGATCGCGATTTAAATATTGTCAGTTCGTATACCGGCTGGATTTTCAGCGAAGGGAAATTGCGAAAAAAACTGGACTTCATTCCAAACTGATAAAAATAGGCGGTCGTTTTGAAACAACCGCCTATTTTCAATGTTTTAAATAATCATTGCGATTTAGCAAATGTTGATATTTCGGATTTGTCGTTTGAAATTCATGTAATGTCGCTCCATACCGGTCAATCCATTGACGCACTACTTTTTCTGTCAGCTCTTTTCCTCTATACTCGTGTCCAGCGCGGGCATATGTCGTTTCGAAATCTTCCCATAACAATTCGACCCACGTTCTCGCTTGGGCATAAGCAAGCGATGGATTTTTCTCCAACAAATAGTTCGTCAGCCGTTCAAAATATTCATTCATCGTCATTTTTTCCACCTCTTATCCCAACAATTTGAACACATAAGAGAGCAAAATATCCTCATAATAAAAATACGTGTTGGCCATCAACACGAGCAATTGCAAAGGAGGGAATGTGCGATGCGGAATAAAGAACGCAACTTCCCAAACCAAAACAACAATAAATTCGAAGGTGAACCACGCGCAAAAGCGGAATATGCTTCAAAACGGGCAAACGGCACGACTAACACCCATCCGCAAGAACGCATGCACGCTTCCGGCAAACGAGATGACAATTTTTAGAAACTTTCTCTTATTTTGAGAGGTGTGAGACAATGGGTCGCCATTCGCACAAAAAATTTTATGACAACTTATACTCCAATCCTTTCCAGCAGCCATGGGCGAATCCAAAACATGCCCATTCACAAGTCAATGGAGAAACTCAACAAACACTTAACTTAATTATCCTTGAGCGTCAAACGCGGAAACAATCGTAGCAAATCGAACCTAGAGAATCTTCTCTAGGTTCTCTTTTACTACAATTACGGCTTTCGCAACAACGAAATCGGCAGCGCTTCTTCTTCCCCGTTTCCCTTTAACCGGTATCCCCAAGCAAATACTCCCTTCAAATAGCGCACTTTAAAATATTCTCCCGGATCTCCCTCGATCTCGTATATTTCGCCCGGCTGAAAATCATTTGGGTCAAGCAAATACGCTTTTGCCATCGCGATTTTTCTTTCATATACGGCGTATTCATTTACCATCCCCATTTGTTCCGCTTTGCGCGCTTTTTCCGTTAATGCCGCGATTTCTTGACGCAATTCTTGTTCCGTCATTTCACTATAACGTTTTTGTTCTCCTGGCGCTTTCACCGTTTGTTCCCCCTTTGATTTTATTATATGATAAAAAAGACAATCCAACAGAATGGAGAGACAGACAATGGATGTTATTGCTATTACCGGGGCCGGCACAGGGTTAGGAAAAGAATTGGCATTGCAATATGCTGGGCAAGGCCATACCATCATCGCCCTCGGCAGACGGATCTCCCCTCTTTTAGACGTAGTGCAGGAAATCGAGCATCTAGGAGGAAAAGCGTTTGCCTATTCCCTTGATATCCGCCGTTACGAAGATGTCGTTAACACAGTCGATATGATTGCGAAACACCACCATGTTACGTGTCTTGTGAATAATGCTGGCATCGGCCATTTCGGTCCGCTTTCTTCGCTTTCCGCGCAGCAAATTGACGATATGATTCAAACGAACATCAATGGGACCATTTATATGACAAAAGCATTTTTGCCGCATTTTCTGGCGATGCCGAAAGCAAAAATTATCAATATTATTTCGACTGCCGGCTTACGCGGCAAAGTGAACGAATCGGTCTATGTCGCGACAAAATTTGCGATTCGCGGCTTTAGCGAAAGCTTAACGAAAGAGCTGAAAGGCACAAATATTTCGGTTACCGCTGTGTACATGGGAGGCATGGACACCCCGTTTTGGCATGGAACCGATCATATAAAAGATCATTCGCGGCTTCGTTCTCCAAAAGAAATAGCAAAACAAATTATCGCTTTAGAACACGGGCAAAACGAAATTATTTTATCTTAATGTTCCTGCTCCTCCTTTAATTTGCTCAAAAATTGCTCGATCATCTCCAGTGGGAAGCCTTTCCGGTACAAAGCCTGCTTCATTTTTTGCTCATACATCGGACTATCATATTTTTCATAGCGACGATGCGCTTTTCTTCCTTGATACTCCAAAGCTTCCCACTCCTGTTCCTCCTTTTCGTCCCGTTTTGACAACAGCACCTGATCGATGACTTCCTGCGGAAATCCTTTTCGATATAAAAGCTGCTCGATCTGATATTTCCATTGCCGCAAAGACTGTTTTGCCCGCTGTTTTTTTGCTTTTTCATAAAGCGATTTTGCCGTTTCCACTTGCTCATCAAAGGAGTAAATAGCCAAGCTTTGTTCAATCCATTCTTCCGCAACTCCGAATTTTTCTAATTCTTTACGAATGACATACGGTCCTTTTGCCGTCGTTTGCTTTTGCGTGCGCACATAAGCGAAGGCGAATTCACGGTCATCGACGTATTTGTTCTCTCGCAGCTTATCGAGCACCTCTGCGATCACATCGTCAGATGCGCCTTTTTTTCTCAGATGATCGGTCACCTCACGTTCAGACCGCATGCGGTGCGATAAAAAATATAAAGCCTGATTATACGTTTTTTTGACTTGATCCGCATATACTATTTCTTGTAAGGCATTCTCATCAATTTCCATTCCTTTTTTCAGGCGGAATTGAAGCAACACGTCTTGATCAACGGTAATCACATCTATTTCTCCATTTTCTTTTTGGATCGTGACGCGAAAACGTTCACGGCTGTTTGGCTGAACAGCTATATTCGTAATGATCCCCATGATTTTCCCTCCATTTTTTATCGTAACACACAGAAGGAATCCGGTACATGAAAAGCGAAATAATTCACTACGACAGACTAGGAGGGAAGGATATGAATATCGCCATTGCCGGCGGAACTGGTTTTATCGGGAAAGCGCTTTCGAATCACCTTGAGCCACAAGGCCATACCATTTATATATTGACGCGACGTCCTAAATTATCTTCCTCTTCTAATATCCGCTATGTTTTATTCAAGCCTGAAAGCCGTCCCGCAACAGACTTTCCTGCCTTTGATGCCGTGATTAATTTAGCCGGCGAACCGATTAATCGCAGAAGATGGACAAAAAAGCAGAAAAAACGCATTGTCCATAGCCGTGTCTCCACGACCCAATGGATGATTGAGCTGATCAAATCATTGCCATCCCCTCCTAGTGTATTTATTAACGCGAGCGCCATCGGCATTTACGGCACTTCGCTTACCGATTCTTTTACCGAAGAAAGTTCAATAATTGGCAACGATTTTCTGGCACAAACCGTAGCGAAATGGGAAAATGAAGCGAAACAAGCAGAGTCGTTAGGAATTCGTACGGTAATGGCACGATTTGGTGTCGTTCTTGGCAAAAACGGCGGGGCGTTGCCGAAAATCGTCTTACCGTACCGTTTCTGGATCGGCGGTCCAATCGGCTCGGGACAGCAATGGATCTCCTGGATTCACATTAACGATGTGGTTCGTGCGCTTGCATATATTATTGATCATAAGCAGCTAGCAGGACCGGTTAATATCACTTCTCCATCTCCCGTCCGTATGGGACAGTTCGGCGAAACGGTCGCCCGTATACTTCACCGCCCTCATTGGCTTCGCGTGCCAAGTGCGATGCTGCGCGCTCTCCTTGGTGAAATGAGCATGCTTGTAACCGAAGGACAGCAAGTCATTCCGAAAAAACTGATGGAAGCTGGGTTCGTCTTTTCCTTCCCTACGCTGGAAAAAAGTTTAGCCGATTTACTAGCCACGTGACGTTCGTTATCGAAAAATCAACAAATATATAAAAAAAATTTAACAAAAAACCTATTTCTTTTTTCTTGATCATCGTGTATGATGATAAAGACCTGTGCTACTCATTGCCGACAATCAGATAACGACGCAACAAAAGGGAAGGCAAATGGTGCGCCACCAGCGGATATCGCTGGTTCTAGTGGGTTCGATTCCCACCCCGGAATTTTTTGATGAAATATATTAAAAAATTTCGAGGGTGGTTTCGCCCACAAGTAAACTGCCCTCGATATAAGGAGGGAAAAGTATGTTAAAAAAACGGGAGCTGCAAGATTGTCATGCACTCTACGAGCTGATGGTGCACCCGGACGTCTTCCCTTTCGTGCGCCAAAAAGCAAGCTCGTACGAAGAATTTTTATTTATGACGAAACAAATCATCGAAGCGGAAGAACGCGGTGAACTCATTTCCCGCACCATTTTAGATGAATGGGGAAATCCAATCGGCACAATCAGCCTATTTGACATACAAAATAACGCTGGATTTTTAGGCACATGGCTTGGAAAGCCATATCATGGCCAAGGATATAACCAACGTGCGAAAGAAGCATTTTTCCACGAATTATTTTACGAACTTTCCATTGAAACAGTATTTATGCGCATTCGCAAAGTGAACATCCGCTCCATCAAAGCGGCAGAAAAATTACCGTATGTTACCCCAGCGAATGAGACAAGAAAAAGTTTGCTGGAACAAATCGGGGCTGATGTATATAATTTATACGAAATTACAAAAGATAACTATACATTATATACCCTTCGCCATCCTTCTCAAATCGAACAAGAACAACGCAAAGAAGCGTAACGGGGCTGTGTACAACAGCCCTTTTTCTATTATTCATGCATAAAATGAACAAACGGTGGACAAACTAAAAATAAACAAATCTTGATAAAAGTGAGGGACAATAATGGCGGAAAAACGAAGACAAGAAAAAACGAAAAGCACGTTAACGAGAGCACAAGAAATAACGTATTCCCGCGACTTTAAATTAGCCGACCAAGCAGGCGGCTACACAGCAAAAAAAGCGAAACATTAGAAAACATTGTTATTTATACTTTGTCGGGCAAATGCCATCCTAAGTAGTGAATCGTACGATTCACATTATTGCTTAGGAGGAATTGATGATGGGTCGATCTCGCGGACAAAAAACGCGTGATAAAAACAAAGCAACTCTTCCGCAAGTCCCAAAACAACTGAAATCCGACGGACTAGATGTCGAATATTCTCGCGAATTTGCGGATCACGAAGACCTAGAAGCAGAAGCGCGCGCACAAGCAGCTGGCATTCGCCAAAGCAAAGCACGCAAAAAATAGCGCCTAAAGGCAGCTTATTTACGCTGCCTTTAGGCTTTTTCCTTTTCTAATTCTAAAATGTCGCTATACTGTTTATAAAACAGTCCGAGCTCCCCTTTATAATTTCCCTTCCACGGTTTATCTTTTCCACAATAATGAATAAACACTGTATTTTCCTGAATCCAATGTAAATCATGCTTTGGATTTGGCAATAACTGAATCATATCGTAATATCGCGCATCGTAATTATAACGATAACAATCCACTGGCTTAATTTTGTCCCAATATAAACCGTTTAGCACATCTTGATCAGGAAGCACAAGCTTAAACCGATTCTCACGAATAAATTGGTAAATATCCTCTAACCGAACTTCTTTTCTCATTAACTGCAAGTTCATCAGCATGACACCGGTGTTAAAGTATCCTTTTGCATTTGGGGTCTTTAGCCTCAGCTTATTAAATAAATTCGCTACTTTCGTGGAATGAGTATGCTCTGCGGCGATAAACATATTTCCTTCAAAATCCATATAATACAAATCATCGATCGGATTAATCGCAACAATATCTGGATCAAGATATAAAACGCGATCCAATTCTTGCGGCAAAAACTGGTGAGCAGCAAGACGATAATACATTTCCGAAGTATAATGACGAAATACAGGGGCATCGGCAAATAATTGAGGATCGACATAAATCGGAATCAGTCGATGGCCTTGTTGTTCTACAAACCGTTTCAATGACTCGACTTCCATCTCGGGAATACGCGAATATAATAGATAAAACGAAAAGGGTTTATGATTGTTGCAAAACAGCGAGTTCATTAATACTTTTAACGGCGGAATATAGTTCGAATTTAACGTCACAAGTATATGAAACATAAGCAATCACTTCCTTGTCCTTACCGTATATAGTCATACTATTCCCTTACATTATATAGTATGAGTAAAATATTTATGGGAGAAGATATGTATTTTGGGGTTGTATTTCCTAAAAAAGGAGATGGTAAACAAAATAGATGCAAAAAGGACTCTCTTCCTGTATTGCGATAAGTGCACAAAACCAAACACAAGGAGGGAAGAGAGTCCTGCGAAAAAGTTTATCATAAATGGGCAAACATTGAAAGAGATTGAATGGAACTGTTTTCGACGCTGCAAGAAACATACGGAAACATGCTTCGACAAGTATTGGAGTATATCGATCAAGAATTGGCTAAACATCGAGATAAGAACCGTTATTGCCTAAAAGATAAACAAACCGTACTCATTCCAGATGTTATTTAAAGAGGCGGAAGTTCAACGCAACGATTATTTTGATCGAGAAACAAGCGTCTATACTTGCTTGTTAGACCATTTTCTCCGCTTTGATTGGGAGGATCAGCCCGTTCTTGGAGGAAACAGCGATGGAATTGGCAATGGCGGATCCATTGTATCGTCAAAGCCGTCGAGACGCTAGAGAAGATGGTCGGCTATGCGGTGATGAGCCATGAAACGGGAAGCGAGCAGCTGAAGTCGTACGCGGGAATTCAATATCCCCAAGCACCAATTTATCAAGCGCTACAAGCATTGAAAGGGATTTAAACAAGTAGGGAAAGCACACACAAACAGGATAAGAGAATCAGAAAACGATTACAAAATATACCTAAAAAATCAAAACCTCAAAAAAATCTCCCACAAAATCTTGACTCAACCGTATCAGCGTTTTAGACAATACAAACGATAGGTCGATTCCCAACCGCTGCATCGATAAACAGTTCTTCCGACAAATGCGATATGCTCGTCCACATGCGAAAAAAAGCATGCCAACCTCTTGAAAAACAAACAGAGAGCCACCCTATGGCTCTCTGTTTTACAAATTTCAGCAATCAAAGAAACTTAATTTCGAATAAGGTAATCAAATGCACCTAAGGCTGCGGTAGCGCCTGACCCCATTGAAATAATGATCTGCTTATATGCGCTATCCGTGCAGTCACCTGCAGCAAACACTCCAGGGATGTTCGTAGCACCATGCTTATCGACAATAATTTCGCCGAAGCGATTGCGTTCAATCGTTCCATCTAACCAGTCCGTATTCGGCACCAAGCCGATCTGAACAAATACCCCTTGCAATTCAATATGATGTTCCTCTCCGGTTGCCCGGTCGATATAAGTGATGCCATTTACTTTGTCCGTACCGGTAATTTCTTTTGTTTGCACGTTCTTTAAAACCGTTACGTTAGGCAGGCTATAAAGGCGCTCTTGTAAAACAGCATCGGCTTTCAGCTCCGGCATAAACTCAAGAACGGTGACATGCTTTGCAATGCCTGCAAGATCAATGGCTGCCTCAATACCGGAATTGCCGCCACCAATGACCGCAACATGTTTTCCTTCAAACAACGGACCGTCGCAATGTGGGCAGTATGCGACCCCTTTGTTCTTAAACTCCACCTCGCCTGGTACGCCAAGATTGCGCCAGCGAGCCCCCGTTGCAATAATAACCGTCTTGCTTTTTAAAACGGCGCCATTCTCAAGCTCGATTTCAATAAGATCTTTCTTTTCCAAGCGTTTGGCACGCTGTAAATTCATAATATCAATATCGTACTGTTTGACATGCTCTTCAAGGCTTGCTGCAAGCTTAGGGCCTTCCGTATATTTCACACTGATAAAGTTTTCAATGCCTAATGTATCCAATATTTGACCGCCAAAACGTTCCGCAACAATGCCTGTACGAACGCCTTTACGCGCCGCATAAATCGCTGCAGTTGCTCCGGCTGGTCCGCCACCGACAACCAGTACATCAAATGGTTCTTTTTCAGCGAAATGTGATGCGTCCAAAGTATTCCCCATCTTCGCCAAAATTTCCTCCAATGACATCCGGCCGCTACCAAAGAGCTCTCCATTTAGGAATACTGTTGGAACTGCCATAATTCCTTTTCTTTCCGCTTCGTCCTTAAAGGCTGCGCCATCGATCATCGTATGCGAAATGCCCGTGTTCAGGACGCTCATCAAGTTCAACGCTTGAACCACATCAGGACAATTATGGCATGTCAAACTCACGTAAGTTTCGAAGTGATAGGTGCCTTTTATGCTTTTAATTCGGTCAATCACGTTCTGATCAACCTTTGGCGGTCTTCCGCTTACTTGAAGCAGAGCAAGCACTAAGGAAGTAAACTCATGCCCTAAAGGAACACCAGCGAATGTTATACCAGTATCTTCGCCGATACGATTAACACTAAAGCTTGGCGTTCTTTGCAACTGCGTTTTCTCTACTTTAATTTTTGGTGACATTGCGGCCAATTCATCGACTAAAGCAAGCATGTCGCGGGAAACTTGATCGTCTCCCGCGCTCACTTTTAGAACAATGTCATTTTCCATCAATTGTAGATATTGGGCTAATTGCGCTTTTATCTCAGCATCCAATATCATGGTGTTACCTCCTTAAATTTTCCCTACAAGATCAAGGCTCGGTTTAAGCGTTTCAGCCCCTTCTTGCCATTTCGCTGGACAAACTTCGCCTGGATGGTTGCGGACGTATTGTGCCGCTTTAATTTTGTTAATAAGCGTGCTTGCATCACGGCCGATACCGTCAGCATTAATTTCCACCGCTTGGATGACACCGTCTGGATCGATGATGAACGTACCGCGCTGAGCAAGACCCTCCTCTTCATCAAGCACATCAAACATGCGAGATAGCTTTTGAGAAGGGTCGCCGATCATAATGTACTCGATTTTGCTGATTGTTGGAGACGTATCGTGCCATGCTTTATGTGTAAAATGTGTATCTGTTGAAACAGAATACACTTCAACGCCAAGCTCTTTTAAAGTCGCGTAGTTATTTTGCAAATCTTCAAGCTCCGTAGGACATACGAATGTAAAGTCAGCTGGATAGAAGCAAACTACACTCCATTTACCTTGAAAGTCTTGTTCCGTAACTTCAATAAACTCCCCATTATGATACGCTTTTGCACGGAATGGTTGTACCTTTTTTCCAATTAGAGACATCATTCATCTACCTCCTGAAAATAGTGTTAGAATAGTCAATAGCTTAATTAAAATATTGATTAAATTATAATAATTTTAATTCGATATTTATTATCATATAGTAGTATCTATTTGTCAATAGATATGATTTAATTTCTTTCTATTTGGGTTGAACGCAAATCTCCATATGGAATGCTTCTTTGTGATCCACGTCCCTTCGTGGTGTGACAGACACCTATCACGAATAAATTGGTAAATATCCTCTAACCGAACTTCTTTTCTCATTAACTGCAAGTTCATCAGCATAACACCAGTGTTAAAGTATCCTTTTGCATTTGGGGTCTTTAGCCTCAGCTTATTAAATAAATTCGCTACTTTCGTGGAATGAGTATGCTCCGCGGCAATAAACATATTTCCTTCAAAATCCATATAATACAAATCATCGATTGGATTAATCGCAACAATGTCTGGATCAAGATATAAAATGCGATCCAATTCTTGCGGCAAAAACTGGTGAGCAGCAAGCCGATAATACATTTCTGAAGTGTAATGACAAAATACAGGGGCATCGGCAAATAATTGAGGATCGACATAAATCGGAATCAGTCGATGGCCTTGTTGTTCTACAAACCGTTTCATGACTCGATTTCCATCTCGGGAATACGCGAATATAATAGATAGAACGAAAATGGTTTATGATTGTTGCAAAACAGCGAGTTCATTTAATACTTTTAACGGCGGAATATAGTTCGAATTTAACGTCACCAGTATATGAAACATAAGCAATCACTTCCTTGTCCTTACCGTATAGTCATACTATTCCCTTACATTACTATATAAATTTTCATCACGTTCCCAACATATTTTAATGATAAAATAAAAAGGAAACTTTCCCCATATCATTAACTAAATTACTTTATAAGATGTCGTTATTATTCCTTACGCAGCCAAAATAGGTGATGCAACCATTTTATCTTTCACCGCAATATTTGTACTAATTAACATTTATGCATATTTTTAGTTATACTCTATTTGTCATTCATGAAAAAAGCAGCGCAATTACTGCTCCAATTTTTGCTGTTAGTCGCAATGGGAATGAGAAAAGCGTTTTTGAAATAACTTCGTGATGAGAAAAGAGATAACAAATGAAAAAAGTAGACAAATAAGCGATGGAAAATGAGTTGGTCTAACAAACTGAACTTTAGTTGAAAAATGCTCCGCCTCTTTCCATAATGACGGATCCGGGGGATACAACATCGTCAACAGCATTCCTGAGAACCATTGAACGATGACAAAGATGGAGATGAAACTAAGAGAAAATACTATATATTTTTTCACAATCCCCCTCCTTTCTTTATTTATGTCCATACGAATTTTCCCCTAAAAGTTTCATTTTTCTATCTTATACAAAAATAAAAACAGCAGTGGAATGCTGCTGTTTTATCATCCGTGAACGGCCGCAAACCCTGGCTCACCGTCAAATAAGTAAAGATTTTCTGTTTTAATGCAATCAAATCCAGCCGTAACAAGCTGGTTGTATAATTCGACAATCTGCCGATGTTCGATCGTTTCGCCTTGTTCCGCATGGAAGCGGCAGCGCCAATGGTCGGTGCAGAACGTTTCCGGAAGTCCTCCTGGATATACCTTCACTCCGCGGTTCGTAATAACCCGAAGCTTGAGGTTGCCAACTTTAAATTGCTCCAACGCTTTGCCGAGCTCTTCTGCCGTGCCTTTATCCCAATCAAGGAAAATGTCCACGCCAAATAATTCTTTCTTTTGTTTTTGCCGCGGTTTCAGCACCGCGTGAAGCTTTGGCGCTTCTTTATAGGAAACTGGAGAAAGTTTTTCCGGAAGCTGGCCGAGACGGTCGATGACCGCTTGGGCAAACTCTTTTGTTCCCACTTGCTGTTTGCTGATTCCTTCGCGGTAAATGTCAAACGTATGGATGCCATCTTCAATGGTTTTTAACCAAGCGTTATGCACGCGCGACGCTACTTCCGGCTGGCCGATATGCTGCAGCATCATCACTGCTGCTAAAAGCAATCCGGATGGATTGGCAAGATTTTTTCCCGCAAGCGGTGGAGCAGATCCGTGAACCGCTTCAAACATCGCACATTGATCACCGATGTTCGCCGAACCTCCAAGCCCGACAGAACCAGAAATTTGCGCCGCAATATCTGACATAATATCGCCATATAAGTTTGGCATGACAATGACATCAAATTCTTCTGGGCTATTCGCTAATTTTGCCGCGCCGATATCGACAATCCACGTTTCTTTTTCAATATCCGGATACTCTTTGCCGATTTCTTCAAACATGCGGTGGAAAATGCCGTCTGTCAGTTTCATAATGTTGTCTTTTACAAAACAGGTTACTTTTTTGCGGCCATAGCTGCGCGCATATTCAAACGCATAGCGGATCACTTTTTCCGAGCCAGGCTGGGTAATCAATTTCAAGCATTGATATACTTGTTCCGTTTGGCGATGCTCAATGCCGGCGTACAAGTCTTCTTCATTTTCGCGAATAATGACGACATCCATATTTGGGTGTTTCGTTTCGACAAACGGATAATACGCTACAGCCGGGCGGACATTTGCGTAAAGTCCAAGCGCTTTCCGAATCGTTACGTTTAAGCTTTTATACCCTCCGCCTTGCGGTGTTGTAATTGGCGCTTTTAAAAATACTTTCGTTCTTCTTAACGAATCCCACGCACTCTCCTCTAGACCAGTCGTGCCGCCGCGAAGATATACTTTTTCCCCAATCTCAATCGTTTCAATATCTAGTTGCGCACCGGCAGCGTCTAAAATTTTTAGCGTCGCATCCATAATTTCAGGACCGATTCCATCTCCGTACGCAACCGTAATCGGTGTTTTGCTCATCTGAATCCTCCCTTTGTTGTCTATGTTGTTATATAAATGTGATCTATAATAATCCACTACTACGCAGCAGCGGAAGATCACTCTCCATCCCGCAGCTATATTGTTTCAGTACTATCTTTTCATCTCTCATGCTTATGTATCCAACAGTAATGGCCAGTATCATCATGCCATATATGATAATAACAAAATATTATTAAAATTTCCTTAAAAAATTTAAATTTTTTCCTATACACAAATATTGACCTATTAGCCATCTCATAAACAAAGCAACAGATCATCGCATTTTCACATAATAATGTGAAGATGTGGCCATGTATAACGATTCGCATTCAAGCAACCGGCATAATATCAGTAAATTTTTTATTGCATACAAATATAATTTTACCATTTTTCTAGTATCCATATTTTTTATTTCTCCACGATCATTTCTTTCCCATTCACTGTTATTCATTACCTTTTATGTTATAGTTAATATAAATACCGTTAACTTCCAACATGTAAACAGCAAATATTATATGATTTAAACACGATTGGGGGAAAATGAATGATCAAAAGAGGAATGGTGTCATTTTTCGTCATCATGATTAGTTCCATTTTATTATCTTCCTGCAGTGAAAAACCTTCACCGCATGATGCATTGCAAAAATATACGAAATTGTGGACAAACCAACAATTTGAAGACATGTATGCGATGCTATCTAAACAAGCAAAACAAAACATATCAAAGGAAAATTTTATAAATCGCTATAAAAAAATTTATAAAGATATCAAAGTAACTAATTTATCGATAAAACCATTGCCAGCAGAAGAAAAAAAAGAGGACGATAAGAAAGAACAAATCAAACTCCCTTTTTCCGTAAAAATGAACACAATTGCCGGCCCGATCCAGTTTGAGCATGAAGCATTGCTTGTCAAAGAAAAACAACACGATGACGAGCAATGGTATGTTCAATGGGATACGACATATATTTTTCCGCAATTACAAAAGGGGGATAAAGTTCGTATTGCCATTACCGCCGGAAAACGCGGGGAAATATACGACCGCAACGGGCTGCCGCTCGCGATGAACGGAGCCGCCTACGAAATCGGCATTGTTCCTGGAAAAATGGGCGAAAACGAGGAATCCATTAAAAAACAGCTTGCCGAGCTGCTCCATATCCCTGTCGAATACATTAACGAAAAATTAAACGCCGCTTGGGTACAGCCTGATTATTTTGTTCCAATTCAAAAAGTGGCAAAATCGGAAACCGCGCTATTAGAAAGCGCCCTCAACATCCAAGCTGTAGCAGTAAAAGAGGCAGCAGAAAGGGAATATCCATTCGCGGAGGCCGCTGCCCATCTGGTTGGATATATCGGCAATATTACAGATGAAGAACTAAGCAAATTAAAAAACAAAGGATATTCGCCATCCGACCGCATCGGAAAACGCGGGCTCGAGGAACTGTTTGAAGAGCGTCTCAAAGGACAAGACGGCGCTAAAATCTATATCGAAAAAAAAGATGGTTCGACAGTGACGGTCGCTGAATCTAAACCAAAAAACGGAGAAACAATTACTCTTACGATCGATGCCAAACTGCAAAAAACGATTTATGAAAATATGAAAAGAAGAGCTGGAACCGCCGCTGCCATTCACCCGTTGACCGGCGAAATTCTCGCCTTAGTCAGCTCCCCTTCGTTCAATCCAAACGAGTTTGTACTCGGAATTTCAGCAGAGGAATACAAAAAATTAGAAAATAATCCGCTAAAACCGTTAATTAATCGTTTTGCCGCCACCTATGCGCCTGGGTCAGCCATCAAACCTATTATCGGTGCAATCGGCCTTGAAAAAGGCATCATTACTCCTGAACAAACGAAAACGATTGCCGGGAAAAAATGGCAACCGAAAGACGGATCATGGGGAAATTACTTTGTGACAAGAGTAAGCGATCGTTTACAAAACGTCAACCTCCAAAATGCGCTCATTTATTCCGATAATATTTATTTCGCCATGGCCGGTCTGGATCTCGGACCGAATAAATTGAAAGAAGGGTTGCACTCATTCGGATTTGGCGAAAAATTGCCGTTTCCATACCCGATTCCATCTTCGCAAATATCGAATACAGGCGAGCTGAAGACAGGTCCACAACTGGCGGATACCGCCTATGGCCAAGGACAAATGCAGATGAGCATTCTTCATCTTGCCGCTGCATACACACCGTTTGTAAACAATGGTGATTTATTACAACCAATTTTAGAAAAAGGACAACAAAAAACCGTTTGGAAACAACAGATCATTTCAGCAAAAACTGCGAACATCATCGCAGAAGGGTTAAAACAAATAGTCGCCAATCCAAATGGAACCGCACACGGCGCTTATATGAAAGATATTATATTAGCAGGAAAAACCGGGACCGCTGAATTGAAAGATAAAAAAGGAGAAAAAGGAAAAGAAAATGGGCTGTTTGTCGCATACAATGCCAATCATCCTGACCTTCTCATTGCCATGTTAATAGAGGATGTACAAAATGATCATGGCAGCAAATACGTTGTAAATATCGTGAAAAACATTTTTCAAACGGTAAAATCACATTAACGGAGTTCAATCACGAGCTCCCTTTATTCTGAATAATTTTTTGACTATTTACAATTATAAATTTATTATTTATAATAAAACTTAACAAACCGTCTTCCGTCGGTTTTGCGGCTGACGCTACGCAGACGGTACATAACACGATGAAGACGCGACAATTTTATATTGTTTGCAATGGATAAAGAACTGTATCGATCTGACCAGCATTTCTTTGCCGAAATGCTCCCTCAGGTCGTGAAAGCCGGTTCCTTTCTTCGCAAAGAAAAGGAGCCGGCTTTTTATTTTCCCGCATAAGGAGGTGAACGAATGCCAGGCGCGTTAGACGGCGTTCGCATTTTAGATATGACGCGTGTCCTCGCAGGGCCCTACGCCACGATGATTTTAGGCGATCTTGGCGCTGATGTGATTAAAGTCGAAGCACCGGGCGGATCGGATGATACAAGATTTTGGGGACCTCCCTTTCAAAACGGAATGAGTGCCTATTACACTGCGGTCAACCGCAACAAACGAAGCATTACTGTTAATTTGAAAGAAGAAAAAGGAAAAAACATCATTCGTCATCTTGCCAAAACAGCAGACGTCGTCATTCATAATTTCAAAACAGGAACAATGGAAAAATTAGGACTTGATTACGATCATCTCTCATCCATCAATCCGCGACTCATTTACTGCTCGATTACCGGATTTGGAGAGACAGGCCCATACCGCCATTTACCTGGATATGATTATATTATCCAAGCGATGAGCGGATGGATGAGCATTAATGGCACCGCATCATCAGGACCGCTTAAAGTCGGAGTAGCCATTACCGATGTCTTTACCGGTTTGTATGCGGCAATCGCTATTCAAGCGGCTCTCCTCGCCCGTGAAAAAACAGGACGCGGGCAAAAAATTGATATTTCGTTATTCGACTCGGCGATCAGCGCGCTCGTCAACGTTGCGGCTAACTATTTAATGTCTGGCAACGTACCAACTCCTTTAGGAAACGAACATCCGAACATTGTTCCGTATTCAACGTACGAAGCAAGCGATGGGCCGATTGTAATCGCCGTTGGGAACGATCGGCAATTTCAAGCGTTTTGCGAGCTTCTTTCCGACCCGACAATAGGAACAGATCCACGCTTTCAAACGAATCCAAGCCGTGTTGCCTACCGCGAAGAACTCAACAGACGCATTAATGAAGAAGTGAAAAAACGGACGCGGGCAGAGTGGCAGCGCCTGCTTGCCGAAAAAGGTATACCGTGCGGCCCGGTGCAAAATCTTGAACAATTGTTCCAGCATCCACAGACGCTAGCCCGCGACATGGTCATTATGATGAAGCATGAAAAGGTGGGGCCGCTGCAGCTTGTCGGAAGCCCGCTCAAACTATCCGATACAAAAATATCGTATCGTCTGCCGCCTCCGATTGCCGGAGAGCATAACGACGAAATTATAAGAGAAATCATGAATGAAACGGGGGAGGATGTATTATGATGAATTTCGATTTTACTCCAGAACAAGAAATGCTTCGCAGCACCGTGCGCAAATTTGTCGATAAAGAAATTATGCCATACATCAAAGAATGGGATGAACGAGGATATTTTGATCCGAATATTTTCAAACGGCTTGCGGAGTTAAACTTAATGGGCGTGTGCATTCCGGAAGAATACGGTGGAATGGGCATGGACTACAACTCGCTTGCAATCGTCTGTGAGGAGTTAGAACGAGGTGATACAGCGTTTCGCACTGCCGTCTCCGTACACACAGGATTAAATAGCTTAACCTTGTTGCAATGGGGCACAGAAGAACAAAAACAAAAATATCTCGTTCCGCAAGCAAAAGGCGAAAAAATTGGCGCTTTCGGCCTGACGGAGCCAAACGCTGGATCGGATGTTGCCAGCATTTCCACAACAGCTGTTCGCGATGGGGACTACTACATTTTAAACGGGCAAAAAACATGGATTTCCCTTTGTGACATCGCCGATCACTTTATCGTATTTGCCTACACCGATAAATCGAAAAAACACCGAGGCATCTCCGCTTTTATTGTCGAACGGACAATGCCTGGCTTTTCATCAAAAGCGATTAAAGGAAAACTAGGCATCCGCGCCGGCAACACAGGTGAGCTGTTCTTTGACAACGTCCGCGTCCCGAAAGAAAACCTACTTGGCGAAGAAGGAGAAGGATTTAAAATCGCCATGTCCGCCCTCGATAACGGAAGATTCACGGTTGCCGCCGGGGCGGTCGGCCTGATTATGGCTTGCTTGGAAGCAAGCGTCAAGTATTGCCATGAGCGCAAAACTTTTGGCAAAGAAATCGGACGCCATCAGCTTGTGCAGCAAATGATCGCCAGAATGGAAGCTGGATTGCAAATTAGCCGTTTGCTCGTCTATAAAGTAGGTTTTTTGAAAAATCAAGGCCGCCGCACAACAAGAGAAGCATCACTCGCAAAGTGGATCGCGTGCGACTTCGCTAATCAAGCAGCCGACGATGCCGTCCAAATTCACGGTGCATACGGCTACTCCAACGAATACCCTGTCGAACGCTATCTTCGAAATTCAAAAGCGCCGGTCATCTATGAAGGAACACGGGAAATTCATACGATCATGCAAGCGGAATATGTGCTTGGCTACCGTCAGGATAAACCGCTGCGCAAAATGCTTCCGCCTTGGAATCCGGATTCGGTGAAACTTTAACATAAAAAGGCCCTCGCTTATACGAGGGCTTTTTACTGTATATTTTCCTGCATTTTGCAATATTGCTTGTATAAATCTTTTAGCGCCGCACACAACGCCGAATTCGCCTTTCCTAAATACCCTTCATTCAGCTGCTCTAAAATGGAATCAATCCCGTCCCTTAGCGAATGGCCTTTAAGCAGGCGTGCAACATAATCGCGCCCATGTTCTGTTGCCAGCGTACACGAAGCGTCGACAATCACCCCGTACTTTTTATCAATTTCCGCCGTAATCGTCAGCGTATCATATACGCTTTTTGCCGCCATTCCCGCGGGCAGCCGTGCGTGTCCTGCAATAAATTGCGTGTTCATCTCCCTCTCCCCTTACGTAAAGATGTCTACTATAAGATTATAAAACAACATTAATCATAATTTTTTTAAATATATCGACAAACTTTTTTGATCATAAATTTGCTGCACTGTTGTCATCATCTATCGATTTCCTTATCCGCTCTTTATGGACGTGCAACAATAATGCTATAATGTGCTCAAACGAACGCCTCGGATGGAAAGTAAGCGTAAAGGGGGCTTGTATGTCTCCATCCTTTAGCAAAAACCTACAAGCCGTCAGAAGCCTCGCTTCAAACGAAGTAAAGTGGCAGATCGTTCACTAGGGGTGGTAACATGGACCGATTTACTGTTTCCTCGATTGCAAAAGTAATGAATGAATTATTTCCTAAAGAAGCTTCTTTCGTGATTTCGGATGATAAGCGCTATATTTATTACCAACCAAGCAAACAAATTGATTTAAAAATTCGTCCCGGAGACAAAATCAAACCGGAATCGGTCACTTACAAAGCCTTGACTGTTCAACGGAAAATCGCAGAGCAAAAAGATAGCCGTGTTTTTGGAGTACCTTATTTCGGGATATCCGTCCCAATTTTAGATGATGGCAACCCGAAAGGCTGCGTTACCGCCATATTGCCAAGAAAGCCGCTGATTACAATGCCGTATTTAACGATCCGAGTGATGGATCGTTGGCTGCCTGTTCCTTTCGAGAGCGTGATCTATTTAGAAGCCCAAAATCGCAAAACATTCGTAAAATCGACTTATGCGGAAGGCTACCATAAATACAACTTAACAGAACTGGAATTTTCCCTTCCTGATGATAAATTTGTTCGGTGTCATCGATCCTATATCATTAACATTCATCACATTACAGAGATTCACCCAGATTCGCATTCTACTTTTTTATTGGTGATGAAAGACGGATCAAGAGTACCCGTGAGCCAAACATATGCAAGCCATTTTCGAAAGCTTCTCTGCTTTTAATGTGTGTAACTGCACATCAAAACAGTTTCTTCCGCTATACAGCCCCCTTCCTTTTGCCAATCTCTCTAAAGAGCTCATGGAAAGTGAGCTCTTTATTTATGGAAACAGCTTACTTTTCCATAACTTTTTCACTTTCAATTCATGTGCAATGATTTTCCCTGTTTATTGATCGGTTTTCTATTTTTTCTCCTTTATGTATTAAAAATTCTTTTTTAGTCGAAAATAAAGCCCTTTTATTCATTTTTGAATGATTTTTTACAACTAAATAGATAGAATATTTTAAAAAATAAAATAAGAGGTGAGCATCATTGGATAAACAAATTTCCGAGTTAATCGGTAATTCCCGTTTAAGGAGCCGAATTGTAACGGCAGAAACAGCAGCTTCATGGATTAAAGACGGTATGACGCTCGGTTTGAGCGGATTTACCCGCGCGGGCGATGCCAAGGCAGTTCCTTTTGCACTGATTGAAAAAGCAAAACAACAACCTTTAAAAGTAAATGTATATACAGGCGCCTCACTAGGCTCGGATATTGATAAAACAATGGCAGAAGCAGGAATTATCAATAAACGGCTTCCGTTTCAGGCTGATTCTGTTATGCGCAAAAAAATTAATCAAGGGGAAATCTTGTTTATTGATCAACATTTATCACATACAGCAGAATTAGTGCGTGCAGACGTATTAAATCCTATCGATTTCGCAATCGTGGAAGCGATTTCGATAACTGAAGACGGAATGATTATCCCTACTACTTCCGTAGGAAATTCTTCGATCTTTGTGAAAAAAGCCCGACACGTTATTGTCGAATTGAACACAGCCCAACCAAAAGAACTAAAAGGACTTCATGACATTTACGAAGTCGGCAACCAGGGAAAACGCGAACCGATTCCTTTAACAAAAGTAGACGATCGAATCGGAACAATTGGTATTCCGGTAGATGAAGATAAAATTATTGGAATCGTTTTGACAAACCAACTTGATTCTCCATCCACGATTGTGCCTCCAGATGCGGAAACAGCTGCTATAGCGAATCATTTAATCAATTTTCTACGAAAGGAAGTCGCAGCAGGCCGACTTTCTGAAAATTTAGCGCCGATTCAGGCAGGCATTGGTTCTGTTGCGAACGCTGTCCTTTACGGTTTATTGGATTCGGAATTTTCTAATTTAGAAGTTTATTCAGAAGTTCTTCAAGATGCCATGTTTGACCTCATCGATGCTGGAAAAGTCCGGTTCGCTTCCGGCTGCTCTATTACTTTGTCTCAAAACAAAATGAAACAAGTGTATTCCAATTTAGATGCTTACCGAGACAAGCTGATCCTTCGTCCTCAAGAAATTTCTAATCATCCGGAAATCGTTCGCCGTCTCGGACTCATTTCCATCAATACAGCCTTGGAAGCAGATATATACGGAAATGTTAATTCTACACATGTTCGCGGCACAAACATGATGAACGGCATCGGTGGTTCAGGCGACTTTGCCCGCAATGCACGCCTTACCATCTTCGTGACAAAATCCATTGCAAAAAATGGAGCTATTTCAAGCATCGTTCCATTCGTATCGCACGTTGACCATACCGAACATGACGTGGATGTGATTATCACAGAATATGGTTATGCCGATCTTCGCGGGTTGGCGCCAATCGAACGCGCACCTCTTATCATTGAAAATTGCGCACACCCGGATTACCGTCCGCAGTTGCGCGAATACTTCGAGGAAGCGCTTAAGCGCGGTGGCCAAACACCGCACGTCTTGGAAAAAGCGTTCTCATGGCATATCAATTATGAAAAATACGGAACAATGTTAGAACCGAAATATCAACTGCAAACTCAATGACAAAATATTAAAAGAGGGGGAATCTTCACGAAGATACCCCCTCTTTTATCAAACCGCGCATATCCTATAAAAAAGGATTGTTCTCATGATTTTGTTTAGTATTGTGCATATAAGTTTCTACATAAATTCTCTCCGAATCTGAAGCATTCTTTGCCCCCTCTTCAGGATCTATTTTCATATTTCTTTTTTTGGCGACAAAATCTATAATGCCTCCCAAGAGAAGCAGTCCAACGATTAGTATAATCCATCCCATTTTATCACCTCCTGCTTTTATTTTAACACTTATTGATAACAACTCCATTTACTGGATGAAAAAAAGTGCGGCTTAATGTAGGGGATAGTGGAACAAAAAAGCAATCTCTTTAAAAGCGGGGTAACCTTTATCAGGATACCCTCCCATCAAACATCAAATGCTATAGTAGTCTATTGTTATTGTTGTTTATCGGGCTCTTTCGTCACCTGAAACTGCTTTAGCATGTTGTCAAATCTAGCTCCGTGTCCTTCGCTCGCTTCGACAAAGTAATGCTGCTCGATGACGAACGTTCCTCCCTGGCCGTTATCGACAAGATAATACTTTGCTACTTCATCATTCCATTGCTGGCCGCTTTCTCCGTGAGCATGCTGATCTACATTAGCCATTCGCGCATAATCATCTATATAATCGCTCATCGCCACCATTTTTGCTTGTTTTTTCATTAGTCGATTACATTCATTGAGCAAAATCCGGTAAAACCAAGGCTTAAACGCTTTGACCGGATCGAAGCGGTCAATATGATCATACACACGGATAAACGTTTCTTGCACCGCATCAGCGGCGTTTGCCCTGCTTTTTGTAACTACTATAGCCACCCTTAAAGCGTATTCCGCATATAAATGATAAAGCTCGGCAAACGCCTTCTCATCCCCCTACTGAATCCTTTGGATGATTTCCTTCTCCATCCACCTCCTCAGTGCTGTTTTCACTTTATATACCCCGATAAAAAGCAAAATGTTTTCGTTTTCGATAACAAAATCTTAATAAATTCTGTAATAAAGAAAGAAAAACATCTAATAGCCATTCATGAATTTTTTTATTAGCAATAGCAATTTCCTATAAACTTTTCCATACGATAAATAAAGCTTACTTGACATATCGGCTTTTAATCATTAAAAATTCTATGTGTCAGGAGGGATTAACAGTGAATGTTTACCTAATCATTCTCAACATTGCTGTATTGCTATTATTGATTGGTGTTTTGGCCTATATGCAAAAGAAACATATTTCCTTCTCCAAACGGGTGTTTACTGCCCTTGGACTAGGAATCGTCTTTGGGTTCGCATTGCAGGGAGTGTACGGGGCTGATTCCGCTATCGTCCAGCATTCCACCCAATGGTTTGACATTGTCGGTACAGGATATGTAAAGCTATTGCAAATGATTGTTATGCCATTAGTTTTTATTTCTATCGTTATGGCGTTTACCAAACTTTCTATATCTAATAATTTAGGAAAAATCGCCACGCTCATTATTGGGTTATTACTAGGCACTACGGCGATAGCTGCTTCCATCGGTATCATGACCTCATTAGGCTTTCAATTAGAGGCAATGGAAATTCCTTCAGGAGAGGCGGAACAGGCACGTGGACAGGAGTTAGAACAAAAATATGAACAAATTCAAAACCTGTCTTTCCCGCAAAAAATTATCGAGCTGCTTCCGGCAAACCCATTTTTAGATTTCACAGGACAACGCAGCACATCCACCATAGCGGTTGTTATTTTTGCGGCCTTTGTCGGCATTGCTTATTTAGGAGTTGCCAGAAAACAGCCTGAACAAGCGGAAATGTTCAAAAAAATAGTGGATGCCTTGTACGCTATTGTCATGCGTATCGTCACGTTAGTGCTCCGTTTAACACCTTACGGAATTTTAGCCATTATGTCCCGAGTGACTGCGACAAGCGATATCGACGCAATTGCAAAACTAGGGAAATTTGTCGTCGCTTCCTATATTGCACTTTTCATTATGTTTGCCATTCATTTGCTAATTTTGGCGCTTGCGGGACTAAACCCTATTACTTACGTAAAAAAAGTGCTGCCGGTACTATCGTTTGCATTCACTTCCCGTTCAAGCGCGGCCACTCTTCCATTGAATGTGAAAGCACAAACAACCGCACTTGGCGTTCCGGAAGGCATCGCCAACTTTGCTGGCTCATTTGGGCTGTCAATTGGGCAAAATGGCTGTGCTGGCATTTATCCTGCCATGCTTGCAGTAATGATCGCGCCAACCGTCAGCATCGATCCAACTTCTCTTGCCTTTATTTTGACGCTTATTCTAGTCGTCACCATCAGTTCGTTTGGGGTTGCAGGCGTTGGCGGTGGGGCTACGTTTGCGGCGATTTTAGTGCTGTCGACTATGAATCTACCAGTAGCATTGGCTGGATTGCTCATTTCCGTAGAGCCGTTGATTGACATGGGAAGAACTGCCCTAAACGTCAGCGGAAGCATGACTGCCGGTGTAGTCACCAGCCGCATCACTAAAGAATTGAATTTAAATATCTATAACGGAGAAACGCAAAAACTAGAAGCATAAGGCTTGGATATGTTTCCCGTTTTCCCACCACGTCAAAACTGCCAGCTGCACTTGCGCGGCAAATGAAAGAAGAAGGCCTGAATATGGTGAACTGGCATCTGTCAAAAGAATTACGGTATGGGTTCAGTATTCAACAGAACCCATGCCGTTTTATAATAATAATGGCTTGTTGCACTTCTTCAACAGTTTGCGACAAAATTGAAACATGTCATGGCACGACAGATTATAGGGAAGAATAGAATTTCTTACATAATCTGTGGTTCTGCAAAGTGAGGTATGAGTGGTTGACGAGTGGATTTAGTTTATGAAGGAAGTTAGGATCTTTTTGTTGTAGTAAAAGGCAGTTATAATTTAAAAATGGGTTTTATCATGACTTTTTTGATTCCCGGAATAAGTATTTCTGGTCATATAGGTGGATTTGTTGGAGGAATTCTTTTATCTCCTTTTGTATTTAAGAAACAAAAGAATTTGGAATTTAGCATTAGTGGATAACGTTTATATTTCATTAAAAGAGAACACATGATTGGCTTGATTCTTTAGGAGGTTACTGAAGGATCGGGGTCAGGGTTCATCACAATTTTTGATATCGCAGCGCTTACTGCAATATAATGCAATATAAAAAGATGTGTTAGTGAATTTATCAGAATATATCCAATCTTTATCAGACATACTACTATTAAATGAGTGATATTTGGTATGATAACCATTTATTTCAAAAAATAAAAATTAATGGAGTAAGGAAGAAGAACATGAATAAGAAAAGAATGTTTTATTTAGATCCACCTAAAATATTGGTATTAGGGTTTAGTTTCATTATTCTTATTGGTGCATTTCTTTTAACTTTACCTGCAGCAACAGTAGATGGGAAGGGGCTTCCGTGGTTAGATGCTTTATTTACGGCTACTTCTGCTACTTGTGTAACTGGCTTGGTCGTCGTGGATACTGGTACGACGTTTACATTATTTGGGCAATTAGTCATCCTAGCACTGATTCAAATTGGCGGATTAGGATTTATGACCTTTGCCACCCTTTTTGCTTTGATCTTAGGTAAAAGAATTTCATTAAAAGAAAGGTTATTAATAAAAGAATCATTAAATAATTTGTCAATTGATGGCGTTGTTCGGCTAGTGAAAAGAATATTGATTTTTACTGCCGTTATCGAGCTGATTGGCGGTATTTTGCTTGCGATTCGTTTTTCCTTTGATATGCCGTTGCCTAAAGCAATTTATTTTGGCTTTTTCCATGCCATCTCAAACTTTAATAACGCGGGATTTGACTTAATGGGTGATTTCAGAAGCTTGACCGGCTACGTGGATGATCCGCTGGTGACTCTCGTCGTATGTACTCTCATTACACTGGGCGGCATTGGTTTTATTGTTATGAATGAAGTATATGAGTACCGTCAGACGCGCCGTTTTTCTTTACATACAAAAATCGTGTTTGTTATGAGTTCGATCTTGGTTGTTTTTGGAACTATTCTTATTTTTATTTTGGAATATCATAATCCGAAAACATTGCAGCCATTATCACCATTAGGAAAATTTTTAGCATCCTTATACCAAGCGGTTACACCGAGAACGGCTGGTTCAAATACACTGAATATCCCGGATTTAACGCAGCCGACTCTCTTTCTCATCATCTTTTTAATGTTTATAGGAGCATCTCCTGGATCAACAGGCGGGGGGATTAAAACGACGACCTTTGCTACTCTGTTAGGCGCGGTTTGGTCAAATATAAAGGGCAAAGAAGATGTAATTTTTTTCCGAAACCGTATATTGTATGACACGATTTATAAAGCTCTGACCGTAACAGTAAGCGGCTTATTTGTTGTCATGATGATAACGATGCTTCTAACGATAACCGAACCGAATAAAGACTTTTTGATGATTTTGTTTGAGGCAACGTCGGCATTTGCTACAGTAGGGTTATCGATGGGGTTAACGCCTGAATTATCTCCTGTCGGAAAAATTCTTATTATATTAACCATGTTTGCAGGAAGGGTAGGCCCTTTAACGATCGCTTATGCCGTTACTTTACATCGAAAACCGGATCCATTTAAATTTCCAAAGGGAAAGATTATGATCGGATAGTAATTTATATCATAAAGGGGGACGAAAGAACATGAAAGGACAATATGCTGTGATCGGATTAGGAAGATTCGGTTCTAGTCTGGCCACGACCTTGCACCAGGCTGGAAATGAAGTTTTGGCCATTGATCGAAATGAAGAACGAATTGAAGAATATAAAGATCATGTTACATATGCGGTTGTCGCTGACTCAACAGATGAAGAAGCATTAAAGAGTGTCGGCATTCGAAATTTTGACGCTGTCATCGTAGCGATTGGTGATGATATTCAAGCAAGCATTTTAACGGTGTTAATCCTTAAAGAATTAGGGGTCAAGAAAGTTGTGGCAAAAGCCATTAATAAACGGCACGGTCAAGTCTTATATAAAGTGGGGGCTGATTGGGTTGTATTTCCGGAACGGGATATGGGAGAGCGGGTTGCAACCCAGCTCATGTCACCGAACGTGCTTGACTATATTGAACTCGCGAAAGATTATAGTATAAAAGAAGTAAAAGTCCCCCCGTCAATGATCGAAAAAAATTTAAGAGAATTAAATCTCAGGGCAAGGTTTAATATAACGGTCATCGCTATTATCAGCGATGGAAAAGTAAGCATTTCCCCTTCGCCTGATCGAATCATTAAAGAAGGAGATATATTAGTCGTGATCGGGGAAAATAAAGATTTGGACCAGTTTGAAAAGTTTGACTAAAAACGGTTTTTAATAAAGTGGTTGAAGCATTATTGTTTCAAGTAGGTTGTTTTTAAAATGGCCGGAGAAAAAGACCGAAATCAATCGGTCTTTTTTTATGTGCTGGTCAACTATCGCCAACCGTTAGCCAACCCATGCGTCGCTTCGCGGCACCACAGATGATGAAAGTTAATTCGTTCTTCCATGGGAGTTGAACAAGAACATTTTTGTATTTTCTTATCTTGCAAAACTGGTAAAGTTCAATAGGCTTCATTGCGTATCCGAATCATCCTTTTGAAGCTCCACAGATAGGACAATTTTGAAGTGAAAGCGGTAATTCCAAACCACAGCTATCTAGCAATTCCTCATTGGATAAAATCTCCTCTGTAGTTCCATCTGCAGCTATTTCACCTTTTTTTATCACAATAATTCTTTTACAGGTTTCAAACACCATGTCCAAATCGTGACTGGTAATTATCTTCGTATGCTCAAAGCTTTTTAACAAATCAATAACTCTCCGTCTTGATTTTGGGTCCAGGCCTGCAGTTGGCTCATCCATGATCAATACATCAGGTTGCATGGATAAAACGGATGCAATTGCGGCAGATCGCTTTTCCCCACCTGATAGTTTATAGGGTGCACGGTCTTTCAAATGAGGTATTCCAACCATCTCCAATGCCTGTATCACCCGTCTCTCCACATCTTTCTCCTCAAGCTTATAATTTCGTGGTCCAAAGGCAACGTCATCATAAACAGTAGTCATGAACAATTGATCGTCAGGGTCTTGAAAAACCATTCCCAATCTCTGGCGTATCATCGGTAATGTCTTTTTTGTTACACGAACATCTCCTACCAGTACTTCTCCGCCATCTGGAAAGAGAACCCCCATCAACAGCATCAAAAGCGTAGACTTCCCAGCACCATTCGCACCAATGATTCCTACTGATTCACCATGATGAATGGAAAAAGACATATTTTTAATCGCTTCATGTCCATCCGGATACGAAAAATGCAAATTTCTTACTTCAATTTTATGATGACTCATCTATCGAATCACTCCTGTAAACAATGACCCTATCAATACAGGTATATTGTAAATTCTTGCAATAACAAAAAACAGACTCCATGCAGTGAAATAGGCAAGATCTTTAACGCTTAGTTTTGAAATATCTCCGGTATGGTACTCTCCTGTAAAGCCTCTTAAACTCATTGCCTGATATACCCGCTCTGCTCTCTCAAAAGTCCTTAGCAATATTTGTCCGGCAAAAGAACCCCAAACGCTCCATTTTATTCCCTTTTGTCCTGGCGCCCTGAGGGAATACGCCCTCATCATCCTAGAAACCTCTTCGATCAGCACGGATATATATCGGTATGTTAATAAAAGCTGTAAGACAAAAATCTTAGGAACTTTGAGCATCCGCAAAGCTGCGGCCAACCGATCCATACCCGTAGTTGCAATAAGTAAAATGCTTGCTGTCACTGTTAAAGTGGATTTTATAAAAATGGATAAAAAAGTAACCCATCCTCTTGAAACAGCAATTCCACCAAGCACCACTTTAGAATGATCAAACAATGGATTTAATATTCCAATTCCGATGATTAAAGGCTCAACAAGCAATATCATTTTTAGAATTGGCGCAACTGGTATCTCTGCAAAGGCAAAAATTAGTACAGGAAAAAAAATAAAAGGCAAAAGACCGCTTATTTCATATCTTTCAAATGACACAACCACAGTCAAATAAACGACTGTGGTCAGCAGCTTTATTAGCGGATGAATTCTGTGTATAAAGGTCTCTTTCCGCGCCAGGTCATCCAGAAGCCTCATATTAGATAATGAATTTATCATGTTCGCCATTTAAATCAATTCCTCTTAAAAAACTAATAATTAAACAATTAAGTCGTAATTTTTCCCTTTTTCCTTTTAACCGCAATGATGATCCAACCCGTAAATACGGCCAATGCAAGTGTCAATGCTCCTCCTACTATACCCGAAACACTTGTTCCGGAACTAACAGCAGGCCATGCATTTTCAGCTTCTGTAGCTGGTTTTTCTTTATTTTCACCTTCATTTGCCTTAAAGTTATAATCAGGCAATAATGTTGTTTTGCTTTGAATTTCAGAGAGTATTTTATGAATGCCATCAGGAGCTTTCAGTTCTGTCGTACCTGCTGTTTTTTCGATAGACCATTCCAGGCCGTCAGGATTTGCGGAAGCAAACCAAGAAAGCAACCCGCCAACCACAACTACTGCGATGGAAAGACCTGTTAATAGTTTCTTCATGGATATATTGCCAAGGGCTTCTCCATTCGCTGCTTTTTCCAAAATTTCAGGTCTGGCTCTCCATACGAAAGTAACAATTGCTGCGGTTACCAGCCCTTCAACTACCCCAATCGCAAGGTGTATCGGCTGCATCAGCAGTACGAATTTCTCAAAAGGCAATTCGGTCTTTCCTGATAAAAGAGTCTCAAGGACAACGCTAAAAGCCCCCAATTGGAGAGCAACGAGCGCTGAAACCATTGAACCTGCAAAAATCCTTTTGGAAGTAAACCCTTTACGTGTAAACCATTTATATATTAAAGGGTATGCTATAAAGCAGGTATAAAAACCAAGATTAAATACGTTGCAGCCATAAGCAAGCAATCCGCCGTCACCAAAGAACAATGCCTGTATCAACAATATCGAAGCCATCGTCAAAAATCCCGCATAAGGACCCAATAATATGGCAAGCAGCATTCCTCCTCCGAGGTGTCCGCTTGAACCAGTACCTGGTATTGAAAAATTAATCATTTGTGCTGCAAAAACAAATGCCCCCATAACTCCCATTAAAGGAATTTTCTTTTCATCCATCTCATTCTGGAGTTTTTTGATTGAATAAGCTGCAACTCCAACAGTGGCTGCCAGCATAGTTCCGCCAACAGCTGGTGAAATCAAGGCATCAGCCATGTGCATAATATTCACACCTCGCATAGTATTTTTGAATCCGTTTTCAATATGATTTCCAGTTAAATTTTTGTTCTTTAATAACTTCATAGAATTCGTCCAGATAGTGCGAGCTAGCCCTCCACGAAAAATCTCATCTTTAGGGTTGGATTTTCCGTGATGTCTCTAGATAATGGTCTTAGGATCATTTTGGGAAATCCTTATCTCTCCCGGAACTTTGACTACTATCAAAGGTGTGTTTTCCCATCTATTGTTTGAACTTCTGACCCGCAGGCTGTTCCCTCTGGCAACCCGTGCTGAAAGTAGCAGCTTCCAGGCAGCTCATGGAAACGAATGATCAACAAGTGCGCTGGGACATAAATTTTACTAGGCTTCTTTAGTATTGTTTTTTAGAACTTTTACGGATTAGAATTTCAAATTCCTTTGATTTTGGTACTTGACATATTACCGCAGGACTTTACAAAAAAATTAAAATAACCCTATTGTTGGAGAAACCATGGTTTCGATTCCAAGTCGAGCGTATCACGGCTTATCAAAAATGGTCAAGTGAACGTTATGTTACAAGACTTTCACCGGTTAGCAACTTTCAGCTTCGCTGGACGCAATGTGTCTTCGTTCAGTAATAATAATCCCTTGCTATCCAAGCCTTCTCCACCCCGCATTCTACCATTCATATTAAAATCATTTACGAATCGCTCCTTTTTTCGATTTTTGCTTCGATTTTTTCTGCTAAAACTTTATTTTTGTTCAAATAATCTTTTGGGATAAAAAAAGAAAAAGGCTTGTGGGAAAACGATTCTTCCTTTTCCCCTAAAGCCTTTCCCCCTTTTTTGCGCCACTTTATTTTGACAGGAGTTTATTTATGCTCTACAACTTCAACGTTAAACGCGCCACACTTTCTACATGCCTCGAGTGGTGATCGCAGACATCAGGACTTGTAGCAGTGTTCACCTAATTCGCTTTTGATAAGGAAGGGACATTTGGGAACAAGCCAAATCAGCCATGACATTGAAACATGTTTCCAAAACCGGGGAGGTTCTTTTGGGAAGTTACTTTGCCCCCGGTAATGTTCAAGCATCGCGCAAAAGAAAACCTATACGGATTGATAAGGGAGAAAAAACGGATCATTCGTTGTAACCTTTGTAAATATGTGAAAAAAAGGGTATGCACGGAATAGTACGTACATACCCTTAATTGCTAAATATTCATATATCGGAAGGGTTATAGACGTTTTACAAGCACCACGTAACGATCCACACATATCTACTTGGGGCGACATCAAGAACATTGCGAAGAAAGTGCATCTGCGCCACGCTACCGTGTCGCTTCGATTTGCAAACCAAGAAATTCCCCGTATTCTTGCTCATTGATCCCCGAAATGGATACACGTGTCCATGCAATGATCGTTGATTTCAGTCTTGGTTGATCGGGGCGAGTCCCTTACACAACGAAGAAACCATTGATTTGAAAAATGAAGTTTTCACACCATTCTTCAGTGATGGGCGTGATTGGTCGGGATGGCTCTGATCTCAACTTTGAATCCAGGTAATAATTGTTCCTTTTAAAATATCTTCTTGTATACTGAAAGATAATCGATGATTTGCAGTTTTATTACACATTGGACAGTGAACATCCCAATTATTTTTAACTTGTAGATTATAGTTATTAGTTGGATATTTATAAAGAGGTCTTGGATATTTGTAAATCCTGCCGTTAATTGTAGTGCTTCTCAACCCCCTGTTATTGTAAAAACAAGAACTACAAAAATTAGCAACCCAAACCTCTTCACATTCTTGACAGATATAGGTTGTCTTCCAGCTTAATTTGTCTTCCCCCCTTTTCTTTTCATTTTCCCTTTTTCCTTCTATTTCTCTTCCACATTTTGGACAACAATTTTCAAAATGACTACATTCATGCAACAATCTTTTCAGATAAATACTTAAATTCTTATTTTGAGATGGAGTGAAATAAAAATGCGCAAGTTTGTGTTGATGACCACTTGGATTTAACGTTTGATGCTTAATATTCCAATTCAACGAGTCTACATCAGTATGAACTAACGTAGCCGATTGTAAATGAATATGGGGTGTATTACGAAATAAATTATTTAAATAGCGAGTTCCCGAACGTTCTAAATCATCTAGAATTGCTTTTCGCCCTCTCGGCATTTTGCTGTAGCATTTATATTTTGCATCTAACGTATGCATGTACCACTTCTTTTTCTTTTTATTATAGAAGCCAATAACAAAATCAGGTTTATATCCTGTGTCATCGAATTTATAGTCATAGCAAAGTACGATATCAAATGGCCTGTCCACTAATCTAAATCGCTTCTTATATCCGCTAATCGTTTTTTGATTTATGTACTTTTCCTGCACATCTTTAATAAATTCATTCGGATTTACACCCCATTGACTCATTTGCTCAATGATTTTTAATAAAATCCAAATCTCATAAAGTGTTGGCGACTTTATTATTGACTGAATAAAAAGTCGAAATGTCTCCGATAAACTAGGGGATAAATTCTCATATGCAACATAAATGGAATAGAGTTCACTATAAACAGGATGCATGCGAAAAAGATGCGTCTCTTCTATGACTTGTGGCTCGCATTGCAATAAAGGTCGGTTCAGTAGCTCACCAACCTTAATTCTCATTTTTTCCCAAGCATCAATTCTACGTTTTAACTTCTCACAATCGGAGCGCACAATTTCTATAAGATTACGAAAATTTGATACCAAAGAGGAAGACTGCTCCATCTTTTCGACTTCTTCTAGTTGTTGCAGTTCGTTTTTCAACGAATTCAACTGTTCCTGTTCAGCCATTGACTCCATGTTGATTCGTTGCTGAAACTCTTCTACCATAAACCGAATCATACGATGTTCTTTTATATCTGTTGTTTTCTCACTTATAGGCGCTGTGACTTTTCCATTTTTTTTGATTTCATTTTCAATAATCATAGAAGCCGTCCACTTTTTTACTTGATGTAGATTTATTTTCTTTTCAACCTGAATCAATTCTTGTTCAGGCATTTTTAAAACCTCATTAAAACAGTCGAAAAATTGATCAAATAGTTCTTGAAATTGTTGTTGTGGATAAAGAGGCATTTGTATTCTTCTCAAATAATTCTGATCATTATAATCAATTTGCGCAAGATCATAGGAGAACAATTCAAATAATCTTCGAACTTCCTGTTGCATTTGTTGATATTCTTCGATAGACATGGTTCCAGGAGTAATCATGACTGTGGCTTTCGTTATCTCATTACCATCTTCATCATACGCAATAACATCAAAACTGCCGCCTGCATTAATCCCAAAGATACTGTCTGTTGTTTTAGGAAAGCCGTCTTCCATCCATTCTTTTTCCTTGTGATACCAAATACCGGATTCCTCATCGAACGTTAATCCGGCAACTTCTACATCAAATTGTTTCACAACAACTCGACTTGCGTTCTCAACACAAACACCAATTTGGGTCATTCTTTTCTTAATCTTGTTATACTCACAAGTAAAATACGTACTTCCGTCAAATTGAAGTTCATCATAGATCACTAATCGCTCTTTTTCCTTTGCGACATGGTAAAGCTTCACCTTTTCCACCTACCAAAACGTCACTGTGTGTTTTGCCTCTAACATAACCTTTAATCTTTGATAAGATCGTGAATAAGGACTTAATTCGTTTAGGACTTTATTAGAAATCTTGTCGAATTCTGATCTTTTTATTTCAATTCTAGGTAGAATTTTTCCTAAAATAATACAATCAATTAATTCTTCTTGTTCCTCTTTATTTTTGGCATATTTTAAAAAGTTACGAACATGTTTAATTCCTCGACTATTTAGTGAAGCATTAGGGTAATCTTCAAGTAAATTTGATATTTTTTTAATCTTCTCAACCGCATCGTTTACAGCTGTATCATCTAGGAACGGTGATGTAAATGTCTCATAGTCCATCTTAATCTTTCCAGTTAACGGTTTCAGCTTCTCTTTTATTTTTTCTTTTTCATCAGATTTCAAGTGTCCCACTTCAATTATAAAGCTTCTATCTATCACTTTTGGGCTTAGTGGTTTTACAGTATGATCCATATTTAACGTGCCAATAAAACGGACATTCTCCGGTATTTTAAATACAGGTGGATACAACCTTATTAATTCTTCAGCACTTTTTCGTTGTTCAACACTCGACCTTTCATCACTTAAAATAAGCTTTGCAATTTCCAAATACCTTTTTGGATATAAATTGAGTGCTGGTGTTTTCTGCTCACGTGCGCTTAAGATCTCTGAAAAATAGTATTCAATATGAGCTAAGTTCATTTCATCTAAACAGATTAAAAACAGTTTTGATTGATTTTGTTTCTGCGCCGCTTCAGCCAGTGCTTCCATAAACGGAGTGGGAACAAACGTTTTATCTATCGGATGAAAATATCCCAACAAATCTTGTGTATCAGTCCAGCTAGATTGCACTGGTATCATACGCACTTCTACATTTTCAACTGCTCTTCCCAAAGCTTGGACAATACTGGACTTCCCCGTTCCTGATGGCCCAGCAAGTAACGTTAAGATATTCGCTTGTAAAGAATAAATAAAAGTTTTTATAATCTCTTCCTTATAGATTAAATGTTGATCATCATTATAATAAAATAATGATTGTAAATGCGAGATAAATTGTTCAGGTTCATACTCGATCACTGTATAAGTCTCATTTTTATTTGGGGTGGTCTGCTCTTCAATCTCGATCATTTCATCAATTTTTTTCATTATACGATACCATTCTCTACGCTTTTCATCGAGTTCTTTTTCTTCCATTAACAATTTTTCCTTTTCTTTTCTTATTTCATCTCTTTCTTCTAACAGTTTTTGACGTATATCACTATTTATATCTAATAATTTTTGCATTATTAATGTTGCGATTTGTTCACCGTTTTTATCATCTATTCCAAAGATTTTACGGATTTTCTCCATATATTGTTCAATATATTCATTGTCAACAAATTCTGAGAGTGCCTGCTGTAATGTTTGTGGAAGAATTTCTGCTCCATCGAAATCTACATACAACAATGTATGGATATATCGTTCACTTTTGTTATCAGTAAAATAAGCAGCTACAATATCCCCCACTTTTATTCGTTCCTTATCCTTTAATGTGTCGATCGAACGTGACAATTCCCATTCAGAATCTAGAAAAGGATGGGGTAACATTTCAACATCCCCATTCTTATTTAAATGAATCGGTACTCCTATGATCTGTTTAGTATCTATACTTACTATCTTTAATAATAATCTACCATTTAGATATTTTTTAAATTCAGTTACAAACTCGCCAACCAATTCGCTATTTAATGAGTTATTACGATATGCTTCTAACAATTTATTTTTTAAATCACCGATCTGATTATTAAGCCAATTCAAATACTTTTGACGCCCACTAATAGAAAAAGTATCTAGATATTTTTGATTAAATTTAAGTATTCCTTGCGAGATCAAATGATTCTTTAGATCCTTTATAGAGCCTATTTCCTCATTTTTAATCGCATCTTTTAACTTTTCAAGAATATTAACCCAACCTTTTATCGTATCAATATTCATCTCTATGTTCTCAAAATATGTTTTAAAGTTTTTCTTTCTTCGATTCTTTGTCCCTTCCCTTATAAATAAAATTACTTTTTCAATCACATCAATATCGATTATATTCTCTTCATTTAGTAAGAAATTTTGCATATCCTGAAACGAGTCAACATAACTCAGTAATTCTTTATCTTCTGTTATTTCCGTCATAACAATCCCTCCCCATAACTACTTCTTCCTAACAAACATAAACTATTGGTTGAGACCCTTGAATGTTTCTTTTGCCTGATATAATGCTCAGTCTGCCATTTGTATAAATAACTTCTATTTATGTACTTTTCTTACTTCTCCATTAACAGTAGAGCTTTAATCTATTCAATTCTATCCACCAATTTCTTAGTTACTATCACTACCATAATTTACAACCACTATTTTAGTACAAAAGTCCAATAACAACAAATCGACCTATATTCCTAAATCCTCTCACATTTAGCACCCTCTCAAATAAAATCATCTGATTCGTTCCAAGAGAGAACAAGATCGAGATGCTTCGTCTCTGCGAAAGAAACATTTTCCTCTGCCATGTTTCTTGAAACTCCCCTCTTTTCGCAAATGACTTAAACCCCAACTTATTTAGGAATATAATGCTGTTTATCAAATAAGTCTTTGTGACTATAATAGTGGATATGTTAACTAACTAACGCAAATTCGTCATCGAGGACCAACGAGCTATTGGCACGACCGTTTCGGAAGAGGTTGCCAATACGGTATTATTAGGAAGGAAATAAAATTTAGACGTTAGAAGTTCTTTATTTAAGAGAAGGAATAAATCTTTAATCACAGAGGAGAATGGCGATGGGGTTGTTTCGTTCGATTGGAAAAGGAATTGGAACGGTTGGTGGAAGTGTAATCGGTGGTACAGTTAAGGTTGTAGGCAAAGCTGTCAGCAGCAAATGGCAAGGTGCTGGTGAGTGGTTGCAGGAAGTGGGCGATAACGTTCAAGTCGCCTCGAAAATAGCTTTGGCCCATTTCGGTCAGTTTATAGATGGAGCAGTTCAAGGCACATACGGAGTTATAAAAAAGGACGACTATTATAAACAAAAAGGATTACACGATCTAACAGATTCCGCTGGTAAAACAATGAAAGGAATCAGCACAGCTCTAAAATACACCGTTACTAATGTGGGGACTGCATATAAAGGATTTACAAGCGGTGATAAGGAGCAGGCGTTAAAAGGATTGAAAAATCTCGGCAAAGTCGTTGCTGTTTCTAGTCTTGCGATCGGAATGGTCGATGTGATAGATGGAGCTGATATTGTAGAAGCGGAAGATATCGAAACCATAAACGATCACTTAGACGGGTATGAGCATCCGGAAACAGGTGTGCCATTTGTTGAAAAAACGGTGAAACTGCCAAACGGACAAGTGGTTGAAGGCACATTTCCCGTTTTTGATTCTAAATTCAACGTTATTATTGCCGAAGATTTGTATTTAGAAAGCGATGAGGTCCATTTTAAACTGGCGAACGATACATTGTATCAAGCGATTCAAGAGGATCCAAGCCTTGCCCACCAATTAGAATTATCGCAAACTGATGTACAAGCTCTTGCCAATGGACAAACTCCAGAAGGCTATACTTGGCATCATAACGAAGAACCTGGCCTTTTACAGTTAGTCGATGAAGACATTCATGAACAAACTGGACATACAGGCGGCCGTTCCCTTTGGGGCGGAGGAAATGAGCATCGCCAGTAAGAGAAAAACCGCAGTGCTGCCAATGAGGCAACGCTGCGGTTTTTCATTTTAATACTTCTTCGATGATTTAATTCAGGACGTATTTGAACAGCGGACCGATTTTCTGATCGCTCTCCAATCACCTGTGCAACATCATTGACGTGGGACAAAAAGGGACACAACATGGCTCTCTTTCTAATTTTCTTTTTGCACAATTATACGGACTTAACTCAACAACTAAACTGATTTTAAAATATCGGATATATAATCCACTACAAAAGATTTCTTAGCCTTAGTTAAATATGCATACTGAATAACTTCAAGTTTTTGGAATTCCCTGTTTTCTTTTAAATAATTTAACAAGTTTTTAATTTTCTCTTTTGGATAAGAAGGAACCAATTGATTCAAGAATTCAAAAATTAAAGATATTATCAACTCCTTATGTTGATTATGATTATTATTTATTAGACGGTCACAATAATCAACAACATAACGTGACTTATAAGAATTAAACAAATATTTAAAACTAAAGGTCAAATTTTTAAAAATTGATTCATCAATTATGGAAAAATTATTAATAAGATGAATTGCCTCTTGAATCAATTTGTTATCTTCTTTACCGGCTTTGAAATTCCCTTTAGAGTATTTATCAATTAATTTGTTCCAAAATTCCAGAATTCTGTTCTCAGCATCACTTTTTGAGACTCCCTTGGCAAGTTGTTCAACCCTAATGTTAGAACAATATCTTATCATTGTTTCAATAATTTCTACATCCCATATCTCCAATGATTTTTGCATTAACAGATTTCCTGTTTTTTCTTCAAAACCGTTAATATAGCCTATTATAATATGATGTCCCAATTTTTCTTTAATATTTTTGTCAATAAAATTCTTATACTCTAAAGCAACACAATAATTCTCTCCCATTAATTGATAAAAATCAAAATAAATCACTCTCGAACTAAGATATCCTGTCATCAAATATTGCCACATCTCATGATCAGGATTTATAGATTTTAACTTCTCTTTTGTCCATTTTTCATCAACATATGAAAAATTTGCAATGTATTCACCGAAGATAATATAACTATCAATACAAAAATTATTCATAAGGTGTTCCAGAGTAAATTTAATGTTTTTCTCCCAGATCAACTCATAGTTAGGTAAATCTACTCTTTTTATTTTTAATGCTAGCTCAAGCAAAGCTGTTACATACTTTCCCCCTAAAGAATTCAAAGAGTAAAACGAAATATCATTATTGCTAAATAAATGATTCTCAATAAGCGCAAAATTTATTTTTCCCAAACAGGCACTCATAAAATTAATGATCAAATCACAATGTGCTTTTGTAAAATTAATTTTATCATTAGATACTAGATCAATGATGAAGTCAAAGCCTTTCTTTAAGACACCTATATGGGTCATAAGATAATTTTTTTCTTCTTCAAATCGGAATTTATCTTTCCAAAAGTCCTCTTCAGCAGTGTACAAAATTAAAAACTCTATAACCTTTCTATAGTCCAGTTCAACATTTTGTTTCACTAACTCACTAAATCCATCTAGTAAATAGTAAATAAATTCATACTGTAACTCATTAAATTCTTTAAGGTCATTGATAAAATAATCAGGGTAACTAATAAGAGCATTTTTTATTTCTGTTCCAAATCCCCTATAAGAAATTTCTTTAAAATCATCAGAAATTACTTCGGTCTCTCTAAACCCCTTCATTTTAGTTATTAATTCATTTATTGGCATTTTAATTATTTCTTGACTTGAATATGGAGACATTTGTTCTATCCAATGAACGCCCGTAGATCGTATTGGTGGATAAAGCTCAGTATCCACACCTGTGATTTGTTTAGTTTCAATTAATTTTTTCCGAAAGAAAGATACGTTTCGTAAGGCTTGATAACGTTTCTGCCTCCATTTTAGATCATAATATTGATCGTCTCTTTCTATGAAGATGTATTCATTTTTATTTATAATATCATCTAATATCATAATGTACTTCATATCGATTTCGTCATTTAATAATTCAAATAAATGCTTAGTCTCATCATCAAAAATGTAGCTTCTAAATATGTAATCAAATAAATCAACTTCTGTTTCTAACAAATTCAAGAAAGAGCATTTTAATATATTCCACTTTTGAACAATTACAAAAATGGAAAGCTTTTTTATGATGTCATAATTACTTTTGAGCATTCGTATTACTATATGGACTAGTAAGTCTTTTTCTAGAGTAGTTTCGGTTAAACAAACCTTAATAAACTCAATTAAGTAATGATGAGCATCAAATATATAATCTTTTATATCAAAAATCGATTCAAATGCATATTTGTTAAATAAATCACCATACAAGAGTTTAATTTGTCTATTCAAATGCTGATCACTTACATTACCTATCATTGGTTTTAAGTTATTTATAATAAAATTTATATCATTTTCTCTAGACTCAAAGCCTTTCTCAAAAGCATTGCCATTACAAGATATCTTAAATATTTTGTCATCAATATTTTGAATAGAAACAGAGTAATCTCCAATCTCTCTAGTTGAAGATTGAACAAAAGATTCTTTTTCCAATAGTCTTATGAATAGTTCAGATATTTTGTTAGGATCTATACAGAATACTTTGTATAAGAGCCTTTTATTTTCCAAAATATCATTTAATACATAATTGTATTGAGAAATATTTCTAATACCTGCTTCTAAAAATTTTTCAAATGTGAGTAAAGCTTTTTCTGAATCAGATGCTACATATGGCAATACTTCTGACTCAATTTGGTCCAAAATAAAGTCAATTCCAAACTCACAACTCAACCAGTAATCTAAAAACGTGTTTAAATATTCATCAGAAATTTTGGAAAGAGGTATACGCTTAATAATATCAATAGACTGATAAAAAACTCTATAGTTCTTTGATACTTCGGCAGCTTGTAAAAGAATCCTCAAAATATATGAGATATTTTCATCATCATTATTTTTCACTACGTCATCCATTATCGATATCACATAGTTTAAAACATTCCACTCTTCTATGTAATTTGCTTCAGAGAGTATTGGAATATTTGTTTTATCGAAAAAACCCCTAATTTTTAATAATTCTAGCCATTTAACATCCCTTTTCTCAATCAATTTTTCAAAAAAATACGGTTCTAAATTCTTATGTTTTAAAACATGTTCAAGAGCATTTATTTCCTTTTCAGTAAATTGGCTCATAAAAACATCTCCTCAATGGCTTTTAAGCCCTCTCTTAATTCAGCAACCTCATTCTTTTCTTCGTAAGAACCTTTAGATAACTCAAGTAAGTGATCTATCACATCTTCCAATATATCGTAACCTTTTTCGGAAATATCGCACGGAATAATATTAACACTAAAATTATGTTTGTAATAATCTGATAAGTAACTTACTTTAAGATAATCATCGGAATAACAAGGTAAGATTAAATATCTACTATTTGGGTGAGGCCTATGGTCTTTCTTTGTTGTCCCTTCAAAAAGAAATTGAAGTATTTCTATTTCTTCTAATCCATATCCAATAAATAAAACAACATAATCCTTTTCGTTAAAAATTTCCGACATGAATTGAGAGTAAATTTCACTTAATCTGTTATCTATTTTGCCGTTTCTCCCGTATCTTTCAATATAGTCGCCATAAGATATAACCATTGTTGAAATATCACGAATACTTCCATGAACATGAATTACGTTTTGGGGTTTAAGAATATCCTTATTAAACTCACTAATATCATAATACACTTTTTTTAATCCATTATCGTGTGTCTTACTATCATTAGTGTTATCAGAAACAATTGGTTCATTATAATCTTCAGCAATCAAATCCAATGCATTATCATAGTTAGTTGTTAAATATATTGCATTTAGTCTATATAATTTTTCATATAACCTTCCTTTTAACACATCACTTTTATTTGTCATAAACCATGACTTATATTCTTCAGCAAGCTCCTTCTCTAATAGATTTTTCTTAGCGATATATTGACAGATAGATAACAATTTCTTGGTATCCTCTGTTTTCAAACTTTCCTTTGTTTTAAAATCCATTAAAGTCATTTGTTTGTTTTTGTAAATAAACTCTAGATATTTTAATGCAAATTCCCTCCAACTTGGCATTCCTAGATGAACAGACATTCCTGCTCCAACAAAAATAATAAGCTTACCGTTTTTCAATGCTTTTAAAATGGGATGAGAGCTTGTAAGGGTTTCAAACACATAATTCTTTATTTTTTCTCGATCAAATTCCAAGTTCATAAGCAATCACCTAATTATAAATTAATAGCATAGATTGGATATTAATTCCATTTAAAGTTTTTTTATTGACAAGCACGAGTTCGATACTTTATTTATTCGAAATAAGGCACCTTTGAGATGCTTCACCCTCAAAGATGCCTTAACACCGAAGAAAAACAGAATATATTGAAGCATTAGCAACAACCCCAACGGCTAACTAGATACCACAAAGAACGCTTTTGCTACGCCCCCACAATATCTTCTGAATTTCTGTTAATCTCATCAATAATGCTAATGATCCTCCGCGCGTCATCCATGTTGTCTTTAAAGAGTTCAACAATGCTGCCGACGGTTTTAAACGGTTCTTCCTGCAGCACCCGCTTGTCCATGACCCCGTTTTTCACAAAGTAATCGACGATCAATTTGACAAAACGGCTTTGTTGGATGTTCAACCGTTCGCTTGATAAAAATTCGGAAAACGCTTCGTTGGCGGCCTGCGGGTCAAGGCCGACGATTTGGCGGACGAGCTTTGTAATCGGCGTGTCTCCGAATTCTCTTTTATAATCTTCCTGTGTGCCAAGCTCATTCCAAAGAATATGCTCCAACGTTTTTAAGTCTTGGACTGTTAGCTTTTTATTATTTCGCAACTTGTAAATGGCCATCTGGTCGCGGTGTTCGTGCAGATAATGTTCCACCTTTTTTCGATAATTTTTCAGATCATTGACATTAAACATCGGACCGTTTTCTTTGACTTCTAAAACTTGGTCTTTAAAGTTCGTATAGTAAATTTTTTGCGTTTCTTTTTCAAGGAATTTCACTAAATCACGCAACGCTTCGCGAACGGCTTCCAATTCGAAAATATCGGCTTCGCTCCAAAATTCTTCCGTCTGCACCTTTTCGATGATGTATTTTTGTTCCATCACTTGAGGAATGGAACCGAGTTTCGACAACGCCTCTGCGGTGCGAATCACACTGCGAATCGGCTTTGTGGCATTTTTCGTTTGCAGCTTCGCCAGCTCAATCATATACATAAGTAAATCAAAACGTTTCGCCAATTCATCATCGTTTAGCGGAACAATCAACGGCGAAATATGTTCTTTGATTTCATTAACATCTATCGCTGTTAAGGAGTCCCATTTAGTCCGGTTTTTAAACTTGTGTACGTATTGAATATGTTGGCGTACACGGAAGTTTTCTTCGTTTAACTTATTGATTTCCGCCAGCACGTCGTCAATCAATTCATTGCGATAGGCAATATACTCTTCTTCTTGGTATTGTAAATGCTGCAGTTCTTTAATGATTTCAATTTTGGCGTTAAACAAACGCTCCGTTAAGCTTTCCACCGCTTTTCCTTCGATTCCCTTTGGATTTTCGCGGAAAAACTCGAAGTTGCCGCAATAGTCAAAAATAAGGAAATGCGTTTTATCTTGCCCGGCTCCGAACAAGTCTTTGCATAAACGGGTTCCGCGCCCGATCATTTGCCAAAACTTTGATTTGGAGCGTACTTTTTTAAAGAACACAAGGTTGACGACTTCCGGAATATCCACTCCTGTATCGAGCATATCAACCGATACAGCAATCTGCGGCAATTTGTTACGGTCGGAAAAATCATCGATTAATGTTTGGTAGTAGTTCACGCTGTAATCAATGACCCTTGCAAAGCCGCCCTTGTATTCAGGGAACAATTGATCAAAGCGCTCCACAATCCGTTCCGCATGACGATGATTTTTCGCAAAAATAATCGTTTTGCCGAGTTTGTCCCCGCCTTCGACGCGAATTCCTTTTTCCATTAAATCTCTCAGTACCGTATCAATCGTATCGTCATTAAACAGCCATTCGTTTAACGCGGCACTGTCAATATCCTCGCCTACTTCATCATCAAATGTTTCTTCATATCGTTCTTTTTCTTCATCAGATAACTCATCGTAATGAATGCCCTCTTCAAGAAATTTAAGCTTTGTTTCAATGGTACGATAATCCACTAAATAGCCATCTTGAACCGCTTGATCTAACTCATAGGCATAGGTCGGCACACCGTTTTCTAAATCAAACACTTCATACGTATTGCGATCAATTTCGTCCTTTGGTGTGGCGGTAAGCCCAAGCAATATTGCGTCAAAATAGTCAAAAATTGCTCGGTACTTCTTATAAATACTGCGGTGGGATTCATCGACGATAATTAAATCAAAATGCCCGACGGTAAAGAGGCGTTTGCCGTCTTTTCGTTTCGCTTCGTCAATCGCGTTCATCATCGTCGGGTACGTCGAAAACACCATGCGGCTTTCCTCTGGATTGTCTTTGTTATCGAGCAAATTACAAAGCGTCAAGTTCGGCAACAAATGGCTAAAGCTGTTTTTGGCTTGCGTTACAAGCGTTTTGCGGTCCGCTAAAAATAAGATGTTTTTTACCCAATTGTGGCGAGTGAGAACATCGACAATCGAAATCGCCGTCCGGGTTTTGCCGCTCCCCGTCGCCATGACAAGCAATGCTTTGCGCCGTTTGTTCTCGAGCGCGTCACATACGGCTAAAACTGCTTCTTTTTGGTAATATCGGTTTGTAATATTGTCATTGATTTTTACATTTCGTAACGGCCGCTTCATCGTGCGGCGGTCTATAAGCAAGCTTAATTCTTCCTTATTGTAAAAGCCGGAAACCTTCCGCGCCGGATAGTTAAGGTCGTCCCAAATATACGTTTCAAAACCGTTTGTGTAAAAAATAATCGGACGTTGGTCGTGCATTTTTTCAATACAGTCGGCATATAGTTTGGCTTGTTGCTTTCCTTTGTTCGGGTCAGCGGTTGTCCGTTTCGCTTCGATAACCGCAAGCGGCTTACCGTTATCTCCAAAAAGGACGTAATCGACATAGCCGACTCCTTCCTGATTCGGCATGCCAACCACAGGATATTCCACAACAACGTCCTTTTTAAATTCCCAACCAGCAAGCTTCAAATCTAAATCAATATATTTCTTTCTTGTTTCCCATTCGCTCAGTTCATCGACTTGGAAGTGGTACTCTTTTGTATTCGCTTCCCGTTTGGCGGTGAGAAGAGCGCGGAGCTGTTCATTTTCTTTCATCATTTCCTCAAGACGCTTGTCTTTGGAGCTTAACCGTTCGTATAAATCTTTTAATTCTTCCGGACGCTCGCGCTTTTCCTCACCGATTGGCAGCAATGATTCATCAAAATCCGTAGCGGTGTATTCGTCAGAATAACAATAATCAATCCAAGATACGAACTGATGAAGATTGTGGAGAGAAAGAATCGCTTCTTCCCTCGTAATCATCGAGTTCGTATGAACCGCGACATTTCCCAGTTTGACAATGTAACGCAACAACGGCAACAAGTCTTCATCAATAATGGACAAAAAGACGTTATCATGAATCAAACTGGAAAGATTATCTTGATACGGAACTTTCAACGCGCTGTCAAAACTGTACACCCACTTCACCGCAAGCTCCAGCGCGCGGCGCGTCAAAATCGCGCACGTCGCCGGACTCACAACCAAACTTTTCTCCGCCTCTAAACACGCATTCGTAAAACTCTCATAATGAGGTTTTCCTATTAAAAAACTAAAGTTGGATAACAAAAAATCCCCCTCCCTTGACCAGCACGAATTTCTTTTACATTACTAATCGTTGAACAACTCTCCCTTAAACGCCCGTTGCATGAGGGAATTGAAGTTAGTTTCCAGATCCATCAAGCTCTTTTGTAACAACTCTTTTTGTTTCTCTATTTTTTTTAGATTAACCGTAAACTCTTGTTGTAAATGAATTGGCGGAAGTGGAATTTTTAAACCTTTAATCTGATCTGCATTTAGATGTGGTTGCCCAGCTCTTCTAGTCAAAGGTTTTATAACAACTTCAAGATATGAAGAATTAAACAACGAATTTAAATAGTGCGGATTTACTAAATTTTGATCGATTTGGACAATAATATCATAGCCTCCATAATGACCTGCAAATTCTTCAGTTACTACGGCGTTATCACCTGAGTTTACACCACTTCTCACAAAAATTAACTCTCCTAAATTAAGTTTACATTTCTGTATGGACTCAGCTTCCTCATGAGAAATATACAGCATATTATCTTTAGTTATTTTCCCATTTTTTATATTGGTAGCTCTTACAAACATATATCCTTCTTCAGCAAATTTTGGCGGAGTAGAAGTTCCATATCTTATCTCTTTAATTACCTGACTAAAACTAATAACAGGCCATTCTTTATTGTTAGTAATTGGATCCCCAAACATATCCAAAAACACACTTTGCGTTAACTGATCTAACGCTTCAATTTGGGCTTTTCGTTTATCGATGAGTTCTTGGGCTTTGTCTAGTATTCTGGAGATTAGCATTTGTCTATTCTTATCCGGTAAATAAATTTTTATTTTTGAAATATTATTTCTTGTTATCTGTGGTTGCGCACTTCCCGAAATAACATCCTTAAAACCTCTGTATTTTAAATAATAATATAGATATTTTAGATCAACTTTTTCTTTATCAAGGGAATCAAGTGCCATTGCGTTTCCAGTTACATACGAATATGGCTGACATATATTAATCTCGCCACATGTAGCCCCTCTACAAGTTATTAGGATAGTTTCTTCAGTATGTGTATATTCAGAGTAGTAACCAATAATCCCATTTGCTCCATAAACCGGATATCCTTCATCTGTCAATTGATTCATACTAATTGTTTTCCATTGTTTTGGAGAACATATATCTGATAATCGATATAAGTTGTTACTCACTTTAACATATCCTCCAGTTCTTTCAACCCATTTACAATTTGTTTCTCTAAATCCAGTACTCTCTCAAGTATCACACTCGGCGCTTCATACTGTACCTCTTCATACTCAATCTCTTTATATTTGTTAATCGAAAGGTCATAGTCATTTTCACGAATTTCTTCCACCGGCACAAAGAACGATTGCTCTGTCCGTTTCCGATCTTTTTCTGCTTCACGGTTATGGAAGCGCGCAATGATGTCCGGAATGTCGTTTTCTTCAATCGGAGTGCGCTTGTCGTCTAAAGAGTAGCCATCGGCTTTCATGTCATAAAACCATACTTGATCCGTTCCGCCAACGCCTGTTTTCGTAAAAATCATAACCGCTGTTGAAACGCCGGCGTATGGTTTAAAGACACCGCTTGGCATCGAAATAATCGCTTCTAATTTATGATTTTCCACGATTTCTTTGCGAATTTCTTTATGTGCTTTCGAACTTCCGAATAACACTCCGTCCGGAACGATGCAGGCGCAGCGTCCGCCCGTTTTTAAAATCCGCAAGAATAACGCCAAGAATAAAAGCTCTGTTTTCTTTGTTTTTGTAATTTTTAATAGGTCACTAGAAACGGCTTCGTAATCCAAAGAGCCTTTAAACGGCGGATTGGCAAGGACAAGGGTGTATTTGTCCTTATCTTTGTTTTGTTCCGACAAGGAGTCGCGATATTCGATATTCGGATTTTCAATGCCATGGAGCATCATGTTCATCGCACCGATGCGCAACATCGTGCGGTCCATATCAAAACCGTAGAACATATGGTTATTAAAATGTTCTTTTAAACTTTGCACTAAAAATAAGTCACTGCGATGTTTGCGCAAATATTCGCCCGCTGCGACTAAAAACCCCGCGGAACCTGCGGCTGGATCGACAATAATATCTTCCGGTGTCGGTTTGACTAACTCTACCATCATCTTGATAATATGGCGCGGCGTGCGGAATTGCCCGTTCGTCCCTGCTGTCGCGATTTTGGATAGCAAATATTCATATAAATCCCCTTGTAAATCACGGTCTTTCAGCGGGAGCTTATCAATGCCGTCCACAATTTTTGAAAGCATTTGCGGCGTAGGAATCATAAAAATCGCATCGCTCATATATTTGGCATATGCAGAATTTTTATTGCCATGCAAGCTTTTAATAAAAGGAAATACTTCCTTAGATACAATTTCATACATTTGGGAAGCTTCTAGATTTTTAAACTTGCTCCAACGCAAGTGTTGTTTATCTTCAGGAAAGATTCGTTCAAACTCAATTCCTAATAAAGCAGCCTCTTGTTCTCTTTGGGTTTCAGCTTCATCGAGTCCTTTAATAAATAAGAGGTATGTAAATTGTTCAATGACCGTCAGCGGGTTCGTAATTCCGCCTGTCCAAAACGTTTCCCATATTTTATCGACTTTGTTCTTTAATTCTCCAGTAATCATATAGCTGCCTCCTTATTATTTCCAAACTTAATTATACATAGTTTTATCGGCGTTAGAAACTTTGATTTCGCTGGATTCAATCAACTATCAAAAAAAGGAAAATAATGATGATGGAAAATTTCTTTGTATGAAGGGCAATCCTTGTTTTCCTCCCAATCACATGCCAAACCCGCCTCTTGATAGGCTTTCATCAGTATTTTGGATTGTTTCGATGTACGGCATGCCCATTCAGCCCAATCCTTGTCTCTCGTTCTCTGCTACTCCCGCTCCCATTCTCCCTTACAATCAGGACATTGCCATCGAATGACCCGGTCTGCCTCGAGGCTGGATATACCGATTTTTCTGGTGAAATGAGTGGCATTTCCATAATGATGCTGAAGTTCTTTTGGAATCGGATCCCCTTGCAAATCTGTGCCACAATACGGGCAGTATTCTTTATGATCATCCATGTTAGTTCACATCCTTCGCTTATTGGATTTGGTTCGGTTTGTCTCTTGAAGTGGCATTTCTTCCTAATAGAAAACGCAGTACCTGTGAAAACACCCATAACCAGCGATTAAAACGCCAAAGAAGAAGAGAACGTCTGCAAAATACAAATAACACAACAATAAGATCGCTCTAAATAGAGCGCTTTTTTTCGCATTTCAAAAATAGTTCTTTTTACCTATAAGAATATTAATTTCTTAAAAGTAGGATGATTAATGATTAAAGCCCTGAGCATTTCACTCACTTAGAAAGGATGATTCTCTATGAAGACAACTTAATTATAAAACAAAATGGTTTTCACATCGTTAAAGAACCTAACAACTAAATAACATGTTAACCACTAACAAGCGAGATCCGCAGGTTGCATGTTGCTGTCAATTTATTGATGCACATGTTCTGCGGATTTCTTATTTTTAATGCTTTACATTGGCGAAAGGAGTAAAAAGCATCAATGAATGAGGAAAATCAATGTTACAGTTGGCTTGAAGAATGCCTGAAAAACTGTACAAAATATGGATTTTCCCAAAGGATCATAGAATTTTTTAAAGTTTTATATCTGGAGGTGGAGGATAAATGAAGCCATCTTTTACTGAATTGAAAGTTCCGGGGCATAAGACAAGGATTATGATTAAGAAACGTCCACACGCAAAAGAAAAAACTCTCAGTGTACAACTGCAATTCCATTTAAAAGAAAATAACGCCTCAAAAAATATGAAATAGTGTATAAAACCGAATGCTCCCGTCAATGATTGTTAACAAAAATTGACGGGAGGATCTCTGATGAAAACGGATTTAAAAATCGGGAAAGTAACGTTTAGCGAGGAATTGCCGAAAGAGTCGAGATTATGGTTAGAACGCTTAATCGAAAAGATTCTTTTAAATGAAATAAGCACAGATGTTCTATTACAGGCTTCCTTGTTGTCAAGAAGCATGGAAAACAAAAAAATTTTGGAGAAGGAGGGCAGTTAATTCATGCCGGATTCACCAGCACAATTAAAAGTGTTATATATGCGCGTTAGTTCAGAGAACCAGAGTGAAGAAATGCAGCTCAATGCCGCAAAACGTTATTTAGAGCAATATAACCCTGATGAGGTACTAATCCTTTGCGATCACGGTATATCAGCAACCAAGCTTCCTCTCCACAAACGTCCACAACTGGTCAAATTGCTTGATTTAGTACGAGAGGACAAAGTGGACACACTGCTTGTTTACCAACGTGATCGCTTAGCTCGTGATTTCTACGAGTATTTAACGATTATCTCAGAACTAATCAAACATGACGTAAATGTGATTTTTACAGCTTCTAATTCACCACAATTTAATAAAGATATTGTTTTAGAAGGAGCATATGCTATTTTTGCCCAACATGAGGGCCATCTGATTCATAAACGCACATCTGACGCAAGAAAACAAGCTCCCCATCGCATATTCGGATACGATGTTACCAAAACAGAGAATGGTCGTTCTTATTCAATCAATGAACAGCGCGGCGAACTGGTTAAACAGCTATTTTCTGAAGCTGCAAACGTTGAAACCCTTGAAGAATTTCTGTCCTTATTGACCAAATATAAAAAATTAATGAAACGAAAAGTGGAAGATGTGCTAAAGATATTAAAACAACCATTCTACGCCGGTTACTATATGACTCAGAACGAATATCATCGTTTGCCGCATGTTCCTGCAATTATCACACTCGATGAATACAAGAGTGCAAATAAAAAATTGGAACAATTAGAAAAGCAATATTATGAACTTAAAGCGAAAACGCAAGACAATGTATTCATTCGACCTATATGCTTCATCTGTAACAGCGAAATGTCATTGAAAATGAACACAGTGGGAACTGAAGGATACTTTTTATGCAACAGAAACCATGAATTGGTCGATATTTCAATTCAACAACTTAACAAAGTGACTGATGAAATTGTAACAGAAGCATTAAACAACCTGAATACAAACGAATTGGAAAAGAAATGCCTTTCGTTTCTCACTTCATTAAAAAAAGCCAATGATCAAGATAAAACAGCTTGTTTACAAGCCATTCGACATATTGAATACAAACTATGCACCACATACAACCTATCCAAACCTTGCAATGAAGCCCAAAAACTTTTAGAAGAAATACGTGCATTAGAGTCGAAATTGAACAATATCGTGCAAAAAGAACAAAAAATAAATGAATGCTTACGGGAGATCAATGAATTGGTGCGGCTCATTCAAGTAATGCTGCGGGAAAATCTAGAAGATCATGAGCGCCGCTTACTAGCAAAAATGATGATTAAAAACTTAATTGTCCACCATGATTATATAATTTGTGAGTTATTTTTCCACGAATTTTTCAAATCGGAGGTTTTAACATGACAATACCCAAATTAAATAAAGGAGTCGGTTATATTCGCCGCTCCAGTCATAAGCAACTGGATAACCATTCAATTGAGATTCAAAAGCGCGAGATTGAAATAAAGGCAAAAGCGGAAGGTTACGAAATTATTCACTGGTGTATTGATGACGCAGTCAGCGCCTATCGAAAAACCGCTACGGATCGACCGGGCATGCGGGAGCTTTTTATGTATATTATCAATAACGAAGCTGATGCTGTGTTCTTCTATGAAGAAAGCCGAATAGATCGTACATTCAACAGTTTTGTAACACAAATTTACAACCCCATTAAGTCTCTCAAACCAAATTGTAAGTTCTTTTGCACCACAGTTTCTGGCGAATGGGACGCACATAATACGATTACGGAAATGAAATTGTTATTTGCTGGACAGGAATCCATCATTAAATCCAAACGGACTAAAGATACCCAAAATAGTTTGCTAGCCAAAAAAATCCGTCCGGGCAGCCGAACACCGTTTGGTTATAAAAAAGTCACTGTTGACGAACAAACCGGTTACAAAACATTGATTCCCGACGAAAATGCCCCTATTGTTTTGCTCATTTTTTATCTATCTTCTTGGGGGTATAGCAATGAAAAAATCGCAAACCTTCTAAACGAATGCAATGTTCCTTCGCCATCGGGAAATGGATGGCATGAAAATACAATCGATGCAATCTTACATCGTTATATCTATGTTGGCCATTTAACTTGGAACGTCCGAAAAAGCGCTCATTCCAGTTCCCGTAAACCAAAAGAAGAAATCACTTTCATTGAAAATGTATATGAACCTATTGTGCCGCCCCATCTTTGGCATCTCGTCAATGAAATGAGGGAACTCAAAAAACAAACGAAACAATTTGATACGCCATTTTATTTACGGGGGATTGCTTATTGTAAAAATTGTAAGGTTTCCTTAAAAACTAAGGTTGATACACCTAGCCAATCAACTAAAAAATATATGAAATATGTTTGTCCGAACTGTAGACAAAGAATCGACATGAACGCTGTTCACGAAATTGTATTTACACGTTTCTCTACTCAATGGACCCAACAGTTATACAAGATGAGAAGCCATGCTCAACAACTGCTTCTTCGCTGGAAAAAAGCCTTGCGCAGAGAAGAAGAGTCGTCAAAAAAACAGAATGAGCTGCTATTATACAACGAGCGAATGATTGAGGGGAACAATGAGAAACGCGCGTTTTTAAAACATATTTCTTCTGCAAAAGAAACAATGCAGAAAAAACTTGCACAACTACATTCCGCTATGGAACAAATTGATTTACTGTTGAATAACGATGAGATTGACAAGGTATTTCAACGCTTTGAATATTTAACCTCTTTCGACCAGTTCAGTGATATTGAGAAACGGACACTATCACTAATGTTTATTAACCGTGTCGACATACATTTTGCAAGCAAACGAGTAGATATCGATTTCCGTTTATCTCCCTTTGTAGAGCTAGAAAAAGAAATTAAACAACTTACCGAAAAATCACACGTTTAAATTAAATGACTAACCGAAAAATAATTTTATCTTCTGATTCTCATTCCATGGTACCACGTCAAAAAGCCTTGATACACAAGGCTTTTTGATATGGACAGCTCGGTTAGCTGCCCGTCTAGGTATACCTAGACAGGCAATTAACCGAATAATGAATTTGCTCGATGGGTAAAAAACCGAAAAATGAAACCACCAATTTTTTTAGAAAAACCCTTAAAATATAAAAAAACAAAGATATAATGTATTCAAAATTAATCCTTAAAAAGATCTCCAAACAAAAAATTAAATACTGACTCCGTAACCCGACAAAAAGCGAAAACCGCAGAGGTTACTAAGCCACTTAATGTATGTGGATGTGGCTGGGTACTCTGCGGTTTTTATTTTTAGACTTACTTTTAAATGAAAGGAGCCAACTATCATGAAGAAACCATTAAATTCTATAGAACGCGTTTACAGTGACCCTAAAGTAACCTTTTCTGAACTTATTAAATCCATTATTAATAATAAAATTGACGAAATTGTCAATAATGCTAAAAAGGTGAACACTGCTACATCTCAATTTAGCAAGGAAGGATTGAATGCGAAATGAGATGTGGCGTTTATGTACGAGTTTCTTCTGATAAGTTAGAACAACAAGCTTCTTTACAGTATCAAAAAGAATTGTTCTACAACTACATCGCAGATAAAGGCTGGGATTTGTATGAAGTTTACATCGATGTTGAATCAGGAACTACAGCAAAGCGCAAAAATCTGCAGCGATTAATTGACGATGCAATGAACAAAAAAATCGATGTTATTCTAGCCAAAGAGCTTTCGCGTTTAGCGAGAAACGGAGAACTATCTTATCAAATCAAAAATCTTTGTGAAAATCACGGGGTTCACATCATTACGCTAGATGGAGCTATTAACACCTTACAAGGAAATACACACATGTTCGGTCTTTATGCTTGGATGTATGAACAAGAAGCTCAACGCACCAGTGAACGAGTAAAAGAAACTCTCAAGACCCGTGCTAAAAAAGGGCTTTTTAAAGGAAGTACGCCCCCTTACGGATATACAATCAAAGATGGAAAATTGCACATTCGAGATGATGAAACCCCAAACATTGTTCGCAGAATTTTTAATGAATATCTGGCAGGCTATGGACGCGATTCAATAGCAAGAAGACTCTATAACGAAGGGATACCAACACCAGCTGAAGTGGCTGGAAAAAAGAATGCGGGCGACAAATGGAACGATTCCACCATCAAACTCATTTTAACCAACCCGCACTATACAGGCGATTTGGTTCAAGGGCGTACAACGACTGTGAGTGTTACAAGCACCAAACGAAAAAAGGCGTCTGATGAGGAGCTAATTATTATTCCAAACGCTCATGAGCCGATTATTCCAAGAGACGTATTTGAAGCTGTACAACATCAGATGAAATTACGTTCAAAAACAATCCCTGCTCCAAAACGGCACCTATTTACGAATATTGCCTATTGCGCTGATTGCGGCAAAGGCATGTGGTATCGCTCAAATCGTAAAGGTTATGTGTGCGGTGGATATGCCAGATTCGGCAAAAAAGCTTGCAGCAGCCATGTTATCAAAGAGGAAGTGCTTAAACAAACCATCATTCATGACATCCAGTCTCTCATGCAGCAAATTGATAAGGAATATTATTTAAAACAACTCGAAGAAAAGGCAAAACAATCTCAACTTTCCGTTCAAAAGAAACTGGATAAAATAAATAAGCAAATTGACGCTTTAAAAGCACGGAAACGCAAATATATTGAGCTACTAGCCGATGGAAAAATCACCCAAGAGGATTATCAAGATATGATTGAGGCAAATAGCAAAGAAATCAATGAGCTTGTCGTTTCAAAAAAAGAACTTGAATCTTTGTTATCAAGCCATAAAGTTGTCGAGAACATCCAAAAGTTGAAACAGGAATTGGCCCAATTTTTAAACTTTGATGAATTAACACCGGAAATTCTGCATCGTCTCATTGATCGTATTGAAATTAAAGCCGATGGAACTCCAAAAATTTTTTATCGATTCTCCGCTCCAAAAATTGAATAAAGCAGGAAACAAAAGCGTTTCCTGCTTAATTTTCTCTCAAAACGATCTGCGAGACACACTCAACGTGAGCGGTATGCGGAAACATATCGACCGGCTGGATGTAGTCGACCGTGTAACGTTCGGACAGCACATCAACATCGCGTGCAAGGCTGGATGGATTGCACGAAACGTAAACAACGGTTTTTGGTTTTACACGGAGAATCGTTTGTAATAATTGTTGATCACATCCGGTACGCGGAGGGTCGACGACGATGACATCAGGCTTCCATCCTTCCTTCACCCATTTTGGAAGCAATGCCTCCGCTTTGCCAGTGACGTACATCGCGTTTGTAAATCCGTGTTTTTTCGCGTTTTTCTTCGCATCTTCAATTGCTTCCGGGATCGTATCCATCCCACGGATTTCGCCGGCGTCTTTGGCAAGCCAAAGCCCGATCGTGCCGACGCCGCAGTAAGCATCAACGACTTTTTCCGTTCCCGTTAAAGCGGCGGCCTTTTTCACTTCGTCGTACAGTTTCACCGTTTGCACCGGATTCAGCTGAAAGAACGCGCGCGCCGACAGTTCAAACGATAAATCCCCTAACACTTCTTGAATGTATTCTTCTCCTTCTAAAAGGAACGATTCTTCCCCGAAAATAAGCGACGTTTTTTGTCCATTAATATTTTGCACGATCGACTTTACTTCAGGAAGACGGCGCTTTATCTCGTCGATGAGCAGCTCTTTGCGCGGAATTTCTTTTTTTGTAGTAATAAGCACGAGCTGCACATCCCCCGTATGGAAACCGACTCTTGCGACGATCGTGCGGACAAGCCCTGTTTGTGCCCGTTCATTGTAAATCGGAATGCGCAAGTCTTGTAAAATCATTTTCACGATGTTGGTAACGCGGTTTGTTGCCGGATGTTGAATGACGCATTCGGGAATATCGATTAATCGATGAGAATTCAATCCGTACAACCCGGCAATGACCGCTCCTTTTTTTGTGCCGACTTGAAACTGGCTTTTATTGCGATAATGCCATGGGTCGTCCATCCCGATCATCGGGCGAATCTCCAGCGTTTCAATCGGAAGACGGCAATGCCGCTCAAACGCTTGAATAACGATATCGCGCTTTTCGCGAAGTTGCGCTTGGTAATCAAGATGTTGCAGCTGGCAACCTCCGCATTGCTCGTAGACAGGGCATCTTGGTGTGACACGGTACGGGGAGCGCTTGCGAATTTTTTTAATTTTCGCCTCCGCGTATTTCGGGTGGATGTTTGTCGCTTCCACGACCACTTCTTCTCCCGGAAGCGCTCCTTTCACAAACACCACTTGCTTTTTAAAATAGCCGACTCCTTCCCCGTTAATGCCAAGCCGTTTAATTGTCAGAGGAAACTGTTGTCCTTTCTTGATGGTAATGGTCTGCTTCGTCATGCTCTCCACTCCTCTATTCGATGCTTCTCCATAAGTATAAGGACGCATAGCTTAAATACGGCTCCCAGCGCTTGCTCAGCTCTTCCATTTGTTTTATCGACGGCTTTTGTGAAAGACCGAGCAGCCGCTGGATCGCCCGCTGCAACCCGATGTCTGCCTTCGGAAACACATTTGGTTTTCCAAGCCCAAATAAAAGAAAATTTTGCACCGTCCATGGACCGATGCCGCGAATCGATAACAATTGTTCCATCACTTCTTCCTCGTTTTGGTGTGCAAGTTCCTCTAATGAAAGCTTCCCATCGGCAATAAGCCGTGATGTATCAATGATATACTCCGCTTTTCGTCCGCTTAACTGCAGCTGCTTCAGTTCATCATAGGAAAGAGCAGCAATATCTTCCGGCCGCGGGTAGAACCAAACGCCATCGATTTGCGTTCCAAACGTTTTCACAAACCGCTCTGTCAGGCGGTAAGCAACTTTTAAATTTAATTGCTGGTGAATGAGGCATTTCATTAAACAAAAATAAAGATCAAAATCTAAAATAAGCGGCATTCCTTGATATTCGGTAAAAAGCGGTTGTAATTCGGTCCGCTGAAAATGTTCGTGAATCGGGGCAAGCGGTGTATTCCATTGAAACAGATGGGAAATCCGCTCGATGATTTCCTTTTTTCGTTCAGGATATGGCGCCGTAACAAGAAAACGCGGCTCATCCTTTGTCCCAATGCTTTCGACCGTAACAGCGATTGGGATCTGTTGAACATAAAGCGGCACAACCACCTTCTGTTCCGCTATATCCACCGATATAAGAGGATCGAGGGCAAGCCGCTTGAGCGCTTTGGAAAAATCATACGGAGGGGCGACCTCAATTTGCAGTTGCCACATAACCAATCACCTTTTTTCATCGTTAATATCCACATTATAACGAAAAACACCCCTTTGAACCAAACGTTCAAGGGGTAAAAAGCCATGGATGCAAATTCATTTTTTCGACCATCAGATCATCGAGGCTTTTAAACGTGTAACCTTGCTTGCGCAAATCGTCAATCGCTTTCGCAAGCGCATCCGCATTGTCTTTCGAGACGGTATGAAGCAATAAAACCGCACCCGGATGAATTTGTTTCATAATGTTATCGTATGCGTACTTCCACCCTTTTTGGTTGTTCGTCTGCCAATCAACAAACGCAAGCGACCAAAACACATGGCAATAACCAAGCTCGCGGGCGACCGCCATCGTCCGTTCACTGAAAATGCCGCGTGGCGGGCGAAGATACATCATTCCCTTTTGCCCCGTCAACTCTTCCGTTTTTTTACGAACGGATTCCAGCTCTTTCCGAAGCTGCTCATTGCTCACTTGCGTTAAATCTGGATGATGCCATGAATGGTTGCCGACAATATGCCCTTCTTTCACCATTCGTTTCACTAAATCCGGAGCGGTATCTAAATAGTGGCCCGTCACAAAAAACGTCGCTGGCACTTTTTTCTCTTTTAAGACATCTAAAATTTTCACTGTATAACCGTTTTCATAGCCATTATCAAATGTTAAATAAATTTCTTTTTTGTTTGGATTCCCTAAATAAAATGCATCATATTTGGCAAGCAGTTGATCTAACTCTTTTCCCGCGGAAGGAGGCTTATGGTTCTCGCTTCGCTTAAACCCCCAATGAATCGCTTTATTGCTTACAGCTTCAGCGGAAGCAGGAACAAACGATAAGATGATGACACATACTAACAGCCATATTGCCCATTTTTTCATCGGTCTATCCTCCTTGTCGTGCTGCTAACCATTAGTTTTTTCCACCATTGCCGCTTTAACCGCGCCATTTTTTGCATAAAAAATCACCGCCAGCACTGAGCTGACGGTGATCAATCCTTATTTAAAAACAGGCTCTTTGAACTGTGCAAGTTTTTCTAGTGAGGATTTTTCCACATCTTCGTGCAAGCTGTTGCCGTGAGCGTCCATCGTGACAACAGCGGTAAAGTTTTCAACGCGCAAATGCCACATTGCTTCTGGAATGCCAAACTCTAATAAGTCAACGCCTTCTACCGATTTAATACAGTCCGCATAGTATTGTGCGGCACCGCCAATGGCATTCAAATAAACGCCGCCGTGTTCTTTTAGGGCTTGGAGCGTTTTCGCGCCCATTCCTCCTTTTCCGATGACCGCGCGAACGCCGAATTTTTTCATAATGTCGCCTTGATAAGGCTCCTCACGAATGCTTGTTGTCGGGCCGGCCGCTTTGACTTGCCAATTGCCGTTTTCATCTTTTAACATGACCGGTCCGCAATGGTAAATAATTTGTCCATTTAAATCAACAGGAGAATCATGATCCATTAAATATTTATGAATCGCGTCGCGGCCGGTATAAATAATACCGTTAATGCGCACGACATCGCCGACTTTCAGCTGGCGAATTTGTTCTTCCGTAATCGGCGGCTCAAGGACGATTTCACGCACTTCGCCAAGTTCTGCCGTTGCGGCTGTTTTCGCTTTTTCCAATTCTTTTTCAAAATCGACGTCTTCTCCTTCTTGATATAACCATTCCGTGATTTCGCCTGTTTCTGGATCGATTTTCACGCCGAGACGGCGGAACGCCCAGCAGTTATACGCAACGGAAACGAAAAAGCTTGCCGGAATGCGGTGCATCACTCCGATTTTACAGCCTAATAATGTCGATTCGCCGCCAAATCCCATCGTTCCGATGCCGAGTTTATTAGCGTTTTCCATAATATATTCTTCTAGGCGGCGAAGATCTTCGTTTGGATTAACATCGTCCACAGAACGGAAGAGCTGATCTTTCGCCAGTTCATAGCCAGAAGCGCGGTCGCCGCCGATGCCGACGCCGATAAATCCGGCGCTGCATCCTTGCCCTTGCGCTTGGTATACCGCATGTAAAATACATTTGCGGATGCCGTCTAAGTCGCGGCCGGCTCGGCCAAGTCCTTCCAATTCACACGGCAAACTGTATTGAATGTTTTTATTTTCACAGCCGCCCCCTTTTAAAATAAGGCGAACATCAATGTAATCGTTTTCCCATTGTTCAAATTTAATAACAGGAACACCAACGCCAAGATTATCGCCGCTATTTTTTCCTGTTAACGAATCAACGGAGTTCGGACGAAGCTTTCCATCTTTTGTCGCCTGAACGATTGCGGCATGAATCGCCTCTTTCATTTTCATTTGGTTTGCGCCGACAGGCACTTTAATTTTGAACGTTGGCAATCCTGTATCTTGACAAATCGGTGATACGTTTTCTTCCGCCATTTTAATGTTGCCAGCAATTGTCGCCAGCGCCATCGCTGCCCGTGTTCCCGCGTTTTCTCTCGCTTTTGCCCGAGCGATCGCTCGACGCACATCCTTTGGCAGCTTCGTGGACGTTTCCACGATAAGTTCATACATGCTTTGTTGGAATTTTTCCATGTTCAACGTTCAACGCCCCTTCCCCTTTGCTCTTCCAATGTATTACTATTTAGAATTGTCGTCCTATTTATTATAACCTTTTTTCTACTTTCGTGTAAAAATAAAAAGTTGCCATCGTATTTTTATTTTCATATCCAAAGTTGATTGCATCTCCAAACAACTTGCGGCATAATTGGACAATCGAATTGACTATTGTCTGAACATATTAACGTACTATAGCAAATATAATTATCGCAAAAGAAAAAACAGTATATTGCTTGCCATTACAAAGCAATTGACAAGCAGAGCAATTGTTTTTCATAATGAACGGTGGTTGTAATTTAGAAGAAAAGAGGAGAATTATATGAGTTCATTAACAATGAAACCTATTGCGCCATCGTTTGATCCGTGGGAAGCGTATCTTGATATAGAAGAATATGGGGAATTACAACTGACAAACATCGAATTTACGACGACAACATTATGCAATATGCGCTGCGAACATTGCGCAGTCGGTTATACATTGCAAACGAAAGACCCAGAAGCGCTGCCGCTTGATTTATTAATTCAGCGTCTAGAAGAAATTCCGCATCTACGTTCATTAAGCATTACCGGCGGTGAGCCGATGTTATCATTAAAATCGGTAAATAACTATGTCGTTCCGTTATTGAAGTACGCCCATGAACGTGGAGTGCGGACACAACTAAACTCAAACTTAACATTAGAGTTAGATCGTTACGAAAAAATCATTCCGTACCTCGATGTGTTGCATATTTCGCATAACTGGGGAACGATCGATGACTTTGTCGAAGGCGGATTTGCGATGATGGAGCGCAAACCAAGCGTTGCGCAACGTGAAAAATATTTTGAACGAATGATTGAAAACGCGAAAGCTTTGGCCAAAGCGGGAGTCATCGTCTCCGCAGAAACAATGCTAAACAAGCGGACAGTTCCACATTTAGAAAAAATTCATCGCCAAGTCGTTAATGAGATGCATTGCAAACGCCATGAAGTGCATCCAATGTACCCTAGTGATTTTGCAAGTGCGCTGGAAACGTTGAGCTTGGACGAATTGCGGGAGGCAATTCATCATCTTCTTGATATTCGCGACGAAAATGTTTGGATGTTGTTTGGAACACTTCCATTTTACCCTTGCAGCGATAACGAAGAAGATTTAGCGCTATTGAAACGGCTTTATTCGAGTAAAAACGTAACCGTCCGCAATGATCCAGACGGCCGCTCCCGGCTAAACGTCAATATTTTTACAGGAGATATTATTGTGACTGACTTCGGCGATGAACCGGTGCTTGGAAACATCCGTCATCATACGCTGCTAGAAGCATATGAAAAATGGAAAAATTCCTCTATCGCAAAACAGCTTCTTTGTCATTGCCCATCTGTTCAATGTCTCGGACCGAACGTACTTGTCAAAAACACCTATTATTCTGATATCGATTTTACGAAACGAAAAGCGCGAATCAAAAAATAAAACGTCAAGGTGATCACCTTGACGTTTTATCTTGGTTGTTCGCTTACAACATATGAAAAATACAGACGGTCCTGAACAGGAATCCATGCGCCAATTCCTCGTGTTGTTACATTTTTCACGACAATTTTCTTTTTATTTCCTTTAAGTACAACATACACTTCTCCATAGGTAACTTTCCCTTTTTCATTCACGGCTGGCGCATAAGCATACAAATAACCAAGCTTTTTGGCAGGCACTTGATATGGATGGTCTTTTTTCGTCCCAATCCCGACAACCGTACTAAACGCTAACGGCAAGTCCGTCTTTTTCATCGCCGCATTTAACATCATTTTTTGCACCGCTTCTTCGTTTGGAATTGATGCCGTTAAACCGCCGCGCACATGCTTTTGCGTTTCCTGTCTATAATATAGTCTTTGTAGAGCATTGCCGCCACGATTATCGAGAAAATTGGTATTGACCTTTTGATACTCCCAATTCGTCGACGTTTCTAACGATTGATAATTGAGCGGCCATTGCCCTAAATAAATCGTTGCCCGGTACCCAATAGCAAACGGCGTACTGGAAACGGAAGATTCATTAAGAAGCCGGATCAGTTCTGGATTCTCAATCTTTACGTTTGCTGAATCAAGGAGCTGTTTTGTAAATTTGCTTGGTTCTAGATACGGCAAATCTTGCGTCGGATTTGGATACGTATTTTCTTTTGTAATATCTACTACGGAGCTCGGCTGTGCTTGTTTGGGAGCCGCGTCAGCGGTGAAAGTAGTAGCATACATCATAAAAGCACTAATAAAAAGGCAAATACTCCATTTTTTCATCATGCTGACTCCTTTCCATTGCTACTCTCACCGTTATTTTCTTTCAAAAAAGTACGGTTTATCCGTATAGAAAAAAATTTATTAACAAAAAGGCTCTGCCGATTAGCAGAGCCTTTTTGGATAAACGAAAATACTCATGAGGATCAAAGCAAGTAAAAGCCGATTCCCATAATCGTATAAGCCGCGAGCAATGTCGCTCCTTCAAACCAGTTTGTATCCCCATCATTAGAAATGACAATCGTTAATAATACAGATGTCGCCATTGCGATCAATTCCGGAAGTGAAAAAACAAGCGGCATCTTTTCTGGAAAGAATAAAGAAACAAGAACAAGCACAGGCGCAACAAACATAGCGATTTGTAACGTTGAACCGATCGCGATTTCAACAGCGATATTCATTCTATTTTTGTATGCCATAATAATGGCAGAGGCGTGCTCCGCTGCGTTTCCAACGATGGCGACAATGATAATCCCGATAAACAATTCGCTCCATCCGAACGATTCCGCCACCGTTTCAAACGTATGGACAAGTCTCTCGGATATGTAGGCAACAGCCGCGGTTGCTAGCGCTAAAATCAAAATTGCTTTTCCTTTTGTCCATTCTGGTTCTTCGTGTTCTTCCACTACATCAGACTTTTGTTGATATACCCCGCGATGTGTGACAAGCTTAAAGTATAATGCCGCTAAATATAAAAGGATCATAATAATCGAAATACCGACACTAAGAGATAGCTTTTCTTGACTAGACATGTTCATCGTAAACACTTCAGGAATCACAAACGCCACTAAAATGGCAAACGTAAGCAGTCCCGCGTTATGGCGGGCATCATATACATTGAATTCTTGCCGCTTGTACTTAAGACCGCCAACAAAAAAAGACAAACCAGCCACTAATAATAAGTTGCCAAGCACCGAACCTGTAAGTGAGGCGAGCACTACTTCTACGAGTCCCGCTTTTAAAGCAAAAATGGAAATAATGAGCTCTACTGCGTTGCCAAACGTAGCATTAAGCAATCCGCCTATGCGCGGTCCAGCTACAATAGCCAAACTTTCCGTAGCGCGTCCCATATAGCTTGCTAAAGCAATAATCGTTAAGCAATACACCGCAAACATCAAGATCACAGGCCAATGAAGAAAACTGCCGATTACTGATAATGGAACGCCGATCCATACCATCAGCGCAAATACTTTATTCATCCGTTATAATTCCACCTTTCTCATTCAGTTTATCTAAAACAGCTCATTATATTCGTTCGACAATCAATCAGAAAATAGCGGCATTTTTTGAACCATATGTTATGTATGACAATGGGATAACGGTCGTCATTATTATTCAATATTCTCCCAAATATATGTATTTAACACTTTACGTAAAAATCCTTCCTTTATTTTTCTTGCCTTATACAATCCACTTATGTACCATGTTAAACGAGTGTTATGTTTAGAAACGAGGTATCAAGCAATGCGCTTTTGGATTTTAATCAGCATTGTCGCTATTTCTGGTTTATCACAAGGGATGCTGCTGCCGCTGCTTTCTATATTGCTTGAAAAATATGGATTTTCCTCTTCTGCAAATGGCATACATGCCACAGCGTTGTATATCGGTGTCCTATTGATCTCTCCATTTTTAGAAAAACCGCTGCGCAAATATGGATACCGGCCTATGATTATCCTTGGTGGTTTTATTGTAATATTATCGCTCGCCTTATTTCCAGCTTTTCATTCATTTTTGATTTGGTTTTTCTTGCGCCTTTGCATCGGAATTGGTGACCATATGCTCCATTTCGCAACACAAACATGGATTACCGATTTTTCTCCCGCACAACGGCGAGGACGTAACTTGTCGCTATACGGGCTATTTTTCGGCATCGGTTTTTCAGCTGGTCCGCTGTTAGCGTCACTCATTCAATTCCATGAATCGTTGCCGTTTTTCTTATCATCGCTACTTAGCCTTATAGGCTGGTGTAGCGTCTTTTTCTTGCCAAACGAACGGCCGCAGGAAAGCGAACAATCTGGTTCGGCACACACATTTCAACGCTTCGTTCATGCATGGAAATACGCGTGGGTTGCTTTATTGCTTCCATTTACTTACGGCTTTTTGGAAGCAGCGATTCATGCCATTTTCCCTGTTTACGCTTTGCGGGAACATATTGGTATAGAACATGTAGCATTTATTTTACCATCTTTTTCACTTGGAGGTATCATTTCTCAATTGCCTCTTGGAGTATTAAGTGATCGTTTTCAGCGAAAACGAGTCATTTCCGTTGCTTTATTGATCGGAAGTGCCAGCTTTTTTAGTGCTTATTTATTCCATCACTCCCTTGTCGGGCTTGCCGTTTGTTTCTTTATTGCCGGTATGTTTGTCGGCTCTTTGTTTTCACTCGGGATTACATATATGGCAGATTTGCTGCCAAAACGGCTCTTCCCAGCCGGAAACTTACTATGTGGTATGCTATACAGCATTGGCAGCATGATCGGTCCGTTTATGACCGGCTTAATGATTCAATTCGGGGCGAATCACAACTTTTTCTTTACGATAAGCGCACTTCTCTTCCTTGTCTTTTTGCCGTTGTTATGGAATAAAACAAAGAAGGTCACTCTGATATGATCCCCTTATAGTAGACAGAAAAAAGAAAGCCAATTAATCTGTCTACTATGGAGGGGATTTTTCTATGGGGAAAATACGAAAAACATATGATACAAAGTTTAAAAAGAAAGCTGTGGATTTATATTTGGAAGAGGGCATGGGATACGAAACGGTGGCGAAAGAATTGGGAATTAGCCATTCCATGGTACGTCGATGGGTGAAACGCTATGAACAGGAAGGAATACAAGGTCTGGAGGAAAAACGGGGCAAAGCAAAAGGACCAAATAAAGGAAGACCGAGAACTCGTCCGGAAGATCCTGAAACGAAAATCAAGCGTCTGGAGGCGGAAGTAGAGATGCTAAAAAAGCTCTTAAAGAGGTGAAAGGGGGGATGGAAGCCGTACCAGCTCACAAAAAGTTCGCGATCATTCAAGAAATGGCTGGGTGTTATGGTTCGATTCAACTATTATGTGAGATAGCAGGCGTATCTCGAAGCGGATATTACAAGTGGGTAAAACGACAGGAACGCCCTTCTCAGAAGCACTTGGAAGACGAGCAGCTAAAGGAAAAAATCAAAGAGTGCCATGAAGAAGTGAAAGGAATCTACGGGTATCGGAGGGTTCAAGTTTGGCTGAAACGGAAATACCAACTGGATATCAACCATAAACGAGTACAAAGGCTGATGAGGGAGATGGGAATCCGGGCGGTGATTCGGAAGAAACGGCCTTATTACGGAAAGAAAGAGCCTTATGTGATTTCGGACAATCATCTAAACCGAGATTTCCACGCGTCAAAGCCAAACGAGAAGTGGGTTACAGATATTACCTATTTAATTTTTAATGGGCAAAAACTCTATTTGTCCGCTATTAAAGACCTATACAATAATGAAATCGTGGCTTATCATATCAGCGAAAGAAATGACATCAAACTGGTCATCGACACGCTAAAAAAGGCCATAAAAAAACGGAATGTAAATGGACTACTCCTCCATAGTGATCAGGGGTTCCAGTATACATCCCGCCAATACAACAACCTACTAAAAAGATACAATATAAAGGCCAGTATGTCCAGAAAAGGAAACTGCTTGGACAATGCCTGCATGGAAAACTTCTTCAGCCATTTCAAGGCAGAGTGTTTTCATCTGTACTCATTCCGCACGGCCGAAGAAGTGAAGGATGCCGTACACAAATATATTCGTTTTTATAACCATCAACGTTTCCAAAAGAAATTAAATAACCTGAGTCCTTATGAATATAGGACTCAGGCTACTTAAATGTGCTTTTTTATTCCTGTCTACTTGACAGGGGTCACTTCACTCATGGCTGACCTTCTTTTTTGTGTTTATTTTCAAAAAATTATTGACCTTTCTTTTTGTTCTGTTATATAATAATAGCAAGAAATTGATATTCTGTTTTAAAACAGAACAACCTGGAGGGGAGCGATAATAAATGCTTAGAGCAGAACGAAAAAATATGATTGAATTTATCGAAAAAGTAAGAGGAATTACAAGAGACCAACTTGCTTATATGACAGACGCAGAAATCGAATATATTTATGAGTTGTACTATTACAATCATGAAGAAATCGCAGAATAAAAGGACCGCCATAGGACAGTCCTTTTCTTTTTTATAATCTCTTTGCGCCACCGATAAAAACACTTTGTTGAGGCGCTGCAGAGGCTTATTGTCTTCGCGTAGATCCCCTGCAGCGCTTTCTTTGTTTTTTGGAGCATTATCCTCGCGGGTCCTCCAGCGCGTGTCGCGGAGCCAGGATGGCGACATTTCGCCGTTGCCCGCAGGACGCGGGCAGCCTTTAGGCGAAATGGGGCGCCTTACGCTTTTCTTATTGTCTAGCTCCAGGCGCCATCGGCTCGCGACGCTTCGGCCCCGCTGTGGCGGCAACAGCCTCCTCGCGGGTCCTCCAGCGCGTGTCGCCGATAAGCGGGCGCCTTACGCTTTTCTTATTGTCTAGCTCGGCGGCTAGCTCTCTTGTGCGAAATAACCTTCTCCCTTGAAGTGCAAGCACTTCAGCAGTCGAAGAACATTTCGCTTCGAGAGCTGTTCGCGCCGCCTCCGCTTTTCTAATGATATCCGTTTTGGCCGTTGGCGCTTCCGCTTGTTTTATGTTTTGGTCTGTTTTTTCCTTTTTGTTTTGTACCGCCGTCTTTTTTCGTATGTTTCGTCATCACAATCCCCCTCTCATCTTCAACAAACCTCTTACAGTCGTTACTATTTCCCTGAATTTGTTGTTTATGAAAGGAAGTTTGTGCATATTAACGCGTGCGTTTTCTTCCTTCCCGTTCACAATCAAAAATCGCGTTCATTTCTCCTCCTAAAACAATAATCATCCCTGATAAATAAAACCACACCATTAAAATAATCATTCCACCGAGGCTTCCGTACATGGCGGTATAATTCGCAAAATTGTTGACATAGTAAGAAAAAGCAAGCGACATGAGAATCCATCCAACTGTCGCAAAGATTGCGCCGCGGACAATATTCGCACAACGCAGCTTCTTATTTGGCGCGAAATAATATAATGCGGTAAACACAACAAACAAAATTAATGAACTAATGACCCAACGCAACGCGTTCCAAGTCATTAAAAATGTTTGGGAAAAACCAAATGCAGAAAATAAAAATAGCCCAATCGTTTTCCCGAATACAGGCAAAAACAATGCAACGATGATCACAAAAATCATTCCGATTGTAAGCAATACCGACATTCCACGAGCGATAAAAAAGGGGCGATTTTCCTCGACATCATAAGCGCGGTTAAACGCCCGGACAATCGCATTCATTCCATTTGAAGCTGACCAAATCGCAACGATAATACTAAACGATAACAATTTCCAGTTTTGGTCGTCCATCACCCGACGAATGTTTGCCTCGACTAAATGAAGCGCTTCTTTTGGAGCATATTGACGTATTATGGAAAGAATATCTTCATGTGGAATTGGCAAATAAGCAAGTAACGTAAATAAAAAAATAAGAAATGGGAACAGGGAAAGAAGGAAATAATAAGCTAATTCCGCCGACAGACGGGGAATTTCATCCTTTTGAAAACGCCGCACCATTTCACGAATAAACGTTAAATTAATCATCATTTCTCGTTCCCCCTTCATTATTTTATTCGGGGACGATCATCCTTTTTCCAGCTATATGCTTCTTTTATAAATTCGATAACTTCCGGTGTTTTTTCTGCAATATCTTTTATTTTTTCCATAATAAACGCCATGTCTTCTGCCATCTCTTCTACAGATTGGCGCCATTGTTTCAGCTTCATCGGCAATGAAAGACGGTCTTGCTTTTCTTCCCTTTTGATCAGCAAGGAAAATGCGGCTCCTACTGCTGCCCCGATCATCACACCTTTCCATACATTTCTCTTCTTCACTTATTTTTCCCCCTTTTTAAAGTTTTTTCTCTTTTATAATTGCTTCTAATAAATGTTCACACCCTTTTCGGATAAGCTCATATACTTCTGAAAAGTTTCCTGTGTAATACGGATCTGGCACATCAGCAATTTCGCTATTTGGAACAAAATCAAGAAGCCGGCCGATAAATCCTGTTTTATTGTATCCGGCTAATCGTCGCAGATTCCCAACATTTTCCGCATCCATGGCAATAATATAATCAAACTCCTGCAAATCCTCTTTACAAATTTGCCGAGCGCAAATTCCTGAAAAATCGATCTTATTTTTCTTTAATATCGTCTGTGTACCTTCATGCGGCGGTTCTCCGACATGCCAATTCCCTGTTCCCGCTGAATCAACGATGATTTTTCCTTCCAATCCTCTCTCTTTTACTAAATGTCGAAAAATCGCTTCCGCCATCGGCGAGCGACAAATATTCCCTAAGCAAACAAATAATACTTTTACCATTGTTTCACATCTCCTTTCGACCCCATTATATACAAAAATATTAGCGCAATGTATTCCCTTGTATGTTAAAATACATGTAACCTTTACAAGGAAGGAGCAAAAAAATGGATTTATCCAAAAAGTCGGCAGAAAACGTAGCGTACATGGTAGAAAAAATAAAAGAAAAGCTAAAAGTATTAAATTTTGATGCGATTAAACCTTCCCACTTCTCCGAGGAATGGTATGATGAGCTAAAAGACATTTATGAAATGGTGATGAGAAAAAATACGTTTAGCCCAAGCGAGATGCAGGCCATCGCCGAGGAGTTAGGAAACTTACGCAAAAAGTAAAAAATGCTGAAGGAAACGTCGTTTTTCAATGATTCATTATGTACAATGCCATACTTACGTATCAATGTAAGGCGGAAACGTCTATCGCTGTCCTTTTCGCTTTGGGCAGCGTTTTTTATTGGTTCTACTCAAATTATCTTTATTTTCGTATAATTATGTCTAAGTTCTAATGTTTTAAGGCGGGAGAGGAGAATAAAAATGATCTCTGGCGGTATTCATTACGTGTTATTTATCATTCTATTATTCTTCATTACCGTAATCGTTTCTTACATATTATTGAAAATACTATTCGCCCACACATTTCCTATTTACATGCTCTCTGCAGCAGCAATCATATGCATCATCGGTCTTGTGGTTTGGTCAATACATTTTCCCCATATGGCGGATTCTTTCACTCGATTTTTGTTCAGCTCCATCGTTGCTGTGCTCAGCGCCTTTTGTTTGGCAGCGTCCGCATTTATCATTAGCCGCTTATTAAAAGAAAATAAACAATGTCATAAATGTCTTTTTTTCGAATACCCTGATGTGATTCTTCTGCTAGACATAAATGGGCTACTTATATCCGGCAACCCTGAAGTAAGAAAAATGCTTGGATACAAACCAAGCGAATATATTGGCAAACATTTTACTCAGTTTATCGCCCCAGACCAAATTGAAAAAGCAAAAAAAATATTTGAACGAACATTAAAAGGAGAAAGTTGTGAATATGATTTACAAGTAAAGCATAAAAATGAAAAAATTATTGACATGCATTTTAAAACCATTCCAATAATTCATGGAAATCGCTTGAAAGGAATTTATGTGATTGGCCAAAATATGACGGAACTCAATCGCTACCGAAAAGAACTGGAAAACTTATATCATAAACATACACTCATATTAAATTCTATTGCTGAAGGAGTTTGTGGGATTGATAAACATGGAAATATCGTTTTCTGGAATCCAGCCGCAGAACGAATGACGGGATATAAAGCGGAAGAAGCCATTGGAAAAGCATCGCATGATATCATTCACCATACGAAAAAAGATGGAACTCCTTACTCTATTGATGAATGCCCAATTGATCTCGCCATTCAAGATGGGAAAACATATCATATTAGTGAAGATATTTTTTGGAAAAAAGATGGTACCCATTTCCCCGTTTCCTATACGGTAACGCCTGTTTTGGAAAATGGAGCCGTCGTTGATGCGGTATTGACATTCACCGATATTACCGAACTGAAAAAAACAGAAGAATTCATTCGAACATCGGAAAAGCTCTCAGTTGCCGGCCAGCTAGCGGCTGGGATCGCCCATGAAATTCGCAATCCGCTTACAGCCATAAAAGGATTTATACAACTATTGCAATCCGAACTTGACGAGAAAAAACCTTACCTTCACATTATTGAATCAGAAATTCAGCGCATTGAACTTATTTTAGGCGAACTATTAGTGTTGGCAAAACCACAAGCAACCAAATTTACAAAAAGTGATATTGGCGTTTTGCTTCAACATGTCACCGCTTTATTAGAAACACAGGGTATTTTGCATAACATCCAAATTATTACAAAAACTGATCCATCTCTTCCTCTCATTGAATGTGACGAAAACGGATTAAAGCAAGTATTTATTAATTTCTTAAAAAATGCGATGGAAGCGATGAAAAATGGTGGACATATTTTCATTGAAGCACAAAAAAAGGATGAACATTCCGTTCTTATTCGCTTTATCGACGAAGGCTGCGGAATTCCAAAAGAACATCTAGAAAAAATAGGAAAACCGTTCTTTACAACAAAAGAAAAAGGTACTGGTCTTGGGATGATGATCAGTAAAAAAATTATCGAAGACCACGGCGGAACGATGTCGATTATGAGTGAAGTGAATAAAGGAACAACCGTCGAAGTAACATTGCCGATCCGCGTTTCTGCATCCTCTGTTTTGCATAATTCCCTATTATCCGATTGACATGCATGGAAAAGGTCGGACAACAAACCGCCCTTTTCTTTCCTGATTTCTTTATTCCTCTACTGTGTTATATCAGCAAAAAATAAATTCCTATAGAAAAACTAGGATTGACTTTTGCTTGAATTGTGTTAAAATTTTAATCAATTATATAAGACTTATCAAGAGTGAGGGAGGGACTGGCCCGATGAACTCCGGCAACCTGCTTGGCCGAAAGCAAGGTGCTAATTCCAGCAAAATGGACTCCATTTTGGAAGATAAGGCGCTATTAGTGACCGGTTTGCTCTTCCAAAATGGGAGAGCGTTTTTAATAAGCGTTCGTTCTCTTTCTATTCCTATATAACCAACTAATCCACTTTATTTTCTTTGATTTCAAAGGGGGAGAAAAATGCTCACTTATCAAACATGGGAAGCCAAAGAAAAACCTTCATTCCCTCACGATAATGAAACAAAAGGGGCGCTTGATGTTCTCGCCTGGGCATACCGCCAATATGAGGACGATATTGTGTACGCCTGTAGCTTCGGCATTGAAGGAATCGTGTTAATCGATTTAATTTCGCAAGTAAAGCCAGATGCAGAAATCGTATTTCTCGATACCGGGCTTCATTTTCGTGAAACATACGAAACAATCGAAAAGGTAAAAGAAAAATATCCTTCCCTCCGCATTGTGATGAAACAGCCGAGCATATCCTTAGATGAACAGGCAAAACAATTCGGGGACGAATTATGGAAACACCATCCAAACAAATGCTGTGAATTGCGGAAGGTGATTCCTCTGCGCGAAGTATTGACCGGGGTAACCGCTTGGATTTCCGGCCTGCGCCGCGAACAATCACCGACACGCAGCCACGTCCAATACATCAATAAAGATGACAAATTCCAATCGATCAAAATATGCCCGCTCATTCATTGGACATGGAAAGACGTATGGAGCTATGTATATAAATACAGGCTTCCATACAATGTACTTCATGATCAAGGTTATCCAAGCATCGGCTGCGCGCCATGCACAGCCCCTGCTCTCGACCCGAACGACTTGCGTTCCGGCCGCTGGGTCGGGCACGGAAAAACGGAATGCGGGCTTCATATCTCATAGGGAGAGACACGAATATGCTCCTTATTGTTGCTTTTATCGTTTCCTTTTTCTTTGCAATGAATATCGGTGCTAGCGGCGCCGCCGCCGCAATGGGAGTGGCGTACGGATCCGGCGCCATCAGGCGGAGATCAACCGCCCTTCTGCTTTGCGGATTAGGAGTGTTTCTTGGCAGCCTGGGCGGCGGCGAGGTTGTCAAAACGATCGGTTCCGGGATTATCCCGTCTTCCATCTTGACCATCAAAATTGTGGTGATCATTTTAATTGCCGCGACGATATCCTTATTCGCCGCCAATATCATGGGCATTCCGCTCTCTACGAGCGAAATTACGGTCGGTTCGGTTGTCGGCATCGGCATTGCCTATCAAACCGTATATTTTCATAAATTGCTGTTTATTGTTTCCATATGGATCATTATCCCTATCATCGCCTTTGCATTTACATTTTTCATAGGAAAATGTTTTTTATCGCTAAAGCGGAAATATCCGCAATTAGAACAAGGCAGATGGGGAAAAATGTTCGTCACTCTTTTAATTGTGACCGGCTTTTTTGAAGCTTTTTCGGCTGGAATGAACAATGTTGCCAATGCCGTCGGCCCACTTGTCGGCGCCGGATTAATTTCCGTTTCCCATGGGATGATATTCGGCGGCATATTCGTCGCCCTTGGCGCCATATTGCTTGGAAGGCGCGTTTTAGAAACAAACGGAAAAAAAATCACGAACTTCTCTCCATTTGAAGGCAGCGCGATTTCCGGCACCGGCGCAACACTGGTCATTCTTTCGTCCATTTTCGGGCTGCCTGTACCGTTAACCCAAATTACTACCTCTGCCATCATTGGCATCGGTACAGCAAAAAACGGCTTTTATATTTGGCAAAAGCGCATTGTCATTCAGCTATTAAAAGTTTGGTTTGTATCGCCTATTTTTTCACTAGTTATTTCGTACAGTCTCGTTAAACTGCTGCTTGACAGCGATCTTTATACAATCATCGCCATTTTCAGCGTTTGTCTCGCTACCCTTGGCATTATTAGCCTGAAGAAAACAATCGACGAAGAACGGCGGTCCTTGCATGAAAGCGGCGGTGGCATTTAACCAATGATAAAACTTATTTATCCGATAAAATAAGTAAATTTAGGAGGTTATCAACATGAGCTTAAGCATTCCCCATGGAGGCACGTTAGTGAATCGCTGGAACCCTGACTATCCAGTGGATACCGTTACAAAAACGATTGAGTTGTCTAAAGCGGAATTAAGCGATTTAGAGCTAATCGGGACGGGAGCTTACAGCCCTCTTACCGGCTTTCTGGCAAAAAACGATTATGATTCCGTTGTCGAAACCATGCGGCTCGCCGATGGCACCGTATGGAGCATTCCGATTACCCTTGCTGTAACCGAAGAAAAGGCAAAAGAGCTTTCTGCCGGCGAAACGGCCAAACTCGTTTACGATGGAGAAACATATGGCATCATTGACATTCAAGAAATCTATCAACCTGATAAAACAAAGGAAGCGCTTCTCGTTTACAAAACCGATGAACTCAAACATCCAGGCGTACGAAAACTATTTGAAAAGCCAAATGTATATGTAGGCGGCCCGATTACATTAGTAAAACGCACTGATAAAGGGCGCTTCGCTCCATTCTACTTCGATCCGGCCGAAACACGTAAGCGTTTTGCCGAGCTTGGCTGGAACACGGTGGTTGGCTTTCAAACGCGAAATCCTGTCCACCGCGCCCATGAATACATTCAAAAATGCGCGCTCGAAATTGTCGACGGCCTCTTTTTAAATCCGCTTGTCGGTGAAACAAAGGCGGATGACATCCCGGCGGACATCCGCATGGAAAGCTATCAAGTATTGTTGGAAAACTATTATCCGCAAGACCGCGTGTTTTTAGGAGTGTTCCAAGCAGCGATGCGCTACGCCGGACCGCGGGAAGCAATTTTCCATGCGATGGTGCGCAAAAACTTCGGTTGCACCCACTTCATTGTCGGCCGCGATCATGCCGGCGTCGGCAATTACTATGGCACGTATGATGCGCAAAAAATCTTTTTAAATTTCACACCGGAAGAACTGGGCATTACGCCGCTGTTTTTCGAACATAGCTTTTATTGCACGAAATGCGAAGGCATGGCGTCGACGAAAACATGCCCGCATGATCCGAAATACCATGTTGTATTATCCGGCACAAAAGTGCGGGAAATGCTGCGCAACGGCCAAGTGCCGCCAAGCACGTTCAGCCGTCCGGAAGTCGCGGCGGTATTGATTAAGGGATTGCAACAGCAAGAGGCTGTCACCACGTCTGCACGTTAAAGGAGGAATAAAATTGAGCGTGAACATCGTTTGGCACCAAACGGCGGTTACAAAAGAAGACCGGCGAAAACGCAACGGGCATCACAGCGCAATCTTATGGTTTACCGGGCTTTCCGGCTCCGGCAAATCAACGATCGCCAATGCCGTGTCGAAAAAATTATTTGACCTTGGCATTCAAAACTATGTATTAGACGGGGACAACATCCGCCATGGGCTTAATAAGGATCTCGGCTTTTCCGCCGCAGATCGCACGGAAAATATTCGCCGCATCGGTGAAGTTGCCAAGCTGTTTGTCGACAGCGGCCAATTCGTCCTAACGGCATTTATTTCTCCTTTCGCGCAAGATCGCGAGCTTGTGCGCAATTTAGTAGAAAAAGACGAGTTTATCGAAATTTATGTGAAATGCCCGCTAGAAGAGTGTGAGAGACGCGATCCAAAAGGACTGTATAAAAAAGCAAGAAACGGAGAAATTCGCGATTTTACCGGCATTGACTCTCCGTATGAAGCGCCTGTCTCTCCGGAATTAACGATTGAAACACATCGCTACACGATCGATGAATGCGCCAATCAAGTGATTGCTTACTTGCGCAATCGAAATTTTATCAAGGGGGAATTTTAAATGGCATACGAAAAAGTATGGGCAAATAACCCAAATTTAAACAAAACGGAATTAAAAAAGCTCAAAAAAGACGGATTAAAAATTTTTGATGATATTCCTTATTATGCAAAACACGGATTCTCTTCCATTCCGCAAGAAGAATGGGATCTTTTCAAATGGGCGGGGCTTTACCTGCAGCGCCCTAAAGAAGCCGGCTATTTTATGATGCGTGTTTGCATTCCTTCCGGGATTTTGAATAACGAGCAACTCGAAACGCTAGCAGGCATCGCCCGTGATTACGGACGCGGTTTGTTTGACATTACAACACGCCAATCTGTTCAATTCCACTGGCTGCAAATCGAACAAATTCCTGATATTTTTGATCGTTTAAAACGAGTTGGGTTATCTACCGCCGGCGCCTGCGGCGATATCACTCGCAACATCGTCGGCAATCCGCTTGCCGGCATTGACCCAGACGAATTGTTTGACACAAGAGACATCGTTCGTGAAGTATATGAGTTTTTCCAACGTAACGAAGACTTCTCCAACTTGCCGCGCAAATATAAAATATCGATCAGCGCCAACGTCTACAACACGGTTAACGCAGAGATTCATTGCTTGTCGTTTACACCGGCGAAAAAAGTGATCGACGGCAAAGAAGTGCTCGGATTCCATGTGAAAGTCGGCGGCGGTTTATCGTCTGCTCCGTACCTTGCCCAAACGTTAGATGTGTTCGTAACGCCAGATCGCGTGAAAGACGTCGCTGTCGCGGTCACAACGATTTTCCGCGATTACGGCTATCGCGAAAAACGCCATCGCGCCCGTCTCAAATTCCTTGTCGCTGACTGGGGCGTTGATAAATTTAAAGAAAAATTAATTGAGCTCACGGGGCCTCTCCCATCCAAAGGAGAAGACGTACAAAAGGGCTGGAACCCTGGTTACTTCTATGGTGTCCATCGCCAAAAACAAGAAGGATTAAATTTCATCGGCTTTAATGTGCCAGTTGGCCGCTTGAGCGCGGATGAAGTATTCGAAATCGCGCGCATAGCCCGCCAATACGGCAACGGCGAAGTCCGCACATGCAATTCACAAAACCTAATTATTCCAAATATTCCAGATAAATATGTTGACGCTGTATTACAAGAAAAAGTGTTTGAACGGATTTCTATCCGTCCGAACACATTCACCGGTTATTCTGTTTCTTGCACAGGCACCGAGTTTTGCAATTTGGCGCTCGTCGAGACGAAAGAACGGATGCGGCGCGTCGCTGAATATTTAGATCAGCATTTAGAACTGGACGTTCCGGTACGCATTCATATGGTCGGTTGTCCAAACTCATGTGGCCAACGGCAAATTGGAGATATCGGCCTGCAAGGAATCAAAACAAAAACAAAAGACAGAGGCATGATTGAAGCGTTTGAAATTTACGTCGGCGGCACGCTGCTTAACGGTGGCAAATACAATCAAAAATTAAAAGGAAAAGTAGATGCGGAACGAATTTCCGAAGTGCTTTTGCAGCTATTAACCTATTTCAAAGAAACAAAATTGCCGGGTGAAACATTCTTAGCTTACTTAGATCGCGTCGGAATAGAAGCGTTGCAAACAGAACTAGACAGCATTTTAGCGCAAGTCAGCACGGTAGCATAAAAGGTGACAGCAATGTTTCTGTACCGATTTGAAGTAACCACAAAAACAGAAATCATCTATGTCGTCATTGCCGCAAACGATGATGAACAAGCATTTCGCTTCGTCGAAGTAGAATTAGAAAAACATTTTTTAAAAGTTCCTGATTATACGGATATTTCTCTACATGAAAAAAAACTGATTCGTCGCGGAGGCGGGTTCGTTGTCTACAGCGAACCCCGCCATTCTTCATAAAAAACATGCAAACGAGAAAGGGCTGAAACAAAGATGGGAAAAGTATACCTAGTTGGAGCGGGTCCTGGTGACCCTGAACTAATTACCGTAAAAGGCCTCAAATGCATCCAGCAAGCCGATGTTATTTTATACGACCGCCTCATCAATGAAGAGCTGTTATCCTATGCGAAAAAAGATGCAGAACTCATCTTTTGCGGCAAATTGCCGGGTTACCATACCATGCAGCAAGAAACCATTAATCATTTCCTTGTTCGGCACGCCAAAAAAGGAAAAACGGTTGTTCGTTTGAAAGGCGGCGACCCGTTCGTATTTGGCAGAGGCGGCGAGGAAGCAGAGGCGCTTGCGAAACATGGAATCGAGTTTGAAATCGTTCCCGGCATTACTTCTGGAATCGCCGCTGCTGCTTACGCTGGTATTCCTGTCACCCATCGAGATTTCAGCTCTAGCGTCGCCTTCATCACCGGTCATAAGCGGAAAGGAAGCGAAGAAGAAATCAAATGGGAAAATCTCGCGAAAGGCATTGATACGCTTGCCATTTACATGGGCATTAGCAATCTCCCATATATTTGCAGCCAGCTCATCCAATACGGGAAAGCTCCTTCAACCCCCGTTGCGGTCATTCAATGGGGAACCATGTCCGAACAACGGACCGTAACTGCTACCTTATCGACGATCGTTGATGTTGTCGCAAAAGAAAAGATCGAAAACCCCAGCATGATTATTGTCGGGAACGTCGTAAAACTTCGCGAAAACATTCAATGGTTTGAACAGCTGCTTCAAAAACAACAGACGGTCGCCAACGCAGCATTATGACGAGGTGGAATATGCAAGCGATATTGTACGTCTGTCACGGCAGCCGCATCGCCAAAGCTCGTGCGGAAGCGAGTTCCTTTGTAGAACAGTGTAAAACAAATATTGATGTTCCCATTCAAGAACTTTGTTTTATTGAGCTTGCACACCCAGATATTGTCACTGGAATCGATATTTGCGTTCAAAAAGGGGCATCTCGCATCGTTGTTCTCCCGCTTCTGCTTTTATCAGCAGGACATGCTAAACATGATATTCCAGAGGCAATCCGGCAAGCAAAACAGCGCCATCCCCACTTAGAAATCGTGCTTGGAGAACCGTTTGGCGTGCATGAAATGATGATTGATATTGTTGTAGACCGGATAAAAGAACAAGCAGTGCCGCTAGACCATGAATCGATGATTCTACTTATCGGACGCGGCAGCAGCGATCCGGATACGAAGCGTGATATCACCGCGATCGCTAAGCTGCTTCAAGCAAAAACAAACGTCCCGCGCGTTGATATATGTTTTTTAGCCGCCATCCGGCCAACATTGGAAGACGGTTTATATGAAGCAAGCCGTTCTTTCTACAAAAAAATTTTCGTCGTTCCTTATTTATTATTTACTGGCGTATTAATGAAAACAATTGAAAAACAGCTCCGTTCCCTTTCTTCATCCAATAAACAGTGGATTTTATGCAACTATTTAGGATACCATCCTTTTTTGCAGAATATGATCAAAGAAAACGCACAAATATTGTTACGAGCGAAATAGGGGAGCTTAACATCGCCAAGCTCCCTTTCACTTTTCGTCCCCCTCTTATCTTACATCCACATATACAAAATACCTCCATCTATTGTATGATGAGAATAGAAAAAAGATGGCGAGGGGCGAGCAATATGAAACGGTTTCACTTAATCGTTCATGGGCGCGTTCAAGGCGTGGGATTCCGGTATTTTACCCAATATGAAGCACTAAAACGGCGATTGACAGGCTGGGTCAGAAACAATGACGATGGAACAGTGGAACTTGAAGTACAAGGAAATGAAGAAGCGATACAGTTATTTATTGACACGATCCAAGAAGGAACGCTATTTGCGAAAGTAACCGATGTTTCCGCACAAGAAATTCCAATTATTAATAATGAAACGCAATTTCGTATCATGTACTAAGGGGCTGCAAATAGATACAGCTCCTTTATTTGTAATATAAGTTTATCTGGAAGATTCAACTTTTGACGGACAAAAAGTTTGCCGCAGATTTCTCGGCTGATCTAGGCAATCCACGGACTTACCTCGATCACGCTTATGCGCAGTCGAAAAACATCGTGATTCTTTGATCAAAAGGCAAAACTTACATCTATAATGCTACTGATGGTGAGCAATTACGCCGGAAGGGGATGTGTAGATGCGTAGTGTAAACACGTTTCAATAATGCATCGGTTCGCATATTCGTTTTTTCGATTCGCTTCGCGGCAAACAGGGTTAAAAACATCAATGGAAGCTTGCGGATATTCACCGCACACATCCACACCCACCACCTTTTTATAGAATAATAAATGACGGAGACAAGAAAGCAAAAACGAAAGCGGCATCGTTCCTTGATCCCAGTTTGTTACCGCATCATCACGGCAAAGCACGTCTTTATCAATACTAATATATACACAATGAGTAGGAATGACGGAAAAAAGCATGCTTGGAGAAATATCGTAATGATCAATTGGGAAGACAGTAATATTAGAAGATAAACGAAGATACTGTTGTGAAGGTTTTGGACCGATCATGACCACCTTTTTTAAATAAGGATGCTTTAGCGCATACGATACCCATGAACCGCACGAAATAACAGGATCATCCCCAGTTCCAACATCCGTATGATGGTCAAACAAAACGAGAGTAAAAGGCTCCTTTATTTCTTGAATAAGCAAATAAGAAACATAGTGATAGTTTCCGTTTCCGATGAACACCGCTCCTTTCTGTTTACGAAGACGTATGCGTCTCTCAATCTCACGTAATGATTCGGGTTCGCAATACAAGTTTGTATGTGCTAAATCGGTAAAATCGATCCATTCATGCGGAAAATGAAAAAGCTGTTTTTGCGAAACATACGTACTGTCAAAGTTTAAAAACGTTATGCCATTTCCTTGAAAACTCATCAATAACACCTCTCCTCTATTTTGGCGTAAAATCGAAGCTTGATGAGTCTCAATGACTACCTTCTTTTATTATAATTAAGAAGTTCGATAGACGAAATATTTTCGTTTTTTTGCTCGTTTCATGTAAAATAAGTAGAAAATGAATAGCAGGAGGGATTCGCTTGCAGCCGATTGATGTTTGCGAAGTGCAAGCCGCATTAAACCGCTTTGCCAATCAAGATGTATATATACATTTAGAAACAACGAATGGTGCATACGCTGCCCATCATAATGAAGGATTTTTTTCTGCCGGAGCTTATATCCGCAACGGTCTTATTCGTTTCAGCCGCGGGAAAATCGTTGGAAACGGGCCGTATCGTGTCGGCTTAAAACTTGATTTCGGCTGGGTGTATGCGGAAGGATTAACAGACTGGGAAATGACAGAGAAAGGACAATTGCTGTTAGCCGGGCACGATTATGAAGGAAGGCTGGCTGTTGCGCTGCAATTAAGCCACGAGCCATTTTAATGAAGGAGTGATTTTCATGGAAAGACATATATTAGTCGTATTCCCCCATCCCGACGATGAGGCGTTTGGAGTGTCTGGAACGTTAGCGCAGCACGCTGAAAGTGGCACACCGATTACGTACGCCTGCTTAACCCTTGGGGAAATGGGAAGAAATATGGGAGTGCCGCCATTTGCCAACCGTGAAACACTTCCTCTCATTCGCAAAAAAGAACTCGAAGAAGCATGTAAAACCATCGGGATCCATGACTTGCGCTTACTCGGATACCGCGATAAAACGATAGAATTTGAGGATGAAGAATTGCTTGCCGATCGAATCGGAGAAATTGTCGCAGAAACGAATCCATCGCTTGTCATTACGTTTTACCCTGGTTATAGCGTCCACCCGGATCATGACGCATGCGGCGCCGCCGTTATTCGCGCTCTCAAGCGCCTTCCGAAAGACAAGCGCCCTGTCGTTCACTGCGTCGCATTTGCAAAAAACTGTGAGCAAGACTTGGGCAAGCCAGATGTCATCCGTGATGTCAGTTCGGTCATCGAAAAAAAACTTGCTGCCATCCAAGCGCACCGCTCACAAACGGAAGGATTGATGAAAGCGGCGAAAAAACGCGGCGGCGACGTGTTAGAATGGCTGAAGACCGAGCGGTTTTGGACGTATAAATGGGATGATTGAGAAGAAACAAGCAGGTCGATCTTTATTGAAGCAGACCTGCTTGTGAAATATACTTCTTCCCCCACATTCTGATAAAACAAGTTTTATGTTAAAATTCACGTTTGCGGTAAAACTGTAACGAAAGGAAAAAGGAAATCGTCAACAATGAAATCATCGCCACTATGACGATTGCCATCACTTCGACATCAGAAAGACGTTCAAGATAATGAACCACATTTTGAATAAATGGATGATTAGCTTGTTCAAAAAATTTTGGAACAAGCGCAAATGTGCCAAAGAATAAAGCAAAAATCACCAATCTAGAGTGAATAAATCCAACTTTAAAAAGTACCGGAAAGTAAATGCTGTTAATAAAAATGACAGCACATAACGCAACTATTATACTTTCGAGTGAAACACTGTGAACTTGGATAGAAGGACCTATCATTTGCAATATGTACGCAATCACTAGGTAATACGCAATAGCAATGATGGTAAAAACAAATATAGAACAATATCTTGCCATTACAATAGTCCGTCTTGTTAAAGGAAAACTATTTAACAAAATGTCAGCTTTGTTTTTATCGTCATGCGCACATGCTGATAGTATTAGCATGTAATTCACTGCAATAATACTAACAAGAAAAACGACTGTGCTATCTTGTTTTAAAAATATCATCATCGCGACAATATAAATTGCAGCAAATAAAAATATTTTTTTCAGAAGTAGTATATCTTTCAATATAAGTTGAAACATTGTTACATCCCCCTTTGAAAATACATGATAATATCTTCAAGAGAAGGTTTATCCACTATAATTTTGTCTCCTAACATTCTTTTTACTTGTTGCTTATCTTTCACTAACGCCTCAAATCCAAATTGATTTTCTTTAACACCAATGAAAAGCGGCTGTATATTACTATGCAACAGTTCCTTTGGCCCTTTAACAAGTCCGTAATTTTCAAATATTTCGTCTTTTGTGCAAGAAAATATAACTTCCCCATCATTGATAAATGTAATGTAATCCGCTATCTTATCTAAATCGGAAGTAATATGCGTAGAAAAAAACACGCCCTTGTTTTCGTCTTGTATAAAAGAGGATAGTATATCAAGCAGTTCGCCTCGAATAATTGGATCAAGCCCTGAAGTAGGTTCATCCATTATTAATAATTCGGCATGATGGGATAATGCTATTGCAAGGGAAAGTTTCATTTTCATTCCTTTTGATAGATGTTTAATTTTCTTTTTTAAAGGCAATGAAAATTCCTTTACATATTTATTAAATAGCTCGTTATCCCATTTTCTATAAAGAGATGCAACTACTCGTTTCACTTCTGATATGGTTAGTTCATCATAAAAATAGTTTTCGTCGAACACAAATCCGATCCGTTCTTTTATTTCTTTCTCATATTTCACATTATCCAGGCCAAAAACTTGAATTTCTCCCCCATCTTTATGAATAAGGTTCATAATTAGCTTAATTGTTGTGCTTTTTCCTGCTCCATTTGGACCGATAAATCCCATAATATATCCTTTTTCCAAAGCAAAACTAACGTTTTTTAATGAAAATCCTTGGAACTCTTTTCGCAAATTTCTGACCTCTAAAATAGGTTCCATATTATACCTCCTCATAAATGACTTTTAATATTTCCTGCATTTCTTCCATGGTTAAATTAATCGATTTTCCTGCTTCGACTGCTTCTGTTAACTTTTCCTCAATCATCTTTAGCTGATTTTCTTTTAATAACTCTTTGTTTTGAGCCGCCACAAAGGTTCCTTTTCCTTGCACCGTAACAATATAGCCTTCATTCTCCAATTCTTGATATGCCCTTTTCGTCGTAATAACACTTATTTGCAGTTCCTTTGCCAGAGTCCTTATAGAAGGCAGCATTTCATTTTCCGAAAGTTCGCCTTTGATAATAAGGTTTTTTATTTGTTTTACAATTTGCTGATAAATTGGTTCATCTGATGAGTTAGATATAATAATATTCATCGTCATCACTCATTCCTTCTAAATAAAAAAGCAATACTGTATATATACAATATATACAGTATTGCTCGTTATGTCAATATTTTCTATTTATCTATTTGCCTAAGTAGATGTTTTAAATCTTCCACCCAATTCCCCTTCTTGCGAAATGATTCATCAGCGATGGCTTTAAATAGCTCTTTTCTTTTTTGCTCATCGTGCACATTTCGTAAAATCCATTGCCGGCATTCGTAAAGAAAATCGATATACCGTCCGTAGTCATCATCGTACAGTTCCTCAAGCTGGCGGCGAATTTGCTGGGCGATGGTCGGGCTTGCGCCGCCTGTCGAAATCGCAATCGTCAATCTGCCGCGCCTTATGACCGCAGGAACATGAAAATTGGACCGTTCCGGATCATCGGCAATGTTAATAAGCTGATAAGGCTTCGCCGCTTTCGCCACCGCTTCGTTGACATCCCGATTATTCGTTGCGGCAATCACAACCCATGCTTCTTCCAAATCGTCAGGAGAAAACGTTTTTTGTCGCCAAATAAGTTTTCCAGCTGCTTCTAACTGTTGAATTCCCGATGTAATCGTAGGAGCCACAACCGTAATGTTTGCCTTTGCTTCAAGCAATCCATGAATTTTCCGTTCCGCTACCTTTCCGCCGCCGATGACGACAACGTGCTGATTTGCGATATTTAGCATAACCGGATATCCCATACGAATTTCCCCTTTATAAAAAACAGCCGTGTAGAAACCCACGGCCTTTTTCTCCATTATATTATCTTTGCGTTGCTTCTTGAATCCATTTCGCCAACCGTTTATTTTCTTTTTTCATATGTTCAAGCCATTGTGGCAATAACATGGTCATGGCATTTTTGTCGTTTTCCTTCATCGCTTCATATGTTTGATAATGAAGCTTGCGCAATTTTTGCTTTTCCTCTTTTGACATCCACTTTTTCTTCTTATGTAATTGCTTCAATTCTTTCTTAAATTGTTTTTTCGATATTTTTTTGCTAGCGAAACGGTCAATTAATTGATCAAGTGCTGCTTCCCGCTTCCTTTTCATTTCTTCGCATTTTGCTTTTAATGCTTTTTTCACTTGTTCATCTTGCATTTGTTTTCTTAGCGCTTTCCGTTCGTTAAGCACTTTTTGCCATTCATCTGCTTGGTTTGGAGTATATTGTCTGACTATTTCCATCCATTTTTGTTCATCTAATTCTCCATGCTTCAACATATGTCCCGCAAGCACATGACCGATTACTTCCGTGTCTTGCTGTTTTACATTTGCTTTCTCATGTGCCGCAAATGCTTCTGTCGGGATAATGAACATCATCACTGCCACGAAAGAAAGCCACATTTTTTTCATTCCATTTCCACTCTCCTTTTAAGAATCCGTTTTCTTCTGCAAGTGCTGTTTGTTTTCTTTATCAGGTGAGAAAATAAATTCGCAAAACCTAACGATATTTTCCCCTCTTTTCTAAAAACGTTGCATAAAAAACAAAAAAAGCTTGCTTTTGAAAAATGGCAAGCTTTCCCATGGACTACCGAAATTTTTCATCAATTAGCCGCTGGTAGTCGCGCAATGCTTGGGAATTTGTTTTATTGCGCTTTTTCATGAGCGCATTCCACCGCAACAATTTCTCATTTAGCTTCTTCTTTAATTTCTCTTTTTCGTCTTCATCTTCACAGCAGCGCAACAAATCTTCTAGCGTCATTAAATCTTTTTTTAACTCGACTTCCTCAAAGACGTAGCCGGCGTTTTTTAACATCAAATAACCGATTCGCAAATCTTCTGGAATATGGGACAAATCCTCCAGTTCAAGCGGTTTTCCAAAGCCGGGAAGATTGTCAAATTCGCCGTTTTTCATCGCTTCACGGATTTTATCTTCGGCAATTCTCCAAATAATATCCATCATTTCATCTCCTATGCTTGCAGCGCTTTACAGCGATGTTCATACAGAAACATTTTTAACTCCTTATACGATAACGGCTGCGCAAAATAATATCCTTGCGCTTCATCACAATGTTTATCCTTTAAGTATGCGACTTCCGTTTCTGTCTCTACTCCTTCGGCAAGCACCTTCACGCCAATATTATGCCCGAGGCGAATAATAGATGGCAAAATCGCCTCTTTTTTTCCTTGAATGTTTCGTACAAATGAACGGTCAATTTTTAAACGGTCGATCGGAAGGTCTGTTAAATAACTTAACGAGCTATATCCCGTTCCAAAGTCATCCATGCTAATCGTAACGCCGATCGATTTTAGCCTTTTTAAAATAGTAATCGCTCTTTCTGTATCTATCGTCATTCGTTCCGTAATTTCCAAATCTAAATGGTGTGGCGGCAGTCCTGTCTCCTCCAATAGTTTCATAAGCTTATGAACAAAGCGGCGATTTTCAAATTCATACGGAGATAAGTTTACAGACACCGATAAATTTGGAAAATCATTTAACAATTGTTTCGTTTGTTGACATGCCATGCGGATTACCCATTCGTTAATCGGTATAATCATTCCCGTTTGTTCTGCAACAGGGATAAACGCATAAGGGGATATCAATCCTTTTTCTGGATGATTCCAGCGAATCAGCGCCTCCATTCCTGTCACCATACCGGTGTCTAACTGAATTTGCGGTTGATAATAAAGCTCAAATTCTCCTTTTTCCAACGCACGGCGCAATTCTCTCTCCATCCCAATTTTTTCTTGAATTACTCGAGCCATTGGCTCTTCAAAGAACAAAAATTGACTTGCCGGTTTTTGACGCAACTTGTACCGTGCAATATCCGCTTTTCGAATTAGTGTTTTTGGATCCATTCCATCTTGCGGATATAAACTGATTCCAATTTTTATCGTAACATATAGTTCACGACCTTCAACGATCACTGGCTCATCGGCGATTTCGCTAAACTGATTTGCTGCAGCTGTCGCCTTTTCTTTTGTGCTTCCCGACAAAATAGCAATAAATTCATTTCCGCTCCATCTTCCTAACAAGACATCTTTACAACTTCGTTTTTTCCACTCTTCTACAATTTGCAGCAACACTTGATCGCCAACGGAATATCCGTAAAAATCGTTAATGGTTTTCATACCGCTAATTTCAAGAAACATAATCGCCACTTCTTCCTGACGATCAAACGCTTCTTGAATTTTTTCCGTGATGGCGCGATGCAATGCCTCTTTGTTCGGCAGACCTGTCAGATCGTCATGAGTAGCGATATAATGCATCTTTTCTTCATTGTTCTTTCGTTCTGTAATATCACGGATCGCAGTGACGTTCACCTTTCTGCCGTCATAGTCATACTCACGTTGAACCATTTCCGCCGGAAAAATGGTCCCATCTTTTCTCCGCAATTGAATTTCATAGAGCTCTTCTTGATCATTATGTTCTATCTTTTTCAACGATTCAAGAATCATTAAATCTTGAACCGGCATATGAATAAGTTCGCTTTCTACATATCCGAACAACCGGCATGCAGCCTTGTTAGCTTCGATTACCTTTCCATGCGCATGTACAATAATTCCTTCCATTATACTTTCCGCCAATCGTTTAAAACGATTTTCACTCACTTCTAGTTCTTGCTTATGTTTCTCAAACAACTTCCGTTCGACTTGCATATATATACCTAATAAATAAAACGCCTTCCAGACGAGGAAAACAAGGGAACAGATCCACATCCCTTTCTGACGCTCTTTTTCTAGTCTTTCCTTATATATTTTTGCATCATAACCAATCCCTAAAACCGCGTCTACCGTTCCATCCTGTTTGAATACCGGCATAAACACACCGATGCTTTCTCCCCATTCATCCTTCGTAGGGTATTTCTCCATAGCAAATTTTCCTTGAAAAGCCTGTTCAAGCTCGGGAATATAGGTGCGATAAACCGTACCGATCGGCAAATGCTGTTCTCTCTTATCATTTATCTTCCCCTTGCGTTTGTAATCCACTTCCGAGTCAACAACAAAGTAATAATTCCCTCGTTCATTCTTTTTTAACGTGTACATACTCAATATTTCGGAATGATCATTTTGCCATTGTTCCATCATTTGTAAAATATGAACATAAGTTTCATCATTTTCATCTGTTTGTTCATTCAACTGCTCATGATGCATATTTGACAAACCGTCAGCCAACAACCTTGCCAAATTCCTGGCATCTTCTTCATATTCCTTATGTTCTTCTTTTTCTAAATAATTGATATAGATGATTCCGCTAAAAAGCAACGCCGCAGCAATCATGTAAAAACTTACTGTTAACCGAGGCGCAATTTGGAAAAGCGATAATGATAGCTTCTTTTTCACGACACGATAGAGCCATAGATGTATAACAAGAACAATGAATATAGCAATCAATACAAACAACGTATATTCGATTTCTTTCGACATAAGTGACCACCATATTATTTTAAATTCGGCTTCTCATGAACATTATAGAAGCATTATTTCTGCCCTTCCCCCCCACCTCATTCCTATTTTTTCGACATTTCACGACATCATTCGCAATTATTTGGTACATAAGTATTGTACTATGATTAGTTATATTTTCGTCTATCGACAAAAAACACTACTTAATAGCAAAAATTTATATGAGAACTTAGCACCAAGTCACATATTTGTAACTTTTCTGTAATATTATTTAATTCAACTGTAAAAGAACAGCGGTAATTCCTTTGTTATACTATAGCCATGGAAAGTCGAATCGGAAAAATTGTTGTCGGAGGTTTACGGAAAATGAAAAAATTCATCGCATTAGTTTCACTATCTTTTTTAGTTATGTTTTCTTCCTTATTTACAAACACTTCTAGTACGGAAGCAGCTGGAAACTCAAAATTACTGATCACTGAAGCGAAAAAACTGATCGGCACTCCATACAGATATGGCGGGACAACACCAAAAGGATTTGATTGTTCGGGATTTGTCTACTATACACATAAAAAAATCGGAAAAATTTTACCGCGCACTTCCAAACAAATGTATCAAAAAGGAAAAACGGTACATAAATCAAACTTACGTGCGGGCGACCTAGTGTTCTTTAATACATCTAAAACCAAAACAGGCGTTTCTCATGTAGCAATTTACATCGGGAACAACCAAATTATTCATGCTACTTCATCCAAAGGAGTAAAAATTGACAGTTTAAATAATTCTTATTGGAAGTCAAAATATGTTGGAGCAAAACGGTTATAAGGAAACATGAAAAACTCTCTGACATATTAAGTAAACATACTTGATATGTAGGAGAGTTTTTCATTTTCCAAAAAAAGTGCCCTCCTTTATTAGGAGGGCGTTCTATATATTCATAGGGGATCGGGGGAATACTTGGAAAACTTTTCGCTACTATTTATTCCCCCTTTTTTGTTATTTTATACATGAAAATAAAAAAATTTTTTTCTAATGTTCATTTATGTGGAGAAACTTAACAATTGATACATTTCGTCATTTTATAGTCATAAATGTGAGAAATAAGTCGAAAGTTATATATGTGTGAACTTATAGTTATGCTCTGTTACTTCTTTCGGTAGATTTTTTAAGTATATTAAAGGCAGGTGTTGACAATGTTCGGTTCGTCGGAGATTGGAATCGACCTAGGAACGATGAATATACTGCTATATAGTAAAAATAAAGGAATTGTCTTTAACGAACCAGCGGTGATCGCTTTCGACGTCCAAACGAATGAAGTGCTCACCATTGGAACGGAAGCAAAAATGATGATCGGTAAAACACCTAATAATGTTGAAACAATATATCCATTAAAACACGGTGTTATTGCAGATTTTGACAAAACGGCAACAATGCTAAAACAAGTGTTTAAGCTCGCTAGCAAGCGCATCGGTTTTTCCATTAAAAAACCAAATGTTGTCATTAGCATTCCATTTCATTCTACTTCCGTAGAACGCCGCTCTTTTTATGAATTAGCAAAACATTGCGGTGCCAAACAAGTATATTTACTCGAGGAGCCAATCGCTGCGGCGATCGGCGCCGACTTGCCAGTAGATGAGCCAGTGGCAAACGTCGTTGTTAATTTAGGAGCCGGCAAAACAGAGGCAGCGATTATTTCTCTCGGCGGAGTTGTCGCATGCCAGTCGCTTCGCATCGGCGGCAATCAACTGGACGAGGATATTATTCAATACGTAAGGCAACATTATAACTTGCTCATTGGCGAGCAGACAGCGGAACGAATTAAAATCGAAATTGGCCATGCACCAATTGCTCATGAAGAAAAAACAATGACCATTCATGGCCGTGATTTAGTGACCGGTTTTCTTAAAGCCGTTCCATTGAGTTCTACAGAAGTGCAAAAAGCGATGGAAGAATCGCTTTCACAAATTCTTAGCGCGATTCGAACTGTGCTCGAAGAATGTCCTGCGGAACTTAGCGGTGATATTATTGACCACGGCATCGTCTTAACCGGCGGCGTCGCCCTTCTTCACGGAATCGAGAAATGGCTAAGTTCAGAATTGCATGTTCCAGTCCATACTGCTCCGAACCCGCTTGAAGCGGTAGCAATCGGAACGGGAAAAGCACTCAGTACGATTCAAAAGCTTATCACTTCCGTTCCGTAAAGAGTCTTTTCACTAAAAACCCCCGCATATAGAATAATGCGGGGGTTTTTTATGCACCGGACAAGAGTCCTTTGTTTGTCATAACCGTTATAATGTTTTATGAATGCGCTTTTTTTCGCAACTCTTAGTCCACTAGGCACCGTCCCTCTCTACAAACGTTATTATGGAATCATCCACGATAAAATATTAGATTGCAAAAATACGAGTATACCAATCAAAATAATTAAGAAAATGCTATGCTTCACCGTAAATCGGAATAAATCGGATTCTCTTCCGGCTAATCCTACCGCCGCACAGGCAACGGCAATCGACTGCGGCGAAATCATTTTCCCGACAACTCCACCGGAAGAGTTTGCCGCCAGCGCTAGAACTGGATCCATTCCGATAGAAGTCGCTGTCACCTTTTGCAAGTTGCCAAACAACAAATTCGAGGACGTATCGGAACCGGTAATAAACACACCGAGCCATCCTAAGAACGGCGAGAAAAACGGGAATAAGAAATTTGTCTTCGCCAGCACCATCCCAAGCGTCGTGCTCATACCGGAGGCGTTTGTTACGTATGCAAAACCGACAACTGAAGCAATCGTAACAATCGGAAACTTTAATTCGCTTAACGTTTCGATAAACGTACTTCCCCAATCTTTCCAAGACATTTTTATAATAAATTTGGTTACCACCGCAGCCAACAAAATAGCTGTACCGGCTGCGCCGAGCAGTTCTAGTTTATATACTGCCGCAATCGGCTGGCCGCTTGCATTAATGATTTTATTGTTCAATCCCGGTACTTCCGGCATAAATGTCAAATGATAACCAATCTCGTTGACTAGCTTTAACAGCCCATTCGTTCCCTCGTAATGTCCTGTCAAAGCCGCTTTCACTTGCGGAATTCCCCATAGGGAAATGAAAGCGGTCAACACTAAAAATGGAGACCATGCCTTAAATACTTCGCCGCCTGTATAGGAAGCTTTATTTGCTTGGGCTGCTGCTGCCACTTCGGATTCCGTCGAAAAACGATACGTGCTTTTTGGCTTCCAAAACTTTAAAAAGACGGCTAGCGCAAACAACGAAACTAAAGCCGACAAAATGTCAGGAAGCTCAGGACCTAAAAAGTTAGAGGTAACATATTGCGTAATCGCAAAGGAAACACCTGACACAATGATCGCTGGCAATACTTCTATCATTTTTTTCCATCCAGCCATAATGAAGACAAGATAAAACGGGATCAATATCGATAGAAAAGGCAATTGCCGCCCTACCATTTTCGAAATTTCCATCGCCGGAATCCCAGTTGGCCCTTCCATCGCAGTAATCGGAATTCCGATCGCCCCAAAGGCAACTGGAGCTGTGTTAGCAATCAAGCAAATTCCCGCCGCATACAACGGATTGAACCCTAAACCGACAAGCAGTGCTGCAGAAATAGCCACCGGAGCCCCAAATCCAGCCGCCCCCTCAAGAAACGCCCCAAATGAGAACGCTATCAACAATGCTTGCAGACGACGGTCTTCCGTGATCGACAACACAGAGTTGCGAATAATATCAAACTGGCCGGATTTGACTGTCAGTTTATATAAAAAGACGGAAGTGATAATAATCCATCCAATTGGCAATAATCCATAAACGGCTCCTTGTGTCATCGACATCACTGCCATTCCTGTCGGCATTCTGTAAGCGATTACAGAAACAACTAAAGCAAGAAGTAAGGTTGTAACTCCAGCTATGTGGCCTTTCATCCGCTTGATAGCCAGTGCCCAGAAAAAATATAAAATTGGAATAAGTGCTACAATAGCTGATAACCAAAGATGATCAGCAATTGGCGTAAAATCTTGTTTCCACTGCATCAACACTCCTCCTATATTTTGTTAATTTTTTCTCTTGTTCTCACATTGTTGTAGCTGACAATTCACCCATCAAGTCATCAGATGACCGGATAATAAAATGCTGTTCTGAGTCAAATTATAGAAGATGATGAGCCAAAAATGCAATATAGTTTTTTAATTTTCTAAATCTTTAGTTTTATAAAGCATTTTTTGAAGAGAGAAGATTTCTTATTACCGTCTCATTCCGTGTATTATAATAATAAACAACGTCAGTTCCTTTCCCGTTTGCTTATTAACATCCAAAATAACAAATGCGGCTGACCTTTCCGTTAGCAGAAATAATTCAAAACGTGTATCATCAAGTTAGGACTTATATTGAGGTGAATACATTGAAATTTAGACAAATTAAAACGAAAAAAATTTATGAAGAAGTAGCAGAAGCAATTTTTGAGATGATTAAAACCGGTGCGTTAAAACCCGGAGATAAATTGGACTCTGTTCAACAACTTGCTGAGAAGTTTCAAGTGGGGCGAGCCGCCATTCGTGAAGCGCTAACTGCTTTAAAAGCAATGGGGCTCATCGAATTAAAGCAAGGAGAAGGCACCTATGTCCGAGAATTCGATCCAGCAACGATTTCCTTTCCTCTTTCCATTGCGGTATTAATGAATAAAGAAGACATTTGTCATTTACTTGAAGTGCGCAAACTGTTGGAAGTAGGCGCTGCCTCCTTAGCTGCACAAAAACGGACAGATGACGATTTAATTGCGATGGAACAAGCTCTTCACGAAATGCAGGAAGCAATTGGAAACGATGAGCTTGGGGAAAAAGCGGACCTTGCTTTTCATATGGCAGTTGCGGCCGCCTCCCACAATCCGATTTTAGTGAGCTTAATGAACAGCGTATCAGAAATGATGATAGAAACGATGCGGGAAACCCGGCGGATTTGGCTGTTTTCCAAGCAAACAACAACGGAAAAACTGCTTCAACAACATACCGAAATTTTTAAAGCAATAAAAGAAAAAAACGCCGATGCCGCGCAAGAACGAATGCTTCAGCATTTGACCAACGTGGAAAATATACTTCATAAATATATATATTCTCGATAAGCGCCCGGTAAAACAGCTGGGTGCTTTATTTTTTTATATTTGCAAAATTTCATAAAAGAATACTTTTCATCACTGAAAATAGTATATAATGTTATACAAGGTCATCAGATGACCTGTTCACCTAATCATATATTAATTGGAAGGGGATTCACAATGAAAGTTTCATTATTCGTCACCTGCCTCATCGATTTATTCTATACCAATGCTGGAAAAGCAACGGTGGAGCTTTTGGAACGCTTAGGGTGCGAAATGGACTTTCCGGAAGCGCAAACATGCTGTGGCCAGCCCGCCTATAACAGCGGTTATGTAAAAGAAGCGAAAGAAGCAATGAAACATATGATCCGTACGTTTGAACATGCCGATTATGTTGTCACTCCTTCCGGCTCGTGCGCAACCATGTTGAAAGAATATCCACGCGTTTTCCAAGGAGATCGCGAATGGGAATCGAAGGCGAAAGCACTCGCTGATAAAACGTATGAACTCACCCAATTCATCGTCGACGTGTTGAAGGTGGAGGACGTCGGCGCTAAATTTCAGGGACGCGCAACTTATCATACCTCGTGCCATATGACACGTCTGCTCGGCGTCAAAGAAGCGCCTTTTAAGCTTCTAAAAAATGTAAAGGGATTGGAACTTGTTCCGTTGCCGAATGCCTATCAGTGCTGCGGGTTCGGTGGAACGTTTTCTGTAAAAATGGGAACGATTTCCGAACAAATGGTGGATGAAAAAATTGAACATATCGAAGAAGTAAATGCAGATTATCTAATCGGAGCCGACTGCGGCTGTTTAATGAACATTGGCGGACGTTTAAAGCGGCAAGGGAAGCCAATCAAAGTGATGCACATTGCTGAAGTACTAAACAGCCGATAAAAGGAGGGATTCACATGGCGATGAAAATTGACGGTGCAAATTTCCATGAACGAGTCGAAATAAATCTTCACAACACGTTTATGCGCGGCGCTGTCGCAGGAGCACAAGAACGGCTGCATACAAGACGGCTCGAAGCGGCCGAAGAGCTTGGAAACTGGGAAGAATGGCGCGCACTCGGGGAAGAAATTCGTCAGCATACACTAGAAAACTTAGATTATTATCTAATGCAATTAAGTGAAAACGTTGCCAAACGCGGAGGCCACGTCTTTTTCGCGCAAACCGCAGAAGAAGCAAATGACTATATTCGCAATGTCGTTATTCAAAAAAACGCAAAAAAAATTGTCAAATCAAAATCGATGGTAACGGAAGAAATCAATTTAAATCCTGTGTTGGAAGCAGAGGGCTGTGAAGTCATTGAAACAGATCTTGGCGAATACATTTTGCAAGTGGACGATCACGATCCTCCTTCACACATTGTCGCTCCGGCACTTCATAAAAATAAAGAACAAATTCGTGACGTCTTTCGCGAAAAGCTCGGCTACAAGCAAACGGAAAAACCGGAAGAGCTTGCACTTCATGCCCGCAAAATGCTCCGTCACGAATACTTAACCGCCGATATCGGCATCACCGGCTGCAACTTTGCCATTGCCGAATCCGGCTCCATTACGCTCGTCACCAATGAAGGAAACGCGGATTTAGTTACCGCCCTTCCGAAAACGCAAATCACCGTCATGGGGATGGAGCGCATCGTCCCGACATTTGAAGAAATGGAAGTACTTGTTAGCCTTTTAACGCGGAGTGCTGTCGGACAAAAATTAACGAGCTATATTACGGTATTAACAGGACCACGCGATAATGGCGACGTGGACGGTCCGGAAGAATTTCATTTAGTCATCGTTGATAACGGCCGCTCCAACATTCTCGGCACAGAGTTTCAGCCGGTATTGCAATGTATTCGCTGCGCTGCCTGCGTCAACGTATGCCCGGTTTATCGCCATATCGGAGGACATTCGTATGGCTCCATTTATTCCGGCCCGATTGGCGCCGTTCTGTCACCGTTGTTAGGCGGATATGACAACTATAAAGAGCTGCCGTACGCATCCACACTTTGTGCGGCCTGTACGGAAGCTTGCCCAGTCAAAATTCCGCTTCATGAATTGTTGTTAAAACACCGTCAAGTGATCGTCGAGCGCGAAGAAAAAGCGCCGATTTCGGAAAAATTGGCGATGAAAGCGTTCGGTTTAGGCGCTGCTTCACCCTTCCTTTACAAGCTTGGTTCTAAAGTTGCCCGAAGCGCATTGGCGCCGTTTACGAACGACGACCGAATTTCCAAAGGGCCTGGACCACTGAAAGCATGGACGGAAATCCGCGAGTTTCCTGCGCCAAATAAAGAACGATTCCGCGACTGGTTTCGCAAACATCAAAAAGGAGGCGGAAATGATGCAGACTGGCATGATTTATAACCGTAACAAGTTTTTGCAAACCGTTGCTAATCGGCTTGGACGCAAACAACGCACAGCAGGAGTATCCCGGCCGCATTGGCGCCATCAGCCGCAATGGACCGTATTTCAAGGCTACACCCAAGATGATTTATTAGAGGCGTTGAAAGTGCAATGTCCGCGCATTCACACCCAATGCGTTGAAACAACAGCTGTTGAACTAAAAGAAACGTTAAAGGAAGTTGTCGACAAGCATGGGGGAGGCCCGATTGTGACATGGGACGACCCGCGCTTTGATGAATATGGATTAACCCGCTTACTGCGCAACGAATGGCCGAATGAAAACATCGATGTCCACATTTGGGATGCGTCTGCCGGCAGAAAAAATATCGACTATGCCGAACAGGCAAACGTTGGTATTACATTCAGCGATATCACGCTTGCCGAATCAGGAACGGTCGTGCTATTTAGCGGAAACGGAAAAGGGCGCACCGTCAGCCTCCTGCCAAAAACGTATATTTCCATCATTGCAAAAAGCACGATCGTACCGCGCATGACCCAAGCGGCCGCTTACATTCACGAACAAATCGAAAAAGGACATCTCATTCCTTCATGCATCAATTTTATCACCGGACCAAGCAACTCGGCCGATATTGAAATGAACTTAGTCGTCGGGGTGCACGGCCCAATGAAAGCCACTTATATTGTGGTTACTGACCGTTAACATGTCTGGAATAAACGACGGGCACGTCCGGAATGAACGTGCCCGTTTTTAATACCCTTTCTGCACATCCACTTTGTTGCAAAGCGGTTCATTCGCTTCAATTCGCTGTAATGTTTGTAAAAAGCAGTCCACTGCCTCCTCAGCAGATGTCAATGCAGAAATATGCGGGGTAATGATGACGTTCGGATGCTGCCATAACGGCGATTCAGGCGGCAATGGTTCGTTTTCGAAGACATCTAAAACGGCAAGACGAACATTTCGGTTTTCCAACGCATCCCATAATGCCATTTCATCAACAGTTGCTCCCCTGCCCACGTTAATAAAACTAGCATTATTTAAAAGAGCGAAAAACTGTTCGTCAAATAAATGATACGTTTCGTTTGTCAATGGAAGCGCGGCAATGACCCAATCGGCTTTCGGCAACACTTCGCTCGCTTGATCGTTTGGAAATACTTTAACAAAATGCGGTTTCATTTGCCCGCTTTGCGAAATTCCAATAGGCTGAACACCAAACATGCCCAAATAGCTAGCCAGCTGCTGTCCGATATGTCCTGTCCCATAAATAACAACACATTGGCTTTGCAATGGCTGCGGAGGAATTGGCTTCCATTGCCGCTGTGATTGGTACCATCCATAAACGTCATGACATTGTAAATCGCGAAGCATATAGCTAAGGCAATATTCACTAATTTGTTTACCGAACGAGCCAACCGTCTTTGTCAGCAACACATCTTCTTTCCACTCTCTATTCCATAAAAATGAATCGACGCCCGCTCCGAGAGAATGCACCCAACGAATGTTGCCAAATTCAAAACGAGGTGCTGGGCGAAACCCGACATATGCGTCCGCCCACAAAAAGTCGTCTCGACATACCTCATTTTCAGCAACAAAACGAAAATTTTTATTGACCCCCTTTTCTTGTAATAGCTTTGCCATCTCTGAATATAACCGTCCCGTTACTAAAATATTATGAACCTTCATCAACCTTCCTCCTTTGCCACCAATCGGTTATGAAAGAAAAAGGGATATCCCCAAATGGAGAAATCCCTCCGTTTACACAATGGTTCCTTCTTTGCTTTCTGCTCTTTTATTTGTTATATACCCAGCAGCTAACACGAAAATCGTTAATCCAGCGCTAACGGCATACGTTAACGGTCCTTCGCGGAAATGGAGAAGTTGCATAAACCCTTCGTCTTCCATCATCATTTTTCCGCCTGTCCATGCCAAAATTCCAGAGCCAACATAAGCGATCCAGCGGTATTTCTCCATGATTTTCATAATCGCTTTTGATCCAAAAATCATAATCGGAACACTGATCGCCACTCCAAATGCAATCATGCCGATATGTCCTTCCGACGCTCCCGCTACCGCAACGACATTATCCAAACTCATCACCGCATCGGCGACAATAATCGTCATAATGGCTTTGAAAAGGCGATCCGATGACTGAATATGCGTCTCCTCTTCTTGTTCAAGAAGCACTTTATAAGCAATCCAAAGCAATAACAACCCGCCTGCTAAATGGACAAACGGAATTTCTAATAAAAACACAATGACTGTCGCAAATAAAATACGTAAAAGAACCGCACCGCCTGTTCCCCAAAAAATCGCTTTATTTTGCTGGTGCTTCGGCAACTTGCGCGTCGCCATCGCAATGACAACCGCATTATCACCGGATAAAATGATATCAATAGCTATAATCTTAAATAATGCCAACAGCGCTTCCAAAGATATTGTCAAATAAACGCACCTCTTCTCCTTTTCTGAAACTAACTTTTTCCCCTTTTTCTTTCATCTTACCGCAAATGCTCCCTATCAGCAACTTCTCAAAAATCGCAACAAGCAAACCGCCTTGTTGAAAAAATTCACTAATTCTGAAATATATAACCAATAACTTTGTAATATAAAGAATGTAAAAATAAATTTACATTTATTTCAAAATGTGATATCATATTGATATAAAATTGATGTTAAAGGAGCGATGCTCATGAAGGAAACAAAGGCATGGTATATGAACGGGTTTGCTGGAATTATTGGTATTGCTTTATTAGTGGCAGTAGCGATTATTAGTTTGCTTCAGCAGCTAGTCATTATTGCCGCTCTATTCGTTGTTGCCGCCATCGTGTTGGCCAGCGGCATCACCATTGTTCAACCGAACCAAGCAAAAGTGTTGATTTTCTTTGGCCGCTATTTAGGTACGATTCGCGACAGTGGACTATTTCTTACTGTTCCGCTTACGATTAGGCAAAACGTTTCTTTGCGCGTCCGTAATTTTACCAGCAAAAAATTAAAAGTAAACGATGTTCAAGGCAACCCTATCGAAATTGCCGCTGTTATTGTATTTCGGGTCATTGATTCCGCAAAAGCAGTTTTTGATGTAGATAACTATGAAGAGTTTGTAGAGATTCAAAGTGAGGCAGCCATTCGCCATGTTGCGACGAAATATCCTTATGATACCTTTACCGATGATGATGAAATCACATTACGAGGCAATGCAGATATTATTTCCGATGTCCTTGCCAACGAGTTGCAAGAGCGCCTAAAAGTAGCCGGAGTGGAAGTAATCGAAGCTCGCCTTACTCATCTCGCCTACTCTCCAGAAATTGCAAGCGCGATGTTGCAACGGCAACAAGCAGCCGCTATTTTAGCGGCAAGAAAGAAAATTGTCGAAGGTGCTGTCTCCATGGCGCAAATGGCGATCGAGCAACTTGACAAAGAAGGAATTTTAGAGTTAGATGATGAACGAAAAGCAAACATGGTTAACAATTTAATGGTCGCCATCGTATCCGAACGCGCGACCCAACCGGTGATCAATACCGGAAGTCTATATTAACGGTTGTGGAGTGCTATGGCAAAAAAGAAAAGTTTCCCCTTACGAATTGATCCAGTCTTATACGAAGTCATTGAACGGTGGGCGCACGACGAATTTCGCAGCGTCAATGCTCATATTGAATTTCTATTGCGCGAAGCTGCTAAACGAGCCGGACGACTTACGCAACGAAAAATAAATACAGACAATCCTCCAAATGAAAGAAGCTAGCATTTCCGATTTAGACGGAATTGCTAGCCTTTTTATTTTTGTCATTGTGATTTTCTAAAAGAATACAATAGTAACAGAGTTTTTTCATTGTGAGAATGGAGCGGTATTACTTTGGAACCTAGCCATTATGATGTGTTTTTCATATTGCCGCGCCGGAAAGCTATAAGCTTGTTTTCCAATGATGGAGCAACAAGGAGTGATACCCAATGATTGGAAAAAATGCCATTCGCAAAGAAGCATGGGACAAAGTGACAGGAAGAGCAAAATATACGAACGATTTTAAAGAAAAAGGCATGCTCCATGCCAAACTTGTTACAAGCCCATATGCCCATGCACGCATTCACGCGATCGATACCAAAAAGGCGCGCTCCATCCCCGGCGTGCGCGCGATCATCACCGGCGAAGGACTGCCGCTGACAGGAGAAGACTTGCTCGACCGTCCTCCCATCGCCTTTGATAAAGTGCGCTATCATGGCGAAGTCGTTGCCGTCGTCGTCGCTGATACACTTGTACAAGCGGAAAAAGCAGCCAACCTTATTCATGTAGTCTATGAACCTCTTCCTGCCATCGGCAAGCCAAGTGAAGCACTAAAAAAAGGCGCTCCCCTCATCCATGAACAGCTAGGAAGCTATCAAAAGAACGAACATACCTATCCCGAGCCAAATACAAACATCGCCCACCGTACAAAAATCCGCAAAGGCAATATGGAACGAGGCTGGGCAGAAAGCGACGTCGTTGTGGAAACAAGCGTGTCCTTTTCCCCTTCCGATCACGTGGCGATGGAAACAAGATGTGCCACCGCGGAAATTCTTCCCGACGGCAATATCGTTATTTTCGCTTCCTCCCAAGCACCATTTATGATTAAACGGCTCATCAGCACCTATTTTGGAGAGGATGTTGGTAAAATTATCGTCCATACTCCTCTTGTCGGCGGAGCGTACGGCGGAAAAGCGCCTGTGCAGCTCGAGCTTCTCGCTTATCTGGCGGCGAAAGCGGTGGGAGGAAGAAAGGTCAGCGTCTGGAATACGAGGGAAGATGATATGATCACTTCTCCCGTTCATATCGGCATGGAGGCTACCGTTAAGCTTGGCGCCAAAAAAGACGGCTATATCAAAGCGGCAGAAATTTTGTTTTTGTTTGACGGCGGCGCCTATTCCGATAAAGCAATTGACGTCAGCCGCGCCGCCGCTGTGGATTGCACAGGACCGTACCATATCGAAAATGTGTGGTGTGATTCACTATGCGTGTATACGAATCATCCGTATGCCACCCCATTTCGCGGCTTCGGCCATAGCGAACAAGCTTTTGCCATCGAACGGGCCATCGACTTGCTTGCCGAAAAGCTAGGTATGGACAAATGGGAATTACGGCGAAAAAACGCGATTCGCCCCGGCCACACGACCCCGACACAAGTGCGATTAAACCGAAGCAATGTCGGCAATTTGCCGGCCTGCCTCGATCGTTTGCGCGAGCTAATGAAATGGGACGAATGGCAGCGCATCGAAATCGACGCTTATACCGTACGGGCAAAAGGCATCAGCTGCGCATGGAAAACGTCAACGATTGACACGGATGCGAGCTCCGGAGCCATTTTAACATTCAATCCGGATGGAAGTGTGAATGTAATCTCCGGTGTGGTAGAAATCGGAACAGGAACGAAAACGATTCTTGCACAAATAGTTGCAGAAAAATTGAAAATGAATATTGACGATATTCATGTCAAAATGGATGTCGACACACAAACGACTCCAGAACATTGGAAAACGGTTGCAAGCCGAGGCACCTTTATGGCGGGAAGGGCGGCTCTTGAAGCGGCCGACGATGCCATCCGCCAGTTAAAATCGATCGCCTCTTGTGTACTTCGCGCATCAGCGGAAGATTTGGAAGTCGGATACGGGAAAGTGTTTTTACGAGATGACCCAAGCATATTTATTCCTATTAAAGATATCGCTTACGGCTATAAATATCCGAACGGAAACGCCATCGGCGGGCAAATCATCGGACGCGGCCACTACATTATGCGCCATTTAACCCCGTTAGATAAAGAAACGGGAGCCGGCAAACCAGGACCGGAATGGACAGTCGGCGCGGAAGGGGTGGAAATTGAATTCAACCGCCGCGACTATACTTATAAAATCCTCAAAGCGTTCGCCGTTATCGACATCGGAAAAGTGCTTAATCCAAAAGCAGCTCTCGGGCAAACAATGGGAGCGATGAGCATGGGACTAAGCTTTGCGAGCCGTGAAACATTTTTATTTGACCGCTACGAACGGGTGCTAAATCCGCAATTGCGCACTTATCGGCCAATTCGCTTCGGCGAACATCCGGAATATATTGTGGAGTTTATCGAAACGCCACAAATCGATGCGCCATATGGGGCACGCGGCGCCGGCGAACACGGGCTGATCGGAATGCCGGCGGCGCTGGCAAATGCACTATCACTTGCTTCAGGAGTGCCGCTTAACGAACTGCCGCTTATTCCGGAACTGATTTGGCGGAAAAAGAAAGGTGACGCTCATGATTCCATTTGATATGACGTATCATCGTCCTATATCGATTGAAGAAGCGGTTCAGCTATTTGAAACATTGCAACAGCAAGGAAAAAAGCCTCTCTATTATGGAGGGGGAACGGAAATCATTACACTCTCTCGGCTTCACTTCGTTTCCGCCGATGCAGTGATCGACATTAAACATATTCCTGAATGCCGCACGCTCGAAGTTGGACAACACGAACTCGTCCTTGGAGCTGCATTATCGTTGACAACGATTGAAGAAACAAATCCTTTCCCACTATTAACAAAAACCGCAAGCGAGGTTGCCGACCGGACAGCACGCAACCAAATTACCCTTGGCGGAAATATTTGCGGACAAATTTTTTATCGTGAAGCCGTATTGCCGCTATTGCTTGCCGATAGTCAAGTAGTGATTGCTGGAAAAAATGGTTTAAAACAATGCAGCATTCATGATGTGTTTCAACGGCACATCCGTCTAGAGCCAGGCGAATTTCTCGTGCAAATCAAAGTAGACCGATCATACGTATCGCTGCCCCACGCCCATTGCAAACGCCGTAAACAAGGCGAGGTCGGATATCCGCTGGTGACGGTCGCTGCCCTCAAAAAAGACGAACAACTTCGCGTTGCATTCAGTGGTGTTTGTCCATTCCCATTCCGTTCCAAAGCGGTAGAAGAACAGCTAAACGTCCGGCATCTCCCGTTGAATGACCGCATTCATGAAGCGATTCAAGCCCTGCCGCGTCCAATTTTAGATGATATTGAAGGTTCCGCGGAATACCGCTTGTTTGTGTTAAAACAGACGCTTTTCGATATGATCGCTCAGTTAGAAGGAGTGTGAACAATGGAGATGCCAACAAAATGTGAAATGCTCCTAACGATAAATGGTGAAAATTACTCCGTCGTCGCCCGTCAAGCTGATACATTGCTCTTTGTTCTTCGTGACGAACTCGGTCTTACCGGAGCAAAACCTGGCTGCTTAAACGGTGACTGCGGCGCATGTACCGTATTAGTTGACGGCATCCCCATCAAATCGTGCATGATGCTTGCCATCGAAACAGTTGGAAAAGAGATTACTACGATCGAAGGTCTTCGTAACACGCCGATTCAGCGTGCGTTTATTGAACATTTCGCTTTCCAATGCGGCTATTGCACACCTGGATTTATTATGAACGCCTACGCTTTAACAGAACAGCATCCCGACGCGGACGACAGTACTATTCAAGAATGGCTTGAATCCAATATTTGCCGCTGCACAAGTTATCAAGAAATTGAGGAAGCAGTAAAATCCGTACTAATGGAAAAGCGAAAAAACGAGTAGAGAAGTTTTTCAAAGCTAAAAAACACTCCCGCTTATGAGCAAATATCGCTCTAAAGCGGGAGAGCTTTTTGTTGCATATTTTTTACGCGATTCTTGACTCAAACAAAAAATAGAGTATTCTATATTTGAATATGCCAATTGTAATAGATAAATATAACTATTTTAGATATCAGAGGGGAGGGGAGATATCGATGACGAGCAATCCCGGCATTTCAAATAAACAAGAGAAAAAAGCATTAATGATTACCAGCATCGCTGTCTTATTTTTTTTAGTCACCATTTTGTTTCGCGATGAACTGTATTTTGTCGCCCAAGCAAAACAATATTTATCCATACACACCATCTTAGAATTCCTCAGCATCACCGTCTCGTTGTCCATTGCGATTCAAGGATGGATGATTTTTCCGCAACATTTATCTAGATATCGCTTATGGTATTCGGGGATATTTCTAATCATCGGCATCATCGACTTACTGCACACGCTTTCGTATAAAGGCATGCCCGGCTTAATCGTTACGGAAAGTTCTACGCAAAAAGCGGCATGGTTTTGGGTTGCCGCTAGATTAACTCAAGGGTGCATGCTGTTTCTGATCATGTTTTTTCCAGATAAACAAGTACAAAGCAGACAAAAAAAGACGGTGTTTATTTTTTCTCTTCTCTATGTATTCGTTATTTCCTACATTATCATTCGCTATGAACAAACACTTCCGCTTCTTGTGATCGATGGGAAAGGCACAACAAATTTCAAAAATTTCTTAGAATACATTGTTATCCTTTTTTATGCTTCCACCGTTTTGATGATGTTGCTTTCTTACAAAAAACAGCCAAAAACGTCTTATCTTGATCTCATCTTAGCGTTTGTATTTTTAGTGTTAAGCGAACTTTTGTTTACACTGTATAAAAACGTGTACGACTTGCAAAATTTTTTAGGCCATTTGTACAAAGGAATCAGTTACATTTATTTTATGAAAGGAATATACATTGCTACAATTAAAGAACCATACGATGCCCAGAAAAAAGCAGAGGAAGAATTGAAAAAACGTGAAAAACATCTAAAAACGATCACCTCGTCATTAGGTGAAGGTGTCATCGTATTAGACAAAGACAAAAAAGTAACTTTTATGAACCAAGAAGCTGAGCGTTTACTCGGTTATCAAAAAAGTGAATTATTAGGAAAAGCATTGTTCAAAAAAATTCATTGCGGCAATGAAAATCAATGCGATTCCCTCTGTAAATGTCCGATCCATCAGACGATGGAATTAAAAAAAGCATATCGGGTAGAAGAAGATTTTTATGTTCGAAAAGATGGAACGCTGCTGCCAATTGCTTATGTCTCTACACCGATGATCGACGATAACGGAGAAATAATCGGCTCTGTCGTTGTCTTTCGTGATATTACTGAGCGAAAAAAATACAATGAAAAAATTAAATATCAAGCCTACCATGATGCATTAACTGATTTGCCAAATCGCCGCTATTTGATTGAGAAACTAAAGAACGAACTGAAAAAGGCAGAAAAACATAACAACCAAATCGCTATACTGTACTTGGATTTAGACAACTTTAAAAACATTAATGATTCATTTGGTCATATCATGGGAGATTTATTATTAAAAAACGTGGCGCAACGCTTGACAATGATTCATCCTGATTGCTTTATCGCTCGTTTGGGAGGAGACGAATTTGCCATTCTTTTATTCGGAAATGATCTTAATGTCGAGGAAATAGCTTGCAAAACCATTCAAACCTTAACCCAGCCGATTAGGCTTGAAAATAAAGAAGTCTTTATTACGACAAGCATAGGTATCAGCGTGTATCCAAAAGATGGAGATGACGAAATGACCTTAATCAAACACGCCGATATGGCAATGTATGATGCGAAAAAGAAAGGAAAAAACCAATTTTCACTCTATACGATCGAACTAGAACAACAAAAAATAAAAAAATCAAAAATAGAACAGCTGCTTCGCACCGCGATAGAAAGCAAAGGGATTTCTTTATGCTATCAGCCGATTGTTGATACTGTTTCAAAACGGATTATCGGCTTAGAAGCTTTAGTTCGCTGGAAGCATCCAGAGATCGGGGAGATTCCGGCAAATGAATTTATCACGGTTGCAGAAGAAAACGGTCTAATTGTATCGCTTGGCAAGCATATATTAATAACAGCTCTTCACGATTTAAAACATTTGCACGAAATCGGATTTGATCATTTATACGTCAGTGTGAACCTTTCCTTACGGCAATTGCGGCATCATGACTTTACCTCATTGATCAGTCAATTACTGCAAAAAAACAAATTACAAGCAAACTATTTAGAACTAGAAATTACAGAAAATATCGCGCTATGCGACGAAAAAAACATCATCTATAGCATTCAGAAATTAAAAGATATAGGTGTCCGCATTGCGATTGATGATTTTGGAATCGGCCATTCCTCAATCGGATATTTACGAACCTTTTCCGTTGACACATTGAAAATTGATAAATCATTCATTTTCGATGTAGCAACCAATCCAAATACCGCTCATTTGACGTCTGCGCTTATCACGTTTGCGCATAACTTAAACTTGCAAGTTGTCGCAGAGGGAGTAGAAAAAGCAGAACAGTTACACTTCTTAGAACAACACCATTGCGATAAAATCCAAGGCTATTTATTTAGCCCTCCTGTTTCGTTTGAACAACTCGTTTCGCTTCTTCATAACAGCTCATCACAATGTTGAGCTAAATAAAAACAATGAAGACTGCTTTTAGTTGAGATTTTTCCACCTAAAAGCAGCCTTTTTTTATCACTTTACATATCGTTTCTCTTTGATAACGACGCCGCGCTTTGCCATTTCCTTGATGTAGATGTCACCTGGAACGATTTGTTCAGGAGGGTAAACACCTCGTTTTTCGATGATTCCGTTTCCAATCATTTGTGCAACAACTGAAATCGTATTCGCTGTTGTCCGCGCCATTGCGGTAATATTCTTTTTTCGATCTTTAAATGTGACCGTTTCATATTCAAAAATCGTTTCTTTATTATTTTTTATTCCTCCGACAATCACCCTTAACAAGACGACATCCTCTTTATCTTTTAAGTCTAAAATCGAGGATAATGTTGCTAAAAGCACGTCTCGCGGCTTCACTTTTTGCCCTTTCACTTCCACCTCGTAGTCATTTCTTGTTAAATTTAAATCGACGAGCAGCTTAAATTTTTCCGCATGGCCTGGATAGCGGATCGTCTTATATTCTAAACATTCTAATTGCGGATAGGAATAAGATAACGTGGATGTTCCGCCTGATGTATGAAATGCTTCTAGCGGTCCGAACTTATCAAAATAGATTGTTTCAATCTCTGATAAAGATGGAATTTCTTGCTTCCGTCCATCCCGGATGATGAGAGACGGGTCTGTATAATGATCCAACAATCCTTCCAGTGAAAAGACATGGTTGTATTCCAACGGGGGCTCTGGACGCACAGGAATCCCGCCGACGTATAGTTTAATTGATTTCAATTCATCTAGTTTGCTAGCTCCGTAGCCAGATAAAATGTTAATCATTCCTGGAGCAACTCCTAAGTCAGGAATGATCGTCACACCAGCTTGTTTTGCTTTCTCATGCAATTGTAAAACGCGATCTGTAATATGTCCGATATGCCCGCCTAAATCAACAGAATGGGCACCGACTTGAATCGCTGTTTTCGCCACCATTTCGTTAAAAATATAAAATAACGCGTTGATGACAACATCATGTTCGCTCATTAATGCCGCTAGCTTTCTTTCATTCGATGCATCGACTTGTTTCGCCTCGATTTTACTAGAATATAACTGCCGGCAAACTCGCTCCGCTTTTTTTATATCGACATCTGCTATGGTGACGGAAGAAACCGCTTCACTTTGCACTAAATCGCGTGCTGCTTCTTTTCCCATCAGTCCTGCTCCAAGAACCAACGCTTTCATGGCATTTGCCCCCCTATTCTTTCGCAGATGAATTCGTTATTCGTCAATATCGATTTGCGCCCGCTGCAATTTACCGCTGAAATCAATATAGATACTTTTCCATTCTGTAAATACGTCTAACGCCGCTACACCGGAATCGCGATGGCCGTTTCCCGTTCCTTTCGTTCCGCCAAACGGCAAATGAATTTCCGCCCCTGTCGTGCCTGCGTTTACATATACAATTCCTGTATCTATATCACGCATTGCGGTGAACGCTTTATTCACGTCGCGAGTGAAAATAGAACTAGATAATCCGTAGTCGACACTATTGTTCACTTCAATTGCCTCTTCTAAGCTTTTCACAGGAATAATGGAAGCGACTGGACCGAAAATTTCCTCCCGCGCGATCCGCATATTTGGCGTTACATCCGTAAAGAGCGTCGGAGCGTAATAGTATCCTTTGTTATATTCTCCTTCTTGTAAAATGTATCCACCCGTCAATAGTTTTGCTCCTTCTTCTTTACCGATTTGCACGTATTGGTCAATTTTTTGCAACGCTTTTTCATTGATGACTGGTCCAACTTTTACATTTTCATCTAAGCCATTCCCGATTGTTAGAGTTCGCATCGCCTCTAGCAGTCTATTTTCTAATTCTTTTTTTATATTTTCGTGGGCAATAATTCGGCTGCACGCGGTACATCTTTGTCCGGAAGTGCCAAAAGCGCTCCATACAATTCCTTCTACCGCTAAAGATAAGTCTGCATCGTCCATCACGATCACCGCATTTTTTCCGCCCATTTCGAGTGACACTTTTTTCAAGCTTCGGCCGCATTTTTCCGCAATTTTTCTGCCTACTTCATTGGACCCGGTAAAAGAAATCACCCGTACATCAGGATGTTCGACAAGCGCGTTCCCCGTTGTCGGACCGTCACCATTGACGACATTAAATACTCCTTTTGGCAATCCAGCTTCTTCAAAAATTTTCGCTAATTCCTGCGCCATAAACGGCGTTTCCAACGCTGGCTTCCAAACGACGGCATTGCCGGCTACAATGGCAGGGAACGATTTCCATGTCGCGATCGCAATCGGAAAATTCCATGGAGTAATAATGCCAACGACCCCTACTGGCGCACGGACACTCATCGCAAATTTATCTTTTAATTCGGAAGGAGTTGTATCTCCGAATAATCTTCTTCCCTCTCCCGCCATATAAAACGCCATATCAATTCCTTCCTGTACTTCTCCGCGAGCTTCTTCAATGACTTTTCCCATTTCCATGGTTAACATTCTTGCTAATTGTTCTTTTCGTTCCTTCAACAAATATCCTACTTTATATAACACTTCGGCGCGTTTCGGCGCGGGTTCAAGCGCCCACTTTTTTTGCGCAGCCTTTGCCGCTTTTACCGCCGCGTCCACATCCGCTTCAATCGAAACCGTCACTTCTCCAATCGCATCTCCTGTCGCCGGATTAATGACCGGGGCGAATTGTTTGCTGCTCGATTCTTTCCACTCACCATTAATAAAATTCAATACTTTCATCAGCGGAGTTCCTCCTTGCTCTTTACTTTCTATTAAAAATTTATGCATCCATGATGGTTGCTATTAATCAAATGAAATGATTATATAGAATCCACCCGCTTCCGCAATTGTTCAATTGTAGAAGTGACCGAAATTTGATTTGGATCCGTCATGACTTCAATGACCGTCGGTTTCGTTTCTTTCAGCGCCTGAATGAGTGCGTTAGTAAATTCACCTTCCGTTGCGGTCCGAATGCCATTTGCGTTGAAACACTTGGCTAATTCCGCAAAGGAAACCGTTCCTAAATCAGTGCCGATCACTCGCTTTGGGAAACGGAGCTCTTGATGCATGCGAATCGTCCCGTACATGCTGTTATTAAATACAATGCTAATGATAGGAACATGATATCTAGCAGCCGTTTCTAACTCTTGAACGGTCATCATAAAACCGCCGTCTCCTGATAGTGAAACTGCCACACGGTCGGGATATGCTAGTTTGGCACCGATGGCGGCCGGCATGCCATATCCCATCGCTCCGGATGTCGGACCGATATACGTATGTTTTTCCGTAAATTGAAAAAAGGAATGCAGCCAACCAGCAAAATTTCCTGCATCATTGGTGATGATCGCACCTTGCGGCAAATGTTCTTGTAGACTAGCAATCACGGATTCATTCACATTTCGTTTTTCCGTTGGGAGTGTTGATGCTTGTTCGTATATTTTTCGTCTCGATGTTGCCCAGTCATGCCAAAATGGCTGAATATCGATTTCAAGCAGTTTCGAAAGCGCTTCCTTACAATCAGCTATGATTGCCGCTGCTGGCGGGTATACTTTTCCCAATTCATTTGCATCGATATCAATATGAATCAGCGTTTGTCCTGCTGATAGCAAACGGTAGTCTTGTGTCGTCACTTCCGATAATCTCGTTCCAATCGCAATAATGGCATCCGCTTGTTTTACTGTCTCAATAATCCCTTTTGACGTTCCTAAACCGAGATGTCCAACATATAATGGGTGATCGTTTGGAAATACATCATGTCTTCGGAAAGAGACAGAAACAGGTATCGTAAACTTCTCAGCAAACAAAAGCAATTCTCGTTCCGCTTTCGAAAGTTTCACTCCCCCTCCGGCAATCACGACAGGCCGTTTGGCGTTTTGTAAAACGTCTTGAACACGCAAAATATCTTGTTGGCTCGGGGCGGGTTTTGGAACGATTGTTTTTGGAAAAATAACTTCATCTATCTTTGCGAGAAATACGTCTTCCGGAAGCGATACGACAACAGGCCCCGGTCTTCCTGTTTGCGCAACGCGAAACGCCCGTTGAACAAGTTCAGGGATTCGCTTCGCATCTTTGATTTCTACCGTCCATTTTGCAATCGGTCGGAAAAATTGCTCTAAATCGACTTCTTGAAACCCTTCTCTGCCGCGAAAATCGTTGTGCACTTGGCCTAAAAAAACGACCATCGGCGTCGAATCTTGCTTTGCCGTATGGACACCAATCGCCAAATTCGCGCCACCGACTCCTCTTGTCGCCAGCACCACTCCAGGTTTTCCTGTCGCTTTCGCGTAGCCCTCCGCCATAAAAGAGGCGCCTCCCTCATGACGAGCAGAAATAAGCTGAATGGAAGGTTCATCAAAAATAGCGTCCATTAGCGGCAAATAACTTTCTCCCGGCACGCAAAACACGTGGGAAATTTCTTCGCTTTTCAAACAATGGACAATCGCCTTCGCCGCCGTAATTTTTCCCTTTTCCTGTTTCACCGCTTCTACTCCTCCCAATTTACTTGTTTGAGTCGGTCAGCCACTTGTTGTAACCGTTCCATCGAAACGGAAAGCGATAGCCGAACATATCCTTCTCCTGATGGACCAAACGCTGTTCCTGGTGTAACAATTACTCCCGCTTCTTTGAGCAATTTAGTCGCAAATTGTTCGGAAGAGTATCCTTTTAAAACAGGTATCCATAGGAAAAACGTCGCCTTCGGGGGATGAACATTTATGCCAAGCGAGCGCAAAGCTTTTACCATCATATTCATCCGCTGTTCATATATTCGATTGTTTTTTTTGACCGCTTCATGATCGCTTGTTAACGCTGCAGCCGCCGCTTTTTGGACCGGAATAAACTGGCAAGTATCAATATTGCTTTTGATGATCGACAGCGCTTTAATCATATCGCGATTCCCAACAATGTATCCGATTCGACAACCGGCCATATTGTAATTTTTCGATAACGAACCAAATTCCACCGCTACTTCTTTCGCCCCATCTACTTGCAAAATGCTTGGAGCTTTAAATCCTTGAAAAGTAACAAAAGAATAAGCTGAGTCATGAGCAATGAAAATATGATATTGTTTCGCAATCGAAATAGCTTCGGCAAACGTATCGATTTCGACAGTCGCAGCTGTTGGATTGCTGGGGTAGTTTAAAAACATTAATTTCGCATCCCGATAAATTCCTGAAGGAACGCTCGAAAAACTCGGCTTATATCCGTTTTCCGAATCAAGCGGCAAACGAACGATTTTTCCTCTTGCTAAATGTACAGCTGTGCTATAAACCGGATAGCCAGGGTCTGGAACTAATACGGTCTCCCCTGGATGAAGAATCGCTTGTAATAAATGGACAATTCCTTCCTTTGAACCGATTAATGCCAACACTTCTGTATCTGGGTCTAACTCTACGCCATATTCCCGTTTATAAAAGAGCGCAACAGCTTCTCTATACTCTCGGCACCCGGCATATGGAGAATACGTAAAATTTTTAGGATTATCCAGCTCTTCCTTTAATTTCTCCACCACAAAAGCAGGCGGCGGCAAATCGGGCGCCCCTATCCCTAAATCGATCACATCTACTCCTTTTTTCATTAGTTCTTCTTTCTTTTGCTGAAAAACAGAGAACAAATATGGCGGCATGCTTCTTATGATGTCAGAATAAACGTCCATACGTATCCCCTCACATCCATTAAATGGTCCTTTCCCTCTTACTCTATGCTTCTCATTGGCTATTTAACTCTTTTTCGAAAACGGTTGTAAAAAATCAAGAAAACAAAAACGGCCAGTATAATCACGTAATGATTAAACTGGCCGATGTCTATTTTTACAAACCGCCGGCAAAGACGGTGGAAATAGACTACGCAGTTTTATATTTAGGGGGCTCAGCTAGGCCGTATCCCCATGGAAACATATTTTAATTCCACAAATTCAAAAATGCCCTCTTTTCCTCCTTCTTTTCCTAGCCCCGATTGTTTCACACCGCCAAACGGTGCTTCCGCTACGGCTGGAAAGACGTCATTAATGCCAATAATTCCATACTCCAGCTTCTCCATGACTCGATACGCGCGATGAATCGAATCCGTAAAAATATAAGCTGCTAGCCCATATGGCGTATCATTCGCCTGACGAATCGCCTCCTCTTCCTCCTCAAACGGCTGCAGCGGCAGAAGCGGACCGAACGTCTCTTCATTCATTACTCTCATCTCTTTCGTAACGTTCACTAACAAGGTCGGTTCAAAGAAGTATCCTGGATACGGGCCATCCCATCTCTTTCCGCCGTAAACGACCGAAGCTCCTTTTTGTACAGCATCCTCTAAATGCCGCTGCACTTTTTGCACTGCCTCTTCATTAATTAGCGGCCCGATATCCGCCGTTTCTTTTGCGCCAATGTCAATCGATAAACGTCTTACTTTCTCCTTTAGTTTTTCGAGAAAATCATCCCAAATCGTTTTTTGCACATATACGCGGTTCGCACAAATACACGTTTGCCCGCAATTGCGAAACTTGCTGGCAAGCGTCATCTCGGCTGCCAAATCAAGATCGGCATCATCAAATACGATAATCGGCGCGTGGCCGCCTAGTTCTAAAGAAAGTTTTTTTACATGATCCGCGCTTCCTTTCATCAACAACTTGCCGACCTCCGTAGAACCCGTAAACGTAATAAGCCGTACATCAGGATGGTTCATCCAGCACTGTCCGATCGAAACCGCATCGCCAGTAACGAGATTGACAACTCCTTTTGGAATCCCTACTTCTTCTAATATTTTTACAATCTGATAAGCGGTTAACGGCGTTTCTGGAGCCGGTTTTAATACAACGGCGCACCCTGCCGCAAGTGCTGGTGATAGCTTTCTTGTAATCATCGAAGCCGGGAAATTCCACGGAGTAATGGCAGCGACAACGCCGATCGGCTGCGGAATGACCATTAGCCGTTTATGTTTATTGGACGAAGGAATAATTTCTCCATACAGGCGATTCGCTTCCTCGGCATACCAAAGAAAGTAACTTGCCGCTGAATCAATTTCTGCCCTTGCCTCTTTTAACGGTTTTCCTTGCTCGGCCGTCAAAATAGAAGCAAGTTCTTCTTTATGTTCCAGCATTTTTTCATACGCGGCATATAACAATTGCGACCGTTCTCTTGCAGTTTTTGCCGACCATTTTGGAAATGCTTGGCTGGCTGCGCGCACCGCTTGTTCCGCTTCCACTTCATCGCCGTATGAAACTTCCGTAATCGTTTCTAACGTGGCGGGATTTTGAACAGGAAGCGTGTTGCCATTATGTGCTTCCAACCATTGTCCATCAATAAAGATCGTTTTTGTATAATTGGGAAATTTGGTCATATATAGTTTCCCTCCAAAATAAAAATCATTTAATAGATGTTCTTTATTGTTATCCATCATGCACCATATCCCGCCGCAACCAATCAAATAAACTTTTTCATGAAATATATATAAAAAAACTTAAAAGAAATGACTAAAAACAAAAATAAAAAAGCTAATCCATTTCCCGATTTCCACCCTGCAAAACGGGAGATGGATTAGCTATATATTTGACAATCCCCTTCGCCCAATTACATATTCAATAATATAAAATCTCTATATAATGGCATTTGACACATTTTCGCATAAACGGTGTCTCAAAAAATGAATGCTGGCAATTTTTTTGAATATGGGCAATTTGCTGTTCCAATTTAAGAATTTTCTCCTTCAGTTCGGCAATTTCCTTTTGCAACTCTTGAACATTATCGATAGAGAGATGAGCCATTTTCGACAAACTCCTTCGCTTTTTGTTTCATCCCTTCTTCCCTCACCGTTTTTTGCAGCTCATGTGAAATTTTCATCGAGCAAAACTTCGGCCCGCACATCGAACAAAAGTGCGCGACTTTCGCCCCTTCCGCCGGCAATGTTTCATCATGATATTCCCGAGCTCGATCTGGATCAAGCGAAAGGTTGAACTGATCGTTCCAACGAAACTCAAAGCGCGCTTTTGATAACGCGTCATCCCGCCGTTGCGCTCCCGGGTGCCCTTTTGCTAAATCGGCCGCGTGTGCTGCGATTTTATAAGCGATCACTCCTTCGCGCACATCATCTTTATTCGGCAACCCTAAATGCTCTTTTGGCGTCACGTAACAAAGCATCGCCGTTCCGTACGCGCCAATGATCGCTGCTCCGATCGCGGATGTAATGTGGTCATATCCCGGCGCGATATCGGTCGTAAGCGGTCCTAATGTGTAAAACGGCGCACCTTTGCAAATTTCGATTTGCTTATCGACATTTTCCTTAATTTTATGCATCGGCACATGCCCTGGTCCTTCAATCATCACTTGCACATCATGCTTCCAAGCGATTTCTGTTAATTCTCCGAGCGTCTCCAATTCAGCAAACTGCGCTTCGTCATTCGCATCGGCAATCGAGCCTGGGCGCAGCCCGTCTCCAAGCGATACTGCAATATCGTACGTTTTCAAAATCTCGCATATTTCTTCAAAATGCGTGTATAAGAAGTTTTCTTCATGGTGGGCTAAACACCATTGCGCCATAATCGAGCCGCCGCGTGAAACAATGCCAGTCGTTCGGTTTACCGTCATCGGTATGTAACGAAGCAGCACCCCCGCGTGAATCGTAAAATAGTCCACCCCTTGTTCCGCTTGTTCGATGAGCGTATCACGGTAAATTTCCCACGTTAAGTCTTCAACGACGCCATTCACTTTTTCAAGCGCTTGATAAATCGGAACCGTCCCGACAGGCACAGGGGAATTGCGAATAATATATTCTCGTGTCGCATGAATGTGTTTTCCCGTCGATAAGTCCATAATCGTGTCTGCTCCCCAGCGCACCGCCCAAAGCATTTTTTCGACTTCTTCTTCAATGGATGATGTGACTGCGGAATTGCCAATATTCGCGTTAATTTTTACATGAAAACGACTCCCAATAATCATCGGTTCACTTTCCGGATGGTTAATATTCGAAGGAATAATCGCTCTGCCTGCGGCAACTTCTTGACGCACGATTTCCGGATCTATATTTTCGCGAATCGCAACAAATTCCATCTCCGGCGTAATAATCCCTCGTTTTGCGTAATGCATTTGTGTCACAGTTTTTCCTTTTTTTGCGCGCAGCGGTTTTCTCTCGAAAGGCAGAGTAATCTCTGATTGCTTCCCATTACGGAATCCGTTATCTTCCGGTTTCACTGGACGCCCCCCGTATTCTTCAACGTCGCCCCTTTCTAAAATCCAGCGTTTTCTTAGCGGCGGCAATCCTTTTTGAATGTCCGGCTGAAAATCAGGATCGGTGTAAGGACCGCTTGTGTCATAAACACGAACAGGTTCATTTTCGATGATTCCTGTTTCTGTCTTTGTTGGACTTAACGTAATTTCTCTCATCGGAACACGAATATCCGGTCTTGAACCTTCGACATACACCTTTTTACTCGCAGGAAATTGCATAAAAGATTTGATGTTTTGCATGTAACTCCTCCTAGTTACTAAAATCTATAAAAATCGACTCATCGCGATGGAACCAGGAAACATCGCTTGCCGCTCAGGAAACACCTGAGTTCCATCAGGAAGGGAATTTCCCTTGTCATTCACCCGCTGTGAAAGACACCCCGTGGATCGCTTGTCAGCGACGGCATCTGTCGTGCACCATTCCTTCCATCGGTCAGTACACGACAACGATTTTAGTAACCAGGTCTACACCTCCTTAAAATAATAGTGAGGACCTGAAGTTACACCAAAACGCGGGGCGGAGATAGGAGAATATATGCGGAAATAAAAATCGGGTTCTCTAAGAGAACCCGACGGAACGCAAATAGCGAAACGTACGCAACAAACACATACACTCCCGCTATCTACTTCCCTACGCTGGTATAACCCAGATCAGGTTCAAAGGGTCAAAGAACTTAAGCGCGTTCTTTTCTCAGTCCAAGCTATTGGACTCCCCTAGTAGATAAGCGACAAACTTATTTAATTTTTCTTAATATTAACATACTTATAAAGCAATGTAAATACGCTTCCTTATACGGTAAACCGGTTTAACATTGTTTGCATATTTTCTGCCATTTTGCTTAACGATGATGCCGATGAAGCAATTTCCTCCATCGATGCCATTTGTTCTTGTGTTGCCGCCGAAACATTCGCTGATCCAGAAGAAGTTTGTTCCACAATCTCTGTCATGTGGCCAATGGAAGCAGCCACCCGTCGCGCGTTTTCCGTCATTTGCTCGATCGCTGTGGATACTTGTTCGATTTGGGCATTGACTTCGCCGATGGATTGGCGGATTTGTTCAAACGACTGTCCAGCCGTTTGCACAACATCAAGCCCTTGCGATACTTCGCTAACTACGGTTTCCATCGATTCGATCGCTTTTTCCGTTTCTTCTTGGATATAGCCGATCAGCTGCGAAATTTGCTGTGCGGATTGAGCAGACTGTTCCGCCAATTTGCGAACTTCATCCGCCACAACGGCGAACCCTTTTCCTTGTTCTCCAGCTCTTGCCGCCTCAATCGCCGCATTTAAGGCAAGTAAATTCGTTTGCGAAGCAATTCCTGTAATCACCTGCGTAATCTGGCCGATTTCATTCGAACGCTCTCCAAGCGCTTTAATAACTTGTCCAAGTGATTGAACATGCTCATAAATAAACTGTATTTGCTCTTCCATTTGCGAAATCGACTGTTTTCCCGATTGCGCTTTTGCCGATGTTTCATTTACATTCGTAGACACGCACTTCGTATTCGCAGCCACTTGCATAAGCGTATCGGAGATGTCGTTCATCGCTAACGATGTTTCTTGCGCCGTTTTCACTTGCTGTTCCGAACTTGAGGCAATTATCTCCATTGTCGACGCAATTTGCTCCGTTGCTTTCGTCGTCTGTTCCGCAATGGCGGTTAACTGTCCGGAAAATTGCGTCATCTCATCGGAATGGCGTTGAACGTTGGCGATGACTTCTTGCCACGCTTGGGCCATTTTATTGAGCGAAACGGCAATCGGTTTTAACTGTCTCACTTCATCCATAGGAACACGCGCCGATAAATCTCCATTGGTCATCTTATCTAAATGCTGATTGATAATAGCGATCGGGGCAATAAATCGACGATAGTTTAATATCGCAGAAACGACTCCGACTACAGCCCCAAATAATATAGTCGCAACAAGCGTCCACCAAAACGCCGCGCCGCTAATGCCATTCGCCATACATACACCAAGGCCGATGAGAGCGGTGCCAGGAATGACAATGAACATCGTGCGTAAAATATAACTATGCAGCGTCAACCTTTTTCCCACCTTTTTTCTGTAATATTAAAGAATCTTACTATTAATTATATCGGATATATTCACCTCTTTTTTATATTTCTAGTATAATATTACAAAACATAAAACAAACCGTTACCCTTTTTCATTACTACTTACTCTGCTCTTTTTCAAACACATAAAATGCCTATCCGAAACGAATAGGCATTTTCCTTATTTTCCGTATAATAACAATTGCGCGATGCCAATAAAATATTCCGACTCACGAATAATATGGTTCAGCACTACTTTTGCCGTTGGATTTTTGCTCACTGCTTTGCTTTCCGTTTTTATTTGTTGACATAGTTGAATAAAATCAAGACTTTGCTGTAAGCAATGAGACACTAGCTGCAACACTTGCTGGTAAAGCTGATAAGGAACGTAATATCCCGCGCGAACGACCGATTCAATAAAACGCACTACTTGCTGATGTGTTGCAGAAAGTGCTTCTTCCCATTTTTTCAGCGCTTCGACATAAGCCGGCTCTAAACCGCTAACAAGTTCACGAATAACGACCGTATGCTCCTCTTCTTGATGTTTCCAAAATTCCGCTTCGTCTAAAATACGCAGCGGCATTTGTTGGCCATAGTAAAATTGCATGAACATCCCCCCATATTGCATGATATGGGGGGAAATGAAAAAGTATGAATATACAAACAAACGTTCCTCTAATTCACCATAAAAAAACGGGCATCTCCTTCTTAGACACCCGTTCTTTATGATCAATCCAATTATGCTGGTTTCTCTGTCGTCACATACGTTCCGGCAATAAAATCATGAATGGAGCGTTTATCTTCGCGCGCTGCCACCATAATGGCGCTAATAATGAGAGCGATGCCAAGCGTTAACCCATAAACAAGTCCACCGACAGCAAACCGTAAAAACATCGTCCCGATTCCGACTTTTTCGCCATTTACTTTTGCGATGCGAATACCTAACAACTTTTTCCCTACTGTATATCCAGACCAAACCGCCGGCACAACTAGACCGTAAACGATGTTTGCTGCCGTAGTGAACCAATTCTCCTCCCAACTTCCCGTAATAAGGTAACCGATAAACACTAACGGCAAACCGACAATAAGACCGTCTAATAAACCAGCCGCTAACCGTTTCCAAAATCCCGCTGGATTCCTCACCATGATACAATCCCCTTTCTTTGCCTTCGTCACTACAATGTATTCATCACCATTGCATCCGATTCATGGAAGATTATTATCCTTTATCATACCGGTTTATCTCTTTATTGACAATGCATGACATTATTTTTTCATTATCGAACTTGTGAAAAACAGTTCAATTTAATGCAATTTCGCCACAACGACAGAAATATCATCGAGAAACGGATACTCTTCCTTAAACATTTTATTTATATGTGCTATCATATTTTTGTTGTCTAAATGAATATATGGTTTTAGTTTTTCCCGAAACATTTCGATATTGGTTCTAACAGAACTATGGGCCCCTTCGACTACTCCATCCGAGTACAGCACTAACGTTGCTCCTGGAGCGTAATTTAGTTTTCCCGTTTCCACATGGAGATACGATAATAACCCGATCGGTGCACATCCTTTGTCCAGCTCCTCAACTAAACCGCTTGGATGAAATAAAAAGCCAGGAGGATGACCTGCCGAAGCATATTCAATGAACTTTTCTTTTGTGTTCACCATCGCATAAACGGCAGTAAAATAATACGTATTCATTGGCCCATCTTCATGGTACAACAACTGCATATGTTTGTTTAACTCATGAAATACTTCTTGCGGATAAATACATTTTCGAATAACCCCATTTAATAATGAACGAACCGACATACAAATGAGCGAAGCAGCTACTCCGTTCCCCATCACATCCATCAAAAAGATTCCGTATCGGTCGCTATCAATCCGATACCATGCATACATATCTCCCCCTAATTCTCCTGAAGGGACGTACATACCATATATATCAATCACTTCCGTTTTAAGCGGCTTGCTCAATACACGTTTTTGCACTTCCTGCGCTAACTTTAAATCATTTTTTAAGCTTGTTGCGGTCTTTTCGTTTTTGATCATATCTGAAAATAGAAAAAGATAAAAAATCAGACGCCCTTCTTTATCATGAATCGCTGTAATCGTCGTCTGTTGAGCATACACTTCCCCATTTTTCCGGCGCCCCCGCAGACTCCCTCTCCACTGTCCTTTTTCAGCGACAGTTTGCTTAATTGTTTGATAAAAATGTTCATTGTAGTAACCAGAATACAAAAAGTCTAATGACAAACCGATTGCTTCTGACCCGTACCCTGTAATTTCTGTAAAAGCGGGATTAATAAATTGAATAACTCCATTTTCATCTGTGATCAATATAGCCTGCTGTACATGTTCGCACACTTTTTCCGCCAGTAAAAGCTTTTCATTCATTTTTTTTATCTCCGTAATATCCGTAATCACTCCACTTAACATTACTAGCTTTCCATTTTCATCAAACACGGGAAACGTTTGATCGAGAACCCAACGAACCGTCCCATCCTGTTGATGAATAATGCGATATTCATGCTCAAGACAGCTTCCTTTCCAAAGAGCAGATTGCTTTTTCTCTACCTTGTCTCGATCTTCCGGGTGAATAACTTTTTTCCATAGCTCTACATCTTGGTAAAAAGCTTCAGGCTGTACTCCGTAAATCTTCTCGCAAGACAGGGAAACAAAAATAATCCGCCTTTCCGCTAAGTTGGCCAGCCAATAAACTTGGTCCGCTTTATTATAAAGCGTGTTCCATTCGTCAAGGAGCTGCAATAGTCCTTTTAACGAAACATTTTTGTCTTTCCTGATTTTTTGCAAAAGCTTATGAATCATATCCCATTCTCCATAAAAAAATTAATCGCATCTTTTTCCGTATCGAAAAGTTTAATAAACGAAGCAAACTTAACAATATGGAAAATTTCTTGAAGCGAATCTCGAACCCCTGCGATCACCAGCTCTTTTTGCTGTTTTCTTGCCGTCATGACACTATTGGCAATAATGCCAAGACCAGCGCTATTAATATATTTCACTTGTTCCATATTTAATATGAGATACTCAGCTGGATTTTGAATAAACTTAGCCATCGCTTTTCGAAATTGTTCGGTATTGTTCAAAGTAATATCTTCATTCCATACGAAAACATCAATTAGTTCATGCTGTGCACCCATATTCCGTTCCTCCAACAGTCGTCAATGAGCTTTATATTTACACATATAAAACAATACGTTATTCCCTTTTTGTTCAATATAAACATCGTCTACAATATGAGTGATAAGCTGCAATCCCCTGCCACGCAAACCTTTATTGACCTCATCCTTTCTTGTAATGTCAAACTTCTTTCCATGTTGCTTTACACCAATAATCAAATTCTCTTTTCCACATTTCCAAAATACTTCAAAAGGCAGCTGGTTTGTTTTTTGACAATATTCATACGCGTTTGTGCACGCTTCCTCCGTTGCCAATCGAAGAAAGAGGCAATCACGTGGCAAAAATCCCATTTCACTTGCGATTTGCTCGGTTATATCCATCGCTTTCATAATATCAGAATCTACCCTAACTGTTATATTTATCCTTATACTTACATTTTCCATCAATATCCCCCCTATTTCTTCTATAAATATGTGTGCTAAATAGCACTTTTGTAAGTACGATAACACTTTCTATTCATAGGGGATGAGCATCTTTATAACAACACAGCAACATTGCACCATGTTCGCTTTTTATACGTTTTATTATAACTAAATACCTAGTTCTTATATACTATTGATGATTATAATACAAACTTATTTTGCTTCCTATTTCCTATATACCAAAACATTTCCATGTTAAACAAGTAGAAAATAAAAAAGGAACATCATTCGATTCATAGTTTTGCCTAATGATGTTCCTCATTGATAACTTTGCGATTATTTAACTGATATACAAGAGCAATTAACTGAGAGCGGTCGTTTACCCCAATTTTTTGGAAAATATTTGTAATATGATTTTTTACCGTATGAATGCTAATAAATAATCGATCCGCAATTTCACGGTTGCTGCATCCTTGGACTAATAAGTTTAACACATCCATCTCCCGGGTCGTTAAGCGTTCTGATAGCATATCGATATTCAATTCTTGCTTTGACGCCTGATAAGTATTTTGCTTCATGACCATTGTGCCGATCCCTATTAATGCTGCAACATATACTTCTGCTTCTTTTGCAGCCTCAAGATCTTTCAAATGAACAGCCATCACGCCGTGCACATGTTCATGAACCGAAAACGAAAATTCCATTACAGTCCCAAACTTTGTTTCACGCAGCTTCGGTATATTTTCTAGCAGTCTTTTTTCAGCGGAAAGGTAGCGTTGGCAAACATCTTCATAATATTCTGTTACTTGTTGTTCTGAAATGGCGCCACAATGAACCTTTACTTTTCTTTTATGATCGGCTAACACTGTAAATGCGAAATCACCGTACGCCAGTTCCGCAACAAAATCCGTCATCATCCGTACAATTTCATCGGTATCTTTTACAATATTCATTGCCCGGCCAATTTCTATTAACATCGATAATCTCATGAAATGTCGGTCCATTTTTATGTAAGCTAACTCATATTTGGAATGCAATTGCCAATATTTCATGAGAATAGCGCCAATTTGGACTGCCTCTTTCGGTAATGAACGTTTTGTTTGACTGCCGATCACAATCCATCCTTCTACTTCATCGTTATGCAAAATCGGATATATCACAACAGTACTCGGTTTTATTCCATTTTTCACGAAAAAAGCAAAACGTGGGTCAAGCGCGGCATTTTCAACACAAACAACATTGTGCGAATGAAATAGGGAGTTTGATGGTGAAGGAAAAGCGGTTTTTATCTGCTGATTCCAAAGCTGTTCTACTTTTTCTCCCACAGCGTGTGCAACAACCCATTCGCGATTTTGTCGTTTTATATACAATGAAAAATCTATATCGGAATCTATCTTCTGAAACATATGTAAAAAATCGCCCATATGTAAAGAAAACTGTTGCACACGATCCACTGCCGTATCTAATAAATAGAAGTACTGTTCGCAATGTTGTTTTTGTCTATTATTGCTAATAAACTCGCCACATATTGTTGCCATTTTTTCAATATCATTTAACTTTTTTTCCACCGCGGATATCGTTTGCTCTTTTGTTTGTTCAATGACTTGAAGCCATATTTGTGAGTCAGGAAAACGAAAACACTGCTCCTTGATTATCGGTTTTGTCTCTTCTTCAATAAACGCACCTGCCCAAATCCAATACTCGACTTTTTGTTCTACTAGTATAGGTGCGACAATTGCCTTTACTCCCCAATACCCTGTCTGAACAACCATCGGACGTTGCCATTCGGTATAGTCATTCGGAAAACCTAAAGGAGGAAACGGCTTATCTGAAGAAAAAAGTACAAGCTCCGCTAATTCCGTTATATTTGAGACTTTTGTAACAGGTTGATGCTGTAAATCAAGAATAATAATGCTTAACTCCGTAAGTGCTGCATATGCATCTTGAACATGCTGCAAAAAATCTTTAATATTCAATTCCTCCTCAACTCACTTACTTGTAATATTGTCATCCTTATCTATTATTTACGTATAAGTAAAGCGAAGTCAAGTTTAGGAAAATGAGGATAGATAATTCAACTATATAGTCCTATTTTCATATGCTCAATATCATATATTTTATATTATACTGCAAGTCGATCTCTTAATAATCTTTTAGTCTTGAAATGCCGATTGATCAAAACCGTCAGTTAACAGGCAAGCATCCCAATCATTTAGTCCTATACAGCCTATTCAATCTTTCATAACATACAAAAAAACCTGGCACGTTCGTATCATACCAGGCTTCTGTATCGTTTTTTGTTCCGCGACTTCTTTATCAATGCTCTAATTTGATTTTTGATGCTCTATTTTCTTTTTTATGATCCCGCATGTATACAAGGAATAATGAACTTGCAAACCATGTAATCAACCCAAAGATAAAACTTCCCCACCAATTTTGTGTAAATTGTAGAAAAAATAAAACCGTTAACACGCAAATGAAACCACCAATCATCCCATAAACAGATCCTTGTGCAGTTTTCGCTGCTTCTTTAGAACCTTTCTTCATGCCAACCATCATCACAGCAACAACCATAACGGCTGGAAATGCGGCAAAAATTCCCCCGATAACTTTCCATGGTAATAGTTTTGCCGTTACATAACTTAACACAACGGCTGATCCGCCGAATAAAAAACGGAAAAATAAATCATGTCTATCCATAAGATCACCTTTAATTAAAAATATCCTGAAATGACAGCAAAAATGATGGAAATGAGAAACCATCCAGCTATTGATTGTGTAAGTCCACGTTTCCAACCTTGCTTTCTACAAAAGTAAACGACCCCTATTGCACACATAATATTGATGAACATCCCAACAATAGCTCCTTGGGATAGAACAATCGACTTTTCCACTAATTCACTGCCCTTTGCATCGAGCCGAAGTGTCAGTAATGCTGCTAAAAATACAGCAGGAAAAGCGGCAAAAATTCCTCCTATTTTTGATCCTAATTTTTTTGAGATAATGGTAGAAGCGACAACCGCGCCTCCCCCTAATAAAAATCGAATAACTATTCCACTAATCGATAATGACTCCAAGATAGATTCATCCTTTCTTTGGTGACCAATCTAGTGAAGTTAAATATTATTTTTATATATTTATTTGTGATTATTTTCACGTATATATTGTAAACAACGATAGAACAAACGCTTGTGAACTTTTATTTAATTTTTTTCTTGTAACGCTTACACTTCCAAATTTGTGACAAATGTTTGAATAAAACTTATTTTTTTCTTACTCCCAACCATGGCGGCAAATATTTTTATAGTAAATCGATTTAATCATCATATGAACAACGTAATGCAAACATTCAAAAACAGCATGGCTAGCTGGAACATCAATGAACATTCTGAACTGAAAAAATCTACAAGAGAAAGAGGGAATGCCTCCTTTTGGCTATCTCATCTCCGAATATTCAATAGCCTAATTTTGGAAATCCAAACACTTAACCTACAACTTGTCTAATCAAACTTATTATCCTGCTCATATATTAATATCGAATCTTAATTAATTAAAAGAGGTGAAACATATGTCAAAAAATTGGGAAGAAAAATGTAAAGATCACCATAAGCCAAAGATAAGATGTGGTTGTATTAATGGGCAAGCAGTGACAGTGAATGGACCTGCAACGCAAGGACCTCCGGGACCTCCAGGACCTCCAGGGGCTGGTGCTATTATTCCATATGCATCTGGACTAACTCCTGTTGTACTGTCTACAACTGATGTTTTAGGTGTAGTAGTTAGTACTGGAGCTATCCTTGGATTCGGAAGTTCTGCGCCAACTGTTGACCTTAGTGCAGGAACACTAAATCTAGGCACCGCTGCCATAAACATTCCTGACTTCGCATTTGTAGTTCCTCGTGCCGGAACAGTCACATCCATATCTGCATTCTTTAGCGCTACAGTAGGTATAACTTTAGCTACAGCTGGAACAGTTAGAGCAGAATTATGGAGGGCATCTGCACTAAGCAACACCTTTGCTCCAACAGGAGTTTTTGTAGATTTAGCACCAGCCTTCGGCCCTGTAGTTAGCGTTGGCAATACTGCTGCTAATACTGCTGCGGCGTCATTACCGGTATCTGCGGGCGACAAACTATTACTAGTTTTTTCTTTAAGAACATCTGGATCTACTCTAATTAATATCGGCGTCCTTACAGGTTTTGCAAGTGCGGGTGTTGGAATCAGTTAATAAATAGCCCATGACCTAGTCGACACAAAAGGGAGACATCCTCATAATAAAGGATGTCTCTCCAAAGTGTTGAAAGTTGAAAAAAGAAAAAGTTCACGCTCCGCGTGAACTTTTTCTTTTCTTTCATGATCCCTGCCCGTGATCCATTGTGTAGGGCCCGCAATGATTTAAAATCTGCGTCCACCACCTATATTTCCTCCGCTAGCTCTTTCTCCTGCGGCTGTTTCATCACCACATCGTTAATCAGTATATTTCTCTCACTTTTTATGGTCAATGAGTGACACGACATAACTGCCAAAAAAAGAAAACGGCACCGTCCCGAACAGTCTACGCTGTTCGGGTCAGCGCCAATAATCGGTGATCCGGTTTCAATCGTGCCCCACATCACCATGGAATAGTCAAGTTAAGCGGCGGCTTGCTGAGTACGTCAGCCAGTTGCTGTTTGATATCGGCCAATGTCTCCGGTGACTTGGCTTCGGCGCGCAGAACAAGGATAGGCTGCGTATTCGACGGACGCACCAATCCCCAACCATCCTTGAACTGGATGCGGGCGCCGTCCACGTCCACGACCTTATGACTGCTTGCAAACCGCTGTTTGACCGCGGCAATGGCTTCCGCCTTCTGCTCTTCCGGACAAGGCACGCGCGTCTCCGGAGTGGCATGATACCGTGGGACGTCGGCAAATAGCTGCGAAAGCTTGCGGTCATCATTGGAGAGTATGCGCAACAGCCGCCCCGCCGCGTACAGGGCGTCATCATAGCCGTAGAACTCGTCATTGAAGAACAGATGTCCGGACATTTCACCTGCAAACGGAATCTCTGGCCGGCTGCGCAGCGTTGCCTTGATATGTGAATGGCCAGTGCGATGGAAGAACGGTTTGCCACCAAGCCGTTCGATTTCCTCGACCAACGCCTGCGAACACTTGACCTCAACCGGCGCTTCGGCCCCTGGATAGCGACGGAGAATCTCACGCCAGAATAAAATCATCAATTGGTCGCCCCAGAGGATGTTTCCCTCCTCGTCGACGACGCCCAATCGGTCACCGTCGCCATCGAATGCCACACCGAGATCCGCCTTTTCCCGTCGCACCACGTCAATTAAATCCTTCAGATTCTCCGGCACTACCGGATCTGGATGGTGGTTAGGGAATGTCGGGTCGGATTCGCAATACAAAGGTATGACCTCGCAGCCCCATGCCTCCAAGGCTTTCGGCGCAATCGTCGAAGGGGTCCCGTTGCCGCAATCGACCACTACCTTGAGCTTGCGCGGTCCCAGCTGGATCTTGTCTTGCAGCATTTTCAGATAGGCTGGTTCGATGTCAAGCGTCTCCACATATCCTTCCTTCCACGTGTCGATGCGGTTGATCCCTTGTGAGTGGAGAATCCGCTCCATCGTCCGCCGCAATTCCTGAATGCGCTCGCCATAAATGGTAGTCTTATTCATTGCAATCTTAAAACCGTTTTCGTCGCCTGGATTGTGGCTTGCGGTGATGATCATGCCGCACGGCACATTAGTGTACTCGAGGCTGTAGTAGAACATCGGGGTCGTCACCTGACCGATGTCAATCACCCGACACGACGCCTGGCTAAGCCCCGCAATCAGCGCACGGTGTAATGCAGGTGAAGAGATGCGGTTGTCGTGGCCAACCACCACTTTCTCCTCACCGGCTTTCCTTACCATTTCCGCAAACGCCAATCCTAACAAATAGGCAAAATTCTCGTCGAGCTCCTCTCCTGCGCGTCCGCGAATATCGTACTCTTTAAACACATGCTTCGGTAGAACGGATCGTTGTTCCATCGAAAGACTCATTGAAAGCCACCTCCAATTGCAAGGAATTTGCCATAGCTTCCGTCAATAAATAGGAAAGTGTCGACTCAGCCCCTCGATTCGGATTCGGCCCATCCGAATTTAGGCCGTCACAGCAGCTCCCGTCGCTCAGATCGGCGAGGGGAATACCGAGGTCGTTATCGCCATAAAACCAATCGCGGCAGCGACGAACGACTTCTCGGTACGTGTCGTCTCCCAATACCCGATAGGCCTCGCGGGCGGCCAAGGCCAGTTTCATCACATCAACGGGTTGCTGATCCCAGTCAGCGCGTCCGTTGCGGCTGCACCAACCGCGATTGCCGATAGGACGGATGACGCCTCCCTGGCCGCTCATCTTATCCAGCAGGAAGTCGAGGCTTTCTTTAGCTACCTGCAGCGTCTCGGCGCGGCCGCGATACCGATAGGCCACAAACAACGCCCACGGCAACAGCCCATTGGCGTAGGTGATTTGCGGCTCATACCAACGCCAGTCATCCGTTCTGTGCTCACGGTAAGCGTCGAGCAAACTCCGCTCGAATACGTTCGCTAGATTGGTGAGATCAGCCTCGGTCACACCAGAAGGCAAATCCAAACCGTCTCTCCGCTTAGACAGTAGCAGGCAACAAGTCGCGAGAGCCCATGCCTGACCGCGCAAAAACCGCAACCCGCGGCTGGCCGAAAGCGCTCGGCCCAGGATCTCGGCGGCCACACATCTCCGGGCCTCATCATCGAGATTTACGTACGCCACTGCCACAGCCCAGAGGGATCGGCCTAGGCAGTCGTCTGAGCGTGATTCTGATTCCGGCGTCCGGTCAAAATGAAAGTTATTCTGGAACCAGCCGTCCTCCCTCTGCGCCCAGAGCAAGAAGGCCAAGTATCGATCCAACAGCCGATATAGCCTGTTTTGCTCCTTGAACTCATCGTCTCCAAGTAAATTAAGCCACTCCATGCACACCCAGATGGCACGCGCATTGTCATCGGTTGAGTATCCCTCGCGTCGGCGCGGAATGCGCCCCAAGCTATGCTCGAGCAACCCCGTGTCGTCAGTCATGCGTTCTAAATGATCGAACTTAACGACTGACAGAGGCAACGGGATTCACCTCGCCTTCCAATCGCTCTGCCGCTTTTTCATCACCGTCCGTTTCACTGCAGAGCTTTGCAAACAGCTGCAGGTGTTGCTCGCCTACACGAGGCCAATGCGTCGTTTCACCAATCTTCCGAATCCGCTCTTCCCACTGCCGCAAAGCCGCATCATCCGCCAACAGCCGCCGCAGCTGCCGCTCCCAGGCTTCAGTGTCGCCGTACGGCAGCAACAGTTCCTCGCATCCGCGCAACAGGTCGCGGGCATGTTCATATGGTGTCGAGAGAACCGGACGGCCCACGCCAACCGCATAGGCCAAGGTGCCGCTGGTAATTTGCTGCATCCCCGGATACGGTGTGACGTAAAGATCACACGCCGTCAAATAGGCGATGAGTTCCTCCTCGCTAAAATAGCGGTCGATCATTCGTACGTTCTCCTCCAGTCCGAGGCGACGGATCATCTCCTGAAGCTCCTCGCGGTACGCTTCCCCTTCGCGTTTTTTCACTTCAGGGTGTGTCTGTCCGGCGATGACATATAGCGTCTCCGGCACTTCGCGAACGACTCCCGGCAAGGCGGAGATCACTGACTCGATGCCCTTGCCGCGATTGAGCAATCCAAAAGTGAACATAACCTTGCGTCCTTCGAAGCCCAAGCGGCGGCGAAGGCGATCCCGTTCCTCACTGAGCGGCTTTGGTGAACCGTGCGGAATGTAGAAGATTTTACTCTCCGGCAAGTTAAACGCTCGTGTCAGGTACGAAATCGCCTGACGATTCATAACCACGATAGCGTCGCTCGCATCGGCAATTTCTTGCTGAATACGGCGATAAGGTGGTTGAGGATCGGCAAAGATGGTATGAAACGTCGTGACAAGCGGCTTTTTCAGGGCTCGGACGAAGTCCAGTATGTATTCACCCGCTTCGCCTCCGAAAATACCGAACTCGTGCTGCAAGACCACTACTGAGACATCACTGTGATTAACCCGTTCCGCCATTCGCGTGTAAGCCGCTCGGTCCTGTGCTGCCAGCGGCCAAAACTTCGGATTGTTCCGGTACACTGAATCGTCGTCGCTTTCGTTATAGAGCACAATCACCGGATCGACATCTCGTCGTTTGCCGGCGGCGCTCACGCTCTCAAGAAGATGCTCGGTGAACGTGGCAATGCCGCAACGACGCGGTGGATATGTGCTGACGTATGCGATCCGCTTCATGCCTGCATCACCTCTTGAGGTTGGTTGATAATAGAATTCTCGAACTCCTCGCCGGCAGGCGCCACGGTCCGATACCCGAAAATGCTGTTGCTGAGACGGCTACCATCGCGCACGACTGAACGATCCCAAAGAATGGAGTTCGAACAATGCACGCGAGCACCGATGTAGCAGTTATCACCAATCACCGCGTATGGACCAATCACCGCTTGGTCGCCTACTTTCACATTATTTCCAATTAATACCGGTGGCACCAAGAGGACGCCGGAACCTAATTCGACGCCTTCCCCTGTCCAAACACCTGGCTGAACCTGACGCCCTTGCATGGAAAGAGGAAAACGTCGGTCGAGCGCATCCCAATGGACTTGGCGATAACGTGCCGGAGTTCCCATGTCGCGCCAGTAGCCACCGCTTACCATACCGTAGACGCCAGCGTTTTCCTGAATCAAGCGCGGGAACGTTTCGCGTTCAATCGAGACCTCGCGTTGCGCCGGAATATAACGCATAACCTCCGGTTCGAGGATGTACAAACCGGCGTTGATTCGATTTGACGGTGCCTCTTCAGGGCGCGGTTTCTCAATAAAACGCAAGATCCGTCCGGTATCATCCTGTTCAACTACTCCGTATGAAGAAGGATCATCTACTTCTGTCAGCGCAATGGTGGCAATTCCACCGTGCTGGCGATGAAACTCAAGAAGAGGAATCAACTGTGGCAAGTGGACAATATCGGCGTTGAAAACCAAGAACCGCTCATCGAGTAGTCGCTCCGCGTTTTTGATGGCTCCTGCCGTCCCCATTGGAAACGGTTCGAGAGCATACTCAATCTTCACTCCCCAGCGCCGTCCATCACCGAAGTAACGACGAATCACATCTGAGCAGTGGTGAGCGGCAATGACAAACTGATCGACGCCTTGTTCATGCAGATGAGTGATGAGGTGTTCCAACCATGGTCGATTTGCAATGGGAGCCATTGGTTTCGGTAGGTTTTCAGTTAGTGGACGTAGACGTGTTCCCAAACCTCCAGCTAGCAGCAATGCTTTCATTTTGCCATCCCTCCATTAGTTTCGAAATTCATAGGGTTTACTAAATTACTATGAAGACCGAAACAGATGGATGAATGAAAAAAATGAAAGATGAGAGGTTGATTGTTAGCACTCAACATTCCCGGTTGCTAATAATTAGTATACATAATATCCCCTGCGATGGCAAGTAAAACGCTCGTACTTTTGGTTGGACCACATCGAGTTTGCACGGCGATCTCCATGCAGCTAAAGAGAAAGCCTGAAGATTTCGGACTTTGATCCCCTCTGTGCTAAGAAGGACGCAAAACAGGAGCGCCAAAAGCTGTCTTTTCGGTATAATACAATTGTTGACATAATATAAGATAATAAGGATTCATACGAGATGAAGGAGGTAAAGATGCCATGCCTTATCCGCTCCCACCATATCGCGTAGGAATTGCCGGCGCAGGCGCTTTTGCTGAGTTCTTGGCCGGCGCTCTCGCTCCGTTGCCGGAATTTCAGTTGACAGCCGTTGCTGGCCGTACTGACGAAAAACGCCAGCGCGTGCTGGACGCCTATCGCCACCGTCGATCCGATGCCGCTCCCCCGCGCGAATATCGGGAAGCGTCCGAGCTTATCCACGATCCGGACATCGACGTGGTGATCCTGACAACACCGCCTCACCTCCACGCACCGCTCGGCGAACTTGCGTTGACGAAAGGAAAGCATCTGTTTCTGGAAAAACCAGGGGCGCTGACTTCAGCGGCGCTGAAAAGCAATGCCAAGCTCGCAGCAAAACAACGGCGAGCGTTCGCCGTCAATCTGGTCTTGCGCTACAACCCGTTGGTGGAAGCGGTCGAATGGATGCTCCGTCACCATCTATTGGGTCGTGCGCACCACGCCAGTCTCCACAACGCCGCACACCGCGTCACATCTGGGCATTGGTTCTGGAACCGCGAATTGAGTGGAGGCATCTTCATCGAACATGGGGTTCACTTCTTCGAAGTCGGCCGCCACTGGTTTGGCGAACCTGTGAATGCGCGCGGTTTTGCCTTAACTGAGGCAAACGGCGAGCAGTCGCGCGTGTGGGCGAGTGTAATTCACCGCATCTGCACACGTCAGGGCCATGTACAGGAAGCGCAAGTGCCGACAAAAGAGGCAGGAGCCGAATCTCCGAACGAGTACGTACCGGTTCAGTACTACCACGGATTCACAATGGAGGCGGATGCTCCCGAATCGACACAGTGGGAAGTCCACTGTGCCCAAGGGCGGATTGTGCTCGAAGGCTGGATTCCTCAACGTCTGTACGTCGAGGGCGTGCTTACGGCAGAACAGGCAGAACTAATCGACGCTCTTCTCGACACCATACCTACGCAACCTGCGGCAAACGCTGGCGAACAGGTACGGACATGGGCCGCATCGCGGTTGTCTCTCGATGTACCATCGTCCGATCGTACATCCTCTTCTTCCGTTTCCCGCCTACCGTATCGGCGGACGTTATCATTAGTTGATCGACAAGGATGGTATGAGGCGATGGCCCAAGCCCGCTTCCTAGACTTTTGCCGGATGATCCAAGACCCGAACTGGAGCGGACTGGTAACGCCCGACGACGCCGCAGCCGACCTATCCCTCGCCGAAGCATGTACGGTTTCGGAAGCCTGGCAGGAAGGCTTGAGTCGGGACTTTTCATCCAATCAGACGAGACCGCTTTCACCTTGATTCGCACCCAACCATCTCCTCTCTGGACATCATTAAATAATTCCATCTGTTGGGCGTACGAAAAAAAACCGCCAACCAGGGAAACGCCTGGTTGGCGGTTTCAAATTTTTATAGTTCTGTCGTTGGAAATCAAAACTACCCTATCGTCGTGAACCTTTCTCACCTATTCCACTGAGTCGAATATCATCTATGAAGTAAAAGAAAATCTATATATTTGACCAATGATGCACAACAGGGATTAAGAGTAACCATCCTTCCAAAAATAACAACTGCCCGCTAATTTATCCGGCATCCACGTCGCCCCCCTTCGCCAATACAATACAGAAAACTAAGACAGGCACCAAATCAAAAGAAAAAATCACCTTAACCTTCTTAATACTTGTTCAATATTTAGAGAAGAATGTGAAGAGGAAAATAGATAACAAATAATAACATTAACAAACTTAATTTGCTAAAATAATAGAAAAAAATAAATTTTCAGGTGAGCAACTTGGAACAGAAAGGTTTCTTTGAAGAACTATATCTCGCAAATAAAACATATCCCGAATCAAATATCATTCAACGTCTTTCTCCAAAAGAATATATAGAAGTCCTTATTCTTCATGCAGCAAAGCAGCTTGGAGATAAATTTAAGCGCCTTGCCGACGAAAATCGTTTTGATGAGATTATCCAGCTGACAGAACACATTTCCAATTTAGCATCCGATCATCAACAAAAACTTTCTTTACCGCTTTCGATGATTACATATAACTATTCCAACAGGGAATTACCTGTTATTGAAGATTTGTTTTTATCAAGATTGAACTTGTTGCATAATGACAAACACTCAATGAAAAACTTTTTTAAAACTCTTAAATATGAAATGTTGACGGCCGACTCTGTTGATTTTATGGTCAGTTTTATTCGTATGTCGGGATTACAGCTCATCATCCGGCCGCTATTAGAGCTTGAAAAACGAAACATACCGGTTCGCATTATTACCTCTACCTACTTAGGAATTACAGAAGTCAAAGCGCTCAAAAAACTCATGCAATTTTCCAACGTTCAAGTCAAGATGATCGATACGCAAAAAGAATCATTTCATACAAAAGCGTATATGTTTCATAGAAACTCAGGCTTGAATACGGTCATTATCGGTTCTTCCAATCTTTCTCATTCCGCTTTAATTAATGGGCATGAGTTGAACGTTAAACTCCCTGATACGAGTTTTCTGCCTATTTATGAGCAAACAAAATGGATATTTGGTCAAATCTGGAACAGCGAAGAAGCAGTTACGCTTGATAGCGAGTTTATTCGTTATTACAGTGAATTTATTGAGGCAAAACGAAAGCTCGAAAACTTCAGGAAAAAAGAAATGATAGCAGCCGAAACAAAAGAACACTATCAAACCAAACACAGCATTAAACCAAATGCCATGCAGGAAAAAGCATTAAGAAATCTTCAACACACAAGAAAAAACGGCAATAACAAAGGCGTCATCATTGCGGCAACTGGAACGGGAAAAACGTACTTGTCCGCATTTGATGTGAAAGCATTTAATCCGAAAAAACTTCTCTTTATCGCTCATCGGGAAGAGCTTTTAGATAATGCGATTAAGACATTTCAGCAAGTGATCCCGAAGAAAGAAATTTTCGGAAAAATTACTGGAACGGTCAAAGAATTTGATAAACCTTATCTGTTCAGCACGGTCCAATCCCTGCATAAAGACGAGATTTTAAAACGATTTAAGCGAGACGAATTTGACTATATAATTATCGATGAATTTCATCATGCCGAAGCACCGACGTATCGAAAAGTGATCGACTATTTTCAACCGAAGTTTTTACTAGGCTTGACCGCTACGCCGGAACGAATGGATGGACGAGATGTTTTAGCGCTTTGTGACCATAACATTGTCTACGAAATTCGCTTGAGAGAAGCACTAGAGGCCAATTTACTAGCACCGTTTCACTATTTCGGTGTATCAGACCATACCGTTGACTACAGTAAAATCCCTCTTAAAAACGGCTTCTTTGATGAAGATGCTCTTGTAAGAGCATTAAAAACAAATGAACGGACAGATTTTATTATCGAAATGATTAATACATACGGCTACCACGGTGACCGGATGATTGGGCTAGGCTTTTGCACGAACATTGAACATGCGAAATATATGAGTGAAGAATTTAACAAACGTGGGTATCATACAACCTATTTAACCGGTGAGCACAGCATCGATTATCGCGAAAAAGTCATTAAACAGCTAGAAGATGAAAACCATCCTTTAGAGTTAATTTTCACCGTCAATATTTTCAACGAGGGAATCGATATTCCAAAGTTAAATCTAATTCTTTTTCTTAGACCAACGGAATCTTCTACTGTTTTTATTCAGCAACTTGGAAGAGGATTGCGGAAAGTAGAGGGGAAGGAATTTGTCACGATACTAGATTTCATTGGTAACTACCAAAAGTCGTTCGTCGTGCCGCTCGCTTTATCAGGCCAACTAAATCATAAAGCCTTTGACAAAGATTCACTCCGAGTTGCGGTGACACATGAATTTGCCGATTTGCCGGCTGGTTCTTACGTTGATTTAGATCCGATTGCGCAAAAAGAAATTTTAGACCGCATTGATTCGATCAAAATGAATTCAACGGACATGTTGAAGTCCCTGTATCAGCAATTTAAAAATGAACTTGGACGAGCTCCAGAAATCCTGGATTTCTTATATTATGAACAATCGCCAAGCCTGACGTTTTTCATTTATAAATATCAATCATGGATAAAAACAAAAGAAAAAATGAATGATGTAAATGAATTAGATAGAAAAATTTTGGGCCACCAGTTAATGAGTGAAATAGTAGAACGGCTGGAAAACCAGTTTCCAATAAAGTGGCCTTACGATTTCATTATTTTAGAATTAGCCTTTTTACAAAAAAATGTTTCGTATGCAGATGTCGTCAAACAGTTAGAAAAGAGATTTGCGACAAAAATTGACTTAGAAAAACATCAAACGCTTATTAGTCAGTCAATGGCCCGACTAGCAACCCCATATAAAAAACAAAAATGGTCGTTTGGCAAAGTCGTTGATGACAAATTTGTATTGAATGATGATATTCTTGCGGTAACAGAAGATCCAGAGTTTTATCAATACTTAAAGGATCGAATTGATTATGGAATTATTGAATTTAGACGAACGTATCATCCAGAAAGATTTCTCGCAAAAGGCGAAAAGCTTGTTCTTTATCAAAATTACACGAGAAATGACCTAATCTTCTTATTTGAAGCAGGGGTAAAAGAAGGCTCTTGGAGAGAAGGGGTAAGCCGAGTAGGCAACCATTATTTCTTGTTCGTCAACTTGAACAAATCAGAAAAAGTAGAAGAGCATTTGCAATATAAGGATTACTTTATCGATCAACGTCATTTTCATTGGCAAAGTCAAAATCAAACGTCCCACGAGTCTTCTGTCGGACAAAATTATATTTATCACAAAGAAAGAGGCATTCATATTCATTTGTTTGTGCGCAAGTTTGATCAAATGCACGGGATGACCTTGCCATTTATGTATCTTGGTGAGGTAGACTATGTATCCAGTTATGGCGATAAGCCAATGAACATTAAATGGCGGCTGCACCACCCCGTACCAGAAGACTTATACATTGACCTGATTCGTTAACAACAGGGGGCTTCCCCCCACTGCGTTAAAACATTAAGGTGATAAGGGACAGCCCCCTTTTAATAAAGCTTGTACGGTTGGAATATCAGCGGGTGCCCATTCAAGAGAGTGTAATTCTTGAAGCGGCATCCATTTTAATTCCGCATGCTCTTTTGCGTTTGGCTCTCCTTCAATGATTTTTGCTTTATATGTAAGCAAATTAACAATCACATTCGGATATTCATGATGTACTTCTTCAATTTTTTCATACACTTCAATCGTGCATCCTAATTCTTCACGAATTTCTCTTACTAATGTCTCCTCAGGATTTTCTCCTTCTTCGATCTTTCCACCTGGAAACTCCCATAAATTCGGAAGTGACATTTCCGGAGAGCGTAGCGCGCACAAAATTTCATTTTGTTCATTATAAATGACCGCACCAACCACACGAACTGTTTTCTTCATCACAACCCGCTCCTTTTTCATGGCATTTTCTAGTTTATTTTAGCAAACAATTGGATTATGCAAAAACAAAAATCGGGTAGTGACAGGAGCATAATGATTTGAAAAGGACAAATCACACTCAAACAAAGACAAAGATCATCTCTTGTTTTTGAAATATTTTCGAACTTTTTTCTATTAGAAAAAATAATATAAATTTTAATGATATAATAATAGTGTATATAGAATGGAGAGGGGATATCTATGAAAGCAGCAAGATGGCATAACGCTAGAGACATTCGAGTAGAAGAAGTGGAAGAACCTAAAGCAGGAAAAGGAAAAGTAAAAATTAAAGTCGAATGGGCAGGAATCTGCGGAAGCGATTTACACGAATACGCGGCTGGCCCAATTTTTGTTCCTGTGAAAGATCCTCATCCCGTCAGTAAAGATGTGGCTCCTATTATCATGGGTCACGAATTTTCTGGACGAATCGTTGAAGTCGGGGAAGGAGTTACGAAAGTCAAGGTTGGAGATCCTGTCGTTGTTGAACCTATTCTTCGCTGTGGAGAATGCCCAGCTTGCAAAAAAGGAAAATACAATCTTTGCGAACATTTAGGATTCCACGGTCTATCCGGAGGTGGCGGCGGATTCTCTGAATATACCGTTGTTGATGAATATATGGTTCACAAAATGCCTGAGGGCCTTTCTTTTGAACAAGGAGCACTGGTGGAACCAGCGGCCGTAGCTTTGCACGCTGTTCGATCAAGCAAAATCAAACCTGGTGACAAAGCCGCTGTCTTTGGAACAGGTCCTATAGGCCTTCTTGTTATTGAAGCATTAAAAGCAGCTGGCGCGTCAGAAATTTATGCAGTAGAAGTTTCCAAAGAACGTCTGCAAAAAGCGAAAGAACTTGGCGCCACATCTGTCATCAATCCAAAAGAAGAAGATCCGGTTCAAAAACTCCGCGAATTGACCGATGGCGGTGTCGACGTTGCGTTTGAAGTAACAGGAGTACCGGCTGTTTTACAACAAGCTATTGACAGCACTACATTCGAAGGAGAAACGATTATCGTTAGTATATGGGAAAAAGAAGCAAACCTTCAGCCGAATAATATCGTATTAAAAGAAAGAAATGTAAAGGGAGTTATTGCATACCGCGATATTTTCCCTGCTGTAATGGAATTGATGAAACGAGGCTACTTCCAAGCCGAAAAGCTCGTTACGAAACGAATTAAGCTAGATGATATTGTAACAGAAGGATTTGAAACGCTCATCAAAGAAAAAAAACAAGTGAAAATTTTGGTCAAACCAGAATAAAGACAGCTAAAAAATCACTTCAGGGATTAGTCCATGATGGATTAATCCCTTTTTTGTTTCAGAAGTCAAGCCGGATTCATTTTTGTTTCTTGAGCATATTTGACAAAACATCGAATTGCGTTTTTTTCATTATCTGTATTAATTCCTCCAAATTAAATGTTTGTCTTATACAGACTCGCTATGTTTTGCATAGGATGTACTATCCTATGTAAAGCAGGAGGTGTACTAAATGTCAGGTGGCTTTCGATCAAACTTTGCTTTAATTGTGGTGCTGTTTATCCTTTTAATTATTGTTGGGTGCAGTTGTTTTTTTGGTCGTTACTAATCTAGAATCGGCTGAAAAGTTTTACAGGACGGATCGTATAGATCTGTCCTTTTTTATTCAAGGCAACCCAATTACTCTTTTGTTTCTCTCCCTACTCCAAAAACTCATAAATATCTGTTAATTACCATATGTCTGCTTACAACAAAACCAAAGCGTTACTCTTGTCTCTCCTAGCTGCGCAAACTCCCTTTTAACCAGGCGCGAGGACGATAGGGTCCGATCGGGATTTGGATTAAGCTTGTTTTCCCTTGCGAATCGATCTTGTAAAGTTTATCGCATAAGTTTACATCAAATCCGAGAAGCGGGTGCCCACCCATCCCCATGGCAGACGCCACCAAGAGCAGTCGTTGCACGAGCATCCCCGCCTCCATTTGTTGGATGCGATATCCTCTGTACCCTAATTCCATTTGGAGGTGATCCTTGTCTCCTACCACATGTAGACAGAGCGGTACTTGTAACAGATTGACATTGTCCATTGACATTCCGTATTGCAGGTAGTGTCGATAATCTCCGGAACGTATCCGCCCTAACGCATGAGCAGCACTGTCATAGTAGTAAGCACCATCTGGAACGCCTTCAACGTTATAAAAACAGCCGTACAGGGAGACACGGGACGGCGGCATCTCATGTCCTCCGTCTAAATCATTTCGATACATGAAAGAAAGCGTCGCCTCTTGCAGCAAAGCAGCCAATTGTTCTTGACTTACCTTTCCCAAAACAAAATCCATATCTGGTGAATGCCGCTTCTGGCAGGATGACGCCAGATCATACGATAACCGCTTCACACAAGGCAGAACTACTGCTTGCATCCCACAGGCATCTCTCTTCTCTCCCTTAATCTGCCGAAATGATCGCGTTGATTCCAACATCGATGCTTCATTCATTTTTCTCAGCATCGGATAGTCAATGATCCTCCGTGACCGAATATAGTAATGATGCTGAACTGCCGGCAATTCTCGGCACAATTCAGTGGCAGAAACGCTTTCTTCTAAGTTATTATCGTTATCAAACCAAGTGATGGAAGACTCCGAAGATAATGGAATAACCGCATACACACTCTCCTCCTGTTCGGACAGTCCAAGCAGATGGTTGACGGCCCTATCAAGAAATTGGAAATACACTGCCGATGCGAAGCCGAACCGTTTCGCCGCTTCCAACAGCTGACCGATTAGAACGCCAGCATCCAGCCCTTGCAGACGGTAAGCAAAATTATTGTATTTAAAGAAATTCTTCCAAAACATTGTCGATACAAAAACAACACCGAAACAAGCCGATACGTCACAGCGATTGCCCAGCGCCCTAATTAGATAGGAATCGAAATTGCCTTCCCGCAACAACACCAAACGATGGTGTGCCACATCGTAATGGTACACTCCATCTGGAATATCCTTTATTGTCAAATACACGTATAATTCGTTTGGATACAACGCCCCTCCCGAGGGAACAAACCGCCGGTACAAGTGCATTAGGTTTACTGTTTGTTCTGTGGGATCCACAGAAAAGGCTAGCTGAGAAAATTGAGTAAGGCCGAAAACGTACCAGAGAAAATGACCTATTTCTTCTAGATCGAGCTTGCCATCCGCTTCCCTTCCCTCGAGTGTTAACGGCACTTCTGGAGAAAGCGGAATCACTGGCAAGTTACGGTACAGCTTATACGCAAGCGGCGCATCTTCCCAATCTACCTCCCAATTTGGCGGCATAATCTTATCGATGTCAAAATGAAGATGGTGTAAAAATGTCTCTAGCTCCATCCTACTACCTCCTATGGGAACGGATGGGGATGTGGATTAAGCTGTTCAAGCGTGAGCGGTTTTGTCGTATACCCGAGTTCCATTGGTACCCGGAGCACCCTCTCCAGGCCTGTCACGCGGGTAAGATGATGCCCGAATGTCATCGGTAACATTCCCGGAATCAGTACTTTCACACAATATAATCCATTCCGTTTGATGACAGGTGTTGTCTGGTCCACGACAATTACCTCGAGGCCCAATCTTCGGAACCTCTGAAGAATATCCCGCAGGTCATCCGTCAAGTCGGCACTCTTCGTTTGCTGCTTGAATTCCTCTTCAAACGTTCGCAATGGACGATGATCATCCAACAAAAATTGCAGGCGCTCCTCTGCTTCCGGCAAACCGTACAGCATGCCATGGTCTTCCATCTGCCGTACTAATAGCGGATCGCGCAACATTTTTTCATATTTCTTTCGGTTTGCCTCAAATTTCTCGTCAAGCACAAGCATCATGCCCGCTAACTCGTGAATCGAGCTTTTCACCGCCCGTATAGGGTCCGGATGAGCTCCAGCGGCACAGATTAGATTCAATCCCTTTTGTTTTCTGTTTTTCGCCACTGCCCAGACGCTTGGAATTCCGTGCTCCATCGTCGAGTTGAAAAAATACAGATCATATCCCGCCACCGCACGTACACGATCGACCATCAACTGTAATTCTTTATCGTTAGCCGAACGAAGGTCAAGACGCGGAAGAGGCAGCTGCGCATACCAAGCCATCAAGAATGAATCGCGCTCCACCACCTCCAAAATGGCATGGAAAATCGCTTCTTCTAAACTCCCGCCTAATGCACATCCGTTGGAAGTTTCATAGACAAAGCCATCCCCACCTCCCAAACTGTAATATGCGAGCAACTCTGGAACCAAAATCGGACGCTCTTGTAAAAACGAATAGCCCCATACCCAATTCATTGGACGGTCAGGATCAAACGGTTTGAACGGAAAATCAGGCCGCGCATATTGTTCCTTCGCGTGTACTCCTACCTTTGCTGGGTTGAGTGCTTGATCTTTCAAATTTCGGTAGCTGTCATGAATCACTGTCCGTTTGCCACGAGGTTCGATGCCACAATATCTCTCTAACCCCTCCAAAATGGCGGTTAACTCGCTAACCTCATAGGAATGAGTCCGGCCTGCTACTCCCTCGTCCCCTATAAACATTGGCATATTTACAACAACATCCGCAAACGGCAACGCGAAATTATGCATTTTACCATTCAATAATCCAGTTCGATAATCTAGATAGTCTTTAACCAGAACTTCTTTCAACTCCTCGATCGGACGGCAGCGGTAACTGTCAGCGCTGATCTTCGGACTTGGTTGCAGCGATATGCGGGCTGCTGCCGGCGAATCGTCAGGTAATTGGCTACATACCGTACATAACGGGTCGGGCAGAAAGAAGTGACATGAGTTCTTTAATGTTTTCAGGTTGATTAGGAACAACCTTTCTTCTAAACGGGTACGACTGCCTTCCAACACCCTCTGCGTCTCCGCGACAATCAGGTGAGCCATCTGCAAAAGTCCTATTCGTGATGCCCATGCATCATGCTGTATTCCTCCTTGCACCGCCATCACCTGTTGCAGCTCCCACATTTCCTTGCGGTCGTATCCCGCTATAAGGCGCCGCATGTCAGCACACTGAGAACATCCTGGGGTATTAGGGCGAACTAGCGGACCGATCACGCCCTCCCCAAATGAAACAAAGCCCCGGAGCCATGGAATGCCTGACGATTGTAATACCTCTTCCGCCTTGTGGTGAACGGAGGGATGCCAAGCATCGTGCAACACCAGAGCCAAACCTGTTTCTTCCGGAATTCCTTCCTCGAAATCGATTTGCCGAACTACCTGATATTGGACGGACAATTTTTCATACACAAAATCCGCCAACACTCCTTCTCCAACCATCAATACGCGAGCACCCATCAGAAATCCTCCTTTCTCAACAGCACGCCAAACACCCCTGCCAGTTCCTCTTTCAAAAAAGGTTCTATCGCTAAATCAAAGACGAAGAGCCGCATACGGTTTTGTTCCAAAACCTGCATGGCGGACTGCAAGAGCTCTGATTGCGTCGTCTCTTCACAAGCGGGGATCTCCAGTCTTAGTGGCTTCTCTTCATTTAGAAAAATGGATGATTCCTCCAGCGCTTGTATTTGGAAAGAAGTCGCCTGATTTTGCGCGTCCATAATCGCCTGCTCTAGCGCTTTCCGCAACGCCATTGTGATATTCAAACCTGCGCTGCCATACCAACGGCCGCCCGTGCCGACCCATACTACAGGAAAGCCTGACACCTTTTCTCCCAAGCCGATCGTCGGTGGTCCATGCATCGTCGCCAGTGACTGCAAATAAAATCTGCAGTGTTCATCCTCCACCGCACCCAATCGTACCTGAAAAATAGGTTCTCTTCGGTTAACCTGCCGTTTGCTCAGCTCCTCATCCAAGCACTTTTGCAATCCCCGGCAAACGCCTTCCGCCATCGTTTCCCCTGCTCCGACACCGATAAATTCCTGTGGTGTGACCACACCAACCTCTTTTTCGGTGTTAACGAGTAAATCTATCATTCCTGATACATACGATTCAATCCCAGCTAGCCCCGCTTCCCGCCGCGCCTCCTCATGTGTTAGACCTGCACAGACAACTTCTGGCAATAGCTCAGCCGGTCCCTCCGATAATGGGTTAACCGCTTGAACGCAGCACTGGGACAACGGAAGCTGATTCAAGTTCCTTTCCTCCCATATATGGAAAATTCCCGATTCTGCGGATGTCAATTGACTGAAATAATGAAACAATCTGCTCGAATCATCGCGGCTCGAATTTTGTTTAAGCCTCGAATCAAGATCTTGAATCAATTCAGCCGTCACACGTTCCGTCGTCGCCAGCGGATGTTGTATGAACGAATGCCAGTCGCCTTCCAATGTTTCCAGATCGAGAAGGAAAAATTGATTTCTCTGTTCCGATTTCGTCACCCCTGTAACTTTTTTGAATAATTCAAACACAATCACATTCGCCAACACCGCTCCCGCTGTTGCAGAAAAAGCTTGCACCAGCCGGTCTTCACGAAGCGCAGATCGGTGTATGCGGCGCCATGCGGACTCCCAGCATCCCTCGGAGTCCGGATGCACTAATGGCCCCGCTAAACCCACTTGCTGCAGAGATATGGCGGGGAGAAACCCCTTCTTCTCCTCTCTGCAAACGGCATGAAGAGCCCGCAGTTCCCCTACATTGCCTTCCTGTGAAACATATAAAATCCACTCAAATGGCTGTACCACTTCTCGCCAAGAACTCTCCCCCGATCCCCTCTGTAAAGCTATCTCCTCTATTGCTACTTCGGAGTCCATTTTGCGGGCATTCTCCGCCAGTTCCTTCAACCGCTGTCGATTAGTAGGCATCGAGTCTGTAATCAGAACATGGAACTTAGGCAATCCAGATTCGATCAACGCCGAAACCAATGAGACCAAAAAAGGTCCAGAGCCGACTGCCAATACTTTAGATTGGCGATATACTTGAAAACGGAACGCACCAGAATCGACTAAACTTTCTATAAATTCAATTTGTGAAGCATACTTTTTGAGAATCTTGCTGTCCAATTGATGCGGACGATCTTGGCTCACATCCCGAACAAAGCCGTTTCGGTACAGAATTTCTGCGATTTCATACACCCTGTTCCGATATGGGACCGACAATCCAGCTGTCAATTCTCCCAATGTGTGCTCTCCATTGAACATTGGCATTAGTTTTTCAATCCACTGATAGATTGTTTTGCCTTTCATACGAAATGAGCTGGAGTTATTCCTAAAATACACGCCGCCATTTGGATCAGGGAGAAAAAACGTGTCCCTTTTCACCTTCAGACGCGCGGAATCGTTCAGTTTTGACATCCTGCTCCCTCCTTATCCGTAGTTGTTCCTAAATGCGTAGTATCATTTTATGTATTTGTATTTGTCCTTTATGTTCATTTCATAGAAAGGGCCCCTGCAGAGGATTATGCAGGGGCAGTTCCTTCTTAAATTCCTCCAAAACAATGGCCAAAGCAATTGTGGCATCTAAAGCAATTGAAGCATCTAAAGCAGTTAAAACAGCGTCCAAAACACTGTCCTCCGCAACGTCCAAAACACTGTCCTCCACAACGTCCAAAACACTGTCCTCCGCAACGTCCACCACAACGTCCACCGAATTGACGAGCATCATCGACAACATAGGTCTGGGTTTGAGGATCCCAAACCATCACCTCGTCCGCTACGAAATCATCCATACCTAACATTTGAAGTTCATTTTGGAAATTATACATTTCACACCATCTCCTTATTGTTATAAATTTGTTGTTTCCGGCGACGCAACCAAGAGTGGAGAGTAGAACGAAAGTAATCAGAAAGATATCTGTGAAGCAGATAATTCCACCGACTACTTCGAGTACTCTCTTCAACAAGCTATGTGCTCTGTTGGGTGGTTGTTACTGATTGAAGTGCCTATTTTGCTGATTGAAACGCCTATTTTCATTGAGACTTCGTAAAACCGTATGAACCTCTCCCACCCTCATTCCATGAAAGAGGCGGTTACCATCTCCATCGAAGAAGCTGCTGCTAAGAAGAAGGCGGCCTTCTTCCACTCGATGCCTGCGTCGGAAGTCTTCTCAATAGATTCCGTTCTTTCCTTTCCTGATTGGATAGTTTGGTCATAAAACATACGTTTGTTTTTATGGATCAAAAAATTTCCGAATCATATCCCTCCTTCCTTCGTGTAGAGGAAGGAGATGATTCGGGAAAAATGGTTAAATCGCTTAATTTTGATAATATAAAACCTTAGTCTACAGCATTTTATGATTCTACTCATATACTGAAATAGCTTAATAAAAGTTGAAAGTAGGCGAAACACATTGCTAGAACATAAAAAAAGAAAAAATGTGCAGCAGGTGAGGGTGATATGTGGTTGTACCAATACGCAAATCGTGCAAGTGCATGAACCTACACCAGCAGACACTGCGTTGGCTGCTGTCAATGCCGCAACAACTGTTCCGGAGAAGAGAGCCGCCATCGAAAATCCTCTGCTTGGATTGGATCTTACAGAATATAACGCGTTATCAGAAGCAGCTAAAAATGATGTTGCCCAGCAATTGCTCGATAATCGGCCTGCTTTAGGTTACCCTTCCGTTGCTAGTGTCCAAGCTGCTCTTGACCAAGCCGTAAATCAAGTTGTCGGTTTAGCTGCTGTCAATGCCGCAACAACTGTTCCGGAAATGAGAGCTGCTATCGAAAATCCTTTGCTTGGATTGGATCTTACAGAATATAACACATTATCAGAAACAGCTAAAAACGATGTTGCCCAGCAATTGCTCGATGATCGACCTGCTTTAGGTTACCCTTCTGTTGCTAGTGTCCAAGCTGCTCTTGATCAAGCCGTAAATCAGGTCGTTGATTTGGATAATATTTATGTTCAAGCTGGTGCCGTTGGTGGAAATGGTAGTAGAGCAAATCCTTTTGGAACGATTCCTCAAGGAATTGCTGCGGTGAATCCAGGTGGAACTGTTCATATTCTAAGTGGAACGTATCCAATTACATCGACAATTGTAGTCAATAAGCCTGGAATTACTTTAAAAGGAGAACCGGGTACCCTTCTATTCTTGCAAGCAGACATTATTGCAATGTTAATTACTGCTCCGAATACGACAATCGATGGTTTAACGATGACAAGCGATATTCCTTATCAAAAAGAATTTATCCAAATTGGCGGGAATAACACGATGATCGTCAATAATACCATTTACGGGCCACCTCAAGCATTGCCTATGAGCAGCTGGGTTGTTAACAGAGCGATTGTGCCTCAAGGAGGCATTGCTATTTCGGTGATGAATAATACTTTCCATTCTTTAAGGACAGGAATGTATATTAATCCGAATGTGACAGGTCCTATTAACAGTAATGTGGTTTACAATACAAAAGGGGGATTTTTAGTAGACGGTGCATTCACAACCTTCTTTGGAAACTCATGGGGAACCCCACCGAATGAATTTGATATTGTTTTGCTTCTAGGTACAACATCTGGTCCTCCATATGATAATCTTGCTCTATTAAGTGCACTTAATAATAACGCAACCATTTCGGATCAAAGATAAAAGGTTAAAGGCAAAGGCTTGAGGGATAAGGTTTTCCCTTTTCCCTCAAGCCTTTTTCCAACCATTTATCAAAATTTTATTTCGACTTTGGCAGGAGTTTTTTTATTTAGTTTCTACAACTTCAAGGTTAGTTTAGCGACACACTCCACATGCCTTGAGTGGTGATCGCAGACAACATATGGATGTAGCAGTGTTTGCCATAAAATATATTTATTCCTTAACTTACTGTACAGTACATTATCAATAAATTGATTTGCATCTGCAACCCTTTTATTTACAAATTCTTTTTTCAGCTCACGAAGATCAAGTCCTAATGATTGTGTAAAATTTCGCTCTCAGTCCATTGAACTTGGATCACCGGAAAACAAAATCATTTTTTGCCGTTTTCTTTTTACACAAATTTCGGGACTTAATCATATCGCGAAATTCTTGATTTCTTTGTGGGAGGACAAGAAAGCGCCTATGTATGGCAGGAAATTCTTCAACACCTCTACCAAAGAGGCGTCAAGGAAGTGCTTCTTGGCGTCTTCGATGGCCTTCCGGGGTTGGAGGAAGCCTTTAAGGCGGTGTATCCGAAAGCCGATGTGCAGCGCTGTGTCGTGCACAAAGTCCGCAACACCCTCAGCCGTGTTCGGAAAAAAGATCAATTCGAAATGGCGGAGGATCTGAAACTCATTTATCGTTCTCCGAATAAAGAAATCGCATTGGAGATGTTTCAACAGTTTCAATCCAAATGGTCTCGCAAGTACCCAAGGGAAGTCCAATCTTGGGCCAATGAGTTGGATGTCCTCCTTACATTTATGGATTATCCAAGCAGTATTCGAAGTGTGATTTATACGACCAATGCCATCGAACGAACGATCAAGGAAATTCGGAAACGTCTCAAACCCATGAACAGCTTGAGTAGCTTAGAAGCCGCTGAAAAAGTCGTATATTTGACGATACAGGACTTTAACGAGAAATGGGCAGGACGAAAGTTACGAGGATTTGCCGAAGCTCATGAAGCCCTTCAACGAATGTTTGAGGAACGTTATTGTTAACCAAATGTTGTAAATAAACAAAATAAGGGAATTCTCCCTTTCCACACAGGAGACTGAATATTCAGTCTCCTGTGTGAAGGAAACCGGTTCCCTATCCATTCCAAATCCATTTCAGAGATACCCTATCTATCTTACATTACACAAAATTCTTGACGGTACCTCGCGATATCCTTCTTCGTTCACCCCTAACACCACATAAATGACTTCTTTCTCCACGGTTTCGCGACGAAGTTTTACGTATAAACCATCCAAATATAAGACGGAATAACGCTTGTGCAGTGGACGAGTGTGCCATTTCTCGATGTCTTCCTTCACTACATCGGTAATACGGCTGATCGTTGCAGGAGAATAGGCATTGCCTAAAATTCGTTCAATAAACTTGCCAATTTCACGCGTACTCATGCCACTTTGATACATCCTGATGATGGCTTCCTCAAGCCAGCCGGTGTGCCGTTGGTAAGGAGCAAACAACTGTGTTTGAAATTCCCCGTTTCGGTCTCTAGGGACCAAAAGACCTTCAATCCGGCCATATTGCGTATCTAGATTTCGTTAATAGTAGCCATTTCTCATATTTGATGTTCCGGCCTGTTCTATTTCGAGGAAATTCTTGATTTCTTCCCGCATGATCAGTTCTAATTTTTCCTTTACAAACTGACGAATGACACTTTCCAGTTGATTTGCCCAGTCGACATTCGGTATACTTTTAGACATAGGTAGGGTTCTCCTTTCTCTGGAATGTGTTGTGGTCCAAATCAGAGAATACCCTACCTTTTTTCTTTTGGTCTAGCAAAATGCTTTACACAAAATTTTATACATCATCTACATTCCCCACTGTTCATACAAGATGATGAGCTCCATTACTTGTTTCGCCTCTTTCGTCTCCATTGGGTTCACCTCGTTTCGCAATTGACGGTCCTTCGCAAAAAAGAAAAAGGAAGACGTGGACGTTTCTCCCCTCTTGGTTTCACCACATGTTGATTCGATTTTCTTTGATCGATCCATGTTTTTCTCTCTATTCCTCTCTCCCACCTTCTCAAATAAGGAGCGAGGGAGGGTCTGTTTCGTTTTTCAGTAAAATCATCCAAAGTCCAGCTTGATTTCTCTTGATGAACGGTTATTTTTTGAGTGGAACGAGTTTATTTGGTGTTTACATTTTCTGTGAAATTCAATGATTATTTTCTCAAGATTTTCTCCATGGATTTTCCCTTTGCTAACTCATCTATTAACTTATCCAGATAACGAATGTTCTGCATCAACGGATCTTCAATCTCCTCTACTCGAACACCACATACTACTCCTTTAATCAAAACCCGGTTCGGATTTAATCGCGGAGCTTCTGCAAAAAATGTCTCAAAGTCTACCTGTTTTTCTAATTGAGTTTCCAACTCATCCTGGGTATATCCTGTCAACCAACAGATAATTTCATCCACTTCTGATTTAGTACGCCCTTTTTTCTCTGCTTTCGCTATATAGTTTGGATAAACTCTTGAAAAACTCATTTTATAAATTCTGTGTGTGGTCATAATACATCCCTCCTAATTCTCCGTAATTTTAAATATTGCTACTGTCCTTAAATCTTCATACTCGCAACAACTTATCATTCAATTATACCAGTACTTGTCATGTAATACATCTGGATAAAAAGAAAACGCGGCTTAATGTAGGGTATAAATGATAAAGCTCGGCAAACGCCTTCTCATCCCCTTGCTGAATCCTTATTTAGGGGTTGCCAGAAAACAGCCTGAACAAGCGGAAATGTTCAAAAAACAGTGGATGCCTTGTACGCTATTGTCATGCGCATCGTTACGTTAGTGCTCCGTTTAACGCCTTACGGAATTTTAGCCATTATGTCCCGAGTGACTGCGACAAGCGATATCGACGCAATTGCAAAACTAGGAAAATTTGTCGTCGCTTCCTATATTGCACTTCTCATTATGTTTGCCATTCATTTGCTAATTTTGGCGCTGGCCGGACTAAACCCTATTACTTACGTAAAAAAAGCGCTGCCGGTGCTGTCGTTTGCATTCACTTCCCGTTCAAGCGCGGCCACTCTTCCATTGAATGTGAAAGCACAAACAAGCGCGCTTGGCGTTCCGGAAGGCATTGCCAACTTTGCCGGCTCCTTTGGGCTGTCAATTGGGCAAAATGGCTGTGCTGGCATTTATCCTGCCATGCTTGCAGTGATGATCGCGCCAACCGTCAACATCGATCCTACTTCTCTTTCCTTTATTTTGACGCTTATTCTAGTCGTCACCATCAGTTCGTTTGGAGTTGCAGGCGTTGGCGGTGGGGCTACGTTTGCGGCGATTTTAGTGCTATCGACTATGAATCTGCCAGTAGCATTAGCAGGATTGCTCATTTCCGTAGAGCCGTTGATTGACATGGGAAGAACTGCCTTGAACGTCAGCGGAAGCATGACCGCCGGTGTAGTCACCAGCCGCATCACTAAAGAATTGAATTTAAATGTCTATAACGAAGAAACGCAAAAACTAGAAGCATAAGACTTGGATATGTTTCTCACTTTCCCGCACGCCAAAACATCCAGCTGCACTTGCACGCGGTAAATGGAAGAAGGCCTAAATATGGTGAACGGGCATCGGTCAAACAGATACGTGTAAAAGAATTACGGCATGGGTTCAGTATCCAACAGAACCCATGCCGTATTCATTTGTGCTTCTTCAACAATTTGCAGCGAAACGGAAACATGTCATGGCACCACAGATTATAGAAAAAATTCTGTTCTTCGACGGGAGTAAGAAATCGTTCACATTTTTAAATTCCATCCTGTATAAACACCTGCTAAAAATATTGTCGTAATCACAATAAAATGGAAGACAACCCATCCCCATCTTCCATAGCGAAAAGATTTAGATTGTATCGGTTTTCTTGAATGAGTTGGAACAATTTTTCCACCAATCCACTCAAAAAGAAGCAAATAAATCCACCACCATGTATAAGAGTCCCAAGCATCCCAGTTTTCTTTGTAATCCATTATCTTAACTGGGGGGAATAACACGAAAATTTCTAAAAGCATCGCGATATGAACCATCCCCCAGTAAAAGGGGATCTTCCATCCCCATTTAGACGGACTATATCTCACTCCGAAAAGAACATAAAAAGGAATGACCGTAAACATTTCAATGATAGGTATCGGTGACATAGGGATAAGTCTAGCCGGAAAAGAGTAAAATCCGATAGAAACAAATACAAAACAAAGGAAAGCTCCCGTCAAACCGCTTATAAAATAGAGTAACCCATATCGTTTAAAATTGTTTCTTAATATAAAAAAACTTCCAATAAGACTAAGGATCACTGCTGTTATTTCCATCATTTGTGTCGCTTTTAACCCATATATCATCAGTACTTCCCCCTTTGCAATGACCTCATTTGTATAACATCCCCAATTATCAGCTATTTAATGAAACTGCTTAGAGTTGAGCATTCAACGTGAACCAGTCTATCTTAGTATTTCTAATGAATGCTTCTTCCCCATTATTTCCTAACAAAAAAAGAGAAACAGGAGCCCATCCCGTTTCTCTTGAAAAATTGTTTATTTTTCATCCTAACCAGTTCAGTCAACTGGATGAAGAAGGATTTTCCTTTTTCCTGTTATATTATCAAAACTTTACTTCGGTTTTGGCAAGAAGAGTTTTTTATTTTTAGCAAGAGTTTATTTATGCTCTTATCTTTAACACTAATCGAGCTACACTTTCTACATGCGCGGTATGCGGAAACATATCAACCGGCTGCACTTCGATCGTTTGATAGCCGCCGTCTTCTAATATACGCAAATCGCGGGCGAGTGTGGCAGGGTTGCAGGACACATACACAACGCGCTTTGGTTTCATGGCAATGATCGTTTGCAAAAGCGTTTCGTCGCAGCCTTTGCGAGGCGGGTCGACAACGATACAATCGGCGTGGATGCCTTGTTCGTACCATTTCGGAATGACTGCTTCCGCCTCGCCGACGGCAAATTCAACGTTGGTGATGCCGTTTAATTCAGCGTTGCGCTTTGCGTCTTCAATCGCTTCCGGTACGACTTCGACACCGTACACTTTTTTCGCTTTTTTTGCTAAAAACAACGAAATCGTGCCGATGCCGCAGTAGGCGTCAATGACCGTTTCTTCTCCCGTTAATTGCGCGTATTCCAACGCTTTTTCATACAGCACTTTCGTCTGTTCGGGATTGACTTGATAGAAAGAACGTGCCGAGATCGCGAATTTAATGTCACCGATGTAATCGTAAATGTATTCGGCTCCCCACAATACTTTCGTCTCGTCACCCATAATGACATTCGTCTTTTTCGGGTTAATGTTTTGAATAATCGACTTTACATTTGGCACGGAGTCAATAATTTCTTGCACAATTTTCTTTTTGTGCGGCAACTCTTCCGTGCGGGTAATAAGGACGACCATCACTTCTTTTGTCACTGCCCCGTAACGCGCCATAATATGGCGGAGAACGCCTTTATGCGCCACCTCATTATAGGCAGGCACCTTATATTTTTCACAAATCTTTTTCACTGTCTGCACGACGACATCATTCATCTCTTGCTGGATCAAACATGCGTCCATATTGATAATTTCATGGCTGCGCTCTTGGTAAAAGCCAGCGACAAGCCCTCCTTCGCGCTCGCCTACAGGAACTTGTGCCTTATTGCGATAGCGCCACGGGTCTTTCATGCCGATGACAGGATGAACGATGACATTTTCCAATTTCCCGATGCGCGCCATCACTTCTTTGACATGTTTCTGTTTTGCCCGAAGCTGCCCTTCGTAGCTTAAGTGCTGCAGCTGGCAGCCGCCGCATTGCTTGTAAATCGGACACAGAGGCGCGACGCGGTCCGGGCTTTGCTCATGCAGCTCGATAAGGCGTCCGTAGCCATATCCTTTTTTCACTTTGATGACTTTGATTTTCGCCTTCTCGCCCGGCAGGCCGTTCTTGACAAAAACGGGAAAACCGTCGATTTTCGCCACTCCTAACCCGTCATGCGTCAAATCTTCAAATGCCACATCATAATATTCGTTTTTCATTACTGGTGCTTCGATGTTTGCCATTGTTCTTCACCCTTTGAGGAACTAACTCTGCTATAAAAAATATAACTTGATATTCCGTCTTTTGAGCTTTTTATCCAAGGATCTGTGACAAACTTCTTATCCATCAGAAGTCTTAAGTGTAATCAGCATCCGTCGTCCACACAGTGCTGTCACGATTGTAGCACACAATTCTGTGCAGCACAAAAAGAAGACAGGTTAGTACCCTGTCCTCATTTGTTCTGCTTTTTCTTTTGAGACGAATACTTCTAAATGCCGGTACAAATTAACGAACTCCCCTGGCAGCATTCCGCCGTACTCGCCGTCTAAATTTAGCTGCATATTGTTTGGCGAAGTTACTTTAATGCGGTTTGCCTTCGTGTAAATCAGATTCGGGTCATTAATATGTTCGCCGCGCGCCGCGAGCGTCACTAATCGGATAAATTCCGCCAAATTCGTTTTCTTTAAAATAATTAAATCAAACATGCCGTCATTCAAAGACGAGTCCGGCGCCAGCTTTTCAAAGCCGCCGACAGAGTTGGTGAGCGATACTAAAAAGAGCATAATTTCTCCTTCAAACATTTTGCCGTCATATTCAATGCGAGCCTCTGTCGCTTTGATCGATGGCAGCATCTCAATACCTTTTAAGTAGTAGGCAAGCTGTCCAAGCATTGTTTTTAATTTGCTTGGCACCTCATAAGTTAGTTCGGTTAAACGGCCGCCGCCCGCAATATTAATAAAATAGCGGGTTTTTCCTTCATTTGTTACGGAGCCGATATCGATCGGAACGGCTTCTCCATTGGCGATAATGTCGCATGCCCCTTCAATCGAACGCGGCACGCCGATGGCGCGGGCGAAATCGTTCGTCGTCCCGACCGGAATAATGCCAAGCTTTGGACGATAATCTTGATCGGCAATCCCGTTGACGACTTCGTTGATTGTTCCGTCCCCGCCGGCAGCTACCACTAGGTCAAATTCGCGCTCAACCGCTTTGCGGGCCGCTTCAGTCGCGTCTCCCGCTCCTTCCGTTGCATGGCAAGATGTTTCATAACCTGCTTTTTCCAATTTTATTAACACATCTGGCAAATGTTTTTTAAATATTTCTCGACCTGACGTTGGATTGTAAATGATCCTTGCACGCTTCATCGTTTCATCATCCTACTTTATTAATGTCAATTCCACTATTTAACATAATAGCCGAATTGCCCAGCAGTTGCAACGATGACGTCTTTCCATCAAGAAAGGGCTGATCTCTCAGCCCTTTTCATTATTGCCCTGCTGTTTTCCGTTGCTCCACCGCGTCTTCACTCGCTTGGATACTTGGCGGTTCCACATTTCCTTTCGCCGCAAAGTTTTCTAGCAATTGTTTCACATCGATCCCCGTGGAAGCTTTCAATGTTTCCTGCAGGCTGGCCATTAAATTGGTCGCATAGCCGGTAATGCGGTTCGCCCCGCCGTTTGTGCTATTAGAACCCGTATCCACAATCGTAATTTTATCGATGTTGGCAAGCGGGCTCGCCACTTGTTTGGCGTATTCTGGAAGCATTTTGATGATCATGTCGAGAATCGCCGCTTGACCATACCGTTCGAACGCTTCGGCAATTTTTTGTTTCGCTTCCGCTTCGGCCAATCCTTTCAAGCGGATAATTTCTGCTTCCGCTTCCCCTTTTGCTTTTTCCGCTTCTGCCTTAGCAAGCCCGTCAAGCCGGATTCGTTCTGCCTCCGCTTTTGCCATCGCTTCGATGCGGTATTTTTGAGCGTCCGCTTCCGCCATTAACTTCGCCTTTTCCGCCGCGGCTGCCTGCTCAATCGCATAACGTTCGGCGTCGGCTTTTTTCTTCACTTCGGAATCGTATTGACGCTCACGCCGCAAAATTTCTTTTTCTTCGAGCTCGATTTGCTTTTGCCGCTCGATAATTTTAATTTGCATTTGTTGTTCCGTAACTTCTTGTTTTGCTTTCGCTTCTTCTAAATGATATGCCTGATCGGCGCGCGCTTTCGCAATATCTTGTTCACGACGGAATTCCGCTAATTTCAACTGATTAATTTTTTCCGCTTCCGCGATTTCCGTCAAGCGCTCTAGCTCCGCTTTGCGCGCTTCTTTATCCGCTTCCGCGCGTCTAATGCGCGTTTCTTTTTCCGCTTCAGCTGTCGCGATGTCGGCGTCGCGCTTCACTTGGGCAATGCGCGGTTTTCCTAATGCGTCTAAATAACCGTTTTTATCACGCACATCTTTAATGGTAAACGATACGATGACAAGCCCCATTTTCGCTAAATCTTGTGAAGCGACGCGCTGCACTTCTTGTGAAAACTTGTCGCGGTTTTTATAAATTTCCTCGACCGTCATCGAACCGAGAATCGAGCGAAGATGGCCTTCCAATACTTCTTTCGCTTCATTTTCCATATCCTGGCGAGTTTTTCCTAAAAATTGTTCCGCCGCTGTAGCGATTTCGCCAATGGAACTGCCTACTTTAATGATCGCCACGCCATCCGCCATGACGGGAACGCCTTGTTCCGTATAGACTTCCGGCGTCTGCACGTCTAGTTTAATCGAGAGAAGGCTAAGCGGCTCCGCCTGCTGAAAAATCGGCAGTACAAACGTCCCGCCGCCGCGGACAATCTTAATTTTATTTCCTGATTCATCGACATGCACATTTTTGCTTCCTAAATAACTTCCTGTCACAATGAGTGCTTCATCTGGTCCGACAGTGCGATAACGAAGCATAAAAATAGCTACTAATCCGATAAGAAGAAGCACGACAACGCCGATGACAATTAACATTGGCGTCATTAAGCATATCCCCCTTTATGTAATGATGAAATATAATATGGATCGTGCTTCGCCACAACAGCGACGCCGTTTTCCATTTTCACGATAATCACTTCCGTCCCTGATGCGATTTCTTCGTTGTCCATGCTTTTTGCTGGTTTCGAAATCGCTCCGCTCTTCCGCTGCAGCAAAATCTCTCCAAACCCATCGGACGGCACAGTTACAATCACTTTCGCAAGCGACCCTTCCAAGTCCGTTTCCGAATAATTCAGTGATGTTTCCGCAGAACGAAGCGGAATAAATACGAAAAAGTGCAAAAGCAAGACGACAATGATGGCAATTCCTGCGCTAATCAAAGCGATGAGCGCGCTAGACATCCCCGTATATCGTTCGAACAAAAAACCGCACGCACTTCCAACGGTAAAAAAAGATAAAATAAGCTGTGGGCTGAACCATGGATGGTCCGGCATCTCAAAGACACCGTCGATCATATCGCTTAGCAAAATATATAATAACGTCAAACTGCCGCTTACGATAAGCACACCCAAATACACTGTTTCTAGTGAATATCCGAACAATCCCCGCACCCTCTTTCCGCCATCGTCTATTTAATTATACGAAATGACGCGCGTTTCCGTTTCATTACTTTTCAGATGGATATTACATTTTTTCGACATTCCCTACATATTTCCTTCTTTTTTCCAGAACAAAGACACCATTTCACAGCGTGAATCAGATCAGCCTCCTTTTCCAATATAAACAACTAGCCCTTCTGAATGGATCATTCAGAAGGGCTAGTTATCTCATTGACTCCGCTCGCTCAGCTGCAATGACACAGTTTTCTTGCTTCCATCCCTCCAAAGCTCTATTTGCACACGCTCTCCGATTTTCGTTTTCGTGTACAAATATTTCCGCAGTGCAGCGACACTATCCACTTTTTCTCCATTGATCGCCACAATGACATCTTTCGTCTGAATTCCTGCATCCGCCGCCGGAGAGAACGGCTCTACTGCTGTTACAGCCGCTCCTGTGGCAACACCGCTTGGCAAGTGCAGCTGTTCTTTTCGCACCGAATCAGAAAGATCGGCCACATCAACTAATTGTACACCGAGATATGGGCGTTTTATTTTTCTGTATTGCATCAACTGCTCGACAATCGGTTTTACATCTTCGCTTGGAATCGCAAATCCTAATCCTTCCACTCCAGTTTGGGAAATTTTTAAGCTATTAATTCCCACCACTTGCCCAGCGCTATTAATTAACGCACCACCGCTGTTTCCCGGATTAATCGCGGCATCCGTTTGAATAACGTTTAGCTCCCATTCCCCGGCAGAAGTAGAAATGGGCATTGTACGTCTTCCGCTGACAATTCCTTCTGTCACCGTTCTCGATAAATCTAATCCGAGCGGATTGCCGATTGCCGCGACTTGTTCCCCTATGCGCAGCTTCGAAGAATCACCAAAGACTGCTACTTTTTTGACATGACTGCCATCAATTTTTAATACCGCTAAATCGGTTAACGGATCGGCGCCGACGATTTCCGCTTTTACTCTTTTCCCATCGGCAAGCGACACTTGTACTTTATTCGCTCCTTCAATGACATGGTTGTTTGTCACGATGTATGCTGTATTTCCGTCTTTTTTGAAAATGACTCCCGAACCAGTTCCTGCTTCTTGGTCTTTGATACTATCGGAGAAAAAGTCCGCCTGTTTTTGAATGTTCACCACGCCAACAACCGCATCCGCAACGTTTTCAATCGCCGCAACCATATTATTAGACGTGCTTTTCGTTGGTTGGAGAGGAAGCGACTCCGTCGAAATGTTTGTTTCTTTTGATTCCTTTGTGGATGATGAAGCAGAAGAAAGGCCCATCATCGGTGCCGCATACAACGTAAGTCCGCTTCCGATCACCGCACCGACAATCGAAGCGGCAACCCAAGAAAAGAAACGTCTTTTCTTCGGCGGCTGATACGATGGCATTGGTTGCTCATATGGCGACATGTTCATATCCATTCCGCATTTCCCCTTTCTTCCGTTTTCTCTTGTTATCTCTACTCTGTTGCCGTGTGCAATACACGTTTTCTAACAGTGTAAAAAGCAAAGGTGAAAATACGGTGAAAAAATTCCCTTTTTCATTCATTTTTCACGATCATTTGTTATGATCATTAATAAAGAGAAACGGGCAAATAGAAAGGAAGGAAACGAGATGAAAATTCTTCTCGCAGAAGATGATCTCTATTTAGGCGAATTAATCGTGCATATGTTAAAGAAAAAAGGCGTGGATCAAATCGATTGGGTGCAAGAAGGGGAAGACGCGTACGACTATGCTCTCTCCTCCTTTTACGATGTGCTGATTCTTGACTGGATGTTGCCGAACGGAGATGGAGTGGAAATTTGCAAACGGCTGCGGAAAAACGGTTACGCTGGCGCCATTCTCATGTTAACCGCAAAAGACGCTGTCCAAGACCGTGTTGAAGGATTAGAAGCCGGTGCGGACGACTATCTCGTCAAACCGTTTGAAATTGATGAATTAATGGCCCGCCTAAAAGCGCTCGCACGTCGCACGTTCGTCCCTCTTCAAGAAGAAACGGTTCGTTTTCATGATTTTGTCCTTAATCGGACGAGCCATACCCTCTATCACGGCGATGAAGAAATTCTGTTAACCCCGCGTGAATTTCAAGTATTGGACCTTCTTTTGCAAAACCAAGGGCATGTCGTACCGCGCGAAACAATCCTTGACCGCGTTTGGGGATGGGATGCGGATGTTTCGATGAAAACGATTGACGCGACGATTAAATTGCTGCGAAAAAAATTAAAAGGAGAGATCATTCAAACAGTGCGTGGGGTGGGATATAAAATTGATAAATAAATGGCACTCTTTCTTATTGAAAATAAAAAACACTGATATGTTTCACCGAACGCAGTGGCGCCTAACAGCATTATATAGCGGTATTTTAATGGTGTTTCTTGCATTATTCATCGTGATCGTCTGCTTCCTTTTTTATATAATCGTGACGAATGACCAAGAGCGGCGGATTACTAGTCTTGCCAACCAGGAAAGAAAAGCGATTGAACAATTTTTGATCAAACAAAGCGATTTTGATTTTATGGATGAGGAAAACGTCGTGTTTTTAAGCGAAGACCAATTCTTTTTTTATGTCGTCGGCACCGACGGCGAACTTCTCATGGGAGATGAAGTGAACAAAGGAATGCGGCCGTTTCTATTAGAGGCGCTGCAAAATGCCGCGCTAAATGAAAATGAACTAACCTATATTAAAGTAAATTTTCCTGCCCATATGCATCCATTTTCCCGTTTTCATTCCCATGAGTTAAAGCTATTAACTGCCGCTCGTCCAATCGTCGTTCGCGGCCATTTGATCGGCATGTTATATATCGGCATGGATGTGACTTCGTTTTCTAACGTATTTCAATGGTTATTAATCGTGTTGATCGGTCTTGCCATTTTATTTATCGGCGTTGCTTTGTTGTTAAGCTACTTCATGTCGAAAAGAGCACTCATCCCGATTCAGGAAGCATATCATCGCCAACGGCAATTTGTTGCTGATGCCTCCCATGAACTGCGAACGCCGCTTAGCGTCATTTTTTCTTCTGTCGAAGCATTAGAGATGGAAGGAGAACTAACAAAAAATGAATTTACGCAAAAACTGCTGAATCGGCTTCGAGAAGAAATAAAACGAATGACAAAATTAATGAACGATTTATTGACACTCGCCCGTGCTGATTCTGAACATGCCTCGTTGCAATTAGTTAAAGAAACGTTTGATTTTCGACCACACGCGGAACGAACGTTGCATTTGCTGGGAGAATTAGCGTCGAAAAAAAATATTCGCATGGACTTTCATTCTCCTGAATCTGTCATCATTACCGCCGACGTCGATAAACTGACACAGCTGTTATACATCTTGTTGGATAATGCAATCAAATACACTCCGGACGGTGGAGAAGTAACGTTAAGTCTTCGTGTCGAACCGTTCAAACAACAACGAATGCTCACCATCTCCGTCAAAGACACCGGAATCGGCATTCCCCCTGAATCACTTGACCGCATTTTCGATCGCTTCTATCGCGTCGATAAAGCACGTTCACGCCAGCAAGGCGGTCACGGACTCGGTTTGTCCATCGCCAAATGGATTGTCGACGCTCATGGCGGAAACATTCACGTACAAAGCGAAGTCGGCAAAGGATCGGAATTTATTGTAAAAATCCCTTGCTAAAATGCTTTCCATTACGGAAAGCATTTTTTTTTATACTTTTTCACCTAATTTTCTCTTTTCTTTTTTACAATGCAAACTGTACAGAGGAAGGAACAAAGGCGATGTTCACTTGTTCGTCTCTTTGCCATCCTTCCTTGTAAACGACCCAAATGCCACCATGCAAGCGCATGTTTACTTTATGACGGAAAGGAGGTGACAAAATGTGCATGAGAAAAAGAATGGCCGCCCTGCTCATCCTTTTTCTCCTTGTCATATTCGGAGGAATGCAGCTTGGCCGCTTTGTTTTGGGACAATCCATGCCAATGATGAATATGCCGCCCCTTTACGGACCATTTGCCATACGTCACCATATTTTGTTCCATTATGGTCCCGAATTCGAATTTTGGGAATTCGGCGGCTGGATCGCCATTAGGATGATTTTCCTTCTTCTCCAATTGATCCTTCTGGTCATCGGTTGGCTGTTATGGAAAACGAAGGGGCCGTTTAAGTGGATGGGACTTGCCTTCATCATATGGGGCGTGGTTTCCTTATTGCCAAAGTGGCTGCTCATCCCGCTTGCGTTCATCGTCATCTATTCGATCTATAAGAAACAAGAACCAAAAGCCGAACCAACGGCAACATGGCCAACGCCAATCACACATGACCGACACTTTTTAGACGAATGGGAAAAAACGATCAAGAAGGAGGAACAATGATGGGGTTATTCCACCGCGTGAAAACGATGATACTTGCTGATTTACACGAGCTTGTGGATCAATGGGAGGATCCTATTGCCTTAACAAAACAATATTTACGAGAACTACAAGAGCAAATCGAAAAGGCACAGCGCTCCATCGCCCAGCAAATAGCGTTAGAACAACGGTACGAATCGCTAATTACTCACACAAAAACAATGATCGAAAAACGAGCACGCCAAGCAAAGCTAGCATTAGAACGAAATGAAGAAACCATCGCCAAACTCGCATTAAGAGAAAAGCTAATGTATGAGAAAAAACTGGCAGACTATCAACAACAATACGAGACGATCAAAGAAAAAACAACATATATGACCGAGCAATTACAACATCTCCACGAAAAATACGAAGAGCTTTCCGTAAAACAATGGGAGCTCCATGCACGTGCGAACGCGGCCAAAACAATAAAAGACATCAACACAACACTCGCGTCTTTCCATCCGGAACAAGCGCTTCGCGGTTTCGCGCGCATGGAAGAGCGCGTCCTGGCGTTAGAAGCCGAAGCAGCTGCCGCCCGTCACTTCCTGAAGGCAACACACACTCTTCCTTCCCCTTTGGAGGAAGAAATAGAAAACGAACTGGCCAAGTGGAAAGAAGCGCAAGCCAAAAACGCATAACCCCCTTTTTATATAGATGAGTGGCTGATCCCCTAATTGGGAGCAGCCACCTTTTTCATTTCCACAACATCATTCGGCTCGTACTTTCTAAGCTATACTTGACTGAACAACATTTAAAAAATCTATTTTCGATCGATATGGGCATAAAGAAGAGCTGTTCAAACCACTTTTATACTGCATTTCATTATGACATCCCCTCTTGTTACTACGTTATTCTTTGCGATGTATTCTAACTCTCCCGCTTTATTAAGCATATTGGTAATAACAATCGGAGTTACGATTTCTTTATGTTTTTGCTCTAAATAATCCAGGTCTACATTTAATAAAGGGTCTCCCACTTTCACTGTTTCGCCGGCGCTTACCGCAACTTCAAATCCTTTCCCATTTAGCTCTACAGTCTCTAATCCAATATGAATAAGTATTTCTAATCCTTCCTCTGAAACGAGACCGACTGCATGCTTTGTAGGAAAAATTTGCACAACCTTTCCGTTAACAGGGGAAACTACTTTTCCGTTTTTCGGAATGATCGCTAAACCGTCTCCCATCATTTTCTGAGCAAATACAGGGTCAGGAACTTCTTCTAACGGTATTACTTCACCATCAAGAGGGGAATGTATTTCCACTACTCTAGTTTCTATTTTTTTGCTAAATAATTTTTTCAGCATATCTCAACCCACTTTCTATCTGTTTTTAAAATGTAATTTTCATTAATAAAAATAAACAAACGATAGAGAGAAAAAATACTAGTGCACTTCCAAAAAGTCTTGCACATGCTCCTTTATGTTTGAGTTCTAACTTCTTTTCTTTTAATAACATTGGTTGTTCTTTTCTTTGTTGATACAAACCGAATAGGAGAATGATGCTGGCAAAGAGATTTCCAATAAGCAATTGAGATGCAGCTACCATCCACAATGTCACATATGATAACTTGACATGCCTTTTGTTTTCTAAATCATTTACCGCTACTTTTGTTAATACAGCAAAAAAAGGATTTAGCATCGCTATAACAAACATAATGGTGATGATCGGCTCGCGGATTACAGGAGTGAAAAATGTTTGGTTCGCATGAAGCGCCACTAAGTACAGGTAAGTGACAAAAATCAATGGTACTGCATAAAAAAAGTAAATGGCTGCTTTTAAAAAAACAGTGCTTTTAGCCATTATGGTCTGAGAGTTCCAAGTCAAAAAATTTTTCGATCTCCTCATGGTTGTTCACCATTTTTTTCTTCATTTTGCAGTTGCTTAAGATAATCGACATAGTGACTAAAAAGCGTCTCTCCTATAATAAAAAAAGAAGCAAATGTGTTAAGTTTAGTGCCATCGCTTAATTCGTTGCTCGAGCTATTGGCATATAAGTTAAAAGGAGTCATCCTTGCCAACCGATTATTTTTTAAGTTTGTTACTGAAATAAATGGTATTCCTTTCGCGACCAATGACTGTACTGCTGGAAAAATCGTCGGAGTATCTCCGGAAAAAGAAATAATAATGACTAAATCATCTAGCGTCAGGTCTTTAATTACCATTTCAAATTCCGTTTGCGCCTGAATGACATGTAAATATTTTTTTACAGCCAGAAACATTCGTTGTAATTCAAAGGCACAATCTAATTGCGCAGTACCGGTTCCATAAACAAATATTCTTTGCGCGCGATGGATTAATTTGCACATTTCAGAAAAATCTTTTGTCTTGATATATTTTAATGTTTCGAGAATATCGTTGCTTAAAATTTCGACTTGGCTTTTATCGCTACTGTTCCCTTCTTGTTCCTGCCATTTCAGAAACACACGAAATTCACTATATCCGCTAAACCCAAGCTTTTGGGCCAATCTTAAGATAGATGAACGCGAAACATTGCACTTTTCTGCTAAACTGTTGATTCCTAATTTGTGGCATTCGCTTTTATTGTTTAAAATATACTTTAAAATATGGAAATCGGTCTCATTTAGTTGATTATAATGTTTATTAATCAATTCTTCGATTTTCATTGTTTTACCCTCCTTCCTTTAAAAAGTTTACTATAAAGAAAGGAGGAGAACGAAAACAAAAAGTACAACATTTTGTACTTTTTGTTTTCGTATTCTTTTTAATGTAATTCTGGCCAATATCCTTTATTTGCTTCGATTAAATCATCTAATATTTGTTTTGCTACTTTTGCGCTTGGTACTGTTTTAGATAGTGTTATAGCTTGCCATAATTTTTGGTAAGACCTTGTTATCCATGCTTCTACCACTAGCTTTTCCACAGATACTTGTTGTTCCATTAATCCTTTTTGGAATTGCGGAATTTCTCCGATCGATAGCGGTTCAGGACCATTGCTGCCGACAATGCATGGAATTTCCACCATTGCGGTCGGGTCAAAATTAGAAATAGCTCCTTTATTTTCTACAATAAGCAACATTCTTTCATGAGTGTTATAAGCAATGGCACGTGCCAAATCAACAATGTATGAAGCGTGTTCGTCAATATGAAGAGCGCAGCCTTCTGTTGATTGGTTTTCAATGACTTTTTTACACTCCGTAAATACAAATTTTTCGCGTCCATCCATTACTTCATTTGCTCTTGTATAATTCGGGTTAGAATGTGCAACTACTTCATCCGGGAACAAATAGTATTTTAAATATGTGTTCGGTAATGTATCCGGATCTAACGCATATACGTCTCTCGCTTTTAAGAATGTATCTTGCCAGCTAGCATCAACATGCTGATTGTCCCCACCGTCGTTTACAAGGTATCCGTACTTTGCAACATGCTCCTTTAATTTAGGCATTAAATCATTTCCTTCTTTGTCGCGAATATCTGTCCACCATCCAAAATGGTTTAATCCATAATATCTTACCGTCATTTCTTTGCGGGATTTTAACCCTAAAATTCGCGCCATACGTTCTTCAATCGCGACAGGCATATCACAAATGTTAAGTACTTTCGAATGAGGACGGAGACGGCGCGTTGCTTCAGCTACAATCGCTGCTGGATTGGAATAATTGAGCATCCATGCATTAGGAGAGTATTTTTCCATATAATCAATTAATTCTAATACTCCTCCAATAGAACGCATTCCATATGCAATTCCACCTGGCCCGCACGTTTCTTGGCCTACCACGCCATATTTCAACGGAATTTTTTCATCTAATTCACGCATAGCGTATTTTCCAACCCGAATGTGGGCCATGACGAAGTCAACGTCGGTAAATGCTTCTTCCGGATCAGTAGTAGCGAGAAACTCAATTTCTGGAGCTTTTTCTCTTAAAATAACTTCACACGCTCCGGCAATGATATCTTGACGTTCTTTATCAATATCGTACAATTTTAATTTACGAATTGGAAATTTATCTAAGTTATCCAATAACATTAACACAATCCCCGGAGTAAATGTGCTTCCCCCACCTGCAATCAAAATGGAAAACTTTTTCATTTTTCTTCCTCCTTTTTATAGTGAGCGCTTTCACTATTGTTATAGCAAACCGAAAATATGGGAACAATGGATTCCAGCCATTCTGGACCTAATCACACTTTCCGTTCTTTTTCACATTAGATAAGAATTTTCCCATCTTTTTATCCATTATGAGATGATTGTTATGACCCTGTTTTAAATCCCTTTTCTTCTAAAGCTTTCTCGAACTGCTCTCGCACTTGCGGAACCGATAAACCAACGATCACTTGAATTGCTTTGCCATTACGAACGACACCATGGGCCCCTGCAGACTTGAACACACTATCCGGCGCGACTTTTGATTCATCATTTACACTAACGCGAAGGCGTGTGGCACAATTAGTAACCGACACGATATTTTCAGGACCACCGAGCGCATCTAAAAATTGCAATGCTTGAACCGTATAGGTGTTGCTACTGACATTTTGGTTAGCCTGTTTTTTTGCTTTATAATCTGCTTTCGTATATAATTTCGTCTCTGATGAATCATCCGCTTCGCGTCCCGGCGTCGCAACATTAAATTTAAGAATCAAATATCGGAAAACAAAGAAGTAAATAATCATAAACGCGAAACCGATTGCCCATTGGATGAGATAAGTCGTGCTGTGATATTTAAATAGTGGAATCCAGTTTGCCGTAGCGATTTCTAGCAGTCCCCCGCCCATATTTCCTACAACGCCGAATGCATACATCACCGCTGCCATTGTGGCTGCTAAAATTGCATGAACGGCAAATAACCAAGGTGCCACAAACAGGAAAGTAAATTCAATCGGTTCTGTAATTCCAGCAATAACAGCCGTTAAAGCGGCAGAGATTAATAGCCCTGAAACTTGTTTTCTTTTTTCTGGTTTTGCAGTAACATACATCGCTAATGCAATGCCTGGAATACCAAAGATTTTAGACATCCCATGCAATGCAAATCCGCCTTCTGGAAACATTTCTTTTAAAGAATGGGCAGATGTTGCGTATTCTGATAAATGCTCCATCCAATACTTAGCGATTCCTCCTTCAACAACCGCAGGACCAAAGACAAACGGACCGTAGATGAAGTGATGCAATCCTGTTGGAATAAGGATGCGCTCTAAAAATGTATACAACCAAACCCCAAACACTCCCGAACTTGCTAAAAATCCTTGTAAAGATGCGATGCCATGTTGTACGATTGGCCAAACATATGCTGTTATTAAAGCAACTGGAAGCATCACAAGAAACGCAATAATCACCACAAATGATGAACCTTGAAAAATGCCAAGAAAATCAGGAAGTTTCGTATCGAAATAGCGGTTATGAAGCGCTACAACAATAGAAGATATAACGATCGCTCCAATAATGCTCGTATCTAATGTTTTGATTCCCGCAATCATTGTCAAACCGCTAACTCCGCCAACTTCCTGGCTGAAATCTACACCAAATTTATCTCCCCAAAGAGTCAATATCGCGTTAATAAAATAGTTGAATGTTAAATAAGTAACAATCGCTTCCATACAAGCTCTCGCATGGGCCTTTTTTGCCAACCCAATCGGAATGCCTATAACAAACAATAGCGGCATTTGCCGGAAGACTGTCCATCCACCCTCTTCTACTACCGTCCAAAACTTGTACCACATTCCGTTCGGATCAGCAATGGATCCCATGATATCAGGATTTTTAAACAAGATGGTCAAGCCAACGACTATACCAGCGAACGGAAAAAGCAACACCGGTACAAACATAGCTGCACCAAACCGCTGAATTTTTTGCATCATGTCCACTCACTCCCCTTTCTTAGGCTTTCGTTTGAAAACGCAATTATGATAGCGCTTTCTTTTTCTTTATAACATGATCGTTTTTGACGAAACAATAAAGCGGAATCAAGCTGTTCGTTTTCACTTCTCTTGTTATTTTTCCCAAAATTCAAGAAAATTCCCAAAATGAGCAGCTATATATGGAATACTAGAGATATTCTCCATAGTCCACCATAACTTTTAAGAGAAGAAAACAAAATGAGGGTGTCTAAAAAGTGATAGACACCCTCTTCTTTGTGTGTACCAAATATTTACGTTTTTATTTTACGTTTTTGTTTACAATTTTCACGTTGGCACCATAATATTATTTTAATAATTTCTAAATTTCTTATATTAAGTTCGCTATCGGTGTATCTATTTCAAATGTGATAGAGGGGGCTTTAAAATGAATAACAATCCTTCTTCTTCCTCTACATTGACATCACATCGTATTTACTGGATTGTGGCTGGAATCACCTTCTTGACGTTATTAGTTTCAGCAGGCGTACGTTCTACTCCCGGTGTTCTCATCGTTCCTTTTGAGCTATCGTTTGGATGGACCCGTGCAGAAGTTACGTTTCCTTTGGCTATTAATATAGCATTATATGGTCTTTGCGGGCCATTTGCGGCAGCGTTTATGGAACGATATGGGATAAAACGAATGATGCTAATCGCCCTGTCATTGCTAGCGATAGGCACAGGTCTCTCCGTATGGATGAAAACGACATGGCAGATGACATTGTTATGGGGGTTTTTAGTGGGAACCGGGGCAGGGTTAACTTCCTCTGTTTTAGGAGCCGTAATAGCAAATCATTGGTTCAAAGAGAAGCGTGGATTGGTTGTAGGCGTGTTTTCCGCCAGTGGAGCAGCAGGACAACTTGTTTTTTTACCTCTATTCGCACAAATGATCTCATTTTACGGCTGGCAAACGGTTGTCCTGGTTACATCCTTATCAGTGTTGATTACGATGTTGCTTGTAGGATTGTTTATGCGTGATAAGCCCAGTGATGTAGGCCTTCTTCCATATGGTGCAACAGAGCCGGTTGAAACGGCAGCTGCTCCCCATGCGAATCCTTTCCTTTCTGCACTAAATGGATTGAAAATAGGAGTTCGCTCCAAAGATTTTTGGTTGCTTGCAGGAAGCTTCTTTGTTTGTGGTTTATCTACGAATGGACTCATTGGAACCCATCTCATTCCGGCTTGTATGGAACATGGAATTCCAGAAGTAACCGCAGCTAGCATGCTAGCTGTTATGGGGATTTTCGATATTTTAGGAACAACACTCTCAGGCTGGCTTTCGGATCGATGGAATAATCGTTGGTTATTGTTTTGGTATTATGGATTGCGCGGAATTTCCCTTGTCTTTCTCCCATATGCTCTGGATTCTACGTTTTTAGGCTTATCTATTTTTGTTGTCTTCTATGGGCTTGATTGGGTCGCAACAGTACCTCCTACCGTTCGTCTGTGCAGTGATGTATTTGGAAAGCAAAGTGGCGTGATATTTGGCTGGATATGGGCTTTTCATCAAATTGGAGCCGCGGCTGCCGCGTTTGGCGGCGGTATCTTACACACATGGTTCGGAACCTATACATTTATATTTATTGTCGCGGGTATCCTTTGTGTAACAGCAGCCGGGTTTGTTCTTCAAATACATAGTAGAGAGAAGAACTCGACTGCCCAATCCGTATAATGTTGTAAGCAAAAATGAGGGTGACCCAAAAAGAACTAAAGGGCCACCCTCGATTTCATTACGAAATAAGCGACTGATTGGCATCCATAATCTGTTGCCCATACGCTGTGAACACGGCAAGAACAACCGCAAGCGTAAGGTATAAACATAACCATGTCCATTTCGTTTTCGCATCCGCACGATAATACACTGTTTGCTTCTGTATTTCTTGTTCGTTTTCTTCTATTTCTTTTTGGAGCTTACAGATAAAGTCTGAAACGGTTTGTTCCTGCAATACGCCCCATCGAGTTGCCTCTAATAACTGATTATACTTTTCCACATACCGCTCCAAGCGATAGTTTTGCAGCTTCTGCTCATCTTGGAAAATGGGGATGTACCATGTTTTTCTTCGCGATAGCTCCATCTCCGTCCGTTCTATCTCATCCTTCCAATGCCAATACATTTCTTGCTGCTCTTCTTCCGATAAAAGCATGTATCGTTGAATTTCCTGCAGTAATGACTCATTGACTTCTTTGTGAATTTGCGTCTTTTTCCAGCGAAACTCCCGGCGCAAAAGCTCCCAGCATTTCAAAGAGCCTAACAAGATAATGAGCGGGGCGATTGGTCCCGGGTTCCAAAGAAAATAAACAAACATCCCAATAAGACCAAAAAACCATATTTTTGGCGAAATCACTCCGACAATTCGCCCTCCATCTAACGGATGCAGAGGCATGAGATTGAATAAATTAATAAGCGCTCCAAGCGCAATGACTAATCCCCAAAACGGGTTTCCGGTCATCCAGTACAATGGCAAAGCTGGGAGAAACCCCAATGTCCCCCATAACGGACCGGCGTATGCTAAATACGCCTCATCTTTCGCCGATTTTGGTTCTTCCTTTAGCGCAATGAGCGCCCCGACAAATGGAATGAAAATCGCCTTCGATGTTGGAATTCCTAACCTTTTTGCCGCAAACAAATGGCCCATTTCATGCACATAAAGCAAATACACGAGCGCCACCGCAAACTTCCATCCGTATACAAGCGCATATGCGCCGATCGAAATAAATAAGGAAATGAGAGAACTGAATTTTAAAAACTTAAAAATCGCCAGCACCCACTTCAGTTTTCCCGCCAGAAACAAAACAACAGACAAAAACGCAAGCCACGCCTTTTTAAACTGCTTCAATTCTCTCAGTCTCCCTTTCCTTATTTCCGATGCATTTTAAACTGCAAAAACAGCTCGTTGTAATAAGCAAGCATTCGTTTTCCTAAATTCTCGTACACTTCTAAGTTTCCGACCGACTCAAAATCTGGATAAAACCGTTTATCCTCAGTTACTTCTTTCGGCAAATAGTCCAGCGCCTTCTCATTCGGCGTCGAATAGCCGACATACTCCGCGTTTTGCGCAGCGTTTTTCGGATCAAGCATAAAGTTAATAAATTGATGTGCTCCTTCGATATTTTTCGCGGTTTTCGGAATCACCATATTATCGAACCATAAATTTGATCCTTCTTTCGGCACAACATAATCGAGCTTGTCATTTTCCGCAATGATCTCCGCCGCATCACCTGACCAAACAACCCCGATTGCCGCTTCTTCATTCACCAAAAGCATTTTAATCTCATCGCCGACAATCGCTTTGACGTTTGGTGTGAGGCGATCGAGTTTTTTCTTTGCTTCCTGTAAATGCTTCTTATTCGTGTCATTTAACGAATAATGCAAACTATTGAGCCCCATGCCAATCACTTCACGCGCGCCGTCCACTAACAAAATTTGATTGCGCAAATCTTTATCCCATAAATCGTTCCAGCTCGTTATTTTTTTTCCGCCAAGCATTTCCGGATTATAGACGATGCCGACCGTCCCCCAAAAATACGGGACGGAATACTTGTTGCCTGGATCAAATGATAAATTCAAAAAGCGCGGATTGATATATTTTAAATTCGGCAATTTTGAATGGTCGAGCGGAATAAGCAATCCATCTTCTTTCATTTTACTGATCGCATATTCAGAAGGAACGGCGACATCAAACGTCGTGCCGCCTTGGGCAATTTTCGCCATCATCGCTTCATTGGAATCAAACGTTTGGTAGATGACTTTTATGCCCGTCTGCTTTTCGAACTTTTTAATAAGCTCAGGATCGATGTAATCGCCCCAGTTATACACTGTCAATGTATTCTTTCCAGAATATCCCTCCGCTTTATTCAGCTGGGAAGACACGTAAAGCAGTACAAACGAGGCGAAAAAAACGGCCGCAAACAATGATATAAGCTTTCTCATTTTCGTCGCCCCCTCATTCCGTATAAGGAGCTGCTTTTCTGGCTAATAAAGTAGTAGCCAATCACCAGCACAACCGTAAACAAAAATAACAATGTCGATAATGCGTTAATCGACAGCGAAATACCTTGGCGCGCCCGTGAGTAAATTTCTACCGATAGTGTCGAAAAACCGTTGCCTGTCACAAAAAACGTCACCGCGAAGTCATCAAGCGAATACGTCAATGCCATGAAAAAACCAGCGAAAATACCAGGGGTAATAAACGGCAATATTACTTTCGTCAGCACATCCCATTGATTCGCCCCTAAATCGCGAGCCGCATCAATCAGTGTCGGACTCATTTCCTGCAATTTTGGAAGCACCATCAACACGACGATCGGAACACTAAACGCGATATGCGACAGCAGCACCGACGTAAAACCGAGCTGAATGCCGATAATCGTAAACAAAATGAGAAATGAGGCGCCGATAATGACATCCGGGCTAACGATTAATACGTTATTCAACATTAAAAGCAACTGTTTCATATGCCGATTTTTCACATAATAAATCGCGAGCGCTCCCAACACGCCAAGAATGGTGGAAACCGCCGCAGACAAAAGGGCAATCGTCAGTGTATTCAACACGATAATCCATAAACGGGTATCATCGATCACCTCTTTATACCACTCCAGCGTAAACCTTTCGAAATTATGCATCGTTCCGCCGCTATTAAACGAATAGTAAATTAAATAAATAATCGGGGCGTACAAAATGAGAAACACGAACACTAAATACATGTTCGCCCATTTTTTATTGTTTCGCATCGCTTAACCCTCACTTCCGATTTCCTGTCACAATGACGACAATGGCCATCGCGATAATTAAAAACACCGCAATCGTCGAGCCCATGCCCCAGTTTTGTGTGACAAGAAAATGTTGCTCAATCGCCGTACCGAGCGTAATAACGCGGTTTCCCGCAACTAAACGCGTAATCATAAAGAGCGATAACGACGGAATAAATACCGCTTGACATCCTGCTTTCACCCCGTCTAACGTCAGCGGAAAAACGACGCGACGAAACGTCGTCCAAGCCGAAGCGCCAAGATCGCGCGCCGCGTCAACAAGCGTTGGATTCAACTCCTCAAGCGAGTTAAAAATCGGCAGGATCATAAACGGGATAAAAATGTATACCGACACGAACACAAAACTAAAATCGGTAAACAAAATTTGTTTCTTGCCGATTCCAACCGTTTCTAAAATCGCGTTTGCCAATCCGTACGTGCCAAAAATGCCGAGAAACGCGTACACTTTTAAAAGCAAATTCACCCATGTCGGCAAAATAATAAGCAAAAGCCAAAGCTGTTTATGCTTCGTCTTCGTCAACAAGTACGCGGTCGGATACGCGACAAGCAACGAAAATAGCGTAATCAAAAATGCGTACCAAACCGAACTTGCCGCCATTTTTAAATAAATCGGCGTAAAAAACGTTTTATAATTGGCAAACGTCCAATTCCCGTCAATATCAAAAAATGAATAATACAAAATTAATAAAATCGGCGCAACGACAAATAGCCCAATCCATATTACATATGGAAATAAGTAAACATTGCGTACACTATTTTTCATCGGATCTCTCACCATCATCTTCGCTGATGCGCATGACATGAATGTCCTCTGGGTCAAAATAAAGCCCGATTTCTTCTCCTACTTCCGCTTTTTTCGTCGAATGGACGAGCCATTCATTCCCATCTTCGTCATAGCAGCACAGCTCGTAATGTACACCTCGGAACAATAGCGAATCGACGCGCACTTGGAGCTTTCCTTGATCTTTTGTCGTAATGTCCAAATCTTCCGGACGGATGACAATATCGACTGGCTCGTTCGGGCGAAATCCTTTGTCCACGCACGTAAACCGCTTCCCGGCGAATTCGACAAGGTAATCTTCAATCATCGTGCCTCGCAAGATGTTCGATTCACCGATAAAATCAGCGACAAACCGATTAATCGGCTCATCGTAAATGTCTTTCGGTGTGCCGCTTTGCTGGATTTTCCCCTTATTGAGCACGAAAATTTGGTCCGACATCGCCAGCGCCTCTTCTTGGTCATGTGTGACAAAAATAAACGTAATCCCTAAACGGCGCTGCAGTTCGCGAAGCTCATATTGCATTTCGGTGCGCAGCTTTAAATCAAGCGCCGACAGCGGCTCATCAAGCAGAAGCACTTCTGGTTCGTTGACAATCGCGCGCGCAATCGCCACCCGCTGCCGCTGACCTCCGGACATTTCTTGAATACTGCGATTCTCGTATCCTTCTAAATTCACAAACCGAAGCGCCTGCTTTACTTTTTCCTCAATTTCCGAGCGCTTTTTCTTCTTAATCCGCAACCCAAACGCCACGTTTTCAAACACATTCAAATGCGGAAACAAAGCATAATCTTGAAACACCGTATTCACTTGCCGCTTATTCGCAGGTACATGATTTACCGGCTTTCCGTGAAAATAAATCGTTCCTTCCGTCGGCTCCGTAAACCCCGCGATCAAACGCAGAATCGTCGTCTTCCCGCATCCCGACGGCCCGAGCAAGGTATAAAACTTCCCGCGCTCAATCTCAAAACTGACATCATCGAGCACGACCAACCCATCGTATTCCTTCGTCACCCGCTCAAAGCGGATGATCGCCTCTTTCTCCATCAGCCCCCACTCCTTGCTTCGAAAATAAAATCTTTATCATCATCCAAAAGGAAAAACAAACCTTTCCGTTACCTATCAATCACTATTAGAACATGCAAAAAATAAAAGTGCAACGGGAATTTTCCAAATAAAAAACTCGTTCCTTCCTAGCATCATGCTAGAGAGAAACGAGAATGCGCATATCGGTTAGAACGTGATATTGACATGGTGCAGGGAAAGCTGCCGGAACACTACGCAATTACTCGTAGGTGCGATAAAAATAAATAGTTACCAATTCATTACATCACGCTGAAGTGCCGGTTCAATTGCATATAGTTTTACGATAAAAACAATAATAAAACCTCTTTTAGCTTGGTTTTCATTCCTCATAGGTAAGATACAAACTTGGAAAACAGGAACACCGATCGAAATGTTTGCTACTGAGTTTTAATTCCTCATAGGTAAGATAAAAACGGAAACAAATATTGCCGCATCCGTTCGTGCTGAGTGTAAAAATAACGCAAAATCGCGCGATAGCGATAGGCATTATCCACCGCCAAATACTTCACCTCAGAAATCGGCTTTAACCAAGAAGCATCCATGTCCATTCTCCTTATCGTCCATCATTACCTTCATTGTAGCCTATCATCCACAATGACTCTACAAAAAATACATTCCATTCGACATGGCATTTGCCAAAATGTTTTGATACAGCTGTTAGATTGAAAATAAAAAACCTTGAAAGGCATATAGCCCCAGTCGACATTCGGTATACTTTTAGACATAGGTAGGGTTCTCCTTTCTCTGGAATGTGTTGTGGTCCAAATCAGAGAATACCCTACCTTTTTTCTTTTGGTCTAGCAAAATGCTTTACACAAAATTTTATACATCATCTTCCTTTTGTTTAAGGCACCCGTTTTCTTGACATAAAACACTTTTTATTTGGCCGACGATATGAAGGCACGAAAATATATTTATCTGCTTACCGGAGATACGGAAACAAGAAGCAATAGTACAACCGCGCATAATAGAAACGAGTCGAGCCGCTGAAATAAAAAGACCCATTCCAACATTCTTGGAATAGGTCCACATCATTTTACTCATAAAAAATATGAAATCTTTCCCAAATTTCTTCTAAATCAGATAAATGCTTTTCGACTTCGCTGCGCTTTCTCCGGCCGACTTCGGTAATGAGTGCGTTCACTAAACTTAACGGCGCGACGAACGAGTCAATAAACGACGGCATTTCCGTCGGAGCACATAACGTGACGTCTCCGTACGATACCAGCGGTGATAATAGATGGTCCGTAATGACAATAATTTTTGCGCCGCGGTCTTTGGCGAAAGCGACCGCTTCAATGGTACTTTTTGTGTAGCGGGCAAAACTTAAACCAATAACGACATCGTCTTTATTAAGGCGAAACAGTTTTTCCGATATGCCGTGCGGATTACGAATGAGCTCCGCATTCTCAAACAATATGTCGAAATAAAATTCTAAAAACAGTCCTAATGAAACCGCGCTTCGGTTTGCGATAATAAATATTCGTTTCGCGTCGGTAATGTATTGCACCGCTTGATAGAACGAATCCATGTCGATTTGCATCGACATTGCTTTAATTCTTTCGATGTCTTCTTGAAACATTTCGAAAATCGATTTGTCTTCCGAATCGTACACTTCTTCGGAAATTTTCAGTCTCTCCACCGTTGTCAATTGCCGCTTCATCGATTCTTGCATCGCCTGTTGCCACTCTGGATATCCCGAAAATCCTAAAAACGTTGCGAAGCGGACAACAGTCGCTTCGCTCACTCCTGCCATTTTCGCAAGCTTTCCGACCGTGAAAAACGGAACCGCTTCAGGATTGTTTAATACGTATTTCGCAATTTTCCGCTGTGCTCGACTCATTTCTGGCAGTTTTTCGGCGATTAATCGATACACTTCATTCATCGTTTTTCGGTCCTTTTCTCACAACGGTTTGTTGGTGTGTCCATTATAAACGATTTTTTACCTTTCGAATAGCTTTTTCATGCGCTTCTATCGTCCATGCGATATCTTCTTCCGTATGAACGACGGACATCGAATAGCGATTGCCAGGTTTCGTATACACGCCGTGTCCCAACAGTTCGTAATCGATTTCTTCCCGCAATTTCATATTTGCTTTTGTCAAATCGCGATAATTTTTTACATCTTGTTCGGTCAAGACGATGTTGAAGATGCTTCCTAATCCGACCGTTTTCATTGGTATGCCATAAGCACGGTACACCGCTTCCAATCCTTCCCGGAGCATGTTCGTCATTTGCAATAGACGCGGCATCGTTTCCGGCTGCTGTAAGACGTCTAATGTTGCCAGTCCTGCCGCTAAAACAGTCGGATGACCGTTATACGTGCCGCTATGGAACAGGACATCCCCTTTGTTCGCTTTATCTGTTTCTATTGACAGTGCGTCTTTGCCGCGGCGTGGGTCCATTTGTTCCATAATTTCTTTTTTCCCTCCGATCACTCCGATCGGGAATCCACCTCCTAACACTTTTCCTAATGCGGTAAGATCAGGCGCGATGCCGTAAACCGTTTGTGCCCCTCCGTAAGTGATACGGAATCCCGTTTTTACTTCATCGAAAATAAGGACGATGCCAAGTTCTTTCGTTATGGCGCGAAGCTCTTTCATAAAAATTGCATCTGCCGGAATAAAGCCACCTTGAACCGGCTCTAAAATAACTGCTGCAAGCCGATTTTTATGTTTCCGTAAAATCGCTTCCGTTGCCTCAATATCGTTAAACGGCAAAATAATCGTTTCATCCGTATATTGGGGAGGGATTCCTTTCGACTCAGGCACCGCATTCGGCTCTTTTTCGTCTCCCGCTTCGGTAACCGACGGATTTACACTAATTAACACTTGATCATATCCACCATGATAATGTCCTTCGAATTTTGCGATAGCTGTTTTTCCCGTGAACGCTTGTGCTAAGCGAATGGCAAGTAATGTAGCTTCTAGACCGGAATTTGTATAACGAACCATTTCCATGCTTGGAAATGCTTGAATAATTTTTTTCGCCATCAACGTTTCGAACATGTGTGGCGCGCCAAATACGGTCGTTCCGTCCGTAATAATCTGTCTCATGATCGATTCGATTACTTTCGGATGGCCATGTCCTAAAATAAGTGCACCGTAACAAAGTAAATAATCGACATATTCGTTTCCATCGACATCGACTAGGCGGCTTCCTTTTCCTCTTTCCATGATAATCGGGTGCGGCGCGAAATATTTAATATTTGCCGTGACGCCTCCTGGTATGACTTCCTTCGCTTTTTCATACAAATGAAAGGAGCGTTTCATACTACTAGCAACCGCTTCTGTCTGCTCGATTTCCACCATGAACACCTCTTTGAAATTTATTTTTCATTTTATAAAATTATATGAAATTTTTATTTCTTATTGCAGGATTTTTGCCTATATGTAAATAAAAAAAGAAGATGATCAAAAATCACCCTCTTTCCCTCCAATACTACATGGTTGCGGTGAAAAGGTTATTTGTTTCTTTCGGTCTTCTTGATTGAATCACAGCAACGGCAATTAATAGCACGCTTCCAATTACACTAAACGTAATATTTGGCGAGATGAGAAGAAGACCAGCGATAAATAAGACAATCCGCTCCCAAACATACGCCTTTCTGACAAGGTAACCAACCATGGCGCTGCTTACACCGATCATGCCAATAATCGCCGTGGCCACGCAAATCGTTAAAAACAACGGTTTGACGTCAATTAAAATCATTTGCGGATTCATAACAAACACGTATGGGATGATATACGCCGCCGTCGCCAACGTAAACGCCCTTACTCCTGTCATAAACGGGTTCGCTCCCGCCAGTCCCGCACCCGCATATGCTGCCAAACAGACAGGCGGTGTAATATCAGCGACAATTCCGAAATAGAAGACGAACATATGAGCAGCTAAAACTGGAACATCCAACCCTAATACTAACGCTGGCGCAACCATCGTCGCGGTTACGATATAGTTTGCCGTTGTCGGCAACCCCATTCCCAAAATAAGGCAGGCAATCATCGTGAAGAATAACGTTAAAATTAATGATCCTCCACCTAACGTAATAATGCCATTTGCTATTCTTCCACCTAATCCCGTTTGGACGACAACACCGACAATAATTCCCGCGGCTGCACATGCTGCGATGACTGGAAGCGCGGTTCGAGCACCTTCCTCAAGCGTTTTTACGATTTGCCATGGTGTCATTCTTGTTTCTTTGCGTACTAAGCTGACAAGAAACGCGACTAAAATCGCCACTAAAGCAGCGCGCATCGGCGTTTTACCAGTCAGTAATGTGTAAAAAATGACTATAAGCGGCAAAATCAAATATCCGCGTTCTGTCATCAGTTTCCGAAAGCTTGGCAACTGCGATTTCGGTGTGCCGATAATCCCTTGTTTTTTCGATTCGAAGTGTACTCCTAAAAATACACCGAGGAAGTATAAAATGGCAGGAATGATCGCAGCCAACATGATTTGGCTATACGGCGTGTTTGTATACGAAGCCATAATAAATGCGGCCGCTCCCATTACTGGTGGCATAATTTGCCCACCTGTTGATGCGGAAGCTTCTACAGCTGCGGCAAATTCCGGCTTATAACCCGCCTTTTTCATCATTGGAATCGTAAACGCTCCCGATCCTACCGTGTTCGCGACGGAGCTTCCCGAGACCATTCCTTCCAAGGCGCTCGCAACAACTGCTGCTTTCGCCTGTCCTCCAATAAATCTTCCTGTTAACACAAACGCTACGTCATTGAAAAATTGACCAACTCCAGTCCGAATGAGCATCACTCCGAAAAATAAAAACAAGAAGATAAACGTGGATGACACTTGAATTGGCGTACTAAATATTCCTTTTGTCGTTAAATACAAATCAGTTGCTAACTTTTCCCATGAAAATCCACGATGGGCAAACATTTTCGTTGGAATATGATTTCCATATAACGCGTATAAAATTGCTACACCCGCTACTGCCACGATTGGCAAACCTACGCATCTTCTTGCCGCTTCAAGCACTAACAGCACACCAAGGGAAGCAACAATAATATCCATTTGCGAATACCCAAACACAATTTTTTGCGCTACAAGCTCCTCGTAATTAATCACATTATAATAGCCAACCCCAAGCGCTGTGAAAGCAAGCACGACATCATACCAAGGAACTCCCTTTTGTTTCCGATGCAATCCTTTTTTAATCGGATAAAGCAAAAAAATGAGGCCTAAAGCGGTTCCCAGGTGAATAGGACCTTGAATTCTCGCTTCAAACGCGCCGCGATACCCTGTGTACAAATGGAACAACGTTAATGATACACCTAAAAAGAGGACAACCCATGACCATTTCCCAAGATTTTTTCTGTAGGAACTTTCTCGATCATATTTTTCTAGTATTTCCTCTTGGGACAATTCTTCGAGCGGCTTTTCTTTCATATCGTTTTTTTTACGCCAGTTCATTGTCATCACCACCTAAATGAAGTTAATTACTTGTTACCGGTTGAAATAGGCAACAGTAAAATCATAGGGGGCACATCGTTAAGATTAATGGAAAAACAAGAGATTTTGTGATAGGAGAATTATTGAAAAAAGGACCAGGACGCTTAGTCTGCCCTTTTTTATTACTTAAGGATGCCAATTTCTTTATAGTATTTTTCTGCACCTGGATGAATTGGTAAATTTCCGCGTCCATTCAATGCGTTTTCTTTTGTCATATGTTTTGCCTGTTGGTGTGTGTTTTCATTTGCTTTTTCAATCATTACTTTCGCAAGCTGATATGCTGTCTCATCATCCACTGTATCTGTATTAGCGACTAAAACCGCAAACGCGGAAACAGTGCTGACATCTTTTTTCAACCATTCATATGAACCGGCTTTCATCGTATATCGAGTGTAGCCGCTGTTCTTTTCAACATAAGCCAGTTCTTCACCAGTAATTTCTAAAAATTTCACGTCTTTTACAGATGCTTGCAGTTCATCAATTCCGGCATCAGGCAGGCCAATCAATCCGAACGATGCGTCAATCGTGCCGTCTTGCAGCTTCGCTTTCGCATCGCCGTATCCTTCTTGGTATGCCACATACTCACCATCTTTAATACCGAATGCTGCCAACACGGTTTTTGCGACTGTTTGTGTAGCACCTCCTGGAGGTCCGATCGCGATCCGTTTTCCTTTTAAATCAGCGATAGAATTAATCCCGAAACTTTCTCTCGTCACAATTTGCAATACTTCTGGATAAATATGGCCGATAAACGCGAAATTCTCTACTTTTCTTCCTTTAAAATCTCCCTTTCCTTCGTAAGCATCATATGCCGGAAGGTTTACAGTCATCCCTAAATCGAATTCTCCATTAGCAATTTTGGCGAGGTTTTCAACAGAGGCACCAGATTCAGTGGATGTAACATTGATATTTTTAATATTTTTATTCCAAACATTGGCCATTTCTGCTCCAAGCGGATAATATGTCCCCCCTTGGCTTCCTGTCCCCATCAAGAGGTCAACCGTATCGCCGCTTTTCCCACTGCTTTTTCCTTTATTTTCATTTTTTGCTTCATTGCCGCCACCGCTGCAAGCAGTAGCAATAATTAACATCAGTGTACACAATAAAGTAAGCAATATGGACCTTTTCTTCAACATCCTCATCCCCTTTTTGTTATTTTTTTACATAAAGGTTAATAATTGTTCTTATAACGCATAATGATATAAATAGTAAAACTATTGTATATTTTTATAATATTAACTATTTTTTAGGAACATTCCTCACAAACATCGTAATTTAGCAAGGTATCATGCTTGTTATTGAAAGAAAAAAGGCGGATTTATCGTGAAAAATCCGCCTTTTCCTTCCTACATCTTCTCAAAGCATTGGCAAAATCGCCTCTTGGTATCCCGCTTTTTTCGACTTCAAGTTTAACTGATTGTAGCATCATAGAAATAAGATAAAAATAAAAAGCTGGCTTGATGCAGCCAGCTTTAACTTATTTATCGTTTGTTAATTTCTTCTACTAACAACTTATTGACAAGCGGCGGGTTGGCTTGTCCTTTTGTCGCTTTCATTACTTGGCCGACTAAGAAGCCAAGCGCGCGGTCTTTACCGTTTTTATAATCTTCAACGGATTGCGGATTAGCATCCAACACTTCAAGAACGATTTTGCGCAATGTCGCCTCATCGGAAATTTGCACAAGCCCTTTTTCTTTAACGATTTTTTCTGGGTCTCCGCCTTTTTCGACGAGTTCTTTAAACACTTTTTTTGCGATTTTCGACGAAATCGTGCCGTTTTGAATGAGCTTAATCATGCCCGCTAAGCTTTCTGGCGTCAGCGCGATCTCATGCAGTTCTTTTTGTTCTGCGTTTAAATAGCCAGATACTTCGACCATGAGCCAGTTAGACGCCAATTTCGGATCGGCTCCGTTTGCGACCGTCGCTTCGAAGAAATCGGCCATTTCTTTCGTAAGCGTCAATACTTTTGCATCGTATTCCGGCAAGCCAAGCTCTTCGACATAGCGTTTTTTGCGCGCGTCTGGAAGCTCCGGAATCGAAGCGCGAACGCGTTCTTTCCACTCATCATCGATATATAGCATGACAAGATCTGGTTCTGGGAAGTAGCGATAGTCTTCCGATCCTTCTTTGACGCGCATAAGCACCGTTGTTTTTGTCGCTTCGTCAAAGCGACGCGTTTCTTGCTGGATGACGCCGCCGGAAAGCAAAATTTTCTCTTGCCGTTTCGCTTCGTATTCTAAGCCCATGCGCACGAAGTTAAACGAGTTTAAGTTTTTCAACTCTGTTTTCGTACCAAATTCGGTCGAGCCGATTGGACGAAGGGAAATGTTCGCATCGCAGCGAAGCGAACCTTCTTCCATTTTACAATCGGAAACGCCTGTATATTGGATAATCGATTTTAATTTTTCCAAATACGCATACGCTTCTTCTGGCGAACGGATGTCAGGTTCTGACACAATCTCAATTAACGGTGTGCCTTGACGGTTGAAATCGACGAGTGAATAACCGTCATTTGTATGTGTAAGCTTCCCCGCGTCTTCTTCTAAGTGAATGCGGGTGATGCCGATTTTTTTCTTTTTGCCGTTCACTTCGATTTCAATCCAGCCGTTTTTGCCAAGCGGCTGATCATATTGCGAAATTTGGTACGCTTTTGGGTTATCCGGATAAAAATAGTTTTTACGGTCAAATTTCGTTTCGGTCGCGATTTCGCAGTTTAACGCCATCGCTGCCTTCATCGCAAATTCTACCGCTTGTCTATTCAATACCGGAAGAACCCCTGGATAGCCTAAATCGATCACGTTCGTTTGCGTGTTTGGGGGCGCTCCGAACGCATTTGGACTACTGGAGAAAATTTTCGATTTTGTCTTTAGCTCAACATGAACTTCAAGACCAATGACCGTTTCAAAATTCATCATGTTTCCCCCCTTATAACGCTGGTTTTTGTTTATGATAGTCGGTCGCTTGCTCGAACGCATGAGCGACGCGGTAAATTGTGCTTTCATCAAAATGTTTGCCGATAATTTGCAAGCCGACCGGCAAGCCGTTCACAAATCCGCACGGTACGGAGATTCCAGGAACGCCGGCAAGGTTTACTGGAATCGTTAAAATGTCGTTCGCGTACATCGTTAGCGGGTCATGTGTTTTTTCGCCGATTTTAAATGCTGGTGTCGGCGTCGTTGGCCCGATAATAACGTCATATTTTTCAAATACTTTTTCGAAATCTTGTTTGATTAATGTCCGCACTTGTTGCGCTTTTTTGTAATACGCGTCATAATATCCGGCACTTAACGCGAACGTCCCAAGCATGATGCGGCGTTTCACTTCGTTACCGAAGCCTTCGCTGCGCGTTTGTTTGTACATATCGATCAAGTTTTTCGCATTATCCGTGCGGTATCCGTAACGAACTCCGTCAAAGCGGGCAAGGTTCGCGGATGCTTCCGAAGAAGCAAGCAAATAGTAAGTCGCCAGCGCATACTTCGAGTGCGGAAGTGATACTTCTTCCCATGTCGCTCCTAATTTTTCCAATACTTTTAATGCATCAAGGACGGATTGGCGAACCTCTTCCGCAACACCTTCGCCTAAATATTCTTTCGGCACGGCGATTTTTAAGCCTTTAATGTCGCCGGTAAGCGCCTCTACGTAATTTGGCACTTCTACGTTTGCCGATGTCGAATCCATTGGATCTAAACCAGCGATGACTTGCAATAAGTAGGCGTTATCCTCTACCGTACGCGTAATCGGGCCGATTTGGTCAAGTGAAGAGGCAAACGCGACAAGCCCGAAGCGCGATACACGGCCGTATGTAGGTTTCAGCCCGACAACTCCACAAAATGCCGCCGGCTGGCGAATCGAACCGCCCGTATCAGAACCTAAAGCAAACGGTACTTCGCCTGCCGCTACTGCCGCAGCGGAACCGCCGCTGGAGCCGCCTGGTACGCGCTCTAAATCCCACGGGTTACGCGTGAGTTGAAAACCGGAGTTTTCCGTGGAAGACCCCATGGCAAACTCGTCCATGTTTAATTTTCCAATCGTAATCGCACCGGCTTCGTTTAAGCGCTCCATAACCGTTGCGTCATAAATTGGGTCAAAGTTATATAAAATTTTGCTTGCACATGTTGTGCGCAATCCTTTTGTTACAATATTATCTTTAATGCCAATCGGCATGCCAAAAAGCACGCCAAAATCGTTTCCTTCTTTCGCTAGCTTGTCATCTAACTCTTTCGCTTTCGCGCGAGCGTTTTCTTCATTTAGTGTTAAAAACGCTTGCACTTGTTCTTCCACTTCGCCAATGCGGCGGAATGATTCATCCACTAAATCGGAAACAGAAATTTCTTTTTTTTGTAAAAGGGTATGTAATTCGGAAATTTTATGGTCAAATAATGACATTGCTTCCCCCTCCTTACTCTAAAATGGCTGGTACGCGGAATTGCCCGTCTTGGTGGTCCGGCGCGTTTTTCAACACTTCTTCAAGCGGGAGCCCTGGTGTTGGCACATCTTCACGCATGACATTCTTCATATCAAGTACATGAGATGTTGGCGGTACGTTTTCTGTATCCAACTCGTTTAATTGCTCAGCGAATGTAATAATCGCGTCCAACTGCTTTGTAAACATTTCTGCTTCTTCATCCGTAATCGCCAAACGCGCCAAATGCGCCACATGTTTTACTTGTTCGATGGAAATTCTCGACATTTTTTTCACCTCCAATGAGTTCGACCTACCACAATACTATGATGATACCAAACTTTCATCGAATGAAGCAACATTTGCCGCATTCTATAAAAAAACAAAGATAATCAAGGCGAAACCAATTATCCCTTGATAAAAATCGAACGTACGTGCTATATTAAGGGAAAGATATTATTTTTTGAAAAGAGGGAAATCGATGACCGATGCACTTCTCCAACAAATATTAGATTGTCTTGGGAATATGGAAGACACCTTGCATTGTCTAAACGATGGACAACAGCGACTGGAAACAGAAGTAAAAGATTTACGCAATGGACAACAACAGCTAGAAAACGAAATAAAAAATCTGCGTGATGGGCAAAAGCGGTTAGAAAAAGATGTAAAAGATTTACACGATGGACAAAAACGCTTAGAAAATGAAGTGAAAAATCTACGCGATGGACAAAAACGCCTAGAAAACAAAGTGAAAAATCTACGCGATGGACAAAAACGCCTAGAAAACAAAGTGAAAAATCTACGCGATGGACAAAAATATGTGGAAAAAGAACAGGCTTATTTGAAAGCCGGACTAAAGGAACTGAACGAACTAATGACGGCACTTCTTCACCGGCAAGATGAAACAGATGCCAAACTTGAAGCCCTCACAATGGACGTACACAACATCCACGGTGAAATCACTTCTCTCAAACAAGGCCTTCACAAACTTGAGGAAAAAGTAGATTCCCACTACCAACAGCTGAACGAACGGCTAGACAATATTCAGCTTGATATCGATTTTGCCGTTCATAAAACGACGGAGAATGAGCGTGAACTATATAAAATGAAAAGCAGACTATTTTAGGGCATTTGTTGCCAAACAGTTCTCGCCCCTCTATTTTTGCAAAAAAGGAGAAGCAGCCATGAATGTCACGTTTGACCATATCGTCCACTTTACAAAAAACCCGGAAGAAGCAAAAACCGCATTTCAGCTTATCGGATTTCACGCTATAAACGGTGGAAAGCATCCTTCTTGGGGGACGTATAACTGCCTGAACTACTTTACCGAACTGCGCTACATTGAATGGATCGGCTTTACGGACTTTGATAAAGCAAAAACTTCCGACAATGTATTGATCCAGCAAATCGTCGCGGATTCCTATAAAGGAGAAGGCTTTTCACAATTGGCATTCCGCACAGACGATATCTATTCTGTCATTGCCCACATTCAGGCAAAAGGGCTAAAGCCGATCGGTCCGTTTTCCGGGAGCCGAAAACGTGAAGATGGTAAAGTATTAAGCTGGTCGATGCTGTTTATCGAGGACAAACAAGATGACACATGCCGCTATCCGTTTTTTATCCAATGGGGTGAACCGGAAGAAGCCCGCGCGACGGAAATGGCACCGCTTATGCAACACAGCATCGGATCTCCATCTCTTTCTTATATCGGGATGAATGTAAGCCATCTTGATGAGTCATTGCAAAAATATTGCCATTTATTCGATGTATCCTGCCAGCCTGTAACGCAAAGCAAGGATGAATTTGGCGCCTATTTCGAACTCGCTATCGGAAACATAGTGATCCGCTTATATGAAGCAAAAAGCCTCATTTCCGCCATCGAAAGCGCTCTTATCAACCGTCCGTTTTTATGCGGAATAACCGGAATGCCGGAAAACAAAATCGTCCAGGTAAAAAACGGGGTATATCAGTTTACCGTTTAAGTTGCTTCCACTCAACAAGAGGGAAGCCTTTTTGTTTTGGTTCCGAATGATGCGGCGACTTCTTAGGTGCCTGGCACTATGAACAGAAAAAGAGAATGCTCACTCAAGCATCCTCTTTCATGCTTATGAAATCCATCCGGCTTTTTTCTTTCCTTTTAAAAACTGCATGATCACCCATGCGGCGGTTCGGCTTGTTATGTCACGAAAGTCCACAGTCGGATCCACTTCAACAATATCCATTGCTTTAACAATTTCATATTCTCCTAGTATAGCAATTGCTTCCAATAACGTATAGCTATCCATTCCGCCTGGACCAATGGCAGGGCATCCTGGCGCGAACGCTTGATCCAGAACATCCATGTCCACCGAAACGTAAATAGCATCTACTTCTTGTTTCAGTTTTTCAATGCTTTCCCTTACAATCTCTTGGATGGGCCGTTTGCGAACATCTTTCATGGTATAAATCGCGACACCGTTCTGTTTTCCGTACTCTGTATACGCTTTGCTGTTGGCAAAATCACGGATGCCAATCTGAATAAGATGGTTTCCATCCAATGTTCCCGACTCCATTAAACTTCGAAACGGAGTACCATTCGTTGGCCCACCGTCTTCTAAATTGCGCAAATCGTGATGGGCGTCAAATTGAATGGCTCCGATTTTCTCCCATCGCTTTTGGAATCCGCGAATCGCCGGACAGCTGATCGAGTGATCTCCGCCGAGGACAACTAACAACGAATCTGGATTGGCTGTCATGAGTTGTTCGATCGTTTCAGCAATTCTCTCCTGAGATTGGACAATATCCGTTGGATGCATCAAAATGTCGCCGCAATCTGTCACCTTTATATCCGCCAAATCGATATTTTCCTCAATGGAATAAGTGGTGTAGGAGGAAAGCATTTTTCGGATGGCACTCGGAGCAAAAGACGCTCCCGAGTGGCTGATGGACGCCTTCGATAAAGGAGCTCCAATGAGGCAGACATTTCCCGCCTCATTTCCGTTCCACTTCTGCAATATCTTGCTCGCCTTTGTCACATGGCGGTCTTGAAACAATGCTTCCCCCGCTTCTTTAAGAAAGCGAAACGTTGACATCGTATCCCCCCTTTTTCACCACCGCTTTTCCTTCTTTTAAGACTGTGTGGACATGATTCACTCCGTAATGATAAGGAATGTACGCATAATTCGGCGCGTCCCAAATGACGATATCCGCCTTTCTGCCAATCGCGATGCGTCCTGCTTCCTCGCCGCGATTAATCGCATAAGCGGCATTCACGGTGACGGCATGCCAAATTTCTTCCGGTGTCATGTTGAGTTTTAGCGCCGCTAATGACATAATGAGCTGCAAATTCTCTGTAGGCGAACTTCCGGGATTGAAGTCCGTTGCCAGCGCAACAGCAACTCCCGCTTCAATCATATCGCGCGCTCTTGCATATTTTTCTTTCCCTAAATAAAACGAAGTGCCCGGCAGCAGAACAGCAATTGTATTCGACTTTGCAAGCTGCGCGATGCCAACATCTGATGCGCCAACAAGATGGTCGCCGCTGACCGCTCCCAGTTCAACAGCTAATTCCGTTCCGCCAAGCGGATCGATTTCATCAGCGTGAATTTTCACGGCGAATCCAAGGAATTTTGCTGCTTGTAAAAACGCTCGTGACTGTTCGACTGTAAACACGCCCGTTTCACAAAAAATATCGACAAATTCGGCCAGCTCTTCTTTTTGAATGGTATGAAGCAAAGTTGCCATACGAGCAAGAAACTCGTCCGGATTGTCTTTATACTCTAGCGGAATCGCATGCGCACCGAGAAACGTGGAGACAAGGTCCATCGGGTGTTCTTGTTGGAGGCGTTGAACGACCCGCAGTTGTTTGAGTTCCGTTTCTTCATCCAATCCGTAGCCGCTTTTCGCCTCAACGGTTGTCACACCGTAAGACAGCATCCGATTAAGGTGAAACTTCGCTTTTGCAAAAAGTTCTTCTTCGCTTGCCGCTCTCGTTGCCCGTACTGTTGATAAAATGCCGCCGCCCCTTTTTAAAATCTCTAAGTATGGAACACCTTGTTGTTTTAGTGCAAGTTCATGTTCTCGAGAGCCGCCAAACACAAGGTGTGTATGCGGGTCAACTAACCCTGGTGTCACAAGCTTGCCGTTTGCATCGATTACTTGAGCGGCACGAAATCCTTCTGCTTCCTCATTTGTTCCGATAAATGCAATTTTTTCATCTTTTAAGCCAATCACAGCATTCTCTAGAACGGGGAGCGTTTTCATTTGCTCCCCTTTAGCCGGACCGTTTCCTTCCATTGTTAAAAGCTGTCCAATGTTTGTAATGAGCGTATCGAAATGAGACATTTGTAAACTCCTCCTTACTGGTACTTTCGCATCGGAATCGTGATGCCCATTTCATCGGCGACTTCAATCGCTCGCTCATAACCAGCATCAGCATGGCGAATAATTCCCATGCCGGGATCTGTCGTTAACACGCGCTCTAAACGTTCTTTTGCTAAATCTGTCCCATCCGCAACAACAACCATTCCGGCATGCAGTGAATAGCCCATGCCGACACCGCCGCCATGATGGAAGGAAATCCATGAACCACCGGCTGCCGTGTTAATCAAAGCATTGAGTACCGCCCAGTCGCCAATGGCGTCGCTTCCGTCTTTCATCGCTTCCGTTTCGCGATTTGGCGAAGCAACTGAACCGCAATCCAAATGATCGCGTCCGATGACAATCGGTGCTTTTAACTCTCCTTTGCGCACCAATTCGTTAATGGCAAGCCCCATTTTCACCCGCTCACCATATCCTAACCAGCAAATTCGAGCAGGCAGCCCTTGAAATGCTACTTTCTTCTGCGCCATATCAATCCAGCGAACAAGCGCCTTATTTTCTGGGAACAGTTCTTTAATTAGTGCGTCTGTCCGATAAATATCTTCTGGGTCACCCGATAATGCCGCCCAACGGAACGGTCCTTTTCCTTCGCAGAATAACGGGCGAATATAGGCTGGAACGAACCCTGGAAACGCAAACGCATTCTCAACCCCTTCATCTTTCGCCACTTGGCGAATGTTGTTTCCATAGTCGAATACAATCGCTCCGCGTTTTTGGAACTCAAGCATCGCTTCTACATGTTTGGCCATGCTTTGCTTTGAGCGGCGCACATATTCATCTGGATTGCTCTTGCGCAATGCTGCCGCTTCATCTAGTGACATCCCTTCTGGAATATACCCGTTTAACGGGTCATGCGCCGACGTTTGATCAGTGACGATATCCACTTTTACACCGCGTTTTAACAGCTCATGATGCACTTCTACAGCATTGCCGACAAGTCCGATCGATAGCGGTTCGCCTTTTTCTTTCGCCTCATATGCCCAAAGAAGCGCTTCATCCAATGAATAGGTCATGCGATCACAATATTTTGTATCCAACCGTTTTTGAATGCGGCTTGGGTCGACTTCAACCGCGATGACAACCCCTTCATTCATTGTTACTGCAAGAGGCTGCGCACCTCCCATTCCGCCTAAACCAGCTGTGAGCGTTAACGTCCCTTTTAACGTTCCGCCGAAATGTTTTTTCGCCACTGCAGCAAACGTTTCGTATGTTCCTTGCAAAATTCCTTGCGTCCCGATGTAAATCCAACTGCCCGCTGTCATTTGTCCGTACATGATTAACCCTTTTTTATCTAACTCATGGAAATGATCCCAGTTTGCCCATTTTGGAACAAGGACCGAGTTGGAAATAAGGACTCTCGGCGCGCGTTCATGCGTTTTAAACACTCCAACCGGCTTTCCTGATTGAATGAGGAGCGTCTCATCTTTTTCAAGCTCTCTTAACGTTTTTACAATTGCGTCAAACGCTTCCCAGTTTCGTGCCGCTTTTCCAATGCCTCCGTATACAATAAGCTCCTCTGGTTTCTCGGCAACTTCCGGATCTAAATTGTTATAGAGCATACGAAGAACAGCTTCTTGTTCCCATCCTTCGCACTCTAGCTCAAGACCTTTTTTTGCTTTAATGTTGCGCATCATCGTTTCCCCCCTATGAATATTGATTGGTTGGTGTGATGGTTTGAAGAAAAAAGGGCCAGTCAACACCTTTCAACCATTGCGCTGTTGCTTCGATATCTTTGGAAAAGATGCGATCTTTTGTAATGGATGGAACGATATTTCGTACTGCTTCATAAAGCTTTCTCGTCTTCGGTGCCATGTTTTCCACACCGCGATACTCAACAGCTTGCATGGCACAAATCAGTTCAATCGCAAGTACCCGCCTTGTGTTTTGTAAAATGGCATACGCATGGCGGGAAGCGATCGTGCCCATGCTTACATGATCTTCTTGATTCGCAGACGATGGAATCGAATCGACGCTTGCCGGATGAGCGAACGTTTTATTTTCAGATACGAGCGACGCTGCAGTATACTGCATAATCATCGCTCCTGACTGCAAACCTGGAGCCGGGCTTAAAAACGGCGGCAAATCATTTAATTGCGGATTTACCAGCCGTTCTATTCGACGCTCTGAAATGTTCGCAAGCTCAGCAATAGCAATTTTCATAAAGTCCATCGCAAACGCAATCGGCTGACCGTGGAAATTCCCGCCGGAAATCACCTTCGCTCCTCCTTCAAAAATGAGCGGATTGTCCGTTGCTGCGTTGATTTCAATTTCCAGCTTTTCTTTTACATAATCAAGCACTTGCCAAGAAGCTCCATGCACTTGCGGGATACAGCGAAGCGAGTAAGCGTCTTGCACACGCAACTCGCCTTGTCTTGTCGTCAATTTGCTGCCCGCTAAATAATCGCGAATTCTTGCTGCCACTTCCACCTGTTGCCTGTAACCACGGACGAGATGCACATGTTCATCAAATGCATCAATAATGCCACGCAAGCCTTCGATCGTCATAGCGGCAATCGCTTCGCTTTCATACGCCAGCTGTTCCGCTTCTAAATAAACCACTACTCCCATCGCCGTCATTGCCTGAGTGCCGTTAATAAGTGCCAATCCTTCTTTCGCCTTTAACGTAATCGGCGCAATGCCTTCTGCTGATAATGCTTTTATAGCGGGAACTCGCTTGCCTCGATAAAACACTTCTCCTTCTCCTAAAAGGGCAAGCGCCAGATGGGAAAGCGGAGCGAGATCGCCGCTTGCCCCAAGCGAGCCTTGTTGTGGAATGACTGGATGAATTTTAGCGTTCAATAAATCCAACAACCGTTCAATAACGATTGGCCGCACACCGGAATACCCTTTTAAAAGAGCATTAGCCCGAAGAAGGAGCATGGCGCGAGACACCTCTTCCGGAAACGGCTCCCCTACTCCGCACGCGTGCGAATGAATTAAATTCCATTGCAGTTCTTCGACATCGTCAGCGGCAATCAAGACGTCGCTGAACTTTCCGAATCCTGTATTAATGCCATACACCACATTTTTATTCCCCACAATCTCTTCCACCGCTTTTCTGCTTCGTTCCACCGCCTCCATACTCTCTTTAGAGGCAATGACAAATTCATCACGGTACAATACCCGTTTTACTTCCTCTAGCGTTAACGTATGACCGGTTAAAACGACCATGTTTCCCCACCCTCTCCATCGCACTTTAGCGAAATAAAGAAGGAGGCTATATCCGCAATACACACATTGCGGATGCAGCCTCCTCATGACTAAAAAACTATAGGCTTCCTATTTTAAATATGGTTGATTCCTAATCCAATCGTTTCATGTTCCAGCCCGCGAATCGGTGCGCCAATTGTACCATATAAGGCAACGGCGATCCATTCTCCTTCTTTGCTGTTTTCATACGGGTTTCCTCGGACAACAGCGAAACGAAGACCGACGGTTCTCATTAAATCTCCTAACTCGACCTGTCCTCTCGTTACGCCCTGCACCGCCTCAACTACCGCATGATACAGCGCGTGCATTTCTCGATATAGCTCACCGTTCACAACATTGTTTCGCTTCGCTGCCGTTTCAACGGAAGCAACGATTTTTTGCAGTTCCATTGAACCGACTTTTCCTTTGCAATAACGCCATTGCAAGTTGTCTAAATGAGCGGTGATTTTTCCTTCTTCTTCCTCTTCGAAAAGCGCTAAGAGCACCGCATTGCGGCCAATTCTTCCTTTTGCCTGCTTCAACACGCAAATCAGCACCTATTTTTAAAATTTTCTAAACAAACTAATAACTTACTATTATTGTAATGGCTTTGTTTTTTTATTGTCAATTATTTTTTACCATATTTTAACAAGTTAGCAAAGTAATGAATTAACAAGTTAAAAGGAAAGGAATTTGGATTGCATTGGCGAGGCTGGGAATTAACATGATGGAAAAGAAAACATCACTAAGTTAACACCGACATCGGTGATCATAGTAAAGACCTCTTTTCTGTCATAGCAGCAATAGTTTTCTTGAGGACCTGGACATGTCGATCCTGAACCGTGAAACGCATGGCGGACAAATTTATTTGTCTGATAGCGTTTTCGTTCAGCGAAGTGGCAGAAAAGCTTGCTCATGTCGGAATTTTAATCCAAACCTAACTTGCTGACAAAATGACAAAAGAAATGAATAACATGTAATGCGAAAAATCTTCCTGATTTAATTTAGATTGATGTATTTTGGAGGAGATGTTTTCGCACAAACGACAAGTCCATCGTAACAAGCAATAGGCTTGATAAGATTTAATTGCTTCCCTTCATGCATCGTGTAAGTATGCTTGAAAAGCCAACGATTTTGAGGCACTTTTCTTTGCCGCGAGATATCTAAAAAGCCAATTTCGTGTCCTACTTGCTTGATTCGAAACTCGATGCTATCTTGATCAGGCTGCTGTACTTCATATACACTGCGATTATTTTCCGCTGCTTGTCCACTATACATAAAAAACCCAATGGTATAGGAGAATTGCTTGATTTTGGGAGGTAAATAAGAAAATGTCGATAGAAACCCTAGTAATCTCCTAGATTGCTTCATTATATGCCCATTGTGCGCCCATATTATTATCTTTTCATTAGGAAACATCTCTTGTGCCAGCCATGAAATATTGTCAGCCATTGCCTTATTTCGGATTTTTATCGCTTTCATGAAATGGGAAGAGATCATCTGCATAAGGAAAATTCGGTTTTGCAAAATTCGGTTCACAAGCAAAAAAGCGTCTTTTCCAAATTTATTTTGTAACTCAAGACTGTTTTTATCTAATAAAAAGAGGAATTCTTGATAAAGAGCCATCAATTCTTTGCATTTTCGCTTACGTTCCTTTTTGGAAATTGACGGACTACGGGAATTGACATATTGGTAAAGCATTTCTTGTTCCAACTCTACTATTTTCTCACCATAGGCCTTATCCATATTTGAAAACATTTTTGAGAGAAATTTGCCAGTAATATGATCGTTTGAGGCAGGCTGAATATCCAATCCTGTTAAGATGAGAGGCTGATTGGATAATTGTGTTTCCTTCACATAATGAAAGAGAGTCTCGACTTCCTCCGTATGCCAGACTTTAAACAAAGAATGTTTCATCCATTGCCTTATATCCAGTTGATCCTGTTGATAAAAGCATAAGCTGCAGTCACTAAAACTACTTTCGAATGCTAAAACTCGAAACCCCAATTCTTTATGTAAGTACTTAATCATCTTTGTTTTAATCTGGCTATGCTCTGCCACGCCGTGGCCATTCTCTCCCAAAAAAACGATCCGTTTATTTTGCAGTAAAGGTTTTAAAAAATACAAATCGGAATCATCATCGAATTCATGCAATTGTATACGGTACGTATGACCTTTGAGCCAATCGATTTCAGAAGAAATATTATTTTTACGGTAAAACATGTGTTTATCACCTTTTTTAATAAGTCCATACTATACCAGTAGCATTACGTAAAAAGGTTCAACCCAATAAGTTTAGCAGCATCGGTCAAACAAACATCTTAAAATTTTTCATTTGTCATCGTTCCTCTCTCCTTTTCAGCGGAACCCCCGTTAACAAAATCCAACTGTATGCCCATAATAACCAAGAACCAAAATATCGATCAGATTCTACTGGTAAATTAGTAAACACTTCTGGAAAGATAACCAATACAATCGTATCAATGAACATGCCGGGAAGCGCAATAAATATAGCAGCTTTTAAACGCTCATCTTTTTTTAAACCTTTAAGTTTGTATAGAGGATAGGTTAATAAAAAAATGAGCGGAACAACAAGCAGATAGGACAGTAGAAGAAGCAAAGCATTTTCTGGATTGAAGAAAAAATGTCCAAAAAATCGGAAAATGAGGGTTGCTCCTAACCAGACAAGAAAGCCCCAAATTAGAAAATGCATGAACAGCACTCCTTTATTCTAAAAATGCTTGAAAGAGTATCATAATAGCATTTCACCAACGATCCTGATAAATCATGACCCTTCACAGACGATCCTTATTTCTTTTCGGCAATGAAAGTTCTAATAAAAAATAATGGATAGATAATCAAATACAAGTTGATAGCCCACAAAGTTATGTCAAAATTCTTGCTAAAAACCCAAAATGCAATGGCTTGTAAGCCAGAACAAAAAGTCAAAACAAGAGAAATCAAAGCATAGTTCATCCACGCTGGGTTATTTTTATTATATTGATATATACTGTAAAGACCCGTTATAGAAATAAAATATCTAACGGAAAAAAAGACCAGTTCCATGCGATAATAATCGGGTTATCATAGTCCTTAAACGCCACACTTTCAGGTATAAGATGAAAAAAAGTAATGAACCAGTATACAATAAACCCAATATCAGTTACTAAAAAAAATGGTTTCAAGTACTTCATTTTTTCCTTCAACACAATTCATCCATTCTACAGATTTTCTGCTCATGTTTCATCAACCTAGAAGACAGACTGTAACCTACCAAAACAAAACACATGATATAAAGAGCTGTTGATAAACCAAATAAATCGGCCAGTCCTCCTCCTGCAATTGGACCAAGTATCATCCCTAAGGAATATGCCATAATGAATCTCTCCTTATAATTTTTATGTAATCAAAAATGGCTCTTGCGTTCTTTTGTCTCACACACTTTTTTTAAAATTATTCTTACTTATCTTAATTATACATCCATTTTCTTTCCTTTTTACCGCCAACATGGTGTCGAAACCCCGCCATTTTTTTGACGGAGTACCGACACGAAATGCCGATTCCTAAAAAAGACAAAACGCCTCACCGATTCGATGAAGGCGTTAGCAACATATGAAGCTCTGGAATGAGCCCTAATTGTTTTGCTTTTTCCACTGCTTCTATCCGTGAAGATACATGCAGCTTCGTAAAGATATGCGATAAGTGTCTTTCTACACTTCGCTGGCTTATATGACGCTTTTTGGCAATGTCTTTATTACATAGTCCATTGGCAACTTCCATTAATATTTCTTGCTCAAGCTGGCTCAGCGCAGCCTGTTTTCCATTTTCCTCTATCTTCGCCCTTACTTCGCAAAGACGCAGTTGTCGCAGTAAATGCACAGGGATGACCGCTTCATCTCTTAATGCACAGCGAATCGCTGTAATTAGCTGGTCTCTTGTTGCTGTTTTACTGATAAAGCCCGTAACGCCTGATTCAATCAAATAATTAAAAAAAGGAGCAACATCATATCCGGTATAGATGACAATTTTCGCATTCGGTTGTTTTTGGAGAATTCGCTTACTTAATTCAATACCGTTCATATCCGGCATACGCCAATCAAGCAAATACACATCATACGTACGTTGTCCTATTATTTGTTCCGCTTCTGTGCCAGATGTAACGAGTTCTACTTGAAAGTCTTGTTCGCTCTCGAGCATGTTCTTTGTCCCCTCGCCAACAAGGCGGTGATCATCCACAATTAAAATGCGAATCATCTTATTTTTCTCCTTCCTATGCTTATAATGGAATGGATATGCGTATATCTAATCCTTCTCCAAGTTGCGATGTCATCTTGTAAGTTCCTCCTAAGCCTTGCACGCGTTCTTTGATGCCAAACAATCCAAGCTTTCTATGATCTTGACGTAACGTTTTCATATCCATCCCTATACCATTATCCATGTAATGAAGTTGGATTTCCTCGTTTCGAGTTTCCAATGTTAATTTAATATATGATGCCTGTGAATGTTTTAGCGCATTGTTTAATAATTCTTGGATAATCCGATAAATAGCAAGCTCCTGTTCTTCTTCTAATTTGGCTAATAAATGAACATTCCATTCTACCTTTATATTCGCACGTAATTGGAACCGTTGGATTAACTGTACGATCGCTTCCTTTAATCCGATTTGACTCAAAAATGGCGGTCTTAATTCATGACATATTTCCCTTGTTAAATCAATGATATCTACGATTTCTTCTTCGATGTCGCTTAGCTGCTTTTTCATTTCATCCATACGCATATTTTGAACGCGCAAACTCTCCACTTTCCGTTTTAAAACAATTAAATCTTGAAGAATCGTATCGTGCAAATCAATGGATAACTTTCTTCTTTCCTTTTCCGACCATTGAAAGATCAAACGAGTGAGCCAAATAGAATTTCTGCTTTCCTTTAGATTGTCTAACTCTTTTATTAAATCCTCTACTTTGGCCATATTTTCAATCGTGATGCTGGTATAATAGACAATAGTCGATAACCAATCTGTTTGTTCTGCCGTAAATGGAATAGGATGTTTCTTTTTTCCTATTAATAGTAAAGGACCTTGCCGGAACGAGCCTACAAAAACCGCAAACAAACGCTTATTTTCAATGATTTTCCCAATCGAAAGTGGTTTTCTATCCATCTTTTTGGTTAGTTTCATCCACTCTTTTTCATCACATTGAAAAGGTGCTTGCATATTTTTAATTGCTGGTTGTACAAAAGCCAGTTCCTCTATAGCTAATAATTCGCTCACCTCTTTTTCTAGGCATTGGATCACTTCTTGCATGTTTTTCTGTTTTTTTAATGCTTCGCCGATCCGATATATACTTTCTTGATAAAAGTCTTTTTGTACGTATAACTTCGTCCTTAATGTTCGATCGAAACATCCTTTTAAATAGAGAGCAAGGATATTTATTACATAAATCAGTAAAAACAACAAAGCAAGCTCTACAAGCCCTCTCGCTTCATTGACAAATTTGATATAAAGCAATGTAACAAGAAAAGATGGAAGTAAAGATAAAAAGGCATAGTACACAAAATGATTGATGGAAAACTGTAATTGAAATAGCCGATCCGTACAAATTAAATAAAGAAAGACAGATGGCAGCACAAAAAGCGAGGTAACAGTTAATTCAGCTGGTAATACCCATTTTCCAATAATTAAAACCGGGAGACTATAAAATAAAATAAATGGTGCAACAGATAGACCAATTGCGAAAAACAACCCTTTGACCGTATTTTGCTGTTCATCTTTTTTAAGATAAACCAATCCTTTTCCTAACAAAGCAAGAATGATGACCATGTTGATAAAAAATGTAGTCAATAGCACTTCTGCTTCACTGATCGAACGAAACGATAAAGACATGAGTGAGACAACAAACATCACAAAGTTAAACCCATAAAGAGAAAAGATGATTTTGTTCGTAAACCACAATTTCTTTTCTTTTTCAAAATAATGATGAACGAAATGCAAAAAGACGGCAGGTAAGATTAAAAATATACCGTTAAACATTTGCCGCCCAAACAGTGCATATTTTGCTGATAAGCTCGCACTTATATAACAAAGCCCTATCAATAACAAAAAGTAAATAAGCACGGTTGCCGCTTTATCATGTGGCCACAGACGAAGCAAAAAAATGCTTAAACTAACAGTGAATAGAAAAAAAACAGCTGGTAAAGCAATATAATACAACCACTGTTTCGCTCCATTCGATCGATAATCAACCGTCAACATTTGAATTTGATTTTCTCTCTGAATCGTTATTGTTTTCGCTTGTTCAATTGTTTTGTATTTTCGGACAGTAAAATGAGAGAGCGGGGGCTCCCCATCTACTTTCAGCACTTGATCATTAACATGAATATTTTGTTTTTCCGCCCATCCAAATTCGTAAATATCGTTAACAATGATATCACCATTCTTATTTTCCACTACATCAATGCCGATCAGTGGATATTTAACATTTAAAATAGTTAAATATATTGCTAAAATCGAAGCAACAATCATTACAATGACCATTCGACTCATCGTTATCTACTTCCAATATCCAAGCGGCTCCATCGATTCACTAAATACCTTTACAACCGCTTTTACCTCTAACTCACTTAAACCTATCAAGCTCACCGTACCATTTTGTAATTTTCCGATGACTTCTGGATGTTCTACAAGAAAACGGATCATTTCTTGCATTTCCAATTACCTCCAAACATTATGAAATTAATGATTTGAGTTCAATTTTATACTTATCGTCCACATCCAGCTTCTCGATTTCTTGTAACGCCTTTTCCTTGTAAATCTGTCCTATTACTTTTGCATAGTAAAACGCTCCTTCCTGCTCCATTTGTTGAATGGCTGTTTCTTTTTGATTATAAAGCTTATTGTAATCAACATGGTTGCTAAAATACTGTTTCAACAAGTTATCCCGTTTACTGGCCAGCATGTACAATACCGGAAGCGATTTCTTCTTTGCTTTAATGTCGTTCTTCTCCTCCCAACGATACAACGCATCGATATCATTGTCGATTTGTGCAGCAATTCCTATATCATTGGCATACTTTTCAATGATGACAGTGTTTTTTTCAGCGCCTGCCAATGCAGTTCCGACGAAACATGCCATGGCTACTAGAGAACCTGATTTTTTCTTCACCATCTGTAAATAATCTGTTTCCGTCTGTATGTCATTTGTGACATCCATATGCTGCCCATTTACGCTTTGAAGCAATCGAGATGAAACGTAAAACTGCGCTTTTGCTTTCTTATCATTATCAATAGGTAAATCCGCAATGACTTTTTGTCCTAGGAACAATAATCCGACGACGACATGAAGAAAGGTGGCAAGAGGGACTTGTCTCCACGAGATTTCCAAGCTGTCTTGATCAATGAGATCATCGAGCATATCTCCAGCCAACATCAGCAGTTCTACAGCCGCTGCAATTTGTTCGCTTTCCTTCATATTTTCGGAAAACATCTGATAATGCACACCAGCTAAGCGGCCGAACAAAAAATTGCTTCGTTTTGCATGCTCCTCTATTGATGTCAACACCAATTCTTTTAAAGACGTCACGGAAAAAGACGATTCGACAATCTCTTTCATTGTCATCTTCACTGTCTCTTTTTCTATCATTTCATCAACATCTCACACAAATATTTCCAAATGGATAAATTACAACAAAATTGGTGAAATTCCTTCTTCCAATCGATAGAAATTCTAAAACCCCCTCTTTTCTTGACAAAGAGGACTTCATATACTATCTGGTAAACCTGTTTTATCCATATATCCTATTTTTAGGATCGAATAAAAATCACAGAAAAAAGTGGCCACCATGGATGCGTCGAAATCGCAAAATCGTGGAAACCACTTTTTCAGTACTTATGGACTCGTTTCACATTGCATCGATTCGTGCAAACAGAGTAAAAGGTTTTAAAACAGCATTAGATGGTATTTTACCAACTTACACGTTTGTTATCCTTGGGCAAGTTGAATGCTTGTACCTATGGTAGAGGATGAATGCTGAACCGAGCGATTCCTCCCGTAGAACTGTGATAAAAATGACTAATAAAACGAACAGTATACTGACCAGATGCCCCCATTGGAACGTTTCTTTCCATGTGAACAATGTCATAAGTAAAAAATGCTTTTTACCATTTTTTCAACCTTCTTACACTTTTTATAGAACTTTTGACATTGGACTTTCTTCACCTAAAATTGTACCTCCACTTCCATTCCTTTTCGCCGCCAATTTATGTCGGAACACCGCCATTTTTTGGCGGAGTATCAACACGAAATGGCAGGGGATTGTAAATCAAATCACAATATAATTGTTGCCTCCACTAAAATAAAAAATAAGCACCCTCCCTACGTATGTAGAGAAGGGCCAAATTAGAGGTTATGTTCCACGCTTTTAGACTTCTTCAAAAAAGAAATGAAGTCTCGATTTTGCTATTTCATATACTTCATTGCGATCTCTCGGTCCGATCGCATTAATCTGCAACGTATATAGCACATTTTAAATGTGGTTTTAACACCGAAATCGTATCTGTCACGCTCCAACAAGAAATTTATTTTTGTTTACTCCGATATTGTCTGAAATTGTTGTTCGGCCAGTTCTCTGTAGAGCGGATGGGTTTGCAGCAATTCGTTATGTGTTCCGACGCCAGTGATGGTCCCATTCTCTAATACAACGATTTGGTCTGCGTTGACAACGGTTGAGAGCCGATGAGCAATGACAAGTGTTGTTCTTCCTTCCATTAGCCGCTGCAAGGCCTTTTGAACAAGAACTTCCGATGAGCTGTCTAGGTTTGAGGTTGCTTCGTCAAGGAGAAGAATTTTTGGATTGCGTATAAGAGCGCGGGCAATGGCAATTCTCTGTCGCTGTCCACCTGATAATTTGATCCCCCGTTCCCCAACTTCAGTCAAATATCCTTTTGGAAGCCGCTCGATAAATTCCGCTGCATTTGCCAGTTTGGCTGCTCGTTCTATTTCTTCATCGGTAACGTCTCTATTTAGTCCATAACAAATATTGTCGCGTATCGTTCCTGACATCATTGGACTTTCTTGAGAAACATAACCGATTTGACTGCGCCACGAATACAAGTCAAAATCTTCAATATTGGTTTCCCCTAGCAATATTTCTCCTTCATCTGGTGTGTAAAATCGTTCTAACAAAGCAAACAATGTCGTTTTTCCGGCGCCGCTCGGACCAACAATAGCCGTTGTTTTCCCTGAAGGAATAGTGAGCGTTACTTGTTTGAGGACAGGCTCTCCCTTTTTATAAGAAAAGGAAACATTGCGAAAATGGATGTCTTGCTTATGGTTTGGCACCGCAGGCAAACTGCCGCTTGGTTCTCTCTCTAAGGATAAAATGCGCTGGATTCGCTCTGTTGCGCCCATCGCTTTTTGAAATGAAGTGAAAAATGCAGCCATCTGACTAAACGGAACAACAATTTGAACCATGTAAATAATGATGGCGACAAGCGAGCCGGACGAAAGTGTGCCTGAGGCAACACGGACGCCGCCATAACCGATTAAAACGACTAAAACGAGCATCATCACAAATGTCATAAACGGGGGGAAATGACAGCTTGGATTCTCGCTTCTTTCAGCCCAAATTGAAACAAATGAAAAATCCCTAGTTCCCCGTTTTTTTGCTCCTCTTTCTCCGCGCAATAAGCTTTAACAAGACGAATATCGGATAACACTCTGCCAAGATTGGCTGAAAAACTGGCCATTTCATCTTGGGTAGCTTTTGAAATTTTGTACATTTTTTGCCCAAGCGGCCAGAGAATCAGGATGGAAACTGGGACAGCCGTCACCATCATAAGGGTCATTTTCCAGTCGATAATAAGGAGAATGCTAACAGCCCCTCCGACCGAGATCAATCCAGTCAGAAACGTAACTAAATGTTGGGTGATTAGCATTTTTACCGTGTTGGTATCTTGAGTAATTCGGCTCATCGTTTCTCCAGATTGGTGATTGTCGAAAAAAGAAATAGGCAATAATAAAACTTGATTCCAAAGCTTTTTACGAATCGCCGCAACCACATATTCCCCAATATAAGTGAGGAAGTAGTAAGAAAAGCCGGAAGTGATCGTTTGCGCAATAAATGAAGCAGCAAGTAAAATAATGATGGATGGTTCTATCGCAGATGCAGCAATCTGGTCAACAAGAGATTTAGTAAACCATGGGACAATGAGCCCAACCCCTGTCTCAATCAAACTAAGAATAACAGCAGTAACAAAAATCCATTTTGGCGGATTCGTGCTCTTGATTAACTCCCAGAAAGTTTTCCAATTGTCTATCGACATATCACGATTCTTCTTCACTCAAATCTACTCCTTAAAGGAAAAACCTAAAAACTTCAGTGCCACAATCTTTTGCAATGTAATGATCTCATCTTCACTGTAAAATCGGCGTCCAGAACTCGATACATGCGACGGCTTCAAAATCCCTATTTCATCATAATAGTGAAGAGTTCGTATTGTTTGGCCTGTTTTTTTCGCAAACTCACCGATTGGATACACCTTCTTCATATTTCTCCCCCCCTTCTGACACTATCATAAAACTTCACGTAACGTGAGAATCAATAAAAAATGTTTAAATTCAAGGAACCGCGCCAGCACAAAAAACCCTCCCTGCCTGCGCAGAGAGGGTTTTTCATTAAAACATTTCTGATACTGTTTTTGCTTGCATATGAAGAATTAAGTAGTCAGGACCGCCCGCTTTCGAGTCGGTGCCGGACATGTTGAAGCCGCCGAACGGTTGGTATCCGACGATGGCGCCTGTGCAGCCGCGGTTGAAGTAAAGGTTGCCGACATGGAATTCTTCGCGCGCTTTTTCAAGGTTGGCGCGATTGCGGGAGATGACGGCGCCAGTTAAGCCGTATTCGGTGTTGTTGGCAATTTCAAGCGCATGATCGAAATCTTTCGCTTTCGTAAACGCGACAACTGGACCAAAAATTTCTTCTTGCATGATGCGTGCGTTCGGATCGACATCAGCAAATACGGTTGGTTGAATGAAAAAGCCTTTGGAATCGTCCCCTTCGCCGCCTGTCATGAGACGTCCTTCTTTTTTGCCGATTTCGATATATTCCATAATTTTGTTGTATGCTGATTGGTCGATGACTGGACCCATAAATGTGCTTTGTTCCGCTGGATCGCCGACTTTTAATTGCTTTGTCAACTCCACAACGCGATTTAATACTTGATCATACACATCTTCGACGATAATGGCGCGCGAACAAGCCGAACATTTTTGGCCGGAGAAACCAAACGCTGATGCGACAATCGATTGTGCCGCTAATTCTAAATCCGCTTCTTTGTCGACAACAATACCATCTTTACCGCCCATTTCGGCGATAACGCGTTTGAGCCAAATTTGGCCTGGATGCACTTTCGCCGCACGTTCATAAATGCGGATGCCGACATCGCGGGAACCAGTAAAGCTAATAAAGCGAGTGCGCGGATGGTCTACTAAGTAATCGCCAACTTCCGCACCGCTTCCTGGAATGTAGTTTAATACTCCCGCAGGAAGCCCTGCTTCTTCCAATACTTCTGCGAATTTGTAAGCAGCTACTGGGGTAGCGCTCGCTGGCTTGAGCAGTACCGTATTGCCGGTAACAAGCGATGCGACGGTCGTACCAGCCATAATCGCAAACGGGAAGTTCCACGGCGAAATGACAACGCCGACGCCAAGCGGAATATAGAAGAAACGGTTTGTTTCACCTGGACGGCTTTCTACTGGAATGCCGTCTTTTAATTTCAACATTTGGCGAGCGTAATATTCCATAAAGTCAATCGCTTCCGCCGTATCCGCATCCGCTTCTTTCCACGGCTTTCCTGCTTCTTTTACCATCAACGCCGAAAATTCATGTTTGCGGCGGCGCACAATCGCAGCAGCACGGAACAAAATATCTGCACGCGCCTCCGGTTTTGTTTTGCTCCACCATTTAAACGCTTCATCGGCAACTTTCATCGCTTTTTCCGCAAGTTCTTTATTCGCTTTCGACACACGGCCGATTACTTCTGTCTTATTCGCAGGGTTAATTGAAACGATTTTCTCGTCGGTTGTAACCCGTTCACCGCCAATAATTAAAGGATAGTCTTTGCCAAGTTCCGCCTCGACTTTTTTCAACGCCTCTTCAAACGCTTTTCGATTCGCTTCTACGGTAAAGTCTGTAAGTGGTTCATGCTTATAAGGTTGTACCATCAATGATTTTCCCCCTTTGGTCAGATTACGAAAAAAGCGTTTACAGCCTACATCTATCATTCTAACGGATAAAGAAACGTTATTCAATTTTTTGTAAAAGCAAAAAAATTATTGGTAAATATGAACAAAAGGTTGATCTGCCTTCGCTTGACGAATAATAATGCTTTCCGGTCCACCTACAGAAGAAATATAGACGTTTACATTAATATAATTTGGAAACTTTTCCATGACCAAGCCTGTAACATATTGGGTAAATCCTATCACTTCCGCTTTTCCGTAAAACGGCATCGAGATGTTAATCGTCAGCTGTTGCAGTTGATCATTACGGTATAGCGCTTTTCCGACAACTCCTGTGTAATTTGGGAAAAATTCCTCAATATCCGATTTAAAATTGTTAAACTTTAACCAGTCATCCCGATGGTTTTTTTGCGCTTCATCAGATGGAAATAAATAGTACTCTTCATGAATGGCTTTCCATTCGTCAATCGTATCGCTTCCTTCATCCACATGCGCAACAGCGAAAAAGTTGCCTGGAATAACCGAAGATTTTGGCGCTTGTTTGAACAGTGCGATCGTAATCGGAACATCTTTCAACTCTTTGATATGGCGAAGGCGGGAAAGAACTTCAGCGGCAATTCGTTTTCCTTGCTTTTCAATAACATCATCTTTGATTTTTACCTCGCGCGGATAGCCTTGTTCCGTTTCGTAGTAATGAACGGAATTTAATGCTAATCCAATGGCTACTCCGCCTAATTGTACTTCATTGTCTTTCGTTTTGACTAAATAATCATGCTCCAAAATGCTTGCTAAATAAATCGGGCTTTTTTTATTTTTTTCTTCATTCGTTCCGCTGTCGCTAATAGGTGGATTTAAGCCGACGTTTTCGGAAGGCTTCATCTTTTCTCTTTTTAGCTGACTAGGAGTCCGTTCTCTTTTCAGCCAACGTTTCACCGTTTTTTTATCTAAGTATTGCCCTTCTTGGAATAAATATTCTTCTGGAGAAAAGCGGTCTTGTGCTATACGCATAAGCCCTGTTTCAAATTCATCCACATCCAAACGAGTATTTAAATCTTCTACTATTTCTCCCCGTGCTCCTGATACTTTAAACGGCAGCACAATACGGTAATAAGAATCGGAAATGTTGTATTTTGGAATCACTGCTTTTTGCTCCTTATTGTCTTTCTCCTGTACTACCTCTTCCTCATCAAATTTTGGAGCGCAGGAAGAAAGGAAAAGAAGAAGTGCAGTGAATATGATCATCTGTTTCTTCATTTTTCCACACCTACTTATTTTGTTCAATTTCTTGAAGAAATCTCGCTTCATCCCAAATCTCGATGTTAAGCTGCTGTGCTTTCGCAAGCTTCGAGCCTGCATCTGCTCCGGCAATGACTAAATCTGTATTTTTGCTTACACTGCCAGTGACTTTGCCGCCAAGCTGTTCAATTTTTTCTTTTGCTTCATTACGCGACAATGATTCAAGTTTTCCTGTTAATACAACTGTTTTTCCTGCAAAATATGAATGAACATCGCCAGGTTTTGGCGTTTTCGGGCCCTTGTATTCCATGTTGACACCGTAAGCACGCAGTTCGTTTAGAAGTTCTTTTACTTCCGGTTTCGCAAAATACGTGACAATCGAATCGGCCATTTTTTCACCAATCTCGTGAATTGCCATTAATTCTTCTTTTGTCGCTGTTTGCAGACGGTCCATTGTTTCAAAATGTTCCGCTAACACTTTAGCAGCTTTTGCACCAACATGGCGAATGCCGAGACCGAAGAGAAGACGTTCTAGCGAATTTTGTTTGGACGCTTCAATGGCATGGAGTAAATTGGTTGCCGATTTTTCCCCCATACGTTCTAAAGGGATGAGCTGCTCCTTCGTCAATCGATAAATATCCGCAACATCATGAATGAGTCCTTCACGGAATAGCTGGGAAATGACCTTTTCGCCAAGTCCCTCGATGTTCATCGCTTGACGTGATACGAAGTGAATTAATCCTTCGCGAATTTGCGCTGGACATTTCGGGTTAATACACCGTAGCGCTACTTCACCATCTAAACGAACTAGTTCACTTGCGCATTCCGGGCAATGGGTTGGCATGACAAACGGCAATTCTTCTCCCGTCCGCCGGTCTGGCACGACATTCACTACTTCTGGAATAATATCCCCCGCTTTTTTGATGATGACCGAATCACCAATGCGGATATCTTTCTGGCGAATAAAATCCTCATTATGAAGGGTGGCGCGTTGTACTATTGTACCTGCTACACGTACCGGCTCTAAAATCGCTGTCGGAGTAACGACACCTGTGCGTCCGACGCTTAATTCGATGCCAATCAGTTTCGTTACCACTTCCTCAGCTGGGAATTTATAAGCAATGGCCCAACGTGGACTTTTCGCGGTCGCACCTAGTTGTTCTTGCTGCTCAAATGAATCCACCTTCACTACAATCCCATCGATTTCATAAGGTAGATGCGAGCGTTTTTCATGCCATTCATTCACAAATTGGATGACTTCATCGATATTAGCACAACGGCGGCGTTCCGGATTTGTTTTAAACCCAAGCTGCTGCAAATAATCGAGCGCCGCGCTATGAGAATCAATTCCTAATTCTTCCGCGTTGGCAAGGCCGTATACAAATAAATCCAGGTGACGCGATGCCGCGATTTTTGGATCCAGCTGACGCAAAGAACCTGCGGCGGCGTTGCGCGGATTAGCAAACAGCTCTTCCCCGCGATTGCGTCTCTGTTCGTTCAATCGCTCAAACGATGCTTTCGGCATGTAGGCTTCGCCGCGCGCTTCTAATGTCACGGGTTCGTTCAGACGAAGCGGCAAGGAACGAATCGTTTTTAAGTTTTCCGTAATATCTTCGCCGGTCACCCCGTCGCCGCGCGTTGCTCCTTGGACAAAATATCCGTCTTCGTAGCGGACGGAAACAGCCAGCCCATCGATTTTCAGCTCGCACACATAGGCGACATCATCGCCGACTTCTTGACGCACGCGGCGGTCAAAATCGCGCAAATCATCTTCGTTAAACGCGTTCGCAAGGCTTAGCATCGGCGTGCGATGTTCCACTTTTTGAAACGCATCTAACGCCTGCCCGCCCACGCGTTGCGACGGAGAATCTTTCGTTTTTAAATCCGGATATTGTTCTTCTAATGCGATGAGCTCTTGCATCAGCCGATCATATTCCGCATCCGGTACAGACGGACGGTCCAGAACATAGTATTCATAATTGTATTTATTTAAAAGCTCTCGAAGCTCTTCGATTCGTTTCATCGCAGCTTGTCGGTCCATTTTCGGTTTCTCCTTTCTTACACCTTTGTAATCGGAGCAAATTTCGCAAGCAGCCGTTTAATTCCAATCGGGCTTGGGAACGCGATGTCAAGCTCTTTATCATCTCCTTCTCCGCGAACGCTGACAACGGTGCCGATTCCCCATTTTTTATGTTCGACTTTATCTCCAACTTTCCAAGGGATCGCTTCTCCGCCAGTAGAAGAGGCGATTGCGATTTTACGGACAGTCGTTTGTTTTCCCGCCGCGGCCGATGTCCATGACGTTCGTTTGTTTACTCGTTCCACTAGCTCTTCTGGAATTTCGCGAATAAAACGGGATACCGGATTTATATTTGTATATCCAAACAATGTCCGCATTTGCGCGCTCGTTAAAAACAGCTCTTCTTCCGCGCGGGTGATCCCCACGTAAGCGAGGCGACGTTCTTCTTCCATCTCATCTTCATCGTCAAGTGAACGGCTATGAGGAAAAATCCCTTCTTCCATCCCGATTAAAAAGACAACCGGAAATTCCAGCCCTTTTGCCGAATGGAGCGTCATTAACACTACCGCATCCTGGTCTTCACCGTTCATTTCATTTAGCTGGTCAATGTCAGAAATTAATGCCAAGTCTGTTAAAAACGCAATTAATGACTTATCTTCGCTTACATTTTCAAAATGTTTCGTTACCGATAAAAACTCATCGATGTTTTCTAATCGGCTTTGCGCCTCCAACGTTTTTTCCGCTTTCAGCATCTCTCGATAACCAGACTTGTCCAACACTTCTTCGACTAGTTCTGTGACAGAAACATATTCTTGCAGCTGCGCCCATTGTTCGAGCTGACGTCGAAATTCGATCAATGAAGCAGCGGTGCGGGCAGAAAGTCCGATATGTTCCAGTTCACCGAGCGCTTCAAATACCGATAATCCGTTTTCGGAAGCATAGCTTACGATTTTATCGATCGAGGAAACACCGATACCGCGTTTCGGCACATTAATGATGCGCAGCAAACTAATATCATCATTCGGGTTTGCAATCACCCGCAAATATGCCAAAACATCTTTAATTTCTTTACGGTCATAGAACTTCAAACCGCCGACAATTTTGTAAGGAATGTTCGACTTCAAAAGCACTTCTTCCATGACCCGCGATTGCGCATTTGTGCGATATAAAATGGCAAAATCAGAATATCGTCGTTTTCCGCTGTCCACATATTCTTTTATTTTACCAGCGACAAATTGCGCTTCATCCGATTCGTTCATCGCTTCGTAATAGACGATTTTTTGTCCTTCCGGATTTTCCGTCCATAGTTTTTTCGGCTTACGGTTCACGTTGTGTTCAATGACTTCGTTTGCCGCTTGCAAAATCCGCTTGGTGGAGCGATAGTTTTGCTCAAGCAAGATGACTTTCGCGTTCGGATAATCTTTTTCAAACGATAAAATGTTTTGAATATCGGCTCCGCGCCAGCGATAAATCGACTGATCCGCATCACCGACAACACATATGTTTTTAAAACGCGACGCAAGCATTTTGACAAGCACATATTGCGCCCGGTTTGTATCTTGATACTCGTCAATATGAATGTATTGAAATTTATATTGATAATGTTCCAACACTTCCGGCACACGCTCAAACAATTGAATGGTTGTCATAATTAAGTCGTCAAAATCGAGCGCATGGTTGCGCAAAAGCCGCTTCTGATATTCTTCGTATACGTCGCTGACGATTTTTTCATAGTAGCTGCTCACCTTTTTCGCGAATTTTTCAGGGGTGAGCAATTCATTTTTCGCATTGCTGATCGTGCCGAGTATCGCGCGTGGATCAAATTTTTTCGGATCGATGTTTTTTTCTTTTAAAATATTTTTTAAAACAGAGAGTTGGTCGGTCGTATCTAAAATGGAAAAATTGCGGTCAATGCCGATGCGATCAATATCGCGGCGCAAAATGCGGACACACATGGAGTGAAACGTGGAAATCCAAATTTCCTCGGCTGCTCCGCCAAGAAGCCCCTGCACGCGCTCCTTCATTTCACGCGCCGCCTTATTTGTAAATGTAATCGCTAAAATATTCCACGGTGCGACGCGTTTTTCCGCCATTAGATAAGCGATCCGATGCGTCAATACACGCGTTTTCCCGCTCCCCGCCCCCGCCATAATGAGAAGCGGCCCTTCCGTCGTCTTTACCGCTGCTTGTTGCTGCTCATTTAAGTTAGCGAGTAATTTTTCCGACAAAAAATTCACATTGATCACCACCAGAAAACATATGTTCTATTTTACATTACTTTTTCCGTATCGACAAATTTACTGTTTCACTGCTTTTACGGTCGCAAGCGCCTTTTTTATATCTTCGTAAATGACATTGCCTACGACGATCGTGTCAGCGTATTGTGCCATTTCTTTTGCCTGTTTTTCCGTTTCGATTCCTCCGCCGTAAAACAATTGAGTTTGTTTTAACACTTGTTTTACGCGCTGCACTAGCTCAGGATTTCCGTACGAACCGCTATATTCTAAATAAAAAATTGGAAACCGATACATATGCTCCGCTATGCGCGCATACGCAACAACATCATCTTCTTGAAGTTCCGTATTCGCATCCGTAAGCATTGCTGCTTTGCAATTTTTATGTAAGATGCAATACCCTTCCATAAAAATTTCATCCCAGTTCATCATGTCGCCAAATTGTTTTACCGCTTCATGATGCAAATCGATAATCCATTTCTTTTCGCGGCTGTTTAATACCATTGGGACAAAATAAAAATCAAATCCCGGTGTCACTGACTCAAGATTTGATATTTCCAGGACACACGGAACGGAAAAACGGCGGATTCGCGCCAAAAGCTCCAGAACGTTTTCCAATGTGACACCGTCCGTTCCGCCGACAATGACTGCATCCGTCCCTGATTCACAAATGCGCTCAAGCTGTTCATCACTAATTTCTTTGTTTGGGTCTAACTTAAACACATGACGCCATTGGCGAATATCGTACATATAGAAAAACCTCCATTGATTTATCCATTTTTTCATTATAACAAATCGGCAAAAAGAAAAGGAGTTCCTTTTCTTTGGAAGGAATCTCCTTGCTTACTTCTGCTGTGCGTTATTTGCTTCTTCGGAATGTTGTTTCTCTTCTTCTTTAATGCGGTCTAACGCCATTGCATAAGCGTCGTTTCCATAGTTTAAACAACGTTTCACACGTGAAATCGTCGCGGTGCTCGCTCCTGTTTCCGTTTCGATTTTATGATACGTATATCCTTCGCGAAGCATACGCGCTACTTCCAGGCGCTGCGCTAGCGATTGAATTTCATTGACCGTGCATAAATCGTCAAAAAAGCGGTAGCACTCCTCTAAGTCACGCAGGGAAAGAATCGCTTTAAACAGCTGGTCCACTTCCCTGCCGCGTAATTTATCGATTTGCATAACCTTTCCTCCTTTACCATTTTACTATGTTTAAGTCCGGAACGACATTGATCCACGTTTTGCCTGGCATAAAGCCGGCCGGTGCTCCGTTTTCATATGGCAAAATGCGCCCGTTCACATTTTTCCATTCGATTTGCTTGACGATTCCGTTTTGAAATAAATATCCGCTTCCGCCAGAAGCTAGATCAATGCTGCGTCGCCCCGATGAATCGATAACATTATGCTTCGCCGCAATAACCAATACGTTTTGAATTTGGATAGGGTCATGCGTATCATAATCGATTGTTTGTTCGCCCGCACTATAGCGGAAATAGCTTTTTTGATCCGGCACATATTTGTACTGCACTTGAGCATAGCCACGGTGAGAATAAATAATGTCGATTTTGTCCGCCTGTTCTCCTTTCGGGGCATCGACGCGGAACGGAAGCGGGTCTATATGATCTTGAAGCAAATATCCTTTCTCAGCCGCTCCCTTTTCAATATTGGCAAACGTGATATATGAATTATGCGGCGCTGTTCGAAAGGAAACACGCTTAAACAACGTTCCGTCGTAAAACAAACCGTTTAAATAATCGGTTGTCCCTGATTCCAGCATCGCTTTTGCCTCTGGACTCCAACCGTGGCAAACGTAAAGCGCATGATAACCATTGCTTAGCTCGATATAGTAGTCGCGCGCACTGCGCACAGGACCTACTTTTTTCGGAAATTCGCTTTGATATAACGCTAAAAGCCGTGTAATATCCCCTTCAGCGAGCACCTCATAAACGATATCTGCCTTTTGCAGTCCTGACTGCGGCCGCGCTTTTGGATGATTGTTCACCATTACCGCAATAACGCGATGGTTCACCGCCCCTTCCGCTGGCAGCCCGGTTAGCGGAAACACTTGCTGTGTGGAAATGTTCTGGTGTTTTGGTGTTTCTACGGGTGCCGGTTTCGGCTGAGGTGCTTTTACTTCATGCATACAACCGCCCATGAAAAGGCACAGTGCACTAAATAAAATAAGCCAACGTTTTCTCAACAGCCACACAACCTTTTTCTTTTCTATTTTAACGCATTATCGGCGGAAAGAGTACTGTTTTGTTCATTACATCATAAATTCCCCGTTGTGTAATACGCACATACGGCAAATGTGTCGATTGTAAAAAGAATAGCGAATAAATTGGGTCCACAAAACGATATCCACGCTGTTTTAATAATTCAACGAACTTTTTCTCCTCATCGATCAGCTGTTCTACGCTTTGCTCCGACATCATGCCATGGAGAGATAGCGGAATTTCGTGAATGATTTCTCCATTTTCCACTAACACAATTCCGCCGCCGATTTCACTCATTCGTTGGAAAGCAAGAAACATATCCTGCTTGCTTTTTCCGATTAAAATAATATCCCCTGTAGTCGAATAGGAGCTAACAAGTCCGTGAACACCAACAGCAAATCCTTTCAATATCGTATTGACACGCCATTTTCCATGACGATCCATCAGTACTAAAAAGCTTTCATCATGATCGGTGGACAGCTCGTCACGAGAAGTATCGATCGAAATAGAATATGGCTTCATAATCACCGCGTTTTCCATATACATTCCCATCGGCATTGAAAATTGCAAATCATCCATTGTTAAATGCCAGGATAAGCGAAGCGGCTCTATTCTATAGTCGTTCCATGAGATCGATGGCCATGTAATCGAGTCCCCTCCCTCTCTCTTTACCCATTGTCCTTTCGCAAGCACTTGCACAGGGGTTGGATCTTCTTTCGCACGCAAAAAGTTAATGTTTGCTATTCTTCCTGTCGCAATGCTGCCGTGAAGGTGCTCTATTCCGTAATGGCGAGCGACGTTCACCGTAGCCATATTGTATGCGTCAATAACAGGAATACCATGCTCCAACGCAATGCGAATCAAGCGGTCCATGACTCCTTCTTCATAAAACGATGGCGGCGATCCGTCCGTCGTGAGAATCAACTTATCATACTGATGAATGCCAAGTTCCTTTATTTCTTTTAGAAGTGTCGGTAAATCTGGTCGAATGGACGAATGGCGTAATGACACGGTATATCCGTGCAAAAGCCGCATATATACTTCTTTGCCTGTCATCGCTTCATGATCGCTATCAGCACCAAGAAGCATCATTTTTGTAAGCGTTTTCTCCGAAGCGCCAGGAAAATGCCCTTCAATTTTTCGTCTTAACCGCTTTGCTTCTTGAATCCAATGAAGTATCAGATCATCCCCAGCAAGCAGCTTCGGCCAGCCTGTTAGCTCGCCACCTTGCAATACCGTTTCCTGTTCCAGCCACCGCTTTACTCTGGCGTTGGATAACTGTTCTTCTTCTCTCTCCAGCTCCGTCTGTCCATCCAATCGACACCACCAGTACATCGATGACGGAAGCGTATTCATTTTCTTTAAAAAAGAAAATGCTTGATCATCTGATAAGTGCAACATAAAGAATAAATTATCGTTAATCAATGTTGTCGTTCCATATTTCGATGCATAGTGGGCAAACGAATGGGGATTATATAATTGAAATGGATGTGCATGTGGTTCAATATAGCCAGGAACTAATATATAACCGCTGCAATCGATGATTTCACATTGATCATCGACCTGATCGGGAAACCGTTCCCCGACATACACAATTCGATCATTATATATCCAAATATTTCCTTTTAACCATTCACGAAAATACGAATGTAAATAAGTCGCGTTCGTTAACACTTTTGTCGGTGATTTTTTTCCATCAATAATCGCAACATGTTCACGCAATTCGTAACTTTTCCAACGATAACGTTGTTCGCTCATCTATATCTCGTCCCCTTTTTTCCTAATCATGCCATGTAATCATTTTACCGCATTAAAGTCATTTTCACAATGAAAAAGGAGGGAAAAATGGAGATGGCTAATATCGGTATCGTCAATGCACTCATTCGTATTACTTTTGGTTTGACCATGCTTGCATGGGCAACGGCAAAAATGACAAGACGGCCTTGGTGTGCTTCTTATCTTATTGTAGCGGTGCTTGCCGCAATGAAAGTAGGAGAAGGGATTACACGTTTTTGTCCAATGACTGCTTTATTTGAAAATAATCGCCGCGAGCAAGCGATACGTATAAAAGATGAAACGACGTTCAATCCTACTTAAAAAAGAGACTGGCGCTTGATGACGCCAGTCTTTCCGAAGGAGTGTCCGAAATGTTACTCGAATATATAACAGATATGTCATTTGTACTTGCAGCTCTCATCGGCGGCATTATTGCTCTTGCATTTGTGTACGTGCGGAAAAAGCGCGTTCGATAGCTTTATTTCCAATGTCGCGGCGATAAAACAGCTGATCGCATGTAATATAGGAAATTTGCTCATATACCGTTTGTTGTGCTTGCTTTAGCGTCTTCCCTTTCGCCGCAACAAGCAGCACGCGTCCTCCGTTTGTGCATAACGCGCCGTTTTCCATCATCGTGCCCGCGTGGAACAACAGTGTATTTTCTCCTAACTGTTCCCATCCTTTAATAACCGCTCCGCGTTCATATTTTCCCGGATAACCTTTCGCTGCTAAGACAACGCCAATCACCGCTTCTTCTGACCATGTAAGCTCTATTTCGCGGTCCGCAAGCAAGTCCAAAATCACTTGGATCAAATCGTTTTGTAAACGCGGCAAAACGACTTGCGCTTCCGGATCGCCAAAGCGCGCGTTAAACTCGATGACTTTTGGTCCTTGTTTCGTTGCCATTAGTCCAGCGTACAGCACGCCGGTAAACGGCCTGCCTTCCGCGGCCATCGCTTTCGCCATCGGCTCGATAATTTGTGAAAGCGCTGCATCGATGGTTTGCGCTGAAATTTGCGGTACAGGAGAGTATGCCCCCATTCCGCCTGTATTTGGTCCTTGATCATTGTCATATGCCCGCTTATGATCTTGGGCAATTACCATCGGATAAACGCGCTCTCCATGGACAAACGCCATGAACGAAAATTCTTCGCCTTCCAAATATTCTTCAATTACTACTTGCTTACTCGCTTCACCGAATCGTTTTTCAACCATCATCGCGCTTAGCGCCTCGATTGCTTCTGGTAGCGTCATAGCAACAATAACCCCTTTTCCTGCCGCTAATCCGTCCGCTTTAATGACAATCGGCGCTCCTTTTTTCTCGACATACGCTTTTGCTTCTTCATACGAAGTGAAAGTTGCATGTTCCGCCGTTGGAATGCCGTACTTTTTCATCATCTCTTTCGCGAACGCCTTGCTTCCTTCGATCAATGCCGCTTCTTTGCGTGGCCCGAAAATGCGCAACCCTTCCTCCACAAAACGGTCGACAATACCGGCAAGCAACGGGGCTTCCGGACCGACGATAGTAAGATCGATACCCTCTTGTTTCGCAAACTGAACAAGCGCTTCGACATCTTGCTCATCAATCGAAACGAGCTCGGCGACTTGAGCGATCCCCGGATTGCCTGGGGCGGCATATAACTTACTTACGAGCGGGCTTTGCGCGGCTTTCCAGGCAATCGCATGCTCCCTGCCGCCGCGTCCGATAATAAGCACTTTCATGTTATTCCCTCCAACTTAATGTTTAAAATGGCGGATTCCTGTAAAGACCATGGCAATTCCGTATTCATCTGCTTTTTTGATCGAATCTGCGTCGCGAATCGAGCCGCCTGGCTGGATGATTGCTGTGATTCCTGCTTTCGCTGCCGCCTCCACCGTATCATCCATTGGGAAAAACGCGTCAGAGGCAAGCACGGCTCCTTTTGCTTTTTCCCCTGCTTGTTCAATCGCAATTTTCGCCGCGCCGACGCGATTCATTTGACCGGCACCAACGCCGATGGTCATTCCGTCTTTTGCAAGCACGATCGCGTTCGATTTCACATGTTTCACCACTTTCCATGCAAACCGCAACGCTTCCCATTCTTGTTCCGTCGGCTCGCGTTTCGTTACAACTTTAATCTCCGCGTCATCGAGCGTATGCGTATCCGTTTCTTGAACAAGCAATCCGCCTTGTACGGAAACAAGCAGCTTCTCTTTCGTGTTTGGCGCCGTGAAATCAACGGTAAGAAGGCGAATGTTTTTCTTTTGTGTTAAAATATCGAGCGCTTCTTTGCTAAACGATGGGGCAATCACGATTTCTAAAAAGATTTCATGCATTTTTTCGGCGGTTTCTTTATCGACCTCGCGGTTTAAAGCGATAATGCCGCCAAAAATCGAGGTTGGATCCGCTTCGTACGCTTTGGTGAACGCTTCATAAATCGTTGCACCAACGCCGACACCGCACGGATTCATATGCTTCACTGCCACCGCGGCTGGTTCAGTAAATTCTTTTACAATTTGCAATGCCGCATTTGCATCGTTAATGTTGTTATACGACAATTCTTTTCCATGCAGCTGCATTGCTTGGGCAATCGAGAAAGATGCGCCTAACGGTTTTTTGTAAAACGCCGCAGTTTGGTGAGGGTTTTCCCCATAACGCAACGCTTGTTTTTTCTCGAAAGTGATCGTCAATGATTCCGGATACTCTTCTCCAGTTTTATTCGTTAAGTACTCCGCAATCATCGCATCGTACGCAGCCGTATGGCGAAATACTTTTGCCGCAAGCTTTAATTTCGTTTCTGCCGAGACATCTCCGTGTTCTTTTAGTTCTTGCACTACCGTATCATAGTCGGCCGGGTCAACGACAACCGTCACATATTGATGGTTTTTCGCCGCCGCCCGCAGCATCGTCGGACCGCCAATATCAATATTTTCGATCGCTTCGGCAAACGTCACGTCGCTTTTGGCGATCGTTTGTTGAAACGGATACAAATTGACGACAACAAGGTCAATTGGGGTAATGTGATGCTCGCGAAGCTCGCTTTGATGGCGCTCATTGTCGCGAATCGCAAGAAGTCCTCCGTGAATCATCGGATGCAATGTTTTGACGCGTCCATCTAAAATTTCCGGAAATCCGGTAACATCGGAAATCCCTACGACAGGAACTCCCGCTTCTTCTAACGTTTTTTTCGTTCCACCTGTTGAAATAATTTCTACACCGAGTTCCACTAACTGTTTCGCCAATGATACGATTCCTTCTTTGTTCGACACACTTAATAATGCCCGTTTTACTGCCATTATTCTCGATCCTTTCCATCATGTTCGAGTAATGTTTTTAATACAGCTGGATATAGCTCATGTTCCACTTCATGAATGCGCTCCTCTAGCTGTGCTAGCGATTCTCCTTCGTGAATGGCAATCGCGCGTTGAGCAATGATTGGTCCTGTATCCATTCCTTCATCAACATAATGGATCGTCACACCAGTTATTTTTACTCCTGCGCGGTACGCCTGCCCAATCGCGTCTTTTCCCGGGAACGCCGGCAACAGCGAAGGATGAATATTGACGATTTTCCCTTCATATGCATCAAGCAATGTTGGACCAATGAGCCGCATATAACCGGCAAGAGCGATAAATTCGATCTCGTGTTTTCGCAACTCAGCTAAAATCGCTTGTTCAAATTCGGCTTTTGAGTCGTAATCTTTCGGAGAAAAAACGAACGTAGGGATTCGCTCCCGCTCCGCCCGTTCGATCACTTTCGCTCCCGGCTTGTCGCATACTAATAACGCTACTCTTGCTGGCACAATTCCGTTTTTCACCGCGTCGACAATCGCTTGAAAATTCGTTCCGCTGCCGGAAGCAAATATGGCGATATTTTTCATGACATCGCCCCTCCGGCAAACGAAACGCCTTCTCCTTGTTTCACGCGGCCGATTAAATACGCTTTCTCACCAAGCTCTTCTAAGCGTGCGATCACTGGATGAATCATTTCACTCTCTACCGCCAGCACCATGCCAATACCCATATTAAAAATCGAAAACATATCACGGCGAAGAAGGTTTCCTTTTTCTTGCAGCAAGTCAAAAATCGGCGGAATCGGCCACGAACCGTAATCAATTTCCGCACCTAATCCTTTCGGAAGCATACGTGGAATGTTTTCTATAAAACCGCCGCCAGTAATATGCGCCATTCCTTTGATTTCAAATTGTTTCATCACGTTAAGCAACGGTTTTACATAAATGCGCGTCGGTTTTAATAGTTCTTCTCCTAATGGAACACTAAGCGGTTCATAGACGCGATCAAGCGCAAGTTTCGCCTGTTCGAAAACGATGCGGCGAACGAGCGAATAGCCGTTGCTATGAATGCCGTTTGATGCAAGCCCGATGAGGGCGTCTCCCGCTTGAATGGCGCTGCCGGTAACAAGCTTCGACTTTTCGGCAATACCGACCGCAAAGCCGGCAACATCATATTCATTTTCGTCATACATTCCCGGCATTTCCGCCGTTTCTCCCCCAATAAGAGCGCAGCCGGCCTCGACGCAGCCGTCCGCGATTCCTTTGACAATTTGCGCGATTTTTTCCGGTATTGCTTTGCCGCACGCGATATAGTCAAGGAAAAAGAGCGGCTCTGCTCCTTGCACAACGATATCATTGACACACATTGCCACACAATCGATTCCAATCGTATCATGGCAGTCCATCATAAACGCGATTTTTAGTTTTGTCCCCACTCCGTCCGTCCCGGAAACAAGCACCGGTTCGCGATAGCCGAGTGAAGATAAATCGAACATCCCGCCAAAACCGCCTAATCCGCCGAGCACTTCAGGACGCATTGTTTTTTGCACATGCTGCTTTATCAAGGAGACCGCCTTATACCCTGCTTCAATATCCACACCCGCTTGTTTATATGCTTCTGCCACGTCGAGTCCCCCTTTTTTACTTTGTTGCCATAAACAGCGACCGCGCTTTATGAATATCTGTCGGATAGTTTCCGGTAAAACATGCCATACATTGCCCGCGTAATGGTAGATGAGGAGGGCGCCCAATCGCTTCTAACAGCCCTTCCTGACTTAAAAACGCCAAGGAATCTGCTCCGATGATTTGGCGGATTTCTTCTACCGTATGATTAGACGCAATCAATTCCTCTTTTGTGGATGTATCAATCCCGTAAAAACAAGGATGAGTGATCGGCGGCGAGCTGATGCGGACATGCACTTCCGTCGCTCCTGCTTCACGAAGCATCGCAACAATGCGTTTGCTTGTCGTGCCGCGCACGATCGAATCATCGACCATGACGACGCGTTTTCCCGCGACAACGCCGCGCACCGGGGAAAGTTTCATTTTTACTCCTTGTTCGCGAAGTGACTGGGACGGCTGAATAAATGTACGTCCGACATATCGGTTTTTAATGAGCCCAAGCTCATACGGAATACCCGTGGCTTCCGCGTAACCAATCGCAACGGAAATGCTTGAATCCGGCACGCCAGTGACAATGTCCGCTTCCACCGGAGCTTCAAGCGCCAGGCGTTTCCCCAGATTTTTTCTTGCCGTATGAATGTTGATGCCATCGACATTGCTGTCTGGACGAGCAAAATAAATGTATTCCATGCTGCAAATCGAACGTGATTGCGCTTGTGCAAATCGTTCAGAGCTCATTCCTTCCGCGCTGATGATGATTAGCTCTCCCGGTTCCACTTCCCGTTCATATGTCGCGCCAACGACATCAAACGCGCACGTTTCGGAAGCGACAACATATGCATTGCCAAGCCGTCCGATGGAAAGCGGGCGAAACCCATGCGGGTCAAGCGCCACATACAACGCTGTTTCCGTCAATAGCAGGAAAGCGAACGCCCCTTCGACATATGTGAGCGCTTCTTTAATTCGCTCTTTGAATGTCGGCGCATGGCTGCGGCGAATGAGATGAGCAAACACTTCCGTATCCGATGTCGTTTGGAAAATGCTACCTTGCTCCTCCAGCTGAAGCTTTAAGTCCATCGCGTTGACAAGATTGCCGTTATGTGCAAGCGCAATGCTTCCGGTTTGCGAACGGAACAGAAGCGGCTGAACGTTTTCATAGCCGCCTCCTCCCGCGGTTGAATAACGAACATGACCGATGGCGGCCGATCCTTTTAGCGCTTGAAGCTCTCCGTTGCTGAACACTTCGGTAACAAGCCCTAATCCTTTATGTCCTTGCAACATTTTTTGATGGGCGACAACAATTCCCGCTCCTTCTTGACCACGATGCTGAAGACTATGCAAACCGTAATATGTTATTTGCGCCGCATTTTCGTGTCCCCAAATGCCGAAAATACCACACTCTTCGTTCAAGCCTTTGATTTCAGCAAGCATGGAATAGCCCCTTTCCAAACGCTTTTCATTTGCTCGACTGAAAGCTGAATGACAACTTCTCCGCTCGCCCGCTCAACAAGAAGCTTGCCATCGTTTGTTACTTCGCCAATAAGCTCCGCTTCCACAAGCTGTTCAAACTTTTCTTGATTTTCTTTTTTCACGGAAACGATGAAACGAGATTGCGTTTCACTAAATAATTGAGCCGTTATATCCCCATCCACTGTTACTTTCGCGCCAAGGCCGTTTGTGCTCATCACGCATTCCGCCAGCGCGACCGCAAAACCGCCTTCTGCGATATCGTGCGCGGATGCAACGACTCCTGCTTGAATCGCCGTCAGCAATTCTTGCTGCCGCTTTGCTTCCGTTGCTAAATCAATTTCCGGTGCTTTTCCAAAAATACGGCCTTCTAGCAATTTTTGCAGTTCGCTTCCGCCGAACTCCTGCTTCGCTTCCCCAATCACATAAATGAGATCGCCTGCTTGTTGAAACGCTTGTGTAGTAATATGACGAATGTCCTCCACGAGTCCAACCATGCCGATAACAGGTGTCGGATAAATGGCTTCTCCATTTGTTTCGTTATATAAAGAAACGTTTCCACTAATGACTGGAGTTCCTAACACTCGGCAAGCTTCGCTCATTCCGTCAACGGCTTTTTCTAGCTGCCAAAAAATTTCCGGTTTCTCTGGATTGCCGAAATTTAAGCAGTCCGTAATCGCCAGCGGTTTCGCTCCTGAACAGACAACGTTTCGCGCCGCTTCCGCCACAGCGATTTTTCCGCCCGTTTCTGGATCTAAATAAATGTAGCGCGAGTTGCAATCGGTCGTCATCGCCAGCGCCTTGTTCGTGCCGCGGATGCGCAAGACCGCAGCGTCCGATCCTGGGGCAACGACCGTATTCGTCCGCACCATGTAATCATATTGTTGATACACCCATTCTTTGCTTGCAATCGTTGGCTGGGCTAATAACGAAAGCAGCGTTTCTTCATAGTTGGAGACAGCCGGAACATACGGTTCCATCGCTTGAAATTCGCGATAATATGCTGGTTCTTTCGACGGTTTATGGTATACTGGCGCATCTTTGGCTAAGGCGTCGACCGGGATTTCAGCGACCACTTCCCCATGAAAATAAAGGCGGAGCATTTTGTCATCGGTCACTTTGCCAATCGCTTTCGCTTCAAGCCCATATTTTGCAAACAACTCATAAATTTCTTGCTCGCGTCCTTGTTTGACGACAAGCAGCATCCGTTCTTGCGATTCGGACAGCATCATTTCATACGGAGTCATGCCTGCCTCGCGCTGTGGAACAAGATCTAAGTTCATCTCGATGCCAAAACCGCCTTTGCTCGCCATTTCCGCCGAAGAACTCGTCAAGCCCGCCGCTCCCATATCTTGAATGCCAACAAGCGCATCGGATTTCACTACTTCCAAGCACGCTTCAAGCAATAATTTTTCCATAAACGGATCGCCGACTTGAACAGCCGGTCGTTTCGCTTCTGATTGCTCGGTCAATTCCTCGGAAGCGAACGTCGCTCCATGAATGCCGTCGCGTCCTGTTTTTGCTCCGACGTACATGACCGTATTCCCTACACCCGATGCGATTCCACGCTGGATGTCTTCATGACGGATGATGCCGACACACATAGCGTTAACGAGCGGATTTCCTTCATAAGCCGCATCAAATTGCACTTCGCCGCCAACGGTTGGAATGCCGACGCAATTGCCATACCCAGCGATTCCCGCAACGACATGCTCAAATAAATATTTTACGCGCGGAGAAGTCAATTCCCCGAACCGAAGCGAGTTTAACAAAGCGATAGGGCGCGCTCCCATCGAAAATACATCACGGATGATCCCGCCGACACCAGTCGCCGCTCCTTGATACGGTTCAATGGCGGACGGATGATTATGGCTTTCGATTTTAAACGCCACCGCCAGCCCATCTCCGATGTCAACGATGCCCGCTCCTTCCCCTGGACCTTGAAGCACATGTTTTCCTTCCGTCGGAAACTTTTTTAGTACAGGTTTAGAATTTTTATAGCTGCAATGTTCTGACCACATGACCGAGAAAATTCCCGTTTCTGTATAGTTTGGCAGACGTCCAAGAATTTTCTCGATCATCGCGAACTCTTCATCCGTTAATCCCATTTCCCGATACAGTTTTTCTTCTTTAATCATTGTTGGGGTTGGCTCAAGCAGTAACGACATGTGTTTCCCTCCAATATTTCACGATCGATTGAAACAATTTTAATCCGTCAGCGCTGCCAAGAAGCGAATCAACAGCTCGCTCCGGATGCGGCATCATTCCAAGTACGTTCCCTTTTTCATTGACAATTCCAGCGATGTCGTCCAAGCTCCCATTTGGGTTTTCCCCATGATAGCGAAAGACGATTTGCCGATTTTCGATCAGCCGCTTCAGTGTTTGCTCATCACAGTAATAATTGCCTTCACCGTGGGCGATTGGAATCGTAATCACTTCCCCTTGTTTGTAAGCGGACGTAAACATCGTTTCGTTATTTTCGACTCTTAATGAAACCGGACGGCAAATAAATTTCAAACTGTTATTGCGGCGCATCGCTCCTGGAAGCAGTCCTGCTTCTAGCAAAATTTGAAACCCGTTGCATACGCCTAGCACCGGCTTTCCTTCATCTGCCGCTTTTTTCACTGCTTTCATGACATTGGAAAAGCGGGCGATCGCTCCGGAGCGAAGATAATCTCCATAGGAAAATCCTCCCGGAAGCAAAATGGCGTCAAATCGATCAAGGTTTTCCGCATCATGCCATACATATTCCACTTCTTCTCCTAATTCATCGGCAATCGCATGATACATATCAACGTCACAGTTGGAACCAGGAAACACAATGACCGCGAATTTCACTGTACGACTACCTCCTCAATTTCATAGCGGTAGTCTTCAATCACTGTATTCGCTAGGAGCTTTTCACACATTTCACGAACAAGGACATCAATATCGCGCTCGCTTTTTTCGATGACAAGCTCCATAAATTTTCCGATTCGTACATCCTGCACTTCCTTATAAGACAAGCTATGGAGCGCTCCCTTCACCGCCGTTCCTTGCGGGTCTAGCACACTTTCTCGTAACGTAACATATATTTTTACTTTGTACACGCTGACTCTCCTCCTAATCGTTGTAAAATCGTTTCATAGGCATCCGTTAAGCTTCCTAAATCACGGCGAAATACGTCTTTATCGAGCTTTTCGTTCGTTTCCATATCCCACAAACGGCAAGTGTCTGGGGAAATTTCATCGGCAAGCAAAATCGCTCCTTCTGAATCAACTCCAAACTCTAATTTAAAATCAATTAATCTCACACGGCGGTCTGCGAAATGTTTCGTTAATACGTCATTCACTTTTAAAGCTAGTTCCTTCAAAACAGCAATTTGTTCTGAGGTAGCCAGCTTTAAAATCGCGATGTGATCTTCTAATAAGAGAGGATCACCGAGGTCATCGTTTTTGTAATAAAATTCAATGAGAGGCTTTTCCAAGCGGGTTCCTTCTGGGATGCCAAGCCGTTTTGCTAGACTCCCAGCAACAACATTGCGGACAACCACTTCTAGAGGAATAATCGTCACTTTCTTGACAAGCTGCTCCGTAGCAGATAATTTTTGAATAAAATGATTTGGAATTCCTGCTTCATAAAGCTTTGAAAATAATAAACTTGTAATTTCGTTATTAAGACGCCCTTTCCCCGCAATCGTCGCTTTCTTTTCCCCGTTAAACGCAGTGGCGCTATCTTTATACTCGACCCATAATACATTCGCATCATCAGTCATATACACTTTTTTCGCTTTTCCTTCATATAGCAATGCTAGCTTTTTGACCATCAAAAAGGCCCCCTAATCCAGAATATTGGGAATTTTTTTAGTTGTACATCGGCAAGGGATTCCTTGCCGATATATCATTACGACAATCCTAACCGTTCAAAAATCGTATCCACATGCTTTAAGTGGTAGCGATAATCAAAACAGTCATCGATTTGTTCTTTCGTTAAGCGGCTTGTAATCCGCTCATCCGCTTCAATGAGCGAACGGAACGGCACTTGTTTTTCCCAAGCTTCCATCGCTTTTGGCTGCACTAAGTCGTACGCTTCTTCGCGCGTCATGCCGGCATCAATTAACGAGAGCAATACGCGTTGCGAATAAATAAGCCCTAATGTGCGATCCATATTTTTCTTCATGTTTTCCGGATAGACTTTCAAGTTTTTCACGATGTTCGTAAAGCGATTTAGCATATAGTTCAACGCGATCGTCGCATCCGGCAAAATGATGCGCTCAGCAGAAGAATGGGAAATATCACGCTCATGCCAAAGAGGCACGTTTTCATAGGCCGTTAACATATAACCGCGAAGAACGCGCGACATTCCTGTCATATTTTCCGAACCGATCGGATTGCGTTTGTGCGGCATCGCCGACGAACCTTTTTGACCTTTGGCGAAAAACTCTTCCACTTCGCGTACTTCGCTTTTTTGCAAACCACGAATTTCAACAGCGAATTTTTCAATCGACGTCGCAATGAGCGCTAATGTCGCCATATAGTACGCATGGCGGTCACGCTGCAACGTTTGTGTGGAAATCAATGCTGGTTTTAACCCGAGTTTTTCGCATACGTATTGTTCAACAAACGGATCAATATTTGCATACGTTCCAACCGCACCGGAAATTTTCCCGACGCGCACCGTTTCCGCCGCTTGTTTAAAACGTTCTAAATTACGTTGCATCTCCGCATACCAAAGTGCCATTTTAAGACCGAATGTCGTCGGTTCGGCGTGAACGCCGTGCGTGCGCCCCATCATCACCGTATATTTATGTTCCTGCGCTTTTTCTTTCAATACTTGAATAAAGTTTTCTAAATCTCTCAACAAAATCTCGTTCGCCTGTTTTAACAAATACGATAACGCTGTGTCAACAACATCGGTAGACGTTAAACCGTAATGCACCCATTTTCGCTCTTCGCCTAGCGTTTCTGAAACTGCGCGCGTAAAAGCAACCACATCATGGCGCGTTTCTTCCTCAATTTCTTTGATACGCTGAATATCAAACGATGCATTTTTACGGATAAGCTCGACGTCTTCTTTTGGAATTACCCCAAGCTCCGCCCATGCCTCACAAGCTAAAATTTCAACTTCAAGCCATGCTTTGAAACGGTTTTCTTCCGTCCAAATCGCTCCCATTTCCGGTCTTGTGTAACGTTCAATCATACGTGTTCCAGCCTCCGATCATTCCAAATTTGCCATGAATCAATCATTTTAAGTGCTACATCGACATGTTCCGCGAGCACCGTCACGTGCCCCATTTTTCTTTTCGGTTTTGCTTCTTTTTTGCCGTAAAGATGAAGGTGAGCGTGACTTAGTTTTTCGATATTCTGAAGGATTGGTTCCATATGCTCACCTAAAATGTTCACCATCACGGCTGGTTTTAGCAGCTCCGTGCTTCCTAACGGCCAGTTGCAGATGGCACGGATATGCTGCTCAAATTGAGATGTCACACAAGCATTAATTGTATAATGACCTGAGTTGTGCGGTCTAGGGGCAAGCTCATTAATATAAATATCCCCTTCTTTTGTTAAAAACATTTCAACCGCTAACGTTCCGACGAGACCAAAATAGTCAGCGAGCGTTTCCGCATAACGAACCGCTTTTTGCGCTATGTGCCCGGAAATTCGTGCTGGAACAATCGTTTCATGCAAAATATTATCGACATGAATATTTTCCGCAACCGGAAATACGGCCCTCTCCCCAAATCCATTTCTTGTTACGATAACGGAAATTTCTTTATCAAACGAAAGCCAGCGTTCTAATACACAAGGGCCAACCGCTAATAAGGATAGCGCTTCCTTGGCATCTTCTTTGTTGCGGATGACGAATTGTCCTTTGCCGTCATAGCCGCCGCGGCGTGTTTTGAGTACACAAGGAAGACCGACCGTTTCAATGGCCGAAACCAGCTCCTCTTTGGATTGCACTTCGACGTACGGTGCAACAGGAAGTCCCGCATCTGTAATCGCCTTTTTCTCCGTCGCACGGTCTTGCGTAATGGCAAGCAGCTTGCTTCCTTGCGGCACATACGCATGTTCCACGAGCCAATTTAAAGCATTCGCATCAATATTTTCAAATTCATACGTAATGACATCACTCACCGCAGCAAGCTTTCGAATTGCTTCAAGATCGTTATATTCTGCCGTAATCTCGATATCCGCCACTTGGCCACATGGAGAATCTGGGGTTGGATCAAGAACGGCAACGCGAAATCCCATTTCTTTCGAAGCGATTGCCATCATCCGCCCAAGTTGTCCACCACCAATAATTCCAATCGTTTGTCCAGGAATGATTTGTCGATTACACAAGTTGATCACTGCTTTCCATTACTTGTTTTCTTATCGTTTCCCTGCGTTTTTTTAGCGCCTCCATGTACTGCGGGTAATGAATGCCTAACATCGAGGCTGCTAAAAGTCCCGCGTTCGTAGCTCCCGCTTTGCCGATGGCGACTGTCGCTACTGGTACACCTCCCGGCATTTGTACAATGGACAAAAGCGAGTCTAATCCGTTTAACGCTTTTGACTGCACTGGCACACCAATCACAGGCAGCGTTGTTTTAGCGGCAATCATTCCTGGTAAATGCGCCGCTCCCCCTGCTCCAGCAATAATGACTTTAATTCCTCTTTCTTCCGCCGTCTCCGCATACTCAAACATGTAATCTGGAGTTCGATGGGCGGAAACTACTTTTTTTTCAAACGGAATTTGCAATTCTTCTAATATATCGCAAGCATATTTCATTGTCTCCCAATCCGATTGACTTCCCATAATCACACCAACAAGCGGCTGCATGTGGCATTCACCTCTTTGATTCTCTTTATATAAAAAACCAGAACGAACGTTCCCTCTATTGATAAGGGAAAGCATCGTTCTGGGCATACCTCGGCTATAAGGTGACGAAAAAAGCCAATACGATCCTTTCCCTCATAGTCCAATAATTTACGGTTATTGGGTAGAGACTTTTGGGCCATATTCCCAAAATTATATGAGGGTGATTCACTTTATGAAGTTACTATTATCTTACCAACCTTTTTCAGAAGATGTCAATATAAAATCGAACATTTAATTTATTTATACTATTAATGTTCGTGTTTTCTATTCATTCTCACAAAACGGTGTAGAAAACATATGATGAAATAGCGGAGGAGGGAGTTGCCGTGAAGTCAAACCCGTTTAACCCGTTTCCCGAATGGACAAAACAATGGGAACAGTTTTTTCAAGGAGATTTTTGGGGGAATTTCCAATCATTCTTACCGACAACGAAAAAGCAATCTGGCATAAATATATACAAAAAGGACAACGAGCTATTAATCGTTGTCAGTTTACCGGGATTAGAAAAAATGGAAGATGTTGAACTTTATGTGTACTATAAAACATTAGAAATTAAAGCAAATATTAATTTACAATTCAAAGGGTTCGAATTAATCGAAGAAGGAATTTTTCAAGGAGAATGGGAAACAACGATCCCGCTTCCCTTTGCAGTAAAGGAAGATCGAATTGAGGCAACATATCACAATGGTCTATTGTTTATTCATCTTCATCGCCTAATCCCTGATGGGACAAAAAAGAAAATCGAAATCAAAAAAGGAGAATAGTTTTTTACATTCGACATGTTTTCAACTACCGTAAAAGCGCAATAAAAACATGATCATTCAAAAACAAACCAATCATTGGTAAGAAAATATGTATGATAAAAATGGGTTACAGTACATCGCTTTCCCTGCAAGTGATCACTCCTTTCTCCTTCTAAATATAAAAAAGGGAGGGTGTCCACAAATTTTTGGGACACCCTCTTTTCACAGCTTCCGTTTCCTATACTAAATCAAAAAGGGGGTCTAGGAAACGATGATAACGCTTCTAGTTTTGGGGGAGAGGATTTAAATGGCGTCATTAAAAACTCAATGGTTTTATATAAGCTGGGCAAAAAAATTAGAGAACTTGTCAGCTCTCTAATTTTTTGCCTGCCTAGCAACGACCTACTCTTGCAGGGGCGCTGGCCCCAACTACCATCGGCGCTGGAGAGCTTAACTTCCGTGTTCGGGATGGGAACGGGTGTTTCCTCTCCGCTATTGTCACTAGGCAAGCACTTCAATTGGCCACATATTATTATATTCCAATCATCACGTTTGTCAAGAGGGATTTCGTTCCCTCAAAACTAGATAACCGTCTGTTTGGAAGAAGCCGTTTTGCATAGGCGGCTTCCGCTTTTCCGTTGTCTAGCTCCGGTGCCTAGCTCTCTTGCGCCAAATAACCTTCTCCCTTGAGGTGCAAGCACCTCTACGGGCGAAGAACATTTGGCTTCGAGAGCTAAGCGCGGCACCTCCGCTTTTCGCTTGGTTAAGTCCTCGATCGATTAGTATCCGTCAGCTCCACGTGTCGCCACGCTTCCACCTCGGACCTATCGACCTCGTCATCTTCGAGGGATCTTACTCGCTTGACGCGATGGGAAATCTCATCTTGAGGGGGGCTTCACGCTTAGATGCTTTCAGCGCTTATCCCTTCCGCACATAGCTACCCAGCAGTGCCCCTGGCGGGACAACTGGTACACCAGCGGTGCGTCCATCCCGGTCCTCTCGTACTAAGGACAGCTCCTCTCAAATTTCCTGCGCCCGCGACGGATAGGGACCGAACTGTCTCACGACGTTCTGAACCCAGCTCGCGTACCGCTTTAATGGGCGAACAGCCCAACCCTTGGGACCGACTACAGCCCCAGGATGCGATGAGCCGACATCGAGGTGCCAAACCTCCCCGTCGATGTGGACTCTTGGGGGAGATCAGCCTGTTATCCCCGGGGTAGCTTTTATCCGTTGAGCGATGGCCCTTCCATACGGAACCACCGGATCACTAAGCCCGACTTTCGTCCCTGCTCGACCTGTCCGTCTCGCAGTCAAGCTCCCTTGTGCCTTTGCACTCTACGAATGATTTCCAACCATTCTGAGGGAACCTTTGGGCGCCTCCGTTACCTTTTGGGAGGCGACCGCCCCAGTCAAACTGCCCACCTGACACTGTCTCCCACCCCGATAAGGGGTGCGGGTTAGAATTTCAATACCGCCAGGGTGGTATCCCACCGGCGCCTCCACCGAAGCTGGCGCTCCGGCTTCTCAGGCTCCCACCTATCCTGTACAAGCGATACCAAAATTCCATATCAGGCTGCAGTAAAGCTCCACGGGGTCTTTCCGTCCTGTCGCGGGTAACCTGCATCTTCACAGGTAGTATGATTTCACCGGGTCTCTCGTTGAGACAGTGCCCAAGTCGTTACACCTTTCGTGCGGGTCGGAACTTACCCGACAAGGAATTTCGCTACCTTAGGACCGTTATAGTTACGGCCGCCGTTTACTGGGGCTTCGGTTCGCACCTTCAGCCTTGCGGCTTAAGCGCTCCCCTTAACCTTCCAGCACCGGGCAGGTGTCAGCCCCTATACTTCGCCTTTCGGCTTCGCAGAGACCTGTGTTTTTGATAAACAGTCGCTTGGGCCTTTTCACTGCGGCTCTCTCGGGCTCATCACCCAAGAGAGCACCCCTTCTCCCGAAGTTACGGGGTCATTTTGCCGAGTTCCTTAACGAGAGTTCTCCCGCGCACCTTAGGATTCTCTCCTCGCCTACCTGTGTCGGTTTGCGGTACGGGCACCTCTCACCTCGCTAGAGGCTTTTCTTGGCAGTGTAGGATCGGGGACTTCGGGACCGATGGTCCCTTCGCCATCACGGCTCAGCCTTTGCGCCAGACGGATTTGCCTATCTGGCAGCCTAACCGCTTGGACAGGCTATTCCAGCAGCCTGCTCGCCCTACCTTCCTGCGTCCCCCCATTGCTCAAACGGTGAGGAGGTGGTACAGGAATCTCAACCTGTTGCCCATCACCTACGCCTTTCGGCCTCGGCTTAGGTCCCGACTAACCCTGAGCGGACGAACCTTCCTCAGGAAACCTTAGGCTTTCGGTGCAGAGGATTCTCACCTCTGTTTTCGCTACTCACACCGGCATTCTCACTTCTAAGCGCTCCACGAGTCCTTCCGGTCTCGCTTCGGCGCGCTTAGAACGCTCCCCTACCGATGACGGGCGGTCATCCCACAGCTTCGGTGGCACGTTTAGCCCCGGTACATTTTCGGCGCAGAGTCACTCGACCAGTGAGCTATTACGCACTCTTTAAATGATGGCTGCTTCTAAGCCAACATCCTGGTTGTCTGGGCAACTCCACATCCTTTTCCACTTAACGTGCACTTTGGGACCTTAGCTGGTGGTCTGGGCTGTTTCCCTCTCGACCACGGATCTTATCACTCGTAGTCTGACTCCCAAGGATAAGTCATTGGCATTCGGAGTTTGACTGAGTTCGGTAACCCGATGAGGGCCCCTAGCTCAATCAGTGCTCTACCTCCAAGACTCTTCCCTTGAGGCTAGCCCTAAAGCTATTTCGGGGAGAACCAGCTATCTCCAGGTTCGATTGGCATTTCACCCCTACCCACACCTCATCCCCGCACTTTTCAACGTGCGTGGGTTCGGGCCTCCAGTAGGTGTTACCCTACCTTCACCCTGGACATGGGTAGATCACCTGGTTTCGGGTCTACGACGACGTACTTAACGCCCTATTCAGACTCGCTTTCGCTGCGGCTCCGTCTCTTCGACTTAACCTCGCACGTCATCGTAACTCGCCGGTTCATTCTACAAAAGGCACGCCATCACCCATAAACGGGCTCTGACTACTTGTAGGCACACGGTTTCAGGTTCTCTTTCACTCCCCTTCCGGGGTGCTTTTCACCTTTCCCTCACGGTACTGGTTCACTATCGGTCACTAGGGAGTATTTAGCCTTGGGAGATGGTCCTCCCTGCTTCCGACGGGATTCCCCGTGTCCCGCCGTACTCAGGATCCACTCGGGAGGGAACGAAGTTTCGACTACAGGGCTGTCACCTTCTCTGGCGGGCCTTTCCAGACCGCTTCGTCTACCCCGTTCCTTTGTAACTCCCATCATGAGTGGTCCTACAACCCCAAGAGGCAAGCCTCTTGGTTTGGGCTGTTCCCGTTTCGCTCGCCGCTACTCAGGGAATCGCGGTTGCTTTCTTCTCCTCCGGGTACTTAGATGTTTCAGTTCCCCGGGTGTGCCCTCCATACCCTATGGATTCAGGTATGGATACTGCCCCATTACGGGCAGTGGGTTTCCCCATTCGGACATCTCCGGATCAACGCTTGCTTACAGCTCCCCGAAGCGTTTCGGCGTTTGCCCCGTCCTTCATCGGCTCCTAGTGCCAAGGCATCCACCGTGCGCCCTTTCTAACTTAACCATGCGAAAACAGCTTCACGCTTGCCGCCTTCGCTTCTCGGCTTCTTCCTATGTCTAGCTTCGGCGCCTAGCTCTCTTGTGCCAAATAACCTTCCCCCTCGAAGTGCAAGCACTTCTGTGGGTGAAGAACATTTGGCTTCGAGAGCTAACCGCGGCGCCTCCGCTTTTCTTTTCGGTTATCTAGTTTTCAAGGAACAACATTTATTTGAAAGAACATATAGCATGTTCTCTCAAAACTGAACAAACTCGAAGCGCCCACTTTCTATCAGTACGATATCATCCTTAGAAAGGAGGTGATCCAGCCGCACCTTCCGGTACGGCTACCTTGTTACGACTTCACCCCAATCACTTGCCCCACCTTCGGCGGCTGGCTCCCTTAAAGGGTTACCTCACCGACTTCGGGTGTTGCAAGCTCTCGTGGTGTGACGGGCGGTGTGTACAAGGCCCGGGAACGTATTCACCGCGGCATGCTGATCCGCGATTACTAGCGATTCCGGCTTCATGCAGGCGAGTTGCAGCCTGCAATCCGAACTGAGAGCGGCTTTTTGGGATTCGCTCCCCCTCGCGGGTTCGCAGCCCTTTGTACCGCCCATTGTAGCACGTGTGTAGCCCAGGTCATAAGGGGCATGATGATTTGACGTCATCCCCACCTTCCTCCGGTTTGTCACCGGCAGTCCCCCTAGAGTGCCCAACTGAATGCTGGCAACTAGGGGCGAGGGTTGCGCTCGTTGCGGGACTTAACCCAACATCTCACGACACGAGCTGACGACAACCATGCACCACCTGTCACCCTGTCCCCCCGAAGGGGGAACGCCCTGTCTCCAGGGTTGTCAGGGGATGTCAAGACCTGGTAAGGTTCTTCGCGTTGCTTCGAATTAAACCACATGCTCCACCGCTTGTGCGGGCCCCCGTCAATTCCTTTGAGTTTCAGCCTTGCGGCCGTACTCCCCAGGCGGAGTGCTTAACGCGTTAGCTACAGCACTAAAGGGTTTAACCCCTCTAACACTTAGCACTCATCGTTTACGGCGTGGACTACCAGGGTATCTAATCCTGTTTGCTCCCCACGCTTTCGCGCCTCAGCGTCAGTTACAGACCAGAGAGCCGCCTTCGCCACTGGTGTTCCTCCACATCTCTACGCATTTCACCGCTACACGTGGAATTCCGCTCTCCTCTTCTGCACTCAAGTCCCCCAGTTTCCAATGACCCTCCACGGTTGAGCCGTGGGCTTTCACATCAGACTTAAGGGACCGCCTGCGCGCGCTTTACGCCCAATAATTCCGGACAACGCTCGCCCCCTACGTATTACCGCGGCTGCTGGCACGTAGTTAGCCGGGGCTTTCTCGTTAGGTACCGTCACCGTACCGCCCTATTCGAACGGTACTTCTTCTTCCCTAACAACAGAGCTTTACGATCCGAAGACCTTCTTCGCTCACGCGGCGTCGCTCCGTCAGACTTTCGTCCATTGCGGAAGATTCCCTACTGCTGCCTCCCGTAGGAGTCTGGGCCGTGTCTCAGTCCCAGTGTGGCCGGTCACCCTCTCAGGCCGGCTACGCATCGTCGCCTTGGTGAGCCGTTACCTCACCAACTAGCTAATGCGCCGCGGGCCCATCCGTAAGTGGTAGCAAAAGCCACCTTTCAACCGAAGACCATGCGGTCTTCGGTGTTATCCGGTATTAGCCCCGGTTTCCCGGAGTTATCCCGGTCTTACGGGCAGGTTACCCACGTGTTACTCACCCGTCCGCCGCTAACCGAACAGAAGCAAGCTTCCGTTCGGTCCGCTCGACTTGCATGTATTAGGCACGCCGCCAGCGTTCGTCCTGAGCCAGGATCAAACTCTCCAAAAAGAAAGTTGATTGGCTTATTTAATTTTCGGCACTGACACCGAAGGTGTCAAGCCGCCTTCGCTTTTCTTATTGTCCAGCTTCAGCGCCTAGCTCTCTTGTGCCAAATAACCTTCCCCCTCGAAGTGCAAGCACTTCAACGGGTGAAGAACATTTGGCTTCGAGAGCTGATCGCGGCGCTTCAGCATTTCTTATTGTCCAGCTCCGGCTCGCAACGCCTTGCGGAAAATAACCTTCCTCCGTCGACATGCAAGCATGTCTCGTCGGAAGAACATTTTCCTTTCGGCGTTATCCGCTTGCCTTCGCTTTTCTATTTGGACGCTTCGTTTTGTTCAGTTTTCAAGGAACATTTGTTTTGTTCTTTAAAAGCGACTCTTATAATATATCACTTTCAATTTAACATGTCAATATGTTTTTTTAATTTTTTTCGTCCGCATCAAAGCGGCTTTACTAATATAACATCATCGCTTATTAAATGTCAACCATTTACCATAGGTATTTTTATCCAACCAAACAACACTTTCTGTACTCTATATTCTATATTCACCACGATCACACATACAGCCAAACAAACAGCACATGCGTTTTATCCTTATATAGCCGCCAAGTACAATATTAGCGGCAATACCTTCGTTTATAACCTCAACCTAACACTATTAGGTAAATAACTTTTTCTTTGTGTTTGCAATATATTTAGCCGTCAAATCTCTAGTATAAACAAAAAGAAAGATGCCACAAAAGATCATTCGTATGGCACCCTCTAGTTCGCTTTAACGTTTCCATTCTCTCTCCAACATTCCATAAACAACGTGGTCAACGAAATGGTCGTAAAGCCACTCTGCTTCCCGGATCGTCCCTTCGTTTGTAAACCCTAATCGCTCAGGAATTGCCCTGCTTTTTTTATTTTCCACTGCGCAACGGATTTCCAACCGATGCAATTTCAATTCACCAAAAGCATAGTCGATACACGCTTTGCACGCTTTCGTCATTAATCCAAGCCCTTGAAACTGCTCCCCCAGCCAGTAGCCAATGCTTGTTTTTTTATTAGCGCGATCAATATAATGAAGTCCAATGACTCCCGCTAATTGTCCTTTATGCCAAATCCCTGCTTCAAAGCCGTTTCCAGCGGCAAATTTCTGCAATCCCCCTGCGATAAACGCTTTCGAATCCTCTACTATTTTTGTTGAATCCACCCACGGAAGCCACTTCCGCAAATGCGGACGGCATGAATCAACTAATGCAAATAACCGTTCTGCATCTTCCACTGTAAGCAACTTCAGCCACGATTCTTCATCCAGGCGGTGGATAAACATAGCGTTCCTCTCCCAGTTTTATAAATTTTCCTACTATTATACCAAATCCAAATAAAAAAGCCCGCCGTTTTGGCGGACTTTTTCTATTCTCTTAAAAAGAGAAAGTATAAGATAAAGATGACAAACAACACATATAAAATCGGATGAACTTCTTTACCGCGTCCTCTTAAAATCATCGTAATCGGATAAAAGATGAATCCAACCGCAATCCCTGTCGCAATGCTATACGAAAGCGGCATCGTAATTAACGTGAAAAATGCCGGAATCGCTACTTCGAGTTTTTTCCAATCGATTTCTCCAATGGAAGATACCATTAACACGCCAACAATAATCAGCGCTGGGGCGGTGACAGGCGCGGTAACAACACTTAATAACGGCGAGAAAAATAGCGACAGCAAAAACAAAATTCCTGTTACTACCGCAGAAAAACCGGAACGTCCGCCAGCTGCGACCCCTGCCGATGATTCGACATAAGAAGTCGTCGTCGATGTTCCAAGCACGGCGCCAACCATGACCGCCGTTGCATCAACAAGCAATGCTTTCCCCGCGCGAGGCAGTTTATTATCCTTTAACAGCCCTGCTTGATTCGCTACTGCTAATAGCGTCCCTGTTGCGTCAAAAAAGTCGACGATGAAGAAAGTTAACACTACTCCAAGCATTTTTAACGAGAAAATGTCCGGTAAATGCTGAAGCGCAACGCCAAATGTCGGAGAAATATCCGGAACAGCTCCGACGATTTTATCTGGTACTTTGATTAAACCAAAAATCATTCCGACAATCGCTGTAATGACCATACCGTAAAATACGCTGCCATTTACTTTTCTTACCATTAATATTATCGTCACAAACAAACCAAAAATAGCTAATAGCGTATTTCCGTCTTTTAAATCGCTTAAACCTACTAACGTTGCCGGATTATCGACAATGATTTTTGCATTTTGCAAGCCGATAAATGTGATAAATAGCCCGATTCCCGATCCAACGGCGTACTTCAACTCTACCGGAATCGCATCAATAATTTTTTCGCGGATGCCTGTTAAAGATAAAATCGTAAAAATAACCCCTGATACGAACACTCCCGCTAATGCCGTCTGCCATGGGATGTGCATATGCAAAACAACTGTGAATGCAAAGAACGCATTTAGCCCCATCCCTGGCGCTAGCGCAATCGGGTAACGTGCTAAAATACCCATTAAAATACATCCATACGCCGCAGCAAGCGCGGTCGCAACAAATACCGCACCTTGGTCAATCCGCAGCTCATTAGGAAAATCTTTTACCGCTCCTAATGACAGGGTAAACGGGTTAACGAACAAAATATACGCCATCGACAAAAACGTTGTAATCCCAGCGATGATCTCCGTACGGTAATTCGTGCCGAGCTCTTCAAATTGGAAATACTTTTTCACTTAATGTCCCCCCTATAAAAATAAAAACGCTTCTAGTAAGCTACCAGAAGCGTTGACTAAAGAGGGATAATGAATATAGAGAGGACAAAAAAATGCACTCTCTACCCCATTATACCTCGTAGTCAAGCTATTTACGGTAGCTTGGTAGAAACTCCCGAGCCATATTCCCGGGATTATACGACGTATTTTGACAATATTCGCGATCTAGGTACATTGTATCAGCACGATCGCTTTATGTCAATAAAAAAGACGAACATTTAACGATAAATGTCCGTCTTTTGTTCGTTTTACAGGAATCATTCCCATTCAATCGTTGCCGGCGGCTTACTTGTAATATCGTATACGACTCGATTGACATGCGGCACTTCATTGACGATACGCGTAGAAATTTTCTCGAGCACTTCCCAAGGAATGCGCGCCCAATCCGCTGTCATGCCATCCACCGATGTAACAGCGCGAATGCCGACCGTATAGTCATATGTGCGGGCATCACCCATCACACCGACGCTGCGAATGTCCGGAAGCACCGTGAAATATTGCCAAATTTCCCGATCAAGTCCCGCTTTTTTAATTTCTTCCCGTAAAATCGCGTCCGATTCACGGACGATTTCTAATTTTTCTTCTGTCACTTCGCCAAGCACGCGAATGCCTAATCCTGGACCTGGGAACGGCTGCCGCCAAACAATTTCATCTGGAAGGCCTAATTCCGTTCCAAGCGCGCGTACTTCATCTTTAAACAGCGTATTAAGCGGTTCGATGAGTTTGAATTTCATATCTTCCGGCAATCCGCCGACGTTATGATGAGACTTGATCGTCTGTGCTGTCGCCGTGCCGCTTTCGATAATATCCGTATAAAGCGTCCCTTGTACTAAAAACTCTATTCCTTCTAATTTTGCCGCTTCATCATCAAACACATAAATAAATTCGTTGCCGATGATTTTGCGTTTTTGTTCCGGGTCGGTTACCCCTTTTAATTTTGATAAAAAGCGCTCTTTCGCATCCACTTTAATAACGTTCATATGGAATCCTTCGCGGAATGTTTTCATGACGCTTTCCGCTTCCCCTTTGCGAAGGAGTCCGTGATCGACAAAAATACATGTGAGTTGATCGCCGATGGCGCGATGCACAAGCACAGCCGCCACGGAAGAATCGACACCGCCGCTTAACGCGCAAAGCACTTTTTTATCTCCAACAAGCTCGCGAATTTTGCGCACTTCGCTATCGATAAAGCTTTCCATTGTCCAATCGCCTTTACATTGGCACACGTCAAATACGAAATTTCTTAAGATATCGTTTCCGTAAACGGAATGGCGCACTTCTGGATGGAATTGCACCGCGTAAAACTTTTTCGCCTCATTGCTCATTGCCGCAATTGGACAAGAAGCGCTAACAGCATCTACAGTAAATCCCTCTGGCGGAGCAGTGACTAAATCGCCGTGGCTCATCCAGACCACTTGCTCGTCTGGGAGACGTTCAAAAAGGGCGGAAGCGTTCTTTACTTGAATCATTGCTTTTCCGTACTCACGATGTGTTGCTTTTTCTACTTTTCCACCCAAATGATGGGTCATTAACTGCATGCCATAACAAATTCCTAAAATCGGCAAACCAAGCTCAAAAATTTTCGGATCACACGTAAACGCATTATCATCATATACGCTGTTTGGACCGCCAGAAAAAATGATTCCTTTTACATTCATTTCTTGAATTTTTTCCGCTGTAATCGTATGTGGATGCAATTCGCTGTATACCCCAAACTCGCGAATGCGGCGAGTAATTAATTGGTTATACTGGCTTCCAAAATCTAGAACAATAATCATTTCCTGTTTTTGTTCCATGTCATCACCTCATCGCAAAATAAAAAACTAGAATCGCCCCCGACAACTATAAAGGCAAAATTCTAGTTAATTCCGCCTTCATAGTCGGGTCGTTTACGGCGACCCGGTAGAGACTCTCGGACCATATTACCGAGGATATATGAAGGTACATATGATGATTTCATTAAATTTTAATCCATTCTATCAACTCTATCTATCAGCGGTCAAGATGCCGTTTTTTTAATTAAATTTTCCCATAATTCTTTCACTTCCGCCCATTCAACCCGAACGGTTTCTTGTTGATAAATCACCTTTTCATATAACAATGTCAACTTCGTCATTTCCTTTGTTTGAAACCAATCGTCGACATATGCGGCGTATTGTCTTAGCGTTTGATCTTGTTTCCGTTTTAATCCATAATCATCCAAGTGACGGAGTAAAGAAAGATACGCTTTCGTAAATCGGTCATTCCCCCGCTTATATTTGAATAGAAACAATGTAACATACGGCCACCATTTCCGTCTCGTTTTGTACAACACCAATACACAAACAAGCAATATGAACACTACAATCGTGATGCGCTTCCACGACAAAATGTCCAAAAAGCTGGCGAATGTTTCTTTCACACTTGATGAAGAAGAACGATCTTGCTCCATCACATCTTTTATAGGAACACGGTTTTGCTCGAGCCTACGCTGTCGAGGAACCGACACTGTTTCCGGCGTAGATTGCAAATCGGTAAACTCATATGGGTTCGCAAACCCTTGCGTTGGCTCAAACGGAACCCAGCCGATTCCGGAAAAATACACTTCCACCCATGAATGCGCATCCTTGTTCGTCACTTGATATACATTTTTTCCTTCTTCCTCTCCCAAAGTTGCTCCTTCTATTAGTTGCCCCGACGTATATCCCTTCACCCAACGTGCTGGAATACCAAGAGAACGTAGGAGCACAACCATCGAAGTGGAAAAATTATCACAATATCCTTTTTTTGTTTCAAATAAAAACTGATCGACGTAGTCATCTTTTTCCCCTGGAATAGCAACATCACTCGTTTCATACACATATCCGTTCATGTGAAAATATTGCTCAATTGCTTTTACTTGTTCATACTGTGTTTGCTTTCCTTTTACGATTTGCTTCGCCAAATCTCGTACTCGTTTCGGCAAGCTTTCAGGAAGCTGCGTATATCGCTTTTTTAACCCCTCATCTTGCACTGGCGGCGCGGCGTTTAATTTATCAATGGAAAACGTCGGATATTCATAAGTAATATTATATGTCCTTAACATAATCGCATAAGCCGAACGATCAGTTGCATACATTTTTTCCGTTGCCGTGTCCAAACGAAGCACAATATCTTCAGGCGTATCTATTGTCTTTAGCCCAAGAGGATAAACAATATGGAAATAAGGCTCCTTTATATGGATGCTAGCTGTCATCGTTTGTTTTTTCACCGATGGATTCCACCAAGAATAACCGATATCCGTGTTTTCCTCAAATGTTTTTACTTGCACACTATCCGGGATTTCCCATCCTTTTCCTGTATAAATATCTTTCGTTTCGACACGCCAATAATGCCGCTTTTTGTCTTCGGCAATAAAAACTACCGTATCATCGGCAATAAACGGACCGCCAAGTCGCGAATCATTTTGCCCATAGCCGATTTTTTTCACCTTCGCTAAAGCAGGATCATTCCTTTTTTCTTCTTGCGGGGCTGCATAGCTTTTCACAAACGCTACCGGATCCGGCCATTTAGGCGGCAGTTTGGGACTAAAATATCCGCAGATGAAAGCTAGTCCAATTAGGCATAAGCAGAAAACCGTCCATTTTCTGATTCCGCCTGCAATCGACGCCTTTCCACGCCACCGTTCCATATGGAGGAAGCTTAAGAAGAAAAAACCAAAGACGACTAAACGAATAATCGCACCGTTTCCATGAAACATGGTAAACGTATCTAGTACCGTAATGTACGTAACAGTCAGGACATAAAAGAAAAACAGCCGTTTTTGCGTAAATAGCCAATAATGCAGTAAATACGCCATCATCCATAGCAAAAGAAAAAAAAGAAAGCTGCGAAACGAGTTGGTCAGTTCCGCCCAATGCATCGAAAATAAAATAGGGACGTGATCAACAATTTCCCGAACAAGCAGCTTCAGCACCTGCAGATAAGAAACATGGTAAAACAATGTGTTTAACACACAGACCATATATGCAATCTTTATAAAAGCAGAAAGCCACACTGGAATCCGCAACAAATAAAAAAGAAAACAGACAGACACAAACCAAATAAAGACTTGCACATTCCCGGTATCAGACACCGTTTCTAGCGGAAGAAGCCATTCGATCAGCAGCCAGCAAGCCAACCCATATATAAGCAGATTCTTCCCGAGATTTTTAATTGAATTCATCATTCATCCCTGCCTTTATGCAAGGTCGTCATTATATTTCGCGGCGATACGACCACAACATGGATTCCTTTATGGCGCAGCGCTTCCATCCAATTCCGCTCCTCTTTCGTCAAATCATCCTTGATAAGAAACACGGTTCCCTCATGGCGGCGTGCAGACATTTCGCCTAACGTGAAAACCAGCTCTTTCTGTAAATAAGAAGTAACATAGCAAAAAGCAACGGCCGCTCTCCAGTTTGCTCTTTCATTGGAAATAACGCGCGCAAATGGCTCATGACTATCACAAGCTACTTTTGCCAGATGATAAAACAAGCGCTGTAGATGCTCCTGACCATTTCGAGCAGGAAAGATGGTGCGGTCGCTGCCAACGGATACAAGCCCTGTCTGCACCCCTTGTTTAATAGCGGCCCGCAAAAAAGAAGCAACAAATGTCACGATCTCTTCAAACAATGATGTTGGTGTACGATCAAGTACAACGATCAAATCATCCCGCTGCCGTTCTTCAAACTCTTTTGTCATCAACCGTTGCTTGCGGGCAGATGCTTTCCAATGAACCCATGAAAAGCGGTCGCCTGGCGCGTATTCACGAACCCCGACAGCCATCGTCATATCTCGATGAATCTGTAGCAAGGAAGCGGCCATTCCTTGGTCAAACTGTTGTCCCACTTTTCGGTACATGATATCGATATAGCGAGGATATACTAAAATCGTTTCTTCTGCGAAATGGAGCGAATTCTTTTCTATTAGTCCGAAAAAGTCCGTAGCGGTAAGGCGAAGCGCGGAAAATACATGTTCCCCTCGCGGCAGCTCGCGCAATTCATACGTGTAAGAAAACGTTCGTTTCCAAATAAATGGAATCGTTGCTTTTGTCTGTTCCATCTTAAGTAAAGGAACAGCGGCTTCCTCCATCGTCAACGCCACAAATGGAAACCAAATCGGAAAACGCACTTCGACCGTTGCCGTAAGCGAATCGCCGGCATGAAACTGCCGCTGATGAATCACTCGCCTCACAATGACGCGATGAAACGGATAGACGGCAATTGCTAGTGAATAAAGACCAAATGGAAGAAAACTATAAAACAAAAACCAACTGACAAAGCCTCCCTGAAACATCGCATACGAAAAAAGGATCACAAATAAACTAAATAAACCAAAAACTTGCCGAATAAAGCGCGTTCGTTTTCTCATCCGTTTCACTACCTTTGAATTGGAACAGGAGTTCTAGCGATAATTTGGGCGACAATCTCTTCCGCTGTGAGCCCGTCAAACTTTGCTTCTGATTTAATGATCATGCGATGAGACAATACATATGGCGCTAAAAACTGCACATCATCAGGGACAACGAATTCCCGTCCATGCATAAACGCATACGCTTGTGCCGCTTTCATCAGCGCAACAGACCCCCGCGGACTTACTCCTAGGTAAACGGACGCGTTCGAACGGCTTCGTTGCACGATGTCAACGATGTAACGCTTAATAGGATCGCTAACGTATACTTTCGTCACCTGCCGCTGCAGCTCCAGCAGCTCATCCAAAGCCATTACAGGGCGAATTCCCTCAATAGGCGGCAATTTTTCCACTCGGCTTAATATTCCCACCTCTTCCTCAGGGGATGGATATCCCATGTTTAGCTTCAATAAAAAGCGGTCTAACTGGGCTTCCGGGAGCGGATATGTTCCTTCATATTCAATCGGGTTTTGCGTTGCCATGACGAAAAACGGACGCGGCAACGGTCTTGTCGCCCCATCCACGGTAACACTTCCCTCTTCCATCGCTTCCAAAAGCGCCGATTGCGTTTTCGGCGACGTACGGTTGATTTCATCGGCCAGCACGATGTTCCCCATAATTGGCCCAGGCTTGTATTCAAATTGCCTCTCTCTCGGGTTATAAATAGACACGCCTGTCACATCGCTCGGAAGCAAGTCAGGGGTGAATTGAATCCGCTTAAACTGCGCGTTGATCGATTTGGCCAGCGCACGCACCAGCATCGTTTTGCCGACGCCGGGAACGTCTTCCAAAAGCACATGCCCTTTGGCCAGCAGTGCAACAAGGCTTAATATCGCTACGTTTCTTTTCCCCACAATCACTTTCTCAATATTTTCTACAACTTGTTCTATAGAAGGTTGTAACATTTCTTTTACCGTCATGAATGAAGCTCCTTTACTTTTAGGATGGCAGTCATATTGTTATGATGATAAAACTTTTGGCTGTGGACATTTCATTTCCTCAATATTTATTTAATATTATAATAACTAATATACATAATTTTTGAAATAATTTTTATTATTAAGGAGGATGGAGATGAAAACATCAAATAGCCAAACCAACAAGAAAAAATGGACCATTATTGGTCCCGGTCTCATTGTCGCGGCTACCGGTGTCGGGGCAGGGGACCTCGTCGCCGCGCTTGTCGCTGGCACGAATTACGCTCTTGTGTTCGCATGGGCAATCATCGTTGGAGCTATCTTTAAATTTGTGTTAAATGAAGGGGTAGGACGCTGGCATTTGCTGAGCGGCAAAACCATTTTTGAAGGCTGGCAGTCGATGGGGAAATGGGCCTCCGGCTATTTTGGCGTCTATGCGCTTATTTGGGGCTTTGTATACGGCGCCGCCGGTACATCTTCGTGCGCCTTGGCGATGTCAGCGATGGTTCCGGCCATTCCTCTCTGGGCTTGGGCAATTATCCATGGAATCGCTGGGTTTGCGATCACTTGGTCGGGCCGTTTTCAACTATTTGAGCGTGTCATGAACGTACTAGTCGGTCTCATGTTTATTACTGTAGTCGGCTCGGCCATTCTCGTTCTTCCGCAGCTGAACGGACTATGGCATACGGCCGTTCCTGACCTGCCGAAAGGATCCCTCCTTTACGCGCTCGGATTAATCGGCGGCGTCGGCGGCTCGATTACAATGGCATCATACGGCTATTGGATTCAAGAAAACGGCTGGAAAGGACCCTCCTACATTTCGCCGATGCGCTATGATTCCGCTATCGCTTACATTGTAACAGCTATCTTTACGTTGTCGCTACTTGTGCTTGGTGCCGCCTTGTTATACGGAACAGACACAAGCATCAGCGGCGAGCAAGGGCTTGTCTCCTTCGCCTCCATTATGGGCAATGAGCTGCATCCGGCAGCGCGCTGGCTGTTTTTGCTTGGATTTTGGTCTGCCTCCTTTACGTCGGTAATCGGCGTATGGAACGGAGTATCATATTTGTTCGCCGATTTTATCCGTAATGTACGAAAATTGAACATTGATAAAGAAAAACTCAATCAAACAAAAGCATTCCGCTTTTACGTCTTTTGGCTCACATTTCCACCGATGCTTTTGCATTTTATCGGCAAACCGGTTGGATTAATTATCGTCTACGGTGCGTTAGGAGCATTATTTATGCCGTTTTTGGCGATTACGCTACTGTGGCTTTTAAATTCGAAAAAAGAGCTACCGGAAGGAAGACGCAACCATTGGCTGTCCAACTTATTGTTGATTCTTTGCCTCGTCTTGTTTGCCGTATTGGCGGTGAACGAACTGCGCAACCTTTTTGCCTGAATAAAAAACATCCTGGAGCTACCAGGATGTTTTTTTCTATCGTCCACCATGTTCTCCATTTTCACCCACTGATCGTATTGCGCGGCGATGACATATCCCATTTTCAGCGCCGCTTCTTTTAGCGCCAATCCCTCGTTAAACGCCAGTTTCGCTGTTCAGCCGCTCGATCATAACCAATGTGCTGGCTTAAGGCGGTCACCAGCATGAGTGAGCGGTCGACATATTCCTTCATTTTGTCTTCATTCGCTTCAAGGCCTTTCGAGCAGTGAATATCAAAAGTATGAATGGCGTCGCCTAACAGTTGCAGCGACTGCATCGCATTATACAGAATAACCCGCTTAAATACGTTCAATTGAAAAATTTCCTTTTCTATAGGAAAAAGCCGGCTGAACACCGGCTTTTCTTTCCATATCCTGAAATATCCGAAGCATTGGTACTATGATTCGTCACAACTATGGATTAAGGGCTTTTTTACAAAGCTGCTTTCTGTTTGGAATCAGCCATCATTACCATGTCTCTGTCTCTCATCTCTTTATTTACTTTATTAGCTTCTTCTAGGTATTCTGTTTCAAACCCGCTTTTTACGGCCCAAACATAAAAACCGAGAGATAAGCATGCAATAATGATCATATCCCAACCATATGGGATGACGTTTATACCCCCGAACTTTTCACTGCCCAAATAGGAGATACACATCATGGATAACAAGTAGACCACCATCCAAATACCTGCCCGGAAATCTTGGTGAAAACCCTTCCATTTCATTTTTGCTTGATAGTAAAAATAAATAGGAAGCCCGATGATCATAATGAACAATACTTGTCCTGTAAGCGGCCAACGCGCCCAATATAGTGTTAAAGAAGCAAAAATAAATCCACATGGCGCAATAATACGCAGCCCTTTGAGACGAAGAGGACGGTACAGATGCTTTCCTGTTCGTCTTAATGTCATGACGGTAACAGGACCAGTAATATAAGAAATTAAGGTAGCAACAGAAATAACCTCTGCCAATACTCCCCAGCCTCTAAATAAGAACAAAAATAAAAAAGATACGGCCAAATTAAAAAACATAGCTGGACGTGGAACTCCGTAAATAGGATGCAGCTTGCCTAAAACATTCGGCAAATATCCATTCTTTTGCATACCGTAAATCATACGCGCTGTTGTAGCAGTATAAGTTGTTCCTGTGCCGGAAGGAGAAACAAAAGCATCAAGGTATAATAAGATTACTAGCCAATTTATATTTAAAGCAATTGCTAAATCAGCAAACGGAGAGTTAAAGTTTAAGTTATGCCAACCGCGCGCAAGCATGGAAGGATCGACAGAACCGATAAAGGCAGCCTGCAACAGGACGTATATAACCGTCGCAATGAGAACAGAACCCACTACCGCAATAGGAATGGAGCGGCCCGGTTTTTTAGCTTCCCCCGCCATATTAACTGGACTTTGAAATCCATTAAACGCAAACACAATACCGGACGTAGCCACCGCCGTCAACACACTTGACCATCCATAAGGCGCCACACTATGACCATAGGTAAAGTTTTCTCCGTGAAAGCCAACAAACAAGAGCGCACCAATGGTTAATCCCGGGATGATAATTTTAAATACGGTTATCAGTGAGTTTGCTTTTGCAAACAAACTTACAGTCCAGTAATTGAGGAAAAAATAAATAAGCATTAACACAGAAGCAATAGCAAGACCTTTTGGCGTAAGCGTTCCGTTTTCTACTAAACTATGTGTCCATTTTGCCCAATCCCATGGCCACGAGCTCATATATTGCACAGAAGCGATTGCCTCCACCGGAATAACGGAAACAATAGCAATCCAGTTCGCCCAGGCAGCAAGAAATCCCACAAAAGATCCATGAGAATACTGTGTATACTTTACCATTCCCCCGGCTTCGGGAAACATGGCACCTAGTTCACTATAAGAAAGAGCGATGCATAGGATAACAACCATACCAATAACCCAAGAAAAAATAGCCGCTGGACCGGCGATTTCGGCGGCCTTCCAGGCGCCAAATAACCAGCCAGATCCTATGATGGAGCCGAGCCCCGTCATCATAAGCGCGAAAGTTCCCATCTTTCGGTGCATAGTATTCATCCATTTTACCCCTTTCATAAGTATGTAGTAACCATAGGGAGACAAAAGGCTGCTTGATAGATCAATTCCACGGGGGCAAATCAATGTATTTTATTTTAATATAATATCAAATATTTTTAAACTAATTAATAAATCAAAATTTGGTATAAGATATTGATATACAAATTCCAGCAACAAAAAAGGACTACCTCCTTTTTATCGGAGGCAGTCCTTGTGTTTATCTGCGGCTAGTTATTACATCATTCCGCCCATGTCAGGCATTCCGTTGTTGCCGCCTTTGTTTTCTTCTGGTTTGTCAGCGACAACTGCTTCAGTTGTTAAGAACATAGCGGCAACAGAAGCTGCGTTTTGAAGTGCGGAACGAGTTACTTTTGTTGGGTCAACGATACCAGCTTCAATCATGTCTACCCATTCACCAGTAGCAGCGTTGAAGCCGATACCAGGTTTTTCTGTTTTTAAGCGTTCAACAATGACAGAGCCTTCCAAACCAGCGTTTTGCGCGATTTGGCGAACTGGCTCTTCAATTGCGCGAAGAACGATTTTCACACCAGTTGCTTCATCGCCTTCTGCTTCAATCGCAGCAACTTTGTTGTATACGTTCATTAATGCTGTACCACCGCCGGCTACGATACCTTCTTCGACAGCGGCACGAGTAGAGTTAAGCGCGTCTTCAATGCGCAATTTGCGTTCTTTCAATTCTGTTTCTGTAGCCGCACCAACTTTGATTACCGCTACGCCGCCAGCTAATTTTGCTAGACGTTCTTGCAATTTTTCGCGGTCGAATTCCGAAGTAGTTTCTTCTAATTGCGCACGGATTTGGTTGATGCGGGCTTTAATGCGTTCAGAATCGCCAGCGCCTTCTACGATTGTTGTATTTTCTTTTGTTACAACAACTTTTGAAGCGCGGCCAAGTGATGCGATTGTTGCAGATTTTAATTCACGTCCTAGCTCTTCGGAGATGACTTCACCGCCAGTTAAGATTGCAATGTCTTCAAGCATTGCTTTACGACGATCACCGAAGCCAGGAGCTTTAACTGCTACGGCAGTGAATGTACCGCGAAGTTTGTTCACTACTAATGTCGCAAGTGCTTCGCCTTCGACATCTTCTGCGATGATTAATAATGGTTTGCCTTGTTGAACTACTTGTTCTAAGATAGGCAAGATGTCTTGGATGTTAGAGATTTTCTTGTCTGTGATTAAGATATATGGATTTTCAAGCACTGCTTCCATTTTTTCAGTATCTGTAATCATGTATGGAGACGCATAACCGCGGTCAAATTGCATACCTTCCACAACATCTAATTCTGTTGTGAAGCCTTTTGATTCTTCTAATGTGATAACACCGTCGTTACCAACGCGTTCCATTGCTTCTGCGATTAATTGGCCAACTTCTTCGTCAGCTGCAGAGATAGCCGCAACTTGAGCAATCGATTCTTTTCCTTTGATTGGTTTGGAGATTGCTTTTAATTCTTCTACTGCCACAGCGACCGCTTTTTCAATACCTTTACGGATGCCCATTGGGTTAGCGCCAGCTGTAACGTTTTTCAATCCTTCGCGGATCATTGCTTGCGCTAAAACTGTTGCCGTTGTTGTACCGTCCCCAGCAACATCGTTTGTTTTGCTTGCAACTTCAGCAACAAGCTTCGCACCCATGTTTTCAAATGGATCTTCTAATTCGATTTCTTTCGCGATCGTTACACCGTCATTCGTAATTAATGGAGAACCGAATTTTTTCTCTAATACAACGTTACGGCCTTTTGGACCTAACGTTACTTTTACCGCATCAGCTAATTTGTCCACACCACGTAACATCGCACGACGAGCTTCTTCGCTGAATTTAATTTCTTTTGCCATACCCCGTTACCTCCTTATGAAATAGAATCGTTAAGTATTTTGGTTAAGTATTTTGTTAAGTATTATTTTTGCATATCTATGTTATCAACGCTATATTAACCAATAACAGCTAAAATATCGCTTTCACGTAAAATTAAGTATTCTTTGCCATCATATTTTACTTCTGTACCAGCATATTTCGAGAAGATAATACGATCGCCAACTTCTACTTCTGGAGCTACACGTTCACCGCTGTCAAGCACGCGACCTTTACCAACAGCAACTACTCTGCCTTCTTGTGGTTTTTCTTTCGCAGTGTCTGGCAATACGATGCCGCTTGCAGTTTTTTCTTCTGTTTCAATCACTTCAATGACAACGCGATCACCTAATGGCTTTAACACGGAAAACAACCTCCTTGATAATAATTTTCTCCGTTCTTATTAGCACTCGTCTTAACTGAGTGCTAACACACTTATAATATTAATGAACTTCTCTTTTTTTTGCAAGTGGGAAACACCAAAAAATAATATGTTTTTTCTCGTTTCCTGCCCTTTTTAATTATTTCACATTTCTACAAAGCTTAAACAACCGTCACCAACTCTTTTTTATCATTTTTTATAGAAGATGTGCTACAATAACGAAAAAGTATCACTATAATTTTTTCGATAAAGGGGTAAGTTTCATTGAAACGACGCTACTGGTATGTCATTATTACGTATGTCATCATGCAGCTATCAGGCATTGCAGGGGTCCCATTGTTGCATTTTCTTGGTGTTGGAAAACATGCAAAAAATGACTTTGTTGCAACAGAGATCGCCTCTGGCTATTGGGCGGTTATCAGCTTTTCCATCGCCTTTCTCATCATTCTCATTTTCTTACGTGAAGATATAAAACAGCGGCACACCCGTTATAGCGTTCCGTTGTCTACGGCATGGATGTGGGCCATTGGCGGCGTCTTTTTAGCCTTGTTTACCCAAAGCATTGCCGCTAATATTGAATGGCGCTTGCTCGGCATCGAGCCCGGTTCAGAAAATACAAAACGAATTGTCGAGATTATTCGAGTCACCCCATTATTGATGGTCGTTACTTCTGTCATCGGACCGATTTTAGAAGAAATTATCTTTCGCAAAATTATTTTCGGAACACTATATCAAAAATATAATTTCTTCATTTCCGCACTAGTTAGTTCTCTTTTATTTGCGGTTGTCCACATGGAGTTCGAACACCTGCTGCTGTATGCGACAATGGGATTTACCTTTGCGTTTCTTTACGCGAAAACAAAGCGTATTTTCGTTCCGATTTTTGCCCACGTCACTATGAATACGTTCGTCGTATTAATACAAACGATATTTGCGGATGAGATAGAAAAAATGATGCGGCAAACAGAACAGATACAACTCATTATTGGAGGCTTTTAGTACGATGAAAAGGTCACCATTACAATTCGCTTTTTTCTATTTCCTTATGGGCATCTTATTCACTTACTTGTCGATTCAAAGTGCGGATGAAACCATTTGGAATTTTTTCACGATCGTTCTTGCGATAATAGCTACGCTTGATTTTGGAACTGCGATACGTCTGTTAGTACTTTACTTTAAAAAATGAACCTCCCGCCGCATTCACGGGAGGTTTTCTTGTTCCGTCTGCGCCAATAGCGCTTTGCGATAAGCTATTTTCGAAATCCAAATGCTCACTTCATATAAAATCGAAAGCGGAATCATAACAATGACTTGTGACAGCACATCTGGCGGCGTAATGGCCGCCGCTAAAATCAATAGCGCTAAATAAGCATATTTGCGCACCTTGATTAATAACATCGGTGTAATCAAGCCAAGCCTTGTTAAAAACATTACAACTACCGGAAGCTGAAATACAATTCCAAATGGCAAGATCAGGTGAAGCAAAAATTCAAAGTATTCATTAATCCCTATCACCTGATGAATGCCGAGACGGGACGCTAAATTTTGCATAAAACGAACGACGAAAGGAAATAAGATGAAATACGCAAAACTAATGCCAGCTAAAAAGAGAAAGATCGAAATCGGAATGTAGCTTAACGTGACTCTTCGTTCCTTTTCATACAGCCCAGGACTGACAAACGCCCAAATTTGATAAAGCAGAACTGGCGCGGTAAGAACAAACGCAAGAACAAACGCAAATTGAACATAAATTTTTATTGGATCTGTTAAACGAAAGGCGTTCATCGTTAATTCCTTCGCTTCGTCCGTTCGCTGCAAATATAAAATGACGGGCTCCACGAAAAAGAAACTAGCAATAAGGGCAATGACAAAAAACACAAGAACAATAATAAGTCGCTTTCGTAATTCTCCCAGGTGTTCGTACACCGACATTTCTTTATCGTCCATACTTCAATCATCCTAACAAATCATAATTGGTCTGGTTTTTTTTCATCCTCGTCTGTTAATCCTTTAGTGGCATCCTTAAATTCCCGCAGCGATTGACCGAGCGATTTGCCCAGCTCCGGAAGTTTTTTCGTTCCAAACAATAATAAAATAACAAGCACAATTAACAAATATTTCACTTTTGATTCTCTCCTTTATCGGCCGGATAATTTTTTAAGAAATAGACTAATGATTGCAATTCAACCGCTAAATCAATATGATGGACACGAATATGTTTCGGTACGTTCAATCGAGCGGGTGTAAAGTTTAAAATTCCTTTAATCCCTTTTTGAACGAGACGGTCCGTAATCCATTGAGCGGCAGGAGCCGGTACGGTCAAAATCGCAACAGGAATTCCTTCGTGAAGGCGATTTTCCAATTCATCCAAATGATATACTGGCACACCGCCAACTTCTTTTCCTACTTTCTTTTGATCGACATCAAATGCCATCACAATTTTTGTATTATTATTTTTTGTAAAATTATAATTTAAAAACGCTGTCCCTAAGTTCCCGACTCCAAATAACGCCACTTCGGTAATTTCATCTTGATCAAGCGTCTTGCGAAAAAAAGATAATAAATAATTGACATTATATCCGTATCCTTTTTTGCCAAGCGCACCGAAATAGGAAAAATCACGACGAATGGTCGCGGGATCAACTTTTACTGCCTCACTTAATTCCGCGGAAGAAACTCGTTGTTTTCCTGAAGCATGTAAATTTTTCAAAAAACGGTAATATAGTGGCAAACGTTTTGCAGTTGCTTGCGGAATTTTTGGTTGTTCATTGTTCATTCGCAAATCCCCCAACACTACTGTTTTCTCGTTGATAATGGCCTGATTTCCCACCTGATTTTTCCACTAAATAGGTTGGGCCAATCACCATCCCTTTATCTAGCGCCTTACACATATCATACACGGTCAGTGCACAAACAGAAGCAGCCGTTAGCGCTTCCATCTCCACACCTGTACTTCCTTTTGTTTTTACCGTTACGGTGATCAGTAATTGGTAAAGCGCTTTTTCTTCCTCGACATGCCATGCAAATTGGATGTCGACACCTTTTAACATAAGAGGGTGGCACATTGGAATTAAATCAGACGTTTTTTTTGCGGCCATAATGCCAGCTACTTGCGCAACAGCAAGCACATCCCCTTTTTCAATCATGCGATTTGTCATTTTCTCGTAAATTTCTTTATTTACGGTCACGCTCGTTTGTGCTACCGCTACTCGAATGGTATCCTCTTTTTCCGTAATATCGACCATTTTTGCACGGCCTTGTTCATTAAAATGTGTAAATGATGACACGCATATCTCCCCCATTTATAAACTATACACTATTTTTGGGCATCTGTCTTTTATCGTTTTGTTTTATTGCGATAAGAAAACAAATTACGCTACACTATTATTGTTAAACGAGAGGTGAACAACAATGATTATTTTACAAGTCAATCAACTGACAAAATATTTCGGTGCTGACCTTATTTTATCGAATATAAAATTAGAAATACAATCCAAAGATAGGATTGCGCTCGTCGGAAGAAACGGAGCAGGAAAATCGACACTGTTAAAAATTATTGCTGGTGAGATGTCTTACGATAGTGGAGAAATCATCAAACCAAAAGAAGTATCGATCGGATATCTTGCTCAAGATAGCGGTCTACACTCCTCTTTATCCATTTGGGAAGAAATGATGACAGTATTTGCTCCTCTAAAAACAATAGAAAAACAATTGCGCCAGATGGAGCTGCAAATGGGAGACCCTGATCTAATCGCTGATTCTTCCCGCTATGAAAAATTATTGAAAGATTATGATGCATTGCAAGAACGCTATAAAGAACAAGGCGGTTATCAATACGAAGCGGATATTCGTTCGATTTTACACGGCTTACAATTTGCGAAATATGACTATATGACGACTCCCGTTCAATCGTTAAGCGGCGGACAACGAACTCGTCTGGCGCTTGGAAAACTGCTTTTAATGAAGCCTGATTTGCTTATTTTGGACGAACCGACAAACCATTTAGACCTTGAAACATTAACATGGCTCGAACAATACTTGCAAACATATCCTGGCGCTATTCTTATCGTATCCCACGACCGCTACTTTCTTGATAAAGTTGTCACCCAAGTATATGAGCTGTCACGGACAACATTGAAACGATACACAGGAAATTATAGCCGTTACTTAGAACAAAAAGCAGCCGAATATGAACGAGAACGAAAACTGTATGAAAAACAACAAGAAGAAATCGCAAAACTCCAAGACTTTATTCAACGCAATATTGCCCGTGCCTCCACAACAAGACGTGCACAAAGCCGGAGAAAACAGTTAGAAAAAATGGAGAGAATGGAAAAACCAGCAGGAGACGAAAAAGTTGCTTCCTTTTCTTTTGACATCGAACGGCAAAGCGGAAATGACGTATTAATCGCTGAAGATGTCGCAGTCGGATATGATGAGAACAAGCCGCTCATTCGCAATATTCGTTTCCGCATCACGCGCGGTGAAAGCATCGCCTTGGTCGGACCGAACGGAATCGGAAAATCAACGTTGTTAAAAGCGATTGTAAACAAACTTCCGCTGCAATCAGGACATTTCCGTTACGGTTCGAACGTGCAAATCGGCTATTACGACCAAAACCAGGCCGATTTGTCCTCGAATAAGCGAGTGCTCGATGAACTTTGGGATGAATACCCTGACAAAACGGAAAAAGAAATCCGCACCGTGCTCGGAAGTTTCTTATTCTCTGGAGACGATGTATTAAAACCTGTATCGGCCTTAAGCGGCGGTGAAAAAGCGAGACTGGCGCTTGCCAAACTGATGATGCAAAAAGCCAATTTCCTTATTTTAGACGAACCGACAAACCATCTTGATTTAGACAGTAAAGAAGTGCTCGAAAACGCCTTAATCGAATATCCCGGAACTATTTTATTCGTTTCTCACGACCGCTATTTTATTAATCGAATTGCCACGAAAGTATATGAGCTTTCTAGTGACGGAATTACCGAGTATTTAGGCGATTATGACTACTATGTCGCAAAAAAGGCGGAAATGCTGGAGCTAGAACGTCTCGCTTCCGAGAAACAAACAGGCCGTTCTCATGAAGAGGCATCATCGAAACTTAGCTACGAACAGGAAAAAGAGGCGAAAAAACTAGAACGACAGAGCAAGCGGCGCATTGAAGAAATTGAAACAGAAATTAGCGAATTAGAACAGCAAATCGCATACATCGACGAACAATTATGCGATCCAGAAATTTATCAAGATCATGAGAAAGTACAAAAATTGACAAAAGAGAATGACGAAATGAAGGAAAAATTAGAAAAATTACTAGAAGAATGGGAAACACTTCATACATTACAATAATAATTGCGAAAAAACATCCACGGTTGTGCATACCCGTGGATGTTTTTTAGTTAGTCACATACCCACAAACTTATCCCCAATTTTTTTCCCACAATTTAAGTTATTCACGGATTTTTCCACATTATCCACAAAAAAATCCGTTTTTATGTGAAAAAATTTGTGGTTATTTCATCCCTAATAAAATAAGATTCTTTCTCTTTTTCCACAATATCCACAATTTGTGGATAAATATATTCACATGATTATTTTTTCAATAAAAAATTGGTTTTTCTTTTTTCTACCATGCCAAACGCTCATAGCTAATCTGTTCAAAGATACTTTATCTCTCTTCCTTTCACTCCGTTGAGCCGAAAAAAGTTACATATTTTTTATATAAAAAAAGAACTTCCTTCAAGACATATCTTGAAAGAAAGTCCTTTCACTAACGTTTACTCTAGTTCTAAACTTGGATCTGCGTTCAATGCCATGTCGGCAAGTTTTCCTTGTGCGAATAAAACAGTTCCTGCCGCCGCAATCATCGCCGCATTGTCGGTACAAAGCGATAAAGGCGGAATAACCAATTCGATATGGTTTAATTCAGCCATTTTTCGCTCCAACTCCGCTCGTAATCCTCTGTTTGCGGCGACTCCGCCCGCAAGCAGCACCTGACGGACATTATATTCTTTTGCTGCGTTGACGGTTTTGGTCACAAGCACATCGATTACGCTCGCTTGAAAGCTGGCTGCCATATCTTTCGGGTCGATGATTTCTCCACGCTGATTCGCGTTATGAAGCGTGTTTAATACCGCTGATTTCAACCCGCTGAAACTAAAATCATATGACCCTTCTTCTAGCCATGCACGAGGCAAATCAATAGTCACCTTTCCTTCCTGTGCAAGACGGTCAATATGCGGTCCGCCCGGATAAGGAAGGTTTAATGCCCTCGCCACCTTGTCATACGCTTCTCCCGCCGCATCGTCTCTCGTTTCGCCGATGACTTGAAACTTGCCATGCTCCTCCATGTACACAAGTTCCGTATGTCCTCCTGAAACAACAAGAGATAACAACGGAAATTTCATTTCCGTAACAAGCTGATTCGCGTAAATATGCCCGGCGATATGATGAACGCCTACAAGCGGAAGACCATGGGCAAACGCTAACGCTTTCGCCGCGTTCACACCAATCAAAAGAGCGCCGACTAATCCTGGACCTTGCGTCACTGCAATAGCACTCAACTGTTGAAACGAAACATCCGCCTTACGCATCGCTTCTTCAATAACAAGCGTAATCTGCTCGACATGGTGGCGCGAGGCGATTTCTGGCACGACTCCTCCAAAGCGTTTATGGCTTTCCATTTGGGAAGCCACAATATTAGACAAAATTTCCGTTCCATTTTTCACAACTGCCGCCGCGGTTTCATCGCAGCTCGTTTCAATTCCAAGAACATATATGTCATGATTCATGATAATTTCACCCACATTACAAGAGCATCTTCTAAATTATCTGGATAATAATGTCTGCGGATACCGCCATTAAGAAATCCTAATTTTCGATATAAAGATTGGGCTACATGATTAGAAACACGAACTTCCAATGTCATAGTGACAGCCCCAAGTTGTTTTGCTGTTTCCATTAATTTGCGCATTAGCGCTTCCCCTAATTTTTTGCCGCGATATTCAGGCAATACAGCTACATTTGTAATATGCGCTTCATCAATGACGACCCACATTCCCGCATAGCCAATGATGCGGCCGTTATGTTCCATTACGATATATTTGGCATAACGATTATAAACAAGCTCATTATAAAATGCTTCTCTGTTCCAAGGAGACGTAAAAGAAGCATGCTCCACTTGCAATACTGCATCAATATCATTTAAGGTCATTGAGCGAAATCGAATTTTCATCCCCATATTTGTTTTCCCCTTTTTGCTTGGCAAGCCATTTTGCTTCTGCCTCGGCAAGGCGAACGTAATTAGGCACAAAAGTATGAATATTCTCTTTTTCTTTATTTTTTCCAAGCAGCGCTAACTCACCTGGGCGAGGCAATTGTAACGAAGACGGCGCAAATTCCGCAAAATCGCCAAGTCGTTGCTGAAACGTTTCTTTATATAAGGCGATATCGGCTCCGATAAATAACACTTTCTCCTGCCTTTCCTGCAGTTTGTGCGCCCATTCATCGGCCAAAACGATTCGGTCACTTTCTATACACTCTAGTTGTACGCCGTTATAGCGATATAATCCTGTATAAATTTGACC
>NZ_BSDB01000004.1:0-63000 GCF_030268025.1 Parageobacillus sp. G301
AAACTTTTTTTGTTCTTTGTTGTGCTTGTTGGGGGAGTGGACGACAATAGCGGGGAGCCTGAACTTGTCGTAATAAATCACGAAAGTCTTGGTCACGATGACGATATCCTTTTCCTTCTAAATGAAGATGATAATGGCATAATTCATGCTTAATAATGGCAATAAGCTCTTCTTCTCCGAACGCTTCGTAATATTTTTTATTTAGTTCAATGTTATGAGTTTGTAATATGTAACGTCCTCCTGTTGTTCGAAGTCTTGGATTGAATGTCGCTGTATGTTTGAACGGTTTTTTGAAAAATTGTAAAGACACTCTTTCGACAAGCCGTTGCAAATCACTTTGTTTCATTTTCGTTACTCCTTACTTTTTTGACACAGGACAGACCAACCATACATACATTATATACTAACCTTTCTGTTACAGGAGGTCGACTGTTATGCCAACATGGTTAAAAAATCAAATGAGACGAGCCTATTATGAAAAAAATCGTTACCAAATCAAATTGCTAAATCAATGCTGGTTTTTTTATCAGAAAAAACACTGCTCATGAAAGCAGTGTTTTTTCTGATTCTTCCGGTGGAATCATAGATAAAGAAATTCTTCCTTTATCGAGATCTACATTGTCAACCCAAACTTTTACCACATCGCCTACTGATACAACGTCAAGCGGATGACGTACATATTGCTTGCTTAATTTTGAAATGTGAACAAGCCCATCTTGCTTAACCCCAATATCCACAAACGCTCCGAAATCGACGACGTTCCGCACCGTACCTTCTAACTCCATTCCCCTTTTTAAATCTTCCATTTTTAAAATGTCTTTTCGTAATAACGGCTTTGGCAGCTCATCGCGAGGATCACGTTCTGGACGAATTAAAGCGTCGATAATGTCTTGTAATGTCAATTCTCCGATGCCAAGTTCAGCAGCCGTGTCAGGAATGGAAAGAGATTGCAATGCCTGACGAAGCTCTTCACTTCCGATATGTTCAGTTGTAAAACCAATTTGGTGCAACAGCCTTTTCACTTCTTCATACCGCTCAGGATGAATCGGCGTACGGTCGAGCGGTTCGTCTCCATCAATAATGCGTAAAAATCCGATACACTGTTCATATGTTTTAGCACCAAGTCGCGGTATCGATTTTAATTCCTCGCGGTTTTTAAATTTTCCTTGTTCCTCACGGCGTTTTACGATATTTTCCGATACTGTTTTCGTAAGCCCTGATACGTATTGCAATAAAGAGACGGAGGCAGTGTTGACGTTGACGCCAACTTGGTTAACAACGGTTTCCACGACAAACTGCAATGATTGCGCTAATTTTTTTTGTGAAACGTCGTGCTGATATTGGCCAACTCCTACTGATTTTGGATCAATTTTCACCAGTTCGGCAAGCGGGTCTTGTACACGCCTTGCGATCGAAACTGCGCTCCGTTCTTCTACCTGTAAATCTGGAAACTCTTGACGGGCAAGGTCAGAGGCGGAATAGACGCTCGCTCCCGCTTCATTGACAATAAGGTAAAAAATTTCTTTGTCTACTTGTTTTAAGGTGTCCGCCACAAATTGCTCCGTTTCCCTTGATGCAGTTCCGTTCCCAATGGCAATCATTTCGACATGATATTCTTCGATAATGCGGATTAACTTTTCTCTCGCTTCTTCTATCTGTTGCTGCGGGGAATGAGGGTAAATGACATCGATTTTCAGCAATTTGCCTGTTTCGTCGACCACCGCCAGCTTGCATCCCGTTCGATAGGCAGGGTCTATACCAAGAACAATCTTCCCTTTTAACGGCGGCTGAAGCAATAGCTTGCGTAAGTTCTCCGCAAAAATATGAATCGCCCGCTCTTCCGCTTTTTCGGTTAATTCATTGCGAATATCCCGCTCGATTGACGGTTCAATAAGCCTTTTGTAGCCGTCCTCAATCGCTTCAGAAAGGAGGGAAGCGGCGGGAGATTGCGGATTTGTAATAATGTGCTTTTGTAAGTATGTCATAATATCTTCTACCGGCGCCTGAATGGAAACACGCAACACTCCTTCTTTTTCGCCGCGATTGAGCGCTAATACACGATGCGGAACAATCCTATGTACTGGCTCTTCATATTCGTAATACATTTCATATACTTTTTTCTCATCATTTTCCGACTCTTTGACAGTCGATATGATCACGCCTTTTTTCCATGTGTGCTGGCGAATCCATTGGCGAAATTGTGCATCATCCGATACCTTTTCAGCGATGATGTCTTTCGCACCTTGAAGCGCCTCTTCGACGGTACGTACTTCTTTTTCTGGTTGAATAAACTCTTGCGCTTTTTCTTCCGGCCGCGGCCTCATTGGACACGTCCATAACCATTCCGCAAGAGGCTCTAACCCTTTTTCCTTGGCAATGGTGGCTTTTGTACGTCGTTTTTGTCTATAAGGACGATACAAATCTTCCACTTGCTGCAGTTTCGTAGCATTGATGATCGCGTTTTTTAGATCATCCGTTAGTTTTCCTTGTTCATCAATAAGGCGAAGGACTTCTTCTTTCCGCTGTTCTAAGTTTTGTAGGTAATTCCATTTCTCCAAAATATCACGAATTTGCACTTCATCTAAGGCGCCTGTCATCTCTTTCCGATAGCGGGCAATAAACGGCACCGTATTTCCTTCCTCAGAAAGAGAAATCACATTGCTAACTTGCTTTGTGGATAAATGTAATTCATTCGCTATCAGGTCCATCAACGCTTCTCTATTTAACAAATCCTTACCCCTCCATGACTAAAAATAAAAATAGCTACAATGATGCAGCTATTCCTAACGAGTCGTATATGAATAAAATAGTTGGACAGATCGATTGTTTGCGACCTGCCCTTTTTTGCGCATAGCAAACTACTCACCACTTTTTATGAAACGGAGGCGATAGGTGGCTCAGTGCATTCTCTCATGGTGAATGAAACTTATATATCCTGAAGGCCGTTTCCGTCTATACTCTTGCTGCAAAAACGGAGTGGGGGTCTCACGAAACAAGTTTTGTTTCGGAGGAAGCAAGTTTACATTTCGAGCGCTACTGTTTAAAAATCTATAAGTCCTAAACTAATTTGCAGCGCTTCGTCCACCTTATCCATCATTTCATCGTCCAAGTGAGTAATTTTGTCTGTTAGCCGCTGTTTATCAATCGTCCGAATTTGCTCTAACAGAATGACAGAATCCCGCTCAAACCCGTAACGTTTTGCATCAATTTCAACATGCGTTGGCAGCTTCGCTTTTTGGATTTGCGCTGTAATTGCCGCCACAATCACCGTCGGACTAAATCGATTTCCGATATCATTTTGAATGACTAATACCGGACGAACGCCTCCTTGCTCTGAGCCCACTACCGGGGAAAGGTCCGCAAAATAAACGTCGCCACGCTTAACAATCAAAGCATTACCCCCCGCTAACTAAACGTTCAACGGTGTGGTCGGCCTCGTATTCTGCAAGAAACGCTTCTGAAGCAATGGATAAATTGATTTTGGCCATTTCCATATAACCGCGTCTCATTGCTTCACGGATTTGACGTTTTTTTCGCTCGCGAATATACATTTTAGTCGCTTGATAAATAAGGTCATTGCGGTTGCCGTTTTCCTGTTTCACAAGCACATCTAATTCGGTTACCAATGCTTGAGGTAAACGAACGACGATTTCTGTTGTTGCGCTAGATTCCGACACGAACATACACCTCCACAAACTGCAGCCGATTCATTACTTCCATTTCATAATACCACTAAATAAAAGCACTGCAAAGTCATTTCTGCTTTTTCTACCTATTATCTTCTGAAAAGTTTTTCAGTTTATACTTAATCATTGCCATCCAAAACAAAATTTCTCACTTCCATTATACTCTTATTTCTGAAAAAAATACGGGGAACGCGATAACTTATTGTACAAGGAACCTCATAGCTAATCGTTCCAAGATGTTGAGCCACGTCATCAACAGAAATATATTCGTCGCCTTGCCGCCCAATCAGCGTCACTTTCATTCCAACCGGCAATTGCTTCGGCAGACGGACCATCAATTGATCCATGCAAATTCTTCCGATAATTGGCGCTTTTTCTCCGTTCACAAGTACATGAAAATTTTGCAGTTTACGCAACCAACCATCTGCATATCCAATCGGGACCGTTCCAACCCACTGCTCCGTTTCCGCCGTATATGTCGCTCCATAACTCACCTTTTCTCCGGGCTTTAACTTTTTCACATGAACGAGGCGGCTATGCAACGAAAAAGCTTCTTTTAGCTCATACGGCAAATATTGTTTGATTTCCGGTGAAGGAGATAGACCATACATTGAAATGCCAAAGCGCACCATATTAAAGACTTTATCCGGAAAACGTAAAGCTGTCGCACTGTTTCCGCAGTGGATAATAGGTGGTTTATATGGAAGCCATTCAAGCATTTGCAAAAAATTATTGTATTGAAAAGAAAAATAATCCGTGTTTATTTCATCAGCTGTGGCAAAATGAGTATATGCTCCTTCCAATGAAAAATACGGATGTCGGTCAATTTGTTCAATGACGCGCTTTGTTTCCGTTTCCTCTCTGACACCTAACCGTCCCATTCCTGTATCCATTTTTAAATGAAATAAAACGGGAACCGTTTCACTGTATACGTTTGCCGCTTGTTCTATCCATTCCGGCTGAAACACAGTGAGCGTAATCCGATGCTTTGCAGCAATATTAATATCGCTAGGCCGGCAAGCCCCTAGCACAAGAATAGGTGCAGTAACTCCTTTTTTCCTTAGCGCAATCGCTTCGTCTAAAAACGCCACTGCTAAATAAGAAGCACCTGCTTCAAGCGCTGTTTTTGCCACTTGTACATCACCGTGGCCGTATGCGTTTGCCTTCACTACCGCCATAATGCGGATGTCGTTTTGCAAAAAGTTTTTTAATTGTGAAACGTTGTAGTAAATGGCATCTAAATCAATTTCTGCCCAAGTATCGCGGTAAAACAAATTGCTCATATCTCGCTACACTTCCTTGTCTATCAAATGAATGCAAATACATTGAAAGATATTTACTCCAACTTTATCTTCCTATCTCGATAAAAGGAAGCATTCCATCTTTTTTTAGTTTACCATTTGCAAAGCAATGAAGGAATATGTACTTATCGTCAATATTTAAGTTCCCCAGATTTTTTAGCAAACAAAAAAAGGCCCAGCAACTGCTGGCCCGTGTCAATAACGGTTATTTCATTGCTTTTCCTTGTACAGAACGAGCAACCATTACCATTTCTTCTGGCGTTAAGTCCTTCGAAGCGAGCGTAAATTCGACTCCTTTATACGACCATGTAAGAGTCTGATCTGTCAACGCGCCGATCGCAAAGCCTAAATCAACCGGTTCGCCATTGACAAGTGTCGGAGTGCTTGTTGCCGGCAATACTCTCGCTTTCTCTTGGACTAACGTGAATGATTTTTCGCCTCCAAATGTCATAATAATTCGCTTCCCATCTTCGGCAGCAACTTCTTTTTCATCTATTTGTTTTACCCCTTCCGGTAAATTGGCCGGATACATTACTTCAATCGCTTTGTCTTCCGCTTTTGCCATCGTTGGTACTTCTAAGCGTGCTCCTGTCATGTTTTTAGAGGTATCAAACGCATCATCATCAAACTTTTTATTAAACTCGACTTTTGAAAATTGTACGGTCAACAAAGCGTTCCGGTCTGTATCCATCACTTTGACGGATACCGGCGATAAATCTTTTTTGTTTAACGTAATTTCTTGCTTTGGAATCATGTTGCTGTTCGGATAGTTTGTTTTCGTTTCAAATACGTAATGATTTTTCGTCGCTTTAAAACCCGCTTTCGGATCGCTTAAAATGTCTTTGACCAGTGACTCATACAAATACGCTTGACTGCTGTTTTTCGGCCAATCACTTTGGAAACGGAAGCTTTTGTTTAGCGCCGGAGTAAAAACAAAAACCCCTTCATCGTTGCGTAAAATCATCTGGCTTTGACCTTTGTCGGCATTTTTTAAGCTGACACGGTAGTACGAAGGCTGCTTATACCAAATTTCGACGTGGTATACTTGTGGCTTAGATCCTGTTTGAAAGGTCATTTTCGCCTCTGCTTGGTAACTTGTCATCTCATCCATCTTTTCATCCAGCGCTTTCATCACGTCTTCTTGTGATTTTGCCCAGCAGCCAGTTAAAGCGACAAGCAGTATGATGCCCATAAATACACTAAACACTTTTCTCCTCATCGTTTCAACCCCTTTGTCTCATATCGATTTCCATCTGTGCATTACAATATATGAGACAACTTAGGGGAATATGCAGACTAGCTATGACAAGCGCTCAATAATGACTTGAGCAATCGCATAATCGCGGCTATGAGAGATCGAAACGTGAATGCGGCAATCCTTCACATTTGAAACAACGATCGGTTTTCCGTTATCGTCGTTCATAATTTGGATATCATGAAATGATACATTCTTTCCGATTCCTGTTCCGATCGCTTTTGCATATGCCTCTTTTGCCGCAAACCGCCCTGCCACAAATTCTACTTTTCGTTTCGGTGATAATTGAAAAAAAATCCCTTTTTCTTCCTCCGTTAAAATTCGATCAATAAATTTTTCATTTTTCATCATTAGTTGTTCAATCCGTTCCAATTCTACAATATCGATGCCAATCCCGATAATCATCGTTCTTCTACCCTCTCTATGTACATACATTTTAATAAACGAATAAAGGAGCGAAGTTTATGTTTGCGCGCATGGAAAATGCCCATACATTTTTTCGGTTTTACCCTGTCGTTTCCATCCTTGTCGCCCTTCACGTAGTGATTTGGTTCACGTTTTTTTTACGCATTCCTATAGCCGAGCCATTATGGGAAAAAATGATTGGTTTTAATGCCGCTGTACAGAAGGGGGAGTATTGGCGGTTAGTAAGCCCGCTTGTTTTGCATGTACGGTTTGAACATATGATCATCAACTCCATTTCCCTTATTTTATTCGGACCTGCTTTGGAAAAAATGTTAGGGAAAAGCAAGTTTCTGATTCTTTATATTGGCAGTGGAATATGTGCCAACATTGCAACATTTTTTGTTCTGCCAGCGATGTATAGTCACGCTGGAGCTTCTGGAGCCATTTTCGGTCTGTTCGGCATGTATGGATACTTGATCGTATTTCGCCGCGATATAATCGAAACACAACACGCGCGACTTCTTTTTGCCGTCATATGTATTAGCCTATTTATCTCATTTACTGCCCCTAATGTAAATATGGTCGCTCACCTGTTTGGTTTTTTAGGCGGTGGGATCATTGCTCCTTTCATTTCTTCCCATCTGCATCCACATCAGCCTTTTCTTCTTCATCGCTAAGATCCCGCTTTCCTCATTCATGAAAGTGGGATCATATATTACCGAATAAGAAAACTTGCGCCATCGATCCATTCGATTTCAGGAAATGACCGCAAATTACTAACAAGATGAAATAATGCTTCATCTTTTTGTTTCGCCTCAATCATACAGTCGAGCTGCTCCACCGTTCCTTTTATTTCATGTAAAAAAGAAAGAAAAAGCTGAGCGTCCACAAAATCATGATGCGCTCGGAACTCTTTGTCGCTTTTTGGGCTAGATATATGCATTTTCATCGGTAAAGGAGAATATTTCCACGTATTTACGACACGATCCCACTCTTTTCTCCAATCTTTCTCTTCTCCGTGATTAGCGAAATGATGATGAAGGTCAAAAACAAATGGTATTCCTAATTTCTCACATAAGTATAATGTATCACGAACCGTAAAAACCTTATCATCATTTTCTAACATAATCATTCGTTGCAGTTCGTTCGAGATATATCCCCAATTATAAATAAACTGTTCAAGTGCTTTTTCTTTATCGTTATACCCTCCACCAACGTGGAGGACACAGCGATGTTGAGGATTTACCTTCATTCCTTTTAACAAAGCCTCATGCATGCGCAACGTTTTTAGCGATGTTTCAAAAATATTACGGTCGGTCGTATTTAAAATGACAAAATGATCTGGGTGAAAATCGATGCGCATCGGGTACATTTGCAAAAACTGGGCTATATCAGCAAGTGGTTGCTCGAGCATCCTCATATAATCCCAATCGTCTAACGCCTCGTGATTTGCTAATGGAATTAAACGGGAACTGAAGCGAAAAAAACGAATATCATGCATTTTGTTATGTTTCAACAACCGTAAACAATTATGCAAATTAGAAATGGCAATCCGTTCTAGTTTTTTTATCGCTTCATCCCGATCATGTATTTTTTGAAATTGCGCAAATGTCATCGTTTGGGAAGGAGAACAATTTTGTAAATGTACACTCATCGCTACATAACCAAGCCGGACAATTGTCATACGAATCACCTTTCATCTATCAGCATATTGTATATTCATAATGTCTACTGTCCGGCTGTCGTTCATGCATACGGATTTTCCCGCTTTATTGGATCGCTCAAATAAAAAACGGCGCTTATGCGCCGTTTTTTAACGGGCAACGCGCCGTTTTTTTGTACGCTCTTTCGGTTGACTGCCTTGACGGTTCCCGCGCTTTTTCTCCCGTTTTACCGGAAGCGGCGGCTCTTCCGTTAATTGCACTGGCGTTGTATCAGGCTCTTTTGTCAACATTTTAATGCACGCGGCGACAAGCGACACGGAATCATGTTCTTCCAATAACTCTTCGGCAGCTCGTTTATAAAAAGAAAGATTTTCCGATTCGACAGTCGCAACCAGCTTTTCCACAGCGATACGCTGTTGGCCTTCTAGCGCCTCATCAAGCGTCGGCGGCTTCATCCGTTCCATTTTTCGTTTTGTCGTGCGCTCAATATTATGAAGCTGTCCAATTTCCCGTGGCGTAACAAACGTCATCGCTACACCTGTTTTTCCAGCGCGCCCGGTGCGGCCGATACGGTGAACGTAGCTTTCCGGATCTTGCGGGATATCAAAATTGTAAACGTGCGTCACGCCGGAAATATCCAGTCCACGTGCCGCTACATCCGTAGCGACTAAAATTTCAATCGAACCTTCTTTAAATTTACGAAGAACCGATAACCGTTTCGCTTGGCTCAAATCGCCATGAATTCCTTCGGCAGCGTACCCACGCAAGTTGAGCGCTTCTGCTAATTCATCCACGCGCCGTTTTGTACGCCCGAAAACAATGGCTAACTCCGGCGCTTGAATATCTAATAAACGCGTTAAAATATCGAATTTCTTCTTTTCTTGCACTTCTAAATAATATTGTTGAATATTTGGAACCGTCATTTCCTTCGCCTTTACTTTCACAATGTGCGGCTCATTCATAAACCGTTCGGCGATGCGGCGGATTGGCTCAGGCATCGTTGCGGAAAATAATAATGTCTGCCGTTTTTCAGGAACATTGCTTAAAATCGCTTCGATATCGTCGATAAACCCCATATTAAGCATCTCATCCGCTTCATCAAGCACAACGGTGTGCACGTTGTCTAACCGAAGCGTCTTACGGTTGATATGATCAATAATTCGGCCCGGTGTTCCTACAATGATGTGCGGGCGTTTTTTTAACGCGCGAATTTGCCGCTCAATATCTTGCCCTCCGTAAATCGGCAACACTCGAACGCGCTTGACTGCTCCAATTTTATAAAGTTCTTCCGATACTTGAATCGCCAGCTCCCGCGTTGGTGCCACGACAAGGCCTTGAATTGCTTCGTTTTTGACATCTACTTTTTCAATGAGCGGAATACCAAAAGCAGCCGTTTTACCGGTGCCAGTTTGCGCCTGCCCAATGACGTCTTTATTTTGTAGACTTAACGGAATCGTTTCCGCTTGAATCGGGGTTGTTTCCTCAAATCCCATCCGGCGAATCGCCTTCATTAATTCATTGCTTAATCCTAATTCATGAAACGTTGTCAATGTTATTCAAACTCCTTTAAATTTCCTTACTATCCGAAATGAATCGAATAAAAATATTTAAGAGTTATCATACCATTTTCACGTTCTGTTTTCAATAAATACCATTTTCTAACTTATTTTCCCGTAAAAATTTTTCTACTTCGCAAAACAATAGATATCGGTCAGGGCCGTGGCAGACGTGATGATATGATTCTCGTAACAATAACAGCTTTTTTTGCGATGAACCGATCTTATTATATAAATAATGGGCGCTTTTTACCGGAACGATGCCATCTTTTTCACCTTGAACAATCAGCGCCGGAATATGTACATTAGGCAAACGCGGCCGGACTTCATTGACTAATTTTCGGAACTCTAATACGGCTGTAAGCGGCGTTGCTAAAATTTTATTTTTGTAACGGATAAAAAGCGGATTTTCGCGAAGACGCCGCCTCCATCCATCACGAACGATTTCATGGATATCTTTTATTAATTGACGCGGATTGACATAATAAAAAGCGGCGCTTAATAGCACAAGCTTGTCAATCTTATATTTTTCCGCCAAATATACCGCGATTACTCCACCCATCGAAAAACCGATGACATAAACCGTTTCGCATATTTCCATTAATGCTTGCAATTCCCTTTCTGCCGCTTGAAACCATTGATCATAAGTAATTCCTTTTAGTTGCAGCCGCTTTCCATGTCCGGGAAGTGTCGGCGTTTTGATCACCCAGTCCGTTCGTTTTTGTAAATATTCCGCCAGCGGAGCTACTTCATCAGGGCTTCCCGTAAATCCGTGTATACATAGACACCCAATCATCATCATCACCATTTTCCAAAAAAAATCAAAAGCGGCAGTTAGAAACGCCGCTTTTATTTTTTCGTGGTTGTTTTCATTTTACACAATGATGTGGTTATTGCAAATCAGGAAGCAACTCTTCTAGCTTCATTCCTCGTGAAGCCTTCAGCAAAATCACATCGCCAGAGGAAACAACCGCAAGCAAGTCTTTTGCCAAAGACTGCTTATCTTCATATGCTTTCACGCGCCCATCTGGAAAAAACGGCTTTGCCGCGAGCGCAATATGGTGTGCTAACGCTCCATACGTAAATACATAATCAACCATTTCCGGCCGCAGCATTGCGCCGATTTCCCGATGAAACTCCACTTCTTGATCGCCAAGCTCCAGCATGTCTCCTAATACAGCAACCTTTTTCTCATATCCCGTCAATTCGTGAAGCAATTGTAACGCCGCTTTCATCGATGTTGGGTTAGCGTTATACGCGTCATTAATAATCGTCCAGCCTTTCTTTGTTTCGATTAATTCCATGCGCATACGCGTCACTTGCAATTGTGAAAATGCTTCTTGAATCTTCTCCCAGCTTACGTGAAAAAAGCGAGCTACAGCGATAGCAGCCAACGCGTTATATACATGATGCTTCCCTAAAATCGGAAGGAAAAAGGAGCGATTTGGCGCTTGATGAACGGTAAACGTAGTGCCATTGGCCTGTACATGGACCGCTTTCGGATAATAATCGTTGTCGCTTCCTTGCCCAAATCTCAAGACGTGCTCAGGCAGCGGCAAGTCTGGAACCCGGTTCACCAGCAAAGGCTCGTCTCCGTGATAAACAAAAAGGCCGTTCTTTTTTAAACCCGATAAAATTTCTAATTTTGCTTGAGCAATCCCTTCGCGTGAACCTAGTTCTTGCAAATGCGATTCGCCAATATTTGTGATAACTGCCGCATCCGGCTCGGCGATGTTAGATAATAATTCAATTTCGCCAAAATTGCTCATTCCCATTTCGACGACAGCCATCTCTGTGTCTTCTTCCAAACGGAGCAATGTCAATGGTACGCCAATATGATTGTTCAAATTTCCTTCCGTCTTTTGTACTTTATAGGTGGTTGCTAATAATGATGCCACCATATCCTTTGTCGTCGTTTTGCCATTGCTTCCCGTAATGCCGATGACTTTTACCGAAAGCTGCTTGCGATACCGATGCGCGAGGCGCTGGAGCGCGCGCAACGTGTCGTCCACGATAATCACCGGCACGCCTCTCGGCGGGGTTCCTTCCGTTTCCGCCCAAAGCACAGCGCTCGCGCCCTTATCGAGCGCATCTTGGACAAACGCATGGCCGTTAAACTTAGCTCCTTTTAATGGAACGTACAAATTGCCTTGTTGAATCGTTCGCGTATCTGTTGAAACCCCATGAACCATTATGTCGAAAAAGCCGGCCGCTAAACCGCGTCCGTCCACCATCGACTGTATATCGCGCAATGTACGAGTGATCATCTTTTTTCACCTTCATTTTTATTTCTCAAACGTATACGTGATTGTTTGCTTTTCTTCATGACGTTCGATCGCTAATTGTACAAGACGTTCAATCAGTTCTGAATAGGAAATGCCGCTATGTTTCCATAACAAAGGAAACATACTATACGGTGTAAACCCAGGCATTGTATTAATTTCATTAATATACGCTTCGCCATCTTCCGTTAAGAAAAAGTCGGCTCGTACGAGTCCAGAAAGGTCAAGCGCCTTAAACGCGGTAATCGCCATTTGTTTAATCGTTTCATACTGTTCTTTTGTAACGTCTGCCGGAATAATTAATTCCGTATTACCGTCTTCATATTTCGCTTGATAATCGTAAAATTCTTTTTTCGGGACAATTTCTCCAACAACCGAACAAATTGGATCATCGTTACCGATGACGCCGATTTCGATTTCACGCCCAACAATCGCTTCCTCAACAATAATTTTTCGATCATACTTAAACGCCTCAGCAAAAGCCGCTTTTAAATCATCGCGCTGCTTGCATTTCGTAATTCCAACGCTTGATCCCGCATTCGCCGGCTTGACGAAACAAGGGTATCCAAGCTCTTGTTCCACCTTGTCATAAGCCGCTTCTTCGTTTCTACTCCATTCCCGCTTCGTAAACGATACGTATTTTGCCTGACGTAATCCTGCTTGCGCAAATAAGTTTTTCATCACCACTTTATCCATCCCGACTGCGGAGGCAAGCACACCGTTTCCGACGTATGGAATATTAAGGAGCTCAAGCAGCCCTTGCACCGTGCCATCTTCTCCGTTCGGCCCATGTAATAATGGAAAAATGACATCGACCATCTCTTCCTCTTGCTTTTTCCCGTCCGAGGGCGCCGGTGTTTGATTTAACGCTACCGGTATAATGGCTTTTGCGTCAGATTGAAACTGCAATTGCTTTATATCATTTACTTTTCCAGTCAACCGTTCTCCCTTGATCCACTGTCCTTCAGTTGTAATATAAATCGGGATGACGTCAAATTTATTTTTATCAATGGCATTCATCACCGCCATCGCCGTTGATAAAGATACGTTATGCTCAGGCGATTTGCCGCCGTATAAAATTCCAACTCTCGTTTTCATTTAGGCTCCTCCTCTTTGTTTACCATAGTTTCTATTTTAACACGTTTCCAGCACAAGCGTATGGTATTTTATATGAGTAATATAGGTTGTTTTGTCACTTTGAAAACAGTAAAAACACCATCTAACCCATTCGTTAGATGGTGAAATCTCTATTTCCAGAGAGCACGGTATTGTCCTTGATACATTGCCACAATCTCTTTTAATGCGTCTTGTGCCGTTTTTTCAATCTGCGAAAAATATTCATGCACCCGTCGATAAAAATGATTTTTTTCTATTTCATCCGTGAGTACATGAATGATTTTTCGTTCGTAATAACGAAACCCTGTCAAATTATAAATCAATCCATGTTTTTCAAGATATTGCAAATTAATTTGTTCTTGACCAGGCAAGTAACCAACCGTAAAAACAGGCAATTGTTTATGCAGCACTTCACTTACCGTAACGCCGCCTGGTTTTGTAATTACCGCATCTACTTCGTTATACAAACGATTCATCTCTTGTGGGCTAGATATGTATGAGAAAGGGCGAATATGTGGTTGCTTCCAGCTTGCGATTTCATCATATAACTTTTTGTTCGTTCCACATAGTACCGAATAGCGAAATAAACGGGAATCTTCTACTTTCTTAAAAAAATCGACAATATTGCCTAGTCCTTGGTTTCCTCCCGCCAACAGCAAATGAAACGGGCGTCTTTTCCCCCTCAACTCGGAATGTTTCGTCATAAACACTTCATGGACGGGAATACCTGTCACAATAATTCGTTTTTCATCAATATGATATTTCGTCATTAACTCCTTTTTTGCGTCCGCATGTGGAACAAAATGATAGTCGATATCCCGTTTCCCCCATACGCTATTGATGAAAAAATCGGTATATACGTTGATTACTGGTATTTGAATCAGCTTCTTCCGCTTTAGCCGTTGCAAAATGCGCGATGGGAACGAATGAGTGCAAATAATGAGTGTCGGTTTCTCCTTCTCCAACATTTTTTTCATTTTATTTTCAAAATAAGGCAGCCATGGCTCAAAAGAAACGAATTCTAACCGATGAACATCATAGTACATAAACGCCTTATAAACACGATGATAGGAAGCTGGATGAGAGCGAATCCATCGTAAATACATTTCAGAAACCATTTTTTCCATCAGTTCATTACAATAGCTTAAAAAGTCGATTTTTTTACAGTATATATCTTGAAATTGCCTTTGCAGAAAATCAATCAACGTATCGGCTACTTTATGATGGCCTGTGCTCATTTGGAACAACGGTAATACAAGAATTTTCATCATCGTTAGCTCCCTTTAATTTTCAAAAGATTTTTTGCGAAATTGCTGTCCAACCCACACTCCAAGCAGAAACAACAAAAATAAAGCAATCCCGATCATCGGAAAATAAATCAGTGGAATTTGCACATGTTGACCAAGCAGCATTCCAACAACGATGATGGGAATCACCCATATCGCTGCGCCAACGGATGCAAGCAATAAAAACAAACGGAAAGGAAAGCGGATCACACCAGCCATATATGGCGAAATTTGCCGAACGCCGGGGACGTAATAGCCAAACAAAATGACCCATTTTCCATATTGATGAAACAACTTTCGTGTTCGCTCCCATTTCTCCTCTTTTATTCCTACATACTTTCCGTACCTTTTAATAAATGGCGCTCCTAAAAAGCGGCCGATGCCGTAGGCGACGATCATTCCTATAACAACACCGCCCCAGCTTACGATAAAACAATATTCCCATAACAGCTGCTTCCTGGCAATAACAATCCCTAGAAAAAACAGCAAACTCTCTTCCGGAGCGGGAATGCCGACAATGCCAAAAAACAGAAACAGAAAAATAATCACATATCCATATGATTGCACGTACGAAAAAAGAATGCTCGTATCCATAGATCCCCCAATTATATCGATGAAATTTGTTTATTAGTTTGCTCGTTCAGCAAATCTGTAATCGTCACCCAGCGCATATTTTTCGCTTCTTCTTCCTTCAATAACAATTCTAACGCCGAAAGCATTTGTTCTGGAGCCAATTCATCAGCGCCAAACGTTTTCCCGCTATCATGAAGAACAATCACCGCTCCATCTTTCATGCTATTTTTTAGCCGATTAAACAATTCCATTGTACCAATTTTGGCATTCCAGTCGCCAAGAATGTCAGTCCACATCACCGTCGAATATTTTTTCTGCAAAAACGGGGTGAACAAATTAAAATGCCCCCAAGGCGGACGATAATACATCGGCCGCGTTCCAACAATTTGTTCAATAATATCCGCGGATTTTTGCAATCCTTTTTCTAAAAAAGGAGGAAAAACAAACCAATTGCTTATATGTCGATAGTTATGCATCCCAATTTCATGACCTTCATCATGCATTCGTTTCACAATATAAGGGTATTGCTTCGCCTTTTTCCCAACAACGAAAAAGGTTGCCTTCACTTGATGTTTTTTCAACAAATCTAACAGTCTCGGTGTATAATATGGGTCGGGACCGTCATCGAACGTTAACGCGATCATTCCTGGTTGTGTTCCTTTGCGGTAAATGCGAAAATTTGTTTTTCGAATAAGAACTGTTGGAACGATGCCGTATAATATCATTACTCCAGCGAACAAAACAATCCATAGCATCGTTTTCACCTCTTTATTTGTACTTTACCAGTACTCTTTTTCTTTGAAAATAGAAAATTATAATCCTATTTATCTTTATATATCATTTTCACGTAACCATTTCCAATTTTACATTTTTTATTAAATGAATAAAATCAGTCATATGTTATATACCGCAAGCACTTTCATAAAAATAAAAAAGAAAAAGATACAAACATTGCCTTGATTCTTCTCCATCTAACGAAATTTTCATGTTTTCGCACCTCAAGCGTCAATTTGCTATAATACAATACGATATTAAAGATAGTAATAATCGTTTTTAAAAGGAATGTAAAATTTCAATATGCTCAAAAAGATAGGTGATTACATTGAATAAAAAAATTATTCTTACCGGCGGCGGAACAGCCGGGCACGTGATGGTCAATTTAGCGCTCATTCCCAAGCTAAAAGAACAAGGCTGGGATATCGCATATATCGGTTCCCACCAAGGTATTGAGCGCGAACTAATTTCGAAGGTGGAAGGCGTGCCTTATTTTCCGATTTCGACAGGAAAACTACGCCGCTATTTCGACTGGAACAACTTTAAAGATCCATTTAAAGTCCTCAAAGGTACATTTCAAGCGTACCGCATCATTAAAAAAGAAAAGCCGAGCATCGTATTTTCCAAAGGTGGATTCGTTTCCGTACCCGTCATTATCGGCGCATGGTTAAATGGCGTCCCATCCATCATCCACGAGTCCGATATTACCCCGGGACTTGCCAATAAAATTGCGATGCCGTTTGCGACAAAAATTTGCGTCACGTTTCCAGAAACACTCCGCCATGTCAAAGAAGAAAAAGGGATTTACATTGGCGCGGTGGTGCGTGAAGAATTAAAACGAGGAAACGCCGACAAAGGGCGGGAGTACTGCCAATTTGAAAAAGGGAAACCCGTTCTTCTCGTCATGGGCGGAAGTTTAGGCTCGAAGCGGATTAACGATGCGCTGCGCGCCAATTTACAAACGCTTCTTGATGATTTTCAAATCGTCCACATTTGCGGAAAAGGAAATGTCGACCCTCAATGGACGAACAAAAAAGGCTACAAACAGTTTGAGTACGTTCATGAAGAGCTTCCTCATCTGATGGCAATGGCGGATATCGTCTTATCACGAGCTGGCGCAAACTCCATTTTCGAGTTTCTCGCATTGCGAAAACCGATGCTGCTCATTCCTCTTTCCAAAGAAGCAAGCCGCGGCGACCAAATTTTAAACGCCCGCTCTTTTGAAAAATCCGGCTACGCGGAAGTGCTGATGGAAGAAAACTTAACGAACGAATCACTGCGCAATGCCATTTATCATCTTTACCAAAACAAAGACCGCTACCGGCAAAACATGGATCGGTCCGACGCGGGAGATGCACTGCAAAAGTTGCTGACGTTGATTGAGGAAGCAAGGAAAAGTTAAGTAAAAAAAGACGAGGTTGACTCAAAAGGTTGCTAAATCCACCTTTTGAAGTCAGCCTCTCTTTCCCATTTTCCCTATTTTTTATTATCTATTATTTATTACACTTACTAATTCCTTTAGTGTGTCATTAATTGGTATAGTTGAAAACCTACAAAAAAGACACCAATTGCTACTAGAGACAATACTTGTCTTGATTCTTCACAAATATCACCTCTTTATATGCACTAGCCGAAAAAGTACCGTCACTTTTTACTATATTTAGAGTCTGCTTTAGCTGAATTTTTTCTTAAAAAGTTAAAGAGCGTAATCTCCGACTCTTCTTCTATTGCGCTTTCCACCGTGATAGCTAAACTATTTAAAATCCCTTGAATATATGTTTTGCTGTCGGAAATAATTTTCCATTTTTGCTTGACACATTACCTTATTATCTCCCGTTTTCAACAGTTGTAAATATATAGTATAATAGGAAGGCAATAGTACGGGAAAACTCAAGGGTGGGTCGGCATTGTACCCCTTTATATGCAGAAAGGGGGTGATGCCGATGACAGTGTTTGAAGCGTTAATGTTTGCGATAGCTTTTGCAAGTCTCATCGTTTCAATACTGTCTTACAACCAAAAGAAATAATCCACCCTTGAGTTGTCGGAGCTACGGGTGGATTATTTCTGCCCTGCTGCCGATCCCCCTTGCAGGGAACCGTTCTATTGCAGGACCGAGGGTGTTGCAGCACCCTTGGTCTATTTTATTTATACGAACCTTCTGTATATATTATACATGATAAGTGTCGTAAAATGAAGGCTTATGTTTGATGTTGATCAAGTCCTAACGATTGTGTAAAATTTCGCTCTCAGTCCATTGAACCTGGATCACCGGAAAACAAAATCGTTTTTTGCCGTTTTCTTTTTACACAAATTTCGAGACTTAATCTTTTTTGGATTACTAAATTGATACTGATTAAACTTTAAGCGGAAACGATGTAACAAAGTAGTCACTAGACTTATTTAAACTTCCGCCATAATTGTATTGCTGATAATAAAATGCCTACCCCTAGTGATAAGAAGGTAAGTCGAATCGGGATGTCATCGATGGGTTCCCGAAAAATAAATAAGTGTGGCCATGGCATAAAAGTACCCTGAGTCGCTACTTCCATAAAGGTATAGGTCGCTACAATCGCTAGCGCAATATCTAAACTTTGGACGGCACTTAAAACCGCAATTCCTATAATTTGGTAAAAAATAAACAGCATGATGAGATGCACAATTAAAGTGCTGGTAAAGAAATCCGGCCCATTTATCCATACGGTCAAACCAACTAGCAGTGAAATAAAAATCGCGTGTAAGAGGGCGTAACGTATTATGTCGATGACGAGAACCTTGCGATAATAAACAATTAATGTCTCCTTCGCTCCCTCTTCATAAAGGCTGTTATACAGAAAGACCAAATGCCAACCGGCTATCGGCACAGCGATGCCTTGTACGACGATATACGGCATAAATGGAGCATCGGATCGCGATCCGAAACTTAGCATAAGCAAAACACACAGCGCGTAAGCCACGAAAGGGAAGCTATATAAATAGCGCAACAGTTTGATATCGAATTTGAATAAGTGAACAAGCTTATTCATAGGCGGCAGCCTCTTTTAAAAGCGCTAAATATCCATCCATTAACCGTGGGCTGACGCGCTGACCAATGGGCTCATCCGACAACACACGCACTACAATATGGGAAGGTTCCTCGCTCATCTGTACGACCTCTTTCGTCGCCATGATTTCGTCGAGCTCTTCAAATGGAACGTTGATTTCATATGTGCAATGGGTCGCTTTTTTCTTTAATTCCTCCGGTCCCCCTTCAAATAGAACTCTCCCATTTTCGATAATGCCGATTTTCGTGCAAAGAAACTCGATATCTTCGACAATATGGGAAGAAATAATGACCGTATGGCGCTTTCCGAGCTGCTTCAACAGATTGCGAAAACGCACGCGCTCCCGAATATCGAGCCCTGCTGTCGGCTCGTCAAAAATGAGAACAGACGGCTTGCGCAATAACAGCTGGGCGATGCCTACCCGTCGACGCATTCCGCCGGATAATTCCCGCATTTTTTTATTCACATGGTCAGATAAATTAACCTGTTCGACCACTTCCTTGATTTGGTGGTGATACGAAGTAGAAGGCTTGCTTCCTTGAAGAATGGCGATATGCTCAAGCACCTCATACACTGTGAGCTCCGAATAAATCATAAAGTCTTGAGGGAGATAACCGATATGATTCGTTCGCTTGACGTAAGTGTTGGTGCTGATCATCTCCTCCCCGAGAAACACACGCCCTGCATTAAAATCCGTCAAACCGGCTAATATCTTCATTAAGGTCGTCTTGCCAGCACCGTTCGGCCCTAGTAGCCCGTAAACTCCTGAAATGGAAAGCGTAACATTGGATAAGATTTGCTTCTTTTTGATGACTTTCGTCAATCCCTCAATGTAAATATCCAATGGGCCCCGACTCCTTTACTAATTGTGATACTTGATCCCATGTCCATGTTTCGTCCATTTCCTGATACCATTTTCGCAAGAATTGCTGCTTCTGTTCTAAGCTCAATTGCTGAAACGCAATGTAAATGGATTTAATGAGTTCCTGTTCTGATTTTGGTAAAACATATGATTGAAAACTCCTCGACCAATCGATCACTTGCAGCCCTCTTTTTTGCATGAGAAATCGAGTGGCCATATGAATCCATTCATTATACATGACGTATGATCCTTTTTGTTGCACCGAAAGCCGAAGCATTTTTTCATAAAAATCTTGTCCCATGTGGTATTTATCTATTGCATATGAATCTTGTGTGTTGTATACGAGGTGATCGTTCGCCATGAAAGAAGACAGACCGAAGCTGGAAAACACAATGGCTTTAGGCAGCGATGAAACCGTTGTCGGCGCAATCTGCCGCACGTCCTGAAATGCCTCTTTCAGCTGCGGCACCACCGTTGAAACCCTCTCATCCATCTTCGGCCAGTCGGCCGGATATGTAATCTGATAACCTTTATAAACGAGCCGGTTGCCCTGACCCTTGATCAGCGTGACCGCTTGCGCCTCGCCGCTGTAAACCGATCCCCGCTTCGGCAAATTGCAAAACAGCACATCGCCATCCACTTTCAAGGTAAAAGCATGTTTTTCTCTCGGCAAAAATTGGTCCGTGAATTCGTCCCACCATATCCGTTCCTTTGTTCCGTAAATGGTAAACTCATATATTTTATACATTTGTGACGCCCTCTTTTTCGGATACCACGCTTTATCGGCGAGAAGAACCGTTCGTCCGTTCGTATAAGGGATGAAGCTTGTATCCACGATGTCATACCGAAACGTGAGAGATGTCGTGCCTTCAGGCAAATAAACAGTAACAATATCTCCCTCTCTTGCAAACTTGACTCGTTTATGATTTGCTTGAATCCATTTGATTGGATAAGCATGGTACAATTGAAACGTCGGCTTTGTTGTGTCCATACGGGAAAACATCACATGCACAGTGGCCTGTTTTTCTTTCAATGAAATGGAGTAAGATTGAATATCATACCGCAAGTCTGTCTTGACGTCTCTGTTCATCTTTCGATAGTCATTAATCTCCGTTGTTTGATCCGCTCGAGTAAACGCTTTTGTGTTTGACTGCAAAGAACTATAAGCTGTCAAGACAATAAGGAACGGGAGCATAAGCAGCACTTTCATGACAACATTCCGTTCTCTCGTTGTAAGCGTCCAACGAAGCGACAACATCAAAATCATTCCAAAAAGGACGAGAAACCATGTGAGCAGCTTCCATTCATTTCCCAGATCCACCTCAAAACCAATATAGGAGTCATATACAGATTGGACACCGTGGTTTCCGATAAAAAGCAGCGATTTCCAGTCATTCGCATGAACTGTTTCAAAGAAATCAATAAATAGTTCCGTCGTCATACTGCTGGTTACAATCCACACGACTAACATCACAAAAAAGCTGCTCTTTTTTGTCCCAAGAAGCATCGCCACCATCAAGCCATACATTATGCTGAGCGACAACGGAGCGAACATATATACGATTAAAAAACGAAACAGTGACAAATAAAAATCCGAAGGCTCAATTCCTACAACAAAATAAACAATGGAAAAAATGCCATAGGCAACAACCGCCATAACTCCTTGGCATAAAACATGAACGGCAAACATCGCGCTCATTTTCTCCAACATAATGCGATAGCCATCCGTAAAAAACGACTGGACGCCATAAAGAAGTTCCTTTGAATGGAGAAGATAGAAAAAAACGATGTAAAAGATCGATACCATTTGCACAAGCATGAAAACTTCATGTGGCAGTTGTCCATACGCTTCCATATCATATGGATCTGAAAAGAACAAAATGAGCCTGCTGATTAGCAAAATGAAAAACAATACACTTGCCCCAATATATAGCTTACTTTTAAATATTTGTTTGATATAAAAAATAAATAGACGCTTCCATCGCACTTCATTTCACCCGTTTCCCTAAAAGGTGCCTCAAAAAGATCAGAAATCTCCACAAAAAATAAAGATTGGTGGGATGGAATAGCCGCGATGATATGGATTTCATCGATATTTACTGCATGTGTTATGCTGTATCCTTATGCATAACTTTGAGTGTTTACTTTAGTTTTGCAACACCATCCATATTTAATTAGATCAACTTTTCTACTCAATGCTATTCTCCACCTTTTGGTACTGAAAAAAATTACCTGTCTTTATCCCGTAATTTATCAAGCCCGCCAACCTTACTTTCAATCTATCAAATAAAAAAGGGGGAAACATCCACATTTTCCATAATTTATCATAAAAATACTTGTCTGTTTTTCGATATAAATGCGATTAATTTAACGAATGGTCACTTTCAGCCAACAATGGTTTTTTGGTTGGTCTTATAAAATCACTTAGAAAGGGAGAAATCATTTTGAATATGAAAAGAGAGAGATTTTTTCAATAAGAAATTTTGATAATAAGTTAACGACACAAAAAACAAGAATTAAACATTATTATTAAGGCTATCGGAGGATTTAAAAAAAGAGTTAAACAGTTGAAACAAAAATAAGAAAAGAAATCCAATTAAAAAATATTTAATCGCAGTTTCCTTCTTTTATAGATACTTTCACATGAATTTAGAATGCTTGGTAGTTTAAAGTCCTTCAAACACTTTCTCCATTTCATCTATCACACGCCCCATTATCACTACGATTATAAAAAATAACCTTTATCGTGTGTCCGGGGGCTAATGAGTAAAAACCCTATTTTTAGTATATATTTCACGTAGAAACTAATGATATTCATGCCATTGTATTGTCCTTAGATCATCATATTGTTCATCTTTAGAAAAACCATAGTAATATTTTGGCTTTTTATCGGCAGAAAGAGCTATTGGGTTGATATCTCTTTCATTAAACTTCCCTTCCCAGTAAAAAATCTCGATATTCCCTAGATGCATTGGACGCAAAAATCTTTCTCCGTCCGGACCAGCTTCAACATATTTAATGTCATTTGTATTTGTTTTAAAAGCCAACATAAGCATATTAATGGTTTGATCATTTATCTTGGCGTAGCCAACTGTTTCAATATCATTTTTTAAATTTGATTGATAATTAAATGCTATCTCACTTTTCCAGAATGGTCCAAAAGGCTTAGATATGACAGTTTTATAGGATTGATCGTTATCCTGAAAAATATATATTTTGTTTTCACGAGCGTTTATTTCTTTTAGTAATACAGCATTCTTATGTATATAATTGTTTTTCTTAGCAGCGTTTAAAGGAGTAAGATATAAATCCAAAAAAAATACAGTACATGCAAATACAAAAACTAATATAAAAAAGACGATACCTATAAGCTTTTTAACAGGTTTCCTTTTGTTCATAAAGATCCCTTCCTCATTCATTATCTTGTCAAGCCGCTCAGCTTCCCCCCATTGTATCAAAACGAATTAGAAAAAACATCCGTATTTACCGCAAATTTGATTGCAGAAAATGCGGATGTTTAAGGATATCCATGAGATTGAACAATCGGTGGCAGCATTTTAGCGTACATCGAGCATCACAAAGAAAAGTTTTTCAGTGCTTAGGACGTTTCACTTGAGAAGCAACAAGCAGAGGGAGCTTGATCTATTATTTTCTAATTTTTAAGAAAAGTTTTTACTTCCTTTCCCATCCCTTGTTCTTCAATGATCCTGAAAAAGCGCAAGCAGCAGCTCTATATGCTACTGAGGTTTCCTGTCTGCTCTCTGAATGAAAATAACTGTTGTAAAGGTTCTTACGCTAATTTGGGGAGATGACTTTCTATTAACTACATGGGTACAATAAAAATAAAGGGGTTCATAACGATGATTAACCTTTCTTGGTCTCCTCTTGATTCAACTATCGAGTTACTAGATGTGTCTGATGCCGGTGATCATTTACGTTTAACGGTAAAAAGCAACCGAGAGTCTTCTTCCTGTCCTGCCTGTCATCATGCTTCCTCCCGCCCGCATAGTCGGTATACACGTGTGATTCAAGATCTTCCTATCGCTGATCAGCCTGTTCGACTCCTGCTTATTTCTCGAAAATGGTTTTGTGATGATTCTTCCTGTTCCGTTAAAGTGTTTACAGAGCGTTATGACTGGCTAGCGCCGCATGGCCGTCGTACGCTTCGGGCAGAACACACTTTGCGTTAAATTGCCTTTTCCACGAGTTGTTTAGCTGCGGAAAAGATTGCACAGGCGATTCATCTGCCTATCAACCATGATTCATTGTTAACGATGATTCACAAAACTCCTATTCCTGTAGAGGTGTCTCCCTTTCCTCGGAGTCGATGATTTTGCTTTTCGAAAAAGCCATACGTATGGAGCGATAATTTGTGATCTTTGCAGTCATCATCCTGTTGCTCTCTTGCCAAATCGGCTGCCGCAAACACTTACTGAATGGCTGAAAACCTATTCCCATGTACAAGTGATGAGCCGGGATGGATTTACAGGATTCCGTCAAGGGATTGCCAATGCCAATCCTTCCATCCTTCAAGTGTACGATCGATGGCATTTTATCGGGAATGCGAAGAAGAGACTAGATTTCCTTCTTTTATCCCTCGTTCCTTCTGTGATGACATGGAGTGAATCGAACACATCTGTTCGTGAAATCGAAATGACAAAGGCAGAAAAGAGGAAAAAGCAGCGCCAGGAACAAAAATGGACACTCATTCAAGAAATCCAAATGGCTCATCAATCAGGCAAGAATATTTCTAGGCTTGCGAAGGAATATAAGCTGGATCGGAAAACGGTGAAAAAATATCTCCAGTTGACAACTCCGCCACTGATTCATCGACGAAAAAGAAAAACACCGATTTCCCCTTTTTTGAACCGTGTCATCGAGTTAGAAGCGCAAGGTCATACCATTCCGTCTACTGATTCTATTCTTTCTATTCTTCGCAAAGAAGGATATTCCGGCACGTTTTCGGCGGTACGAACCACGGTAGAAAAGATTCGACGGAACCGAAAGAGGAATGATCCATCGATGCTGGAACATCGTATCTCAAGGAAACAACTCGCTTATTGGATATGGACTCCGCGTCATCAACTTTCTGAGAAGGAGATCATGGGTTTGGAACGATGTCTGGAAAGTTACTCCAATGTTCGCCCCATCTATGAAATGGTTCAAGATTATCGCGAAGCGATTCGTCAAGCAGACTACGATCGTTTTTTGCGTTGGCTGCGTCATCAGCTTTCGGATTCAAAACAGCCGTTTTATCCATATACTCGGCGTTTGCGCAGCGATTTGCAGGAAGTAAAACACACTTTTCTTCTCCCATACAGCAATGGTGTGCTGGAAGGGCAAATCAATCGGTTGAAAACTATTAAACGAATGATGTATAGCCGAGCTGGATTAGCTCTGTTAGAAAAACGTGTTCTCTATAGACTGTAATCATAATTTTAATAAAACAATAAAAATCTCCAACAGGATGATAGGTAATCATTCACCAAAAGAACGTAAGAACCCGTTGAATAATTGAATCACATGAAAGTGGTCAAGAACGTGAACGGCTTTTGGACATACCTTTTCAATGGCTTTTCTCATGGCAGGAGCCAAGTCACTGACAACATACTTCACTTTGGAGCGACGGGTTGAAGCGCCTCCACAATGGCTTCTTCATTTTTTCCAGAAGCAATGGAAAGAACATTCCGAGTCTGTGTGTCCATCACCGCTACTCCGTAATCATGTCCCTTTCGGAAAGCGAATTCATCCACATATACTACTGTAGGATTCGATGTTGGTAAAAGAGCTGGGGCATATTGATAAAACCAGCGTTCTACTGTTGTGTAGGCGAGTTGTAACAAGCGAGCGACTTCTTGAATCGTTTTTCCGATGCATAACTGGGCGACCCATTGTTGAAACGATTCCGTCGCGATACTGTGAGACGAAAGTCCCGGATAAGAAACGGTGAACATCAGAGAACAGGCTTGGCAACGCCGTCTTTCTATGGGAAGTTCAATCCAAAATAGACCGACCGTATTGGTATAGCCATGAATCCATTGTTTTCGTTTCGATGACATTTTGATGGTTCGTCCAAAGCAAATAGGGCAGACCGGACAATGAGAGGGAAGAGAAAATTCGACAATCCAGCGTTCTCCCTCTTTTCGTTCTCCTTGAATAAGAAAGCCTGGTAAAGCGATCAAATCTTTGATAAACTGAGATTGTATGCGAAATTTCCTCCGTGGTTGATGGTTTGGTCACCTTTACCATACAGGAAATTTCGCATTTTTTGTACCCTTAATCAGAAAACAACCTGATTGTCAAGTACATTTTGTGGTGAAGAGCCTTTTTAATGTAATTAGTCCATAATATGTAAAAATTAAGTTTTGATCATATCTATCGCATCCCTAGATGTCCGATCAAAGAAAATATCTTCTAGTGTAGCTTTTTCCGTTTTTACTTCATATATATCAATGTTTTGGCTGGATAAATAATGAATCAATTTAGGTATATCAGCTTCCTTATACAGATAACAATATAAATATTGGTCTTTTACTTGTATATCAGAAACATAATCGACTAAATTATTTTTCATGGAATGGGCAATAAAAGAATCCTCTTTCTTTATTTTGATGGAAAGTCGTATAGTACGTTGATGTAAAGCTCTTAATTCTTCCATGCTCCCGATTTTAGATATTATACCGTTTTCCATAATAGCTATTCTGTCACAGATTCTCTCAACTTCAATAAGATTATGTGAAGTTAAAAAAATAGTCATGTGATCTTGAGATAGCTCTTGAATAAGTTGCTGAATTTCAACGGCTGACTCCGGATCTAAACCAGAGGTAGGTTCATCCAGAAAAACGACTTGTGGCTTCCCTAGAATAGCCTGGGCAATTCCTAGCTTTTTTTTCATACCAAACGAATAACTGCCAACCTTTTTCTTTTCATGACCTTTCAGCCCTACTCTCTCCAATATAGCAAGCAAATCACTATTTTTCATTTTTAATTTTTTTAATTTTGAAAAAAATATGAGATGTTCAATAGCAGTTAAATCATAGTAATAGTTTGCAGCATCAGGCATTACTCCAATGATCCTCTTGATTTGATCGATTTCTTGATTCGTTTTTCCACCTATAGTAAAACTGCCTTCAGTGGGCAAAATAATACCTGTTAACATATTCATTGTTGTCGTTTTTCCCGCTCCATTTTTACCTAAAAACCCGAAAATTTCACCTTTTTTTACATCAAAAGTAACACCTTTCACGACATAATGATCTTTAAATTTCTTTTTTAGGTTATATACCTCTATGATTTTCACTACAAATCTCTCCTTTGAAATATAGCCAAAGCTATCAACAGCATAAGAATAGAGAGAAAAAACGGAAAAATGATATAGTAACCGCCTTTAAGAATATAGTAATACGGGAGTATATACTTAATGATTTCCGATATGAATTTAGTCGAGCTAACAGACCACAATCCTAAAACAGGTAGCGCAATACCTAACAAAATACTTACAAATGTAGTATGAGACGGTTTTTTTATTACTAAAGATATCAAGATGGTTAGACTGACAGCATAGGCAATGAAACACATAATTTGCAGAAAGTCAAAAACAAATATCTGCTTAGCAAATAAACCAATAACAATAAATGAGCATAAAATACAAATCAGCCAAAACAAAAAAATCCCTAAAAACTTTCCAATAACAATAGAACTTCTAGAGGATTTAGTAACCAAAAAGCGGATCGTTTGGTTTTCAACTTCTCGGTTGATTGCATCATGGGATAAAGACAAGACAAAGAGAAACCCTAAAAACATAACTAGCCCTCGAATACTAGAGACGTAAGCTGATTCAGCATGATCTTTTTGTAATATATCCAGGTTATTACTGAAAAATTTAGAAGCAGCAAAACACACTACAAGAAAAAATGCAATCACAGCAATAGACTTAAAACCTTTGAACAAGCTTTTAAATTCTTTCTCGACAATTGCTTTCATAATAGTCACCTATTTTTGCTTTCCTTTGGAATTAAATACAGATATTAAAAGTAACGCAATAATTGCTATAAATATAAAATTTTGTGGAGACTGGTTACGATAAATAAAATAGGCAATGGTAGCAGCAATTAGTAAAACGTACTTCATAGTGTATTTTCAGTCCTCTCTTCTCTATATATTTTGTAATAAGTGAAAATACATAAGATTATTAAAACTAAGATATTGAAGAATATCCCTAGTTCCAACAACATTAGACCAATAAATAGGCATAAAACAATATATTTAATTGAAGTAATAATTATCCCTTTCTTTGTTGCAGATTTTCGTACTTTAAAATAAACACTGATAATATAAAAAACACAAGAAATTGTCAAATTAGTTAACATAATAGATAAATCGACTTTTAACAAAATGCTATAGAAGGCCAAAGCTAATAAACTAAACAAGATATTTAAACAACCTGCAATAAAATCGATTGAAATAGTTTTATAGCGATTTAATATAGGAAAAAAGTCATCAAGATCATTCGAATAGAGTAATCCTAACATTCTAATTTCATAGAAAAAATAAAAATTCATCATAAGAGTTAAATAAAAGCTAGAAATTTTATCTTCAGAACCTTGAAAAGTGTAACTAATCCAAGAATATATTATAGATAAAGTGGTGATTACTAAATATTTAAAGAGTACGAATTTATCTCTTATGTATATCTTTATGTAAGTTTTAATAATGTTCTTTAACTGCTTATTAAATAATACTAGACTGCTCACTCCTGCTATAATATTACTTAGCTTTATAATTGGTGTAGGGATACTAGTCTTTTTAGTGTTTAACAATTTATTAACAAAAAACGGACTTATAACTAATAATATAATAAATCCTAATAAAATGATATCATCGTATAATTTTATTAAATTCTTTAATAAAAGATTAATACTAAAAAAGTATGGTTCTTTTTTCCCTAATAAAAATAAAATAAATAATAGAAGCAAAGGAACCAAGAAGCGGGAAAAATATTTTTCTTTTACTACGCACACCATATACTCTATAACTTGAGAAATCATTATTAGAAAAAAGATTCGAAAAAAATAGAGTCCTATTAATGATAATGGGATTTTAAATGCAATCAACACAAAAAAGCTACAGAAATAAAAACGAATTTGGTCTTTACTGAATAATTTACACAGAAAGTTAAAGACAATAATAGTAAAAGGGGGTATAGGAGTTGTCTTTAAAAACGCAAATAATAAGTTGATACTTTCTCTTTGATTTTCATTCATAAATATTGCAACTAGATGTAAAAGGAAAATGACTGCTGGAACACCCTTTAATACAATGTCATCTTCAAACATATATAACATAACGGCTAACATTCCACCAAAAAGGAAAGCTGTACCCCACGATAGTAATTTATTAACATGCCCTTCTACTAATTTCGAGTAAATTTTAAAATATTGGTTTATGAGCATGCTATCCTATAGCACTCCTTTTTGTGAAGTGTCAACTTCTATAATTTTTCTATCCACTATTTGATAACATTTATCCGTAATAGTGATGGCCTCATCATATAAATGAGTGGTAAAAAGAATAGAATGTCCGATTTTTTTCTTGTTTAAAAACAAATCTTGAACTTCTCTTACAGATTGTTCATCCAATCCTTCGAAAATCTCATCACAAACTAGAAGAATAGGATCATACAATAAGGTGCCTATCAACACAATTTTTTTTCTTGTACCAAAGGATAAATTCTCAATGAGTTCATCTAGATAGGGCTGTACTGCTAACTTCTCAGCTAAATATTCAATTTTTTTCCTTGTTTCTTTATAAGGTAAGGAAAAAACACTTTGTATAAACGAGAAATATTCATTAGGGGTTAACAATTGGCAAAATGAGTAATCATCACTTGGAACAAATCCACTGTATTTTCTTATCTGCCGTCTTTCCCGTATATTATAATCTCCAATCTTAACCACACCAAAATCAAAATCTGTATAACCTAGTATACATTTTAAAAATAGGCTTTTCCCCGTACCATTTTTTCCAAAGAGGGAACATATCTCTCCTTTTTTTATTGTAATGTTACACTCTTGTAAAATAACTTTATTATTTATGGATTTTGTTAAGTTGCGTACATATAATACATTATTACTCATTGACATATTACAAAAACTCCATTATAATTATTATTAATAAATGGTTTATATTTAGATGTAGGCTAGAACGCATCGTTTTTTGTGAATTAATTGTGAGTTAACGATGTGTTCTAGTTATTCCGGCAAATTTGGATTGGCTCAAAAGAACTTTCATAGAGTTCTTTTGTAGCCAATTTTTTTATAGACCTAATAATTTTGCAATAGCTTCGATAACGGCAGATGATAAGGTAGAAAGATAATTAATGAGCGCATTAAGACCTCGAGCAATCGCGTCTACAATTGCACTACCCGCGAGAGTGATGATAGCCTGTTTTAGCCAGTTGCTCATTTTAGGCCAGTATTTGAGTAAGTATTCTGCGATCTTTCTAATTACACTTGACATTTTTCATCCTCCTATTAAGATGCGTTCATAGCCTACGACTACAATTTACTACATTTAAAAACAAAAAACATCCGTATTTTCCGCAAATTTGATTGCGGAAAATACCTATTTTTTAGAAAATGATGACAAAAGCTGTAATATAGTGTAAAATTTTGATAAAAATATTGGTTGGAGGTAGGTATTATGAACCAAAACTTATGGAATGTTCTTCAAACACTACTAGGGAAAGATTCCATCGGAACAACGGAACTTGCGTTAGCAAGGGAGAGTTTAAGTCCAGAAGTCTTCTCAGCATTGGTAGAGTATCTGCAAGATGGATTGAAAGCGAAAGGAAATCCGTGGGTGTAAGGTTGAATGAATATTGTTGGAAGAAGCGAAATAAAGACCTTTTTGCAAAATCACTTGTCCACTAATTGTATGTTAGAACAAGAGATCATACAATATATTTTCCATATGCTGCACCGCAAAGGAAAAATATTTAATAATGATGGAACTTATTTTTCTTGGGGAGAGTTTTATGCATACGTATCCTCATTCCATTTTGATGAGGATACGTGCAGCCAATCTGTTATCACTCACGCTGCTGCTATTGAACTTCTTATTTTAGCAACAGACATTTTTGATGAGATTTCCGATCATGATCAAAGTGATGAGATAATCAGCCAGTTATCTATAGGTGAAGCGATCACCATTGCTAATGCAATTATGATGGAAGCGTTTCGTCTCATTCTTCATAACTCTAAGACAGATGTGTATGAAAAATTCTCTATTATCATCCATGAGTTGCAAAACGCTTGTAATGGACAGTGGAGAGATTTACATTTTGTCATTTCTGAACATGTTCCGACAGAAGATGATTATTTTCGTATTATCAAACAAAAGTCTTCGTCCTTAGTAAAACTAGTTTGTGAACTCAGCGATATCAATAATCAAAACATATGGGGATCCATTGCAACTGACATCGGCATTGCCGGTCAACTGAAAAATGATGCAAAAGATATTCTTTCTGATTATAAGAGTGATTTAACGAACAAAAAGGCCACTCTTCCTTTCATTAAAGCCGTTGAATATAGTTTCGAAAAAGATAATGGATGGCTACTAAAGAAACTTCATCAATTGAAAGCAAATGATCACAACTCTCTATTAATGCAGAAGATTAAGAACTATATACGTAAAACCGGGGCAATCGACTACTGTTTCATTCTCTCCAAAGTTTATATGAATAAAGCATTGGACCAGCTTGCTGCCCATTTTCCTGAAAAACAAGTTCAAGTGAATCGTTTAAAAAGTTATCTAGAAAGCTAGGGATAACATGAACAAAAAAGCTTTTCCTTTTGTCATGCTACTCATTTCTGTCTTCATTATTTGTTATATTTTATTAAAAATGTACAATGATCACTTTTCTTTTCAGCATTATTTCACGATATTCATTGGAATGACATTTTTGTTCATTGGCATCTATAGCTATCTGCAAAAACCGAACTCGATCGTTGTTCAACATTTTTTAGCGTTAATGTTTATTAGCGGACTGGCTATTGCTTTGTCAACTCCTTCTAGCTGGAATATAAAACCGGCAAAAGAATTGGAAGTGATCACCGCTTCGTTTGCTCCTTACGTCCTTATGAAATTTTTTGAGCATTTTCCTTCATCTACAAAACCAGCATTTTTTCGTCAGGTGCGTATAATCACATTATTTATCGCTATTTTCGTAACGCTCAATTATTTTTTAATAGGTATTCGTCACGATGTCATCGTCAGCACGATCGTTCGCCCATGCATTGTCGCAAACATGGTTCTATCGTTACTATCTTGTATTGTCCTATTTTATTTACACCTTCGATCTAATTCCGATAAAATAAAAAATCAAATGTATCTTTTAATCGCTGGCCTGATTCTATCGTTTGCTCCTGTTGTCATTTTTAGCTTAATTCCAGATGTATTTTTTTCTTTTTCGGGCGTTCCTTTTCATTATAGTCTTAGCAGCATCATTGTCTTTCCTATGACACTGTCATATCTATTAACAAAGCAAGAAGTCGTTGATTTTCGAGAAATCTTTCGAAAAATTAGTTTTCAATTATTAGCAGTGATTTTGAGTTTAGTTGCATTTAACCTATTATTGGCTATGTTTTACAAATTCAACTTAAAGTCAGCTGTCTTAATAAACACCCTGCTCGTATGCACCTTCGTTGTTTATGACCTGATCCACAAAGGGTTGGAACCTTTAAAAATGAAAAAATGGGATCTTAAGAATCAAGAAATACAAAAAGAAAAATTGCTCATCCTTCAGCAATTACTGAACGGGAAGCATTTGGAATATTGCGCAAAGCTCATTGCTGATTTAATACACAAAACGATCGATGTTAGCGGAGTATGCCTGATATGGAAAAACGATAACATCCCTATGATTTTGCATAAAACAGGAGTTTTTCTCCATTTCAACGATACGGAACTACTGACTTACGTTCATCCAAGTTGCCATCCTGAAAAAATGAATATCAATGGAAAGAACTTTTTTTTCTATCCTATGAATATGGAGGATGTAACGATCGGATGGATCATCATCGGGGAAAAAACGAACGCAACGGTTTTTGAAAAAGAAGAAATAAAACTCATAGAAAAAATTCGAATCGACGCGACAGAATTATTTGCCAGCTCTAAATCGTTACAGCAAATCGAAAAACAGCTAAAGGAAACAGTGAAAGAATCCCTCACTTCCGAACAATTTCATTTGTTGCTAATTAGTGAACAAGAAGAGGAAAAAAAGAAACTATCTGTTTTCCTCCATGATGAGGTGTTGCAAAATTTAATCCTGCTTTTTAATAAACTTGAATTGCTAAGCAAAAATAAAAAAATGGATAACGGAGTTTTCGAAGACATTAAAGAGTCACTCCGCAACAGTATTTTTGAAATAAGGGAAATGTGCCATGAGTTATATCCGGTTATAGTAGAAGATTTGGGATTGGAGAAAAGTCTCTATTCATTAAAAAGAAAATGCCAAACGAACCATAATGTGATCATTGAGATTGATTATAATACGAATCTGAGAGTCATTCCCGCTTCCCTCTCTATTCAAGTGTTTCGAATGATCAAAGAATTGGTTTGCAACGCTATCAAGCATTCTTCGTCAAAGAAGGTTTTCGTTTCTGTTGTAGAAACGAACAATTTCCTAAACATAAAAGTAAAAGATCATGGTATTGGATTTAAGGTGCCGAATCGTTTATCAGAGTTATCGCAAAACAATCATTTAGGATTGATTACGATTCAAAAACGAGTCAATCAGTTCAAAGGCACACTTGACATACAGTCTGAACCAGGAGCTGGAACTTGCGTTTCGATTACTCTGCCAATGGGTGGGGATGGGAAAAATGAAAATTAAAGTATTATTAGTAGATGACCATTTATTAGTGATGCTCGGGATTCAACAATTGTTAGAAAATGAAGCTGATTTAGAGGTTGTAAATACGATTTGTCATCCCGCCCGTTTAGAGGAGGAAATCATCAAGCACAACCCTGACGTCATTGTCATGGATATAAGAATGAAAAACGATAACGGAATTGAATGGACGAAGAAAATCGCTGAAACATATCCAACATGTAAAGTCGTTATTTTATCAGGGTATGACTATGACGAATACATTCACGCTGCTTACGAAGCCGGGGCTTATGCGTTTGTGACAAAAGAAAATTCCGCCTTTGAATTGGCCAATGCGATTAGGCAAAGCCATTTAGGAATCAAATCTTTTCCAGTTGACCGATTATCCAATTATCATCCCCCTCTCACAAACGTAGAATTAAAAATTCTCCAACTCATTTCCGAGGATAGAACAAACGCAGAAATTAGCGAACTGTTAAACATCAGCAGAAGAACGGTCGAACACCATGTATCTTCGATTTTGCGAAAATTGGACGTCGACTCACGGGTCGGAGCGGTCGTCAAAGCGATGAAGCTCGGACTATTGGAATAAAAACAGCCCGATGGAATGTTGTCCATCGGGCGTAAAAGCGTATTCCCCTTGCTAAATTATTCTAGAAATACAAGATGTAAATGACCAGAGCCAAGACAATGCGGTACACCGCAAACGGCACGAGGCGGATTTGGTTAATCAGCTTTAAGAAAAAGCGAATCGCGAGCAAGGCAAACAAAAATGCGCTAATAAACCCAGCGATGAAAAACGGGATATCGGCCGCCGTCACGTACTGCCAGTTTTTTAACAGCGACAAACCGCTTGCGCCGGCCATAATCGGTACAGCCATAATGAACGTGAAGTCGGCCGCGGCACGGTGGCTCATTCCCGCCAGCACCCCGCCGGAAATCGTCGAACCAGATCGGGAGAATCCTGGCCATAATGACAAACATTGAACAAGACCGACGATAAGCGCCTGCTTATATGTAATTTGGTCGACCGTTTGCGCTTTTGGCGCCTTTTTGGCAAATACATCGGCGGCGATCATCAATAGCGCCCCGAGCACTAATCCGATCAACACGGTTGCGGTCGAAAATAAGTGCTCGTCAATATAATCCTCAAACAACACCCCTAATACCCCTGCCGGAATGAGTCCGACAATCACTTGCGTCAGCTTCAAGCGCGGCTGTCCATCGCGATGCCTTCCGCGCAAACCAAGCAAGTCGATAAAACGGTCTTTAAACACGACAACGACCGCCAAAATCGAGCCAAGTTGAATGACAACTTTAAACGTGTTTGCCGCATACTTCCCTAAAAATTCCTGCGATTTCAGCCACGTATCGTCGACAATAATCATATGGCCTGTCGAGGAAACCGGGGCAAATTCTGTTAATCCTTCAACCATTCCTAAAATGATCGCTTTCATAATCGTAATAATATCCATTGCCAGCATTCCTTTCTCTTCAAAAGATTACTTTCTTCATGACAACGTTGAGTTTTAATATCACTTTTATAAGAATACGAGAAATCCACTTCATAATTGACCTATTTTTCAAAACGTTGAAACTTGCTCCTGAATAAATTTTCTTTTTCTAATATATTTATTTATAAGGAGAAAATCGATTGTCTTGCCATCCACCTCATCTGCATGCCAATCCGAAACAAAAAAGCGATCAAAGACAAATATGACGTTTTCCATTTGGGAAAGTGCAAAAAGCTTGTTTATATTTACAATGTTCATCTCGTTATATGCCTTCATGTCCACGTGAATGGCAAATATCTTTGAAAAGTAAAATCAACCTGTTTTATTGTACTACAACGTTTTTCTCCTTGCCACTGTATGAAACATTGAAAAAATCCACTAGGATCATGAAAATAGAAAAGCTCGATGAGTTGCTGCTCATCGAGCTTTTTCTTGATTAAAACTTTTCCACCGCACGAATCCAAGTGCGTGCCATAAGCATGTTGCCGATCGAATTCATATGGACACCATCTGTGGTCAGTCGATATGGAGAACGTGACTGTAAATATTCAAGAAACACGCGATGTGTAGGAACGAGAATACCATGAAACCGCCGTGCCATCTTTTGCACAATTTCTACATAAGGAAGCAGCTTTTTGTTTCCTTCCGAATGAATGTCCTCTCCAATAATAGTCGGCTCCATAAACACAAGACGCGCTTTAGTTTTTTCTTTTGTTTGTAAAGCAAGTTCGGTGTATATCTGTTCGAATTGTTCAGGATATACTTGTTCTTTCTCTGGATGGTCAAGCTGCCGCCATACATCGTTAATACCGATCGAAATCGAAACGATATCTGGCTGAAGATCAATGACGTCCTGTTCCCATCTAGCGAGCAAATCAGGAATGCGATTGCCGCTGACACCGCGGTTGATCACATCAAAAAAACGATTTGGATAAGAGGTTATGAGATAATCCCGAATCAGCCGAACATATCCATAGCCGATTTGTTCCGGGTCTTTCCATCTTCCCGATTCAGTAATGCTGTCGCCGATGAACAAGATTCTTCCTTCAAGTTTCATCTTTTTGCCCCGCTTTCTTAGCGTAAAATATTATTAATAACTTATAACATTTTGTGCTCACAATGATTGATGCAGAAAAAAGGGTGTCTCCACCATTCGCTTTTGGAAACACCCTCTGTGATGGCAATTATATAATATCGTCTCCACCGTCGAACCAATCGTCGACATCCAACATGTCTCCTAGGTCATGATCATCAAGCGCTTCCTCAATGGCATCCTCGAGCAGCTCCTCCGCTGCCATACCTGCAAGCATTCCTGCCGCAAATCCTCCAATCGCTCCTGCCATTCCATGTCCGTGGTGATGAGATACATGTTGCGGAGGATAAGAAGCATGTGGAACGTACGTTGCGCCAGCATAAGAATGTGGCTGCTTGATCATTTCTTCGATAGCTATGCGCAATTTTTCAGCGGTTCCTTCCACATCCTCTATTTCTTCATCGCTCAAGAAGATTTCTCGTTTTATTTCTTTTTCATGGAAGCCGCCAAATCCGCTCCATACATCCACTTCAAGGAACAATCGAATACCGTTTTCTTCGATGAATACCGAAAATTCTACTTCTTGAACAGTGCCTTTAAACACTTCCGTTGGGAAAAACGCAAATTCCTGACCATATGCCATTATTTTTCCAGATGAAGGCTTTTCGCGGAAGCCGAGCTTTTCAAACGCATGAAATAGTTTCTCGAGCGACAGTGGAGGAAGAATACGGATTGCATCTTGGTCAAAAGCATCGACTCCATCTGCAATATCTAAACGTGTTACAAACGTATAACCCACGCTAGGACGAGTAATTGGCAAATGCAGTGGAAGCACATACGAAAACGGCAATACTTTTCTTTCTCCAGGCTGAATCGTAAATGAAGGGGAAACCGGAATGACAGCAACCGTTCGGCGATATGCTTTTTCATTCGCTTGAACGATAAGCTGTAGTTCCACTTCTAATTTGCGAATGCGTTGTTCTACTGTTCCTCCTTCAATAAAAAACTCCCCTTCCAACTTCTCCCCAAGGCGTACATGAGGATGATGCAGCACAAGATCGACTTTCGCAGCTCCTACTCCAAGCTTAGACAATAGCTTTTTCAACATGGCACCGATCTCTCCTTATGGAATAATGTTTATTTCAACAATGGTTACGAACCAACCGGCAAAAAGGATTCAACATAATAAATCCTAAAGGCAAATAGATAGTACCTTTAGGATATTCTAAAAAATATTTTTACAATCCCAAGAAAGATTAAAATCATCCCAGGGATGACAGTTGCTTTTTTCATTACCTTTGTCTTGGCAAACATACTTCCGGCTCTGAATCCCAAGCGAATGAAAATGATATTCCATGTACATACAAGCAAAGCAAGCATAAACGGTGAATAGCCTAAAAATGAGGCGCTTAATCCCGCTCCAAAAGCATCCATCGATAGCGCGAAACCAATAAGCAGCGCCTCTTTTATGCTAATGCTTCCCGAACGATCTAAATCCGCTAACGTTGGGCGTTTCAGCACTTGAATAACGATACCAAACCGTTTTAAATCGAATCGCCATACTTTGATTCTAAGTTGTTTTGGCAATGGTTCGGAATAATCGCATTCATCCTCATCTTTTTTAATAACATTATAAATCGCCCAAATGCCGAGCGCAATTAGCAGACATGAGGCGATCCATCGTTCCGCTTGCACCGGTAACAACAATAGAAGAAAGCTGCCAATATACATAGACAGTAGTAACATCACGCTGGACATACACGCAATAATCATAACGGATCGAAGCGGAAATTTAATATTTCTCATTCCATATGTCACACCGACACCGAAACTATCCATACTCACGGCAAAAGCTAACATGAACATCGATATATATTTCCACATATTCGTTCCTCCTGCGTTACTATATGCAAACAGTAACGCGGAGGAAACCATTTTGTTTCATTCGACACATATCGATTTCCAAGGAAATATTTCCGCTTTTATCGACACATTACTCTTTTAAATGATACGGCAACGTCGCAATGACAATATCTTTTTTCATGATAAAGAAAAATCGTAAAATAATCGCGGTTTGGTTATGCAGGAACGCATGCCACCATTTTTTTACGATAAATTGTGGCATTAAGATCGTAACCGGTGAACCGTTTGCTTGTTTTTCCGCCTCGTTAATATAGTCTAATAATGGAGACAAAATCGTCCGATAAGGAGAATAGATCACCTTCAATGGAATATCAGGATAAAATTTTTCCCATTTTGCTCTTAACTTTTGTTCCTCCTCCTCATGGAAAATCACAGAGACCGCCGTAATATCATTTGAAATGCTTCTAGCATACTGTACAGATTGCGCGACCAGTTTGCTTACTCCAGAAATAGGGATAATCACTTTTGGTGTCAACATTTTTTCCCGGCATGCCCACTCTTGCTCGTCGAGTTTTAGCTGTTCTCCTAATTTTTCATAATGATCGTGAATACGATAAAACATCCATACTAACAATGGAATGGCAACAATCACTAGCCAAGCTCCTTGCGTAAATTTTGCAACGACCGTAATAATGGTGACTAGCCCCGTCGCAATCGTTCCTGTCATAACAGTCATTAACGTCGCTGCATTTCGCTTTTCTTTCTCTTTCCATATTTTCTTTAACAATCCGCTTTGTCCAATCGTAAACGAGAGAAACACGCCTACCGCATACAGCGGAATAAGGGAATGCGTTTCACCATGAAAAGCGATAATCAGCACGATCGCCAATATGCTTAGAAGAATAATCCCATTAGAAAATACAAGACGATCGCCGCGAGCTGATAAGCTTCTTGGCAAAAATCGATCATTGGCAATAATGGAATTTTGCTTATTTTATGGCTGCTGTTTTTTCTTTCTCACTCTTTTGCTTATTTTTCGCTTCTCGCTTAACCAATCATCATTTTTTTAGATAACAAAACAAATCATGTTTGCGATGCAATGTGGCCAGCCTAAGGCGATCGGTCCAACTCTTCCTCGCAAATATTGTAATGTTAAATCACCAGCATTCAATGTATTCAATCCAGCTGTTCGCGGTGCTGCGGCCTGATAAAGTCCGCATAGTTGTACATCAAGCATAGAAAAACATACAAGTACGCTCAATTTTTCATTGCTTTATTTTTAATCATAATAAGCAATTCCATTAATAAAATGATTAGAGGGCATGACCATTCCCTTTTATAAATTTACATAAATGATGAAACTATTTGTCTTCCATTTTCGTCTATATAAAATGGAAAGAAATGCTTGGCCATTTTAAACCGATGGGGGAGGGAGAGGTTCACCGCAAGAAAACAAAAAAAGAAGTGGAAATATGATAAAAACATTCCAATTGACTTTATATAAAATAGATATTATGCTACTTGACGTAGAGACTTTTCAATGTAAAATGGTGACATAACGTTTTTTTTGCATGCTGCACGGAACTTTGTGCAGCTGTTGTTCATATATTCATATATTCATATATTCATATATTCGTAGTTATTTGCGCCAGACGTTGGAATAACGAATAAGGAGGCGAAGAGGACGTGAAGAGGATTGGTGGAAAGCTATTAGAAAAATACCGTTCTCTCCCTAATCAATATATTGGTTTTTTTATTTTTACCGTATTTTTATTTTGGATGAAAACATATGTAGCTTATCAAGCTGAATTTAATTTAGGCATTAGCAATTCCTTGCAGGAATTTCTATTATTTATCAACCCAGTTAGTTCGGCAATTTTCTTTTTTGGATTAGCGTTACTCGCGAAAGGGAAACGAACATATACTTGGCTCATTATCATTAATTTCATTTTATCGTTTATTTTATACGCCAATATTGTTTATTATCGTTTCTTTAGCGATTTTATTACGTTGCCGACGCTCACACAAACGAAAAACTTTGGCGATCTTGGCGGAAGCATCTGGGAACTAATAAAGTGGTACGATATTTTCTACTTTTTAGATACGATTATTTTAATTGCTATTGTCGTTTCGAAACGTTTTTCGTTGCCAGCAGTTCCGGTCGGACGTTATAAAAAAAGCATTGTGTTCGCCATTTCTGCTCTCATTTTCAGCGTAAACCTTGCGCTAGCGGAAGCAGACCGTCCACAATTGTTAACAAGAACGTTTGATCGCAACTATATCGTGAAATATTTAGGTGTTTACAACTATTTGATTTATGATGCTGTACAAAGCATGAAATCGTCGACACAGCGTGCTTTTGCGAATAAAAGCGATATCACAACCGTTCTGAACCATGTACAAGCAACATATGCAAAACCAAATCCAAAGTATTTCGGTGTAGCAAAAGGAATGAATGTGATTTACATTCATTTGGAATCATTCCAAAACTTTTTGATTAACTATAAATTACATGGTGAAGAAGTAACGCCGTTTTTAAACTCGCTCGTTCGTGATCCGAATACGTTTTACTTTGATAACTTTTTCCATCAAACAGGTCAAGGGAAAACATCCGATGCTGAGTTTATGCTAGAAAACTCGTTGTTTGGATTGCCGCAAGGAGCCGTGTTTACGACAAAAGGACAAAACACGTACCACGCAGCTCCGGCTATTCTTTCCCAGCACGGGTATACGACAGCGGTATTCCACGGCAACTATAAAACGTTCTGGAATCGCGATGAAATTTATAAATCGTTTGGTTTCGACCATTTCTTTGACGCAAGCTACTATGACATGAGCGATGAAAATGTGCTTAACTACGGGTTAAAGGATAAACCGTTCTTTAGAGAGTCGATTCCGTTGTTAGAATCATTAAAAGAGCCGTTCTATGTAAAATTTATCACGTTATCGAACCACTTCCCTTATCCAATCAGCGAAGAAGAGGCAACAATTGAACCAGCTGAAACGGGAGATGGCTCGGTAGACCGTTATTTCCAAACGGCTCGCTATTTGGATGAGTCATTAAAAGAGTTCTTTGATTATCTCAAAAAATCCGGTTTGTACGACCGTTCCGTCATCATTTTATATGGTGACCATTATGGAATTTCCGAAAATCATAACAAAGCAATGTCACAAGTGTTAGGAAAAGAAATTACACCATTTGAACATGCACAATTGCAGCGAGTGCCTTTATTTATCCGTGTTCCGGGTGTCAAAGGCGGAATTATGCACCAATACGGCGGACAAATTGATTTATTGCCAACAGTTCTTCACCTATTAGGAATCGATACGAAAAACTATGTTCATTTCGGTACAGACTTGTTGTCACCAGAACATCAGGAAATCGTACCATTCCGTAATGGTGACTTTGTCACTCCGACGGTGACAGCAGTAAATGGAAAATATTATGATTCGAAAACGGGCGAACCAATTAAAGAAACTCCGGAAATTAAACGGCTTGAGCAAATCGCCCGTACAAAACTCGATCTTTCGGACAAAGTCGTATACGGAGATTTACTGCGGTTCTACACACCAAAAGGATTCAAACCGGTCGATCCTACAAAATACGATTATAATAATCGTGAAGATAAAGAAAAGGGAAGCGAATAACAGCTTCCCTTTTCTTTTTTATTTTTTCAATAACTCAATCGCCCTTTTCGCATTGACATATCCCGCGCCATATATATTTGGGTCACGATCTTTCCATAAGGCTGCACCTTCTTTTAGCGCACTTTTTATCTCATCTGGCGTTGCATTCGGTTTATATTCGAGCATTAAAGCAACAATGCCAGCGCAGATTGGCGTCGCCATCGATGTTCCTGACATGCTCGTATAGTATTGCCCAATGCGATTTTGCTTTTGATATTTATCGAATGTTGATTTTGGCGCACGTAAAGAAATAATGTTTACTCCTGGAACGACAATATCTGGTTTCCTAACTCCATAATAAGTCGGCCCACGGCTAGAAAATTCCGCAATTTCATCATCTTCTCTTGTCTCTGCTGTATCGCAGTCGTCTAGCGCTCCAACTGTAATAATTTTATCGCTAATTCCAGGGCTTGAAATCGTTTTATATTCCGGCCCCTCGTTTCCAGCTGCAGCACAGACGACTATGCCCCTGTCCCATGCCTCTTCCACTACTTGAACAAGCGGATCGTCATTTTCCGCTGGAAACGGCTGTGATTCCCCACCCAATGACAATGAAATAACATCGATCTTTCTATCTTTATTCGTTTCATTATATTGGATGCACCATTCAATCCCGCGAATAATCGTATCAAGCGTGCCAGCGCCTGTTTTGTCCAACACTTTTACTCCAACCACATTTGCCTCATACGCCGGTCCCGCATACAATCCGGAAGAAACCGAGCCATTCCCTGCTGCGTCCCCCGCGCAATGGGTGCCATGTCCATTATCATCATATGGAGCTGTACGCCCATTGACGAAATCGACAAACTCGACAATCCGTCCTTCTAAATCAGGATGCGGATAAATCCCTGTGTCGACAATCGCAATTGTCACTCCTTTTCCGCTTAACGTTGTTCCGTTCACCGCCACATGTTTCGCATTCGCTGATGGAACAGCGTTATTTAATAGCGCGCTTACTTTTCGGTTTAAGTATACTTTTTTCACATCAGGCCGCTGTAAAATTTGTTCTAACGCTTGCGGAGTCACTTCGGCACTGCACGAAGAGATATAGCGGAATTGATGGTGGATTTTCATGCGGAAGTGTTGTTTTTCAATTTCCTGGAGAGCGAAAATACTATTCTTTTCATGAAAATGAATGATAACCGGAATTTTTTTTGCCTTTTTCATCCATCTTTCTAGCTGCTTATGAATCATACAAGGAGTATACATAAAAGGCTTATACATACTTACCATAAAATAGCGCAAAGGACGGTCTAATTTATGTGTATAATTGCGCGCTAGTTGAACGATAGAATACCCAAACATTCGATCTCCCCCTCTTGTGAAACCTTGATATACTCTATGAAAAAGGAGGAGCTTGGCAACGGCTTGTATCTTGCGACAAACTAATCAAAAAAGCCTATCACACTTAGTAAAGTGCGATAGGCTTGCTATACGAATTTATCTTTTCACTCGTTCCAACTCGATTTTATTAGCCTTTCCTAAATAGTACTCAACTTGTTTCAATACATTTTCTTTTTTCTCATAGGCACCGATTTGCTTTCCATCAACAATGACACGAATCAAATCGTTCGAATCCGACTTTTTCGTTAAATGAAAAGCTTTCTCTAACCCATTCACATGTCCTCTTGCGATCTTTTGAAGAAACGCAGGGTCTTTCAACTTTTCCGCATCTTCCTTTCGATCGACAAATCCGTTTTCCGTAAGTATCGCTGACATGATTGTTTCCCTTAGCACATAAAAGTTTGCTTTCTTTTTCCCACGATCGCGGAATCCTGTCGCTCGTATCACTTCTTCGTGAATGATATCGCGAATCCGCGCTGTTGTTGAATGATCCGAAAGTCCTTCATAAATGTAATCCTCATACCCCGTTCCTCCGCCAGCATTCACATGAATCGATACGTAAACATCGGCGCCCCAGCGGTTCGCTTTAGCCGCCCGCTCGCTTAACGGCACGGCTATATCGCTTGTTCGACTTAATTGCACAGATACGCTTTCATATTCGTTTTGCAATATACGCCGCATCTCCAATGCAATGGACAACGTAATATCTTTCTCTTGCAGTCCGTTTCCAAGTGCGCCTGTATCTTTTCCGCCATGTCCCGGATCAATAAAAATTTTCAGCATATGCTCCTCCCTATCAATTCATCCTAGAACCTCAAGCACAATGTATAGTAATGGAAGACGTAACGGAATTAACATTGAAATAAGTAAGAAAAGCGGTTGCGCCTTTATCTCTATGATCTTCCTTTGTGATGGCAAATATGATACAGTGCATTCGCGACCAATGCAGCAGGGCGATTCAAATGTTTCCTTGTATATGGAAGTGTAGCTGCTCTTTCTCAAACGATATGTTTACATACATTTGCTCTTGTGAAAACTTCAATTTTTTTGTCCGCTCTTTTGCTCCATATAAATATTGAATCAGAACCATCATAAGGAAATACAACAGTGCAATAATGCCGAAAAACCCTCAATGACGATGTCATTCTCATTTTCCCTTTTATTATATTACGAACGGTATTTCCAAAAGTTTCATTCGTTGTTTAATCGATTTTACCGCACTGATGAGTCAAGAACGTGCAAGCAGGGCGACTGGGGGCTTTCGATTGCGAAAGAATTCGTATTGTCCCTCGATGACACGACCGGCATAGAAAGCTCCTCAGGGCAAGGGACGACCTTTATTGTCAAGCCGCCTTACTAACTATATCCTGTCCTTCTTTGATATAATCGAAAGGGAAACAAACCTAAAGGGAGGAATACACATGAGCCGCGCACAGCAATTCGTGCAACACTTTTTATCCCATCGCAATGTCACGGTGGAGTTAATTAATAAAATCGAGGAAAAGCATTATGACTACAAACCGACACCAACGTCGATGTCGGCAAAAGATTTAGCCACTCATATTCTTTTTAGCTTTTATAAATTCGCCAACACCGCAAAACAAGGGGATCCAGCGTTATTTACACAAAAAATCGAGGAAGCGGAGACCAATTTGCAAAAGCTTGCTGAAACATATACAGAAAAAACGAAGCAATTGCTCGAATCCCTTACCGATGAAGATTTCGAGCGCGTTTTAGATCTCACAAACGTATTTGGCGCAAAAATCCCAACAGCGCAATTTTTGCAAATGGCGATGGACCACGAAATCCATCATAAGGGCCAGCTTTTCGTATACGTCCGCGAAATGGGGCATACCGACTTGCCATTGTTTGTCAAACGAGGATAATGAAAAAAACAACCAGGCGTCTCTCTCCAAAGACCGTCTGGTTGTTTTTTCATACGCTTACCTATTCGATTTTGCAGTTGCCGTCCATGCATTGGCCTCCTCCATCCGCTGCCAGCGGCTGCAATGGAGAGTTTGCGTTTTCCTCTTCCCATACTTTTTCAAGCGCCTGCATAAACACTTCGGTCGGCTGTGCGCCGGAAATCGCGTATTTGCGGTTCAGCACAAAGAATGGCACGCCGCGGACGCCGAAACGAGCCGCTTCCGCTTCGTCTTTTCTCACCTCATCAGTATAGCGGTCGCTTTCAAGAACTTGTTTTACTTTATCGCGATCCAGCCCAGCTTCGCCAGCCAACTCGATAAGCACGTCATGGTCGCTAATCAGCTTCGAATCGGTAAAATACGCTTGAAACAGCCGCTCTACCATTTCCCGCAGTTTTCCTTGTTCTTCGGCATATTTGGCAAGACGGTGGGCGTCAAACGTATTCGTCGGCTTCATCGTGTCAAAGCGGAACGTCAGCCCGACGGACTCTGCCTGTCTGCCAATATCAGCATTGACCCTTTTCGCCTCTTCAACTGAAATACCATATTTTTGCGCAATGATTTCGTGAATCGTCATATCATAATGTTTTTTTGCGTTTGGGTCCAGCTCAAAACTGCGGAATATGACTTCGACTTGGTCTTTATGCGGAAACTGCTCAAGCGCTTTTTCCAACCGGCGTTTCCCAATATAGCAAAAAGGACAGACAAAATCAGACCAAACTTCTATTTTCATCGTATATGCACCTCGGTTTAGGCTCTCCGTTGCATAAACAACAAGAAAGCAAAATTTCATGTTTCCACCTTATTGTAGCGAATCGCCATGCCGGTATTCAAATAAATGAACTTGGCATGCATAAAGGAAATGCCGCTCACAACTATTTTGTAATGCGAAACTTCTTATTAAGCAACCATGTCATAGCTAATACAAACAAGCCGAAAAGGATCCGAACCATTCCTCCCGCTTCGATGCGGTAACCAAATTCAGGGACAAGCCTTTCCACTAGGACAAACATACCGATGACAAGGCAAAAAGCAAACAAGACAACCAAAAACTCTTTTACCTTGCTGCCAAAGGTGCTCAAAACATCGCAGAAAACAGATTTTCTAACCGAGAGCATGACGAGAGCAACCACTAACAAAATAACAGCACATTCAATCACAAAAAGGACAAACTCTTTTCCAAGATAGACGGTATCATCCACATCTGTAAACAGCTCTGCTACTAGTTCCACTGCACCTGTCGCCAAGGTAATGAGAGCGAATAATTGGATCATTAAGTAGCCAATAAAAGCATATATATTTCTCTTTTTTTCCTTTGGCAGCTGACCAATCAACTCATCGCAATACGCTTTCGTATCTTTGCCGAATACATCTTCCGCACTTTTGCCATGTTTCTGTGCCTCCAATAAATGATCTAACAATTCCATCAACAATTCTTCGCTTTGCTGTTCCGATAGCAACAAATGGGAACGGATATAAACGAGCATATCCTCATAGTAGTTTCGATTATGTTCATTTAATTGTTTACGCTTTTCATTATTAAGCGCAATCAAATCTTTCGCATTCATGTTACCTCTCCCCCTCGTAAAATCGCCTCTACCGGCGTCCGAATACTCTCCCACTCGGTGATGAAGTCTTGCAGCGCTTTCTCCCCTTTTTCTGTCAGATGATAATATTTCCTCTTCGGACCTGAAGGGGAGTCACGCATTTCTCCCTCAATCAATCCCGCTTTTTGCAGCCGAAGCAAAAGCGGATAAATGGAGCCTTCACTTACGTCATTGAGGCCAAATTGCTGCAGCTTTACTGACAATTCATAGCCGTACACGGATTCTTGTTTAATAATGGCCAAAATGCATCCTTCCAGCACCCCTTTTAACAACTGGCTTCTTAGCGACATGTTTTCCAGCTCCTTATATACCTTGTAATGCAAGATAGTCAGCAAAAGAAAATGTATCTTGCAATGCAAGATACCTACATGTTTATTATATATCCACTTCCATCTGAATTTCAACCAAAATATTCCTTACATTTCAGTGTTGATTTTAGACCACAGACAAAAATAGATCTTGTTCAACGAAACCCCCGTTAGCCAACTATGCCACATTTCATGGCACCACAGATGATGGAAGTTAATTCATTCTTCCATACCGCGTCGCATCATCAGTAAATAAATGATCGTTGAACAAGATAATCAATCACATTTTTTATCAAGACCTAAAATCTAAAAATCCCTAAAAAAATAAAGGTAAGCACATATTAGTCATGTTTAATATGTTTGCTTACCTTTTATTTCACTATATTGCAGCAGAGTCTATTTTTTTATTATGATAACGAATAACTATAACAAAAAACAGAGTAGATATCATAATCGAATAAATAGTAGAAAGCATATCATCTACATTAGTTAAGACGAATAAAGAAGGAAGATTTTCGAATACACTGTTTTCATATGTCAAAAAGATACATAAAAACATATTTTCCAAAAGAAATTAAACAACCTGGATCCTTATGGAATATAGGACTCATGTTGCTTAAATGTGCTTTTTTATTCCTTTCTACTTGACATGAGGCACTTCAAAAGAAGATCACTTTCTTCATTAATACAACATCTAGTTCCATATTACACTACAAACCTTTTCCTGTCCTAAATTTTTAAGAATAATCTTCCCTCTCAGGTAAATGATCACCTGGTTGCAGAATTGGCACCTCGATACTCACGGTATGCGTATATTTCAATCCAATTCCTGTATTAAGAACGACAACCCTTTCTCCCTTGCGAATCCATCCCCTCTCGCGCAGACGACGGGCAGCTAGAAACGCCGCAGCTCCTTCTGGACAAATAAAAGCCCCCTCGAGACTGGCAACGTTTCGTTGCTCATTAATGATAGCATCGTCTTCTACAGCAATCGCGCACCCATCTGTCTTATACAGAGCATCTAATACGAGGAAGTCCCCCAAAGCTTTCGGCACATTAATCCCGAAAGCAACAGTCGAAGAGTTTGGCCAGAATTCCGATACCTGTTTCTTTTCATTCCAGGCTTTTACAATTGGAGCACAATTTTGCGCCTGTACAGCCACCAGCCTTGGCAACTTTCCTTGCACCCATCCAAGATCCTGCAATTCTTTCAGTGCCTTATAAATCCCTATCAGACCGACGCCTCCGCCAGTCGGATATAAAATCACATCAGGGAGTTGCCAAGAGAATTGCTCCGCTATCTCCAATCCCATTGTTTTCTTACCTTCAATACGGTAAGGCTCTTTGAGTGTAGAGGCATCATACAGATTTCGCTCCTGGATTGCTTTGCTAACTATGGCTCCTGCATCGCTGATTAAACCGTTTACCAAGTAAAGATCGGCTCCAGCGATGGCGCATTCGTTCCTTGTAATCGTAGGAGCGTCCACTGGCATTACAACAGTTACTTGAATCCCTGCCCTAGCTGCATAAAGCGACCACGCCGCTCCTGCATTTCCATTCGTCGGCATAGCCAGCTTTTTGACTCCCAGTTCTTTTGCTTTTGATATACCAACAGCTGCCCCTCTTGCTTTAAAGGTTCCTGTCGGAATTACTCCTTCGTCCTTCATATATAACTGCTCGATATCCATGTCTTTACCAAGTCGAGGCATAGGAACAAGCGGCGTCATGCCTTCTCCTAAAGAAACGATATGTTCAGGATTTTCTACGGGTAATAATTCGTGGTACCGCCATAGGTTAGGCTCTCTGCTTGCAATCATTTCAGGCCTTAGATCTGCGCGCAATGCGTCAAGATTGTATGCAACAAGCAGCGGCGAACCGCACTCGCATAGCTGATGCTTTTTATTTGTGCCATATGTTTTTTGACACTTCGGACAGTACAAATGGGATACATAACTGAATGGCATGGTATCCTTTCTCCCTTATTATTAAAATATGTAATATCGTATTGGATTAATATGTTTTTATGTCCGTAATAATATAACCATATTTATCCGCTGTCAATATATGATGTGTGCTTTATTTATCGTATACGAAAAAACATGTTTCGTTTTCTCCCCGTTACGTTAGCGAACGGAATCTTCCCGCCATCCCTTTATGTAGCGCATATCAACACCTTTGTTTTATCGGGTTTTTCTGCTGACATTCTAACTTCCAACTCCTCACATCACATTCAAAAAGAAGTGCAATAGCGTAAACTTATAATACCTAGTGGATCCTTCTCTGTAAACATCCCTTTAGAACCTAAAACACACTAAACCCTAGGCCATAATTACCTGGGGTTTAAAATAAATTATTGAATTTTTACCTAGCAAGAGATAAAAATAGGTGTTTATCCCACAAACGTGCTCGATTACGGCAAGACTCACTTAAGCAACTGCCTTAATTCCTCTGTCATTTGCTCGACCAACTCGGGTCTTCCATGAAACTGAGCAGGGGTATTCTGAAAAAGCTCGATCCGCCAGCCCTCTTCGCTCTTGACTGCGACAAGTGTATGATGTGCGTTGAATTTTGGATCGATGTCCGAGTGTCCAGGTGGCACCATTCCTGCTATAGCGCGTAAAATGGCAATGTCAGAACCGAGAAAACGCACATCTTTCACTTTGCTCACATATGGGGGAGTAGGATGACTTTCAAAGATCGGTTGAAGATGAGAAAAAATCTCCTCCCGTCCAATCGCCTGGCTTCCGTCAAACCCGATCATCTCGCCCTTCTCTGTAAACTGCTCGGCCATTGCAACGGCATTTCGGTTATTCCATCCATCTAACAGCTTTTGATAGAGTGCGATGACTTCATTGGATGCAGAAGATGTCACAATAATTCCTCCTTGAAAAGTTTAACTAAGATACCATTCATTTTTTAAAAAATCCTTTCTTTTATTCATAGCAGCCAATTTAAACGAATCACCTCCATTCAAGCCAATTCTTGAACATTGCTCTTCAACTAAATGGCCCATTTGTGGATAAGATGTTAGTCTAGAAATTGGATACGCCATCCTTCTCTACTTGATGCGATGGTTCTTATAGAACATACGTTTCGTTTCTATGGATCAAAAACCTCCCTCCTTTTCTTCATTTTGAGGAGGGAGGCTTTCTGGGAAAAATGTTAAACTACCTGCAGAGCCTGCCATACATCCGCTTTCAGGTCCTCGATGTGTTCGATGCCGACCGAGAATCTCACGAAATTGGACGGAATCCCAGCTGTCTTCATCTGCTCCTCGGTCATTACTCCTTCCCACATCGCCGCTGTATGTACCACAAGGGAATCGATCCCTCCCAGACTCACCGCATTAGGCGGTAGTTTCAATGCGGAAACGAACCGCTGAGTTTCTTCATAACCCCCTTTAATGGCAAAGGCAATAACCGCTCCGAACCCTTTCATCTGCCGTTTTGCCAATTCGTGTTGCGGATGGCTAGGAAGGCCAGGATAATACACACGCTCTACTTGCGGCTGCTCCTCCAAAAACTTTGCCAATGCTAAGGCGTTGGCATTAATGCGTTCCATCCGTATCGGAAGCGTGCGCAGACCGCGCAATAATAGCCATGCATCCATTGGTGAGAGGACGGAGCCGATGGAAATATGCGTATGCCAAATACGCTCGGCTAACTCCTCGCTGGTGCAGATGACACCAGCTGTCAAATCATGGTGTCCACCCAAATATTTTGTCGCGCTATGAATAACGATATCAACGCCTAGATCGTGAGGACGCTGATTGATCGGAGACGCGAAGGTGTTATCAGCCACGACGATAATTCCATGCGGGCGCGCCAACTCCACCACAGCAGCTAAATCGGTCAACACCAAAGTCGGATTAGCTGGCGTTTCTACCATGATAAGCTTTGTGTTAGGCCGTATCGCTTCCGCAAAGGCGTTGATGTCCGCTTGTTCGACCAGAGTCACTTCCACACCAAATCGCGGCAACATTTCATCCATGATCTTGGCGGTGCTCATATAATGCCGCGTCTGTGCAATCACATGATCCCCTGCGCTGACCAAAGCCAAAATGGTCGTAGCAATTGCCCCCATCCCAGAGCCAGTTACCATTGCAGTTTCTGTACCTTCCAGTTCAGCCATAATCTTCGTTACACGCTCATGCACTGGATTGCCGTAACGCGTGTAATATCGAGGATGACGGGGTGTTCCCGCCATTTTCGCAAATTCACTGGAATTATGCGCACGAAACGTAGCTGTGTAATAAATTGCCGGAGCTATCGTCCCATCATTAGTTACCCAGTCATCGCCATGTACAACTAAAGTTTCGGTTCGTAGTCCTTCAAGATTCATCTCTTCACGATGATCACGTTTGTTCATCTATTCTCTCTCCTTTACTTTTCTAGATAAGCGGCGCCGGTCTATTATTGGGCCTATATGGATCTACTTTACAATTAACATAACCTTCATTTATTTCAGAATTTAATAGATATTATATAATTTTTCTTAAAAAAAAGTAAACCCATCGTTATAGATGTATTAAGTCAAGAGGGCGTGTGATATTCTCCCTTTCTCCTTTTTGTTTGCCATTGTGTTTTATTGCCAGTATCACCATCTACTTAAGCAAAAACTTATTTTGCGGTATAAGCAGCGAAAGCAGAGCAATCCCCTGCTTTTGTTCACATTATTTTCTTGTTTTGTATGAAATATCACTGCGTTATATAAGAATAAATGGTGTATGATAAGGTAGAAAGCGTAACTTGCCTCAACAGAGAGGAGGATTCTCATGACATCACTTTATAAAATTCTTGTTTTTATACATATTTTTTCAGCGATATTAGGTATGGGACCGGGTTTTATTTTAATGCATGTCGTAAAACCCGCGAAAACAATGACGCAACTTAAATATGCTTACGCAATTAGACGGCAGCTGCATACGTTCACTATGATCGGAGGTACACTTTTACTTATTACAGGTTTGTTAATGGGATTTTTAAATAGAAGCTTATTTCAGATGGGCTGGTATGTGACAAGCCTTGTTCTCTTCTTAATTGCACTCGCGATGGGGCCGATTGTATTAGCGCCTAAATCAAGACCAATAAAACATTTGTTAGAAACTTATAAAGGAGAAGACATACCAGAGGAATATACGCGTTTATCCAATCAGCTTTTTCGTTATGAGCGCATAGAAAACGGTATTTTTTTAATCATTATTGCACTTATGATTCTAAAACCATTTTGAGCATGTGGTGATATGCAGAAAAATTCATAAATAGCCTTTTTCCTTCATCCGTCTATTTAGCAAAACCCGGACTCTCAAATTACCAGTCTGAACAAAAGCGGGGCATTGCCCTGCTTTTGTTCACATCATTTTTTGTTTTTATCCGCAAAGACTACCATGGCGTCGCGCATAAATTTCGCCAGGCCTTCTCCAAATTGGTCGATGTTTTTGGTAAAGCGTGCATCATCCACGTACATTTGCCCTAATCCTTTGAACGCTTCAAGCGAGTAATTGCCGAAGTTATTGTTCAAAAAATCATACCATTCTTTAATTGCCGCTTGCGCCTCTTCTGATTCAGGCGAGCCATGGCGAAGGGCTGCAAGTTTTTGATAGATCGAATTCATTGCTTTAACCATAGCTTCTTGTTCATCTTTAGACATGCTTTCGATCTTAGCGTTTGCTTTGTCGACCGCTTCATCTCCCCAGAGTTTACGGGCTTCTTGTTCATATGGATTATGACGAAAATCAAAACCTTCAAATTTCTCTTTGTTTGTCATTTGAATTTCTCCTTTCATGTGCTGAATGGTCTTATCAATCGTCGCAATCATTTTATCGAGCCGCCTGCGTTTCTCCAGCAGCATTTTCCGCTGCAGCACCAACGCCTCATATCGGTCAAACGAAGGATTATTGATAATTTCTTTGATCTTTTTTAAAGGGAAGCCAAGCTCTTTGAAAAATAAAATTTGTTGCAATTTCTCAAGATCAGCATCTGTATAAAGGCGGTAACCAGCTTCGGTTGTCTTCTCTGGGGTTAATAGCCCGATTTCATCATAATAATGCAGTGTGCGCACACTAATGCCAACTAAATCTGCCACTTCTTTCACTCTCATTGCCATCGTTTTGGCCCCCCTTCACCATTCACTATAAAGTATCACGCAACGTGAGAGTCAACATGCGTTTTGAAAAATAAACGTATAAAAATTGTATAAAGTTAAGGGGTGCGGCTGATAATATAATCGCAAACAGGCTTAGGTTTTATGGTAATGGCTTTATTAGGAGTAACCATTGGCAACACGGGTGGCGGTATATTAGACTTCTTAATCTTCGGTATACTACAAGGATTCTCGATAAAGTGGTATCTTGTTCCTATTGTAGGTACTGTATAGTTTTCTATCACTAAAGGAATACTTGAGACGATGCTTACCCGATGGGTAGGCTTTTTTTGTAGAATAGTCAAATAAACAGAAAAGGATGCCTAATCGACGGAATAACCAAAATCGAAGAGACTAACAGCACAAAGGTAAGCAAAAGAGTTTCATTTTATTCTCCTCGCATGTTGGAAATAAATAAAACTTAATAATATATTAAATTCCTTTTTTGGAATGGTTTAATCATATTATGTATATTCGTTTACACAAAAATATCGTAAAAGGATAAAAATATATTGTAAAACGATAAATTGTGTATTAAAATCAGATTGACAAAATAAGCGGAGGTGCTATATATGAAACCAGAAACTCTCTTTTTAAAGATAGTTGTTTGTCTCATTGGAATTACGGTACTTGCTATGTTTATATTTGTGTCGCCTTTTATAGCAAATGAATTAGCAAAAGGGTTGGAATGGTTGTTAGTTTTGTTTGTAATAGATTTGTATGCATCGGCAATACCGTTTTTCGTTGCATTGTATCATACTTTAAGACTTTTAAGCTATATTGATAAGAACATTGCTTTCTCGGAATTATCTGTTAGGTCTTTAAAGTATATAAAATACTGTGCATTCACATTCAGTATGTTGTATGTGTCAGCCTTGCCAATGTTCTATCGCTGCGCGAAGGATGAGGATGCGCCAGGTGTCATGTTATTTGGATTGGTCATTATTCTTGCTTCAATTGTGATTGCAGTCTTTGCTTCTATTCTTCAAAAGCTATTAAAAAATGCCATCGATATAAAATCAGAAAATGATTTAACGATCTGAGGTGAAAACAATGGCGATTATAATCAATCTTGATGTGATGCTGGCTAAAAGGAAAATGAGCCTTACAGAACTTTCGGAGAGGGTTGGAATAACGATGGCTAATCTTTCTATATTAAAAAATGGAAAAGCAAAAGCGATTCGATTATCAACTTTAGATGCGATTTGTAAGGCTTTAGAATGTCAGCCTGGAGATATTTTAGAATACAAAAGTGACGAAGACAGTCAGGGATAATACCCAATCTTCAACTAACGCGGGTTAATTGAACAAGACCAGCACTATAAAGTTAAAACGCTTGGGGTTTTTTGAAATTCCCCAAGCGTTTTTATGTTTTAATTGTATTGTTATTCTGTTATTTTAGTTGTTATTTGATGTGTCATTTACACTGTTATTTAGCTTTTTCTCCACATTATCAGAACTACTTAGGCATAAACCTATGCCAACACCTTTTCCCAGTTACCATTATTATTTTCTAGTTGCCAACTTTATTTTTCGCGAACAACAACAGATGTGTGTTTTTTGCCTTTTATTTTATTCGACCGTCACGCTCTTTGCTAAGTTGCGCGGTTTGTCGACATCGCAACCGCGGTGCAGTGCCGCGTAGTAGGCGATGAGCTGCAACGGCACGACGGAAACGAGCGGTGTAAGCATTGGATGAACCGCTGGAATGATGTAACGGTCTTCGTCTGTTTCCAAGCCTCTCATCGAAATGATGCAAGGGTTGGCGCCGCGGGCAACAACTTCTTTAACGTTGCCGCGAATGCTTAAGTTGACGTGTTCTTGTGTCGCCAAGGCGATTACTGGGGTGCCGTTTTCGATAAGAGCGATCGTACCGTGCTTCAATTCTCCGCCAGCGAATCCTTCTGCTTGAATGTAAGAAATCTCTTTTAATTTTAACGCGCCTTCCAAGCATACATAATAGTCAACGGTGCGGCCGATGAAGAAACAGTTGCGCGTTGTTGATAAATACTCGAGAGCGATTTTTTCCATTTCTTCTTTCGCATCGCACAACATTTCCATTACGTTGGCGATAATACCAAGCTCTTTTTTCAAGTCAAAGTCAAGCGCAATGCCTTTTGCTTTCGCCGCAGCTGTCGCTAAAATCGCAAGCACAGCGATTTGGGCCGTATATGCTTTTGTTGATGCAACAGCGATTTCCGGGCCGGCATGAAGCAATAACGTATAATCCGCCTCACGGGAAAGAGTAGAACCTGGTACGTTCGTAATCGTAATCGCTTTGTAGCCAAGTTCTTTCGTTTGGACAAGCACCGCACGGCTGTCCGCCGTTTCCCCGCTTTGAGAAATGTAAATGAATAGCGGTCTTTCAGACAACAGCGGCATATTGTACGAAAACTCGCTTGCAACATGTACTTCGACAGGGATTTTCGCCCATTTCTCGATCAATTGTTTTCCGACTAACCCCGCGTGATAACTTGTACCACAAGCGATAATATATAAACGATCCGCATTGATAACTTCTTTGACTATTTCTGGATCAATCGTAAGCTGACCATTTTCGTCTTGATATTTTTGAATAATGCGGCGCATGACAAACGGTTGTTCATCTATTTCTTTTAACATGTAATGCGGATATGTTCCTTTCTCAATATCGCTTGCGTCTAGTTCCGCTGTATATGGAGCGCGCTCAATAATGTCACCGTTCAAGTTTTTAATTGTAATGCTTTCTCTTGTCACAATGACCATTTCTTTATCCATAAGCTCGACAAATTGTTTTGTCACTTGCAGCATCGCCATCGCGTCGCTCGACACAACATTGAAACCATTGCCGAGTCCGACAAGCAACGGGCTTTTATTTTTTGCGACATAAATAACTTCTTGATTTTCCGCATCAATCATTGCGATGGCATAAGAACCTTTCAACAATGTTAATGTTTTGCGGAACGCTTCTTCGACAGAAAGACCGTCGTTTACAAATTTTTCAACAAGCTGCACGATAATTTCCGTATCCGTATCACTCTTTAGCGTCACATCTTGTAAATACTCCTGTTTTAAAAGCGCATAGTTTTCAATAACCCCATTGTGCACTAATGTAAAGCGGCCAGAAGCGCTTTGGTGCGGATGCGCGTTGGTGCGGCTCGGAGCACCGTGTGTTGCCCAGCGTGTATGGCCGATTCCAAGAGTAGCACTTACGCTCGGATCAACGACATTCCGTAAATCGGCAATCCGTCCTTTTTCTTTAAAAAGGTGAATTCCTTCATCATTTAGTACCGCAATGCCTGCAGAGTCATACCCGCGGTACTCCAATTTTTCTAATCCGCGCAGTAAAATTTCTTTTACGTCCTGTTGACCGATGTAACCGACAATTCCACACATAGATCCGTATCCTCCTTAATATTCAGGAAGACTGTCGCACAAAGGAATTCCTCTATATTTTCTTGTCAAGGAACGTTGTCAGGTGTCTGACCCCTTTTGCGCGGACAGACTCCCCATTCCGTATTTTTGCGATTATGTCCTTCCCTTTGTCCAAAGAGTCACCTCTTTGTTTTAAGAAAGGACTTGCGGTTGTAATCGCAGCAACCGGGAGGCATCCGCCGAAACCTCGATAAACCTCCTCCTCGTCAACTAAGCGTTTTTCCGTCCACGCTTAGTCCAGGCGCTTTGAAAAATAAATTTAAAAAATAAATAATAAATAAAACCTCTACCCACCTTTCTTTTTTAAAATAATAACAAAATAATATTACAGTACATCTCTAGAAGCGTCAACTGTTAGAATTACTTCATAAAATAATCTATGCATAAATGGAATAGAATGTTCCATTTATGCATAGATTGGTTATGAGCGTTTTATTTTATTCGACTCCCATTTCTTCGCGAACGACAGAGGCGATCCGTTCGACATAATTCCGGCATGCTTCTTCCGTCGGCGCTTCTGCCATCACACGTACAACCGGCTCCGTTCCAGACGGACGAACAAGAACCCGGCCGTTTCCGTTCATTTCTGCTTCCACTTCTTGAATAACAGCTTTTACTTTTTCATTTTCCATTACTTTATGCTTATCCGCCACTTTTATGTTTACCAGCTGTTGCGGATATTTTTTCATTTCACTGGCAAGCTCAGAAAGCGTTTTTTCTTTGACTCTCATAATGTTCACAAGCTGCAATGCCGTTAGTAATCCATCTCCTGTTGTATTGTAATCGAGGAAAATAATATGCCCTGACTGTTCTCCGCCTAAGTTATAGCCATTTTTTCTCATTTCTTCTACGACATAACGGTCGCCAACGGCTGTTTGTACACTTTGAATTCCTTGCGCCTCAAGCGCTTTGTAAAATCCGAGATTGCTCATCACAGTGGAAACGACGGTTTGATGTTTAAGACGACCAGTTTCTTTTAAATACTTCGCGCAAATGTACATAATTTGGTCGCCATCCACGATATTTCCGTATTCATCTACCGCAATCAAGCGATCCCCGTCGCCGTCAAAGGCAAGTCCAACATCTGCTCCTTTTTCTTTCACAAACGCCGCTAATGCTTCTGGATGTGTCGAGCCAACTCCTTCGTTAATGTTAAGACCGTTCGGTGATGCCCCCATTGTAACAACATCCGCCTCCAAATCGGCGAATAAATGGGTAGCAAGAGATGAAGTGGCTCCATGCGCGCAATCGAGCGCAATTTTCAATCCGGCAAAATCTTCGTCAATGGTTTGTTTTAAATACTGCAAATACTTTTGACCACCTTCAAAATAATCGTTCACTTGTCCTAATGCTTTTCCTATCGGTCTTGGCAACATATCTTCTGGGCTATCAATCAACGCTTCAATTTCTTGTTCTTGTTCATCGGAAAGTTTAAAGCCGTCTGGACCAAAAAACTTGATTCCATTATCTTGAACAGGGTTATGTGATGCGGAAATCATAATTCCCGCTTGCGCTCCCAACGCTTTTGTCAAGTAAGCAACACCTGGTGTAGAAATCACACCGAGGCGCATCACTTCCGCCCCGATAGAAAGCAGCCCAGCAACAAGCGCTCCTTCAAGCATATGACCAGAAATACGCGTATCACGACCAATTAATACTTTTGGCCGTTCTTCGCTTTTTGTTAATACATAACCGCCGCAGCGGCCTATTTTAAATGCCAGTTCCGGCGTCAACTCACGATTCGCTACCCCGCGAACACCATCAGTGCCAAAATATTTACCCATTATACACTCTCTCCTTACGCAAATGAAATTATCGTTCATTAATTTTAATTTTTACTTTTTCTTTTGGTAATTGCCATTTGATATTTTGTGGACCATTTAATTCCGCTTTTACTTCATGTTCACCAACGCCTAAATCACTAACGTCTATATATAATTGAATATCGTCTTTTGTTATATCGCTTAATACATTTGGTGCCCCATAAAGCTGAACATCCATCGCCCCTTCTTGCGGATCTACAAAATCAACCGTATATTGATCTCCTAATCCTACTACATGAATCGGTACATCTTTTAATGTTTTCGATTCTTCTTTTTGTACATCAATGACTATTTTTATTTTAGAAGGATCCACACTTTTTACTCCTTCAGGCAACGGAACATTCACTTCCAATGTCTTGTCTTCTGTAATTTCATCTAAATGAATCGTAATACCATCAATAAATTCAATGGAATTGATTTTTTCTTTTGAGCCAAAAATAGTTACTTGATTTGGGATGGTTTCTATTTTTACTATACTTAATCCTTTTCGCAGTGATCCTGTCCGATTAATTTTCAGTGGAACCGTTTTGCTTGGGCTTTTAATCGGAACGGTTACTTCTACTACGGAAGGCTGGACATCTGCATTAAGTACGTTGCCTCTTTTGTCATAAACGGTTACGCTCGATTCCTCTGTTACGGTATCTGTTGCCCTATCTAAATCAATTCTAGCTTTTACCGATGATATACTTTCAATTAATTCTTTGGCACCCGTAATGGTAACGGCGTTTGGTTTGACAATCGGCTTTTCAATCAAATAGCCTTCGGGCACTTTATTTTTATTGATCAAATCAACCCCGACAGAGAAATTTTTAGAAACTTTTTCTTGAATCGTTACTTTTGCGACTGAAGGGTGGATGTTGACCTTTAGTTTATCAGATATATCTTTATATTTGATTGGAACGGTATACGTTCCTAATGGTAAATTCGTTAAGTCGATATACACTTCAAAATTACGCTGTAAAGCAGTCGGCTTAACAATACTTGCGGGCCCTTGCAAAGTGACATTCACATATTTCGGAATACCGGAGACAACTAAATTTTCCTCATCATAATAAACCACTACAGGAACATTTGTCATTGTTTCCGTATCCTCTTGTCCTACCGTATTGCGGGTAATCACTCCCGATTTTGTTTCTTTCTCAATATTCGCCGACATATAAAGCATAATCGCTAACAGTAAAGAAAATATTTTAATAAACCAATGATTGTTCATTAACTTATCCATGTTTCTTCCCCCTCCATTGCCAACGGGATGAGGAAGTCGCCTTTGTGGATGGCACTAGCTCCTTTGTAAGCAACTCCCGAAACTGCTCCGGGGTTAAATCTCTGTGTAGCTCCCCGTTTTTTGTGACCGATACCGCACCGGTTTCTTCTGATACAACAACCGTTATGCTATCTGTCACTTCACTAATTCCTAATGCAGCGCGATGCCGAGTCCCAAGCTCTTTCGAAATAAAAGGGCTTTCTGAAAGCGGCAGGTAACAGGCCGCTGCTGCAACATTGTTTTTTTGAATAATAACAGCCCCGTCGTGCAACGGAGTATTAGGGATAAAAATATTAATTAATAGTTCAGAGGAAACACGGGCATTCAAAATAATGCCTGTTTCAATATAATCTCCCATTCCTGTTTCCCGTTCAATGGAAATTAACGCACCTATTCTCCGTTTTGCCATATATTCCGTCGCTTTAATAATCGCTTCAACCATTTTTACTTGTTCTTCGTCCTCATTCGAGCTGCTTCGAGAAAACAGCTTTCCCCGCCCTATTTGCTCAAGCGCACGCCGCAATTCCGGCTGGAAGATAATAATAATAGCGAGAAACCCCCATGTGATTGCTCGATCCATTAACCATTGCAACGTGTTAAGACCGAGAAAGTTACTAACAATATGCACTAGTATAATAAGAATAATTCCTTTTAGAAGCTGGACTGCCTTCGTCCCGCGAATCATCATAATTAATTTATATATAACATACCAAACAACAAGAATATCGACGGCCTTGCCTAAATAACTTAAAATCGGGAGCTCTCCGAAAGGCATTTTCACACTTCCTTTATCATTCTAATTCAAACATAATTTTATTGAAACAACTCTTCTATTATAACATATCATATAAAAAAGCCATCAAAAAAGATGGCTCTCTATTCGAACGCTTCCACCGCATCCTTGATTCGTTCCTTAATATTATACCAAATCCACTCAAATACTTGGTTAATTTCTTCAATTTCTCCTGTTACTTGTCCTGCAGAAGCTAAATATTTTTCTCCATGAATCACGGTGACATTGCCCTCGACTTTCCCTTCTATCTTTATAGAACCGTTGCGAACGACAATATCTCCTTGAACGACTTCTCCTTTCGGAACGATGACAGTATGACCGCGAATAATGACATTTTCATGCGTGGAAACAGAAAATTGTTCCTGTGCGTTCCAGGTGGTAAATAGACTGCCTATCGTCAACATCATAAATAACGATGCAGCGGTAATAAACGGATGGGTTTGCAGCCACCTTCTAACACGAATCATCTTTCTTTCTTTCGGTAGCTGTGCCATCACACGGGCCGTAAAATCCGAAGGAGGGGCGAGATGGGACGCATGCTGAATGAACGCGACTGTTTTCTTTAGTCCATTAAAATGATCAGCGCATGCTGAACATTGCTGCAAATGCTCCCTTAATATTTTTTCATCATGCGGCCCAATATCACCATCTAAAAAATCATGCATAAGGTTTACAATGTTATGCGGACATTTCATGTTCTTCACCCTCTCATAAATGACCCAAATGCTTTCGCAACGCTTCTCTGCCACGGTGAAGTCTCGTTTTTACCGTGCCGAGCGGCAAGTCTAAAATTTCGCTAATCTCCTGTAATGATAGCCCTTCTATATACTTCAATACAATAACACTACGATATTTTTCTGGAAGTTGTTCAATTGCTTTCTGTACTGTTTCCTGTAGCTCCAAACTTTCTAATGTTTCTTCCGGAGAGGCTTCGTTAGAGGAAAGCTGTGAATACATCGTAAGCCCATCAGTGCCGCTTATCTCTTCGTCCAAATAGGCATCCGGTTTTTTCTTCCGAATCTTATCAATCGCCAAATTGGCGGCAATTCGGTAAAGCCACGAGGAAAACTTCATATTTGGATTATACGTATGAATATTAACATAAGCGCGGATAAACGCTTCTTGCGCAGTATCTTCCGCCTCATGGCGATTTCCTAGCATACGATAACATAAACGGTATATTTTATCTTTATAAAGGTCTACAATATCAGCATAGGCATTTTGATCGCCTTTTTTGACCGCTTTTATACGTTTTTTCACAAATATCTCCATAATAATACGTACCCCCGCTCACTGCGGCTACAGTGTATTACGTTCACAAGTAAAAATAGTTTCATGCAAACATGCACCATTTATTTTATCATATCTTCCTGATCTTTCCTAAGCAAAATAAAAACAGCAGATTCTGTAAAATCTGCTGTTTTTACACTGTTACACCAGCTTTTCTCCAAAAAGGGACCCCATCAATCCTACAGCAACGGAAGCAGTCTTATTGCGCTCATCTAAAATCGGATTCACCTCTACAAATTCCGCTGATGTAATTAGTTTTGCCTCTGCGAGCATTTCCATTGCCAAATGGCTTTCACGATAAGTAAGACCACCGATAACTGGCGTACCCACTCCCGGTGCATCGTTCGGATCAAGTCCGTCTAAATCAAGTGATAAATGCACTCCATCCGTTCGTTCTTTTAAATATGCAATCGTTTCTTCCATTACTGTCGTCATGCCGAGACGATCTATTTCATGCATCGTATATACTTTAATCCCTTTTTCACGGATTAACTGCTTTTCCCCTTCGTCCAGAGAGCGAATACCAATAAGAACAATGTTTTCAGGTTTCACTTTTGGACTATAACCGCCGATATTCGTCAAATATGGATGTCCTAAACCAAGACTCACAGCCAGCGGCATGCCATGAATGTTTCCGGATGGAGAGGTTTCTGGCGTATTTAAATCACCATGGGCGTCATACCAAATAACTCCTAAATTCTTATAATGCTTCGCAATACCAGCTAATGTACCAATGGCAATGCTATGATCACCGCCCAACACGAGAGGGAAACGCCCCCTTTTGATCACTTCGTCCACTGTTTTTGCTAATTTTTCATTCGCTTCTGCAACCGCTTTCAAATTTCGTAAGTTGGGCTGTAATCCTTCATCATCAGGATGTTCTGTTTTTCCAATTGGAATATCGCCTAGATCTTCAATTTCATAATGAAGACGTTCTAACCTCTCGATTACCCCTGCATAACGCATGGCACTCGGCCCCATATCTACACCACGACGTGTCTGACCTAAATCCATCGGTACACCAATAATCGATACCGTCTTCATGTTTCCCTCTCCTTCCCATTGTGCTACTTCAATTGTAGACAAAAATATCATATTGACTCAACTCGACAGTTTTTTGAATATTTATTCTTATAAAAAAAGAACAGTCTGCAATCACAATAAACAAAAAATCCCACTTCGTTTTTTCCGAAGTGGGATGTTATATCAATGGAGCCTATCGGGATCGAACCGATGACCTCCTGCGTGCAAAGCAGGCGCTCTCCCAGCTGAGCTAAGGCCCCAAACTATCTTGTTGTAAA
>NZ_BSDB01000005.1:0-56591 GCF_030268025.1 Parageobacillus sp. G301
ATCACCAAAGCGGCACTTTCATGAACGGATAACCCATACTTTTTCATATACTTGAAACGTCCGATGACGCTGGTATACGCCGGATTCACTTTTTTGATGCGAAAGCCAAGCCTTAAGCCTCGACGAATAATGGTGTCAGTCAGTTTTTTCTTTTTGAAATGGTGTGCCAAGCGATTGAATCGTTTGTCCGTATCGTGCTGCTGTCTCAGTCGAATGTTTTCAATGACCACTGCCCCAACATTCTCTTGAAGCAGCCAGTCATACACATCGCGCACGGTTTCACCAATGAGGTTATTTCTCTTATTCGCTCTTACGTATTCCAGTTCATGACAGTAAAACACTTTTGATTTAATGAAGTTTCCTTGTTTCGAAAAGATGCTTACGGCGATTCGATCAATATTGATATCAATCCCAGCGATTCGTTCCGCTTGAATCGGTTCATCGTAGGCAAGTTCTCTGCCATATACCTTTTCTTCATAGATGAGATGAATGTAATATTCCCCGTTCTTACGTTTGATTTCGACGGTGTACGGTTGATATTGAATGATCGGCTTTTCTTTTGCATTCACTCCGACTTGTTCTCCCATGACGAGATCGATGATTTCCTCTTCATATTTTTCAGGAACCAACACAGGCAGCCTCAAGCGGGGAGCGTGTTTCCCTTTTGGTTGCCCAAGCGGATTCGCAATTTCTACATAACATTTATAAGTGTGATCGTCATACACGAGGCGAATGTTTAAATTTCCTTTTTTGCTTTTATCGCCTCTGGCGTACAACTGATTCGAGCGCAAATCTTTCCATTCTTCGTTCGTGATTTTTCCTTTCAAGCGCTTGTAAAAGTTTTGTTTTCCGCCAAAAATCACACGTGGAATCGTCCCTTGGTCGAGATGGTGCTTTAGCTCATCTTCTTTCGATTTCCATTTTTCTAATCGTCGGTGTAATCCGTCTAAACACGTTTGAAGATCGACTTTTTTCGGTGTTTTTCTTCCATGTTGGTAGTCATCGATTTTCTTTTCGGTTTTTTCGATTTTCGCCTGCACATCCTCTAAGCGCATTGGAAGCAACTCACGTTGAGAAGAAATCAACGATTGTGCAAGCAAGACCGCATCTTCGGCATACCGTTTGTTGAGCTGAAATTGGCGCAGAAGGTGCTGGATGAGGTCTTTGGCGTTCCTTCCCTCCAGCAAACGGTTGAACGCGTATCGCTTCGCGGAACCAAAGACGCGCATCAACTCATCTAATGAGCGAAGGTGTGTTTCATCATTGGAAACAATTTTCATCACCCGAACCGTTTTCATCCCCTTGCCTTCCCCCTTGTTTGGATCCTTAAGAACATATATTCACTAAATCTTCTTCCTTTCCTTTTTACATGAGGAAGGGGAGATGATTTTTTATCATCAGACAGGAGACGATAGAAAAGATGGAGAACATCTGCCTCTTTACGTCCAATAGCAGGAGATATTTACATGATTTTATAGATGTTTAACAAACTGCTTATACCTCCATTATTCTCAACATGATTCGATTCGCTTTAAATTTTATCAACGACTTAGGAATAAAGCAAATGCATATTTTTTTGACAGAAATTCATATTAAGGGTAAGGGATTTTTGCAGAAAGGAGCTTATTTACACATGAAAAAAAGCGCATTGCTCCTATTATTTAGTTATTTCCTTATCCTTAGCTCTTGTGCTCCCCAAGAAATTAGCCCACCTCCCCCGGATTACGATCAAACAAAAAAAATGGTCGTTGATATTTTAAAAACAGATGAGGGGAAAAAGGCTATTCAGGAAATTATGACGGATGAAAAAGTGAAACAACAATTAGTAATGGAGCAAACCGTTGTCAAAGAAACACTCGAACAAATGTTAACGTCGGAAAAAGGAACGAAATTTTGGGAAAAAGCACTGCAAGATCCAAAGTTTGCAGAAAGCTTTGCAAAAAGTTTAAAAACAGGGCAAGAAAAAACGATCAAAGCGTTAATGAAAGACCCTGAATATCAGGGGATGATGATAGATATTTTAAAAAATCCAGAAATGGAAAAAGCGATGATGGACGTTCTAAAAAGTAAAGAATTTCGCAAGCACCTTCAACAAGTCATAACAGAAACGCTGAATAGTCCATTATTCCAGGCAAAAATTCAAGACATATTAATAAAATCCGCTGAAAACATTCAGCAGGAAACAAAAAAACAAAATGAAAATCAAGAGGGAGGAGAAGGAGAAGAAAGCGGCGGCGATCAGCAAGGGCAAGGAGGAAGTTAAAAAGGAGCTATCTCCGAGCGAGATATGCTCCTTTTTTCTTTAACACTTTTCAATAATTTTTCGCGCAATGTCCATATATATTTTCCCAATAGGATGATCTTCCGCATAAACAGATGGAGCAAAATCCTCATCGTTCCAATCTGGTTGTTGGAGTGGCAGCTGCCCTAAGAGTTCCGTTTGCAACTCTTTCGCGAGCTTTTCGCCGCCGCCTTTGCCGAATACATATTCTCTTTCGCCTGTTTTGCGGCTTTCAAAATAGGACATATTTTCAATCACACCGATGATTTCGTGTTCCGTGCGAAGCGCCATTGCACCTGCGCGCGCCGCGACAAACGCCGCTGTCGGATGCGGGGTAGTAACAATGATTTCTTTACACGAAGGCAACATGGTATGTACATCTAACGCAACGTCCCCCGTTCCCGGAGGCAAATCTAATAATAAATAATCTAAGTCTCCCCATTCGACTTCTTTGAAAAAGTTGTTTAACATTTTTCCTAACATTGGACCGCGCCAAATAACAGGAGCGTTATCTTCGACGAAAAAGGCCATGGAAATAACTTTTACGCCAAATCGTTCAACCGGAATAATTTTATCGCCGCGCACGGTTGGTCGTTCGACAATGCCCATCATATCCGGAACACTAAACCCATAAATATCGGCATCAATCAGCCCTACTTTTTTTCCAAGACGAGCGAGAGAAACAGCGAGGTTCACGGAAACGGTCGATTTTCCAACGCCGCCTTTTCCGCTAGCAATCGCAATGTATGTCGTTTTCGATGTTTCCCCTTGATATTTTGCTACTACTTCTTCAGGGAGCTGCGCAAACCGCAAACCGACCGAAGCAGCGCCAGCATCTTTTAGTAGCTGAACAATCGTTGTTTGGATGCGAAGCTGCTCGGCTGTCCCTGTTTTTGCTAATGCGATTTTGACGCTGACGTGCTTTTTATCTTCCTTGATTTTAATTTCTTGAATCGCATTTGTTTCTTTAAACGTCTTGTTTAAAAATGGGTCTTTTATATTTTCTAACAATCCTCTTACATCATTTTCTGTGAGCATCGGCCATCACCAATCCTTATGTATGTATTCCCTTTCATACCTTTACTATAACATATATAACTATTGCGTATCTATCATGTAAAAAAAAGGAATCCTCCCTATTCAGGAGGATTTTTTTCATTCGAAAAATATCGCAGTACCCCTTTATATATCGATGCCGCTAGCTTCGTTTGATAACGATCAGAAGCTAAAAGTTCCCGTTCCTCTGGATTAGATAAAAACCCCACTTCGACAAGCGCACCTGGTTTTTTCGCATATTTCAACAAATAAACGGTATCGATTATTTTGGCAGTACGATTTGTATTTTCAAGATTGCGCCGCAATTCCGCTTGGATAAACTTAGCGATCCGTTCATTTTCGATCAGCGAGCCGTAATAAAACGTTTGCGCCCCACGCCAACGCGGAGAGGGAATGGCATTAAGATGGATACTAATAAATAAATCTGCCTCCGATTTATTAATCAACGCAACACGTTTTCGTAAATCTTCCGCCTTTCGACGGCTATAGCCACGTGTGTCTTTATCGGCAAGGTCGCTGTCCGTTTCCCTTGTCATCAACACGAGCGCACCTTGCTGCTGCAAGTAGTCTCGCAATTTCTCCGCCACTTTCAGCGTCACTTCTTCTTCTACCACATCACCGCCGACAGCTCCTCCGTCCGGCCCGCCATGACCAGGATCTAAAATGATAATCCTTCCAGAGAGAGGGAGGTTCCACGATTTAGTTGAAGTCGTATTCGCAAAGATATATTGGAAAAGAACAATAACAATAATGGAACTAATGAGAGCACCCAACCATTTTACTTTCATTGTTTCTCCTCCTGCGTTTCCCCTTCTCTATCTTATATGGGACAAGAGGCAAAAATAGAACTTTTTAGTGAAGTTTCAGACGTCGACGTTTTTTTCCTCTTTCAAATCCTTCCGTCCACCAATAAACAACGTAATGTTCACAGGCATAATAAAGCGACTCATTGGCTAAACCATCATCAATGTTTCCCCAAAAGCAAAGAAAATCAAATAATGTATCAATGAAATATTTTTCTTCTTGCGCGCACCGTCGTCTTACACTTTCTGCTGGTTCTCCATAGTAACCGAATCGACTGTAGTTCGCACCAAGTAAATACGCTTCAATAGCGATATCGATACATCCTTCTTCAATGACGGATGGGAATGCGCGGTACATTGGATAAAAAGGACTAAAATGCTTGATCGCCTTTGTTTTCAGCTTTTCGAAAGACAACTCACGCAACATTTTTCGTTCATATAACATTTGTTTTTCCTGTTTCTTTTCTTTAAATGAAGTGATCACATTCATGTTCTTTCACACCCCTTTAGGATGTAGTTTTTAACGATTCATCCTAAACATGCGTGAATAAAAAAAGAGGGATAAAAGAAAAAAATCCCAGCCGATATCGGCTGGGATTTTTGGAAAAATACCATTAACGTTTTGAGAATTGTGGAGCGCGACGAGCACCTTTAAGACCGTATTTTTTGCGTTCTTTCACACGAGCATCGCGTGTTAATAAACCTGCGCGTTTTAATACTGGACGGTAATCTGGATCTACTTGCAATAACGCACGAGCGATTCCATGGCGAATCGCGCCTGCTTGGCCAGAGAATCCGCCGCCTTTTACGTTTACTAACACATCGTAATTTCCTAACGTTTCTGTTAATACTAACGGTTGTTTCACAACCTCGATCAACGCTTCCGATGGAATATAGTCACGAATGTCACGATCGTTAATCACAATGCGTCCGTCGCCTGGAACGAGGCGCACACGTGCGACAGAGGTTTTACGACGACCTGTGCCATAATATTGTACTTGTGCCAAAATAATGCCCTCCTTCTATTGATTATCCGCGAAGTTCATAAACTTCTGGTTTTTGTGCTTGATGTGGGTGTTCGCTTCCACGATATACGTGCAATTTTTTAAACATTTGACGACCTAAGCGACCTTTTGGAAGCATTCCGCGTATAGCTCTTTCAAGCATTTGCTCTGGATAATTTGTACGCATTTCTAACGCCGTTCTTACTTTTAATCCACCTGGATGCAAGCTATGACGATAGTATAGTTTCTTTGTTAATTTCTTTCCAGTTAGTTCAATTTTCTCAGCGTTGATAATGATGACATGATCACCACAATCCACATGTGGTGTGAATGTTGGTTTATGTTTGCCACGCAAAATGGCTGCTACTTCACTTGCAAGGCGTCCTAACGTTTTACCAGCAGCGTCGACAACGTACCATTTACGTTCTACTTCATTCGGCTTCGCCATATAAGTTGTACGCATACTTTTCCCTCCTAAATAAAAAATCAACGAACATCATCTATTTATCTCAACACGATTACTTTCCGGGGCTAATCGTGGAAAAATACATACCATATGATATAATATCTCTTTAGCATATCAATGTCAAGAAAATGTTACACCAGGACTAGTTGTCATAATATACTTTCCATAAATATAATCCTTGCGGTGGAGCCGTTTTGCCAGCAAACTGGCGATCTTTTGCCTCAAAAGCGTGTGAGATACTATCTATACTCCGTTTTCCTTGCCCAACTTCCAAAATCGTTCCAACGATAATCCGCACCATATTATATAAAAACCCGTTGCCAATAAAGCAAAATTCCAATAAATCATCATGCATCGCCATATCTGCTTTATAAATCGTGCGTACACGATCATCAACATCCGTCTTTGCTGAACAAAAGCTAGTAAAGTCATGCGTGCCCTCTATAAGTCGTAATGCATGTCTCATCGCTTTCATATCAAGTGGATAAGGGTAATGATAGCAATAATTACGTAAAAATACGTCACGTTCTTGGGCAATTCGTACTTTATATCGATATTCTTTTGCTTTGGCACTAAAACGCGCATGAAAAGAAGGATCTGCTTCTTGTACATCTTTAATCACTATATCATCCGGTAACTGGGCATTTAATGCTTTTTTCCATTGATCTGGAGAAAGCGATAAGAACGTATCGAAATGAATTACTTGCCCGTATGCATGAACACCCGCATCTGTCCTTCCTGAAGCAGTAACACGAATCGATTTCCCTTTATGCATTTGTTCGAGCACTCGTTCTAACTCGCCTTGCACCGTTCGTTTGCCAGGCTGAATTTGGTAACCGAAAAAATGTGTACCGTCATAGGAAAGCGTGCATTTGATCCGTTTACTCATTTTTCTCACCCTGTTATGAGCGTAGTACAAACAAAACAACTGCTAATAATAACACTGCCGCTAAAAAAGCTGTATCTGTCCATTTCCATACAAGCAGGCGAAATTTCGTCCTTCCCTCGCCGCCACGGTAACCGCGTGCTTCCATCGCGGTCGCCAATTCTTCGGCGCGTTTAAACGAACTGATAAACAATGGAACAAGCAAGGAGACGATTGCCTTGATTCTTTCAGAAAATGGCCCCCCTGCAAAGTCGACACCGCGTGCGGTTTGTGCTTTTATAATTTTCTCCGTCTCTTCCATTAACGTCGGGATAAAGCGAAGCGAAATAGACATCATTAGCGCCAGTTCATGGACAGGGACGCGCATTTTCTTTAACGGCGCCAGTAGGCTTTCCACTCCGTCAGTCACTTCGATTGGGGTGGTTGTTAAGGTTAATAAAGTAGTAATGATAATGAGCAGCAGAAAACGCAGCGAAATAAAAATTCCTTGCTTGACGCCGCCTTCGTAAATCGAAAAGGAACCAATTTGGTACAGCACATCTCCTTCTTTTGTCATAAAGACATGTAGCAAAAAAGTAAAGACGATAACCCATATAATCGGTTTTAAACCTTTAATCACAAACGATAACGGAATGCGCGATAATGCTAAAAGACTAAACGTAAATATCGTTAAAACAGCATAAGTAGCACTATTATTCGCTAGAAAAACAATAAATACATATATAAAGATGATTAGCAGTTTCGCGCGCGGATCCATGCGGTGAATCACGGAATCGCCTGGTACATATTTGCCGATAATCATGCTATTCATCATGGGCGTTCACCTTGGAAAATAATTTTTGAATGGCGTCTACGGTCTGCTCGATCGTCAAACACGGAGACGGCACGGTGATCCCTAACTTTTTCTCCAATTCTTTTTTTAGCCGCACTGTCTCCGGTACATTGAGCCCAATTTCCGCCAAAGAATCGCTATCTTGAAAAATTTGTTGTGGTGTCCCCGTTTTCCACACTGTTCCTTTATGCATGACAATCATATAATCTGCGTATGCGGCAGCATCTTCCATACTATGAGTAACTAATACGGTCGTCAGCTGTTTTTCACGATGAAGGCGGTAAAACATTTCCATAATTTCTTTGCGGCCGCGTGGATCTAAGCCAGCAGTTGGTTCGTCTAACACAATCACATCAGGTTCCATCGCAAGCACTCCGGCAATCGCAACACGGCGCATTTGCCCGCCGCTTAAATCGAATGGTGATTTGGTTAGTACGTCTTCTGAAAGCCCGACTAACTTAATAAGCTCCCTTGCTTTCTTTTTTGCTTCCTCCTCAGGAACGCCGAAATTCATTGGTCCGAAACATATATCTTTCTCCACCGTTTCCTCAAACAGTTGATGTTCCGGAAATTGAAAGACAATACCAACTTTTTTTCGGAGCGGTTTTAAGTCCGTTTGTCGTTTTTTATTCGTAATCGTTTGATTTCCTATCGTCACTGTTCCGCTTGTCGGCTGAAGCAAACCGTTTAGATGCTGAAGCAGCGTTGATTTTCCTGAACCAGTATGGCCGATAACCGCCACATAAGAACCGCTTTCAATCATGATGTCTACATCGTACAACGCTCGGCGGGCAAACGGTGAGTTGGCATTATATACATGTTCTACCTTTTGGAATATAATGTCCATAATTCTTCTACCAACTCCTCTATCGTAAAGTAGCTTGAAGATAGCGGGATTCCGCACTCCTTCAGCCGATCTCTTACTTTTACCGCAAACGGCAAATCTAAACCAATTCGCTCTAGTTTTGTCCCAAGCGCAAAAATTTGTTTCGGCGTTCCTTCTGTCATGATTTCTCCCCTATTCATAACAATAACGCGATCGGCCTTAGCCACTTCCTCTAAATCATGGGTAATGGACAATACAGTGATACGTTGCTTTCTGTTTAAATCACGGACCGTGTCTAATACTTCCTGCCTTCCTTTCGGATCTAGCATCGATGTTGCCTCATCTAAAATGATGAGATCTGGCCGCAATGCAAGGATGCCTGCAATCGCAACACGTTGTTTTTGACCGCCAGAAAGGTGATGCGGTTCATGATGCAAAAACTCTTCCATACGAACTAGCTGTATAGCTTCATGCACTCTTTTGACCATTTCATCGCGAGGAATTCCGTTATTTTCAAGAGCAAAAGCGACATCATCTTCTACCGTTGTTCCAACAAACTGATTATCGGGATTTTGAAATACCATGCCAACACGGCGACGAATCTCCCAAACCGTCTGTTCATCGAGTACAGTGTGAAATAGTTTAATCACACCGCTTTCCGGTTTTAACAATCCGATAAGCAATTTAGCGATCGTTGATTTTCCTGAACCGTTATGCCCAACAATCGCTAGCCATTCCCCGCGTTTCACTTGAAAGGTAACGTTTTGTACCGCGTAATCCGATTGATTCGGATATCGAAAGTATAGTTTTTCTACTGATACAATGGTTTCTTCCATCATTTCTTCCCCTTGTCTCTGACATTCTCATCTCTACTCTACTAAAAAAGTGCAAATAAAAAAAGGGCATAGATCCAGTTCAAAACAAACTGTCTCGCCCTTGTTAGCCAACCGAATCGTTTTATACTAACTCGATAATCACCATTGGTGCCCCATCACCACGACGAGGACCAAGTTTCATAATACGAGTGTAACCACCTTGGCGATCTTGGTAACGCGGTGCAATGTCGCTAAATAGCTTTTGAAGTGCATCTTGACCTGTTTCGCTATTTGCTACTTCTTTACGGATAAATGCAGCAGCTTGACGGCGTGCATGCAAATCACCGCGTTTACCAAGCGTAATCATTTTTTCAACAACAGAACGCAATTCTTTTGCGCGCGCCTCTGTTGTTTCGATACGCTCATTAATGATTAAATCTGTTGCTAAATCACGAAGCAATGCTTTGCGTTGAGCGCTTGTACGTCCTAATTTTCTGTATGACATGAAGTGTCCCCTCCTTTTTAGCATTTTCACTACAAATCTCATTTCAGAAATGATACTTTATACGATCACGTCTATTTTTAGAAACGTAAGCGTTCATGTATCTAGTAACATGAAAATACTAGTTAAACAAACGTTAACTAGTCATCTTTACGCAAACTGAGACCGAGTTCAGCAAGCTTTGCTTTTACTTCTTCGAGAGATTTGCGACCGAGATTGCGCACTTTCATCATATCTTCTTCCGTTTTTTGCGTAAGCTCTTGAACGGTGTTAATACCAGCACGTTTTAAACAGTTGTAGGAACGAACAGAAAGATCAAGTTCTTCAATTGTCATTTCGAGCACTTTTTCTTTTTGATCTTCCTCTTTTTCTACCATGATTTCGGCATTTTGTGCTTCGTCTGTTAGGCTAACGAAAATATTTAAGTGCTCGGTCAAAATTTTTGCGCCGAGAGCAATCGCTTCTTTTGGTCCAATGCTCCCATCTGTCCACACATCTATCGTTAACTTATCATAGTCTGTCACTTGACCGACACGCGTATTTTCTACTTGATAAGAAACGCGTGAAACCGGTGTATAAATCGAATCGATAGGGATAACGCCTATTGGCTGATCCTCGCGTTTATTGGCCTCAGCTGGAACATACCCACGCCCTCGTTTTGCTGTCATTCTCATGCGTAAGCGCCCGCCTTCTGCTAACGTAGCAATATGAAGGTCCGGGTTTAAAATTTCTACATCACTGTCGTGAGTAATATCAGCAGCTGTGACAACTCCTTCGCCCTGTGCATCAATTTCCAACGTTTTTTCTTCGTCAGAATAAATTTTCAACGCTAATTTTTTTATATTTAAAATAATTGCTGTCACATCTTCTACGACGCCATCAATCGTTGAGAACTCATGCAGCACACCATCTATTTGAACCGATGTCACAGCAGCACCAGGGAGTGAAGACAATAGGATACGACGTAAGGAGTTACCCAAAGTTGTACCATATCCACGCTCAAGCGGTTCGACAACGAATTTGCCATATTTGGCATCTTCGCTGATTTCAACCGTTTCGATTCTCGGTTTTTCAATTTCGATCATTAGTTATTATACCCTCCTTCAAAACGTCGAAACCCCGACCAAACGATAAACGCCTAATCGAAATTCCCCCATGAATAAGTTCCCAAATGTGCGAATGGCTGAGCAAAACTTCCCTGTAATTTAATACTTATCATATCCCATTATTGACAAGGATACAAATTCTATACAGGGGTATTACACACGGCGACGTTTTGGCGGACGGCATCCATTGTGTGGTATAGGAGTTACGTCTTTAATTGCTGTAATTTCTAATCCAGCTGCTTGTAATGCGCGAATCGCTGCCTCACGACCAGCACCAGGGCCTTTTACATTTACTTCTACTGTTTTCATTCCATGTTCCATGGAGGCTTTTGCAGCTGCTTCTGCTGCCATTTGTGCCGCAAACGGCGTCGATTTACGAGAGCCTTTAAAACCTAATGCTCCAGCACTTGACCAAGCAATCGTGTTACCGTGAACGTCAGTAATTGTTACGATCGTATTGTTAAATGTTGAACGGATATGCGCAATACCAGTCTCAATATTTTTTCTTACACGGCGTTTGCGTGTATTTGTTTTACGTGCCATTCGTGGAATTACCTCCTTTGCTTAATTATTTTTTCTTGTTCGCTACTGTACGGCGTGGACCTTTACGTGTACGAGCATTGTTTTTCGTATTTTGACCGCGAACTGGCAAGCCGCGACGATGACGAATACCGCGATAGCATCCGATTTCGATTAAACGTTTGATATTTAGCGATACTTCGCGACGAAGATCTCCTTCTACTTTCAAACGACCAACGATTTCACGAATTCTTCCTAGTTCTTCTTCTGTCAAATCACGAACGCGTGTATCTTCGGAAACGCCAGCCTCCGCTAAGATTTTTTTAGCAGTAGATTTACCGATTCCGTAGATATATGTTAACGAAATGACTACACGTTTGTCACGAGGAATATCTACACCTGCAATACGTGCCATACTATACACCTCCTTAAAGATTACCCTTGTCTTTGTTTATGTTTTGGATTTTCGCAAATTACCATAACTTTGCCACGTCTACGAATGACTTTGCATTTTTCGCAAATAGGTTTTACAGATGGTCTTACTTTCATGTCTTTTAACCTCCTTATTGATGCGGAGTCCTTTATTTATAGCGGTACGTGATTCGACCGCGAGTCAAATCATACGGAGATAATTCTACCGTAACCTTATCTCCTGGTAAAATTCGAATGAAGTGCATGCGAATTTTACCAGAAACGTGTGCCAATACCGTATGACCGTTTTCTAATTCCACACGGAACATGGCATTGGGCAATGTTTCGACAACGGTGCCTTCCACTTCAATTACATCGTCTTTAGCCATCGAACGGCTCTCCCTCCTTCGAATGAGTAACATAGTGTTAGGAAAAAACCGAACGCATACTATATCTATGAATTGCTACACGACCAGTCTCCATCATGATTATATTAGAGAGTTGTTAAAATTTCATAGCCATTTTCTGTAATGGCAATCGTATGCTCAAAATGAGCACACATCTTTCCATCTACTGTAACGACCGTCCAGTTATCGGCAAGCGTTTTAACATAGCGGCTTCCCGCATTTACCATCGGTTCAATACATAGCGTCATTCCTGGTTTCAAACGTGGTCCTTTATTTGGCGGACCATAATGCGGTATTTGTGGGTCTTCATGTAAGTTTTGACCAATTCCGTGCCCAACATACTCGCGAACGATCGAAAAATGATGGGATTCGACGTACGTTTGTATAGCATGGGAAATATTGGACAAACGGGCACCTGGTTTTGCTTCTTCTAATCCTATATATAAGGATTTTTCCGTTACTTCAAGAAGTTTTTTCGTTTCTTCCGCAATTTCCCCAACAGGATACGTCCATGCAGAGTCGGCATGATAACCATTATATTGGGCCCCGACATCAATGCTAATAATATCGCCTTCTTTTAACACCCGGTCACCAGGAATACCGTGAACGAGTTCTTCATTTACCGAAGCGCAAATGCTGCCAGGGAATCCATTGTATCCTTTAAACGAAGGAATTGCCCCATGTTTCCGTATAACTGATTCAGCAATCGCATCCAACTCTTTTGTCGTAATTCCAGGACGAATATGTTTTTCTAGCTCTTGGCGAGTCAAAGCAACAATTTTTCCTGCCTCACGCATGATTTCAAGTTCACGCGGAGTTTTGCAAATAATCATTATTGTAATCCCCCAAGAAGTTCACGAATGTCCGCAAATACTTTTTCAATGTCCTGTTGTCCGTTAATGTGGCGTAAATACCCTTTCTTTTCATAAAACTCAAGCAATGGCTGCATTTGTTTTACGTTGACTTCGAGACGGTTTGCTACCGTTTCTTCATTGTCATCTGCACGTTGGTACAGTTCACCGCCACATTTGTCACAAACACCAGACTTTGCTGGTGGGTTAAACACGAGGTGGTACGTTGCACCACAGTTTTTACAAATTCTTCTTCCGGTTAACCGCTCCATTAAAATATCCTTGTCGACTTGAATATGGATGACATAGTCGATCGAACGATTTAATTCCGCTAGAATGTTTTCTAATGCTTCCGCTTGAGCAACGGTCCGCGGAAACCCATCTAGCAAAAATCCTTTTTGGCAGTCATCTTTGCTTAAACGCTCGCGAACGATCCCAATCGTCACTTCATCAGGAACTAGATCGCCGCGGTCCATATACTCTTTCGCTTGCAGTCCTAATGGCGTCCCTTCTTTAATGGCAGCACGAAACATGTCGCCAGTCGAAATATGCGGAATCCCATATGTTTCAACGATTTTCTCGGCTTGAGTACCTTTTCCAGCGCCAGGCAATCCCATTAATACTAAATTCATCCTCGCTCCCCCTCAGCTCTATAGAGGTTAGGGCACCCCTGACCTCTTTATTTAATAAAACCACGATAGTGACGTTTTACAAGCTGACTTTCAAGTTGTTTCATTGTCTCAAGCGCGACACCGACAACAATGAGCAAACTTGTTCCACCGATTTGAGCGGAAGGCGGCAATTTAGCAAATTCCACAAAGAAAACAGGAAGAATTGCAATAGCCGCTAAAAATAGCGAACCGACGAAAGTAAGCCGGTAAAGAATTTTCGTCACATATTCCTGCGTATTCTTTCCTGGACGTATTCCTGGGATGTAACCACCTTGTTTTTTCAAATTGTCCGCCATCTGTTCCGGATTAACTTGGACAAATGCATAGAAATACGTAAACGCAATAATTAATAGGACGTAAATAACCATGCCAACTGGTTGTGTATAATCAAATGTTTTCCGAATCCACAATGTTACATCATTCGAACCAAAAAACGATGCAATTGTCGGTGGAGCAACAAGAAACGACACAGCAAAAATAACCGGAATCACTCCCGCCGGATTTACTTTCAGCGGCAAGTGAGTAGAATGCCCGCCAACTGGGCTGCGTCCTTCCAGTCGTTTTGCGTATTGAATCGGAATTTTCCGGAATGCTTGTTGAATGTAAATAACGCCAACGATAACAACAACTACTGCTAACGCAACAAGCAGAAGCGTAACAATTCGTAAGAACAAATCTTCGCCGACGTTTTCAAATTGTTGAGCATAAATTTGGTTTAACACGGCAGGGATACCGGAGACAATCCCGGCAAAAATAATGATCGAAATGCCGTTTCCAACACCTTTAGCAGTAATTTGTTCTCCAAGCCACATTAGAAATGCAGTTCCGGCTGTTAACACCGTTGCAATTAACAGGTATGTTGGTATTCCAGGATTTTTAATGAGCGCTCCTGAAGCTAGGTTATTAAAACCGTATGACATTCCGAGCGCCTGAATAAAACCTAAAACGACCGTAAAATAGCGGGTAAACTGAGCTAATTTACGTCGTCCAACCTCACCTTGCTTCGACCACTCCGTAAATTTAGGAACAACATCCATCTGCAAAAGCTGCACGATGATGGATGCTGTAATATACGGCATGACGCCCATCGCAAAAATGGAAAAGTTTTGTAATGCTCCGCCGCCGAATATGTTCAGAACACCGAAAGCGTTCATTTGGTCTTGCACTTTTAATACATCCGCATTCACATTCGGCACAGGAATAAATGTCCCAATTCGGAACACAACGAGCATGAGAAGAGTAAAAATAATTTTTTTTCTTATATCACCGACGCGCATAAAGTTGGAGATTGTCCGAAACATTAAATCACCTCAGTTTTACCGCCAGCAGCTTCAATCGCTTCTTTCGCAGAAGCAGAGAATTTATGAGCTTTTACCGTTAACTTTTTCTCGATTTGGCCCTTTCCTAAAATTTTCACACCTGATTTCAATTTGCTGATTACGCCAGTTTCAAGCAGCAATTCAGGCGTTACTTCTGTACCGTCTTCAAAGCGATTTAACTTATCAAGGTTGACGATCGCATATTCTTTGCGATTAATGTTGGTAAAACCGCGTTTTGGAAGACGACGGAATAAAGGAGTTTGACCACCTTCAAAACCAAGGCGTACCCCACCGCCAGAGCGTGCATTTTGACCTTTTTGACCTCTACCAGACGTTTTACCTTTACCAGAACCGATACCACGGCCCACGCGGGTGCGTTCTTTGCGGGAACCTGGTGCTGGTTGTAATTCATGAAGTTTCATCGCGAAGCACCTCCTTATGATCATTATTCTTCAATTTCTTTTACTTTGACAAGGTGAGCGACTTTGTTAATCATCCCGCGAATCGCAGGATTATCATTATGAACGACGGTTTGATGCATTTTGCGTAAACCTAACGTTTTTACTGTGATCCGTTGATCTTCCGGACGACCGATGACGCTGCGAGTGAGGGTAATCGCCAATTTTTTTGCCATTGTATTTCCCTCCTTATCCTAACAGTTCCTCAACTGTTTTACCGCGCAATCTCGCTACATCTTCTGCACGTTTTAATTGTTTTAACCCGTCAACAGTAGCGCGCACCATGTTAATTGGCGTGTTCGAACCGATAGATTTGGATAAAATGTCGCTAATACCCGCTAACTCTAATACAGCACGAGCTGGACCACCAGCGATAACCCCTGTACCTTCGGATGCAGGTTTCAAAATGATTTTCCCCGCTCCAAAATGACCGATCACTTCATGAGGAATCGTTGTTCCGACAATCGGTACTTCAATTAAATTTTTCTTCGCATCTTCAATCGCTTTGCGGATCGCATCAGGAACTTCTTGTGCTTTTCCTGTGCCAAAACCGACATGACCGTTTTTATCGCCGACCACCACTAATGCGGAAAAGCGTAAACGACGTCCACCTTTTACTACCTTTGCAACACGGTTCACCGCTACTACGCGCTCTTCAAGTTCAAGTTTATTTGGATCGATACGACGCATCATTGTCCCTCCTTTATAATTAGAATTCTAAGCCAGCTTCACGAGCAGCATCAGCAAGTGCTTTTACACGTCCATGATATAAATATCCGCCGCGGTCGAAAACAACCTTTTTAATTCCTTTTTCTAACGCACGTTTTGCGACTAATTCACCAACTTTTTTTGCTGCTTCGATATTTCCAGTCGATTCCAAGTCAAATTCTTTATCTAATGTAGAAGCGCTGACAATCGTTACTGCTTTCATATCATCAATAATTTGCGCATAAATGTGTTTATTAGAACGGAACACATTTAAGCGTGGACGTTCAGCAGTTCCAAATATTTTTTTGCGAACACGCGCATGTCTTTTTTTACGAACTGCGTTTCGGTCAACTTTTGTGATCATTTATGTCACTCCTTTCATTTCACTAAGCTGCATTATTTACCAGTTTTACCTTCTTTAAGACGTACGACTTCGCCTTCGTAGCGAATACCTTTGCCTTTATATGGTTCAGGTGGACGCACAGCGCGAATATTCGCTGCAAGTTCGCCAACACGTTGTTTGTCTGCACCTTTTACAACGATTTTTGTTTGTGAAGGAACTTCAATTTCTAATCCTTCTTCCGGTTCAATTTCTACTGGATGAGAAAAACCTACGTTCAGTACAAGTTTTTTACCTTGTTTCGCTGCACGATAACCGACACCGACTAATTCAAGCGCTTTTTCGTAACCTTTTGATACACCTTCAACCATGTTTGCAAGCAAACTGCGAGTCGTACCATGAAGAGCACGATGGTGTTTTTCGTCGCTCGGACGAGTAACAGTGATTACATTATCTTCTACTTTAATTGTCATATCTGGATGAAAAGTGCGAGTCAATTCGCCTTTTGGTCCTTTCACTGTAACGGTATTGCCGTTAACCGTTACTGTTACACCAGACGGAATTTCAATTGGCTTTTTACCAACACGTGACATGCATAAACACCTCCATTCTTAGCAAAATGAATTACCATACGTATGCGATTACTTCGCCGCCAGTTCCTTTTTGACGTGCTTCTTTATCTGTTAAAATGCCTTGAGATGTAGAAAGGATCGCAATCCCTAAACCGTTCAATACGCGAGGCACTTCATGGGCTTTAACATAAACGCGCAAACCAGGTTTGCTGATGCGTTTCAAACCAGTAATTACACGTTCATTATTTGGGCCGTATTTTAAGAAAATACGAAGAATGCCTTGCTTATTATCTTCAATGTATTCAACATCACGAATAAATCCTTCGCGTTTTAAAATTTCCGCGATTTCACGTTTCATTTTCGAAGCAGGCACTTCTAGCTTCTCGTGACGTACCATATTCGCATTACGAATGCGAGTAAGCATATCTGCAATTGGATCTGTCATCACCATTATGTTTTACCTCCTTCCCAATTCATGGGTTTATTACCAGCTTGCTTTTTTAATGCCTGGAAGTTGACCTTTGTATGCTAATTCACGGAAACAAATACGGCAAAGTTTAAATTTGCGATAAACCGAATGCGGACGACCGCAGCGTTCGCAACGGGTGTACGCTCTTACTTTAAACTTTGGCGTACGTTTTTGTTTCGCGATCATTGATTTTTTAGCCACGATTTCGCCTCCCTTATTTTACAGATGGGATTCATTATTTTTGGAATGGCATACCGAGTAATGTTAATAGTTCACGAGCCTCTTCGTCCGTTTTCGCTGTAGTAACAATAACGATATCCATACCGCGAACTTTATTTACTTTATCGTAATCAATTTCAGGGAAAATTAATTGTTCTTTAATTCCTAACGTATAGTTACCGCGACCATCAAACGACTTTTTCGATACTCCACGGAAATCACGAACACGTGGAAGAGATACAGAAATAAGTTTGTCTAAGAACTCATACATGCGTTCTCCACGCAATGTCACTTTCGCACCGATTGGCATTCCAGCACGAAGACGGAATCCAGCGATCGATTTTTTCGCACGAGTTACAACCGGTTTTTGACCAGCGATTAATGTTAATTCTTCTACAGCACTATCAAGTGCTTTTGGATTTTGTACCGCATCACCAACACCCATGTTGATGACGATTTTTTCGATTTTTGGAACTTGCATTATAGATTTATAGTTGAACTTGCTCATTAAAGCAGGAGTCACTTCTTTTAAATACTTCTCTTTTAGGCGGTTCATAAGAGTACCTCCTTTCTGACATCACAATTATTTATCTAAAATCTCACCAGATCTTTTTGCGTAACGTACTTTTTTGCCATCTACAATCTTATATCCAATACGTGTTGGAAGTCCCGTTTTTGGATCTAAAGGCATTACTTTAGATACGTGAATTGGTGCCTCTTTTGTGATAATGCCGCCTTGTGGATTTGCTTGAGATGGTTTTGCGTGTTTTTTTACGATATTGACACCTTCAACAATCACACGGTTTTTCTTAGGGAATGCAGCAAGGATCACGCCTTGTTTTCCTTTATCTTTGCCGGAGATTACTTGTACTTTATCACCTTTTTTTACATGCATCGCAGTTCGCACCTCCTTAAAAGGCTTTTCCTGTCCGTTAAATTACTTCTGGAGCTAAAGAAATGATTTTCATAAAGTCTTTGTCACGTAATTCACGTGCAACAGGTCCGAAAATACGTGTGCCACGCGGGCTTTTATCATCACGAATAATGACGCAAGCATTTTCATCAAAGCGGATATAAGAACCGTCAGAGCGACGAACACCACGTTTCGTACGAACAACAACAGCTTTCACTACTTGACCTTTTTTAACAACGCCACCTGGTGTCGCTTCTTTAACTGTCGCAACGACCACATCGCCAATGTTTGCGTAGCGGCGACCAGAACCACCTAATACTTTAATGACAAGCACTTCACGTGCGCCTGAGTTATCAGCCACTTTTAAACGAGATTCTTGTTGAATCATTGACGAAACCTCCTTTCGGAATTATATCACGATCCGAACATAGATAAATGATTAAACGATAACTGCTTTTTCAACGATTTCTACTAAACGGAAACGCTTCGTTGCAGAAAGCGGGCGAGTCTCCATAATTTTTACGATATCGCCGACTTTTGCGATGTTGTTTTCATCATGCGCTTTATATTTTTTCGAATATTTCACGCGTTTGCCATAAAGCGGATGTTTTTTGTATGTTTCAACAAGAACGGTAATGGTTTTATCCATTTTGTCGGATACAACGCGGCCTACGTACACTTTGCGTTGATTGCGTTCACTCATGTCGCAAACCTCCTCTCAAACGGTTATTTTTTTGCGCTCGCAGCAATCTCTCTTTCGCGGATAATCGTTTTCATACGTGCGATATCTTTACGCACTTGACGGATGCGTGCTGTGTTTTCTAATTGCCCTGTTGCCAATTGGAAGCGAAGGTTGAATAATTCTTCTTTTAACGCTTTAATTTTTTGTTCGATTTCGGCAGTGGTAAGTTCACGAATTTCTTTAGCTTTCATTTGCTTCACCACCAATTTCTTCACGTTTTACAAACTTGCATTTAATCGGAAGTTTGTGAGAAGCAAGACGCAATGCTTCACGTGCTACTTCCTCAGAAACACCGGCAACTTCAAACATCACTTTACCTGGTTTTACAACAGCTACCCAACCTTCAGGAGCACCTTTACCGGAACCCATCCGTACTTCCAATGGTTTTGCTGTATATGGTTTAGAAGGGAAAATTTTAATCCAAACTTTACCGCCACGTTTCATATAACGAGTCATCGCACGACGAGCAGCCTCGATTTGTCGGTTTGTGATCCAAGCAGATTCTAACGCTTGTAATCCGTATTCACCGAAATGTACTTCCGTACCGCCTTTTGCGCGCCCTTTCATGCGTCCGCGATGTTCACGACGATATTTTACGCGTTTTGGCATTAACATAATTATTTTCCTCCTTCCTCAGTTTTCTTTTTTGTCGGAAGGACCTCTCCACGATAAATCCATACTTTTACACCAAGTTTTCCGTATGTTGTATCTGCTTCTGCAGTTGCATAATCGATGTCAGCACGAAGCGTGTGGAGTGGAACAGTTCCTTCACTGTAATGTTCAGAACGTGCGATATCCGCACCGCCAAGACGACCGGATACCATTGTTTTAATCCCTTTTGCTCCTGCGCGCATTGCACGTTGAATCGCTTGTTTTTGCGCACGACGGAACGAAACGCGGTTTTCAAGTTGGCGAGCAATGTTTTCCGCAACTAGTTTCGCATCTAAATCTGGCTTTTTGATTTCAACAATGTTAATGTGAACACGTTTGCCAGTTAATTGCGTTAATGCCTTGCGAAGCGCCTCTACTTCTGAACCGCCTTTTCCGATCACCATGCCTGGTTTCGCTGTGTGAATCGTAATGTTAACGCGGTTTGCTGCACGTTCAATTTCAATGCGAGATACTGCAGCGTCTTGTAAACGTTTATTAATGTACTCACGGATTTTTAGATCCTCATGTAAAAGGTCCGCATAATCTTTTTCAGCGTACCATCTAGAGTCCCAGTCACGAATAATGCCGATGCGGAGACCGACCGGATTCACCTTTTGACCCACTGATTATCCCTCCTTCTTTTCTGAAACAACGATGGTGATATGGCTTGTGCGTTTATTAATTGCGCTAGCACGACCCATTGCGCGCGGACGGAAACGTTTCAACGTTGGACCTTCGTCAACGTATGCTTCCGTAATCACTAATTTGTTGACATCCATATCGTAGTTGTGTTCAGCGTTTGCTACTGCAGATTTTAAAACTTTTTCAATAATCGGAGAAGCAGCTTTTGGTGTGTGGCGAAGAATTGCGACTGCCTCACCAACTTCTTTTCCTCGAATTAAGTCAATCACTAAACGTGCTTTACGAGGAGCAATACGGACTGTTCGTGCAACAGCTTTAGCTTGCATGTGTTGAACCTCCTCTCATTAACGTTTTGTTTTCTTATCGTCGCCAGCGTGTCCTCTGAACGTACGTGTTGGTGCGAACTCGCCAAGTTTATGTCCTACCATATCTTCTGTGATATAAACTGGCACGTGTTTGCGTCCATCGTATACGGCGATCGTGTGACCAACAAATTGTGGGAAAATAGTGGAACGACGAGACCATGTTTTAATCACTTGTTTTTGTCCTGTTTCATTTAATTTTTCGATTTTTTTCATTAAATGCTCATCACAGAACGGACCTTTTTTTAAGCTGCGACCCATAAATGAACCTCCCTTCGTGATTGTTCTACGGTTCTTAAGAACCGTAGTTCAACCCCGTTATTTTTTACGACGACGTATAATGAATTTATCCGATTTGTTTTTCTTTTTGCGTGTTTTAAAGCCAAGTGTTGGTTTGCCCCAAGGAGTCATTGGTGATTTGCGTCCGATTGGTGCTTTACCTTCACCACCACCGTGTGGGTGATCAACAGGGTTCATAACCGAACCGCGAACTGTCGGGCGAATACCTAACCAACGAGCGCGACCTGCCTTACCGATGTTCACAAGTTCATGCTGCTCATTGCCTACTTCCCCAACCGTTGCACGGCAAGCACCTAAAATCATGCGGACTTCGCCAGATGCAAGACGAACAATAACGTATTTTCCTTCTTTACCAAGCACTTGCGCAGATGTACCAGCAGCGCGGACCAATTGTCCACCTCTACCTGGTTTTAGTTCGATATTGTGCACAAGCGTACCAACTGGAATATTTTCAAGCGGCAATGCGTTACCCACTTTAATATCTGCATTTGGTCCAGACATGATTTCCATGCCTACTTTTAGGTTTTTCGGCGCAATGATATAACGTTTTTCACCATCTGCATAGTGAATTAACGCAATGTTTGCAGAACGGTTTGGATCATACTCGATTGTAGCAACGCGGCCTGGAATTCCATCTTTATCACGTTTAAAGTCAATAATACGATATTGACGTTTATGACCGCCACCTTGATGACGTACCGTAATTTTTCCTTGGTTGTTGCGGCCAGCTTTTTTCTTTAATGGCGCAAGCAACGATTTTTCCGGCTGATCCGTTGTGATTTCTGAGAAGTCAAGAACTGTCATACCACGACGACCATTTGACGTCGGTTTATATTTTTTAATCGCCATTTTTGTTTCCCTCCTTCGCTTTTAAACTATACTTCGAACAATTCGATATCCTTGCTGTCTGGCGTTAACGTTACAATCGCTTTGCGGCGACGGTTTGTATAACCGCTGTAACGACCAACGCGTTTGAATTTTCCTTTATAGTTCATGATGTTTACTTTTTTTACTTTAACACCAAAAATTTTCTCTACTGCTTCTTTCACTTCTGTTTTATTCGCTTTTACATCTACTTCAAACGTATATTTTTTTTGAGCCGTTAAATTCATCGTGTTTTCCGTGATGATGGGGCGCTTAATAATATCACGAGGATCTTTCATTATGCAAGCACCTCCTCTACTTTCTCCACGGCCGCTTTCGTGATTACAAGTTTATCATGATTTAATACATCAAGAACGTTAATGCCGTTCGCTGTAACCACGGTAACGCCAGGAATATTGCGTGCAGATAATGTGACATTTTCGTTCACATCATCGGTTACAATTAACGCTTTGCGATCAACAGAAAGGTTATTTAAGATTTTCACCATTTCTTTTGTTTTTGGAGCTTCTAATGTTAAGTTATCTAAAACAACAATGTTGTTTTCAAGAACTTTAGAAGATAACGCTGACTTAATTGCTAAGCGACGAACTTTTTTCGGCAACTTATAGCTGTAGCTGCGCGGAACAGGACCAAATACCGTACCACCACCACGCCATTGTGGAGCGCGAATAGAACCTTGACGAGCACGTCCTGTACCTTTTTGACGCCATGGTTTGCGGCCGCCGCCACTTACTTCAGCGCGATTTTTTGTTTTGTGCGTTCCTTGACGCAAAGAAGCACGTTGCATAATAACCGCTTCAAATAACACATGTTTATTTGGCTCAATGCCAAATACGGAATCGTTCAGTTCGATTTCTCCGATTGTTTCTCCGCTCTGGTTATACAATGCTACTTTTGGCATTGGATAGTTCCTCCTTTCCTAGCAAAGTATTATTTTGCTTTTGCTTTCACTGCGCTTTTAACGATGACTAATCCTTTTCTTGGACCAGGCACGTTTCCTTTAATAAGAAGAAGGTTGCGTTCTGGATCCACTTTGACAATTTTTAAGTTTTGGATTGTTACACGTTGGCCACCCATGCGACCTGGCAATTCTTTTGATTTAAATACACGGTTTGGAGCAATCGCACCCATTGAACCAGGACGACGATGATAGCGAGAACCGTGTGCCATTGGCCCACGAGATTGTCCATGACGTTTGATTGCGCCTTGGAATCCTTTCCCTTTTGAAATTCCAGTAACATCAACAATATCGCCTTCAGCGAAAATATCTACTTTGACTTCCTGACCAACTTCATATTCATCAATATTTGCGCCGCGAATTTCACGGATGAAGCGCTTAGGTGCAGTATTCGCTTTCGCAGCATGACCGATTTGCGGTTTATTGGCGCGTTTTTCACTTATATCTTCAAAACCTAATTGAATCGCTTCGTAACCGTCTTTTTCAATTGTTTTCTTTTGCAATACCACGTTTGGAGTCGCTTCGATGACGGTTACAGGAATTAAGTCGCCGTTTTCCGCGAATACTTGCGTCATACCAATTTTTCTCCCTAAGATTCCCTTGGTCATTCGTCACACCTCCTGCTAAATTAAAGTTTAATTTCAATATCAACACCAGACGGTAAGTCAAGACGCATTAATGAATCTACCGTTTGTGGAGTAGGATTTACGATATCGATCAAACGTTTATGTGTACGCATTTCGAATTGTTCACGAGAGTCTTTATACTTGTGAACAGCGCGCAAAATCGTATAAACAGTTCTTTCCGTTGGCAACGGAATTGGACCAGACACTTTTGCCCCGGAACGTTTCGCTGTTTCTACGATTTTCTCAGCAGATTGATCAAGAATTCGGTGATCGTAAGCTTTTAAACGGATACGAATTTTCTCCTTTGCCATTGTTTTCCCTCCTTCTTCGCCTATTTTAAAAATAGACATTCTCCATGGAAATTTCCTGCACACTCGCCATGGCAAAGCAACCGGGTGTGTCAGCAACCTTCCACTTCATCGCAGTCAAAGACCAACATTTGATATTATACAGATTTGTAAACGAGATTGCAAGCAATTTCTTTGTTTTTTCTACACACTTATTATATTATACATAGCTAATGAGCATTTTCAACTCGTCAAAAAATTGCGCAAACAAAATAAAAGCAGGTTTGCAAACGCAAACCTGCTTTTTAGTAGGGCTGATATTATTCAATAATTTCAGATACAGAACCAGCGCCTACTGTACGTCCGCCTTCACGGATAGAGAATTTTGTACCTTCTTCGATCGCGATTGGCGCGATTAATTCTACTGTCATTTCAACGTTGTCGCCAGGCATAACCATTTCAACGCCTTCTGGAAGCGTGATAATACCTGTTACGTCTGTTGTACGGAAGCAGAATTGTGGACGGTAGTTAGAGAAGAATGGAGTATGACGTCCACCTTCTTCTTTCGTTAAAACGTAAACTTGTGCTTTAAATTTTGTATGTGGTGTAATTGTTCCTGGTTTTGCAAGAACTTGACCGCGTTCTACTTCGTCACGAGATACCCCGCGAAGAAGTGCACCGATGTTGTCACCAGCTTCTGCTTGGTCAAGAAGTTTGCGGAACATTTCTACACCAGTAACCGTTGTAGATTTTGGCTCGTCAGAAAGACCAACGATTTCTACAGCGTCACCAACTTTTAACGTACCGCGTTCAACACGGCCAGTTGCAACTGTACCACGACCAGTGATCGAGAATACGTCTTCGATTGGCATCATAAATGGTTTGTCAATTTCACGTTGTGGAGTTGGAATGTATTCATCAACTGCATTCATAAGTTCAATAATTTTTTCTTCCCATTGTGGATCGCCTTCAAGTGCTTTTAACGCAGAACCTTTGATAACAGGTACTTCGTCGCCAGGGAAGTCATATTCAGATAATAGATCGCGAACTTCCATTTCAACTAGTTCTAGCAATTCTTCGTCGTCTACCATATCGCATTTGTTCAAGAATACAACGATGTATGGTACACCTACTTGGCGAGAAAGAAGAATGTGTTCGCGAGTTTGTGGCATTGGACCGTCAGCTGCAGACACAACAAGAATTGCGCCGTCCATTTGCGCTGCGCCTGTGATCATGTTTTTCACGTAGTCAGCGTGACCAGGGCAGTCAACGTGAGCGTAGTGGCGTTTATCAGTTTCATACTCAACGTGTGCAGTAGAGATTGTGATACCGCGTTCACGTTCTTCTGGAGCAGCATCGATTTGGTCGTATGCTTTAGCTTGTGCTTTACCTTGTTTTGCAAGAACTGTTGTAATTGCAGCAGTTAACGTAGTTTTACCATGGTCAACGTGGCCGATAGTACCAATATTGACGTGTGGTTTCGTACGTTCGAATTTCTCTTTAGCCATTATAGTATCCTCCTTAAAATTAGAATAATTAATTTTTAAATTAAAAATTAAATTTATAATTATAGAATGCCCGGGAGCAAACACTTGTCATATTTGCTCCCAAGTCTTACATAAGTATTTATAGCGAAACTGCAGACAGAAATCAATTATTCACCCTTATTTTTTTTGATGATTTCATCTGCAATGTTTTTCGGAACTTCTTCATAATGGTCAAATACCATCGTGAATGTTCCACGTCCTTGTGTGTTAGAGCGTAGCGAAGTAGCGTATCCAAACATTTCCGCTAGTGGAACCATCGCGCGAACGACTTGCGCGTTGCCGCGAGCTTCCATACCTTCTACGCGTCCTCGACGAGAAGTGATATCACCCATAATATCGCCAAGATATTCTTCAGGGATCACTACTTCGACTTTCATGATTGGCTCAAGCAACACAGGATCACATTTTTCAGCAGCATTTTTCAACGCTAAAGAAGCTGCGATTTTGAACGCCATTTCGCTGGAGTCGACATCATGGTATGAACCATCAAATAGTTTCGCTTTAATGTCGACAACTGGGTATCCAGCAAGAACGCCATTTTGCATTGCTTCTTCAAGACCAGCTTGGACTGCTGGAACATATTCTTTCGGAACAACCCCACCGACAATCGCGTTTTCGAATTCGAATCCTTTTCCGCGTTCGTTTGGCGAGAATTCGATCCAAACGTGACCGTATTGACCGCGACCACCAGATTGGCGGATAAATTTCCCTTCGACTTGCGCCGATTTACGGAATGTTTCGCGGTAAGCAACTTGTGGCGCGCCGACGTTTGCTTCCACTTTGAATTCACGGCGCATACGGTCAACGATGATGTCTAGGTGAAGCTCACCCATACCAGAAATGATCGTTTGGCCAGTTTCCGGATCTGTATGAGCGCGGAATGTCGGGTCTTCTTCTTGTAATTTTTGCAATGCTTGACCCATTTTATCTTGGTCCGCTTTTGATTTTGGCTCGATCGCCACCGAAATAACTGGTTCTGGGAACTGCATTGATTCTAGTATAACAAGGTTCTTTTCATCACATAGAGTATCGCCTGTTGTTGTATCTTTTAAACCTACAGCTGCCGCGATGTCACCGGCATATACTTTCGAAATTTCCTGACGGTGGTTCGCATGCATTTGTAGGAGACGACCGATACGTTCACGTTTGCGTTTTGTCGAGTTCATGACATATGAACCAGAATCTAGTGTACCAGAGTACACACGGAAGAACGTTAACTTACCAACGTAAGGGTCAGTCATGATTTTAAACGCTAATGCTGCGAACGGAGCGTCATCGTCTGCTTCACGAACTACTTCTTCTTCTGTATCCGGAACGACCCCTTTAATTGGAGGGATGTCCACAGGAGAAGGCAGATAGTCTACAACTCCGTCAAGCAATAACTGAACCCCTTTGTTTTTAAATGCAGAACCGCAAAATACAGGGAAGAATTCCACGCTAATCGTCGCTTTACGAATCGCAGCTTTCAATTCTTCTTTTGTAATTTCTTCCCCTTCTAAATATTTCATCATAAGCTCTTCATCTAATTCCGCAACTGCTTCAATGAGCTTGTTGCGATATTCTTCCGCCATATCGCGGTAATCTTCTGGAATTTCAATGCGCTCAATATTTTTACCAAGCTCATCATGATAATGGTACGCGCACATTTCCACAAGGTCAATAATGCCGGAGAATTGGTCCTCCGCGCCGATTGGCAATTGCACAGGATGCGCGTTTGCTTGCAAGCGGTCATGAAGCGTTTTTACGGAATACAAAAAGTCCGCGCCAATTTTATCCATTTTGTTAACGAATACGATACGTGGAACCCCGTATGTAGTCGCTTGGCGCCATACTGTTTCTGTTTGCGGTTCTACACCAGATTGCGCGTCAAGAACAGTGATCGCACCATCGAGTACACGAAGAGAACGTTCAACTTCTACCGTAAAATCTACGTGTCCTGGTGTGTCGATAATGTTGATGCGATGCCCTTTCCATTGTGCTGTTGTCGCAGCAGATGTAATCGTAATCCCGCGCTCTTGTTCTTGTTCCATCCAGTCCATTTGGGAAGCACCTTCATGAGTTTCCCCAATTTTATGAATACGGCCAGTATAGAACAAGATGCGCTCTGTTGTTGTCGTCTTACCGGCGTCAATATGCGCCATAATCCCAATGTTTCGAGTGTTTTCTAAGGAGAACTCTCTTGCCATGGTGGTTATTTTCTCCTTCCTTCAAATAAGTATCATGTGATATTCGCTAATACAAAATCATAATAATATAGGAATATAGGTGAATTGGCGGCAAGTTTCTCCAGCCACCATCACCTATTCTCCCTTGTAGATTATCAATAAACCATAATTACCAACGATAATGTGCAAACGCTTTGTTTGCTTCTGCCATTTTGTGTGTATCTTCGCGTTTTTTCACAGCTGCGCCAGTGTTGTTTGCAGCGTCCATAATTTCATTCGCAAGACGCTCTTCCATCGTTCTTTCACCGCGGAGACGAGCATACTGCACTAACCAGCGAAGACCTAATGTAACGCGGCGATCTGGGCGAACCTCAACAGGAACTTGATAGTTTGCACCACCAACACGACGTGCACGAACTTCAAGAACAGGCATTACGTTTTTCAACGCTTGCTCAAATACTTCCATTGGATCTTTACCCGTGCGCTCGCGAATAATATCAAATGCCGTATAAAGAATTTTTTGCGCTTTTCCTTTTTTACCGTCAATCATAATTTTATTGATAAGACGGGTCACTAGTTTTGAATTGTAAATCGGATCTGGTAGTACGTCTCGTTTTGGAACTGGACCTCTACGTGGCATATTTTTTCCTCCTTTCAACCAAAAATCCTATTTCATATTATTTTTTCGATTCTTTTGGTTTTTTCGCGCCGTATTTTGAACGACCTTGCATACGGTTCGCTACACCTGCTGTATCTAGGGCACCACGAATAATGTGATAACGCACCCCTGGCAAGTCTTTTACACGTCCGCCGCGAATTAATACGACGCTGTGTTCTTGCAAGTTATGACCGATACCAGGGATATAAGCCGTTACCTCAATACCGTTCGTTAAACGAACACGCGCGTATTTACGAAGCGCAGAGTTTGGCTTTTTCGGAGTCATCGTGCCAACACGTGTACAAACACCGCGTTTTTGCGGAGAAGGCACGTTTGTTTGTATTTTTTTGAAGCTGTTGTACCCTTTATTTAATGCAGGTGATTTTGACTTTACCACCTTTTTCTCGCGACCTTTGCGAACTAGTTGGTTAATTGTAGGCATATTAAATTTCCTCCCTTCACATACAAACTCAAGCCCACATATCCAGGCGGTTCATTATTTATGCAAAAACAAAGTTTTTGTAGTAAAAACCACAAAAACGGTTTTTAACGAATGATCGCTACAGCAGCTGCTCCTACTTGAATTTTGCATGCTTTCCCAAGTTTCTTCATGGAATCCACTTTCGCAACTGGAACGTTTGCTTCTTTTGCCGCTTCCATCACTTTATCGATAATGGATGGATCAGCATCTTCCGCAACGATAACTTCCAGCGCCTTTCCTTCTTTCAGAGCTCTTACTGTTTGCTTTGTTCCTACAACAATTTTTCCAGCCTGCAATACTTTTTCATAAGACATGTAACATATCCTCCAAAGTACCAGGTTTTCGGAACACCTTTATTAGACTATCATTTTCATAAGACATTGTCAACTATATTTTTAAACAATTTGTTACCAGCAAAGGAATCGTCCTTTGCTGGTAACAACCAATTATTTAGAAGTAACCGCGTCCTCATTTGCTTCTTTCTTAATTACCGGTTTTACTTTACGATAGCGCGCCATTCCAGTTCCTGCTGGAACAAGCTTGCCGATAATAACATTTTCTTTTAAGCCGAGCAACTCATCCCGTTTTCCTTTGATCGCCGCATCGGTTAAAACGCGTGTCGTTTCTTGGAACGATGCCGCTGATAAGAATGAATCAGTTTCTAGCGATGCTTTTGTAATACCAAGCAATACTGGGCGAGCCGTTGCTGGACGTTTTCCTTCAAGAAGCGCTTTTTCGTTCACGTCCGTAAATTGATGCACATCTAATAATGTTCCAGGCAGGACGTCTGTATCCCCCGCATCAATGACGCGCACTTTACGAAGCATTTGACGAACCATTACTTCGATATGTTTATCGCTAATTTCTACCCCTTGCATTCTATATACCTTTTGTACTTCACGCAATAAATATTCTTGAACGGACGTAACGTCCCTTACTTTTAATAATTGTTTTGGATCAATGGATCCTTCGGTAAGTTCTTGACCACGCTCTACTTGTTGCCCTTCCTCTACTTTTAATCTTGCGTTATAAGGAGCAATGTAAGAGCGTGTCTCTACCTCGCCTTTTACGACAATTTCATATTGACGATCACGCGTTTGGTTAATCGAAGTGACGATTCCGTCAATTTCTGAAATAACCGCTTGCCCTTTCGGATTACGTGCTTCAAACAGCTCTTGAACACGCGGCAAACCTTGGGTAATATCGTCGCCGGCAACACCGCCTGTGTGGAACGTACGCATCGTTAACTGCGTACCAGGTTCACCGATCGATTGCGCAGCGATAATACCGACCGCTTCGCCAACTTCCACATCCGCACCTGTCGCCAAGTTACGACCGTAACATTTTTTACATACACCGTGTCTTGTATTACATGTAAAGGCAGAGCGGATCCATACTTCTTTAATGCCTGCTTTAATAATCGCGTTCGCAATATCTTCGGTGATCATTTCGTCTTTGCGAACGAGTATTTCGCCTGTTTCCGGATGTTTCACCGTTTTTTGCGCATAGCGACCGACAAGACGCTCTTCTAGTTTGACAATGACTTCTGCACCGTCCGTTAATGCTCTTGCAAGAATACCACGGTCCGTACCGCAATCCTCTTCACGAACAATGACATCTTGCGCCACATCGACAAGACGTCTTGTGAGATAACCGGAGTCTGCTGTTTTTAGTGCCGTATCAGCAAGCCCTTTACGCGCTCCGTGTGTAGAAATAAAGTATTCCAATACCGTTAATCCTTCACGGAACGAAGATTTGATCGGCAATTCGATGATGCGTCCCGCTGGGTTTGCCATGAGACCGCGCATTCCGGCAAGCTGCGTAAAGTTTGATGCGTTACCGCGAGCTCCAGAATCGCTCATCATAAAGATTGGGTTGCGTTTATCGAGCGATTTCATCAGTCTGTCTTGAATTTTGTCTTTCGCTTCGCTCCAAATCGAAATGACACGTTCATAGCGCTCTTCGTCAGTAATTAAACCGCGTCGGAATTGTTTTAAGACCGTGTCGACTTTTGCTTGTGCTTCTTCAAGAATTTCTTGTTTTTCCGGTAATACGACAATGTCGGCAACCCCAATCGTAATGCCGGCTTTTGTTGAATATTGGAACCCTAAATCTTTCATGCGGTCAAGCATCTTCGATGTTTCTGTAATTTTGAACCGCTTAAATACCTCAGCGATAATTTGTCCGAGCACTTTTTTCTTAAACGGTGGAACAAGTTCGCGCTTGCGAATTTCTTCTTTTACATTTGCACCTTTATCGAGGAAGTATTTATCCGGTGTCCGCCCTTCGATATTTTCAGTTGTCGGCTCGTTAATATAAGGGAATGAGTTTGGTAAAATTTCGTTGAAAATAAGTTTTCCAACTGTCGTAATAAGCAGTTTATTATTTTGCTCTTCCGTAAACGTTTCATTTTTCAATGAACCGGCATGAACGGCGATTCGTGAATGTAAATGGACATAACCATTATGATACGCAAGCAACGCCTCATCCGTATCTTTAAATACCATTCCTTCACCGATTGCTCCTTCACGTTCCATCGTTAAATAATAGTTACCTAAAACCATGTCTTGCGAAGGAGTAACAACTGGTTTTCCGTCTTTCGGGTTCAAAATATTTTGCGCGGCCAGCATGAGCAATCGTGCTTCTGCCTGAGCTTCCGCGGATAGCGGAACGTGCACGGCCATTTGGTCTCCGTCAAAGTCAGCGTTATATGCTGTACATACAAGCGGATGCAAGCGAATCGCGCGACCTTCAACAAGCGTTGGCTCAAACGCTTGAATACCCAATCGGTGAAGAGTTGGGGCACGGTTAAGTAATACCGGATGCTCTTTAATCACATCTTCTAACACATCCCATACTTCCGGATGGACGCGCTCAATTTTCCGTTTTGCGCTCTTAATGTTGTGCGCTAATCCACGTTCGACAAGCTCTTTCATCACAAACGGTTTAAAGAGCTCAAGCGCCATTTCTTTCGGCAAGCCGCATTGATACATTTTCAAGTTCGGACCGACGACAATAACCGAACGGCCTGAATAGTCTACACGCTTACCAAGCAAGTTTTGACGGAAACGACCTTGTTTCCCTTTTAACATATGAGAGAGCGATTTTAGCGGACGGTTCCCAGGTCCTGTTACCGGACGGCCCCGTCGACCGTTATCGATTAACGCGTCGACCGCTTCTTGAAGCATCCGTTTTTCGTTTTGCACAATAATGTTCGGTGCGCCGAGATCCAACAAGCGTTTCAAACGATTGTTTCGGTTAATCACGCGGCGGTACAAATCGTTCAAGTCCGATGTCGCAAAGCGTCCGCCGTCTAATTGCACCATCGGCCGCAATTCAGGAGGAATAACAGGAAGCACATCAAGCACCATCCAAGCAGGATCGTTGCCTGAGTTGCGGAACGCCTCTAACACTTCCAACCGCTTGATAATACGGGCGCGTCGCTGCCCCTGTGCTGTTTTTAACTCCTCTTTTAACGTTGCCACTTCTTTTTCTAAGTCGATATCTTGAAGAAGCTTTTTAATTGCCTCTGCACCCATGGAGGCTTGGAACGATTGCCCGTATTTTTCACGATACGCACGATATTCTTTTTCGGAAAGCAATTGTTTTTTCTCCAGTGGCGTATCGCCTGGATCAGTCACAACGTATGAAGCGAAATAAATCACTTCCTCTAACGCACGTGGCGACATGTCCAAAACGAGTCCCATACGGCTTGGGATTCCTTTGAAATACCAAATATGTGAAACAGGAGCTGCTAGTTCAATATGACCCATCCGTTCACGACGGACTTTCGAGCGAGTCACTTCGACACCGCAACGGTCGCAGACAACACCTTTATAACGTACGCGCTTATATTTTCCACAATGACATTCCCAATCTTTTGTTGGTCCGAAAATACGCTCACAAAATAATCCGTCTTTTTCTGGTTTCAATGTACGATAGTTAATCGTTTCCGGTTTTTTTACTTCACCGTATGACCAAGAACGGATTTTCTCCGGTGAAGCGAGTCCGATTTTCATGTACTCAAATTTATTTACATCTAGCAAGGGGTATACCTCCCTCTTTATCACTCGGTTTTGCCTCGATTGCTTTTATGAAATAAAGGTTAGTAGTGAACGTTCTTTTGTGAGTCATAACATCTTGAAAGTGATGGAGGATCAACTCCCCCATCACCGTTCAATAATCTTATTCTTTTGTGACGACATCTTTTTCGTTCTCTGTCGACTTCACTTCTGGAACAATGGCATCCGCGCTATGATCATCATCTTCATCAAAGTTTTCCATATTAATTTCTTTTTCGTCGCTAGTCAAAATGGTTACATCCATACCTAAGCTTTGCAGCTCTTTAATCAACACTTTAAACGATTCCGGCACACCTGGTTCTGGTATGTTCTCACCTTTGACGATTGCTTCATATGTTTTCACACGACCGACGACATCGTCCGATTTGACTGTAAGTATTTCTTGCAATGTATATGCAGCGCCATAAGCTTCGAGCGCCCACACTTCCATTTCGCCGAAGCGCTGCCCGCCAAATTGCGCTTTACCGCCAAGCGGTTGCTGCGTAACGAGCGAGTACGGTCCCGTTGAACGGGCATGAAGCTTATCGTCAACCATGTGCGCAAGCTTAATCATGTACATAATACCGACAGATACGCGGTTATCAAACGGCTCACCCGTTCTGCCATCGTATAAAACCGTTTTTGCGTCACGCGGCATTCCTGCTTCTTCTAAAATGTTCCATACGTCTTCTTCCGTAGCCCCATCAAATACTGGCGATGCAATGTGGAGGCCGAGCTTCTTCGCTGCCATACCGAGATGCAATTCGAACACTTGCCCGATATTCATACGCGACGGAACGCCTAAAGGGTTTAACATAATATCAATTGGAGTACCGTCTGGTAAGAACGGCATATCTTCTTCCGGTAAAATTCGCGAAATAACCCCTTTGTTTCCATGGCGACCTGCCATTTTATCGCCTTCGGAAATTTTCCGTTTTTGCACGATATAAACACGGACAAGCTGGTTAACGCCTGGCGGAAGCTCATCTCCGTCTTCGCGGTTAAAGACCTTCACATCAAGGACAATACCGCCGCCACCATGCGGAACTCGAAGAGACGTATCGCGCACCTCGCGCGCTTTCTCACCGAAAATAGCATGTAACAGCCGTTCTTCTGCTGTAAGCTCCGTCATTCCTTTCGGTGTTACTTTACCAACGAGCAAATCACCGTCTTTTACTTCCGCGCCAATGCGGACAATTCCACGTTCGTCCAAGTTTCGTAACGCGTCTTCACCGACGTTTGGAATATCGCGCGTGATTTCTTCCGGACCAAGTTTTGTATCGCGGGATTCTGCTTCATACTCCTCAATATGGATGGACGTATATACGTCTTCTTTGACGAGACGTTCGCTCATGATAATTGCGTCTTCATAGTTGTATCCATCCCATGTCATAAAGGCAACCAGTACGTTGCGGCCGAGTGCAAGCTCACCTTTATCCATGGATGGACCATCTGCTAAAATTTCCCCTTTTTCAACGATATCGCCTTTTTTCACAATCGGGCGTTGATTGTAACAAGTCCCTTGGTTCGAACGAACGAATTTCAAAAGACGATATTTATCAAGATCACCTTTTACTTCTTTTCCGTCCACTTCAATGAGGCGGCGAACCCAAATTTCCTTTGCCTCCACTCGTTCGACAATACCGCGATGTTTACAAATAACAGCGGCGCCGGAGTCTTTTGCGGACACATATTCCATTCCTGTACCGACAATTGGCGCTTCCGGCTCTAACAATGGAACTGCTTGACGCTGCATGTTCGCTCCCATAAGCGCACGGTTCGAGTCGTCGTTTTCCAAAAATGGAATGCAGGCCGTCGCTGCTGATACAACTTGTTTTGGCGATACGTCCATATAGTCGACGCGGTCGCGTTTTACGACAATGTTTTCCCCGCGGAAACGAGCAACCACATTTTCTTCTAAGAACGTTCCATCTTCCGCTAGAGGGACGTTCGCCTGTGCTACAACATAGTTATCTTCTTCATCGGCTGTTAAATAATCAATTTGATCGGTAACTCTTCCTGTCTCCGGATCGACACGTCGATATGGTGTTTCGATAAAACCAAATTTATTTACTTTTGCATACGTAGATAGTGAGTTGATCAACCCAATGTTTGGACCTTCAGGCGTTTCAATCGGGCACATTCGTCCATAGTGTGAATAGTGAACGTCACGTACCTCGAAGCCTGCGCGTTCACGTGTTAAACCACCCGGTCCTAACGCAGAAAGACGGCGTTTATGCGTCAATTCAGCAAGAGGGTTCGTTTGGTCCATAAATTGTGAAAGCTGTGAGCTTCCGAAAAACTCTTTAATCGCTGCAATGACAGGACGAATGTTAATCAGCTGTTGCGGAGTGATCGTGTTTGTATCTTGAATGGACATGCGCTCACGAACCACCCGCTCCATGCGTGACAAACCAATCCGGAATTGGTTTTGCAATAATTCACCGACAGAACGAAGACGGCGATTTCCTAAATGGTCAATATCATCCGTGTCACCGACTCCGTGTAATAAGTTAAAGAAATAGCTAATCGAAGCAATAATATCCGCAGGAGTAATATGTTTCACATCTTCGGCAATATAGCCGTTGCTGATGACATTAATAACTTTTTCTCCATCCGCGTCGTTTGGCGAATAAATTTTAATAGACTGTAACGCAAATTCTTCATCCACTACGCCACCGACAGGTTTATAAACTTGTAATCCAACGCCGTTTTCAAGGTACGGTAAAATTCGGTTTAACGTTCTTCGATCAATAAGCGTTCCTTTTTCCGCAATGATTTCACCAGTTTCCGGATTTACCAATGTTTCAGCAAGACGTTGGTTAAACAGACGGTTTTTAATATGAAGTTTTTTGTTAATTTTATAACGTCCAACGCTTGCTAAGTCATAACGTTTTGGATCAAAAAAGCGGGAGATTAACAAATTTTTCGCGTTTTCAATCGTCGGTGGTTCACCTGGACGCAAACGCTCGTAAATTTCAATGAGCGCTTTTTCGGTGCTGTCCGTATTATCTTTTTCAAGCGTGTTGCGAAGATATTCATTATCACCGATTAAATCGATAATTTCCTGATCGGAACCAAACCCGAGCGCACGAAGAAGCACCGTAACTGGTAGTTTACGAGTGCGATCAATACGGACATATACAACATCTTTTGCGTCTGTTTCGTATTCTAACCACGCACCGCGGTTCGGAATAACCGTTGCCGAATAACCGCGTTTTCCGTTTTTATCAACCTTTTCACTATAATAAACGCTTGGAGAGCGGACAAGCTGTGACACAATAACACGTTCCGCCCCGTTAATGATAAACGTTCCTGTTTCTGTCATTAACGGGAAATCGCCCATAAAGACATCTTGTTCTTTTACTTCACCAGTCTCTTTATTAATTAAACGTACTTTTACGCGAAGTGGTGCGGCATATGTAACATCGCGTTCTTTTGCCTCTTCAACAGTATATTTTGGCTCCCCTAAACTATAATCAATAAACTCAAGAGAAAGATTACCGGAAAAGTCTTCAATTGGGGAAATTTCTTTAAACATTTCCCGCAATCCTTCATCAAGAAACCATTTATAAGAGGAAGTCTGAATCTCAATAAGATTTGGCAATTCTAGCACTTCACTAATACGCGCGTAACTTCTTCGTTGGCGGTGTCGTCCATATTGAACTAGTCGGCCTGTCAACTGATTCACCCCTCAAAATTTAAACATTAATCAAAATGGAAGGTAAACCTTCAGTTATAATGGAGAAAAAAAGAAAATGGTTTCTATATAGAAAACCATATTTTTACCTGTTTATTGATTTTATCATTCTTCCCATTATGGATAAAATTATACGTCATATCCTTGCGACGAAATTGTACATATTTAGCATTTTATAATGCTACCACAACCATAGAATACTGTCAACATTTTTTTGACTTTATGATATAATATCCTTTTTTCTTTGTCACAACTTCTACATACGAGAATATTTCTTGCAGTTTTTTTAATGCAGAAGGAGCCCCTTGTTTTTTCTGAATCACAACCCATAATTCTCCGTTAGGATAAAGATAGGCAGCACTTTGTTCAAAAATGGCATGAACAACACGTTTCCCAGCGCGAATCGGTGGATTTGTCAAAATCGCAGCAAACTTTTTATCTCCTACTTGCGCAAATAAATCACTTTCATAAATGGAAGCGTTGGTAATATGGTTAGCATGTTTATTTTCATTTGCCAGCGCAAGAGCACGTTTGTTTATATCAATCATGTCTACATGTCGGTTTGGAAATGCCTTGGCAATAGATAAACCGATCGGACCGTATCCGCAACCTACATCTAAAAAATCACCATCTACTTTCGGTTCTTCAAACGTTTCAATAAGCAAGCGTGTCCCAAAATCAACTTCTCGTTTCGAAAATACACCACTATCTGTCGTAAACGTCAGTTCATTGCCCCGCAATGTAAATGCCCACGTATGGGGATTGCTTTCCGACGATGGAGTGGAAGAGTAATAATGTTCGCTCAATGACATCACCCTTCTATTACTGATTTATTTTCATCATACCCATTTTCTTATAAATAAAAAAGCCCGCTGGTTTCAGCGAGCTTTTTCTGCGCGAATGACAATTATTTCACTTCTACGCTAGCGCCAACTTCTTCAAGTTTCGCTTTGATTTCTTCTGCTTCTTCTTTAGAAACGCCTTCTTTAATTGGTTTTGGAGTGTTATCAACTAAGTCTTTTGCCTCTTTCAAGCCAAGGCCAGTGATTTCACGAACAACTTTGATAACTTTAATTTTTTGCGCACCAGCGTCAGCAAGAATAACATCAAATTCAGTTTTTTCAGCAGCAGCATCGCCGCCAGCAGCACCGCCAGCAACTACTACAGGAGCAGCAGCAGTGACGCCGAACTCTTCTTCAATTGCTTTTACTAATTCGTTTAATTCTAATACAGTCATATTTTTAACCGCTTCAATGATTTGTTCTTTTGTCATCATCAGTTCCTCCTTAATATCATTATGGTTTTATAGCATAAACGAAAGAGAAATTATGCGCTTTGTTCCTCTTTTTTGTCCGCAACTGCTTTTGCAACAAGCGCAAAGTTGCGAATTGGAGCTTGAAGAACGCTAAGCAACATAGAAAGCAAGCCTTCGCGGGAAGGAAGTTTTGCAAGCGCGTTGATTTCTTCAAGCGTTGCAATGTTGCCTTCAATGACACCTGCTTTAATTTCAAGCGCTTCATGGTCTTTAGCAAATTCGCTTAAAATTTTCGCAGGCGCTACAACATCTTCTTTGCTAAATGCAATCGCATTTGGCCCAGTAAATACATCATTTAATCCTTCTAAGCCAACTTCCGCTAACGCACGGCGAGTTAATGTGTTTTTATACACTTTGAACTCAACGCCTGCTTCGCGAAGTCGCTTGCGAAGTTCTGTAACTTCCGCTACGTTTAAGCCGCGGTAGTCTACGATAACCGTAGATTTGCTGGCGCGGAATTTTTCAGCTATCTCTGCTACAATTTGTTTTTTGAGTTCGATCGCACTGCTCATTTTTACACCTCCTGTGGAAGATAAAATGAAAACACCACTTATACCGCATCAACAAAAAACCTCCATGCCACGTAGACATGGAGGTATCGTAAAACGCGCAAAATGACCTTGAACGCGTTTTTCTATCGTACAAATACCTCGGTAGGATATTAAGCTCCTAAGAGCACCTACTGTCTACGGTACAAATGATATTCATTTTTTCAGACAAAAAACATTTTACTAAAAGAATTGAAAGAAGTCAATATTTATTGCGCTACCGCTACTGTAGACGGGTCTACTTTGATGCCAGGGCCCATCGTTGAAGTAATCGTTACGTTTTTCACGTAAGTACCTTTTGCAGCGGCTGGTTTTGCTTTTAAAATCGCCTCGTAAATCGTAGTGAAGTTTTCTGCCAGTTTCTCGTTATCAAATGACACTTTACCAATCGGTACATGAATGTTGCCGGCTTTATCAACACGATATTCTACTTTACCAGCTTTAATTTCTTGCACCGCTTTCGCAACATCAAATGTAACAGTGCCTGTTTTCGGGTTTGGCATTAACCCTTTCGGACCTAAAATACGTCCTAATTTACCAACTTCACCCATCATATCTGGAGTAGCGACAACAACGTCAAAATCGAACCAACCTTGTTGAATTTTGTTGATATACTCTGTATCGCCAACGTAATCAGCGCCAGCTGCTTCCGCTTCTTTTGCTTTTTCGCCTTTCGCGAATACTAATACGCGTTGTACTTTTCCTGTACCATGAGGCAATACAACCGCACCGCGAATTTGTTGATCGGCTTTTTTCGGATCAACACCTAAACGGAACGCAACTTCAACCGTAGCGTCGAATTTCGCAATGTTTGTTTTCTTCACAAGTTCAATTGCTTCTGCAATCGGATACGCTTTGAAGCGATCCACAAGCTTTGCTGCTTCTAAATATCTTTTTCCTCTTTTTGACATGTAAAATTCCTCCTTATTGTGGTTTTAGCGGAATGACCTCCCACGAATAAAGGTTGCGAAAAGGATTTCTCCTTATAGTCGCAACCTCCTCAGCCAACTTTATGCACATTAGTCTTCGATAACAATGCCCATGCTGCGGGCTGTACCTTCAACCATGCGCATCGCAGCTTCGATGCTCGCTGCGTTTAAATCCGGCATTTTCATTTCGGCAATCTCACGCACTTTATCGCGTTTGATTGTCGCTACTTTATTACGGTTTGGTTCACCAGAACCAGATTCAATGCCGGCCGCTTTTTTCAATAATACTGCAGCTGGCGGAGTTTTCGTAATAAATGTAAATGAACGGTCTTCAAAAACCGTAATTTCAACCGGAATAATTAAACCCGCTTGGTCAGCTGTGCGAGCATTGAACTCTTTACAAAATGCCATAATATTAACACCGGCTTGACCTAACGCTGGACCAACTGGTGGTGCCGGATTTGCTTTACCTGCAGGAATTTGTAGTTTCACGACTTTTATAACTTTTTTTGCCACGAGACACACCTCCTTAAGTCCGTGATGTGGTATTAGGGATTGTCCCTCCCACTCATAAGGCAACTATAGCCCTTTTCCGTATTCTCTCGTTTCGGTTGAGAGGATCTGCGTGTTAGAAAAACGCTCCCTTATACAAACTTGTATAAGTTCATTGCCTAATGCAAACCAATTGTTTGTCTCGATTCACGAGACATACTGACTTTAAAATATTATCACTTTTCTATTTCGATTGCAAGTTGTTTTCTATTATATTTTTTCAATTTGTGAAAACTCAAATTCCACTGGTGTTTCGCGCCCAAACATATTGACAAGCACTTTTACTTTTCTCTTATCTAGATCGATCTCTTCAATTTTACCGGTAAAGTTAGCAAAAGGACCTTCTTTCACCCTTACCGTTTCATTTAATTCATAGTCTACATCGATCTCCGTCAACGGCATGCCCATTCGTTTTAAAATCATTTCGACTTCCTCTTCAAGAAGTGGCGTTGGTTTTGAACCTGCCCCGCTTGATCCAACAAACCCTGTTACCCCAGGCGTGTTGCGTACTACATACCAAGAATCATCGGTCATCACCATCTCCACTAACACATACCCTGGAAATACTTTTTTCTTTGTTGCCTTCTTCTTTCCGTTTTTTGTATCTGTTTCCGTTTCTTCAGGAACTACGATGCGAAAAATTTTATCTTGCATACCCATTGATTCCACGCGCTTTTCCAAGTTGGCTTTTACTTTATTTTCATAGCCTGAATACGTATGAATGACATACCAATTTTTCTCCATCGATGAGGACTTAACTGTCCTTTCCCTCCCTAAATCGGTTTGGTTTCCTTTTTTAAGCAAAACAAAAACCCGTTACCGGGCTATACGTTTGCTTTATTATCTTTCATTATATCATATGGGCAAAAGACTTATTCAAAAACAAGACGAATTAATTTAGAAATGCCTAGATCAACAATAGCAAAAAATAATGTAAAAAACGCAACAGTGGCCAATACAATAGCGGTATAATTGACAAGTTCTTTTCGGCTTGGCCAGCTTACTTTTTTCATTTCCCGTGCTACTTCTCTAAAAAAATTCATTATTCGTTGCATGATTAGTAACCTCCAACAAACGTACGAGCTGCCCACATTGCTTTATTTCGTTTCGCGGTGGGTCGTATGCATATTGCAAGTTTTGCAAAATTTGCTCGTTTCAAAGCGTTCTTGACAACGGTTGACGTTTTTCATTGTAACATAATTTCGACTATTGCATTGACTGCAAGCTAAAATAATTTTTTTCCTCATGAATGTCCCACCGTTCTAAAGGATGTCCATAAAAATTTACCATACACGTATTCCTATGTCAATGACTTCAGGAAAATAAAAGCCTTCTCCTAAAGACTAATTTCACGATATTCCAAATATTTTTCCAGTTTTCTTTTTACGCGCTGAAGGGCGTTATCAATCGATTTGACATGGCGATTTAGCTCTTCAGAAATTTCTTGATATGAGCGACCATCTAAATATAAAGCAAGCACTTTCCGCTCCAAATCACTGAGCAGTTCGGTCATTTTCACTTCGATATCATCGACTTCCTCGCGATTGACGATCAGTTCTTCTGGATCCATCGCTTTCGTTCCAGAAATGACATCCATCAGCGTCCGGTCTGATTCATCATCATAAATAGGTCTATCCAAAGATACATAAGAATTAAGCGGAATATGTTTTTGTCTTGTCGCTGTTTTGATTGCAGTGATCATCTGCCTTGTAATACAAAGTTCTGCAAACGCTTTAAAAGAGGAAAGCTTGTCCCCTTTAAAATCGCGAACCGCCTTATATAAACCAATCATTCCTTCTTGAATGATATCTTCCCGATCGGCGCCGACTAAAAAATAAGAGCGCGCTTTGGCACGTACAAAATTTTGATACTTATGAATCAAAAAATCTAGCGCATCTCCATCCCCTTGATGCACAAGTTCAACTAATTGCTCATCTTCCAAATGTTTATAGTTTTTATATGTTTTTTCTTTGAAGCAATCGCCCACGCTGATCCCCCCGACCGCATAAATCGCTAGAATTTATTATACAGTACAAATTTTTACAGCGTCAACCGCTCATTTTTGCCCTCTTCGCCATCTTTCGAAAATTTGAGCAATTTCATCTGTCAATGGAACTTTAGACATAGGAGTTTGTTCTTGTATATTTTGTATTTTTTTTGAAATAGCCTTTTCGATAGACTCCATTTCGACTAAAAGTTCACGTGCCGACTTACGCAACGCCCCTTGACTAAAAATTGTCCATTGCTCCGTATAATCCGACGTAGCGACATACACCTTTGTTTGCACATTAATTAAGCTTTTTGCTAACCTTTCAATCCGTTCATCCGCTGTCTCATTTTCTTTGGTAAAAATAACTTCGACTTGATGATCTTTATATTTTTTCTCATTCCCTTGTATGAGGTGCGCATCGAAAACGATAATGACTTGATCTCCAGTAAATCCTTGGTACTCGGCCATTTTGGAAATCAATAAATCCCTTGCCGCAGCAAGGTCATCCTCCTCTTTCAGCTTGCGAAGCTCCGGCCAAGCACCGATCATGTTATAGCCATCGACAATCAGAATATTCATCGATTTATTCTCCTTGCGGATAACGTTTGCGGTACACCTCATACATGAGAAGACTTGCAGCGACAGAAGCATTCAATGACGTAACATGCCCTCTCATCGGCAAATGAATGAGAAAATCGCATTTTTCTAAAATGAGCCTTCCGATTCCTTTTCCTTCACTGCCAATGACAAGAGCCAGCGGCATCGTTCCGTCAAGGGAGCGATAGTCATCTTTTGCTTTGGCATCTGTTCCAACAATCCATACACCGCGCTCTTTTAATTCATCAATCGTTCTCGCTAAATTCGTCACTCGCGCAACGGGGACATATTCGATCGCACCTGTCGAAGCTTTTGCTACCGTTGCCGTCAAGCCGACAGAACGGCGTTTCGGAATAATGATTCCGTGGGCGCCTACGGCATCAGCCGTTCGCATAATCGAACCTAAGTTATGTGGATCTTCCAATTCATCAAGAATGAGAAAAAATGGCGGTTCGTTTTTTTCGGATGCTCGCGCAAATAAATCATCAACCTCGTAATAACGGTACGCCGCAACTTGAGCGACAACTCCTTGGTGCGCCCCTTCTACCATTTGATCAAGCTTTTTTTTCGGAACATATTGCACAAGCACACCATTTTGCTTAGCAAGCCGAATAATCGGTTGGATAGAGTTGCGCTGCACACCTTCTGCTATCCAAATCTTGTTAATTTCCCTTTCTGATTTCAATGCCTCAATGACAGGATTTTTTCCAATAATAAAATCCATTGCTACAACTTCCTTTCCTCACCTTCAATAATCGCAAAAGAACAGCGAATAATCTCCTCAACTCGTTTTTCATTATTTCCTAAAAAATGATAGCCGATAAGCGCTTCAAATGCTGTACTATATCGGTACGTCTGCACATCCGTGTTTTTGGGAATCGTACCAGATTTGGCGTTTCTTCCCCGGCGAACGACCGACTGCTCTTCTTCTGTTAATAATTCATTTTCTAATAATGTTAACAACACTTTTGCTTGTGCTTTCGCTGATACATATTGAATCGCTTGTTTATGAAGCTGATGCGGCTTCACATTTCCCTTTGAAAGAAGGTGATGCCGTACATAAAGTTCGTATACGGCATCCCCAATGTAAGCAAGCGCTAATCCGTTTAGTTGTTTTACATCTTTGATCGGCTGTAAAAGACTCATCGCATCTTATCCTCTTTTCCATCTCGTACCTTGCGGCGTATCTTCTAAAATAATGTTTTTCGCCTTTAATTCATCACGAATTTGATCCGCTAAAGCAAAATTCCGATTTTTTCTCGCTTCGTTCCGCTTTTGAATAAGCGCTTCGATTTCCTCGTCCAATAATTCCTCTTCTTGCAACGTAATGCCCAGTACATCTAACAGCTGTTCAAATTCACGCAAAAATGCATGAATGACGCGTTCGGACGTATTTTTTTCCAACAAATATAAGTTCGCTTGTTTCGATAGCTCAAATAACACGGCAATCCCATTGGCTGTGTTAAAATCATCGTCCATCTCCCGAATAAATGCCTCATGTTGCTCTTGAATGCGCGCAAGCCATTGATCATCATCATCGGTTAAGTTCGTGCTGCTTTGCAATCGATGTTTTAAATTAAAATAGGACGTTTTTAACCGTTCCAATCCTTTTTTCGCGCTCTCTAATAATTCTTCACTATAGTTAATCGGATGTCGGTAATGAACAGAAAGCATAAAGAACCGTAATACTTGCGGATCGATTTGCTGGATAATATCGTGAACGAGCACAAAATTACCTAGCGATTTTGACATTTTTTCGTTATTAATATTTAAATATCCGTTATGAAGCCAATATTTCGCAAACGGTTTTCCTGTTAACGCTTCTGATTGTGCAATTTCGTTTTCATGATGAGGAAACGTCAAATCTTGACCACCGGCATGAATATCAATCGTATCACCTAAATATTTACGCGCCATTGCCGAGCACTCGATATGCCATCCCGGACGCCCTTTTCCCCACGGGCTATCCCAGCAAATTTCGCCTTCTTTTGCCGCTTTCCATAACGCGAAATCAAGCGGATCTTCTTTCTTTTCCCCTACTTCGATGCGCGCTCCCGCTTTTAGTTCATCAATAGATTGATGCGAGAGTTTTCCATATTCTTTAAATTTCCTTGTACGATAGTACACATCCCCGTCTACTTCGTATGCATAACCTCTATCGATTAATGTTTGAATAAATTCAATAATCGTATCTATATTTTCCGTTACGCGTGGATGAACATCCGCTTTTTTGCATCCAAGCGCTGTAATATCTTCAAAATACGCTTGAATAAAACGCTCCGCGATTGTCGGCACATCTTCTCCTAATTCGCGCGCCGCCTTAATTAACTTGTCATCCACATCCGTAAAATTGGAGACGTATTTCACTTCATAACCGCGAAACTCTAGGTAACGGCGAATCGTATCAAACACAATCGCGGCGCGGGCGTTCCCAATATGAATATAGTTATATACGGTTGGACCGCATACATACATTTTTACTTTATTCGGTTCTAGCGGTTCAAACAGTTCCTTTTTTCTTGTTAACGTGTTATAAAGTCGAATGCTGCTCATCTTCGACCTTCCTTTCCTTCTTTAAGCTTTCAATTTCTTCACGCAATCTTGCAATTTCTGCTTCTAACTCTTTAATGCGATCGGCAACCGGATCTGGTAAGTCCGTATGATTTAAGTCTTTTTTCACTTTCACACCATTGCGGACAACCACTCGTCCCGGAATGCCAACAACCGTGGAGTTCGGTGGAACGTCTTTCAACACAACAGAACCTGCTCCGATTTTTGAGTTTTCTCCAATCGTAATGGAACCGAGCACTTTCGCACCTGCTGCAATTAAGCAGTTGTCTTTAATCGTTGGATGGCGCTTTCCTTTTTCTTTCCCTGTTCCTCCTAATGTTACACCTTGATACACAGTTACATTATCTCCAATTTCACATGTTTCGCCAATCACCACACCCATGCCATGATCGATGAAAAAGCGGCGGCCGATTTTCGCTCCCGGGTGAATTTCAATGCCTGTAAAAAAGCGGCTAATTTGCGAAATAAGGCGGGCAAGAAAGTAAAATTTACGCTTATATAATGCATGAGCAATACGGTGTGCCCAAATCGCGTGAAGGCCAGAGTATGTTAAAATAACTTCTAAATAGCTCCTTGCTGCTGGATCTTGCTCAAAAATCACCTCAATATCTTCCTTAAGTGTTTTAAACATATGATCCTCCCTCCACTTTCATCAAATTTGCGGAAAGTACATCTATGAAAAAAACGTCTCTGTGCCAATGACACAGAGACGCTTCTAGGCGCGGTTCCACTCTGTTTAGCTAAACGATTCGTTTAGCTCACTCCAATCTGATAACGGAGAAACTCCGCTCCTATCTACTACAGAACGTCTCTGCTCTGGTTCGAAAGGAGGCTCCGAGGGGCATTTCAAAAACATCGGTCATGAATCACTTCCAGCCAAGGTGATTCTCTCTGGAATGCCAATGTTTTCTACTTCTCCTCGTCAACGCTTTTTCTATATTTTAATTTTTACTATATGAAAAACGGATAAAAAGGTTAATGAATCACCTTTTCTAATCGGCTTATAACTTTTTCTTTTCCTAATAATTGAATCGCAAATGGCAGTTCTGGACCGTGTGTTTGCCCTGTTACCGCAACGCGAATCGGCATAAACAATTTTTTCCCTTTTTGTCCTGTCGCTTTTTGCACCGATTTAATTGCCGCTTTAATATTTTCTGCCGTAAACGGCTCAAGCTGTTTCACTTCTTCTAAAAATGTTTTTAACACATCAGGGACTTGTTCGCCGGCTAACACTTCTTTCGCTTCTTCATTATACTCAATGTCTTCTTTAAAGAACAACTCCGATAGCTCTACAATTTCCGCTCCATAACTCATTTGTTCTTGGTATAATGCAATTAAATCACGCGCCCATTGCCGTTGTTCTTCACTCATTTGTTCTGGCAGGCGTCCGGCCTTAATCAAATGCGGCAATGAAATTTCCACTAATCGGTCTAAGTCTAGTTTTTTAATATATTGGTTATTCATCCATGTCAACTTTTTCGTATCGAACATCGATGGTGATTTGGACAATCGGGAAACATCAAAAATACGAATGAGTTCCTCTTTCGAGAAAATTTCTTCTTCCCCTTCTGGTGACCATCCTAATAGTGCAAAGAAGTTAAACAACGCTTCTGGCAAATAGCCAAGCTCTTTATATTGAGAAACAAATTGAATAATCGATTCATCACGTTTCGAAAGTTTTTTGCGATTCTCATTTACAATTAACGTTAAATGAGCAAATTTCGGCGGCTCCCACCCGAAATAGTCGTAAATCATTAACTGTTTCGGCGTGTTCGATAAATGTTCTTCACCGCGGAACACGTGGGTAATTTTCATTAAGTGGTCATCAATAACAACGGCAAAATTGTATGTTGGGATGCCGTTTGCTTTCATAATGACCCAATCGCCAATATCTTTTGATTCAAACGTCACTTTTCCACGTACGATATCTTCAAATTCATATACTTTTCCTTCAGGTACTTTTACACGAATCGTATACGGCTTTCCTTCTGCTTCCAATTGTGCGACTTGTTCTTTCGTTAAATGGCGGCACTTTCCGCTATATTGCGGCGCTGCAATCCCTGCCGCTCTTTGCGCTTCCCGCTCTTTTTCCAGCTCTTCTGGCGTGCAGAAACATTTATACGCATATCCTTTTTCTAAAAGTTCATTCACGTATTTACGATATATATCGAGACGTTCCGTTTGGCGATATGGACCGTATCCGCCGTCTTTATCCACCGACTCGTCATAATCAATGCCTAACCATTTTAAGTTTTCTAACTGCGACTGTTCGCCACCTTCTACGTTTCGTTCGATATCCGTATCCTCAATACGTACAATAAATTTTCCATTATGATGACGAGCAAATAAATAGTTAAATAACGCCGTTCTTGCACCGCCAATATGTAAATGACCGGTTGGACTCGGTGCGTATCGCACTCTCACTTCTTGTGACATCGTCAATAACCCTCCAATATCTAATCAAACTTGTACCACTATTGTACATTTTATATGAGCAAAGTTCAAAATGGATTGTTTGAGGCTATACAAGTAAGCAATATGATGTTTATTTTATTTTTTTTGCAATAATACGACCGCTTGAGCGGCAATTCCTTCTTCTCGGCCAGTAAAACCTAACTTTTCCGTCGTTGTTGCTTTGACATTGACTTGTGACGGTTCTCCTTCTAGCAAATTCGCAATATTTTCTTTCATTTGCTCGATATGTGGCGCCATCTTTGGCTTTTGTGCGATAATCGTGCAATCGAGATTAACAAGTTCGTATCCTTGCTGCTTGACTAATTCCCATACTTGTTTTAATAATAGCGCAGAATCAGCATCCTTATAGCGGTCATCGGTATCTGGAAAATGCTTGCCAATATCACCTGCAGCAATTGCTCCTAAACATGCATCTGCGACCGCATGCAACAATACATCGGCGTCGGAATGGCCGAGCAACCCTCTTTCGTATGGAATGCGAACGCCTCCAATGATGAGGGGACGGCCCTCGACAAGCTGATGAACATCAAATCCTTGACCAATGCGAAACATGTAGTTACCCCTCTCGTTATGAAATTACCCAACTTGATAAAATCGCTTCAGCAAATAATAAATCATCCGGTGTCGTTAATTTAATATTGCGGTAATCGCCTTCGACAATTTTTACTTTCCCGCCAATTCGCTCTACAAGACTTGCATCATCTGTGCCAATATAACCATCTTTTTGTGCCTGCTCATGTGCCCTTAAAACGAGAGAAACATGAAAAGCTTGTGGAGTTTGTACAGCCCACAAGCTAGAGCGTTCCATCGTTTCCTCAACAAACTGATCGCGCGCCTTTTTGATAGTGTCTTTAACGCGCACAGCCGGAATTGCCGCACCGTGTTCCTTCGCTTCTTTTACTAATTCATGAATTTGCTCTATAGTAACGAACGGACGCGCACCATCATGAATAAGCACAATATCCCCATTTTTCACCGCTTTCAGCCCATTGTACACGCTATGTTGTCGCTCTTTTCCACCGCTTACGATCGCAGTGATTTTTTTAATATGGAAACGAGAAAATAATTGTTCAAACTGTGTTCTTTCCGCTTCATTAATCACAACAATAATACCACGGCACCATTCATCTTTTTCAAACACTTTTAATGTGCGCACAATTAGCGGTTCGTTTTGAAGTTCAATCAATTGTTTATTAACTCCTGCCTTCATTCGCTTTCCTTGCCCGGCTGCAGGAATGACTACCTCATACATCATCGCTGTTTCCCCTACTCATTCGTTTATAACGCTTTTTGCAATAGCTTTAGCTTCGCGAAAATCATTCTCCCTGCTGATGTTTGTAACACGCTTGTCACCAATACGTCAACCCGTTTGCCTATATAATCTTTTCCGTCTTCCACGACAATCATTGTTCCATCATCTAAGTACGCCACACCTTGATTGTGCTCTTTGCCATCTTTGATCACATGAACGTTTAATTCTTCCCCAGGGAGAACAACCGGTTTTACCGCATTCGCTAAATCATTAATATTAAGGACACGCACATTTTGCAGCTCACATACTTTATTTAAATTGAAATCATTCGTGACAACAACACCTGATGTTAATTTTGCCAACTTCACCAGCTTACTGTCTACCTCTTGAATATCGTCAAAATCGCCTTCATAAATTTCCACTTTAATATCCAATTCCTTTTGAATGCGGTTTAAAATGTCAAGTCCACGTCGGCCACGATTGCGTTTTAACACATCAGATGAATCTGCAATATGTTGCAATTCTTCAAGCACAAAACGAGGAATGACAATTGTTCCTTCTAAAAAACCTGTTTGGCAAATATCTGCAATTCGGCCATCAATAATTACACTTGTATCTAAAATTTTTACAGGACTATCTTTTGATAAACCCGTCTCTTCTTCTGTCCCCTTTTTCTTTGCCATTCGATTGGAAAGAGAAAATAAATTCATTAATTCATGCCGTTTTTTAAATCCGACTTGAAATCCTAAGTAACCAAGCAGGATCGTCAAAAATATCGGCAGCACCGTATTGACGACTTGAAACTGAAACGATTGCAGCGGCATAACAACTAAAAACGCAATAATAAGGCCGAAAATAAGCCCTAAACTGCCAAATAAAAGATCAGCAACAGGCACTTTAACGAGCGATTCCTCGACCCAGCGAATCATATCTACAACGTAATCTACTAGCCAAAAAGTCATCATAAAGAAAATAAGTGCTCCTAATACCGCCAATGTATATGAATTATTTAACAATGAAATGTCGCTTATATTCATAAGGCGCAACAAATTTGGCAAGAAAACAACACCTAATGTTCCTCCAACAACAAGAAAAAACAACTGAACGATACGTTTTACCATTTCTTTATTTTCACCTCCCTATCTAACATTATAAACAGTTTCCAATGTTTGAAACCAATCTTTAACATAGTTTTTAATATTTTTTAAATATTTGACATGTACTTGTAAATTTTACTGCAACGTATGTTCAAGTGCCTCGGCAACGTGGGACACACCGATCACGGTTATATGTTTTGGCGGATTCCATCCTGCTAAATTGTTTTTAGGAATAATGATGCGAGAAAACCCTAATTTTACTGCTTCTTGCACCCGCTGTTCAATACGGGAAACACGACGTACTTCCCCAGTTAAACCGACCTCGCCGATAATCACATCGGACGGGTTGGTTGGCTGATCGCGGAAACTTGAGGCAATGCTTACGGCAATCGCCAAATCAATCGCTGGCTCGTCTAATTTTACTCCCCCTGCCACTTTCAAGTAAGCGTCCTGATTTTGTAAAAGCAGGCCGACCCTTTTTTCCAATACGGCCATTAATAAAGAAACACGGTTATGGTCGATTCCCGTTGCCATCCGACGCGGGTTGCCAAAACTCGTTGGAGATACTAATGCTTGAATTTCGACTAATACAGGACGAGTTCCTTCCATTGCGGCGACAACGGTTGAACCTGCCGACCCTCGGGAACGTTCTTCTAAAAACACTTCTGAAGGGTTTTCGACCTCGATAAGTCCTGAATCTCTCATTTCAAAAATACCAATTTCATTTGTGGAGCCGAAACGGTTTTTCACCGCCCGTAAAATACGATACGTATGGTGACGTTCTCCTTCGAAATAAAGAACCGTATCCACCATATGCTCTAAAATTCTTGGACCGGCAATCGCTCCCTCTTTCGTTACATGGCCGACAATAAAAATGGCAATTCCTTTTGTTTTGGCAATTTTCATCAGTTCCGCTGTACATTCACGGACTTGCGATACACTTCCTGGTGCGGACGTAATATCTGCACGGTAAATCGTTTGAATCGAATCAATCACAACACAAGCGGGGCGAACATTTTCGATTGCTTCTGCAATATATTCCAAATCTGTCTCCGCTAATACATACAATTGGTCGGAAGCAATGTGAAGGCGGTCAGCGCGCAATTTCGTTTGTTTTACGGATTCTTCGCCGGATATATATAATACTTTATGTTGCATAGCAGCAAGTTGCGCAGAAACTTGCAAAAGAAGCGTTGATTTTCCAATGCCTGGATCCCCACCGATTAAAACGAGCGAACCTTTCACAATTCCCCCACCTAATACACGGTTAAATTCAGAAATACTCGTTTGTATGCGCGGCTCTTGCGTTGTGGTCACGGTAGTAATTGGAACTGGTTTTGAGATGATATCATCCGTGGAATGCACAAACACTCCTCTTGTCATTGGCTTTGTCCGCTCAATTTCCTCGACCATCGAATTCCATGTACTGCATCCTGGACATCTTCCAAGCCATTTCGCTGATTCATAACCGCATTCTTGACAAACAAACTTTGTTTTCTTTTTCCCCATCGCTAGAAAACCCTTTCTTTTTCATCGTTGAAACAAAAAGGTATGGGCAGTGAGCTGCCGCATACCTTCCATCAAGAAAACGCCGATTACATCACCGCTTGCTCTGATAAAACGACGAACTCTCCGTCTTTTACGTCTACAATGACTTTTTGCCCTTTGCCAATCGTTCCTTTTAACAGCTCTTCCGACAAACGATCTTCTATATGTTTTTGCAACGCGCGACGCAATGGACGAGCACCGTATTCTAGATCATATCCCTCGGAAGCAATTTTTTCAATGGCCGCATCCGTTAACTCTAAATCGATATCTTGTTCTTTTAAGCGTTTTACAAGCTGTTCTGCCATTAGTTTTACAATTTCTTTTAAATGTTGTTTTTCAAGTGAATGGAAGACAATAATTTCATCAATTCGGTTTAAAAACTCCGGACGAAATGCTTTCTTTAACTCGTCCATGACTTTTCCTTTCATGTCTTTGTACTTCTGATCTTCATCTTGGATATTAAAGCCGACGTATTTATTCCGCTTTAACGCATCCGCACCGACGTTCGATGTCATAATGATAATCGTATTGCGGAAGTCAACCGTTCTTCCTTTCGAATCAGTTAAACGCCCGTCTTCCAACACTTGCAGCAAAATGTTAAATACGTCTGGATGCGCTTTTTCCATCTCATCTAACAACACGACCGAATACGGTTTGCGGCGCACTTTTTCCGTTAGTTGACCGCCTTCCTCGTATCCGACATAGCCAGGAGGCGAACCGATTAAACGAGATGTCGAGTGCTTCTCCATATATTCCGACATATCGATGCGAATAAGTGCGTCTTCATCACCGAACATCGCTTCTGCAAGCGCTCTTGCTAATTCTGTTTTTCCAACACCAGTTGGACCGAGGAAAATGAACGAGCCAATCGGGCGTTTCGGATCTTTTAATCCAGCCCGCGCACGACGAACTGCTTTGGCAACTGCTTTTACTGCTTCATCTTGACCAACGACGCGGGAATGTAAAATTTCTTCTAGTTTCAATAATCGTTCTGTTTCTGTTTGTGCAAGTTTTGACACCGGAATTCCTGTCCAGCTTGATACAACCATCGCAATGTCTTCCACTGTTACTTCAGAGTTTTCCTGACCCTGTTTTTCTTTCCACGCGCGTTTCGTTTCTTCCAATTCTTCACGTAAACGTTGTTCCATATCACGCAAGGAAGCAGCTTTTTCAAATTCTTGGCTTTGTACAGCAGCATCTTTTTCTTTGCGTACTTCCTCAAGTTTTTGCTCAAGTTCCTTTAATTGTGGAGGAGCAGTGAACGAACGAAGGCGAACTTTCGAACAAGCCTCATCGATTAAATCGATTGCTTTATCTGGAAGGAAACGGTCAGTAATATAGCGGTCAGATAATTTTACTGCCTGAATGATTGCTTCATCCGAAATAGATACACGGTGATGCGCTTCATAGCGATCGCGCAATCCTTTTAAAATTTGAATCGATTCTTCTACCGTCGGTTCATCGACGTAAATTGGTTGGAAACGACGTTCTAATGCCGCGTCTTTTTCAATATATTTCCGATACTCATCCAATGTAGTCGCACCAATGCATTGCAACTCCCCACGGGCAAGCGCTGGCTTCAAGATGTTCGATGCGTCAATCGCACCTTCTGCACCACCTGCGCCAATAAGCGTATGGAGCTCATCAATGAAGAGAATGATATTTCCTGCTTGACGAATCTCATCCATCACTTTTTTCAGACGATCTTCAAATTCACCGCGGTATTTTGTACCAGCTACTACCGTTCCCATATCTAACGTCATTACTCGCTTATCGCGGAGTGTTTCTGGAACTTCATTATTTACGATTTGTTGCGCAAGGCCTTCAGCAATGGCTGTTTTCCCAACCCCAGGTTCTCCGATTAACACCGGGTTATTTTTTGTACGACGGCTTAACACTTCAATAACGCGCTGAATTTCCTTGCTTCTGCCAATAACAGGGTCTAATCTTCCTTCACGAGCAATCGCCGTTAAATCGCGAGCTAAGCTGTCTAATGTTGGTGTACTTACGTGTGAAGCACCGCCTCCTGAATGGCCGGAAACAGACTCATTGCTTCCAAGCAGTTGCAACACTTGTTGGCGCGCTTTATTAAGACTTACTCCCAAATTGTTAAGTACGCGGGCCGCAACTCCTTCACCTTCACGAATAAGACCTAGTAAAATATGTTCTGTTCCTACATAGGAATGGCCAAGCTTTCTCGCTTCATCCATCGATAGTTCAATTACTTTTTTCGCACGCGGCGTATAATGGATCGTATGGGAAACTTCATGGCCGCGACCGATTAACGATTCTACCTCTTTTTGAATTTTTTCTGGCCCAAGCCCTAAAGCCATTAATGCTTTTGCTGCAATTCCTTCCCCTTCGCGAATTAAACCTAATAAAATATGTTCCGTTCCAATGTTATTATGGCCAAGGCGTATTGCTTCCTCTTGAGCTAGCGCCAATACTTTTTGCGCCCGCTCCGTAAATCTTCCAAACATCATTATTCATCACCCTCCATCGCTTTTCTTTCTTCCATTTTTAGACGTTCGCGGATTAGTGCCGCCCGTCGAACATCCCGTTCTTCCGGTCTTAGCACGCCGCCTGCATACTGTTGTAAAAATCCAGGTTGAGTTAAAATCATCAGCTCATTTAAAATATTGCGCGAAATATTTTTAATATATCCTAAGTCAATTCCTAAACGTACATCAGACAAACATTGCGCTGCTTCTTTAGATTCAATAACACGGCTATTTGCTAATATCCCATAAGAACGGAATACTCTGTCTTCTAATTGTATGTTTAAAGTTTTGACTAATGTCTCCCTCGCCATTCTTTCTTGGGCAATTAACTGTTGAACAACGCTTTTCAAATCTTCCACAATATCCTCTTCCGACTTTCCTAATGTAATTTGATTTGAAATTTGGAAAATATTACCTAACGCCTCACTGCCTTCTCCATATGTTCCACGTACTACTAATCCTAGTTGGTTGATTGCTGGAATAATGCGGTTTATTTGCTGTGTTAAAACGAGAGCCGGGAGATGCATCATAACAGAAGCGCGCATCCCTGTTCCAACGTTTGTCGGACAGCTTGTTAAATATCCGAGTTTTTCATCAAACGCATAATTGACATGTTCCTCAATCCAATCATCAAGCTCATTAGCCACCTTTAACGCTTCTGTTAATTGAAGACCAGGAAATAAACATTGAATACGAATGTGATCCTCTTCATTAATCATAATGCTTATTTCTTCATTTTCTGAAAGCAAGCACGCCCCAAAAGGAGAATCTTCTGCCAAATGCGGGCTAATTAAATGCTTTTCTACCAATACCCTTTTTTCAATCGGTTGAAGCTCTGACATTTTTAACAATTCAAAACGACCGACAGACGGGTAAAAACGATGAGCAAATGTTTGCTCAAACAATGAAACAATTTGCTGTGCTTCCTCATTGTTAAATACTGTTGGAAACCGAAAATCAACAATGTTTCTTGCTAAACGGATACGGCTGCTTAACACGATATCAGAATCAGGCCCCTCCTGACTCATCCAAGAACTGACCGCCGTATTAAAAAACTTCTCAAACGACATATAACTACATCTCCCCCCCTCGACGTTGATGCAACTGATATTCAAGAGAACGAATTTGATCACGAACCTCTGCCGCCTTTTCAAATTCTTCTCTCGCCACCAGTTCTTGCAGTTTTTGTTTTAACATAGCAATTTGCTTGCGCAGATGGAGTGTTCCACCTTTTCGTTTCGGTATTTTTCCAGCATGGGTTGTATTTCCGCTATGGAGTCTTTTTAATATCGGTGGTAAATATCTAGCAAATGTGCGGTAACAGTTTGAACAGCCGAAACGACCTGTTTTTGTAAACTGATGATAAGTCATTGCACACTTCTCGCATTGTAAAATATCGGTGCTTTGGAACGGGCTTGACGTCATTTCTTTCATTGGAGATGAAAAATTAAGCAGGCCAGCTAATAAGTTATTAAAGGAAAAGTCATCATTTCCGTAAAACATAAACATATCACTATTCTCTTGAGCGCATTGTTCGCAAAGATGAAATTCGGTTTTTTCGCCGTTTATAATTTTCGTGAAATGCACTGTTGCCGGTCTTTGATTGCATTCCTGACATATCAACTTTATCCCCTCCCTACTTATATTTTAGCGATATCAACATCGCTCTTAGCATGCGTGCTCTCAATTCATCACGTTGGGGCAAATCGATGTATAATACAGAACGGTCCATTACGCTTAGCATAATCTTTGCTTCTCGTTCGGTAATTACTTTTTCCTCGACAAGACGATCAATAATATCTTCCGCATTTGATTGACTAATCCGGTGCTGGATTAATTCTAACAGTTGATCAATTAACTGTGCTTCATTTTTTGTTTTCACTTTCATAATGCGGATGTAACCACCGCCACCGCGCTTACTCTCAACAATATATCCTCGCTCTAGCGTAAATCTTGTATTAATAACATAATTAATTTGTGAGGGAACACATTGAAATTTATCAGCAATTTCACTTCTTTTGATTTCCACAATGTCTTTACCGCTCATATTTAATACCTGTTTTAAATATTGCTCAATAATATCAGAAATGTTTGGCACTCTACCTCCTCCTTACAAACCAAGTTGACTTTGACTATATTTGACCTTACTTCTACTATATAGTTTATTATAAAAAAATGCAAGGGTCACTCACAAAAATGGCTAGTCATATGATTCCCTTTTTTTTCGAAAATGAAACATGATCTTAGGTAATAAAAGGAAAGGATAAATAAATATAGCAAAAAAGAAGCATGCCTTAATGAAAGGCATGCTTCTTTTTACATTGCCTAGCAACGACCTACTCTTGCAGGGGCGCTGGCCCCAACTACCATCGGCGCTGGAGAGCTTAACTTCCGTGTTCGGAATGGGAACGGGTGTTTCCTCTCCGCTATTGTCACTAGGCAATTATCTCAATTGGACATTTATTATTATATTCCAATCATCACGTTTGTCAAGAGGGATTTCGTTCCCTCAAAACTAGATAACCGTCCGTTTGGAAGAAGCCATTTTGCATAGGCGGCTTCCGCTTTTCCGTTGTCTAGCTCCTAGCGTCCTCCGCTTTTCGCTTTGTCCAGCTCCGGCTCGCAGCGCCTTGCGGAAAATAACCTTCCTCCGTCGACATGCAAGCATGTCTCGTCGGAAGAACATTTTCCTTTTGGCGCTAAGCGCTCGCCTCCAC
>NZ_BSDB01000006.1:0-860 GCF_030268025.1 Parageobacillus sp. G301
CGTAGTCAGATGCTCTATCCAATTGAGCTACGAGCGCATATGCCGAGGGCCGGACTCGAACCGGCACGGTAGTTACCTACCCCAGGATTTTAAGTCCTGTGCGTCTGCCAATTCCGCCACCCCGGCGATTAATGGAGCGGAAGACGGGACTCGAACCCGCGACCCCCACCTTGGCAAGGTGGTGTTCTACCACTGAACTACTTCCGCATCTTCAATATAGAGTTATAGAGTGCGGGTGAAGGGACTTGAACCCCCACGCCCGTAAAGGGCACTAGACCCTGAATCTAGCGCGTCTGCCAATTCCGCCACACCCGCGATCAAAGAGTGAGCCATGGAGGATTCGAACCTCCGACCCTCTGATTAAAAGTCAGATGCTCTACCTACTGAGCTAATGGCTCATCATTCGAGAAAAGCAACTAATTCTATTTGTAAAGTAATGGTGGAGGATGACGGGATCGAACCGCCGACCCCTTGCTTGTAAGGCAAGTGCTCTCCCAGCTGAGCTAATCCTCCATAATAAACTGCCTAGCAACGACCTACTCTTGCAGGGGCGCTGGCCCCAACTACCATCGGCGCTGGAGAGCTTAACTTCCGTGTTCGGAATGGGAACGGGTGTTTCCTCTCCGCTATTGTCACTAGGCAAGCAATGGACAAGTTCCATTATAGTTCAATCATTGATATTGTCAAGAGAAATTTCATTCCCTCAAAACTAGATAACCGTCCGTTTGGAAGAAAGCCGTTTTGCATAGGCGGCTTCCGCTTTTCCGTTGTCTAGCTCCGGTGCCTAGCTCTCTTGCGCCAAATAACCTTCTCCCTTGAGGTGCAAGCACCTCTACGGGCGAAGAACATTTGGCTTCGAG
>NZ_BSDB01000007.1:0-643 GCF_030268025.1 Parageobacillus sp. G301
TAGAAGCAATGAAATGCTTAGGCTTTCTAAAAGGCAGTCATTGTCCGCATTATGATGGAGAGTTAGACATAAGGCATTCATATCATAAACTAATTTATTCTGGAGCCATACAAGCTGGTATTGCAGCGGATGACGGAGTTGCCATCCACTATATCGAACAAAACATAAGTAATATAGTTAGTTCTAGACCAAAGGCAAAGGCTTATAAAGTTTATTTGGATAACAAGGTGATGAAGGTGATAGAGGAAGAGCTTCAGACGAATTTTTTAGGTTCCTATTAAGCCGATATGGAAGAACGAATTAACTTCAACATCTGTGGTGAAACTCGCTTTATGGGAACGGGACAGTTTAGTCCAATAAAGAAACAACTTTCATCGTAAAATATCCCACGGTAATATTAACCAAAAATTATAAGTGAGGAGAAGTTGGTCATCAAAGCCTTACAAAGAGTTCTCAACATCGAAAAACCGACGGGGAGAGTCATTCACCACTCGTATTGAGGATAAAAGTAGGAAAGGGTGACATATGTGAAAATGAGAACAGAACAAGAAATGTTGGATTTAATCATAACATTTGCTAAGCAAGATCATCGTATACGTGGAGTGCTAATGAACGGTTCTCGTGTAAATCCAAATATAAATAA
>NZ_BSDB01000008.1:0-634 GCF_030268025.1 Parageobacillus sp. G301
AAATCCTGGGGTAGGTAACTACCGTGCCGGTTCGAGTCCGGCCCTCGGCATATGCGCTCGTAGCTCAATTGGATAGAGCATCTGACTACGGATCAGAAGGTTAGGGGTTCGAATCCTCTCGAGCGCGCCATTTCGGGAAGTAGCTCAGCTTGGTAGAGCACATGGTTTGGGACCATGGGGTCGCAGGTTCGAATCCTGTCTTCCCGATTTAGACAATATGGGGCCTTAGCTCAGCTGGGAGAGCGCCTGCTTTGCACGCAGGAGGTCATCGGTTCGATCCCGATAGGCTCCACTTATTTAAAAATTTAATGTTCTTTGAAAACTGAACAAAACGAAGCGTCCACATAGAAATGCTGAAGCGCCGCGATCAGCTCTCGAAGCCAAATGTTCTTCACCCGCTGAAGTGCTTGCACTTCGAGGGGGAAGGTTATTTGGCACGAGAGAGCTAGGCGCTGAAGCTGGACAATGTGAAAAGCTGAAGCGCTTGACACCTTCGGTGTCAGTGCCAAATTAAATAAGCCAATCAACTTTCTTTTTGGAGAGTTTGATCCTGGCTCAGGACGAACGCTGGCGGCGTGCCTAATACATGCAAGTCGAGCGGACCGAACGGAAGCTTGCTTCTGTTCGGTTAGCG
>NZ_BSDB01000009.1:0-592 GCF_030268025.1 Parageobacillus sp. G301
GGAACCAACTTATTTCCTGCATCCGCTCATAGACGCAGGCGCAAGGCGACTACTTGAGTATGCTTCCTTGCAGCCTTGTGTCGAGGAATCCTGCTTCCTCGAATTCACTAGCAGACGCAGACACAAAGCACTTGAAGGAGTAGAATGCTCCCTCAAAACTGAACAAGGCTACTGCCTTGAATCAACTTCTCTGCTGCCTTGCGCCGAGGAATCCATCATCTTTGAATTCGCTGGTAGACGCAGGCGCAAAACGGATTGATTGAAGAGAACATAAACATGTTCCCTCAAAACTGAACAAACCTGAAGCGTCCACTTCCGACTAGCCCATAAGGGCAGCCGCTTCCGCTTTTCGTACTGTCTAGCTCCAGCGCCTAGCTCTCTTGTGCCAAATAACCTTCCCCCTCGAAGTGCAAGCACTTCTGCGGGTGAAGAACATTTGGCTTCGAGAGCTGATCGCGGCGCTTCCGCTTTTCGTATCATCCTTAGAAAGGAGGTGATCCAGCCGCACCTTCCGGTACGGCTACCTTGTTACGACTTCACCCCAATCACTTGCCCCACCTTCGGCGGCTGGCTCCCTTAAAGGGTTACCTCA